>NZ_LMWH01000280.1 GCF_001507435.1 Streptomyces sp. NRRL F-5122
GCCGGGCGGCCCGGTGCTGGGAGTCCTGCCCGACGCCGACTACCCGGAAGAAACCTTCACACTGGACAAGGACGCCGCGCTGGTCATGGTCACCGACGGTGTGGTCGAAGGACCAACCCTGACACTGGATGCCGGACTGGAGCGAGCCGGAAAGCTGGCCGCCCAAGCCGTCCATGACGGGCTGAACGCCGAGGAGACCGCCGACCTCATCCTCGACGACGCGGTCGCGGAAAACCACCTCGACGACGTGGCCGTGCTGATCATCCGACGCACATGACAGCGCCCGCGGCCCCATGTCCTTCTTGTACGGTCCTTGTGGCGAATTGATCTGCGGAGCAGCCCACAGTCTCCGCGGGGATGTCACGCCGGATGACGCCGGTCCGCAGCAGCACGTATAGGTTGCCGGCGACTGCCGCTCGGTTAGGAAACGCAGCCGCCCCGGATGGCGGCCGGTGGCAGCAGCGGAGCCACCCGCCCCCACACGTCGTCGGGAACAAGACCAGCAGGCACTCCGGACACCCTCCTGACCAAGATCACCGAGCGCAGGAGCCGTAGCTCAACTCATTCTGAAACGATCAGTTGGTCGTAAGCGATGAGGGAGAGCTCAGGCGGCAGCCGTTCGATCCTCCGCGAAAGCGGAGCGCTTGCCCAGGTTGCGCCAGGCGATGGCGCCCAAAACAGGGAACAGGATCATGATGATCAGCCAGCCGGCTTTGGGCAGCATGCGAATGCGTGACACAGGCGTTCTGATGCAGTCGACCAGGGCATAGACGTACAACACCGCGACTATGAGGTAAGTCGCGTAGACCAGCAATGACGTCATCGGGTCACCTCGTGTGCCAGGGCGTCTGCCCGTTTGTGTGCGGCACCGCCTGGCCCCACTGCCCGCTCATGCTAACCGGCTTCGCGCAGCGAGGCTGCACGTCCCTTTCACTCCTGGGCGGCGTTGGGCTCGATGCCGGCAAGTGTCTGGGGATTGGCGCTGTGGTGCCACGGGGAACGCGGCAAAGGCGATGCGGCCGGCCGTTCTCGGACGTGAGCATCGCGACGGCCGCCCGCACGTACAGGACGGGGTGCCGGGTCAGCGGCCAGATCAGGGTGAGTGCGATGACGGGCCGGTGGCCGAAGACATATATCCGGTTGAGGGTCGTGTGACGGTGTGTTCGTCGACCACCGGCTGCTGCAGCCAGGGCTCACGAGGTGGCGCGTGACAGCTTCACCTCCTTGCTTCCGTTGTCTCTGCCTATGCAACTCGTCCATGTGCGAGGCCAGTTGGTCGCGGGCGTTGTCGGCGGGTGGCGTACCACGCGGCAAGCACGCGCCACAGCGATGCGGGTCACCCGGTGGGTTGCTTCTCGCCGTTTCAGTCCCCGACCCGTACCAGTCCGCTTTCGTAGGCGAAGATCACCGCGTGGATACGGTCCCGGAGGCCGAGTTTGGTCAGGACGCGGCCGAGGTGGGTCTTGACGGTCGTCTCCCCGACGAAGAGGCGGTCGGCGATCTCGCCGTTGGCCAGTCCTCTGGCGACCAAGGTCAAAACTTCTCGTTCCCGCTCGGTGAGCGCGGCCAGGCGGTCGTGCTGGGCGGCTATGGACGCGGGCGCTTGCAGGACGAAGCGTTCGACCAGGCGCCGGGTGAGCGAGGGTGCCACCACGACCTCGCCCCGCAGCACCGCACGGACGGTCACCAGGATCTCCTCGGCGGGGGCGTCCTTGACGAGGAAGCCGCTCGCGCCGGCACGCAGGGCCGCGTAGGCGTACTCGTCGAGGTCGAAGGTGGTGACGACGAGGATTTGGGGCCCATTGGGCTGCGCGCAGAGGTGTTCGGTCGCGGCGAGCCCGTCCAGACCCGGCATGCGTACGTCCATCAGGACGAGGTCCGGCTCCAGGGCGGCCACGCTCGCGATCGCCGCGTCGCCGTCGGCGGCCTCGCCCACCACGGTGAGATCGGGCTGGCTGTCGATGACCATGCGCAGCCCCATCCGGATCAGCTGCTGGTCGTCGCAGATCAGCACCCGGGACGATGACGCAGGGGGAGCCGGGGCCGGGGTTCGGCCGCTCATGGGGTCGCCGTGGCGGGCTTGGGTTCGGCGGGGCGCAGCGTGGCGGCGACCCAGTAGCCGCCGTCGGGCGTGGGCCCGGCGTCGACGCTCCCGCAGTACAGGGCGGTGCGTTCGCGCATGCCGGTGAGTCCGCGACCGGAGGAGAACAGCTTGGCGGGGCGCTCTGCGGCGGCTTGCCCTCCGGCTCCGGCCGAGTTCTCCACCCGGACGCGGACCAGCCGCCCGGGCCCCTCGGTTCCGGTGTCGACCCGTACCTGGATCGTGGCGTCCGGTGGCGCGTGCTTGACGACGTTGGTGAGCGCCTCCTGCACGATGCGGTACGCCTGCATGGCGAGATCCGCAGGAAGACCGCCCCGCTCTCCGTGAAAGTCCAGCCGGGCGCGCATGCCGCTCGTGTTGAGGCGTCCGACCAGCCGCCGCAGTTCGGCCGCAAGGGACTCGGTGGTCCCACCGGGTGCAGAGCCGGGGCCGTCGGCTGAGGCGTCCGCGTCGGGAGTACGCAGCACCTCCAGCAGCCGGCGCAGTTCGCCCAGGGCCTCACGGCCGGTCGCGCTGATGACACCGAGGGTGCGGTCGACGACGGCGGGATCGACCTGCCGCATCAGCCTGCCGCCCTCCGCGTTCAGCACCATCACGCTCACACTGTGGGCGAGGACATCGTGGATCTCGCGGGCGATGCGCGCCCGCTCCTCGGCGACGGCGATCCGGGCCAGGGCGAGACGCTCCGACTCGGCCAGCTCGGCCCTGCGTTCGAACTCGGCGATATAGGCACGCCGAGCGCGGACGTACTCGCCGAACACCCACGCCCCGGCCAGCAGGAGCGCCACCGCGAGCGAGGTGAGCCAGGCACCGCGGCCGTCCGGGCCCGTGGATTGCCGCTGCCAGGCGGGAATCCACAGCACAACGCAGCCTGCGGCACAGACCACCGTCGCCGCGGCGGCCCGGCGCAGTCCACGCACCGTGAGGGTGGCCAGGACCGCGGCCAGGGCGACGGCGCCGCGCCCCGGTTCCCCTCCCCACACCTGTCCGAGGTACTGCGCCCAGAACGCCGCCGTCACCAGGGCCGCGACGAGCACCGGCCGACGGCGGCGCCACAGCAGAGGCAGCACCAGGGCGGCATACATCCCCGCCTGTACCCAGACAGGCCGCCAGCCCGGCTGCGAGCGGATCACCGGGGGCACGGCCACCAGCACGACCAGCAGGATGTCCGTCAGCCACGGGTGGCTGCGTCGCAGGCGGGGCAGGGTCTCGATCAGCCGATGCACCGCCTCACGCTACGGCCGGGGCCCGCTGACCCGCATCGTCCTGCGGGGCGTCGCGGGGTCCTCCCGCAGTCGTACGGACACGGGCCGGGGATACGACGTCCGGTCACTGGGGGCACCTTCAGCATGGCCGCCATGTCGATCACCACCGAGTTCCTGAGACGACCGATCACGACCGGTGCCGTAGCCGCCAGTTCACGACGGCTGGCGCTTACGATGACCGAGGGCATCGGTCTGGAGCGTGCCCGGCTCGTTGTGGAACTTGGTCCGGGGACCGGGGTGTTCACCGACGCGATCCTTGCTCGGCTCGTGCCCGACGCACGAGTCGTCGCGGTCGAGCTCAACCCGGTGCTCGCGGCCCGGCTGTCGGCCACCCGGCGCGACACACGGCTCACCGTGGTACAGAGGTCGGCCGCCGAGTTGGCCGCGACGGTGGGCGAACCGGTCGACGTGGTGGTTTCCGGGCTGCCGTGGACGGTCATGCCGCGCGAGCGGCGCGTGCACATCCTGGACGCCGTGACCGAAGTCCTCGCGCCCGGTGGCCGGTTCACCACCTTCGCCTATCTGCACGCGGCCTGGACTCCGCCCGCCCGTCATTTCACCACCGAACTCGCCTACCGCTTCGACCGGTTGGAACGCTCGAGGACGGTGTGGCCGAACCTTCCTCCCGCTTTCGTGCACCGGGCCACCAAGAAGCCGTGAACTGGCGAGCCGTACCCCGGCCGATCACGTCACGCACGGGGGCCGCGCCGCACGGAGTTCTACGGGCGCCGGCCCTGCCCGGATCCGCCGCTCGGGTCGGACCCCGCACAGGAACCGGAGATCGCCCACCCGGCGGCGTACGGGCCGACCGACAGGATCGGACAACACCTCCACCTCGCCTCGTGACCCGCGAGCCCGCACCTGTGCCGGCCGTTCCCCGAACCCGCGATCGTCCGCACACACCGTGCTCAAGGACGCGCTCGCGGCGCTCCTTTACGGCCGGTAGACCATGCCGGGTAGGGGCTTGGCAGGGGCGAGGAGCTGCGAGACGGTGACGATGGTGTAGCCGCGCTGCTCGAGCGCCTTGATGATCCCCGGTACCGCGGGCACAGTCCCCTTGTGCAGGTCGTGCAGCAGGATGATGCCGTCGCGGTGCGTCTGGTCGAGCACCCTCTTGGTGATCAGGGCCGAGTCGGTCGTCTCGTAGTCCTTGGCCGTGACGCTCCACAGCACCTGCGCGAGCCCCAGGTCCCGGCAGATCGCGGCCACCTTGCGGTTGGTTCGGCCCTCCGGGGGACGCATCAGGACGGGCCTGGTGCCGGTGATCTGCTCGATGGCGTCCTGCGTCCGGGTCAGCTCCTGTCGGGCGTCGGCCTTGCTGAGGTCCGTCAGCCTCCTGTGGTTCCAGGTGTGGTCGCCGATCTCGTGCCCCTCGTCCGAGATGCGGCGCAGGATGTCGGGGTATCTCGCGATGTGGCCCTTGCCCTGCACGAAGAACGTGGCGTGCAGACCGTCGTGTTGGAGGATGTCCAGCAGCCGGGGGGTCGTCGGGCTGGGGCCGCCGTCGAAGCTGAGGGCCACGCACTTCACCGTGCGGCAGTCGACGTCTCCGGCCACCGATCCCGATGCCTTTGCCCGGGCTGCGCGGGGCGAGGTGTGATCGTAGGTCGTGACCGTCAGGGCCAGACTCAGTACGACGGCCAGGACGGTGGCCACCGCTGTTGCGGCGGCGAAGAGTATTCGGGGCCGTCTTGTACGCGTGTGGAAGGGCATGCGGGATCCTTCTTCGGGCGTAGTCGTGGGACTACCGCAGGGGAGTGGAAACAGGCTTCACGCGCAGGCTCCGAGGCCGCATGTCCCGGGTCAGCCGTTGCCTCAGAAGGCGTCCGAGCCGGCGTTCCACCATGAGGTGCATCAGCAGGGACAGCCCCAGCATGCAGCTGACGGAAACCGCGATCGAAGGCAACGGCCCCAGGCTCGGAAATGCCCGAACCAGACCTTTGGCCAATGGAATTCCGATGCTTTGGTGGACCAGATAGAAGGGGTAGGTGAGCCCCCCGGCGGTGATGAGCCAGCGCCATCGCAGCTTCGCCAGTGGTCCTTGCAGACCGGCCAGCGCCAGCAGCCCGAGGCAGACCGTGAGTACGGCTGCGCACACGACCCAGGAGGGTGGGCTTTCGCCGGGGGGCACGGTGGCATGGTCGGCCACCCGGAATTCGAGCACGGTGAGTTCGTAGGACCAGGCGAAACACAGCAGCAGCCACAGCAGGAGGCTCTGTCCGAACCTGTGCATGAGGTAGAGGATGATTCCGGCGACGAAGAGGCCGGTGTATCGAGGCAGGATGAATTCGTCGAGCAGCGGCGACTTGAGTTCGAGAGCGATGACACCGGCCAGGAGCCAGGCTCCGCAGAAGGCCAACACCCGTCGATACGACAGTCCGAAGACGAGCAGCACGGCCATCAGGAGGTAGAAACGGGCCTCCACCCAGAGTGTCCAGCTGACTTTGTCGACCAGTTCGAGCCCCAGCGGTCCCGGAGCCATCGTCAGGTTTCCCAGGACCGTACGAGGGTCGATGCGGGTGGCGGCGGGCCAGTGGCCCATCCGTGAGATGAGGACGAGCGCGACGACGAGGAGCACGGCGCACCAGTAGGCCGGGAAGAGCCGTGCGATGCGGGAGACGGTGAACTGTGCGGGAGTCCGCCCCCAGCAGCTCATGCAGATGACGAAGCCGCTGATGGCGAAGAAGAACTCGACGCCGAGCCAGCCGTAGCGGCTGATCTCATGCAGAAGCGGCGCGAAGTCCCGCAGCGCGGTCCTTCCCCAGAAGTGCGGCGTGGGTGTCCCGAGGAAGTGGTACGCGGCCACCATGACCGCTGCCACCATGCGGAGCCCGTCTATTGCGGCCAGGCGCGCCGGCCCGCTCTGCTGCGGGGGAAGAGGCCTGTCGGACGGCATGTCGCAACCAGCGCCGATTCAGGCGGTGGGCAGGGGCGAGCGGCTGACACGTATCTTCGACTGGCCGTGCGGGCGCTTCTCCCAGTCCTCCATGAACTGCGCGTGCAGACCGTGCCGCCGCGCCAGGGCCAGGAGGGTGTCGGTGCGGTAGTAGAAGTCCTCGCGCAGTACCTGGTGTTCGGCGCCCTCGGTGCGGTCGAAGGTGAAGTCGAAGAACCCGGTGTCGCTCAGCACACGTCCGACGTGCGCCAGGCACTGGTCGATGACCTCCAGCGGGGAGTGGGAGAAGACGCTGTGCGCGTGGATGACATCGAAGTGGCCGTCGGGCAGGAAGTCCAGGGTGAGGTCGCCGGTGATGGTCAGATGGGGCAGCTTGTCCTGCAGACGGCGCTCGATCAGGGTCTTCTTCGCGGCCATCAGGATGTCGGGCGAGATGTCGATGCCGTAGTAGTTGCCTGTGCCGAGGTAGCTGATGAAGCGCCAGCCGCCGCGCAGGTTGCCGCAGCCGATGTCGAGCATGCGGTGGTCGGGGCGCAGCCCGTGCTCGATGAGGTAGTCGAACTGCATCTGCCCGAGTGCCAGCCAGCGGTCGTGGGTTTGGCTGCCGACCGCGGCTTCCGGGTTGCGGCGGGTGTCCGAGGCCATCACGGCCCGGTAGTAGCCGACGTGGTCGGGATGCTTCAGGCGCAGCCACGCGTCCCGGCCGGCCCGGCGCAGGTACGGGACGACGCGGCCGGGATGGCGCAGGGCGTAACCGGTCTTGTGGGTGAGGGCGGCGCGGTTGCTGCACAGCTTTTTCGGCGTCTTGGCGTCAGCGGGCATGACGGATCGACCTCCGTGCGAAAAGGGGATCCCGATAAGGGGTGAAGGGGATTAAGGGGACGGAATGGAAAAGAAAGGATGAAAGTGATGGGGCCTGATGTGATTGCGGGCCGTCAGACGCGGCGGCGCAGGAGCAGCACGGTGACGACCGTGAGGAGAGCGGCGAGGCCGCCGAGGACGGCGGTGTCGATCCACTGGAAGGTCCAGTAGTCGCCGGCCGGGTTGGCCTCGTAGAAGCGGGCCACGTACCCGTGCGCCGCCATGCACTCCTTGAGCTGGGCGCCGGACGGGTAGGGGCAGTTCAACACGTCGTCGTGGCGGCCGGTAGCGGTGATCAGGCCGTAGTTGCCGGCCGACCACTTCTCACCCATCGGCGGTTTGGGGATGCTGCCGGCGCTGACGTAGGTGTGTGGTGGGACCAGCAGCCGGGCCCAGTGCGTCCACTCCAGTAGGAGCGTCAGCACGCCCGTCACCAGAAGGGTCAGACCCATCGCTGCCAGGACCCGGCGGGCCAGCAGGCCCAGCAGGGTGCCGGCAGCCAGGCCGAACAAGGCGGCCGCCACGACGCGGGGACCCGAGCCGCTCAGAGCCGTGTTGTCGTACCAGAACAGGCCGTAGCTCCGGTCGGCGGCCGGCCGCCACCACCAGGCGAACACACCCGCGGCCAGCCCCGAGAGGATGGTGGTGATCGCTGCGGCCAGGGCGAACCGGGAGATGAACCACTGACCGGGGCTCACGCCCTGAGCGAGGACCATGCGGTGTGTGCCCAGTTCCCGGTCGCGGCCCAGCAGCGGGGCGCCCCAGAAGACGCCGATGACGACAGGCAGGGCGATGTTCAGCGCTCCGAGGTACTTCAGCGGCTCGATGTCCAGCAGCAGCGGCAGGCCGGTGTCGGACCGCGTGCAGTACAGCGGCCCGGTGGCGCAGTGGTCGAACAGCCCGCTGTGCAGGGCGTCCAGCATGCCTGAGCGGTAGTACGCAGCGATCGCCGCGGCGACGACGAGGGCGGCCGCGCCGATACCGGCCGACACGCGCTGCTGGCGCCATGCGAGCCAGAAGGAGCCCTTCATGCCGCCGCCTTAGTCCGCTCGGCGGGCGCGGGGTGCCCCGGCTCACCTGGCTGGAGGTAGCCGATCAGGACGTCCTCCAGCCTGGGCCGTTCGACGTGCCAGTCGCCGCGCAGCGGTCCGTGCCGCCGTATCAGGGCGGTCAGCTGTCTGCCGCTGGTACGGCTTTGCACCACGGTGTGCTGTCCGGCCAGCGTGCCGGCCTGGTCGGCGGCTCCGATCAGTACGGCATGGCTTTGGCGCAAGTCCTCGACGTCCTCGCTCAGCTTGATGCGGCCGTCCTGCAGGACCAGCACCCAGTCGCAGATTTCCTCGAGTTCGGGCAGGACGTGCGAGGACAGCACGATGTTGATGCCGCGCTCCGCGGCCTCGGCCATCAGCCCCGCCATGATCTCGCCTCGTGCTACGGGATCGAGGTCGGCCAACGGCTCATCAAGAAGAAGGAGTTCGGGTCGCTTGCCCAGCGCCAGGGCGAGCGCGACGCGAGTGCGCCGCCCGGGGGACAGCTCGCCGATGCGGGCGTGGAACGGGATGTCGCCCTCGCGGACGATCCGCTCGGCGGTGGTCCGGTCCCACGAGGAGTTCAGCTTCTCGCCCATCAACAGGGTGTCCGCCACGGTGAAACGCGGATAGAGCGGCTTGTCCTGGGTGAGCAGAGCAACACGGGCGCGGGCCTCGGACGTGCCGGGTACGGCACCCAGCACACGCAACTGCCCGGATCCGGGTCGCAGCAGGCCGCCGGCCAGGTGCAGCAGGGTGCTCTTGCCGGCACCGTTGCGTCCGACGAGTGCCGTGATACGACCGCCGGGCACCGTGAACTCGCAGTCCTGCAGGGCCCGGCCGCCCCGCCGCCGGTATTGGAATCCCAGCCCCCTGGCGCACAGCGCGACCGACGCGTCAGGCCCGGTCATGCGTCCTCCTTCTTTCGCTCCCGGTCACCCGGGGTTGTGCTGTCGTGCTTGCTGTCGTAGGCGTCCAGGGCGGCTGTGACCAGGGCGAGGACATCGGCCCGCTCCAGCCCCGCGGCCCGTGCGCGCGTGACCCAGTCGGCGATTTCCCCGCGCAGCGGGGAGTCGTCCTCCACGCCGGGCCGGGCGAGCGACCGTGTCACGAAGGTCCCGAGGCCGCGGCGCAGTTCGACCAGGCCGGCCTGCTCCATGTCGCGGTAGGCCCGCAGCACGGTGTTGGGGTTGATGGCGGTCGCCGCCACTACCTCCTTGGCCGTGGGCAGCTTGTCCCCGACCTGCAGGGTGCCCATCCGGAGCGCCCGTTCGGTCTGCTCCACGATCTGCACGTAGGCCGGAACACCGCTGCCACGGTCGATCCGGTAGTCGATCACATCGCCTTCCTCGGTTCCACCATGCTTGTACTAATGAATTAATGGAAGCATGGTGGATGGCCTTCGGTGATGTCAAACACGAGAGGGGGGAGCAGCGGGGCCCGTCTCTTGCGCCCAGGACGGGAACGATGCGAGTGCGACCGCTGCTTCGTAGGCGCGGCCGTATCTGGTGGCGATGCCGCGGAAGGCCTTGAAGCGGTCAAAGCAGCGTTCGACGATATTGAGGCGGCAGGTCTCCCGGCCGAACCCTGGCGGCCGCCAGCCCCGCAGGGCCACGGTTGTGCCGGTGCCGGTGCCGGTGCCGGTGCCGGTGCCGGTGCCGGTGCCGGTGCCGCTGCCGGTCCGTCGCCTCCGCGATGGTGTGCGCGATGCCGCGTTGACGCAGGTAGGCGCGGAAGCCATGGGAACTGTAGGCCTGACGGCGGCGACCGCGAGTTGACCCTCCCCTTACGTCAGGCTGAAGGCTGTATAGGACGAAAGGGGGAGGCGGATGAGCTACTCCGTGGGACAGGTCTCGGCGTTCGCCGGGGTGACGGTACGGACGCTGCACCACTACGACAAGGCGGGGCTGCTCTCGCCCAGCGGCCGCAGCCACGCCGGCTACCGGCTCTACAGCGAAGCGGACCTGGTCCGTCTCCAGCAGATCCTCTTCTACCGCGAACTCGGTTTCTCCCTCGATCAGATCGCCGCGATCTTCAAGGACCCGCAGCCGAACGCCCTGGAGCAGCTACGGGCCCGGCAGCGCCAGCTGAGTGAGGAGATCGCCCGGCTGCAGCGGCTGGCCGAGGTGGCACAACGGGCGATACAGGTCCAGCAGACCGGGGTGGCGCTGACTCCGCAGGAACGCTTCGAAGTCTTCGGCGAGGTCGCCTTCGACCTGAGCTACGCCACCGAGGCGGAGCTGAAGTGGGCCAACTCGGACGGACAGCGCGAGGCGATGGCGCGCGCGGCCGCCCACACCAAGGAGGACTGGCGGCACCTCATGAACGAGGCCGCCGCCTGGCGCGCGGAGCTGCTCGCGGCCTTCGACGAGCAGGAGCCCGGCGGGGGTGAGCGGGCCATGGACCTCGCCGAGGAGCACCGCCTGCACATCTCACGCTGGTTCACCTCCTGCCCGCCCGACATGCACCGGCGCATCGCGGACGACTTCACCGCCGACCCGCGCGCCTTCGCCCTGGTCGTACCGCCCTCGCAGCAGCGCCCGGGCCTGGCCGCCTACCTGCGCCAGGCCATCCACGCCAACGCAGCCCGCCACACGGGCGGACCTGGCGGCATAGAGGAGGACGGATGAGGATCCTGATCGCCGCGGCCGGATCACGCGGCGACGTCGCCCCCTACACGGGCCTGGGCGCCGCACTGCGCCGAGCCGGCCACGACGTCGCCCTGGCCACCGGGGACAATTTCGCCTGTCTCGCACGCGACGCCGGCCTGGCATGGCGCCCACTTCCCGCCGACCCGCAGGCGCACGGCGGCGTCAGGGGCAAGCGGGAACTGATGCAGGCCGCTGCCGGATTCGTCACCGAACTCGCTCAAGGCTTCGCCGACGCACTCGCCGACGGCACGGACCTGCTCCTGCTGTCGACGACCACGGCCCCGCTCGGCTGGCACCTCGCCGAGGCCACCGGCACACCGAGCCTGGGTGTCTACCTCCAACCCACCGCCTCGACCGGCGACTTCCCGCCCGTCGTCACCGGCACCCGCTCACTGGGCCGCCCCGCCAACCGCATGGCCGCACACCTCGCCTGCCGCATGGCCGACCACGTCTACGCGCAGGCGGTCACCACACTGCGCCGCCGCCTCCAGCTGCCGCCCCTGTCCCCGTCCCGGATGCGTCGGCGCAGCGAAAAGGCGAACTGGCCGATCCTGCACGGCTTCAGCACCGCGCTGGTGCCCCGCCCCCGCGACTGGCGCCCGGGCCTTGAGGTGGTGGGCAACTGGTGGCCCCACCACGATCCGGCACAACAACTGCCCGCGGACCTGGAGGACTTCCTTCGCGCCGGGCCCCGACCCGTCCTCATCGGCTTCGGGAGCATGGCGGCCGGCGACGGGGACCGGCTGAGCCGCCTCGCCGTGCACGCCCTGCGCCGCGCCGGGCTGCGCGGCATCCTCCAAGCCGGCAGCGCCCACCTCGCGGCCGACGGCGACGACGTCCTCACCATCGGGGACGTCCCCCACGCGCTGCTGTTCCCCCGGCTGGCCGCGGTCGTCCACCACGCCGGCGCCGGCACCTCGGCCGCCGCACTGCGCGCCGCAGTGCCCGCGGTCCCCGTACCGGTGAGTGCGGATCAGCCGTTCTGGGCCGGGCGCCTTGCCGCACTGGGCGCCGCGACCGACCCGATCCCCTTCCGTGGACTGACGGCCGAACGCCTCGCCGACGCCCTCGACCATGTGGTGAAGCAGCAGTCCTACACCCGGGCCGCCGCGCGAGCGGCACGCCACATGGCAAGCGAGGACGGAGCCGGCCGGACGCTCACGGCCATCCAGCAGCCGGCCTGTGCCTGATCCGCCTTAAGGCGGCTCTCGGTAACGCGCGCCGATACGACATCACTACCACCGGCCGCCGGCTTCACGAACTGACACTCGGCGTTATCGGCCCGCGGCGGGCCTAGGCCTGGCCTAGGCCGTTTCGTCTGGATCACCACGAGCGAGTCTGTCTTGGAGGCAGGATCAATGCTGTCGCCGAGCAGCGGAAGAGCGCTCGTGTGAGCGGGGCCCGGTGACGGCGCCTGTCGCGCGGTTCCCGGCGTGATCAGGTAATCAGGAATGGTGGACAAGGACGCGACCGACCCCTTCGTGCATGTCCGGGGCGCCGGTGAGAACAACCTGCGGAACATCGATGTCGACGTTCCGCGGGACGCGATGGTCGCCTTCACCGGCGTCTCCGGTTCGGGCAAGTCCTCGCTCGCGTTCGGCACGCTCTACGCGGAAGCCCAGCGGCGCTACTTCGAGTCCGTAGCACCGTACGCACGAAGGCTGTTGCAACAGGTCGGCGCACCGCACGTCCAGGAAATCACCGGGCTGCCACCGGCCGTGGCCCTGCAGCAGCGACGCGGGTCGCCCAGCTCGCGCTCGACGGTCGGCACCCTCACCACGCTGTCCAATCTGCTGCGCATGCTGTACTCCCGCGCCGGCACCTATCCGCCCCGGGCCGCACGGCTGGAAGCCGAGTCGTTCTCACCCAACACCGCGGCCGGCGCCTGCCCGGAGTGCCACGGACTGGGCGTCGTGCACGACGTCGCCGAGGACCTGCTCGTCCCGGACCCCTCGCTGAGCATCCGCGAGGGGGCGATCGCCGCCTGGCCAGGCGCCTGGCAGGGCGCCAACCTGCGCAGTGTCGTGAGCGGCCTGGGGATCGACATCGACCGACCGTGGCGCAGGCTCAGGAAGAAGGACCGGGACTGGCTGCTGTACACGGACGAACAGCCCTCCGTGTACATCGAGCCGGAGGAGGACCGCGTCGACTACGGCTATCAGGGCAAGTTCTGGAGCGCCCGCAAGCACGTCATGCACGTCCTCGCCGACTCCAAGAGCGAGAAGATGCGCGAACGGGCGCTCCGGTTCGTCAGGAGTGTGCCCTGCCCCGAGTGTCACGGCAGCGGACTGCGGCCCGAGGCACTCGCCGTGACCTTCGCCGGACGTTCCATCGCCGAGATCAACGCGATGCCGCTCACCGAGGTCGTGGCGCTGCTGCGGCCCGTCGCGGGGCGGTCCGAGGCCGACGCCACCACGCCGACCGCCCGATCCGGGGAAACGACCGAGGTCGCGGTCCGGATCTGCGGTGATCTGGTCGCGCGGGTCGACGTACTGCTCGACCTGGGCCTCGGATATCTCAGCCTCGGGCGCCGTTCGACGACCCTGTCGCCAGGCGAGGCGCAGCGCCTGCGGATCGCCACCCAGCTGCGCTCGGGGCTGTTCGGCGTCGTCTACGTCCTCGACGAACCCTCCGCGGGCCTGCACCCGGCTGACGCGGAACCGCTGCTGAACGTGCTGGACCGCCTCAAGGCGGCGGGCAACTCGCTGTTCGTCGTGGAGCACGACATGGACGTCGTACGGCGGGCGGACTGGGTGGTCGACATCGGCCCCGGTGCGGGCGAGGGCGGCGGACGCGTGCTGTACAGCGGCCCGGTCGCCGGTCTTGAGCGGGTCGGGGAGTCGGCCACGAGCCAGTACCTGTTCGGGCGCGCCCAGCCGCTCGATCACCGCCCGCGCACACCGCACGGCTGGCTGCACCTGAGCGGCGTCTCCCGCCACAATCTGCACGACGTGTCCGTCGACGTACCGCTGTGCGTACTGACGGCGGTGACGGGCGTGTCCGGTTCCGGAAAGTCGACGTTGGTGACGCAGGTGCTCGCCGAGGTCGTCCGCGGCCACCTCGGACTCGTACCCGAGGAACCCGACGAGGCGCAGCTGGAGGTCGACGTCCAGGACGCGTCGGGGGTCGAGTCGTTCGACCGGCTGGTCCGGGTCGACCAACGGCCCATCGGCCGAACACCCCGGTCCAACCTGGCCACGTACACCGGGATGTTCGACGCGGTGCGCAAGCTGTACACGGCGACGGACGAAGCCAGGGCGCGCGGCTACTCGGCCGGGCGGTTCTCCTTCAACGTGCCCGAAGGGCGGTGCGAGACCTGCCAGGGTGAAGGATTCGTCGCGGTGGAACTGCTGTTCCTGCCCGGCACCTACGCGCCGTGCCCGACCTGCGGAGGCGCCCGGTACAACGCCGAAACGCTGGAAGTCACCTATCGCGGCAAGAACATCGCGGAAGTACTGGCGCTGTCCGTCGACGCCGCCGCCAAGTTCCTGTCCGACGTCCCGGCCGCCTCCCGCAGTCTGGAGACGTTGCGCGAGGTGGGACTGGGGTACCTGCGGCTGGGCCAGCCCGCGACGGAACTCAGCGGCGGTGAGGCGCAACGCATCAAACTGGCCACCGAACTGCAGCGAGCCCGCCGCGGGCACGCGCTCTACCTGCTCGACGAGCCCACGGCGGGGCTGCACCCCTCGGACATCGCGCTGCTGCTGCGACAGCTGCACCAGCTCGTCGACGCCGGCAACACGGTCGTCCTCGTCGAGCACGACCTGGACACGATCGCCACCGCCGACTGGGTCATCGACCTCGGTCCGGGCGGCGGCGACGCGGGCGGGCGGGTGGTCGCGGCAGGCCCGCCGGCCAAGGTGGCGAGGGCCCGCCGCAGCGCCACCGCACCCTATCTCGCGGCCCGGCTCGCGCGTTCCTGACGACAGCGCCAGGGGCTGAGCACCGGTCAGCCGGGTTCGGGGGCGCAGGGTCGCGCGCGTCTCCATGCTGCGTTAACAGCTTGTGGCGGATATTGCCCGCGAGGTGTCCCGTCAGGGCCCACTACACGATGAGTTCGGCGATGTGGCGCATCTTCATGTCGGTGTGCGGGGAGATCTCCCGTAGGACGTCCCCGCCGTCCTCCGCGCGCAGGCCGGCCAGCGTGGCCGACGTAGCCGAACTCGGGCCGCGACCGGTGGGGCAGACCGGACGCGCCCGCCACCCCGCCCCGCAGGGCATCACTCAGCCGCCGAGTATCGCCCCCAATCCGCCGTGAATGAGCTGCTGAACCTCGGCCGCCAGACGGATGCCGTAGAAACCGGCAGTGACCATCCACGCGGCGACCGGACCGTGAACTCGGACCTGCTGATATGCCCGGCCGAAGAATGTCTTGGCAGGGCCATGCTGCTTTATGCCCTCGTCGCAAAGCGCCCCAGCCGAGCAGCCTCGGCAACGCGCTCAGAACCGCTCGATCAACTGGTCGGCGATCGCATCGAGGTCCTGCCCGATGTAGTCGGGTTGCGGGCCGACGTCGAGTGGTGCGTTGCCCTCGCGGAGGATGAGCGCCGTCTGCCAGCCGGCCGCCGCGGCGCCGATCGTGTCCCAGACGTGGCACGCCACCAGGCAGATGGCACCGGGATCGACCTCGAGTGCGCCGGCCACCGAGTGGTAGACCTCCGGTGCCGGTTTGTGGCATCGCACGGCCTCGACGCTGAAGCGGCGCTCGAACAGATCGCTCAGGCTGGCCCGCTCCAGCTGCCGCCCGGACATCTCCGGCGTGTTGTTGGTGAGCGTGAACAGCCTAAAGCCGTGGTCGTTGAGGCGGCGCAGGGCGGCGGGGACCTCGGGGTGGGGCGGCATGGCGGCGAACCGGTCGGTGAGTTCGGCGGTGTCGGCGTCGCTGATCGTG
>NZ_LMWH01000281.1 GCF_001507435.1 Streptomyces sp. NRRL F-5122
GGAGCACGGCGCCGCCGATGTCGGTGAACGGGACGTACACGCCGCTGAGGGTGAGCGCCTCGGAGTAGGTGATCAGGTGGGCGAACCACAGGCGCAGGGTGGCGGGATCGTCGAAGATCCTCTCGAAGACGGGGCGGAGCGCGTCCAGGTCGAGCAGGGTCTCGTTGACGTCGAACACGACGATCGGTCGCTCACGCATCACACGCCTTTCGTTGCAGCCACAGGCCATCAAAGGCAAGGGGAGTGTGGAACCGCCACGGCACCGGCCTCTTCCTCGGGCAGCGCCATCCCGCCACCGCAAGGAAGGTGTCCCAGCCGGGCGGCCGCCGCATCGGACCCAGCGACCGCATCCATCGGACGCAGGTCCTCGATGGACCGTATGGCCCACAGACCGGGCGGGGCAGACGGCCCGAAGCCGGCCGCGGGCGGGCGGGCCCCTGGCGCCCGCGGGGCTTCACGACGGCCGCCGAGCACAACTCCGGGCCGCCCCTTCCCCGTCTAGTCCCGCATGATGCGGGACAGCCACGGCGTCAGCCGTATCATCCCCGGCACCAACTCCTGGTAGGTCTCGTCGCCGGGCAGCGGCACCACGAGCCGCAGGCCGGGAGGAAACACCCGGCCCTTGGTGTAGGCGAGGCCGCCGTAGACGGACCTGAGGAACGCGGGGACCGAGTCGCGCGGCACGTCGTGGAAGTCCACCCCGTCCACGGTGATCTTCGCGTCGTCCTCCGGGAACAGGTGCACGCTCACCGACGGCGCCCCCCCGAGCTCCACGAACGCCTCGTGCGGCAGTGAGCCGTCGGCGTCGAGTACGGCGAAGACGCCGGCCGACGTGCGCCGCGAGGTCTGGTCCGCGCCGATGTCGTCGGTGACCGACACCTCCAGCGCGTACTCCTTCGCGATCGCGCGGACCGCGGTGACGGCCGCCTCGGTGGTCGGCAGATGCGCGTTCTCCATGACCTCGATCATGCCCGACACCGGCCCCGGCGCGCCCTGTTGAGAACGAACCCAACTCTGCGACGCGGGAGGGATGTTGCGGCCGCCCCGGATGCCGGCAGGGGCGTACGGAGGAGCGCGGCGCGCACCTGAAGGCGCCGTCTCCCGTGGGCGGCGGCCGGGTCGCCCTGCTCGCGTGACGGGTGTTTGTGCTGGTGGGGGCCTTGCCCGAGGGGAGGGGGAGTGGGTCGTGCAGCGGATGTGGTCTGCGCTACAACCATCCGGCGGCCCGCGCGGTCTTACCTGATGACCGATACGCGTGGACAGTGCTCTTCACGGGGTGTGAAGGCTTTCACGGTGGTTTGCCGTGCCTTGTGTGCTGTCCGGCGTGCCTGATCGTCACCAGCGACACCGTCATTTGGAGCAAGGGGGAACTTTCTCATGCGTGCTCGCAGCATCCTGGTCGTCGCGGCGGCCTCCGCCGCCGCACTGATCCCGGCGGCCTCCGCCGTCGCGGGGACGGGCCCGGCCCCGGCACCCGCCAAGCAGCACCTCACGGCCCGTTCCACCGCCCCGTCGGAGGCGGGCAACCCGCTCACCGCCACCGCGCAGGCCGCGGGCGTGTGCGCGGACGCCTACCAGATCGGCGCCACCGCCTACATCAACCGGGCCGGCGCCCACGTCGCGTCCGTCAAGCAGTTCTACTCGCCCTCCTGCAAGCGCAACTACGGCTACGTGTGGGTGTGGCAGAGCTTCCGCAGCAAGATCAAGGACTACGACGTCAGCGCCGGCGTCTACAGCTACTCCCGCGACCAGGTCGTCGGCCAGGACTGGTGGAACGCCACCAACGGCCAGGAGTTCTGGTCGCTGCCGGCGGCCACGGTGAGCGAGTGCACCGCGGCGATCGGCACCCTGCGCGCTCCCGGTGACCCGGTGGCCGGGCAGGCCGTCACGGCCAAGCGCTGCTGAAAAAGGCGTCACCCCTGCCCGGGGTCCGGCCGGCGCGCGGCGGCCGGACCCCGGCACGGTCCGCTCCCGGAGGGGAGAACGGGCTGCGTTCATGCCTGTGCGGTGACCCGCAGGACGGCCTGGCTGCCCTCCACGATGTACAGGTCGCCGCTGCGGCGGTCGACGGCCACGTCGAACGGTCCGGCGAGGGTGGCCGTCAGGGCGGGGCCGCCGTCGCGGCCGGTGGTGCCGAACGAGCCGCTGCCGGCCACGGTCGTGATGCGGCCGCCCTGCACACGGCGGACGACGTTGTTCAGGGTGTCCGCGATGTACAGGGTGCCGGCGTCGTCGATGTCGATGCCGTGCGGTGTGTTGAGCGGGGCGGCCGCCCCGCCGTCGCCGGGCCGGCCGGGGGTGCCGGTGCCGGCGACGGTGCGGATCCGCCCGTCCGCTGCGATGCACCGGATGCGATGGTTGTAGGTGTCGGCGACATACAGGGTGCCGGAGGCATCGACGGCTATCCCGCAGGGATGGTTCAACTGGGCCCACTCCGCGCGGATGCCGTCGCCGTTGTAGCCGGCGGTGCCGGTGCCGGCGAGGGTCCGGATGGTCCCGTCGCCCGAGATCATCCGGATGCGGTTGTTGTAGGTGTCGGCGACATACAGGATGCCGGCGCCGTCCACCGCGAGGGCGTGCGGATGGTGGAGCGAGGCGTGTACGGCAGGGGTGCGGTCGCCGCTGTATCCGGCCCGGCCGTCACCGGCGACCTCGACGAGCACGCCCGCCTGATCGACCCTGCGGATGCGGTTGTTGTAGGTGTCGGCGATGTAGACGGTGCCGTGCGCGTCCACCGCCACACCGTGGGGGTGGTTGAGGTGCGAGCGGGCCGCGGGCAGGCCGTTGTCGTAGCCGATGCTGTTCATGACCCCGGCGACCTGTTCGGTGGCGCCGGTGACCTGGTGCTGGCGCACGACGGCGTCGAAGACGGTGACGTCGAGGGCCGGCTGCGCGGACGGGGTGCGGATCTGGAACTGGCAGGCGGCGCCGGACACCGTCGTGGTCAGCGCGAGGGTCTGCGGTGAGTCGGTCAGCACCACGGGCGCGGTGCGGACGTCTTCGGCGCCGTTGTAGAAGTCGAGATACACGGTGCCCGACCCGCGCACGCTGACACAGCAGTCGAGGCGCGCGCCGGCGAGCACGCTCGGCACCGCGTACAGCCAGGTGTTCGCTGCCACGTCGGTGCCCGTCCAGCGGACGGCGCTGCGCCCGTCCACGGTGGCCGGCTCGAGCAGCAGGCGGGCCGGGCCGGTCGCGGAGGTGGCCTTCCAGGCCAGTGTGCCGGTGGGCGCGCCGAATCCGCCGGCGAGTTCCTGATCGCTCCACGAGGACGGCGCCGCTATCCGCCCGACGACGCCGGCGGTACTCGCCGCAACGTAGATTCGGCCGGCCGCATCGACGGCGGTGCCGTGGTTGTCCCCGAGGACGCTCTTGCCGCCGGCGATCGGCACGGCCTGCCGCAGGTCGAGGCCGGCCGCCGGGCCGCCGAAGCCGCGGCGGTCGGTGCCGTCGCCGGCGATGGTGCTGATCGTCGCCACGTCTGCCCTTCCCTCCCTGTGCCCGTCCCGGTGCGTCTCAGCCGCTTTGGCCGACGGCGGTGACGCGGGTCAGCGGCAGCGGGGCGATGACCTGACGCTGTCTCAGGTAGCGGATGAAGCCCTCGCGGTCGCGGTCGCCGCGGACCGGGTCGGTGAAGGAGGTGAACGCGCTCGTGCCGTCCGCGCCGATCAGCGTGTAGCTCAGGCCGGCCAGCCGGTAGCTGCGCCCGGCATCCAGCACGGTGTCGTCGATGAACACCGCCTGCGGGTCTATCCGGGAGCCGGGCGGCTTGCCCAAATCGACGCTGTAGCGCACGTTGTGCGAGACGGCCAGCGGCGCGAAGGCGATGGTGCCGCCTTGCCGGGCCGTCCACTGGCCCTCCAGTGCGGCGTGGACGGCGGCCCCGGTGACGGTGACGGTCAGTACGACGGCGCCGTAGCCGAACGCGTTCCACGCCTCGCCGAAGAGCACGACACCGTCCTCGCCGCCCGGCACATCGCCTTGCGCCCAGGTGAGTCCGTCGCCGCCCAGTGCTGCCGATCCCGTGGCCGGGGCGGTCGCGAAGAGTGCGAGGTCGGCGCGGGAGCCGTCCTGGTTGGCCAGCCAGTACACCGCGTCGGCGGCGAGGTCGCCCATCGTGCTTTCGCCCAGCGCGTTGGCGGTGCGGGAGAAGCCGGCGCTCTGCCGGGCCACGGGCTGCGCGTAGCGCCGGGTGGCCTGATCGACCCAGTAGTCGGCGATGGCCTGGATCTCCGGGTCGGGCGGCACGTCGTGCGTGGTCGGGTGGTTGACCGAGGTGGTCAGCTCGCGCACCACCTCACCGGTGCGCGGGTCCAACCGCAGCACGATCTCGCTGATCAGCTGTCCGTGGCAGCCCGCCTCGACCACCGGCCGGGGCCGGCCGAGCGGGTCGGGCAGCATGCCGTTGAACGCCGCGTGCCAGTGCCCGGTGACGATGGCCGCGATGTCGGGGGAGGCCTGGGCGGCGAGCTGGAAGCAGAACCCCGTCGGGTCGCTCAGGCCGTTGAAGTCCGTCCCCGCGGCGCCCCCGTCGTGCATGCTGACGACGATCGCGTTCACGCCCCTGGCTTTGAGTTCGGCTGCGTAGGTGTTGACGGTGGCGATCTGGTCGAGCTCGCCGAGACCGGGCTGGTACGACGTCGAACCGGTCACCGTCCCCAGCACGGTCAGGTGGATGAATCCCACCGGCAGCCTGCGCCCCTTGCCCGCGTCGACCCACACGATCGAGTACGGCGGCACGATCGACAGTCCCGAATCCGCGTACACGATGTTGGACGTGTAGAAGGGGAAGTTCGCGCCGCTGAATCTTTTGCCGGTGGAGTCGGTGAAAGAGCCGTCGAGTCCGGGAACGCCGTAAGGCTTGCCCTTCTCGATGTGGTCGATCAGGTATTCGGGGAAGCGCTGGTCGAGTTCGTGGTTTCCGACCGTGCTGAACTGCAGGCCGAGCTTGTTCAGCACTTCCACCGTCGGCTCGTTGGCGAGCGAGTCCGCCTCGAAGGTCCAGCCGGAGAAGTTGTCCCCGGACGCGAAGAAGATCGAGTTCTTCCGCCCGGCCCGCAGCCTCTTCAGATGCGCCGCCAGATATCCGGCACCGCCCACCACGACCTGGTCCCCGGCATGGTCGGTCAGGACGTTGTAGCCGCCGACCTCCGCCGGCTGGAGGTAGCCGTGCAGGTCGGTGATGTTGAGCAGCTGCACCTCGACATGGCGGTCCGGATTCGGCTCGATCGCGTTCGCCGACGCGTACGCGTGCTGACCGACACCGGCCCATCCCGGTGCCCCGACCAGCGCAGAGGCAATCGCCCCGGTGCCGGCGCGAAGAAAATTGCGCCGCCCGATGTTGTCACCCTGGGACATGCTCACCGAACTTCCCGTCCGACACGATCAGTGCCGGAAGGGAAGTTATCCACGCAACGGGACAGGCGAATGAATGCCCAGTGGGTTCCCGATGCACGCATCATGGTCCGCACCGAATGCCCGGGTGAACGGGACGGTGCCGGCGGGGTGTTGCCACGTAAAGAGCCGAAAACGTCGGTGAACTCTTCCGGCCGTGGGCGACGTTCCGGTCGGCTTTCGCCGAAAGCCGTGGCCGCCCCTTTTCCCTCCGCGGGTGGTCTCGGCGCTTCCCGGGCCAGGACGACCGCGCGCACCGGCTACCGGAATTCGGGCATACAGCAGGCGCGTGCAGTCCGTGCCGGCGAGGACACCGGTGACCGCACCGGGGCGCCGCCCGCCACCGACCGCCCGCGACGCAGGCGATCAGGCTTCGTGACGGAGGCGGAGCCCGCCTGGCGACGGCGGCCCCTCACAGTCCGGAACCGAGCCGCCACAGACCGTGCGTGCCCGGGCCCCTGACTATGCCCCTGTCCTCGGTTCCCGCGCCCTCTTGGCGCCGGAAGCGCCCACCGTTGTGCCGTCCCGGTCCCGACGCGCTCCGATGTCGCCGCTGCCCGCCCCGGAGGACACTGGTGGCGTACCGAGCTCTGAGGCGAGCCGAAAGCTGATGACTATGGGTGCATCTCATGCCACCGAGCGCGGCGGCCACCCCAAGGTGGCCCACCCAGAAGACCCGGCGGCCCACATCATCGTCGACGACAGGGGCACGGTGGCCGGATGGAGTTCCGCCGCCCAACGGCTCCTGGGCTACCCCGTCCACGCGATGCTGGGACGCCCGGTAACGGACCTGCTGGCCGATACCGGGCCCCCGACCGACCCGCGCCCCGCCGATGACGCCTTCGCGGTGCGGCTGCGGCGCGCCGATGGCGCCGTTGTCTCCTGCCAGGTGGGCATCCGCCCCGAACGCGCCGGGCAGGCGGGAACGAGGTGGCAGGTGACGCTCGCCTGCGCGCAGGAGGAAAACCCGACCGCCGCACTCGACCACGCCCTGCTGGACACCCTCTTCACGGCCTCACCCGTAGGCCTGTACCTCCTGGACCCCGAGCTGCGGATCATCCGCTTCAACCCCGCGGCCGAAGGCATGGAGAACACCTCGATGGCAGAAGCCGTCGGCCGGCGCCCCACCGAGGTATGGCCGGACTTCGCGGTGGAGATGGTGGAACGAATCATGGAGCAGGTCCGTGCGACCCGGCAGTCGGCGATCGCCGTCGAAAAGCGGATGTACCCCCCGGGAGACCCCGACCACGAGCATGTCTACTCGGCCTCCGTCTTCCCGCTGGAGGACCGTCACGGCCGGCTGCTGGGCATTGCGGACGCCACCGTCGACGTCACCGCCCGCCACCTGGCCAAGGAGCGGCTGAACGTGCTGGCCCTGGCCGGTACCCGGATCGGGGCGACCCTCGACGTCCTCGACACCGCCTGCGGACTGGCGGAGGTGTCCGTGCCGGGGCTGGCCGACGGCATGGCGGTGGAAGTGCTGGAGTCGGTCCTGGCCGGAGAAGACCTCGTCCCCGGCCCCGTACAACCCGACACCGTGCTGCGCCGCGCGATCGTCCGCATGCGGGACGAGGAGAATCCTGCAACGGTCGGCGACCCGGAGGGCAGGGTGAGTGCCGCCGAGGCCCTCGCCGACTTCCAGCCGCGCATCCTCGACCCGCTCAGCGCTGTCGGGCGCCGGGCCATGGCCGGCCTGCCGACCCACCGCGATGAGCCGCACTCTCTGATGGTGGTCCCTCTTGTCGCGCAGGACCGGGCTCTGGGACTTGCCACGTTCTGCCGCTGGGGAGCACGCCGGCCCTTCGAACAAGACGACCTGACCCTGGCCGCAGAACTCGCCCAGCGCACCGCGGCATGTCTCGACAACGCCCGCCGCTACTTGCGTGAACGCAATTCTGTTGCCGCACTGCAGCACGCTTTGCGCCCGGGCGGCCTGCTCCCCGAACACACCATGGACGTGGCCCATGCCTACGTGCAGGCAGGTTCCGGCGGCGACTGGGTCGATGCCGTCCCCCTCTCCGGCGCCCGCGTGGCCCTCGTCGCCGGCCGCGCGCCAGGCCACGGCCTGCAGACCGCCGCAGCCGCAGGACGGCTGCGCGCCGCGGTCCACACGCTGTCGGACATGGACCTGCAGCCGGACGAACTCCTCGCCCGACTCGACGACCTGGCACGCCGGCTCAGCAAGGAAGACGGCCACAACACCCCACGGCCGATCCCGGACAGCGACGCCAGAGAGGCCGGCGCGACCTGCCTCTACCTGATCTACGACCCGGTATCGCTGCGCTGCTCCATGGCCAGCGCCGGCCACCCCTGGCCCGTGATCGTGCACCCCGACGGCACCACCGTCACCCTGGACCACCCCATCTGCGCCCCCCTGTGCTACTCCGACGGGCCGTTCGAAAAGATCGACATCGACCTCCCCGAACACTCGATGCTCGCCCTCTACACCCCCGGCCTGTTCCAGGAACAGTCCGAAGTCCAGGCCCGCGAGCACATAGCCGACCTCCTCACCGGCTACACCGGAACCGTGCGCCAGGCGTGCAGCATGCTCACCCAGGCACTCGTCCCACCGCACCCCCACGAAGACGCCGCCGTCAAGGTCGCCCGCACCCACTCCCTCAGCCCCGCACGCGTCGTGTCCTGGGACCTGCCCAGCGACCCCTCCGTGGTCTCCACCGCCCGCTCCCTGGTCACCGAGCAGCTCACGAGCTGGGACATGAGCGAGACGACCTTCACCACCGAACTCATCGCCAGCGAACTGGTCACCAACGCCATCCGCTACGCCAAACCCCCCGTCCGCCTCCGCCTTATCCGCGGCCACGTCCTGACATGCGAAGTCTCCGACGGCAGCAGCACCTCCCCCCGGCTGCGCCACGCCCGCACCACCGACGAAGGCGGCCGCGGACTGCTCCTGGCCGCCCGCCTCTCCGAACGCTGGGGCACCCGCTACACCGACGACGGCAAAACCGTTTGGGTCGAACAGAGCATCCCCGAACTCGCGACCGCATAAGGACGCGTGGAAGGCCGCCGGCTGCGCTGGAACACGCAGTGTCCACACAGCTCAGGTGTCGTCTCAGCCGGTGTAACGGCGGTGGCGGACGAGGGCACCCTGCGATGCCGCGGCGAAGGCTGCCGACCTGGCGCTCCAAGTCGGCCCCGCGGGCGGCAGCCTAGACCTTCGCGTCCGGCTCCCATTCCTGGGCCAGGAGCCCGAGCAGCACCTCATCCAGGAACTCGCCCATCACCCAGGCCGAGGAGCGCAGCACACCCTCACGGACGAAGCCGTTGCGCTCGGCGGAACGCAGCATCGCGGCATTGTCCGACAACGTCTCGATCTGCAGTCGCTGCAAGCCGCGCACGACGAAACCGTAGTGGCACAGCACCGCGACCACGTCGGTGCCGTACCCCTTGCCGCGCGAGGACGGCAGCAGCCCCAACCCGATGTGCGCGGACCGGTTGTGATTGTCGATGCCCCACAGCGTCGCGGTTCCGACCAATGCGCCGCGATCCAGCTCCACCACAGAGAACGGGACGTGCCCCTGTTCCTTGTCGTCCACCACGAGCCGCGAGTCCTTCGATCCGGGCGTGATCGGCCGCCACGGCCCGCTTTCGGCCCGGGAGGAGTTGACCACGTCATCGTAGAGCTCGGTCCGCAGGACCGGGATGTCGTCCTCATGCCGGGCCCTCAGCCCGACCTTGCTGCCCCTTAGCATGCAGGCTTCCTATCCGACCGGTCCGGCCGGCGGCAAACCAATACTGATGCGAGCCGCCGCACCCCTTCGCACGAGATGCCCTCACCCTTCGCCTTGAATCCCCGAGTTGACCTCGAGCGGCGCGGCGATCCCCACGGCCCGCTCGTAGTGTTCCAGCACAGGGACAGGTTCCTGCTCAGAGTCAGGTCCCTCCATTGGAGCCGCAGCCTTGGTAGACGGTGAGGGCCGTCGGTGGGAAGGGCGACCTTCAAGGTGCTGAAGGTGCGCAGCCATCGAAGCGATCGCTGCGCAGCGGAGTGTCGACGCCTCCCGGGGGAACACGTGTGCCATCAACTCATGAAGGGGCGACAGGCATGGAGATCTCAAGCATCATCAGCGCGATCGTCATCGGCATCGTGATCGGTGTCCTTGGCCGACTCGTGGTCCCTGGCCGACAGCACATCGGCATCCTGTGGACGATCGTCATCGGCATCATCGCCGCCTTCATCGGCACGGCCATCGCAGCGGGCATCGGCGTCGCCGACACCGACGGCGTCGACTGGATCGAATGGCTCATCCAGATCGCCCTCGCGGCAGTGGGCGTGGCTGCACTCAGCAAGGTCAAGGTGCGCCACTGACAGACGACTTCAGCCCCTAGCGAAACCTGACCAGCTCGGTTTGCCGCGCCTGCAGGTGACACTTTGCCCCGCAGGCGCGGCGGCCGCGTTCTGATGGTCATGCTGCCCTCCCGGCGGCCAAAACGCGCACGCTGTGTACCGAGAAGAGTTGGTCCAGCGGGGCGAACGGCCCTCCGGTCACAAGTCGTCGGGTTCTACCTGAGTCTGCAGACGTGCACCGATGTCCATAGCCCATTCCAGAGCCCACGCCCGCAGGGCGTCGATCTGCCCGGACTCAAGCCCGTAATCTGCGTAGTCCTGGTCATCCCACCATTCCGTGCCGGCCAGGCGGTCGCGAAGGTCTTCCAGGTTGAAGTCGTACCGTGCGTGCCGTCGACCCAGGTTCTCGAGGTCTGCTTGGGAATGGTGCTGGGAGGCAGCATGGACGTCGATGAGATCGCGGACCGCGCCTCGGTCGGCGAGGGCTCTCACCTTCGTGCCGATCACGTCGTCCAGCGACAGTACAGGGCCGTACTCGCTGGACACCGGCGGATGCCACAGGACTTCTTTCAGGATCGACCTCGCACCGTTCGCCGGAACCGGGATCGGTGGCCAGGAGACGGCCCGAGAGCGCTCCGACCTCGATCTGTTCCACCTGCCAGCCCTGTGCTGTGAGCCCGTCGCTCACCACGCGGATGATCTCGCTGATCGGTGCCGGGTTCTCGGTGGCCACATCGACGTCCTGGGAGAGGCGGTCGACCAAGCCATGGACTTGGACGGCGTAACCACCGGTGATCACCAGCGGGTATGGGCTCCCACTGCCAGGACGTCGGCCAGGAGGCGACGGTGCAGTTCTGACAGCCTCACGCGGCCGTGGCCCCGCCCGGGCGCAGTTCAGGGAAGCGGATCTCCCAGGCGTCGCGGAGGGGACGGCTGATCAGTGTGCGCAGCACCGGCCACTGAGCAATGAGCAGGTCACGGTCGAGGAAAGCGGTCAGGTCCTGACGCTGCCCTTCCGTCAGAACGGTGCGGTAGAGGCTCATCCGCGAGCGGGCCTGGCTGAGCCCGTACGAGCGACGGCCGGACCAGACCACGTGCAAGGGCAGCTCCACCGTGCCGGCCACCGGACCGGCGAGCTCGTCCAATGAGGCCGGCAATCGCCGGGCGTACTGCTCGCGCAGCGTCTCGAATGCGCCCGGTGCCGGGGAGGAGGCGGACATGCCTGCCAGTATCGCCCCTCGAGCACCGTGATGACCACGCAATCCACGCGATCGCCCCCGGAGGCTCAGCCGCCCGATGCATGGATCGTCGGCGTCACCCCCCTGTGCTTCGCTGCCATCGGATCTCACCCTCGTGCCATACGCCGGTGGGAGTGAGCCCGGCGGCAGCGGCGACGGCAGCCGATGCCCGATGTTCGGGATGGATGTGGGCGATGACGGTGTGCACCGGCTGCCGGCCGAGCCAGTCGACGAGTCCTTGGGCTGCTTCTGTGGCGATGCCCCGCCCTTGCCACGGGGTCCCCACCACCCAGGCGATCTCGGCAACCAGGCCGTCCGTGGACGGACCGACCGTCGCCTGGACTGTGCCCGTCAGACAGTCTTCGTCGCGGAGCAGGATCACCCAGTTCAGCCAGGACACGGCGGGTTCGGGAGAGCCCGCGGTCATGCGCTGATAGCGCGAGCGCAGAGCGTGCAAGGTGTCCGGAGCACCGCCGATAAAGGTGTGCAGGGCCGGATCGGACAGCACCGCGGCCATCTCCTCGGCATGCTCAACTTGCAGCGGAAGCAGTATCAGTCTCTGGGTGCCGATGGCCTCCGCCACGAGCCTGCTCACGCAGCCACCGCCTGTGGGCGCAGAAGCGCCTTACTGCCGGATGGGTATCCGATCCCGCCGGACGCGCCGACGTCCGCCCAGGTGCCCGACGAGGCAGAGATCGCCCAACGCACCCGACCGCCGGTCACAGGACCACGGGCGTCCATCCGCAGTACCGGTCCCGTGAACAGCTGGTCCACGCTCATACCCTCCACCCTCGCACCGTGCCGGGCCGGTCAAGCATCGGGCACCTCCATCGAGGCGGCCGTGCCGCGACCAGAACCCCCCAAGGCGAAGACCGTCTCCCGCTACACCCGGAGCCGTCTCCAGCCCCGGCAGTGTCTTCTGAAGCCTTTGCCGCCGTCTACCGGTGTGGAAACTACTACGGCAGCGCCCGTACCGACTGGTCCGGGGGCCCTTACCGAGGTCCGTACCGGGGTGAGCAGGTCAGCTCGGCCCGCGTGACCGCGGCATCCGCACACTCCGCTCCATGGCGGCCCTTACGGCGGCAGGCCCCCGTATCGGGTGAGGCGGGGAGCGGGCCCTGCACGTGAGGGCGGTGCGGCCGCAGTGCGCGGCCACACCGCCAGGGTTCTCTGTCGCCTCAGGTGCGCTGCCGACAACGGAGACGGCCTTCTCGGGCAGCCGTTCGCGTCGTAGCAGGGGACGGGGTCAGCCCGTGCAGCGGGGGACGCTGTGGAGGGGGGCGCAGTTGGCCGGGAAGTTCCTCACGACGGAGCTGCGGATGAGGTCCACCGGGAACGGCGGCAGGGTCGCGTTCGGCTGGGCTTCCATGCGTGCGCTCGTGCCGATGAACAGGTGCAGGAAGCTTCCGGGGTTCGAGATGCCGCCGCCGGAGCTGCCGTTGGAGGTGTTGCGGGTGACGGTGCTGCGGTAGAGCGTCGTCGGCTCGTCGGCGCCGAGGCGGATGCCGCCGCCGTCGTTCCGGGCGATGTTTCCGCTGACCTGGGTGGAGTTCAGCCGCAGCGGCCCGGTGTGGAGGTTGATCGCGAGGTTGACGAGGCCGCCCCCGAGGTCACCGGAGTCGTTGTGCTCGACCGACGTGTTGGTGAGCGTGGTGTTTCCCGCGGTGGCGAGACCCCCGCCCCAGATCCCGCTCGCGTTGCCGCGCAGGGCGCCGCCCTGCATCGTCATCGTGCCGTTGGTGGCCACGCCACCGCCGAAGGCCGCCCGGTTGTAGCTGACCGTGGTGTTCCTCAGGACGAGCGTTCCCTGCTGGTTCCAGATCCCGCCGCCGGTGCCGGCCCGGTTGTTCCTGACCGTCGAGTCGGTCAGGGTGAGGGCGCCGCCGGCGTTGAGGATGCCTCCACCGTCGGAGTCGTCGGCGCCCGTCTCGCCGTAGCGCACGGTGACCGACTTCAGACTCAGGCTGCCGCCCGCCCGTACGTGGAAGATGCGGAAGGGTGCGGCGGCATTGCGCTCGATGGTGGTGTCGTCTCCGGTGATCCATACCTTGCCGGCGATCTCGGGCAGACCGTCACCGGGGTTGTCGGCCGACGTCAGGGTGTAGACGCACCGGGGGGCAAGGACGATGCTGCCGCTGCCGCTGGTGTTCGCGTTGGTGATGGCCGTCTTCAGTGCGGCGACGTCGTTGCACGGGACGCGGGTCGCCGGCTGCGCCTGCGCGGGCGCGGCAGGCAGCAGGGCCAGGCACAGGCCGAGGCCGGTGACGGCGGTGACGGTGGCGCGTCTGAGCGTGTCAGTCATGCGGGTTCCCTTGGCTGTGGGGGGAGGTGAGGCGATCCGGGCGACGCCCAGCTACCGAGCCTTCGCTCCCTGAGCGCCGGTGATCACCACTCAGGCATACCTGATGATCAGTCAGGTATATCGGGGGTGCCCCCGCCCGGCGCACTGCGGTCCAGCCGTTCGGACGCACCGCCGAGCCCCGGGCGGGCCATGGGGTTCGCTGGGGTGGCATCCAGGCCCTGAAGATTCCCGTCGAAGGCGATCAGAGGCCGGCGCTCCGGGACGAGCCGACACCTGGCCCGGTGGGGTCTCTGGGCCGAGTAGCAGCGCGGAGACGCTGAGTTCGAGCCGCACCTTGTCGCTGAGCAGGATGTTCCCGGCCGCGAGGAGGACGTTCCAGGCGAGGCCCCAGTCGCCGGAGGGTGGCCGAGCCCTCGAAGCCGATCCGCCGCTGCCGTCGGGGTCGCGGACGGCGCCGCCGTAGCCGAGGCCGAGGCGCAGCGGCGGTTCGACGTTCTTGATCCTCAGGTTCCCCCGTCATGCCGAAGACGCCCCCGCCCAGGGGACGACCGCGATGGACCGGAAGAGGATGAGGGGGAAGGCCGCGGCGTCCAGGAAGCCGGGGCCGGCGATGCGGGAGTCCCGCACCGGGACGCCCGGGTCGAGGCTGCCGGTCTGCACGCTCACATGGGCCTCGGAACGGGCCGGCCGGGGGGCGTCGAGCCGCCCGAAGCCCTCGAAGGCCGTGAATCCGCCCCACACGTCGGTGAGCATGGCGTGCCGGACGGAGAGGCCGACCGCGCTGTGGACCGGGCCGACATGACGTACGCACCGGTCACTTCCTCCCGAGGAGGAGCCGGGGGAGTGCTCTCCGCGCCGTTCCCGGGTATGGCGGGTCGACCTCTTCGGACGGGGTGGATCTCGGGGGCTGCGGGTGGCCCTGCCGGCGAGCAGGGCCACCCGCGGAGGCTTACCGCTGCTGCGCGAACCAGTCGGCGAAACGGGTCGCGGCGAGCTGCGCGCCGGGGCCAGGGACGAGGGAGTCGTCCTGCAACTCGGACCCGTAGTACCGGGCATGCGGGTCCGCGACGACCTTGCGGGAGTCTTTCTGGGAGGTCAGCACGTCACGCACCAGATCGTCGAAGCGGAACACGTCCGGGCCGGCGATCTCCACCACGCCGTTGAGGGGCGCGCCGGCCGCGGTACGGGCGACGGCCGTGGCCACGTCGTCGGAGTAGATGGGCTGGAACTTGACGGGCGCGATGCGCACCGTGTCGCCCTCGGTGCCGGCGTCCGCGATGCCGTTGACGAACTCGAAGAACTGCGTGGCGTGGACGATGGAGTAGGGAATGCCCGACGCCTTGATCAGCTCCTCCTGGGCCAGCTTGGCGCGGAAGTAGCCGTTCTCCGGGAGCCGGTCGGTGCCGACGATGGAGAGCGCGACGTGGTGGGTGACGCCGGCGTCGGCGTTCGCCTTCATGAGGTTGCCGGTGCAGGTGCGGAAGAAGTTCATCACCGCGTCGTCCTCCCACGAGGGCGAGTTGGAGACGTCGACCACGACCTGCGCACCCTGAAGGACCTCGGCCAGACCCTCACCCGTCAGGGTGTTCACGCCGGTGTTGGGGGAGGCCGCGACGGCCTCGTGCCCGTGCGCGTTGAGCTTGCTGACGACCTTCGAGCCGATGAGCCCGGTTCCGCCGATGACTACGACCTTCATGAATGGAGTCCTCTCGGGTGCTGTCGTGCGCGGAGCGCACGGGACGGTGACTCGCCCACCGGCACCGGTAGGTAGGTGTTCGCCGGTATGACCGAGCAGCAGGGCAGTTTGTGACAGGGGTCCCGGCCCGGCGGGCCCCCGGTGCCTCCCCTGACCCTCATCGACCTCTACGCTGCTTCTTGACCTACGCAGACGCTGCGACGACCTGTCCGAGATCTTCGCGACCGGGCGACGTCTCCAAGCACGCGTCACCGGTGCCTCAAACGACGGCGATGCGAGTCTGATGGCGCAGGTTCCAGCGGCCCAAGGCATCGCGATCCACACGCTCCACGTCGGCCCACCCCTCGACCAGGCGCATGCCCCGGTGGCTTCCCGTCTCTGATCTGGCACGGACGACGGCCACACGCACCGCCTGCTGCGGATCACCCGCCTCGGGAACGAGGTAGAAGGCCCGAAGGGGAGACCCTTCCTGCGAGCGATGATGAAGCTCGACCAGCCACCCGTGGATGCTCATATCGTCTGCCCTCGCGTGTCGCGGTGAGCCAATCGGTTCACCTGGCTACAAGGCCAGCGTGGACATCCTGCGCCCGCGACAACCAGAGCCGCCTCGTTCCTGGGACTGCCATGACCATGTCCGCCCCAGACAGTCCCACCTGCCTTCCACCGGTTCAGAGCCCGAGGCAGCGGAAGCTCAACCGCGTACGAGACGGTGGACCCGTCCGCAGGACCGCATCCACCCGAGCACTCCGCCAGCTCATCCGCTCCGCCACCGGGTCGGCTCGGGAGGGTGGCCCTGGGAGACCGTAGGCTCGGGGAACTGCGTTTGCGAATCCGGCGTACACCCCGGCCGGGGGTGTGACAGCGAGCAGCCGGCAGGCACTTGGGCCCGACACGGTCAACCACCACTCCCAGGACGCCGTACGCGGTGCCCGGAGGATAGAAGGCGAGCGCTTTTCCGTCGCAGCCGTCAACCGCGATCTCCGAAGCAGGCGTCGTCCAGTTGCGGGCGGTGACCCCTATCCGGTCATGGCCTGGGTGCCGAGGACGGTGAGCAGGGTGAGGCGTTCGGCGTCCTCGGTGCCGGGTTCGGCGGTGTAGACCATGATGCGCAGGTCGCTGCCGGCCACGGTCAGTACATCGCAGTCCAGGCGCAGCGGCCCGACTTGGGGGTGGTCGATGGTTTTGCGAGCGGCTTCGTGACGGCCGACCGCTCCGGAATCCCACAGTTCGGCGAAGCGGTCGCTGTGCTCGCGCAGTTCGTCGACCGCGGGGCCGGAAGTGCGGGGGCCTGAGGCACGCCGGCCGCGGGCCTGCCATGGCCCCTCGGCTTGAGGTTGCGATAGACGTCGCGCCTGGGAGCGGCGCCCTGGCGTTGCGGGAGGTGTTGCGCAGCTCAACGGCCGGCGTGCATGTCATCCCAGGTCAACAGCCCGAAGCTCGTGGCCGGTCTGCCGGTGTCCCTCCCTGCGTGCCTTCTCGCACCCTGAAGGGCGTCTTGTGTCCGCGCCACCGTGGCGTGACGCTGCCGGTGCGACACGGCCTGCGGGGTCAGCCTGCCGTTGCGGCGGCCTGTTCCTTTCTGCGCTGCCGGTAGGCGCGCATGGACGCGCGGGAGGCGCACTTCGGGCCGCAGTAGCCGGCCGAGCTGTTGCGCGTCCGGTCGAAGAAGCAGAAGTGGCAGGGTTCGTGACGGCACGCCCGCAGCCTGTCCCACACGCCCGCGTGGGCGAGTTCGGTGACGTTCGCGAGTACGGTCGCGAACAGCCCGGGGATGCCGGTCCGCGTGCCGGCCAGGCTGGCTCCTGCAGCAGTGACGACCGTGGTGAGGGGATACCGGGTCGAGAGGCCGCGCAGCTGCTCCTCCGCCCGGGCGATTGCCTCGGGTGTGGTGTTCTTGTCGCCTGCATGCGCCAGCAGCACGGTGATCAGGGCGTCGCGCAGTTCGCGTGCTCTGGCAGCGTCGGCTTCGGTGACGTGGGCGCTCCCCGTGACCAGGCCCTGCTCCTGCAGCCAGGTGTGCATGGTGCGGGCGTCCGCGAAGCGCTCGGGGAGCCGCCGGGGCCCCGAAGCGTGCGTGTTGAGGAAACGCAGGAGTGTGTCGGCGGCTGCCGGCTGGGTCAGCGGACTGCGCTCGGTCGCGGGTGCGGGCATCGTGCGCGCCTCCTTTCCCGGTCAGTCTAGGTTGCCTCCCGTTAGGGGTGAAACCGATACGGCCTTCATCCCCTCCCGGTCCGGTGAGGTGTGTCACGAAAGCCCGGATTCACGCCGGCGCACCTTGGTGGGTTAGTGGCTAATCGTCTACGGTCCTCACCAAGAAGAGGGGCTGAGCCGCTCCTGGAGGTACGGCTCGAAGCCTTCGGTGATCCGGCCGGTACCCGGCGTGCGCGCACGGTACGGCTCCGCCGCCCTCGTCCCCCTGAGCCGGTGACCCGCCCGTATGCGGCGCGCCACCGTCAACCAAGAAAAGGACTCTCCATGTACATGAAGCTGGAACTGGCCGTGCTGCCCGTGTCCGATGTCGATCGGGCCAAGGCGTTCTACGAGGCGGCGGGATTCCGCCTGGATCTGGACAAGGCCGTTCATACGGAGTGGCGCGCGGTGCACCTCACCCCGCCGGGCTCGGAGTGCTCGGTGATGTTCGGTACGGGGCTGACGTCCGCCGAACCGGGCTCCGCCCAGGGCCTGTATCTGGCCGTCCTCGACATCGAGGAGGCCCGTGCGGAGCTGATCGCCCGTGGTATCGAGGTGAGCGAGGTCTTCCACGACGCCGGCGGGCTGCTGTTCCACGGCCACGAGGACGGGGAGATCACCCACCGGCGGGAGGGGCAGGGGCGGCTCGCCGGTCCGCACCCCGACCGCGCCTCCTATGGCTCATTCGCCACCTTCAGCGACCCGGACGGCAACGGCTGGGTGCTCCAGGAGATCAAGCAGCGCTTCCCCGGGCGCTGACACCGGCTCCCTCCCGCAGGGCCCGTTTCGATCCGGCGGGTCCTGCACCCAAATAAGAGCATATGCTCGTTTTCTGTGAAAGGAATTCCCGTGAACATGCCCCCCGCGGAGCCGTCCGGGCAGGACAACCCCGGCCCGGAGCCGGTGTCGCACCGTGCCGGCGCGGACTGTCCAGGCGTGCCTTCGTCGGCGGTGCGGCCGCCTCCGCCGTCGCCGCTGCCGGTCTCTCGCCGGCCGGCGGCCTGCCGTCGGCCTGCCGTCGGCCTCCGCCACCACGGCGCCTTGACGCGATGACTGCGTCATCATGTCATTGCTTCATGCTGTACCCCACACCCGCCCTCACTGACAGCGACAAACGAGTCCTCCAAGGCATTGAGCGGATGCGCACCTTGCTGCGCCACCAGGTCCGCTCTGAAGCCAAGTGGACCCCGGGCCTGCGGAAGTTCCTCACTGCGGATGCTGTGGCAGCTTCCAACTCCATCGAAGGATTCAAGGTCGCCACCGTCGATGTGGAAGACCTGATGGACGGTGAGCGGGACGTCGAGGTCTCCGACGAGAATCGAGAGGAGACCCTCGCCTACCAGCGCATGGTGACCTACATCCAAACGCTCCACGACGCCGCGGACTTCACGTACAGCACGAGCTTTTTCAACGCCCTGCACTGGATGCTTCAAGGCCACCGTCACCACCCGCGCAAACCCGCCGGACAATGGCGCCGCAGCCCCGTCTACGTCACCGACGCCCGCGACCCAAGTATTGCCGCCTACACCGCACCTGATGCCGAGGCAGTCCCCTCACTTATGCAGGAGTTGGTCGACTGGCTCAACGCCGGCGACACCACCCACACCTTGGTCCGGGCAGCCATGGCACACCTCCATTTGGTCTCCATCCACCCATGGGCCGACGGCAACGGCCGGATGTCTCGCTCGCTTCAAACGCTGATAATCGCCCGGGAAGGAGTCCTGGCTCCCGAGTTCTCCTCCATCGAGGCCTGGCTGGGGCGGCCGGGCAACACCTGGGAGTACTACCGGGAACTCGCCAGCCGCGGCGCCCACTACCTGCCCGACCAGGACGTGTCCAGCTGGCTCCGCTTCAATCTCACCGCTTACCACCAGCAGGCTCAAACCGTGCAAGGCCGCCTGACCCGAGCAGGCAACGTCTGGGGAGCTCTGACCGACTTCACCCAACAAACAGGCCTCGACGAACGCATCGTCGCCGCCCTCCACGACGTTGCCATGGCCGGACGAGTACGCCGCTCCCGTTACGAACACGCCGAAGGCCTCAGCCTCCAGCAGGCCCAACGCGATCTGCGTGACCTCGTCGCCTCCGAAGTGCTCAGACCCGTCGGGCGCACCCGCGCCCGCTACTACACCGCCGGAGCCCGCTTTCCCCAGCAAGCACTGGACATCGCCCGCACCCCTATGGCCCTCATCGACCCCTACACAGCTGCCTGACAGACGCTGCGCGAGACCTGCCTTGAGATCTCGACGAACCGGCCAGCGCTTCGTCGAGGCCACCCCCGACCCCACGTCTACACCAACGGATCGACGGCGCGGACGCGCAGCCGTACATCACACCTGCCGACCGCACATCCCGCAGCGCCGTACCGGCAAGACCGGGCGGCGCTGCCGCTGGATCCTGGGGGATCCGTCGCGGAGACCAGGAGCGGGAGTCCGGCCCGGGCAGTGCAGAGGTATCCCCTTCGCTACCCTCGCCTGTACTCCGGGGTCAGGTCCTGGGTGCCGATCACCGAGAGCAGCTCGAACTGCTCCACCGCCGGGGTGCCGACTGCGGGGGTGAACCACAGCAGCCGCTGACGGCCGTCCTCGCTGAACAACGACAGGCAGTTGACCTCGATCGTTCCCAGAGTCGGATGGACGATCCGCTTCCGGTCGTTGCGCCGCACGGCGACGTCGTGCTCGGCCCACAGTTCGGCGAACTCCGCCGAAGCCTCGATCAGGTCGTCCACCAGATGGCGCGCCTCCTCGTCCTGGCTGCCGCGGCGGGCCACCGCGGCCCGCAGGTCGGCCGTGAAGGCGTGCGCATGGTATTCGTGATCCGCCTCCGGGTAGAGCTGCCGCCTGTCTGGTTCGGTGAACCACCGGTAGACCAGGCTCGCCCGCCGCCCCGTATAGGCCGACTCGTCGCCCACCAGCGCACGTGCCAGCGAGTTCTGGACCAGGGCGACGTGCAGATCGGTGACGACCATGGCCGGTGTGTGCGGCATCCGGCTCATCAGGTCCAGCATGCCCGGGTGCACGTGCGATGCGGCGCTTCCCGCAGGCGGCACAGGCCGGCCGGCCAGGTGGTACAGATGGTTGCGCTCGTCGAGATCGAGCCGCAGCGCGCGGGCGAACGCGGCCAGCATCTGCTCCGACGGCTGCGCCCCGGACCCCTGCTCCAACTCGGTGTAGTACTCCACCGACGCCCCGGCCAGATGAGCGACCTCATCACGTCGCAGCCCCGGAACACGGCGCCGGGGACCGCCCGGCAGGCCCACATCGGAAGGCCGGATCCGGTCGCGGCGCGACTTGAGGAACGCGCCGAGCTCGTGAAGGTCCATGCCACCAGTCTCGCTGCTGCCGCACCCGTTACCCAGGGGGTGGCAACCCCTGGGTAAGCGCCATCTGCCTTTTCGGGCGTTCGCGACCGACAGTGATGGCGGCAGCCCACGGCGCTGCCGCCATCACACAAGCCCCCTAGGAGCCGGATATGCCCTTCGCGAACTTCAAGGTCCCTGCCGGATCCCTCACAGCCGAGCAGACCAAGACCCTCATCGCCCGCACCACGGACCTGTACGCCGAGATCTACGGGGAGGCGGCACGCCCCACCACCCTCGTCCTCGTCGAGGAGGTTCCCGACGGCGGCTGGGGGATCGCAGGCACCGCCCTGACCCTGTCGATGATCCAGAGCAGGCACGACCAGGGCTGAACCTCCCACCCGCCCTCACTGACTACTGATCATTCAACGAATCGAGTTTTCGTCATGGCTTCCACCCAACCGGCCACGGACCGCCCCGCCAAGATCGCTCTTGTCACGGGAGGCAACCGCGGCCTCGGACGTTCCGTCGTCGAGTCGCTCGCCGCCGCAGGCACCGACATCGTGTTCACCTTCCGCTCCCACGAGGAGGAAGCCAAGGAGGTCGCCGACGCCGTCGCCGCACTGGGCCGCATCGCGGTACCACTGCACCTGGACACCACGCAGCCCCAGACCTTCGCCGCGTTCACCGACCGGCTCCGGCAGGCCCTGGAGACGAACTGGGGCCGCGACAGCCTGGACATCCTGGTCAACAATGCAGGCTTCTCCGGGAGCACCGTCCTCGGCGCCACGGACGAGAAGACGATCGACGAACTGTTCGCCGTCCACGTCAAGGGCGTCTACCTGCTCACCCAGGCCGTCGCCGCCGCCGAGGAGGGCGCCGAGCCCCTGCTCGCGGACGGCGGGCGCATCATCAATCTCTCCTCCGGCCTGGCCCGGTTCGTCACCGCCCCCTACGCCGTCTACGCGGCGATGAAGGGCGCGGTGGAGGTCCTCACCCGCTACTGGGCGGTGGAGCTCGGGTCCCGCGGTATTTCGGTGAACACCATCGCCCCGGGACCCGTGGCGACCGACTTCGCCGACGGCTACCTGCGCGCCAGCCAGGACGTGCAGAAGGCCATGAGCGGCATGACGGCCCTGGGACGCATAGCCCACGCCGACGACATCGGCCCCGCCATCGCCGCCCTGACAAGCGAGGGAACCCACTGGATCACGGGCCAGCGGATCGAGGCCAGCGGAGGCTTCCGGATGTAGCCGGACACTGTTCCCGGCACAGGGCCCGGCCGGAGCGCCTTGCTTGGGCGGCGGGAAGCGGGCGCGGAGGGTCAGGGCCAGTGGCGTGACGGATCATGCCGGCCTGCGGCAGCGTCGGCCCGCCCCACGGGCTCCACCCCGGCCGGTGCAGGCCGCCCCGCACCACCTCGGCCGGAGCAGGACCCGCCCGCCGTGCCGAGGAAGTTCTGCGGCGGGGCGGGAACATGCGCCGGGTGCCGGTGGTTATGGAAGGCGTGGTGGTGAAGGGGACAGTGTCCCCGGGCCTCACCTATTGCCCATGAGGACGATCGTTCGGCTGAAGCCTCATGGAGCCTTTCGCCGCGTAGGCGACCTCGTCACTGCCGGTGCGAGACCGACCTGCTTGCCTGGGCGTGGACGCTCACGGTCATTTTCGACCTCGACGAGATGTCGGGCCCACGGCCGGAACCTCACGATCTGCCGCTCCTGCTGGGGCTGTTGCCAAAGAAGCCAGGCCGATAGCCAGCAGGGGAGGGCGCCACCTGCATCCAGCGAAAGAACCGTCTCTATCGGGGTGGCCGCACCCGAGTGCGGGGCGCGGCCTTGCGCGTTCCGATGTCTCAAGCGGCGCGCGTCACGTCTCGATCAGCGGACGAGGCGGATCAGGTCGATGTCGATACGGAAGGGCACCGCCGCCGTCTTCATGCGATCCCGGTGAATGCCAGTGGCGACATAGGCGCGGGTGGTTTCGTCCAGCTCGTATGTGTGGATTACAGGGAGGCCGCCTTCCTCCTCGATACGCCAATAGTGGGGAATGCCCGCCTGTGCGTACGTGAACGGCTTCAGCGACCTGTCCCGGTCGGCCGATTCGTCTGAGACCACTTCGATGGCGAGGGCTACCTCGTCGGGGAGATAGCACGTACGGTCCGGGTCGTAGGGAACCGTGACAGCCAGGACGTCAGGCTCGGGCCGTGTCTTCGTATTCAACTTGACCGTCATGTCCCGGTCGATCTCGAATCCCTCGGGGGCCTGATCGTCCAACACGGTCGTAAGCCGGGTGACGACGCGGGCGTGCCAGGAACGCTGCGGCGACACCATGAAGCAGCGCTCCATCGATCAGCTCGGTGTGCCGGGGGAGACCGGGTGCGTTGTCGAGGTCATCGGCTTCCCACCCACTCGGCCGAGGAGGCAGCATCCAGGGCGGGAGCGCGTCCCAAGCGGTAGTCATCGTCTCCTCCAGGTGCCCTGGCCAGCTTATCCGCCGGCGTCGCATGGCCAGCGGACGGCGGCGATGGAGGCTGAGAGCGAGACACCGCGAGGCCATCGACTGGACCGGGAGGGATGGGAATCGGAGGCGTCTGCGCCGCACTGTGGACCACCCCGCATCTGCGGAGAACACTCAGCCGAGGCGCACCTGACAGGTCCTCAAGCACTCTGCGGGACAAGGCAGTTAAAGGTGCTCCCGCGGGAGCACCCCACGGGGTGTGCCGCGGGCAGCCGATCCGGCCCGATGTGCCGACCGGGAGCGGAAGAGTACAGCCGCCGTGACTCGTCATCCGGCTTTCGTCGTTCCCGGTGCCTGGGTCCTCTCGCGCCGGAAGCGGGCGGGTGTCGTGCCCAGATGGGCCCGGAAGGCGCGTGAGAACGCGGACTCGGAGGAGTAGCCGACCTGGCCGGCGACGCTCGCCACGGTCGCGTCGGTGGTGGTGAGCAGTTCCGCTGCCGCCATCAGCCGCGCCCGGGCGAGGAAGGCGCCCACGGTCGTCCCGGTGTCCCGGCTGAAGTGGCGCAGGAAGGTGGCGCGGGACATGGCGGCCGCGCGGCTGAGCCGTTCGATCGTCCAGTCGGCCCCCGGCTCGTTCAGCATGCCCTCGACGGCCGACGCGATCCGGCCGTCGGCCGCCGCGGTCCACAGGGTGGCCCCCGTGGCCTCGCCCCGCGCGGTCCGCAGCACCATCGCCAGCAGCACGGTGCACAGGGCGGAGAGGATCGCCGCGGTGCCCTCGCCCTCGCGTAGCGCCTCACCGCGCATCAGGGCGCTGAGCATCCGCAGCACCTCGTCGCTCTCGGCCGACTGCCCGAAGGAGACGTGCACCGGGTCGGGCAGGCTCGCGAACAGCAGCGAGCCCGCACCGGCGTCGAAGGTGTAGTGCCCGCAGAAGAGGTCGATGACGGGCTCTTCGCCGTGCTCGCTGCGCGTGGTCACGAACGCCTCGCCGGCCGTCTCCGCCGTCCCCGTCGGGCCGGCTTCGCCGGCGGTGATCACCCGGTGCGGGGCGCCGCTCGGGATCATCACCACGTCCCCGGGGCGCAGGTCGAGCAGGACCGTGCCCACCTGCAGCCGGCATGCGCCGTCCAGCAGCACATGGAACGGCGCCTCCAGCTCGCCGTAGGCAGGCACGTTCATCCTGGTGCCGGCCCCGAGCAGGCAGCGCTTGTCGAGGGCGGCCCCCAGGCGGGCCATGCGCAGCAGCCGGCTGACTGAGTCCACGGTGAGACTTTCGGGCAGGAAAGCGAGACGGTCGAGTCTATTTGTACCAGCGCAGGGCGTCGCAGACTCGAGGCATGGAGATCACCACAGCGCTCACCGCGGATATTCTGGTCATCGGCTTCGGCAAGGGCGGCAAGACCGCCGCCCGTGTACTCGCCGACGCCGGCCGCCGAGTGGTCCTGATCGAGCAGTCCGCGAACATGTACGGCGGGACCTGCCCGAACGTCGGCTGTGTACCGACCAAGATGCTCGTCCACTACGCCACCACCAAGCGCCTGCAGGACGACGCGCAGCAGTTCTTCGCCCAGTCGGTCGCCGGCGTCCGCGCGCTGACCAGCGCCTTCCGCGCCGGCAACTTCGAGGCGCTGAACGGCAAGGACACCGCGACGGTCATCACCGGCACGGCCCGGTTCCTCGACCCGCACACCGTCGCGGTGGGGGAGGGACGGGACCTCATCACCGTCACCGCCCCCACGATCCTGGTCAACACCGGGTCCGAGCCGGTCATCCCCCCGATCCCCGGCCTCGCGGACAGCTCCCACCTGGTCTCCAGCACGGAACTCACCCAGACGCAGAACCTGCCCGAGCGTCTCGTCGTCCTGGGCGGCGGCTACCTCGGCCTGGAGTTCGCGGGCATCTACCGGCACTTCGGCACCGAGGTCACCGTCCTCGAAGCAGCCGACCGGCTCCTTCCCCGGGAGGACGAGGACATCGCCGAGGCCGTCCAGGAGATCCTCACCGGCGACGGCATCCGCATCATCACCGGCGCCAAGGTCACCGAGGTCCGCGACAACGGCGCCGTCTCCACGGCCGTGTACGACAAGGACGGCCGGACCCACACCGTCGAGGCATCCGCGCTGCTGCCCGCCACCGGGCGCCGCCCCGTCACGGACGGCCTCCATCTGGATGCCGCCGGCGTCCACACCGCGCCGAACGGCGCCATCGTGGTGGACGAGTACCTGCGCAGCAGCCAACCGCACATCTACGCACTCGGCGACGTCAACGGCGGCGAGCAGTTCACCTACATCTCCCTGGACGACGCCCGCATCGTCCTGGACCAGCTCCTGGGCGAGGGAAAGCGCATCACCGGCGACCGCAGGGCGGTGCCCCACACCCTGTTCATCACCCCGCCGCTCGCCACCGTCGGACTGACCGAGAGCCAGGCACGGGCACAAGGGCTGAACATCACCGTCGCGCGGGAGAAGGTCGCCGACATCGTGGCCATGCCCCGCGCCTACACGGTCGAGGAGACCCGCGGCGTCATGAAGTTCATCGTGGACTCGGACACCGACCTGATCCTCGGAGCCGCCCTGCTCAGCATCGACGCGCAGGAGATCATCAACACCGTCGCGCTGGCCATGCGGCACCACATCACCGCAACCCAGCTCCGCGACTCGATCTACACCCACCCGAGCTCGACCGAAGCCCTCAACGAGGTCTTCGACAAAGTCCTGCCCTGACCGGCCCGGCCGCGCACCCGGCGGGCATCCGCCCCGACACGGCACACGGTCAGAGGCACCTGCCGCGGGCCGGGCACGCCACATCGACGCAAGCCGGAGTGCGTGTGGCGCGGGTCGAGGCGGTGCGGTGCGCAGCGGCCGCCGCCACCGCGACGACACCGCCTCGGTTCGCCGGATGGCGTCACACAGCGCGGCTTCCCACCCCCGGGAACCCGGCGCAAGCCGATCAAGGCTGCCTCAGTCCACGGACCGGGCGTATACCCGAAAAGCCTCCCATCGCATGCCGCACTGCCCCTCACACGGCGCCGACGCGACTGTCCCCCCGCCATGAGACACCGTGACCGCTCGACGAGGCAGGGACACCCCGTGCACACGTCGGGAAGAGATTCCAGCCGGCGACGGAGATGATGCAGAAGGAAGAAAAAGCCGTCGCCCCCTTCGCTGTGCGGCCGGGCCCGGCCGACGTCCGCCGTCGACGACGTGTGCGCCGACGGCACCGTCGAACGAGGTCGATCAGCCGGCCCGCCTTCCCCAGGAGAAAACGACCATGCACCACCAGAAGAACAGGCCCTTCGAACTCGCCGACGTCCAGATGCACACACGCCGACTCACCGACGACGTATACGCCGTCATGGCGAGCGACGTCGACGACACCGACCACACCGCGACCACGCCGGTTTCGCCGTGGGTGATTCGGGAGTGCTGGTGGTCGAATCGCTGAGCAACGGCCGATTGGCGTCCCAGGTCATCGGCGAGGTGCGCAAAGCGACCCCGCTGCCCATTCGATTCCTGGTCAACACCAGTTTCCACGGCGACCATTGCTTCGGAAATTTCGCCTTCCCGGCGCAGACGGTGATCATCCATCATGAGGCGACCAAGCGTGTCATCGACGAGCGCTTCGAGCAGGACCGCGCCTTCATGATCGACCTGCTCGGCCCGAACGCCGGCATCGAAGAGGCCGTGGCCCGCTCAGCGGACGTCACGGTCACCGGGTCGTGCTCCCTCGATCTGGGAGGCAAGCATGTGGACATCGAGCACATCGGCTACGCCCAGACCGACGGCGACCTGGTCGTGCGCATACGCGAGGACAACATCGTCTTCGTCGGGAACATGCTGCAGGCGCCGCCCCCGGCGTTCCCCTGGCTGTTGGAAGGGCGAGCCGACGAGGCACTCGTCACCTACCGGCGCCTGCACGACATCCTCGACGACGACACCCTGATCGTGCCGGGCCACGGCCGGACCATGCACCGTGCCGACATCCTGCATTCCATCGCCTACCTCGAGAAGCTGATCAGCCTGGCGCGGGACGCCAAAGACAACAAACTGCCCGCCGACCAGGCCCGCGAGGCGCTCGCGATGAAGGAATACAGCGACTACAGCATGTACGAATTCATCCACTTCCAGGTCAACATCCCCGCGGTGCTGAGCCCGCAATGAGCGGCGAGCGCACCATCCGCGACACCGAGGCCTCTCCACCGACCCGGCAGCAGGAAGAGGATGTTGACGCGGCAGAGCAGCCCAGACGCCGATAGACGGCGGTGCCGGCCCAAGGCGGCCTTCTGCCAGGAGCCGCACTACGCATCCGGATTGATTGCGGCGACCTTTCAACGGCGTCACAACGCGGCCGTTCTTTCGCCTGCCGCGGCGGGTGCGTAGGGCGCGCGCCAGGCATCGCCAGGTCCGTGTGCGAGCCGCAGACGACGACCGGCCATGGATCCATCCCCGCTCACGGTCCGGTGACGGGGGACACAGGGGTCTGGTCGCGTAGGCACCAGTCCAGTGCGGCCGGCCATGGGCCGTATCCGTCCTGGGGGGTGATGTGGCCGGCGGCGGGCAGGACGTCGCAGTCCAAGCCGAGCGCGGCGCTCCACGCGCGTGGGTCGGCGGGCGCGTAGGGGTCGGTCGCCGAGACGACCACATGCGGCGGTTTGGTCGACGCGGCGGTAAGGAGTTCACGGTCGATGCGATCGAGCCTGAACTCTTCATTGCCGTTGGCCACGGTGAACGCTTGGTCACCGAGCGGGGACACCAGCAGTACCCGGGTGACACGCAGGTCCTCGGGCAGGCTCTGGGCGGCGTGCAGCCACAGGGCGCACCCCAGGGAGTGGCACACCACGACGCGTTCCTGGTCGCCGAGTTGGGCCAGCTCGGCGTGCAGCAGATCGACCCATTCGCTCATCGACGGCTGCTCGGGTGAGGGGAACTGCGGATAGAGCACCTGCTCGCCCCGCTGACGCAGGGCCTCGGTCAACCACCACAGCCAGTGTTGCCGCGGACGACGATGCTGCACGCCATGCACCATGAGGAAGCGCCGCGCCGGCGGAGGTGAGCTGGGCATCTCGGTACCTGTCTCCTTCGTCCCGAACCTGATCTACAGGTTGCCGCTAACTCTAAGGCCGCAGTGCAGATGATCTTCCGAAGTGAACCGGCGGAGGCGCGCTGAAGCCGGGCGACACCTGGCAGGGGGAATCCCCTCAACCGTGCCGCACATCCTGGCAGTCCACGCCCGGCAGCCGCGTCCTCATCACTTCTTGGCCCGCACGGCAGCGGGCTCACTGGCCCAGACACGGCGGGCGCCACGGCTGGGGCACGCAACGGCCGCTTCGACCTCCTGGCCGCCGAACGACCTCGGTTGCACCCTGCAGGCTGCCCTGCTCGAAAGCGAGGAACGCCCCGTCGGCTATGCCCGGTATCTATTCCTCGACCCGCGTGCGAAGGACTCCTGCGAGCGGGAAACCGTGGCACACGACCCCGTCGCCTCGCTCCGCAGCCAAGCAGGGCGAGCCCTTCCCGACAGCACGCTGACTGCGGTGAGCGGCGACCTCTCGGCCCACAGCAAGGAGCTCCAAAAGACAAGGGCGGCGAATGTCGTCCGCTTCCACCACACCGGGGACGAAGCTGCGCACCACTCGATCGCGGGCCGACTCGAGTTCCCCTGGGAGGCCATGCAGCTACCGTCGATCCCGGCCTCACATGGGTGACCTGCACAGCTGAATCGGGTGGCCCGTCAGCCGACGCCCTTTCGCTACGGCCCAGTTGGCCGGCCCGGCAGGGACTGCGCCGACGCGCGTTGCTCCCCGGGGGTCTCACACCCGGGCCTCAACTCGCCTGGGCGATCAGCTTCCTGATCGCCCAGGCTGCTGAACAGCACAACAGGCGTTCATGCCCAGAGGGCAGTTCAGGACCTAGCGCGTACTTGGAGACGCACCCGCCCGGGATCCAGGTGCGGCTCCAACTGGTTCCGATGTTTCCATCCTTCCCCCGTCGATTTCAGAAAGGGATAAAGCCATCGTGATCCGCCTCTGACGGGCGCCGGCGCAGCCAGGAAGGCGTTGAACGCCGCATGTGGCCGGCATAAGCGCCGGCGACCACGCCGCCCTGAGACCGGTCCGGCAGATCGCATGCCGGAGCCGCGCCGGTGTCGTTGCGGTCGGCGTGGGGCAGGCGATCTTTCGGTCGTGAGAGGGCCCGTCTCCTCCGGCCTGCCCACCCCGCCTTCGCCGCCCAACTCGACGCCTTACAGGGTCAGCCGCGCCTTTACCCACCCCCGGTCCACCGGTGCAGCTCGGCAGAACATGCTGACAGTGATTGGGCAGGTCCGCCGCACGCCGGAAGGACCACCTCCCTCTCCCCGGGATGATCACCGCAAACCCGGTGTGCGCACAGCATCGGAAACATCCCGCGAACAGCCTTTAGCCACCCAAAGTAAACAAACCGGATTAATAGGGTCGGCTGTGTGTGGTACTCGCTGCGGAACCCCGACAGAACGGACGCACCATGATCATCAAGAGCATGCACGAAATGGGCATCCGCAGCGAACACGCCTACCTGGCCGGCATGGCATCCATCGGCCTCTCTGTTGCCGCATGGGTAGGCAGCCTCAAGGTGGAACCCGGCGTCAACGTCGCCCGCGCCGACCGGTGGGGTATCTACGTGGGCGAATGGGCACCCACATTCTTCGGCCTCGGCCTCGCCCTGTCTCACTACGAGCAAGAGGACGGCACGATCACCGCAGGAAGCGTCCACGAGCTCCGAGAGAGGCAGAGGGCAAGCTGACCGCATACCGGCACCCGCCGGATCCTTTGCCACCGTGGACGCTGGCGGGTGTCATGGCATGCCCGACCTCCCTACGGCTGCCGTTCCCGCCCACGGTTAGAGCGCCCCGTGTGGTGCGCGACCGGCACCCGGCCCTCTCCGCGGCCTACGGCGATGGTGCTGCTGAGCGACACGGGTGCCGGCGACGCCTTTGCCCGGACGCCACCTGGGCCGCAGTCAAAGAAATAGGTCGTTTGCGGTACAGCGCTTTAGCCTCTCCCATCGGCGCGCCGGCGCGGCAGGATCCACTGACCGCGCAGGGATGGGGGGCAGGGATGCGGGCAGAAAGGTTCGGGCCCGTGGCCGAGCGTGCCCTGGTGCGCCGGATCGGCGCCGTCGTCGTGTCTCTGGCAGCGCTGGGCACTGCGGCGGGGCAGGGATGGGCGCAGCCCCGGTCGGCGCCGGTGGATCGGGCCGCCTTGCGCACTGAGAGGGCCGTGGCGACCCCCTACGGCAGTGCCCGGGGGGAGAGCGGCGGATGGCTGCCCAGCAGCGACCAAAACCAGCCGCCGCAACGGCCCGGGACCACCGCCGTCCGCGTGTTGCCCACGACCGCATCGCACGGCATCGCCCTGACGCCTGGAGGCACGGCTCTTTCCGTTGGTGTCTCCCCGTCGTCTGCGTCGGCCGACTACGCCCCAGTCACCGAAACGGTCAAGGGCAGGGTGGGAGACACCGTCGTGGTCCGGTTCGGAGTGGCGAACCGGGGCCCCGGCTCCCCGGACGGCTGGATCATTCGCGGTGGTGCCCCCGGCCGGGACCACGGTCACGTCCATTCCCTGGGAAGGGGACGACGACGATCGCAGATACTCGTGCCGGCCGCCGCAGGACAAGGACAACAACTTCTTCCTGTGCGAGATCTCGCAGCGGCGTGCCCCAGAGCCTGGGTCCTCGGTCACCATCGGTTTCCACATCCGCATCGACAAGCGGATTCCCGGCGCCGAGGGCTCCATCACCGTCTACGGTCCGAACGACCCCGTGCCCGGCAACGACCACGACGCGATCCCCGTCGAGGCCGCCCCTGCGCCGCTGTGGCGGTGGCAGAACCCGCTCTGGCGCTGGCAGCATTGGGTGCTGGCGGCTGGGGTGCTGGCCTTTGCGGCTTCAGCGGGCAGGTGGTTCGTCAAGAGCCGGTGGCGGGACAGGTCCTAGCGCCGCCCCGCCGCCCGTCTCCTCGGCGGCGTTCGTGGTGGGGCCGCGCCTCGCGGCAAGGCGAGCAGGGGAGGCGGCGCCGTGATCGAAGTGGTGGACGCGGTGCCGCGACCAGCACGAAGGGTCGCCACCCGAGGTCACCGCAAGGCTCCGCCCAGCCCTCCCACGGCGCGCAGACCTCCCGGATACGGTGTCCCCGACCTGAGTGCCAAGGAATTTTTCTGTCCGCCTGTCGATCCGCGTCTGCCTCGTTCGACCTTGAGGAGAGAGGGCCGAGAGACGGCCCTTCTACCAAGGAGACCGAAGATGGCGAAGTACATGCTCATCATGCGCGGCACGGACGAATCCGTCGCGAAGATGATGGCCACGCCCTTCGAGGAAATGCTCGAGACGGTGGGCCGCTTCAACGAGGAGTTGATCCGCGCCGGCGTGCTCGTGGCCGCCGAGGGCCTGGACGACCCTGCACAGGGTGTGGTGGTCGACTTCAGTGGTGAGACGCCGGTGGTCACCGATGGTCCGTACGGTGAGACGAAGGAGCTGTTCGGTGGCTTCTACGTGATCGACGTGGCATCGAAGGAGGAGGCCGTCGAGTGGGCCAAGCGGCTCCCGGCGGTCGCCGGCTCGAAGTGCGAGGTCCGCCGCGTTCCGGGCATCGAGGAATTCCCGCAGGACAACGAGTGGATCATCAAGGAGCGGGCATGGCGCGAGAGGACCGGCCAGCTGTGACGCCCGAGGCCGCCGGCGGCCCGCCGAGCGCCGAGTCGGCACGGCGGGCCGTCGAGGCCGTCTGGCGGATCGAGTCCGCACGGATCGTAGCCGCGCTGGCCCGCTACACCGGGGACTTCGAGCTCGCCGAGGACGTCGCGCAGGAGGCGGTGACGGAGGCGCTCGTCACCTGGTCGCGCGACGGCACTCCGACGCACCCGGTGAGCTGGCTGCTGGCGACCGCGCGCCGACGCGCCATCGACAGCTTTCGCCGCCGGTCGGCACTCGACGCGCGGTACGCCGTACTCGCAAGCCGGCTCACCGAGGGCGACCTGAGCTCGGGCGTGGTGGACCCGCCGGGCCGCTCGGAGGACCTGCCGTGGGATCCCGACCGGATCGACGACGACGTCCTCGCGCTGATGTTCATCTCCTGCCACCCGGTGCTCTCGCCCGAGGCCCGCGTGGCCCTGACGCTGCGAGTGGTCGGCGGCCTGTCCAGCGAGGAGATCGCCCGGGCGTTCCTGGTGCCCACACCGACGATTCAGGCACGGATCACGCGGGCGAAGAAGACCATCGCCGCGGTCGGAGTGCCGTTCGAGCTGCCACCGGCACAGGAACGGCACAAGCGGCTCGGAGGTGTGTTGAGCGTGCTGTACGTGATCTTCACCGAGGGCTCGACGGCGACGACCGGTGACCGCCTGCTGCGCCCCGACCTGGCGTACGAGGCCATCCGACTGGCCCGGATGCTGGCCGCCTTGCAGCCCGATGACCCGGAGGTGCATGGGCTGCTTGCCCTCTTGGAGCTCACGGCCGCACGCTTTCCCGCACGCACCGGCCCGGATGGCGAGGCAGTGCTCCTGGAGGACCAGGATCGGCGCCTGTGGGACCGGTCGGCGATCCGTCGCGGTGTGGCCGCGCTCGGCCGCTCCTCGGCCCTCGGACGCGGCCTGGGACCGTACGGTCTGCAGGCGTCGATCGCCCTGTGCCATGCGTCGGCGTCCTCGGTGCGGGAGACGGACTGGGAGCGCATCGTGCTCCTGTACGAGGCACTGTGCCGCCTTGCACCCTCACCCATCGTCGAGCTCAACCGGGCCGTCGCCATCGCGATGGCTGAAGGCCCGCAGCAGGCGCTGCCCGTGGTGGACGAACTGGCGGCCTCCGGCCGCCTGTCGGGCTCGCACCTGCTCCCGAGCGTGCGTGGCGAGTTGCTCATCCGGCTCGGCCGGACTGCCGAGGCACGGACCGAGCTGGAACTCGCCGCTCGCCTGTGCCGCAACGCCCGTGAACGATCCGTGCTGCTGCGCAAGGCAGTTGCGCTGGGGTGACACCGGGTGCAGCCCGGCGAGCAGCCGCCGGGCGGAGCCCGCCCCTCGCTGCCTGCTGGCGGGCGTGGACAGGCTGGTGGACCTCGGCGATCGCCTCCGGGGAAGGCCTGAAGCAGCGATGTTCGGCGAGCTGTCCCATCACCCGGGCGCGCCCGAGGGGAGCTCGGTGCGGCGCCGGGGCCGGCCGGCCAGGCGCAACCCTGGGCGAGAAGGGTCCGTGAACCGTTGGCGCTTGGGAGTCGACGACGGCTCATGGCCCCTGTGTGTTTGTCGCACCCGATGGGGAACGCAGCCAGCAGCCCGCGCCGTCCCCACCTCGGGCGTGGCGTACCGCAAGGGCGCCCTGGTCTCGGGTGGAGACCAGGGCTTCGATCAACGATCGGCGTCACCCCTGCGCCGGGTGCCGGGGGAGCAGGGCCCGCTCATGCGGCGGGGGTGAGTTCTGCGCGGCCGAACAACAGCGCGTACCCGGAGGGGAGTTGGCGCAGGATGCGGGTGAGGAGGTCGGGCCCGGCCAGGGCTGCCACCGCACACAGGACTGAGCCGGTGTCCCAGCGAGTGGTGGCCACGGTGGCGCCGGTGCGATCGGCGAGGTCCTTGACGAAGTCGAAGCCGGTGAGGGGCTGGATGTCGGGAATCTGCCCGGTAAGGGTCTGTGCGGCTTCAAGAGGCAGGCGGGCGGCCAGCTCGACGCGTTCGTCGCCCGTCAGCTGACGTCCAAGGCCGGCAAGGACCAGGCGGACGGCTTCCTCGGCCCGTTCCCGCGTGGGGTAGGCGCCTTCGTAGCGGACCTTCTCCAGCAGCTGCTCGTACGTCATCGCGGACAGGTGCTGGAAGGGCGCACGCCTGTCGGATATCACTGCGGTACTTGCCTTTCTGATCGGTCCGGTGCTGGTGCGCGGACACCGGGGATGGCGGTGGTCAGGTGGGCTGGGGGCGGCCGAACAGCAGGTCGTATCCCCCGGGGAGCTGGAGCAGGATCTGCCCCAGCAGGTCGTCGCCGACAGCGTCGGCGACCGTGCTGAGGACGGCGCTGACGTCCCAGGCCGCGGTCTGTTCGGTGGCTCCTTCGATCCAGGCCGCCGTCGCGCGCACGAATCGCTCGGGTGAAAGGGGTTCGGCGCTTTGCAGCGGGTTGAGCAGGATCAGGGCGAAGTCCTCCGGCAGGCGAGCTGCGAGCTGGGCGCGCACTTCACCGACCAGATGGGCGCCCAGCAGCGCGAGGACCACGCGGGATGCGCGTTCCGCCTCCTGCCGGCTGTCGTACTTGCCGCGTTCCTGGACGTAGTCGAGGAACGCTTCCCATCGCAGGGTCACGTCGCCCCGCCACCCTTCGTTCGTTTCCGTGGGTTGCGGAGGACGGGATGAAGGGGAGATCAGATGCCCGTCCTCCGCCGCCGTTCGACCCGTATCGGCCGGTTCAGCCGGAGATCTCCTTGCGGTCGGAGCCCGCGCCGATGGCGATCTTGCGGGGCTTGGCGCGCTCGGCGATCGGGATGCGCAGGGTGAGCACCCCGGCTTCGTAGTCGGCCTTGATGCGGTCGGTGTCCAGCGTGTCCGCCAGCACGATCTGGCGGGAGAAGACACCCAGCGGTCGCTCCGACAGTTCCATCTGCACGTCGTCGGCCTTCGTCACGGGCCGGCGTTCGGCCTTGACGGTCAGCATGTTCCGTTCGACGTCGATGTCGATCGCCTCCGCGCTGACGCCGGGGAGGTCGAAGGCCACCACGTACTCGTCGCCCTCGCGGTAGGCGTCCATCGCCATCGCGGCCGGCCGTGACCAGGTGCCCGGTCCCAGCAGCTGCTGCGTCAGCCGGTCGAGCTCACGGAAGGGGTCAGTGCGCATCAACATCGTGAAACACCTCCAGCAGGTTCAGGCAGTTGCTGCCAATGCGCCTCACTGAGACCGTTGTAACATGTCATCCAATGGATGACAAACATGATGTCGTCCACACGATGACAGACCTGAAGGAGGTGCCATGACCCCAGCCGACCAGCCGGCCTCGTCCCACGCCGACGCCCAGAGCCCGGCGTCGTTCCTCGCCGCCGCCTCGGCCCTCGAAGCCATAGACGAGGCCCTGCGCGGCGCCCATCTGAAGACCCCCGACTCCTCCGACCTCGGCCTCGGCCCGGAGCAGGCCCTCGCCTGCCTCCTGCTGCTGCGGCAGGTGCGCGAGCAGCTCGCCGGATGGGAGACCGGCCTGATCGAAACCGCCCGCGACGCGGGAGCCAGCTGGGCCGACCTCGCCCACCCCCTCGGCGTCGCCAGCCGCCAGGCCGCCGAACGGCGCTACCTGCGCAACCGGCCCGGGCCCGCCGGAACCACCGGCGAACAGCGCGTCCAGGCCACCCGCGAACATCGCGCCGCCCAACGCACTGCCGCCACCTGGGCCCGCCGCAACGCCGCCGACCTGCGCCGCATCGCCGGCCAGATCGCCGCCCTCACCGACCTGCCCACCGCCGCCCGTCGCCCACTGAGCCAACTCCATGCGGCCCTCGCCCACGACGACCCGGCCGATCTCCTCCACCCGCTCGAAGCCGCCCGCCCCCACCTGACAGCCACCCACCCCGACCTCGCCGCCCAACTCGACGCCCTCACGGACCCCGCCACGCCTCCACCCACCCCCGGCTGACCACACGGCACCACCGGGCTCACCCGCGCAAGCTGTCGGTATGCCGGCCATCCAGCGGCCCGTCGCCGCAGGTCGCAGCCAGAGCATGGATCTGCCGAATGCAGAAAACCGCGCCAGAATGCAGATATGAGCGTGCTGACCATCAGGGACGTGCCCGAAGATCAGATTCGTGTCCTCAAGACCCGTGCCGCCCAGGCCGGGAAGTCCCTCCAGGCGTACCTGCACGAGCTGATCGCTGCAGAAACCACCAAGCCGACCATAAACGAAATGGCTGCACGACTGGAGCGCGAGGCCGCCGCGGAGTACGCCACTGACGACGTGCTGGCAGCGATCGACGAGGGCAGGCTGGGCGGTTGATCGCCATCGACACGTACGCGCTAGGGGTCCGCCTGACCGATCACGGCGCCACAGCGCGACACTCTCCCCTTTGTGGGAACGGGTTCGCACTTCCCACGCCAACTCGAGTGCCTACGACGCACAGTATGTTGCGCTGGACGAATCCCTCGGCCGCACCGCTGATCACCTGCGATGGGCGGATCAAGCGCAACGGTGCAGCCTGGTGCGCTCGACCAGGCGTCCCGGCGTGACGACGCGGTAGAGCGCCCGCGGACGGGAAATCTGGCCTACCGCTGCCGAGAAGGGATAGGCGACAGGGCTTCGGCGGTGTTGTGTGAGGCCCGGTTCGTGGCGGTCTGTCAGCTCGGTGGCGCCCCGGAACGTGGCAGGCACGGGCTTCCAAGATCATGGAGTTCTCTACGCCCCGTGATCCGAGTGGAAGACCGTGCCTGTCGACGCATCATCGCTGACCCCGCGTGCCCTTGACCAGCTCCGCCAGCATCCCGAGGTCGTATCCGACGAGGTCCCGCGCCTGCTGGAGCGGCTGGCCGAGGTGCCCGACCCGCGAGACCCACGCGGCGTACGGCACGTGCTGGTTGCCGTACTCGCGCTGACCGCGTGTGCGGTTCTGGCGGGGGCGACCTCTGTGTCGACAGTCAGCGAGTGGATCGCCGATGCCCGCCGCACATCCTGGACCGCCTTGGTATACGCCTCGACCCACTGTTCCCGAAGCGGTTCCTGTCTGCGGAAACGACGGTCCGGCGGCTGCTGGCCCGCGTCGACGGCGACGCGCTGGACCGGGCGGTCGGACGCCGGCTCGCCGACCGCCGTCCGAAGGCGACCGGACTGCGCGGCCTTGCAGTGGACGGCAAAAGCCTGCGCGTTTTTCGCGGCCAAAGCGAAGGGCCACAAGATCCACCTGCTCGCCGCGCTGGAGCACGCCATCGGCCTGGTCCTGGCCCAGCTGGACGTCGGAGAGAAGACGAACGAGATCACCTGCTTCGAGCCGCTGCTGGGCACCGTCGCCGACCCGGCAGGAACCGTCGCCATCAGCGACGCGATGCACCCCCAGCGCGAGAATGCCGACTACCTCCTCGGCCGAGGCGCCCACTACATCGTGATCGTCAAGGGCAACCAGAAGAAGCTGCGCCGACAGCTCAAGTCCCTTCCCTGGAAGGACATCCCGCTTCAGGGACGCACCCGGGGCATCGGCATCGGCCACGGCCGCTCGGAGATCCGCCGGATCAAGGCCGCCACCGTGAACAGCCCCCCATTCCCCGGAGCCCGCCAGGCCGTCCAGATCAAGCGCCGCCGCACCGACCGCAAGACCGGCAAGACCACCGTCAAGACGGTCTACGCCGTCACCAGCCTGACCGCCGAGCAGGCCACCGCGGCCCAGTTCGCCGAACTCGTCTGCGACCACTGGAAGATCGATGCCTTGCACCATGTCCGCGACACCACCGTTGCTGAGGACGCCTCCCAGCTGCGGACCGGCAACGCGTCCCGCGCGATGGCCACTTGGCGCAACCTCGCCATCGGAGCCCTCCGCACGGCCGGCGTGAAGAACATCGCGGCCGGCCTCCGCCCGCAACGCCCGCGACCCTTGCCGCCCCCGCGCACTCCTCGGCCTCGGATGATCACGAACCGGACGTCATGCGACTACGCCGAAGCCCTGGCCGTATAGGGCACAGCCTTATTCGTGATCGGTGGAGAGGGCGACGTGCCGCCAGGCGTCCATCTCCTTGCGGAAGGTGTCCAGTTTGGCGTCGAAGGCTTGCAGGGTGTCGGCGCCGAGCGGGAGGCGCAGGGGCGGTTCGGGGGTGGCGGCGATCTCGACGATGGCGTGGGCGGCCTTGACCGGGTCGCCGGGCTGGGCGTGGTTCAGGCTCGCGGCGGCTGCACGCATCGCGCCGACGGTGGGCGCGTAGTCGTCGATCGCGTCGGGTCCGGTGTGCAGGCTGGCAGGATCGAGGAAGTCGGTGCGGAAGAAGCCCGGTTCCACGAGCGTCACGTGAATGCCCAAGGGTGCCAGTTCGGTGTGGAGGGTCTCGGTGAAGCCTTCGACGGCGAACTTGGTGGAGGCGTAGATGCCCCAGCCCGGCGCGGTGGCGAAGCCCACGATGGAGCTGATGTTGATCACGTGGCCGGAGCGCTGGTGCCGCAATACCGGCAGTACGGCGCGCTGTACGGCGAGCGGGCCGAACACGTTGGTCTCGTACACCGCGCGGACCGCGGCGTCGTCGGACTCTTCGACGGCGGCGAGCAGGCCGGTGCCGGCGTTGTTGACCAGGACGTCGATCCGGCCGAACCTTTCGACCGCGGCGTCGACGGCCGCTTCGATGCTCTGCGGGTTGGTCACGTCCAGCGGCGCGGTGAGCAGTGCGTCGCCGGCGTCGGGAAACTGCTCGCGGACGGTTTCGGCGTTCCTGGCGGTCGCGGCCACCTGGTGGCCGGCGGCGAGGGCGGCACGGGTGATTTCCAGGCCGAAGCCCCGGGACGATCCTGTGATGAACCAGACGCTCATTGTGTTCTCCAGTTTTCAGGCAGTGGGCAGGTTGAAGGCAGCGCGGTTTTGGGCGATGAAACCCTCGACGTCGAGGGGGTCACTGCCGCCGATCGTCTTCACCAGGTCGTTGGTGCCGGCGAAGACGCCATTTCGGTAGTCGACGGCCACGGCGAGCAGGTGCTGGATGAGGTGGTCCGGCGCGCCGCGCCCGTGCAGGATGGCGGCGAATTCGTCGAGTTCGATGGGCACGTAGGTGACTTCACGGTCCAGCGCCTTCGACATCTTCTCGGCGATCTCGTAGTGGTTGAGCTCCTCGGCTCCGTACAGCGGGTAGATCTGGCCGACGTGCGGGGCGGGGTCTTCCAGGATGGCCGCGATCACCTTCGCCTGGTCGCTTTCCGCGATGGGGGCGTGGCGTCCGTCGGCGAACGGCAGGCGCAGTTCGCCGGTGCCGTCGGCCCAGGTGTCGATCAGCCACTGGGCGAAGAAGGTCGGGCGGATGTGGGTGACCGGGACCGGGGCTTGGTCCAGGACACGTTCGGCGACCCAGTGCTGGCGTGCCGCGTTACTGGCGGTGTTGCGGCGGGCGGAGATCTGCGACATGTTCACGATCGCCTGGACCCCGTTCTCCTCCGCCGCCTGGGCCACGTTCACGGTCGCGTCCATCAGGCCGGGGCGGATCGGATAGGTGAAGTAAAGGGCGTCGATCCCCTTGGTCGCCCGGGCCAGGGAGTCCAGGTCGAGGACGTCGCCTTCCACGACGTCCGCCCCGAGGTCGGCGAGCCGCTCGGCACGTCTGTCGAGTCCGCGGACGAGTGCGCGGACGCGGTGACCGTGCTGGAGCAGGAGTTGGGCGGTGTGGCCGCCGGTCTTGCCGGTGGCCCCGATCACGAGGAGGTTGCGTTCCATGAGGGAGATCTCCGTTTCTTGAGGGGGAGCTGGCTGGAACTCCAGCGTCAGTCCTTCGGGCGGATGCCGCGGATGATGGGGGAGAGGCGGTGCGCTGCCCCTCCATCAGGAGGCCGTGGTTGCTTGCGCTCCGGCCCCGAGTGGCTGCGGCCGTGTGGTCAGGGTGTGTGGCGGGACCGGAGGGCGAGCAGCGCGGCGGCTGCGGCGATTCCGGCGCCGCCCTGGACCGACCAGGCATGGTCGAACCCGGCGGCCGTGGCCTGGGGAGTGAGAGCGACGAGCAGGGCCACGCCCACGGCACTGCCGATCTGCCGGCTCATGTTGAGCACGGCGCTGCCCGTGGTGGCGCGTTCGGGTGCGAGGGTGCCGGCGGCGGCGAACAGCGGCGCTTGGGCCAGACCGCCGGCCAGGCCGACCAGGATCAGGCCGGGGAACATGCCGCCCCAGTAGTCGGGGGTGGTGTGCACGGCCATGAGCCAGTAGCCGGCGGCCAGTGTCATGGCCAGCGTGCCGGTCACGGCGGGGGCGGTGCGTCCAAAACGGATCTGGAGGGGGCCGGCGTTCATCGCGAAGGCGATCGAGGCCAGGGGCGCCGGGGCGATGGAGACCCCTGCGTGCAGTGGGCTGAAGTGCCAGACCTCCTGCATGAACAGGGCGGTGCTGAGCAGGACGATGGCGAAGCCCGCGGAGAACAGGAATAGAGCCACGGTGGCGGCGGTGAATTCTCTGCCGGCGAACAACTGCCTCTCGATCACCGGTGCCTTGGCATGCAGGGTGCGCTCGACGGTCGCGGCGGCGGCCAGGGCGGCCGCGGCGAACAGGGCCACGGTGCGGATGTCCGCCCAGCCCCACCCCGGCCCCTGGACGGTGGCCAGCACCAGCAGGCTCACGGCCAGCAACAGTGCGAGGGCGGAGACCGGACCCGGCAGAGCGGCGCCCTTGGGCTGACGGACCTCGGGCAGCAGCAGCGCTCCGGCGATAAGAGTGGCGATCCCGATGGGAACGTTGATCAGGAAGATCCACCGCCAGTCGAGGGTGACGAGCAGACCGCCGAGGGGCGGGCCCGCCGAGGCCGCGACCGCGCCCACGCCCGCCCACAGGCCCACCACCAGGGTGTGCTGGCGCTTGGGGAAGCTCGGGTAGAGCAGGCCGAGCGAGGACGGCACGATCATCGCCGCGCCCACGGCCTGGACGGCGCGGGCGGCGACCAGTACGCCGAGACTCGGTGCGGCGGCCGCGACGGCGGAGGTGAGGGTGAAGACCCCGACCCCGGACAGCAGTACCTTCCTACGTCCCCAGTGGTCCGCGATCCGGCCCGCGGGCACAAGCACGGCGGCGAAGACGATCGCGTAGGCCGACAGAACCCACGACACGCTCGCGACACTCACGCCCGGGAACGACCGGCCGATCCCGTCCAGGGCGACGTTCACGACGAAGAAGTCGAGCTGTGCCATGAAGGCGACGGCACCTAGCACCGCCATGATGCTCCAGCGCCGCGGATGGCCCGCCTCCGCGGCTGCCACGGCCGGGCCGGCGGGCCTCGCCGATGTGGCGGCTGCCTGCGGTGAAGCCTCTGGGGACACGTCGTCCGCCCTTCCACAAAAAGGGGCTGTCAAGCCCTTTTGGGCTGGGCCTCATGGAACACCAACAAAAAAGGGCTGTCAAGCCCTTTTTTGTGGTAGGGTCGGCACCATGACTGCAAGCAGCGAAGCGTCGGCTCGGAGGCTGACCCCCAAGGGCCTGGCCACGCGCGAGCGCATCATCAAGGCGGCTGCGGAGCTGATCTACGAGCACGGCGTGCAGAACACCAACAACGAGCAGATCCGCGCCGCCACCGGGGTCAGCGGTTCCCAGCTGACCCGGCACTTCCCCACCAAGGAGTCCCTGGTGCGTGCGGTGCTCGCCTGGCAGGCCGACACCATCGTCGCCCGCCATCAGGTCCCCGATCTGGGCGAGCTGGACAGCTTCGTCGCCCTGCGCCGGTGGGCCGACTCCTACATCGCCTCGCAGGACATGGTGCGCGGCGGGTGCACGTTCGGCTCCCTGGCCGCCGAAGTCGTCAAGGCCGACCCCTCCCACCGCGACGCGGTGGCCGACGGCTTCGAGCGATGGCAGGAGCTGTTCCGGCGTGGTCTGGGCGCGATGCGCGAGCGCGGCGAGCTGCGGCCGGAGGCTGACCCGGTCGCTCTCGCCCACCTGCTCGCAGCCGCATTCCAGGGCGGAGCCCTACTGGACCAGGCGGCCGACGACAGCACGCCGCTGCGCGACGCACTCTACGGAGCCCTGGCCTACATCGAGTCGTTCGCCGTAGAGAGTTGAACGGCCCAGCAATGGCCCGACACTCGGCGGCAACCGATGGGATTGCACGTTGCCCCGGGGCCAGGGCTTCGCCGTACTCGGCGGGCGTCTGTTTCCTGACCAGTTGAGCCCGAGCAGGGGCGAGCGGGCGGTCCGCGTTGCGGGCGTTGTGTCGCAGAGCGGCGGCGACGTTGTTCGCGCTGGCCAGCCGCAGGGCGCCGATGGCGAGGTTGCGCCAGGTGGCCATCGCCCGGGGCGCGTTGCCGGTTCGCAGCTGTGATGCGTCTTCGGCGAACGCGGTGTCTCTGATGTGGTGCAGGGCTTCGATCTGCCAGTGATCACGGAGCAGGGTCGCCAGTTGGGCGGGACTGCTTGCTCAGCGGTGAGGCTGGTGACGGCGCAGACGGCCTTGATGGTGGTTTTGCCAGTCTTGCCGTCGGTGCGGCGGCGCTTGATCTGGATGGCCTGCCGGGCTCCGGGGAAGAGCAGGCTGTTGACCGTGGCCACCTTGATCCGTCGGATCTCCGAGCGTCCGTGACTGGCGCCCCTCACGTGGCCCTGCAGCGGGATCTCTGTCCACGGAAGGGATCTGAGCTGCGTGCGGAGCTTCTTCCGGTTGCCCTTGACGATCACGATGTAGGGGGCTTCGGGGCCGAGGAGATAGTCGGCGTGCTCGCGTTGGGTGTGCATGGAGTCGCTGGTGACGACCACCCCGGCCAGGTCGGCCATGGTCTCCAGCAGCGGCTGGAAGCAGGTGATTTCAAGCTCAGGACAGCGAAGACACCGTAGGCGGCGCAATGGCCTCCCAGGCGAATCCGTCCGGGTCGGTGAAGGCGCCGGCGGTGCTGCCCAGGACGATGCGGTGGGAGCCGGTGCCGTCGGCGGGGACGCCGAGGTCCTTGGCCAGACCGCCCCGCTTGTACAGGGCCAGCTTGACCGGATGGGACCCGCCGGCGGCGAACTCGGCGTACTTGCCGCCGAAGCTCCTGGCCACGCTCAGGCCCCGGCCGACGTAGAACTGCTTGCTGGCCTTCACATCCTCGACGCCCAGCAGGAGCACGACCTCGTCGATCTCGCGGGTGGCCGGGCCGGTGTCCTTCTTCGCCGAGGTCGCCACCTTCCAGATCGTTCCGTCCGGAGCCTGGACGACGCCGCCGTAGCCCCACAGCGATTTCGCGCCGGGCTTGAGCACCGCGGCCCCTGCGGTCACGGCGGCGCCGAGGAAACTGTCGACGGTGGCCGGCCCGGACACCGTGAGCGCCAGGGTGAAGCCGCGGAACCCGATGGACTGCGCCTCGGACGCGCGCAGGCGCAGGTGTGCGTCCACCCCGAAGGCGGTGTAGAAGCGGTGGGCGGCATCGGAGTCGGCCACCTCGAGGGTGACGGATGCCAGGGACAGGGTGGGTGCGGTGGTTGCCATGGCCATCACGCTAGATGCTGCTCGGCGGCCGGCGCTTCTCGATTCCTGACCGGTCTGGCCACCTGCTTCGCCACGCACGCCGGCATCCCCTCCACCGTGACAGCAAGCCCCCCGCCACCGGCCCTACGTACGGCATCGGTGCAGTCGGCCGCCGCATCGGCCACACGGCGCCGGAAGGCCCCGGGAGGCATACCGACCAGCTCGGTGAAGCGGGTGGTGAACGTGCCCAGCGACGCGCAGCCGACCGCAAAGCAGACCTCCGTCACGCTGAGGTCGCCACGCCGCAGCAGCGCCGTCGCACGCTCGATGCGACGCGTCATCAGGTACGCGTACGGCGACTCGCCGTAGGCGGCCCGGAACTGCCGGCTGAGGTGCCCGGCGGACATGCTCACACCGCGGGCGAGCTCCTCCACGTTCAGCGGCTGCGCGTACTCCCTGTCGATGCGATCACGGACGCGACGCAACCGCGCGAAATCGGCCAGCCGCTGCGCCTGGACACGCGCACGCCGCCACTCGGGCCGACACATAGGATCACTCCCCATTCTTTCCTCTTCCCACGACGCCTGTGAGTGCCTGGGGGCGACTGCCGCGGCAGTCGCCCCCAGGCACTGGGTGATGAGGACCGACCCAGTCGGGCCGACCAGTCGCTTGAGCAACCACCGGACACCAACGGGACAGGCTCGTCGGGCCCTTGCCCGGTGCGACAAGGACGCGGACGAGGCCCCTTCGGGCGGCCGGCAGAGCGGGGCAGGGCGCCTCGCCGGTGGTGTGCCGGGTTCATGTAGAGGCGTCGCGGCGCCGGCCGTGAGGGCAGCATCGCTGTCCGGTTCAGTCTGATCTTGCGAGGAACCCCGGGTCTTCAGACCCGGGATGGCCAAACGCGCCGGCGTGCCGTTCATCGAGGTGGACCCGGCCTACACCTCGCAGCGCTGCCCGCGCTGCGGCCACACCGGGCGCGCCAACCGGCGCACCCGGGACCACTTCCACTGTCGTCGGTGCGGCCTCGCTGGGCCGGCCGACCACGTCGCCGGGGTCAACATCGCCACGCGAGGGGCCACGGCGTGGGTATTCGTCAACATGCCCGACCCGGCCCCCGCCTGAGCGGGGACCGGCAGATGTGACCCGTGACCGCCCAACAAGCTCGGTCGTTCACGTTTACGGCCGAGTAGTTGACCGAAGCTCCTGGATGCGGACCAGGTTGCCCGCGGGGTCACGGAAGGCGCAGTCACGGATGCCGTACGGCTGCTCGGTCGGCTCCTGGACGACCTCGGTGTCACCGGCCTGCACCTTCTCGAACGTGGCGTCGAGGTCCGGGGTGGCCAGCAGGATCCACCCGTAAGTGCCCTTGGCCATCATCTCGGTGATAGTGCGGCGTTCGTCCTCGGTCACCCCGGGATCGACGGCCGGCGGGGCCAGGAGGATGGACGTGTCGGGCTGACCGGCCGGGCCGACCGTGATCCAGCGCATCCTGCCCTGCCCGACGTCACTGCGGACCTCGAAACCGAGGACGTCGCGGTAGAAGGCGAGCGAGGCGTCCGGGTCGTCGTGCGGCAGAAAGCTCGTGTGAATGGTGATGTCCATGGCGGCAGGCTAGAAGGAGCCTCGTCGCGTGTGCTTCTCAATTCCTGATCGATCTTCCGGGCCGCGCTCGCATCCTGCACTGCCGCAGGGACCACGGGCGGAGGCCGCGTAGCAGCAGCGGAAGGCACTACTGCCGTGCACCACGTCAGGACGGGCCCACCATGCCTGCCTCGCCCTCGCGACAGTTCGACACCCGCACCGTTCAAAAAGCGCCTTACCACAAGCCCCTGGCCACCCGTGGCTGACAGCCTGCCGAACTTCCCTGCCCAGCTTCCGGAGCAGTGCCCGGGCTCCACCCCAGTCAGCCGCGGTCACGGCGGCGGTTTCTCGTCGCTGTAGTGCAAACGGAGTCGTTCGACCATCGCTGCGGCCTCGCTCTGCCCACCGCGAGGCGCGTCAGGCCATTCGTCGACGCGTTGCCACCAGTACGCGTGGGGAGTCCCGGGATATCGAGGCAGGAGGTGGACGTGCAGATGCGGCACGTTGTCCCCGATGACGGCGGCGTACACGTGCTCGGCCCCTCCGGCTTCCCGGAGGGCGCCGGCGGCTCGGGTACACCACACCCCCACCCGCTGAGCTTCCGCCTCGGTGAGATCAGCAAGACCAGGAGCATGTCGGCGGGGTTCCACCAGAAGGTGACCGAGATAAACCGCGCCTGCGCCACCGGGAGCTTGCGGTGACAGATGGGAGACCACTACCAGGTCGTCCATCCACACAGCACCTCCCGGCATCAGCGAGTCGTCTCGGTGCTTGCGGCAAACGAAACAGCCGCTTGCCGCGCCTTCATCCGCCATGAGACCTTCCCCCATCTCCTCCGCAATGGCTGAGGCCCACCATCAGAGCAGTGCGGTTCATGCCCTGACAATGGCTGACCCATGAGGTGGATCGGCACGGATGGCCGAGTGTGTAGAAGCTCCGGACTGCGCAGTGCAGGCGGGGAAGTTGACGCACTGCGATGCTGCGGTCTGCACGCGTTGAGACCGCCAAAGACCTTCCGACGCCCGCCCTACGCCTGCGCCGCCGACTTGAGCCGGACAAGCGGATCCATTGTGAGTCAGATTTCGTCTTCCATGCCGATGGCCTTGCGAAGGTTTTCCTGCGCCTTGCGTGCCTGGCCCTCGTCCTGCTCCAGCAGCGCTGCGGCGATCGCGTCCAACTTCCGTTGGATCGCGTGCTCGGCCCGCCGTTCTGCATTCTTGAGCAGGGCAAGCAACAGCAGGGTGACGGACGTCATCAGGTCCCCGGCCAGCAACTGCCAGGTGACTTCCAGTCCCGCGGCGTGTGCGGCGATGAACAAGGCGACCAGGCCCAGGCAGACCACGTAGAACGTTGGCGAGCTGGTGAAGTTCGACGCGGCTTCGGAGAACCGCTCGAATCGTCCCCTTTTCCCTGCTGCGGGATGTCGAACGAGCATGGGCCTGTGCCTTCCGCAGGAGGGGCTGGGGAATGATCGAGTACCCCCACGGCAGGCGCCAACGCGTCCCAAAGCATCCTGGACAACGGCCCGTCGGCGGAACGCCATTCGACTGCCGCACTGTCGGCCAGCATTGCGGCGGCCACATCAAGCGTTTTGCCGGAGCCACCACGGCAGCGTTCAGGCCGCCCTCCCGTGGTTCTGAAAAGGAGCCGGGGGCTGTGTCACCAGGCGCTGGCGCCACCGTCGACTGCGTAGTTGGCCCCGGTGATGTAGGAGGCGCGGTCTGACGCGAGGAAGGCACCGAGTTCGACGATCTCCTCGGGCCGGGCGAAGCGCCTGAGGAGGGTTTTCGCGGTGATGGCCTCGCGGGCGGCCTGGTTGTCGCCGAGGTCGCGGTCACTGGCCGGGGTGAGCACGGGGCCGGGGCTGATGGCCACTGCGCGGATCCCATGGGGTGCGCCCTCAAGAGCCATCTGCCGTGTCATGCCGATGACGCCGGCGTTGGCCGCGGTGTGCCCGACCATCGGGGGGTTCTGTCCGGCGATCATGCCGGCCATGGACGCGACGTTGATGATGACGCCGCCGCCGCGGCGTACCAGGTGGGGCCAGGCGAACTCCGAGACGAAGAAGGGGATGTCGAGCTCGCCGGTGATGGTGGCGTGCCAGTCCTCGACGGAGAAGTCGGGCATCGGGCCGAAGCGCAGCGAGGCGGCATTGTTGTAGATGACGTCGAGACCGCCGTAGGCGGCCACAGCGCCGTCGACGAGGCGGTGCGCTTGCTCGGGGTCGGTGAGGTCGACCGGTGCGATGGCGGTCATCTCGCCGCCTGCCTGGCGGACGAGTTCTGCTGTTTCCTCGTTGGCGTCGGGGTGGATGTCGGCTCCGACGACCTTCGCGCCTTCTCTGGCGAAGACCTGGGCCGCGACGCGCCCCATGCCGGCGCCGGTGCCGGTGATCAGTGCGATCTTGCCGTCAAGAAGAGATGTCATGGGAATGCTCCTGGTCACATTGGTGTGTGGGGTGGGTTGGGTGGCGCCGCGGCCCCCCGGGCGCACGCTGGAGGTCGCGCCCGGGGGGCCCGGTGTCCGGCCGGGGTGTGTGCTGCGGCCCGGTGGTGTGGGCCGTTCGAGCGGCTATTTGGTGGTGGGGTGAACGGTGCCGGGAGGCGTCTGACCGCGCAGCTCGTCCAGGAACACTCCGAAGTTGCCTTCCGACCAGTGCTCGACGGACTGGCCGTGGATGACGCGGTCGATGGAGATGCCGCTGAGCTGGACGTCGCGGCCGGAGGCGGGGATGCCGAAGACCGTGCCGGTGTGGCGGCCCGCGAAGCTCCAGCGGGTGACGACCTTGTCGCCCTCGACGATCTGGTCCAGGACGGTCATCTTGAAGCCGGTGAGGCCGGCCTTGATGTTCAGGTCGCCGTTGATCCAGTCGTCCCGGTTCTCGGGGCCGTTGAAGCCGTGGAGCACCAGGTCCTTGGATATGTAGCGGTCGAAGCCGGCGGCCAGGTCGCCGTTGTAGCTGGCGTAGTACGCCGAGGCGACCTGCAGCGGCGACAGGTAGTGGTGGTGGGCCGAGTGAGCGGACGGGGCGGCGTGCGGTGCCGGGCTCTGAGCCGCGGCAGGGACGGCCACGGCGGTCAGCGCACCGGCGACGGCCAGACCGGCCACGACGCCGAGCACCTTCTTGCGTCCCGCGGACGCGGTAGCGGTGACGGTGGGGGCGGCTACGGCCTCACGGGTCTTGGTGAAGATCACGGGGGCACTCCTACAGCTGAGCATCGGCGCCCGACGGCACCGATGTGATTGACGCGTCAAGCATCTGCCTGAGCTTGACACCCGTCAAGCAGTTGTCGGATTCAACCCTCCCGCGACCTACCGGCCAGTGACCGGCATGGAAGACTCAGAACACCAGCGACTGCCTCGCCGCCCTGCCGGGGCTGCGGACCCGCACCCCGCTCACCAGGTACGACGGGTTGTCCCGGCCGGCGTGACCGGCTCGGTGAGCGGGGCAAGAGCGATCGGCATCGGGCGGAACAGGGCTGAACGGAGCGAGGCCAGAGTGACCGACGGAACACCGCACGAGGCGCCGACGGCGATGACGCGCGGCAAGTACGCCCCCGTCCGGCTGCCCGAAAGCGAAATCCTCCGGCGGGGCCTGGACACCTTCGCCGAGCTCGGCTACGCCGCCACCACCATGAGGGAGCTGGCCCGGCGGCTCGGCGTGAGCCACAACTTCATCCACGAACGCTACGGGTCGAAGGACGACTTCTGGCGCGCGGTGGTGGACTTCGGGCTGCAACACGGTCAGCCCGCGCTCGACCGGCTTCTCGCCGACTGCCACGACGCTGAGGAGCGCCTGCGAGCCGTCATCGTCCACCTGTACCGGCTTGCCGCGAACGACTCCGCCATGAACCGGTTGCTCACCGACGAGTCGACCCGGGACTCCGGTCGCCTGGACTATCTCCACCAGCGGTTCATCAAGCCGTTCTGGGACAGCATCGAGCCGACCGTCAGCAGCCTCATGGCGGCCGGCCGCATCCCCCGTGTCCCGGTCCACATCCTGTACTTCGCCGTCACGGGCCCCGCACTCGCCCTGGCCCAGGACCCGATAGCCGACCGGCTCAGCCCCGACGACCGGCCGACGGCGCAGCATGACAGGACCGCCATGGCCGACGCGCTCTCCGCTGTCGTCCTGCACGGCCTGCTCCCACCGCATGCATGAGACAGCCCTCTCCCGCCCTGGCTTGACCTTTAGCGTCCGGTGTCGAATGGTGTGTCGAACTTGATCACTCGGTTCGGGAATCGGCGCACATGGAGGCGGCCTTCGGCTGAGCATGTGTTCCGACCTCGCAGCGAGCCGGTTCCCCGCGTCCTCAATCGTCGACACCGGATGGTGTGACTTGCGCCATTTTGACTCTTTTGGCGTGGTTGTAGAGTCGCCTCGCTCGAGGACAGCCCACTGCACTGGTCGGCGTGCCGGGCGCCGCCGAAAGGAGCAGTGGAATGCAGGCCGATCTCTCCCCGGTCATAGCCGCCACCACCCAGTGGCTCCTGCGTTCCTACCCTCATGACGGCGGCCCTCTGGGAGCGTCGCTGGCGGAAGCTCAGGCCCGCCAGGCGGTGACGGTCGCCGCATGGCTGCGCTACCCCACAGCGACGGATGCTGCCCTGCTCACGATGGCGGGCCCAGGCGGCTCGGGTCGGCTGGACTGGCTCGTGGGGTCCGAAGCCTCCGGCACAGACGTTGCGGACCATGCGTGGCGGTCCTGGGTCGACGAGGTGGTGGCGAGTTGGGCGGCATGCCTGCTCACCGCGACTGCTGCTGCCGCGCAGGCCGTGGCGCATCTGGCGGAGTGCGAGCATACGGGCGGACTGACGTTTGATTTTCGTCGGCTGGTCAGTCCCGACGACCGCGATCGGCAGGCCGCGGTGCTGCTGCGTCACCCCGATCTGCTGGCGCCCGTCGCGGACCTGCACCGGGCCGCACTGCTCGAGCGCCTGGCCCAGGGCTGGAGCAACGCGGCCTGAACAGCCTGCGGCGCGCGCCTGCCGCAGAAGCAGCCGGTGACCGCCCCCCACCCTCGCAGGCCGGACACGGCTACTCGTCCCGAACTGCGCCGGCAGCAGTACCGGGATGTTCTCTCCTGCCGGTGGCAAAAACACCGCCAGTTCGGTTGCGGCCTTGCACCTGCTCGCCACCGGACAGGCCCGTGACCGCAAGCCCGCGCACTGCCCGGGCGACGTTCGTCGCGTACCTGTGAGGGTGACCTCTGCGTTCGTGCCGCGCACGTTGACAGGTCAGTGGCGTGCCCGGCCGGCCTGCCGCGGGCCGTCGCCCTCATCAACTCCTCTGGACGGGTGAGACACCCCGCCGTGCAGCACGCGGCGGCGGCAATCGGCTCGCGCAGCACCGAGCATGGCCGGGTACCGTCCGGCGCCAGGTCGCACCACGCGGCGAAGGGGCATGCCCCGCAGGCCTGTCGAGGAGGCAGATGTGACCTTCAACCCGCTGGAACAGCGCGGCATCCCGCTGGACCGTCAGCTGCGCAATTGGCGTGAGATGAACGTGCAGCCGATCGACCCCGACCGTGGCGACCCCTACACCCGGTGCCGGATCATCACGATGAACGGCATCGAGGTGGAGGCGATCCTCTTCAGCCACCAGCTCGTCCGTAACACCGTCGATCCCGAGGTGAAGCGGCAGCTCGCCCGGACCCGGTACATCGAGGCACAGCAGCAGAAGGTCGTGAACTGGCTGCTGCCGGGCGTCTCCTCAGTGCTGGAGACGACGATCGCCTACGAGCAGGTTGCGGTGGACCTGACGGCGTGGGTCGCGCGGATGGAGCCCGACCCGTACCTGAGGCAGGCCTACCAGTTCGGGGTGCTGGAGGACTTCGACCACCTGTACCGGTACGCGAACCTGTACGAGATGATCGAGCACCGCAAGGCGGAGTCGATCGTCGACAACCTCACCGAGGTCATGCCGGGCCGGCCCACGAAGTTCCACCACCGCGACCCGTACGACAACGTCCGCGAGCCGTACGACAAGAACGAGGCGAACCCGCTGTCGAAGCTCCACGCCCTGACGATCATGTCGGCGGAACAGCAGACGATGAACTTCTACATGAACACCGGCCCCACCTACATGGAGCCGATCGCCCGTCAGCTCTACCAGGAGATCGGGCTCATCGAGGAGGAGCACGTCACGCACTACGAGTCGCTGGTCGACCCGGGCGAGACGTGGTGGGAGCAGCTGGTCAACCACGAGTACAACGAGTGCTACCTGTACTACTCCTTCATGGAGCAGGAGCGCGACCCCAAGGTGAAGGCCATCTGGGAGCTGCACCTGAACATGGAGCTGGAACACCTGCACACCGCCTGCGACATGATGCGCCGTTACGACGGCCGCGAGCCGCAGGAGGTCCTGGCGCCGGAGCTGCCCAAGGTGCTGGCCTTCGAGCCGAACAAGCAGTACCTGAGAGGGCTGCTCGACACCCAGATGGACCTCACCACGCTCGGAGCCGGCTACGTGCGTGAAGCGCATGAGCGGTTCGAAAAGATGCAGGAACAGATCCACGGCGGGGAAGAGCCGCCCAGCGAGCGGGTCATGGCCGAGCACGACGACATGTTCGGCCGCGAATACCGCGTGCAATCCGAAGGCGAGCACCCCGACCCCGCCATGCGCGAGAAGTGAGGCAGCCGAACATGTCCGAACCGCGCACCCCTCAAGCCCGCGACGACAAGGCCAAGGGCACCGACGTCGTCGCTCTGCTGATGCGCCAGCACGGCGACATCCGCAACCTCTTCGACGAAGTCGAGCAGAGCAAGGGCAAGGAACGCCGCAACGCCTTCCACCGCCTGGTGCGGCTGCTGGCCGTCCACGAAACCGCGGAGGAAGAGGTCGTCCATCCCTTCGTCCGGCGGATGGTGCCCGGCGGTGAGCAGGTGGTCAAGGACCGCCTCGCCGAAGAAAAAGCCGCCAAGGAAACCCTTGCGACGCTCGACAAGATGGACACCGATGACCCGAAGTTCATGCCGCAGCTGATGAAGCTCCGCAAGGACGTGCAAGAGCACGCCCGGGCGGAAGAACGCTACGAGTTCATCCACATCCGCCGCACCACCGACGCCACCAACCTCGCCGCCATGGCCAAGGCGGTCAAGGTGGCCGAGGCCATGGCTCCCACTCATCCTCATCCCGGCGTCGAGTCACTTGCCCGCAACATGGCCCTGGGCCCCGTCGCCGCCCTCATGGACCGCACCAAAGACGCAGTCCGTAAAGCCATGGGCAACGACTGAGCCCGATGCGAACCTCACTACAGCCGGGCGCCACAAGCAGCCCCTCAACTCGTAAGAACCAAGGGGAGTAGGCGGAGTGCTGCAGGCGCGCACATCTACAGCGGCGCACCGCTGGCACAGCGCCACCTGACACAGACGCTCGCACAGCAGGAGTCATGAGCCCCGCCACGGACCGGCTGGCATGCGGCTGACCAGCAGACAAGCGCATCACCCAAAAGGGTTGCGGGCCGTAGCGGATACCGTTTCCGGCGCCCCGTACGTGCCACAGTAATTCCCAACGGTGAGATCCCCATAGGGCCCGCCTCACCGCGCTCCCTCATCTGGCGAGGCGGGCCACGGGGATCGAACCTGCGGACGCGCATGTCGCATAGCCTGCCGGGCGAAGAAGCTTGGGCGCCACACCACGTGTGACGCCCAAGCTGACATGCATGGCGAGCAGCCCGTTGCCGGTGAAACAGGCTCTCCTGCACGTTGGCGTCCTGGCTTTCTCCCGGAGCGCAGGAGCCTGGATCCTCGAAGAGTGGCCAGGAACGCCCTGGGATGAGGACGACCGCAGGCACGGCCGGGCCGATCTCGGCGATCGTGGCGGTGCGGCGGCTGCCGTCCGTCTGCGTGGTTGTGGGGCGTCAGACTGCGCTCCACGCACCGCTCACCACGTCTGCAGGCATAGGCCTTTCAACGCGGGGCACCTGAGATCTGCTCGACGACGCTCGCAGTGGAGGAGTGGCGTTGGGCCCTGTACGCGGTCTGTGCCGCGCGGTGGCCTTCGCCCGCCACGCGAGCTGTGCTTTTTGGGAGAGGAGCCACCATGATCCTTCCGGTGGAGAAGGAACTGCGCGCTGCACTGGCGAGATTCGCTGATGCGCGCATCGAGCACGACGTACGGCCCACCGGCGACACCGGCCGGGCTCTGGAGGACGCCACCTACACGCTGTGCGTGATGACGGGGACCCGCAACGCCGAGCAGGCTCTGCTGGCAGCGGATGCATTGCTGCACCGCTTGAGCGCCGACCGCGAGGGCTCCATCCAAGAGGACACCAGGCTCGCCGCGTAAGCCCGGACCCGCCCACCGACATGTTCCGTTGGCGCCCCTGGCCTTGCCCGGAGCGCAGCTGCCTGACCCGCCGAGCGCGTGTGCAGACCTGCGCCTGCCCGGGGCAGGGCGGGGGCCGTCGGCGACGGCGCACGCCTGTCACCACTTGCGGCCAGACGCCTACCGGGATCCTCCTCGCGGGGATGGTTGACCGGCGATCCATGCGACGTAAGCCGACGGGTACTGACCCGTCCCGACTCAGCCGGTGGCGAGAGAGCGCCACTTGTCGGCATGCATCACCGGTGTTACCGCGATGGCGCGGAAGCGGCCTGGCGTGCGGAAGGTGATCATTACCTCGCGCGGTTCGTCACCGTCGCGCACCTCGGCGATTTCGGAACGGGAGATGTGCCAGCCGGCGGCCCTGACCTTGAGATCCGAGTCAGATTTGAAGTGAAGGTGGTCGTCACAGACCTCTACGACGCCGGCGATCTTCTGACCGGTTCCGGATGCTTCAAACGCGGTTGCGTCGGCCATCAGAGCACGCCCGGCATTCACTGCATCGACGATCTGCTCAATCTGAGCGTTCGCCTTGCGACGGCACCACCAACTGCGAAGTCCCACCCGGCTCCCTTTCCCCGGCTACTGCATTCGCCAGCAGTGTGCATGGCCGGGGTGATCATGCAACGCGCGGGGCCCTGTCCACGCCGCCCCAGCCGGTACAACCCCGTTGAACGTCGCAATCGTCCCATGTGAGGCGGGGCTGCCGAGGCCGTAGTCAGAACAGCGGCACCCCGCAGACCCAGGCGATCGACGTGCCCGCGACGGCAGGGGGCCGGCACGCATGCACTGCCGCCCGCACACGGCATACGCCCTCGGCTGACAGGCTCCGTCCGGGAGTATCGCGTCTGGGGCCTGTGCAGGAAGCTGGAGCCGCGCACAATCAGCGGGTAATTGCGTATCCGCAGACCGCCACCGACGCCGTCATGGAGGTGGTGGCCCCTCGCCAGTTGACCGGCAATGCCCGCCTTTGTTGAGACCACCACCTCCCGGATGAGAGCCTCCATGTGGGTTCCTGTGATGGACTTCTCGCCTGTGGGCTATCTTGGCCGCTTGCGTAAAGCCCGTCATTCCACGGCAGTTGATTCGGGGGACAGATGAATCTCCAAGGCGCGTACCTGGGCATGGCGGCTCAGGCGGTCACCTTGCTGGGGGAACCTGAAGTTGCTGCGTCATGGGAGAAGCCCAGCGCGTTGGCGGAGATGACGGTCGGTGGTCTAGCCGGCCACCTCATGTACCAGATTTTCTCTGTCAGTCCCGTGCTCCAGGCGCCGGCGTCCGCGGAGGCACCGATCCCCCTACTGGAGCACTACGCACGTGCCGCGTGGGTTGATGAGCCGCTCGACGGCGAACTCAACACGGGCATCCGGGCGAGAGGGGAGCAGATCGCCTCCGAGGGCGTGCAGCCGCTGCTGGAGCAAGCTCGCGCTGCTCTCGCCGAGCTGCAGGCCGAACTCCCGGCGATGCCGGGTGACGGGGCAGTGTTCATCCCCTGGGGAGGGTGGGCATTGACCCTCAACGACTTCCTCGTGACAAAGATGATGGAACTCGCCGTGCACATGGACGACCTTGCCGTGAGCGTGGGAATCACCACCCCCGAGATCCCCGGAGCCGCGTTCGAACCCGTACTCACCCTGTTGACGCATCTGGCCGTCCGTCGGCACGGTCAAGCAGCATTGCTGCGCGCCTTGTCCCGGGTGGAGCGAGCGCCATCAGCGATCAATGCGCTCTGAGCCACACCGTGTGACTCGAGGGGCATGGCGCAGATTTCGCGAGGACGAGACGCTACGGCCCTGCGTTTGAACGCTCGGCCGACTGCCGGCGTGGGTTGAGGAGAACTCGACTCGGTGATGAGAAAGGGACAGCTGGTCGTCCACGCCACGGCACCCGGCGTGGGTGTGCCTGCATCCGTGTCGGCGGCTGCAGGCACACCCAGACTGCACGCAGACGACGCCGGGGTATCTGCGGTGCTCCCCGCGATGTCTTCAGTTGAGGGTGCCCATGCGCGCCGGCCTGGTCGTGCCATGGACCCGCCGTGCGTGGGTGGCGTAGCGGCGGCGCCCGATGACCGGTACCAGCAGGCGGACGGGTAGCGGTGCGTGGGCAAGTACCGCCTTGATGACCGCAGGGTCACCCTCATACATGGCCATGCCGAAAGCCAGCGGCAGGTCTCTTTTGGGGGTTGCGGCCATGCCGTGCTCGCCGAGCTCTTTCCATTCCGCGGCGGTGACGTGTTTCTCGGCCAGCGGCAGGATCCACTTCTCTTCGGTCGTCATGTGTGCCAGGAGGACAGCCAGCAGCACCTCGAAGACACCGGCGAGTTCCTCGCCGCCCCGCGCGGTGGAGCGCCAGGCGGGCAGGAGCCCGGTTGCCTCGGCATGTGCCTTGTCGATGGCGTGATGCTGTTCTTCCATCATGGGCACGATGGACGCGGCCTCCTCGCCTCCTCGTTGGAGGAGCTTGGGCCACAGCAGGAGGTCCTCACCTTCGTGGTGTGTGTGCAGGATGCGGCACACGAGTTCCGCATGGGCGCCTACGATTTCGGCGCGTGCGGTGTCGCCTGGGGCGACGTCCCGGATCAGCTGAGGAAGCAGCCGAAATTCGCGGCGCAATGCGGCATGGGCCATGTACATGTCCCGGACATCAGCCATGGGTGCGTCGACGGTCGAAGTCACTGCCATTCCTCGGATTCATAGGGCTACCTCACCGGGCACGCCAAGAACCACCTCCGGAGGAGAGGTGGTTGTCGCATTCCCCGACCGGGCCGCTGTGCCGACGGTTCAGGTGTGAGCGACCGCTTTCCGGTCTTTCTTGGGGAAGAAGTCTGCTCATGCCGGTGGATCATCGACACTGATGCCGGGTTCTTCAGAGCCCAGGACCAACTGCCCCCTTGGGGCCCATTGCATCAGGCTGTCTCGCGGGTCGGTGAGAACGATCCTGCTCCCGGTGTGCACGATACTGCCGACTTTTGGTCTTCCCGCTTCCCGGGAGAGGGTTACGCCCGGTACCGCTCGCCGGTGCAGCATCGCTCGGCGGATCGGTCTCTACTCTTGTCCGCGCTCTGTCACGGGCGGCGCCTCGCAGCCGCCCGGGTACCTCGAGACCGGCGAAGGCGTGTCAGTGGTGCCTGGTGGAACGTGGGCGTGCCGCACCGAGTGGACCGCAGGACGAGGATCCGCCCCGGACGCTGGTATTGGGCCTCCTCAAGCCTGCCCAGGGAAACGATGTCCCGGGGTGTCGCGCCCCGGAGAGGTTCCGAACTTTTTCCGGTATTCACGGTTGAACTGGGACGTGCTTTCGTAGCCGACGCGGTGAGCGATGTCTGCGACGCTTCCCGAACGGGTCCACAGAAGCGTTCTGGCGGTCTGCAGACGGATGGTCTTTTGAAACTGCAGTGGTGTCGCGGACGTTGCGGCGCGGAAGTGCCGGTGGAAGGAGGAAGGGCTCATACCGCAGAGCCGAGCGAGAGCGGCGACGCTGAGCGGCTCGTGGTAGTGCTCACGGATCCAGCCGATGGCCCTGCTGATGTGCGCGAGGCCGTTGTCGGCCCGGCCGATCTGCCGTGCGAGCGCGCCTTGGTCCCCGGTGAGCAGCCGCCACAGGATCTCCCGCTGGTATGACGGGCCGAGGACCCGCATCTCGTCCGGGCAGCGGGCGGCCCGTAGCAGTCGCACGACAGGATCGAGCAGCTTCGGTGTTGCGTCGCTGATGGCCAGTTCGCGGTGGGCGGGGGATGCGGGCGTGTCGGTGGTCTCCAGCAGAAGCGATGCGATGGCCTGCGGTCGGAGGCCCATGATGAAGATCGCGAGAGGGGTGTCGGGATCTGCCCGGACGACCTGGCTGGTCGATGGCCAGTCATGTGAGGCGATCACGTACTTGCCGGCGCCGTACTCGTACGGTTCGCCGTTGAGCACGGTGCGCATGGTGCCCTGAGCGACGATCGCCAGGGTCGGGCCGGGCATGGCGGCGACGACCGGAGGCGTCGGCTCGTCCACGACCGCCACGCTCACGCCGTCCGCGATTGTGGCCCTGCGGCCGTCGTCCCCGACGTGTTCGAGGATCAGCGTCCGCAGCTCCTGCAGAGGTTCCATCCTCAAGCCCTGTCGGCCTTGTGTGGTGCGGTGCCGAGGACGGTCAGGCCGCCCGCCGGGCAAAGACCCACGTGGACTCGTGCGGTCGAAGTCGACCCGATCGGTGACGGTGGGAGGAAAGGCGGGGGAAACATGGCCACTTCATACGGGGCGAACAACGGGGAGGCCTGGCAGCACGCAGCCGTAAGGCCGTTTGGGATACCGCCAGTTGGTGGGTGATCGGTACCGAGTACCGCGGGAGGCTGTGGCACGTGGCTAGAAGCCCGAGTGTGCCGCCATGGTGTGACCGTCGGTATGGGCGTCCTCTGATGGTTGAAGTTGCTCTTCCGCCCAGATGATCTTGCCGTGGCCATTGTAACGTGTGCCCCAGCGCCGGGTGAGCTGAGCAACGATGAACAGACCCCGACCGCTTTCGTCGAAGGTACGGGCTCGCTTCAGATGCGGGGAGACGCTGCTGCCGTCGGTGACTTCGCAGGTCAATCCTGTGCCGTGGAGGATCAGACTCAACCGGACCGGTGGACAGGCATGGCGCAGCGCGTTGGTGACGAGCTCGCTGGCGATGAGTTCCGTGGTGGGTGCGGCGTCCTCAAGGCCCCACTCGGCCAGCGTCTGCGAGACGTGCTTGCGGGCCTGGGAGACGGCGGCAAGGTTGGCTGCGAGGTCCCAGCCGGCGACATTGCTGCTGCCGAACATGCGCGTGCGGGCGGCCAGTACACCGGCGTGGGCGTAACGCCTTTCGGACAGCAGGACATTGAGGGCGGACCGGCAGATCGTGTTCAGGCAGGACTGGGATCCGAGGCCCGCCTTGACCAGCACAGCCTGATCGGTCCCGGCCGGCGGGTCGGGTGTTGCCGTGGTGTATCCGTGCAGCAGGAGGACACTGCCCTCCGCGAGATCGAGCTCGGTGGTCTCTGCGTGCGGTTGCATCTGCCCGAGCGGCGGGCTGGTAGAAACCTCGACCGTAGTGACCACACCCTCGGGCAGGACGACAGTCGGCGCGGGATACCCGGCGCTGGCGAGGGTGCAGCGGGCGGAGACAGGGTCGTAGACCGCGTACAGGCACATCGCGGCGAGCTCGGACACGTCAGCGTGCCGGCTCCCGGTGGTGGGCCGTAGCCGGGCCAGAACATGCTCCAGGTGGGTGAGCAGTTCCTCCGGCTGTAGGTCCATGTCAGCCAGTGCGCGCACTGCGGCGCGAAGTTCGGCGGCGATGGCGGGCCCGGCATCCCCGCCGTCGGGGATGGATCCCGCAACGAGCGCAACGCGGGCGGCCGGCAGGGGTATGACATCGAGCCAGTGGGCCTCAGGCCTTGTTGTGTTGTCGGCAGCCGTGCACCAAGCGGCATGTTCCACCGCCGCAGGCTGCGGGAGCAGATCCGGTGGCATGTAGGTCACCAACGGCGCAGGCGTGTCGCGGGAGGGCTTGCCGGGCCTCTGCTTCACCTCCGAGCCGAGTGGTGCGCTGTCGATGCGCTGTCCGGCCCCTTCCACAGGGGGGTAGGCCTGCAGGCGCAGGCGGGCCCGGCAGATGACGATGCTCAGGCCGAAGGACAACATGGCCGAGGCGATCACGACCGTGCGGCCGCCTTCCGACACCCCGCGGATGGCGAAGCCGTAGACGGCCACGCTGGCCGCCAGCGTCGCAACCCCGATGGTGAGAGTGCGTCTTACGGAAAACAGGGCGGCGGCCACGAGGGGCGCCAGTACCGAGTAGTCGGACCAGCGGACCAATCCGCCTGCAGAGGCGCGCAGTTGTACCACGCAGGTCGCTCCCAGGTAGAGGCCTAGCAATGAGACCGGTTGCCACGGCAGGCGTCGTACAGTGCTCATCCTGGTCACTGTCCCTTTGTGGTTGGCGTGTGGTGCAGCGTGTCCGTCCGCCCGGGGCGCCGCCGGCTCTTCGGGGGACGGCAGCTGTATCTGCGTTGCATGTATGTCACCCGGGCCGGCGGAGCGGGCAGGACCGGCATGCACGCGCACGGGGTGGGGCTGTTGTCTTCCACGGGTCGTCGAAGCGGACACGGAAGGCTGCAGTGTGGGAGGTTGTCGGGTGTCAGCCGTTTCCGCAATCAGGCGGTGGCCTCTGGCGTAGGGCATGCGAGAGCCTCCGAGGCGTGGGGTGACTCGGCGGGGCGGTGGACGGCCACCATGGCGAGGTCGTCGTTCAGGTGCCCACCTGCATAGCTTTTGAGGTCCTGGCTGATGTGCCGCAGGAGGGTGTGCGGGCATCGCCAGGCCCACGTGGCAGCGCGTTCAAGGAAGGGATAGAAACTCCCGGTGGCGTCGCGGGCCTCAACGAGCCCGTCGGTGTACAGCAGCAACGTGTCGCCGGGACCAAACGCGAAGGTGTCGAGGGGGAATGCGTCCGCCGTGCTTCCGGCCAGGCCAAGTGGTGGAGCGGGCCGACTGCCGCACAGGAGGGTCGTTTGACCGTGTTGCTTCAGCAGAGGCGGGGGATGCCCGCAGTTGACGACCCTGACCGTCTCTTCCCCATCGGGAAGTTCGACCAGCGCAGCGGTGATGAAGCGCTCGGCACTGTCGGGATCCCTCTCGGCCATCTCGGCCAGGTGCCTGCGGACGCTGCGCTCCAGAGCGGCCGCCAACTCCGGAAGCTTTTCGTGCTCATGGACGGCTTCGCGGAAGGCACCAAGGAGTGCGGAGGCGTCCTCGATGGCCGGCAGACCCTTGCCGCGGACGTCGCCTATGAGGATGCGGTTCGTGCAGCCGGTGCGGGCGGCGGCGTACAAGTCGCCGCCCACCAGAGCGTGCGCGGTGGCCGCCCGGTACATCGACGCGATACGCAAAGAGCCCAACGTGCGGGGGAGGGGCCGCAGCAGAACCCGCTGGGCCGCCTCGGACACGGCTCGCACCTGTGTGAGTTCTCTCAGATCGCGATCGTGCAGAGCGCGAGCAGCGATGGCAAAACCGGAGACTGCCAGCACAGCGCCGATGTGTATGGGCAGCAGAGCCGTGTGCACCAGATCGTCGTGCCAGTCGACGATGACCACTGCCGCACTGGCGGCCAGGGCCATGGCGACCGTGAGTCGGGTCCGTGCGATTGCCGCGGTGCAGGTGGGGGCCGCCACGAGGAGTGGCGAGAGGTGAATGGCCAGGGGGGCGACGGATGCCACAAGGGTGATCACCGCGATCAGCAGGATGGGGAGCGCCACCTGCGCCCGGGTGCCGTCGACCGGTGCCCGACTGCCGCCTGGGAAGCCAGGCCGAAAGCGCCTTGTCCGTTGCTGTGGCGGACGGACCTCGCGGCCGTCGGGCACCGGCGCTGAGACACCGCTGGCAAGGAATTTCATGGGTGGTCCTGCGAGGGGTGAAGCGGGAGCGCGCTCTCTGCTCCTGAGGGGCAGGGCGCTGTGGCGGAGGTCATCCAGCCTGTTGGGATTCAATAAAGCGGATCTGTCGCTCTTACCGAATCCTTGGCGCTTTCTTGCCGTATCGCGAGAGATTGTTTCCGCTATGCGGACTCCAATATGCGACGGGGGGAGGGCCTGGTCAAGTCGTCACGCGTAAAGAATCCGAAAACAAGGCGCCGACAAGTGGCTGACACGTTCGCTGCTGATGCCCGGCCCGGTGGCGCCATTTGAGCCTTGATCCCTCGGTGCGCAGAGTCCGCTGCATCGTGTCGGATCACCTGGGGGACACGCTGCTTCCGCAGCGTCCGCGGCGTTTATATCCGTGCTGCAAGCTGCCCCGGTCCTGCCCGTTTCGCCGGTCCAACGGTGCCTCCGGCCAGGTGACACCGCCTGCTGACCCCTGCCTTCCGCCGGGCCGAAACCATTGCGGGGCCAGAAGGCCGGAGTCCCGAGCCCGGGGCTGCGAAGAAGGTAATTCTGGGCGCAGACCATGACGGGCGGGGCAGCAGTGGTGACGAACAGAACAAGGGGCCGCGGATCCGCCTCGAGGATATGGGCAGCGTAAAGCTGCAGTAGGCGTTCTCCCATACGAAGGCAGCCTCAGTGGGCGGAAGCGGCGACACGTGGAGTACAGCTAGCGGGAATGCTGGCGGGCACATCCCCTTGAGAGGCTGGTCGCATGATCCGCTGCATGATTGTCGATGACAGCCCGTGCTTCCTCGAGGCTGCCCGCTGTCTGCTTGAGGGCCAGGGCATTGCAGTGGTGGCAGTGGCATCCGACAGCGCGCAGGCGTTGCGGCAGGCTGAGCACCTCAAGCCGGAGGTGGCGCTGGTGGACATCGATCTGGGGGCCGAAAGCGGCCTGGACGTGGCCCGTCGGCTGCAGTGCGAGACCGGCCCATCCCCTCCGTGGGTCATTTTGGTCTCCAACCACGCCGAGGACGAGTATGCCGACTTGATCGAGGAGAGCACCGTTGCGGGCTTCATAGCGAAAGTTCATTTGTCGGGCGACGCCATCCGTGCCCTGCTCGCCGAGGACGACGAGGATCACCAGGGCGGCTCGGTCATCGGGACTCCAGAAACGTGATGACCGCCCGGACACGACGGTGATCGTCGTCAGTCGCCGGCAGGTTCAGTTTCGCCAGGATATTGCGCACATGCTTTTCCACCGTTCCTTCGGAGACCCACAGTCGACGGGCGATGCCGGCATTGGAACGGCCCTCGGCCATGAGCTCCAGCACCTCGCGTTCCCGCACACTGAGCACCGCCAAAGGCTCCTCCTTGTGACGGGCGGACACCAGCTCCCGCACCAGTGCGGGATCGACCACCGCACCGCCCCTGGCGATCTGCTGCAGCGCCTCCAGGAACTCCTGCACGTCATTTACGCGGCTCTTCAGCAGGTACCCAATGCCGTGGCCACTGTCCAGCAGTTCCAACACGCACTCCACCTCGGCATACGCCGACAGGACCAAAATGCCCATGTCAGGGAACTCCTGCCGGATGGTGCGAGCTGCGTCCAGCCCTTCGGTGGCCTGTCCGGGCGGCATCCGGATATCCAGTACGACCAGATCCGGCGTGGCGCTCCGCACCATGTCGAGCAGCTGGACGGCATCGCCGGCCTGCCCCAGAACCGTGCAGCCCGCACGCTCCAGCAGGCTGGCCAGTCCTTCGCGAAGCAGGACATCGTCCTCGGCGAGGACGATCCGCAGGTGCGCCATGGCCGGTCCGCTGTCGCTCGGCCCAGCCCCAGCGCCGGACGTCGAGCTTACTGGCGTCATGCCTACCATTGTCCTTGAGCCTCGTCGGGCGAGCACCCTCGTCACAAGCCCGCATCACCTGTCGCACCGACAGGGAGGAACCAGTGCACGAGCTCACTTCCCGCACCCGGAGAGCCGGCGCCAGGTATGGACTCACGCGCCGTATGATCGTTGTGAGTAGCCTCCTGATACTCCTCATCGGCTCGGCCTTCGCGATCCTGCTGCGCTCGGTGGCAGACCTGCGCACCACCGAGCAGCATGCGCAGCAGTCCGAAGAACTGCTCATGGCGGTCGACCAGGTACAGCGCCAGTTCTTCAACCTTGAGACAGATGCGCGCGGCTACGCACTGACCGGGCAGCAGCAGTACAACACGCGCTGGCAGGCCGCCCAGACCGCCTTCCCCAAACAGGCCGCCGCACTGACACGCCTGGCCGGCATCAACCCCGAACAGCGGTCCGCAGCAGAACTGATCCGGCAAACGGGCATCGCCTACATCAAGGAACACCCCATACCTTCGAAAAGCGCCGCAATGCATGACCCCCCGACGAGACAACGCATCACCGCAATGGAGCGGGACGACTGGCGCGCGGAGCCCATCCGGGACGAGTTCTATCGCATCGTGGCCACCCGGCAGAGTCTTGTAACGGCCCGCGAGGAACGCGCCGTGGCCACCGCCGACCGGGCAGTCGCCGCATCCGTCGGAGGCCTGACCGGATCGGTGTTGCTCCTCACCGCATTCTCGGGCTACATCATTCGAGCCATCGTGCATCCCGTGCGCCGAACAGCCGCCATGGCCGACCGACTCGCCAACGGGGACCTGAGCGCACGTACGCCGGAAACAGGGGTCAGCGAGATCGGGGGGCTGGAGCGCAGCTTCAACCGCATGGCCGACTCACTGCAGGAAAGCCACGCCGAACTGTCCACCTCACGCTCCAGAATCCTCGCCGCCGCCGACCGAGCCCGGCAACGCATCGAACATGACCTGCATGACGGCGCCCAGCAACAACTGGTGGCGGTCATACTGGAACTGAAGACAGTTCAGAGCGCCATACCTGCGGCCCAACCGGAGCTCAAGGCCAAGGCGGCCCGGGCTGCCGATGAGCTCGTGGGGGTCTTGGACGGTCTGCGCGAGCTTTCCCACGGTATTCATCCGGCGGTCCTTTCCAAGGGCGGCCTGCCCCCCGCGCTCAGGGCCCTGGCTCGCCGCTCACCGGTTCCGGTCGAACTCGACGTGGACGTCCCCCGGCGGCTGTCCGAGCCGATCGAGGTGGCGGCCTACTACGTCGTCTCGGAGGCGCTGACCAACACCGCCAAGCACGCCCACGCGTCCTACGCCCACGTCACTGCGCGGGCCCGCGGCGACGTCCTGTACCTGGCCGTTCACGATGACGGTGTCGGAGGCGCCGCATTGGGGCACGGCTCGGGCCTGGTTGGCCTCACCGACCGGATACGAGCTCTGGGCGGCATCCTCACCCTCCACAGTCCCGATGGGCAAGGAAGCACCTTGCGGGCATGCCTTCCCCTGACGGAGCCGTAACCGGCGCAATCGCTTGCGCCCCATGGCTGTGAGGCGGGGTGAAGGGCATGCTCTCCCGGCGCCGGGCTTGGCTGCGGCAAGACCGATGCCGGGCAGGACCGGCGGCGCCTTCACGTACCGATCCGTCTTGGTCGTCTGTGCCGGCGTGATGTCGAAAGGATCGACGACCTGTCGCAGCGCATCGATGGCCTTCGGCATGCCGTCCAGGACGTTGTCCGGCACGATCTCGTCCTTGCCGTACCGCGCATAGAGTAATTGTCCATAGTTGTGGATCAGCATGTTCTCGGTGGTCAACTTGGTCGGGTGCGGCGGTAGTAGAGCATCCCTTCGTGGTCGGGTTCGAGGTCGGGAAGGGTGAAGCCGGCGGATTCGGCGCAGTTGCGACTGGCGTGGTTGTCGGCGTCGATGCCGCAGAAGAACGTCTGGACATCGCCGGCGTCGGGGTGGGTGAGGACGGCTTGCAGGGCAGAGCGGCCGTATCCGTGCCGCCATCGGTCGGGGTCGACCAGATAGGCCAGGCCCATGGCGAGCCGGGGGTCGGCGTCGGACAGGATGGGGCCCTCGGGACCTTCACCGTGGTAGCGGACCCAGCGGTCATAGACATCGCCGCAGATGAACGCGACCGGCGTCCCGGCATGATCCAGGCCGATCCACCCGTGGGAGCGCAGCACCACCGCGCCGCGGAAGGCGGTGGAGGAGTGCTGGCTGATCATCCGCAGCTCACGGTGGATCCAGAACCGGCCGCCAAGGCGCATCTGGACCTCGGGGTGGTCGAACCAGTGCTCGATCTGGTGCGCCCCGGTCTCGGTCAGGGGCTGCAGCTGCATCCCCGGGCCGTCCGGCTGGGTCTGCGAGGGCCGGCTCATACTGCCACCTGACGTTCGACGAGGACGCCGTTCTCGGACTTGGCGCCGGTGCGGACCAGGGCGACGAGGTGGGCTCCGGTGACCGCGCGCCAGCGGGCCTGGGCCGATTCGACGAGCTTGAACACCATCGCTAGGGCTGCGGCCGGGCTGCCGGCGCCGCGGGTGACCTTGGTGCGGAGTTTGACGGTGGAGAAGGCCGACTCCATGGGGTTGGTCGTCCGCGGGTGGATCCAGTGCTCGGCGAGGAAGTCGTAGAACGCCAGCAGTTCTTCGGCGTCGTCGGTGATCTTCGCGACGGCCTTGGGGAACTTGGCACCGCAGGTCTGCACGAACGCCTCGATCGCCTTCTCAGCGCGCGCGGTCCTCGGCGTGGCAGATCTCCTGTATCGCTTTCGTCGCGCCTGGCTGTGCAAATTTCGGCAGGGCGTTCGTGGCATTCCGTGCCTTGTGGACCCAGCACCGCTGGTGCCGGGCGCCCGGGAACACCTTCGCTGGTGCCTTCCACAGGCCCATCGCGCCGTCACCGACGACCAGCTCGGGATCGCGCATGCCCCGCGGCTGCAGCCCCGCAGCAGGTCGGCCCACGACTCGGTCGACTCATACAGCCCCTCCGCCCGTGCGATCAGCTCCTTGGTGCCGTCCAGCCGTACACCCATCAGCGCCAGGACGCAGGAGTGCGCCCGCCCGAGCCCGATCTTGGGGTGCACCCCGTCCGCCCACACGTACACGTAGTCGGACTCGGCAAGGCCGCGCTGCTGGAAGGCGGCGTGGTCGTCCTGCCACTGCTTCGTCAGTCGCGTCACGATGGCCGGCGACAGCCCGGCCGCCGAGCCGAGGAACCGCTCCAGCGCGGGGACGAAGTCCCCCGAGGACAGTCCGTGCAGGCAGAGCAGCGGCAGCACCTCGCTGACCTTAGGCGACTTACGGCACCACGGCGACAGGATCTTCGAGGAGAACCGCATCCGCTCTCCGATTGGCCGCGTCCACACCCGTTTGTCGTTCACGCGCGGGGCCGCGACCTCGACGGGACCTGCGGCGGTGGTCACGGTGCGGGGTCGGTGGCGACCGTTGCGGACCACCAGGCGGCGCCCGGCCTCGTCCGTCTCTGCAGCCAATTATGTACTGGTTGACTTCGGCCTCCAGCGCGGCGGCGAGCATCCGCCGGGCGCCCCCGCGGACGATTTCGTCGATCAGGGAGCCAGACTCGGTGGAGCCGTCGGGGTTCACTACGCTGAGCGGGCGTGCCTTCCTGACCCGCGCTGCGAACGCGGGCCTACTCGGTGACCCTCACAGGATCATTCGGGAAGGTACGCCCTCCGCGTCCAACCCGAAGCCGATCCACAGGCCTTGAGCAGTGCTGCCGCAGCCGCACACATACCACTTCGACTCCTGTCAGAAGCGGCTCCGTCAACTAGCGCTCCGACCGCAGGCGACAGCGGTGGTGGCAGTGGAGCACTACAGGCGGGTATGCGGGGGGGTGTTGAGTTGGGACGGTGCCGTCGGCCGACGACACTTTGTCAGGAGTCAGTTCGTGAAGGTGCAGCACTTTGAGAACCATCGGGTGCTCGGCCAGTAGGGTCAGTGAGCCGCCGGCCTCGCGGATTCGGCGCGCGGCAGTGGCCACAGGGCGTGCTCCCGCACAGTCCAGGAAGGTGACTTGCCTCAGGTCTATGATGACGGCGGGTTGAGTGCCACTACTGGCGGCGGTAAAGATGGCGTCAGTATGGACGGCGGTGGCGATGTCCAATTCACCGGCGGCAGTCACCACGGTAGGACGAGGTCCAACAAAGACGGTGCAGATGGCGGGCACTTTCGATTCCTTTCTCTAAGACACTGCTATCTACGGGGTTCTGGGCTTCGATGCGCCTGGGAGGAAGACAGACAAGGTCACGGGCCGTGGCAGGGACATCGACAAATCAGAGGGCAGAGCGCCGAGGGGGTTTGCAAAACAGGGCTGGAGGCAGGGCAGCTGGCCGAGGCCGCCCAGAGACGGCCTGGCGGCGGTCGGCGCCATGACATGTCGCGCACTGCCAGTCTTCGCTGGGGGAGTATCAGGCTGGCCGTGACTGCCCCCACATGCAGGCAATCGAGGCGGGCCAGCACTTCTTTGTCAGCAGGGACCCAAGACGAAGGCGCTGATGCCGTCCTTGCTCAAAAGACTCCCTCATCACCTCACTGGTTGCCTGTCCGCTCGGCACGGAGCGCGAACGGCCATGCCGGTGGTCCTCGGCAGCCCGTACACATGTTTCACGACCAGCAGGACGCTGTACGGTCGCCAAATCAACGAACGCGTCCACCCTAGAAACACAACTACGGCACGGTCATCCCGGCCAGCCCCCATGCCTCCCCCCAGCTAGCGCCACCAGCCATGTGTTAAGGACAGAAGCTGAGGCCCGGCCCGATCTGTGGATCGGACCGGGCCGAGGCAACTCCGTGGACACCTTGATCTTGCTGCTGTTCTCGCCGTGACGAGTGACTTCGTTCAGGCCCAGTCACCGGTAGAGGGCCCGGGCACGCCCGTTGATGACGAGGGTGTCCAAGGTAAGGCGCCGGCTCTGCCGACGAGCCTGGTACAGAAAGCTGCGGATGAGCCGGCTGCCGGTGCCAAGATTTCGGTGGTCGGGGTGGATCTCGATCCGCGCCAAGTACGTCTCCGTCGGCCGGGACCTGCGGGCACATCCCGCCGCGGCTACCCGGCCGGACCTGGTGCCGGCCCGTCGACTTGCCGATGGGTTCCGGGCCAGGCGATACCGCACCCTGTAACCGGCAGCAACGCCTCGAACGCCGTCCACGCCTCGTCCGTCAGACAACGCCTGCCGCTCAACCGCGGCGCCCACAGGCCCGCAGCGCGCCGATCCCGCACGTCGCAAGCCACTTGCGCACCAGGCCCCAGTCGCAGCGGGTCGTCTTCGGTCAGACGGCCGGGTCGGGCATGATTTCCCGGACCTCCTGCGCACAGCGGCACGCGGCAGCGATCTTGGCAGCCCACTCCAGCGCGTCCTCACGTGAGGGCACATCGAGGATCGAGAACCCGCCGAGGACCGCCTTGGTCTCCGGGTACGGGCCGTCGGAGACGGTCCCGTCGGTGGCCACGACGCTTGCCTGCTGCCTTTGCAGTCCACCGCCGAAGACCCACACACCGGCCTCCTGAGCCTTGTGTACCACCGCGTGCGAGGCCTCGGCCACCTCGGGCAACTCCTCCTCGGAGAAGGTCATCGCACCGTCATCGAACGAGATCAGGTACCGCGTCATGCAGGGCTCCCTTGGCCGATGGCCGCCTTCGGCCGCCTCTCACCCTACGACGAGCGGCTCCCTCCCGGCTTCCGAAACAGGCATCACCCGGTTCGGCAACTGCCGTACACGGAAACAGCCTTCGGCTGAAGGTGTGCTCCCACCAAGGAACACACATTCACCACGAGCTCCTGCTCAGCGCCACCCCGGCCGGCGACCGCCTCACGGAACTCCCGTGCAGGCAGGGGGAAAAGCGACGCAGAGGCTGCTGCCACAGTCCGCAGCGAGGCCCAAGGGCCGGGCCGCAATCCATCATGCGGTCCCGGCGCCACCCACGCGGCAAAAAGGGGGCCCGCTCCGTGGGGCCACTTCACATGCCTGTAACCAGGCGAGCAGCAGGAGCGCGCTACGCTGTGCGTCAGCCGTCCCGGTGGCTCCCCCCGTACCACCGGGACGGTTTTTGCACACCAGTCCCCACTTGGCCCACAAGACCCAGCGCCTGCTGCGCCCCGTCCCGGGCCCGGGCGCAGCACATAGTGACCCCAGCACGGCGTGTCGGTGCCATCAACGGGCTTCACCTGCCCTCCGATCCCGCGGCCTCAGCGGCGAGAACGGGCATGCTGGGTCTGTGGAAGCGGGTTGGGAGGTGCAGGGATGCGGTGGTGGGCCGTGGGGTGGATGGTCGCTGGGATGGTCGCCATTGCGGGGTGCAGCTCGTCATCGGATGGCGATGCAGCCGCCGGGCCGTCCGGGAGCCGCTCGGCGAAGCCGCCGACCGGAGCGTCGGCGCACACCTCCGCAAGCCCATCCACGAGCGAGACTATGAGCCCAACCGCGGGAGACCCGTCGGCGCCGACCAGCGGGCGCTCCAGCGCAGTGCCAGGCTGTGCAGCCGGGCATGTGAAGGTCGCCGTCAGTCCTGGTGACAGAGGCGGACGGCAATTGTGCGTGCGTCCGGGGACGGGGATATCTCTCGTCCTGCAACCCCGGGCAGACGACAAGCGGTGGACGGGCGTACGGAGCTCGGCGCCTGTGTTCGTCCTTGTCTCCGGATGGTGGGTGGACGCAGACGGCACCGCCCACGCCACGCTGCGCTGTGCGGGCACCCGTGCCGGCAAGGCCAAGATCACCGGATTGGCGAAGGCACCAGACGTGGCGGGTGCGGCCGACGGCGCCTTCACGCTGGACATCAGTGTGGTGCCTTACCCGAGGGAGGGGTGATCCCGAGAGCCGGGATCACCCCTCCACCTATCTGTCGGCTGTGCGGGTGTCAGCCGCAGTCCCGCACCTTGATGGTGTAGATGCCGCGGCCGTGCGTGGCCGCGTACAGGGTCTGGCCGTCAGGGCTCAGCTTCAGCTGGAGCACGGCAACGGCCGGGAGAGAGCCGACGCGCTTCCACTTCGTCTGGCCCGGCGCCCGGTAGACGACGCCCAGGTCGGTGGCGACGGCAATGCCGCCGTTCGCCGTGACGACCGCGGAGTTGGTCGGTACGTCGGGAAGGTTGGCCGAGATGTCCTTCCAGGTCGTACCGCCGTCCTTGGACTCGAAGACGTGGCCGAGGCCCGAGCCGGGGCCTTCGGTCCAGTGCCGGGAGAAACCATTGACCGCGAGGAAGACGTGGTTGGCGTTCCTCGGATCGACGGCAAAGCCGCTCAGATAGCGGTTGGGGACGGTCCCGTCCACGGGCAGGGAGATGTCATGCCACCCCGTGCCGTCAGCATTGCCGACCGAGATCCCGCGGGCGTAGCCCTCCTCATTGCAGGGGCCGCACCAGGCCGCGTAGACCTTGCCGCCCGAAGCCGCGACAGCGGTCGCTGTACGGCCGGCGCCGAGGTCGTACACGCTCTTCCACTCCGAGCCGCTGCGGATGGCGTAGCCGTGGGTCTGCACCCACACATGGCGGCCGCCCGCGACCCACGTCGAACCGTTCTTCAGGTCCGCCCCGATCGGGGCGATGAAGCGGGCCTCGCCGGTGGCATTGTCGGCCGGCGCGATGTTGTACGACGTGGCCTTGCTGGGGTCGGTGATCCAGGAGCCGTCGTTGAGGGCACAGTTCTGGGTCACCTGCAGGGCCAGGTAGACGTATTCCTGGGCGATGTTGCAGCCATTGGCGGGATCGGTGAGGGTGTCGCCGCCATCGCCGCCGAAGTTGGATCCCATCACCTTGTCGTTGCTGCGCAGGATGGACTGCCCGTTGTCCTGCAGGCCACCGGTGACCGAGACCCCGCCGTGGTCCAGGTCCTTGCCGATGCCCACCGAGTAGTACTGGAGGGTGTCGATGGTGCCGTCATTGAGCGAGGTCCAGTCGGTGGCGTGCCCGGAGGAGTCCTGGGAGCCGTCGACCGGACGGCGGTAGGCGCCGCCGTCATTGCCCACGTACACGTAGCTCTTGCCGTGGTAGCGGCCGATCGCCACGCCGTGCTGGTCGGAGTGGGTGGTCGGGTTGCAGTCGCCCGTCTGCTTGGCGGGGTCGATGCTCCAGCAGGAGAAGTCGAAGTTCCAGTAAGGACCGACGGTCGACCAGGTGCCGCCACCGTCCTTGGTCTCGTAGACCTCCTCAAGCCCCGCGTACACGTGCTGCGGGTTGCTGGGGTCCACGGTCAGGAACTGGTTGTACCAAGCCTGCACGCCCGGCATATAGCCACTGGAGGTCAGCGCCGAACCGTCGGCGGCCAGCCCCTTGTAGTCGGCGACCTTCGTCCAGGGCCCGAACAGCGAGCCCGCACTGTAGATGCCCTCCAGGCCGCTGTCCGGGTTGGACGCCATCTGCTCGGGCGACTCGTCGATGGCGTAGTAGCGCGAACCGTCCGCGGAGTGGGCGAAGGTGACCGTGCCGACGTTGTCTGCGTCGGTCGGCAGATCACCGAAGCCGCTCGTGATCCGCTGCCAGCGGCCCCCGACCTTGGTGTAGAAGCCGTTGTAGTCGTCACCGCTGCGCCAGCCGACTGCAAGGACCACCTTCGAGGGGTCCTTGGGGTCGATGGCGATGTCGTTGGTGATGTTCTTGTAGGCGGCATCGGCGTCGGTCGCCTTGGAATGGCCTGGCAGGTAATCGGGGTTGGGGGCGTACTCGAGCTTCCAGGAGCCGCTGAGCGTCTTCGTGGAGTGGCTCCATACGCCTTCGCTGGTCGCCGCCCACACCTTGCCGCCGCCGAACCGCAACTGACGCACGGTCGTGCTCTCCAGCTCGTCTCCGCCCACCCTGTTGCGTGTGGAGAAGGTGCCGTGGTGGGGATCGGACAGCACGTACACGCCGCTGCCGAGGTAGGCGTCCGCGTTGGTGTTCGCCTCGCCGGTGCCCAGCCACAGCCGACCGGTCCCGTCGAGCGCGAGCGCGCCGGTGGATTGCGAGGGCAGCCGGTCGCTGATCGGCTGCCAGTGCCCGCCACCGGTCCCCGAGCGCCACACCCCGCCGCCCGCACTGCCTGCATAGACGTAGCCGTCGTCGTCCGCGGCCATGGCGGCCATCCGACCGGTGACGTTGCCCGAGCCGCCGCTGGAGTTGGAGTCGATGTCGCGGTAGCGGGGGTCGTCGGAGTTGTACGGCAGATTCGTGATATGGCGCCAGTTTCCGCCTGTGCTGGGCAAGTTGGCCAGGCTCTGCCAGGCGGCGCCGTATGCGCCGGGTGCGACGACGCCGGGTGCGGTGCGCGCCTCGGCGTACTGGTCCGCGCCCTCTGCGATCTCATCGGCCTCATTGCCGTCGTCGGGATCTTCCGCCGTCACCTTGGGGGTGACGGCGCCGACGGAGTGTTCGCGCTCGGAGGCCAGTTGGCCGAGCGCACGGGCCCCGAAGGGGCTGCTGTCGTGCTTGCCGGGCGCGGCGCTTGCGGGTATCGCGAAGAGTCCGGCGGATGCGGTGATGGCGCAGATCGTGAGCCATCGTCTCTTACGGGTTGGTGCTGACACCAAGTCCTCCCACACGGGCAGTGATACAGCCATCACAGGGACCCGATCACGAGCGGAGGAAAGCATCCGACACTTGGCAATTCTTTGATCAGAACCTGACACGCCAATGGCCGGAAGTCGACGTGCATGCTCGGGCGAGGGACTGAGCCAGCCGGGCGATGAGGTCGTCGCGCGTCAACGGGACGCGCTCGCCCGCTACATCGCCAGTTCTGTCACCGGCCGCCGTGGCCTGCTGGCCCGCTTGCAGTTTTCACTCGCGCCGATCATGCCCGCCGAGCGGCTCTTGAGGCGGACCTGGCTGGTGTCGACCGCACGAAGGTGTGGCTGGCCGACAATGCGGTCGCATGCAAGGCAGACATCGCCGTCGAATCGCGTGGAGGCGCTGACCGGTATCGATCGAGGACGGAGCCGGAAGACGCCAGTTGCGGCGTCGGAGGTGCGTCCTGGCCTCCCCCAGGTGCCAACCGGCATGCCGATCCGCAGACTCGGGCTGCGGACCGTGTCGCTTCGCGTAGAGCCAAGGCGCGGGCTAAGAGTCATCACGTAATGCCGTGATGCCCACCCGATGTCTGTACGGAGCTGACGCGTCTGGGTGGCGCGTTGTCCGTACAGCCGACTGTTCCGACGT
>NZ_LMWH01000282.1 GCF_001507435.1 Streptomyces sp. NRRL F-5122
CTACATCGGCTACGAGCACGTCTACCAGGAAGGCTGCAGCCTCGGCTCCCTGGCGAGCGAGATCGTCAAGACGGACCTCGACGTCCACGACCAGCTCGCGAACGCGTTCGACCAGTGGAGGGACACCTTCCGCGAGGGAATCGAGCGCATGCAGCAGCACGGCCGCATCAGCGCCGAAGCAGACCCCGCACGGCTGGCCAACCTGCTCCTTGCCGCCTTCCAGGGCGGCACGCTCCTCGCCCAGGTCGCACGGAACATCGGTCCACTGAAAGATGCACTGCAGACAGCCATCGACTACCTGCAGACCTTCGCAACGTATCCCGACGCCGACGTCATTGCACCGCAGGCCAGCAGCGTCATGCACGAGACCGGAGACCGTGCCGGCCGTGAGGACGCCGGCGGTGGGCAGGGGCGGCTCCTCGCACGGTAGGACGGACGGCAGAAACGCGGGGTAAGACGGACGGCAGAAACGCGGGGCCGCGTCGCCGGGGCCAGGACCGGCCATCCGCCCCGATCGGGCGGGCGGCGTTACCTGGTCACTCCTGCAGATGCTTGTGGCGGGCAGTGGGTCACCCCGGTCTGCGAGGGACGTCTTCCCCCCGAACCTGGGTCAGCCCCGGAAGTAGAGCCGTCCGGTTCGTGGCCGACCGGGCAGCGGTTCACCGACCGCAACAAGGCCTGGCACGCCGCCGTTCACGCACTCCTGGAAGCAAGACACAGCCTGCGTTCAGTCCAGCGGCAGCTCGGCATGGGCCGGTACACCGTCAAACGGTTCGCCCCCGACTCGAAGCCAAAGGACCTGTTCATCGGCCAGTGGCACAACGGGCCCTCGGTCCTCAATGATTCCAAGCCCTGCCCGGACGACCGGTAGAACGAGGGTTTCACCAACGTGTGGAAGCTGTGGGAAGAGATCGTGCCGCTCGGCTACAAGGGCAGCTGCTAGCGCGTCGGTGCCTACCCGCGCAAGAAGCGCACCTCACCGGGACCAGTACCGCCCGGCCACCCTCGCCCCGGACGGTCTCCGGATGGATCTTCAGCCGCCCGGAAGCACTCACCGCGCCCGAAAAGCTCCCGCTCAAGACCGTCCGCGCCCAGTGCCCCCTGGCTCGAAACTCTCACCCGCTACGTCCGGTCCTTTGCGACCACGCTCTCCGAGCGCCAGCGCAAGCGTCTTCCGGAGCGGCTCGACGCCGTCCGGCAAGACGACATGCCCAGCCTCCTCACCCTCGCGGCCGGCATCGACCGGGACATCAACGCCGTCATCACCGGATTGACCATGTCGGCACTTCCACCGGATCAAAATGCTCAAGGGCAGATGTTCGGGCGGGCGGGCTTCGCACTTCTGCGTTCCGGACGCATCGCGGCGTAGTAGATGCATGCGAAGAACGCGACGAGGTGGGCACCGTGCGGCCCTTGAGAACGGATAGCGTCCAGTGGCGCCCGCGCTCGTGGCTGCGCAGCGACGCTGCGCACATCCAGTTCACGATACGTACACGCTGCGCGCTATCCAGACCGACTACCGCCGGCGCGTTGCGTTCCACCCATGCCAAAACCTTGGCTTCTGCTTCCGGGTTTTCCCGGCCATGGCGTCCCGCGTTGTATCCCCACTCGTGGAGAGCCGGACGCAAGAGGTCGTCCGCCGGGCTCCCTTCCGCACCGGAGCCATCGTGGCAATGGTCCGCGATGCTCTGCCGCCGCAGTGGGCCACTTCTGTGCCGCGTGCGCGCGGGCAGTGACTCCGCCAGGGGCGAGTAACCCCTGGCGGCAAACCTAGGCTGGCCCGCAGACGTTTCCGTCAGCCACGTCGTGCAGACCTGATCGCGTGATCGAGGTGCGGCCGGATGCCAGCGGCGCGACGCTTTTACTACGGGGTGCGTAGAGGGGTAGTCGGGGGACCTTTTGGTTGGCGGGCTCCTCCCTGACGGACTCCTGGATCGCGGGTTTCTGGTCATTGCGGCAGTAGGCGCACAGCGCCCTCAGGCGGGTGCAGTCGTCGATAGTGGTGTTAGTAGCGCCTCTTGCGGCCGCTCTGACCAAGCGGCCCGATGAACTTCACGTCGACCTGCAGCTGGTGACCGGGGCTACTCGTAGGGCTTCCAGCGGATGGAGCGGTGCTCGTAGCGCTGCGAGGCCGGCAGCCGGTTCAGACCCACTTTCTTCAAGATCCGCCAGACGCCGGACGTGCTGATCGCCACGTCGTGATACCGCTGCAGATACATTGCGATCTTCGCTGGGCCGATCTAAACGCTGAAGCCATCACTGGAGTGTTGCCGGACCGTGGTCTGGACGTAGAGGCGTTGTGCGCGAGATCGAGTACTACGAAGAGGATCGCATAGGTACCTGCGATCAATTGGCCGGCGTCTTTTGTGCCCGGCACCTCCGACTCGCCCCGGCTCCACGCTTCGTGACCGGTTACTCGTCCCCTGGCTTCATGTGTTCGGCGTCGATCCGAGCGGTCGCTCCCGTCTCCACGATGGTGCGGGTGGCATCCACGGACGCGTAGGTCCACAGGATTCGCATGGGCTCGGTGGCGGAGGCGTTGCGGAAGCGGTGGGGGGTCCCGGCGGCGACGTAGGTGGTGTCGAGCCGGGTCAACTGGTGCTCGGTGCCGTCGATGTCGACGATTGCGCAGCCCTCGAGGATGACCACGCTCTCGGCACAGTTGTGGGTGTGCAGGGGGATGCCCGCACCGGGTGCGAACAGGGTGATTCCGTTGATGAAGACCTGTGCGCCGAGCGCGCTGGTGACCAGGGGTGTGGTGCTGGCCCCGCCGCCGCGCTCGAAGCCGGGCAGATCGGTGGGGTGCAGCACGGCCGGAGGGAAGGTGCCGCAGCGGTGGCCGGACGCGGACTTTTCACGCGAGCCGTTTGTGTTCGGGGTAGTCATCGGGGTGTTGCTCCCTTCGAGGCGGGACGGTTGTCCGTGGTGGGGCCGATCCATACCGTCTTCACGTTGACGAACTCGCGGATGCCTTCGGCGCCCAGCTCACGGCCGTAGCCGGACTTCTTGATGCCGCCGAAGGGCAGTCGTGCATCGGATGCCACCATGCCATTGACGAAGACGGCCCCTGCGTCCAGCCGGCGTATGAGCGTTCGGGCCCGGCTCAGCTCGCCGGTCCACAACGTGGCTGCCAGCCCGTACTCCGTGCGGTTTGCCAGGGCGATGGCCTCCTCGGCGGTGGCCACCCGGGTGATGGCGGCGACCGGGCCGAAGGTCTCCTCGTCGAAGGCGGGCATGCCTGGTGTCACGTGGTCGAGGACGGTCGGCGGGTAGAACCAGCCGGGGCCGTCCACCGGCCGGCCGCCGAGCTTCAGTTCGGCCCCCGCGGCGATGCTCCGTTCGACCTGATTGTGGAGCGTCTCGCGCAGATCAGCGCGGGCCATGGGGCCGATGTTCGTGGCGTGGTCCGTCGGATCTCCGACGATCAGGGCCTCGGCACCCCGGGTGAACGCGGCGGCGAACTCCTTGGCCACGGCCTGCTCGACGATGAATCGCTTGGCGTTGACGCAGCTCTGCCCGGCGTTGACGAACCGGGAGGTGACGGCGGTCGCAGCGGCCTGCGCTACGTCCGCGTCGGCCAGGACCACGAATGGATCGGAGCCGCCGAGTTCCAGGACCTGCTTCTTCAACGCGGCGGCTGCCTGGGACGCGACGATCGCGCCGACCCCGGTGGAGCCGGTGAGACTGACCGCTGCGATACGCGGGTCGGCCACGATGCCGGCGACCCGGTCGACCTCGACCAGCAGGGTGCGGCACAAGCCCTCGGGCGCCCCGGCCTCCCGTATCGCTTGTTCGACGGCGAGGGCGCACCGTGGCACGTTGTTGGCGTGTTTGAGCACAACTGCGTTGCCGGCGGCGAGAGCCGGTGCGGCGCAGCGGATGAACTGCCAGAAGGGGTAGTTCCATGGCATCACCGCGAGCACTACGCCCAGCGGGTCGTACACCACGGCGCTTTCGGCGGCGTCCGAGTCCACGGGGCGGTCCGCCAGATGGGCGGCGGCGTGCTCGGCGTAGTACTCGCAGGTGACGGCGCACTTCTCGATCTCGGCCTCGGCCTGGCCGATGGGCTTGCCCATCTCGGCGGTGATCAGTCGTGCGTAGGCGTCCTTGTTCTGCCGTAGCACGTCGGCCAGTCGTTCTAGCAATGGGGCGCGTTCCGTTACGGTGCGCTGGCGCCAGTCGGCCTGGGCGGCAACAGCGCCGGCCAGGACTGCCTCCATCTCCTTTTCCGAGTGTGGTGCGTAGCGGGCGAGTTTGCTGCCCGTGGCCGGATTGGTCGAAACGATCACGAGGTGCCCTCCGGTGCGTTCTTGACGGCGTGGCAGACTGCGGCCGCGTACTCTGCGGTGCCCAAGTGACCGCCGATGTCGCGGGTCCGGGTGGCGGGATCGTCCAGCACGACGTCCACTGCGCCGCTGATCATCGCGGCGGCGCGGCGCAGTCGGTCGTCGCCGTCCCGGTGGCTCCGCCAGTCCAGGAGCATGGCGGCGGAGAGGATCAAGGACGTGGGGTTGGCGATGCCCTGCCCTGCGATGTCGGGGGCGGAGCCGTGCTGGGCCTGGGCGACGCAGATCGTGTCGCTGGCGTTGACGGAGCCGCCCAGGCCCAGGCTGCCGGATAGCTCCGAGGCCTCGTCTGAGAGGATGTCGCCGAACATGTTGGTGGTGACGACCACGTCGAACCGCTCGGGACTGCGGATCAGCAGCGCCGCGGTGGCGTCCACGATCAGCTCTTCGAGTTCGACGTCGGGGAACTCGGCCGCGACCTTGCGCACCTCGCGCAGGAACAGTCCGTCGGACAGCTTCACGACGTTGGCCTTGTGGACGGCGGTGACCTTGTGGCGGCGGCCCCTGGCGAGTTCGAAGGCGGCCCGCGCGATCCTTGCACTGGCCCGCGCGCTGACCTTGCGGACCGACAGCGCGAGGTCGGGGTCGGGCATGAACTCGCCGCTGCCGGCGTGCATGTTGCGGTCGGAGTAGAAGCCCTCGGTGTTCTCTCGCACGATGACCAGGTCCATCGGGGTTCGCAAGATGCTTAGCCCGGGGCGGGAGCGGCAGGGGCGGATGTTCGCGAACAGTTCGAAGCTGGTGCGCAGCTCTGCCGAGGGGTTGATGCCGCCCTCGATGCGTGGGGGGTATTCGTAGTGCGAGACGGGGCCGAGTAGCACTCCGTCCACCAGGGGCACGCGTTGCAGCACGGTGTCCGGCAGTGTGGTGCCGGATACCGCCAGGGAGGCGAGGCCGATGTTGTGGGTCTCGTAGGTCAGGTCGAGACCGAGCCGCTTGTCGGCGGTCTCGAGCACATCGAGTGTCGCACTCGTGATCTCGGGGCCTATGCCGTCGCCGGGCAGGACCAGGATCTTCACGGACTGCCTTTCTCAAAGGTGTTATTGACGTTCTGTCAGTTCACTGCGGTCGCGCCCCGCAGCGGTGCCGGGTGTGCCGCGGCCCAGCGGTTGTAGTATCCACTACGGTCTGGTTGCCATGTTGATACATATGCTACAGATAGGCGTCGTGGCAACCCGCGCCGAAAGGAAAACCGTTGAAGACATCGCAGCCCGCCACGTCGGGCGCCCGGATTTTGCACCCGACGGAGTTCTTCCACTCCGGCGTCACCGCGTTCTTCGCCCTCCAGAGCGACCAGCGCTTCTCTTACTGCCTTTACGTGCCGACCGCACACCAGCAGGCCACCGAGCCGCTGCCCTTGGTCGTCGTCGTGCACGGCACCAACCGCCTTGCGGAGCGGTACCGCACCCATTTCCGCGACTTCGCCGAGGAGCACGGCTGCATCGTGCTCGCGCCGCTGTTCCCGGCGGGCGTCGCCGATCCGGAGGACCTGCACGGCTACAAGCGGCTCCTGCACCAGGGCATCCGCTACGACACGGTCCTGCTGGACATCGTCGAGCAGATCGGCAGCCGCTACACCGTCGACACCGCCCGCTTCCTGCTGCATGGCTTTTCCGGCGGCGGCCAGTTCGCCCACCGGTTCGCCTATCTGCACCCCGAGCGCCTGACCGCCTTGTCCGTGGGCGCTCCGGGCCGCATCACCCGCATCAACCCCGAGGCGCCATGGTGGCTTGGTACCGCCGACGTCGCCGAGCGATTCGGCCGAGAGATCGACCTCGGCGTCCTGCGTACGGTGCCGGTGCAGATGCTCGTCGGTGACGCCGACACGGACACGTGGGAGATCGCCGAACCCGGGCTCGACGTCGGCGGCGACACCCGGATTGAGCGCATGTTGGCCCTGCGCGACAACTGGGAGCAGCACGGCATCCGCGTACGCTTCGACCTCATACCGGGCATGGGGCACAGCGGTTCGGCGGCGCTGCCGCACGTGCAGCGTTTCTTCGCCGGTATCCTCGAGCCTTCGGGAGCCGGCCGAAGCGCCTGACCCGCCTCAGGCGAACACGCCGCCGCCACCCAGCACACGCTCGGCGAAGCGCTCGCCCATCCTCCGGTAGCCGGCGGCATTGGGATGGATGCCGTCCGGCATGTCCGCGGCGTCCCGTGGGCCCAGCAGTTCACGCCCGTCGAGGTAGTGCAGATGGGGGTCGCCGCCGCTTCGCCGGCTCAGCACGATGGACTCCAGCGCCTCGCGGACCATGGCCAGGGTCAGCGGGGCGAGACCTGCCTCGCCGGGATCCCCCGGCTCCTTGTCCGGCATGCCATCACCGGCCTTCGTGTACTCCGCACCGAAGCCTGCAGCCACCGCGGCGCCCGGAGCGACCGATTCCAGGCGTGGGCAGAACACCGGCGAGACGACCAGGAGTGGGGTGTCCGGGTGGCCGTCACGCACGGTGTCGAGGAAGCCGTGCACCGCGGGAACGAACGTGCGCCGCTTGAACGCGGCCTTGAGCACGGGGTTCACGCCCAGCTTGAGGCTGATCAGGTCGGCCCGCAGTTCACGGATCGTCCGGGCGACGTACGGATCCAGCATGCCGTTGCCCGCCATGCCCAGGTTCACCGGGTCCAGCCGGCCCAGCGCGGCCGCCACCGCGGGCCAGGTGCCGGTGGGTCCGTCGGCCTGGGTGCAATGGCTGATCGAGCTGCCGTGGTGCACCCAGCGGGGCCGGCCGGACGGCTCGGGCGGCGACACCTGCGCGTCGGCGCGCAGGGCGAGGAGCTCGCACGGGGTCTGCTGGGGCAGCCACAGCTCGATCTCCTTCATGCCCTCGGCCAGCCCCGGAAACCGTACGGTGCCCGGCTCACCCGGGACCTCGCGTGCCGCAGCCCGGGCATGGGCGAGCCGCAGCACCCGGCCCACGGGAGCGTCCGCCTGCGCCACGAGCCGTCCGTCCACGACGAGTTCGAGCATTCCGGCAGGTGCGGGCGCGGCCGATCCGTCGAAGTGGCGGATGGTGGTGAGCAGGTCGAGCTCCAGCGTCCGGGCGGCGGTGCGGAAGGCCAGTCGCACGCCCGAGGGCATGGCCGCCACGAAGTCCATGAAGGCGTCCGGGTACTGCTGTCGCGTCCAGGCTGGCAGCCGTCGTGGCAGCAGTCCGCCGCCGGGAAACTGCTCCAGGTCAAGTGCCCCTCTGAACAGGACTGGCCCGCCGGCCAGGGGTACGTCGCGCATCGGCCATGTCTCCTGCTCTCGAGGTCCTGGTGGTTCAAGCCGCGGGTGTCCGCCGCCCTGTGACGGCTGCGTCGCTGCAGGCACCGTGGCCGACCGGTCGGCTGTCCGGCGTGGCGGGGGAGAGGGCAGGCCCTTCGCCCGGTGTCGCAGGACGGTACTGCGCACGTCTCGTGGCCGGGCTGGAGCCCGCGCGGAGCGCTGGGGTGGTCACAGACTGATCGGGCCGGCGTCCACCAGCAGCGCGGGTGCCACGACACTCTCCATGAACACGGCCTCGCCGCGCTCACGGCGGCTGCCGACGGCCAGCACGGTGTCGAGCACCTCGTCCATGCGGAAGGTGAGTCGCACCGACGGCTGCCAGGCCACCGGTTCGCCGTCGTGGATCCAGTACGTGGCGTCCCGCGTCGTACCGGTGACGAGAGTGTCCTTGGGATGCAGAATGCGCAGGTAGTCGAGGCGGCTGATCACCAGTCCGGTGCCGCAGACGGCGGCGAGCTCCTCCTCGGTGTTCTCGCCGCCCGCAAGGAGGAGGTGCGACGGTGAGGGATCGGCACCGAAGCGCCAGCCGGCTGGCACCGCGTGGCCGGTGGACGAGCCGCCCGTCACATCGGCGCGCCTGAGGTCCGACACCACGCCGGTGAGCACACCGTTGTCGACCAGTCGGGTCAGCCGGCGCGGCGTGCCCTCCGGATCGAAGCCGCTGGCGAGGCCGGCCGGGTCGGTGCCGTCGTCGGTGATGGTGAGCAGGTCGCTGGTCACCCTGCTGCCCATGCGGCCGGCAACCGCGGTGCGTCCTTCGGCGTATCCGGCGGCGCCCAGGGCTACATAGCCGTACGTGGCCAGCAGGGTGACCACTGCCTGAGGCCGGAGCAGAACCCGGAACGTACCGCGGACGGGCGTGCGTTCCGGCAGGTCGGTCAGGTCGTCAAGGAGCCGGCGGGCCACGTCGGTGGGGTCGATACGCGCGGCGTCCCGGTGAACGAGACGCACGCTCGACGATCTACCGTCGCGCTCGGCGACCGCCTGCAGCGACGCCTTGGTGAGGGTCTCCTTGCGGTACAGGCCGCTGTGGTCGGCAACCACCCGGTGGATCACGTCGTGCCGGATGGACCCTCCCAACTGGGCCGTGCCGGCCAGGCCGTCCCGCACGGCGCTGAACCACGCATGGCGGTCGGCCGGTCCGGCGCCGAGCGTGGCGGCGGCCACCTTGGGCGCCACGGGGTCGGTGCCGGAGGCGCTACGAGGGGAGGCGTCGGGCTCGTCGGAGTGCGCCGGAAGCAGGGCCAGTGCGGAGCGGAGCCGGTCGCAGAGGGCCTTGACCTCGGTGGGTTCGAGGGTCTCCAGGGTGCCCAGAGCGGTTCTGCCGCCCTCGGTGAGGCGCACCCGCACGCGCAGGCGCTCCTCGCTGTGCTGGGCGGTGACCCGGGAACGGGCGTAGCGCAGCAGGCCGGTGCGTTCCTGGGAGAGGTCGACATGGGTGCCCGGCCCCATGATGTCGAGCGCGGACTGGACCTGGCGGTGATCGATGCTCATCGGGTGCCTATCTGGACGCTACGGAAGCGGGCCGGGACCGTGCCGTGCCCGATGTGGGCGACCTGGAGCGGCTCGCCCTTGTTGCAGGAGGGGATGCCGTGGACCTGGAACTCGTCGCGGTTGCCCAGGGCGTCGCAGTCGGCCCAGAATCTGGGTGTGACACCGCTGTAGGTGCAGTTCTTCAGCAGCCGGCCGAGCTTTCCGTCGCGGATCTCCCAGCCCGCCTCGGCGCCCAGCCGGAAGGAAAGCCGCTGGTCGTCGATGGAGACGCTCTTGGTCATGTCCATCAGCACACCGCGCTTGGTGCCGTCGATCATCTCGGCGAGCGATGAGTCCCCCGGTTCCAGGCAGAGGTTGGTCATCCGGACCAGGGGGATGCGCTGCCAGCCGTCGGCGCGGGCTGCTCCCGAGGACTCCTGGCCGAGCGTCGCGGCCGACTCCCGGCCGGAGAGGTAGCCGGTGAAGACACCGTCCTTGACGAGTTCGGTGCGCTGCGCGGCGACGCCCTCGTCGTCGTACGCGTAACTACCCAGGGCCCCGGGGATGGTGGCGTCGGCGTGGACGGAGACGATGGGGGAGCCGAAGCGGAAGGTGCCGCGGCGCTCGGGCGAGGCGTAGGTGCCGCCCGCGAGGCTGACCTCGGAGCCCAGGGCCCGGTCGGCCTCCATCGGGTGGCCGGCGCACTCGTGCAGCAGCATGGCGAGTTGGGCGCCGGTGACGACCAGCGTGCTGTTCTGGTCGGGGCACTGCGGGGCGGACAGCAGGGCGACGGCATCGGCTCCGACCCGGGCGGCCTCCTCCACCAGGCGCAGGGCGGGGATGTGCTCGTAGCCCGCGGTGGCGAACTGCCCGCGCTGCCCGCGGATCGAGCGGGGCACGGCCTGCGGGAACGAGCGCCGCTGGACGTCGTCGTAATCGGAGGCGACTGCCATCAGGCCGGCGCCGCTTTCGGTGATGGTCTGTTCGATCAGGGCGCCCTCGGTGTTGGCGAAGACCTTGTCGTCGCGGAAGAAGTCCATCGAGGCCTCGATCTGGCGCAGCAGCGGCCCGGCGGTGCGTGCCTCGGCAACGGCTGCGGCGAGCAGGTCGAGCTTGCCTGACAGCGGCACCGTAAAGGGGTCGACGGCCATCGGGGAGGACCATCGGGCGCGGGTGGTGACCGGCTGACCGAGCGCGATCTTAGCTCCGCCGTCGGCGGCGCGGGCCTGTGCGACGGCTTCGGAGACCGCGGCCGTAAGACCCTTGAGGTCCAGGCGGTGAGTGGCCGCGAAGCCCCACTGACCGCCGATGACGACGCGGACGCCGACGCCTAGCGAGTTCTCCCGCATGACGTCGCCAGGGCCCTCGTGTTCGACAAGGACCAGTTCGTGGGTGCGCTCGACGACGCGGACGTCCGCGTATGCGACGTCCCTGGGCAGCAGACCCAGGACCGTCTCGGCTGTGTCTTTCACAGTGTGTCTTACCCTTCGATCGGGGTGCAGCGTCGGGCAGTGCCGAGCGGGCACCGGGCGTGAGGTGCACAAGGGCTCCAGAAGGCCGGGCACTTCTCGAAGGTAGCGTTCGCTACAGACGTTGACAATGAGTGTCGCAAGTGCTTCAGAAGGTTTTGAAGTGTTTCACTACAGGTGTTGACTCACCTTGTAGTGGTTACTACAGTGCCACCACCCGGCGAGGCCAACTCCCGGTTGATCTGGCCCTTCTTGCAATCGAACCGACGGCGGACAGCGCGCCTCACTCGCCCCAGGAAGTTCTCATGCCCGAGCAACTCCTCTTCATCGACCTGACGAGTGCCGACCCCCAAGAGCGCGGCCGACAGTACGGCGTGGCCGCGCGCGAACTGATAGAGCGCTCCATCGACTTCTACGCGGACCTGTTCCTGCGTACCGCCGGACTTCAGTGGACCGAGGCCACGGCCCGGGCACGCGCCTGGATACCGCTCATCGACGACTACCTCCCGGGCATCCTGGACGAGATCCGCGGGATCGCCGAAGGCGCCGGACGCGACTTCGAGGAGATCCTCGCCCTCAACGCCCGCTTCGAACTGAGCCAGTCCAACCCCTTCGACGACAAGGCCGACGAGGGCTGCACCTCTTTCGCCCTGCTGGAAGAGGCGAACGGCCTTGAGCATGTGCTGTGCGGTCAGAACTGGGACTGGCGCGAGCAGGTGGCGAACACCGTCGTCGTGCTGCGCGTTCAGCAGCCCGGGCGACCGACCCTCATCACCCAGACCGAGGCCGGGCAGATCGGCCGGCACGGCGCCAACTCGGCCGGAATCGGCCTGAACGCCAATGGACTCGGTGGCGGATTCGACGCCGGACTCAGCGTGCCCGGCACCTTCGTCCGCCGCAAGATCCTCGAGTCCTGGGACGTGTACGACGCCCTGCAGGCCGCGTTCCAAGTCACCCAGTCCGCCCCCAGCAACCTCCTGATCACCCATCGCGACGGATTCGCGATCGACCTGGAGACCACCCCGGGCCGGCACGGCTGGATGTACCCCACGCACGGAGTCCTGGTCCACGGCAACCACTTCCAGGCCTTCGTCCCGCCCCAGATCGAGAAGACCTACCGGCCCTTCTCCGTTGACTCGCTCTTCCGTGTCCCCCGCGTCGAGAAGGGGCTCCAGGCCGCCCGGTCGGTCACATCCGGCGCCCGGTTGCGTGCCCTCGTGCACGACGTGATGAGCGACCACTTCGCCCACCCCAACTCGGTGTGCCAGCACGCCGATCCACGGCGGCACGAGGCCGACCGCTACCAGACGGTCGTCTCCAGCCTGGTGGACCTCAGCACCGGCGAGTACCTGCTGACCGCGGGACTCCCGTGCGAGAACGACTACGTCCGGGTGCCCTGGAACATCTACGACGGGCCAGAGGCACCGACTCGCCCGGCATCGGGCGCCTCCTCATCGCCCGCTCCGCACGCGGCCGCCCACGCGGGCTGACCGCGCGACGAAGGCACCCGCACGCCACGTCCCCGTCCCTCACCCCTGGAGCCTCGATGTCCCGTCCCTTCCCTCTCCGTTCGCCGAGACGATCCGCAGCGACACTCGGCGCCGCGCTCGCCCTCGCCGTCCTCACCGCTGCCTGCGGTGGCACCGCAGGATCCACCGGATCCGCCGTCAAGGACGACACCGCCAAAGGCGGCGGCGAGGCCGCCGCCCAGCCCAAGGCCGAGGCGAACGACGCCATCTGCGGCCAGAACAGCCGCCCCATCAAGCACGACCTCGGCACCACCACGATCACCGGCAAGCCCAAGCGCGTCGTCGCTCTCGAATTCTCCTTCGTGGACGCGCTGGTGAACGCCGGCGTCAAGCCCATCGGCATCGCGGACGACGGGAAGCCGGACCGGATCATCAAGCAGCTGCGCGACGCAGTGGGCGACTACACCTCGGTCGGTCTGCGGCAGTCGCCGAACCTCCAGGTCATCAAATCCCTCAAACCCGACCTCATCCTCGCCGACAGCCAGCGCGACGCAGCCCTCTACAAGCAGCTGCAGAAGATCGCCCCGACGGTGGCCCTGGGTAGCAACGCCGCCGACTACGAGCGAGTCATGCAGAGCGAGGTCGTGGTCGGCGAAGCGGTCGGCGAGTGCGACAAGATGACCGCCGCACTCGACAAGCACAAGAAGGCCATGGCCGACCTCAAGGCCAAGATCCCCGCCGATGACAAGCGCAGGATCGTCTTCGCCATCACCTACGACAAAGGTGTCAGCGCCCAGACCCAGCGGGCCTTCGCCCCCACCGTGCTGCGTGGGCTCGGACTGACGACAGTGCCTTCGACCAAGGGACAGGACGCCACCTTGAGCATGACCCTGGAGTCCATGGTCACACTCGCGCCCGAGGTGCTGTTCATGGCGCGCAACACGCCCAAGACGCTGAGCGACCAGTGGCAGTCCAGCCAGCTGTGGAAGCAGATCCCGTCCGTCAAGAACAACAAGACGTACGTGGTCGACGGCAACGTCTGGTCCAAGGGCCGGGGCACCCTCGCCGCCGAGTTGATCGCGCGCGAGGCGACCGAGAAGCTCTTCCCCGCCTCATGAACGCCACCACCGCCGCGATGCGGCCGTCCCTGGCCGGCGACGCCGGCCAGGGACGGGGCCCCGGCATCGTCGTCGCGGCCGTCGCCGTCGTGGGAGTGGCCCTGCTGACCGTCGGCATCCTGTGGGCCCTGTCGATCGGCAGCGAACAGATCAGCTGGTCGTCCGTGGTGCACTCCTGGTTCTCGGCCGACTCCCCGGCCGACCAGATCGTGCGCACCATTCGGCTGCCACGGGTCCTGCTCGCGGCCCTGGTCGGCGCCAACCTGGCGGTGTCCGGCGCGGTGATGCAGGCGATCACGGCCAACCCCATCGCCTCGCCCGACATCATGGGCGTCAACTCAGGCGCGGCGATGGTCGTCGTCGCGGCTATCACCATTGTGCCGACCATGGCCGGGGCCCCCTCCATCCTCCTCGCTTTCGGCGGCGCAGCGGCGGCGGGCATCACCGTGATGGTCCTGGCGGGCATGGGAACGGGCAAGGTCAGCCCGGTCCGGCTCGCCCTGGCCGGAGTGACGGCGAGCACCCTGTTGGTCTCCCTCACCCAGGTACTCGTGATCTTCCATGAGAACGACACCCAGTCGGTGCTCTTCTGGCTGGTCGGCGGCGTCAACTTCGCCCAGTGGCACGACATCGGCACCGTACTGCCCTGGACCGCGGCAGGGCTGCTGGTCGCCCTCGCCCTCGCCAAGTCGCTCAACATTCTCGCCCTCGGCGAGGACATGGCCCGCGGCCTGGGCCAACACGTGGAGCGCACACGTGCGTTCGGCGCCGCCGTCGTGATCGTGCTGTGCGGTGCCTCGGTCGCGGTGGCCGGACCGATCGCCTTCATCGGACTGATCGCCCCGCACATCACACGCAAACTGGTCGGCTCCAACTACCTTCGCGTCCTGCCCGTCTCGATGCTGGTCGGCGCCGTCCTCACCGTCTACGCCGACATCGGCTCCCGCTACGTGAACCCGCCCTTCGAGGTACCCACAGGCGTGGTGACCGCCCTGGTGGGGGCGCCGATCTTCATCTACCTCGCCCGACGGCAGAAGGTGACGCGATGACCGTCAACGTAGCGATGGGACGGCCCGTGCGCCGTACCGCCGTCGCGGCCCGCAGACCCTGGATCCTGGTCGGCTCGCTGCTCGCCCTGGCCGTGGTCTGCACCCTCGTCAGCCTGACGATCGGCGCCACGCGGATCCCGTTCTCGGACGTCCTGGCCGCACTGTCCGGACAGCGCACCACCGATGGAGCCGAGGTCGTCCTTGACTTTCAGTTGCCACGGGTGCTGCTGTGCTGGGTGGTGGGCATCGGCCTCGCCGTCTCCGGCGGGGTGATGCAAGGCGTGGTCCGCAACCCGCTGGCCGCCCCCGACATCATCGGTGTGACCAAGGGCGCGGGGTTCGCCGGCATGCTCCTCGTGCTGACCCTGCCTGGCGCCTCCGTCGCCCTGGTCCCGCTGGCGGCCTTCGCCGGTGGAGTGGTGGGCGCGGGACTGGTGTACCTCTTCGCCTATCGGCGTGGAGTCTCCCCGGTCCGGCTCGCGCTGGTGGGCATCGCCGTCAGCGCCACCTTCGAGGCGGGCATCCGCTATCTGCTCGTCAAATATCCGCTGGACGTCAACGCCTCCCTGATCTGGCTCACCGGCAGCCTCTTCGGACGGTCGATGGACACCGTCTGGATGGCCCTGCCGTGGATCGCGGTGCTCGTGCCCGCGGTGCTGGTGATGGCGCACCGCCTCGACGTCCTCGGCCTCGGCGACGACCTGGCGACCGGGCTCGGTGAACCGGTGGAACGCACCCGCCGCAATCTGCTGCTGCTCGGCGTGGCGCTCGCCAGCGTGTGTGTCGCCGTCGCCGGGACCATCACCTTCGTCGGACTGATCGCACCGCACATCGCCCGGCGCCTGGTCGGCGGACGTCATGTGGTGCTGCTGTCGGCCGCGGCCATGATCGGCGTGCTGCTGATGCTGCTCGCCGACACGGTAGGCCGCGGCATCGCCGCGCCCCTGGAGATCCCCGCAGGCGTGGTCACTGCCGTCATCGGCGGACCGTACTTCCTCTATCTGCTGGTCAAGCTGGGCAAGTAGGAGCGACCGATGAGACTGCAGGCGCAAAACGCGCAACTCGCCTACGACACCCGCGTGATCGCGGAGGACCTCAGCCTGAGCATCCCGGACGGCAAGGTGAGCGTCCTGATCGGCCCCAATGGCTGCGGTAAGAGCACGGCGCTGCGCGCGCTGGCCCGGCTGCTGCCGCCGCGTACGGGCCAGGTCGTGCTCGACGGCAAATCCATCCAGAAGACCCCGACGCGGGAAGTGGCCCGGCTGCTGGCGATCCTTCCTCAGGTCCTCACCGCCCCAGAAGGCATCACCATCGAAGACCTCGTGTGCTTCGGCCGCCATCCGCACCGCTCCTCGCTGAAGGTCCCCTCCGAGGCGGACCGCGAGGCCGTGGAGTGGGCCATGGAGGTCACCGGCGTCGCCGAGATGCGGCACGCCCATGTGGACCAGCTCTCCGGCGGTCAGCGGCAGCGGGTGTGGATCGCCCTCTGCCTCGCCCAGGAGACCGACATCATCCTGCTGGACGAGCCCACCACCTATCTCGACGTCGCCTACCAGCTGGAGGTGCTGGACCTGCTCGCGGACCTCAACCGCGACCACGGCACGACGATCGCGATGGTCCTGCACGACTTCAACATGGCCGCGGAGTACGCCGACCACATCTTCGTGATGCACGCAGGCGCGCTCGTCGCCGAGGGCACTCCCTTCGAGGTCCTCACGCCCGAACTCATCCACCACGTCTTCGGCGTGGAGTCACGGGTCGTGGACCACCCCGTCAGCGGCAAGCCGTTGTGCATCCCCGTCCGCCAGGAACGGGTGGCGCGGCCCGCGCCCGGACGGCGGGGCGCCAAGGCGACGGCCGGCGCCACCTGAACAACGTCGCCGCCGCCCTCGCCCCCTCACCTCATCCCGTCCCTTCCCTCCGTACGCCCTGCGCGCCACGAGAACGGATCACACACGCATGTCATCGACCGTCGACAGCCGTATGCCCGAACTGCATCACGCCCACCGGGACGTGACCGGTGGTTGGCTGCGCCCCGCCACCTTCGGCGTGATGGACGGCCTCGTCTCCAACTTCTCGCTCGTCGCCGGCGTGGTCGGCGGCGGCGCATCGGCGCAGGCCGTGATTCTCACAGGCCTGGCCGGACTGGTCGCCGGTGCCTGCTCGATGGCCACCGGCGAGTACACGTCGGTGTCCTCGCAGTGCGATCTGGCCCGTGACGAGATCGCCACCGAGCGGCGCGAACTGGAGGCCAACCCCGACGAGGAACTCCGCGAACTCACCCTGATCTACGAGGACAAGGGGCTGCGCCCGGAACTGGCCGCCGAGGTCGCACGCGAGATCACCGCCCAACCCGATGTGGCCTGGCGCGTGCATGTGCGCGAGGAACTCGGCATCGATCCCGACGACCTGCCCTCGCCGTGGACGGCGGCCGCCTCGTCGTTCGCGGCCTTCGCGGTCGGCGCCCTCATACCGCTGCTGCCGTTCTTCCTCGGAGCCTCGGGCATCGTTCCGGCACTGTTGATCAGCGCCGTGGCACTGGTCGTGACCGGCGGCGGCATAGCCCGCCTGACCGCACGCCCCATGTGGTTCGGCGGACGGCGCCAATTGCTGCTCGGTGGTCTGTCCGCCGCGGTGACCTACGGCGTCGGTCTGCTGGTGGGAACGGGCGTTTCATGACCGATCCACTGATACCCCCCGGCGGTGCGGCGCGGGGACTGCGCGTCGTTGCTCTGGTCAAGCAGGTTCCGTTGGACGGTGGCTCCGGCGATCTCGATCCGGTCGGACGCCTCAGACGCACCGGCCAGGACACGGAGATGAACCCCTGGTGCCGGCGTGCTGTGACCCAGGCGGTCCGGCTCGCGGCCGGGCCCGGCGGCCACAGCACCGCCGTCACGATGGGACCGCCCCGCGCCGTGGACGTGCTGCGCGAAGCGCTCGCCTGCGGGGTGCAGAGCGCCCTGCACCTGACCGATCCAGGCTGGGCCGGCGCCGACTGCCTCGTGACGGCCAAGGCACTGGCCGCGGCGCTCGAAACGCACACCGACGCCGAAGTGATCCTCGTCGGACGCAGTTCCGTGGACGGCAACACCACCGCCATCGGCCCCATGGTGGCCGAACTGCTCGGCCTGCCGTTCGTCGGGGCGGCCCTCGACATCGACGTCGCCGAGGAGGGCGGAGCCCGCGTGCTGCGCGCCACGCTCCAGTCCGAGGAGGGACGGCGCGCGGCGCGGGTGGCGCTGCCGGCCGTGGTCGCCGTCGCCGAGCGTTCGTGCCGCGGGGCCAAGGCGTCGTCCGACATGTGGCCCGGCACCGACCGAATCCGTACGGTGTCACGGCGGGAACTCGGGCAAACCGGCCCCGTGACCAGCCCGACCCGGGTGACAGGGGCACGTCGCCAGGCGCGGGTGCGCACCCCGGTGGTGCTGTCCGGCACCCTTGACGAGCAGGTGGAGCAGGCCCTCGATCTCTGGCAGTCGCGGACGGAGCCGGCAGCCGCGGCCGCCCGCGAGCCCGTGCCGCCGCGGCGCCGCGGCACGCCGTTCGAGCGGATCGTGGCGCTGACCGGGCCGCCGGAGACGGCCGAGCCCCGAGCGCTCCTGGGCGAGGCGGCGGCCGTGGCCGCAGGCTTCGGCGCCCGGGTCACCGCCGTCGTCCTGCCGGGCGCCGACACCCGCAACTTCGGGGCGTGGGGGGCCGACGAGCTGCTCGTGCTGAGCAGTGACGCGCCCCGGTCGGCAGCGGCCGCCCTGCACGTGTGGATCATGGAGCATGGCCGTCCGTCCGCGCTGCTCAGCTCAGCCCGCTCGTGGGAGCGCGAGGTGCTGGGCCGGCTCGCCGTACGTCTGGACAGCGGGCTGATGTCCGATCTCGTTGCAGTGGAGACCCGCGACGACGGCCTCGGTCCGTGGCTGGTCGGAACGAAGCCGTCGGGCCAGTCGACCCTTGCGGAGATCGACAGCCTCAGCTCCGTGCAGATCGCGACCCTGCGCACCGGAAGCCTGCCGCTGCGCACACCGCGTACCGACGCCGGGCCGCTGCCCATGCGGCAGCTGGACGTGCCCCCGGACCCGACCCTGCGGGCAGGACCGCTCGAGCCGGACGCAAACTACGACGCGCTGGAGCGTGCCCGGGTCGTCATCGGCATCGGACAGGGGGTGGATCCGGGCCGGTACGCCGAGCTGGAGCCGCTGCGCCTGCTGCTGGACGCCGAGCTCGCCGCCACCCGCAAGGTGACCGACACCGGCCGGCTGCCGCACTCACGCCAGCTGGGGGTCACGGCGCGCGCTGTCGCACCCGAGCTGTACCTCGCGCTGGGCATCTCCGGCAGCACCAACCACATGAGCGGGGTGGACCGAGCGGTGACCGTGCTGGCCGTCAACCACGACGCCGGTGCACCCGTCTTCGAGCGGTGCGACATCGGGATCGTCGCCGACTGGGCGGCGGCCGTGGAGGTGCTGTGCGCGGCCCTGGACAAGCGCCGGCGACTGACCGGTGGGCTCCCCGCCGAGCGAGGAGATTAGCCTTGCGACATGGCCATCGACACCCGCACCGAGCCCCCTGCCACGGATCCGACGCAGGGCCCCTGGCTGCTGCTGATCTACCGCGTGCCCAACGAGTCGTCGGGGGCGCGCGTAGCGGTGTGGCGGCAGCTGAAGAGGCTGGGCGGGTTCTATGTGCAGCAGGCGGTGTGTGTGCTGCCCGACCGCGGGGAGCTCAGGGAGAAGCTGAGCCGGATCCGCGAGCGCATCGACGAACTGGGCGGCTCCAGCGTCTTCCTGACCCTCGCCGATGTCGAAGAGGACGCCCGCGTCCAGTTCGTAGAGGGCCTGCGCGGCCAGTCGGCGAAGGAGTACGCGGAGATCGTCGAGGAGTGCGAGACCAAGTTCTTCAAGGAGATCGAGTTCGAGCGCTACCGCGACAACTACACCTTCGAGGAGGCAGAGGAGATCCGCCAGGACCTCGAGAAGCTCAAGCGCTGGCTGCACAAGGTCGAGGCGCGGGACTGGATGAGTGCCGACGGCAAGGAGCTCGCCCGGCAGAAGGTCGCCGAGTGCGAGCGGATGCTGGAGGAGTTCGAGGCGGACGTCTATGAACGGACGGACGGCGAGGCGGGATAAGCCGCGGCCCCAGCCGGGCGGCGGCTCAGGTGCGGCGCCGTCCCCCCTTGCGGGTGCCGTTGCGTTCGTGTGCCCGCGCCGCGAAGCGGGCGTCGAGCAGCTCCCTGAGCTGGTTGCGTTTGTCGAAGGTGCGGATGGCCCGCTCCTCGTCGCGCGCCGCCACGGCCAAGGTGAGCGCCTCCAGCACGATCAGGAACATACTCTGGCCGCCGTACATCTCCGGCCGGCCCGTCGGGGCGGTCAGCACGGCGTCGGTCCACTCGTCCAGCGCCTCGCGCAGGGTATCGGTCAGCAGGACGGTGCTTGCTCCCGTGTCCGCGGCGTGCTGGAGGGTCACTTCCAGCTCGGGCCGGATGCGGTTCTGCGCGATGATGAGGACCACGTCGTCGGGTCCGAGTGGCAGCAGCCTGTCCACGAGCTGGAAACCGGTGTCGGAGGCCGGCCGGGCGCGGTAGCCGAGCCGGTTGAGCCGGGTCACGGTGTACTCGACGAGGCTCGCGTCCCCGCCCAGGCCCCACACCAGCGTCTCGTGGGCGCCCGCGATCAGCTCCACTGCCCGGCGGAAGTCTGCCGGGTCGAGAGTGCGCCCCAGTTCGTTGAGCAGGTCGGCCCGCTCGGCGAGCAGACTGCCCACCACACCCTCGGGGCCCTCGCTGAAGTTGCTGATCGTGTTGTGCAGCAGGTGGGTCGGCGTCAGCAGGGTGCCGAGGTGCTCCTGGAGGGTGCGCTTGAGGCCCGGAAGCCCGTCGAACCCGAGGGACTTGGCGGTGCGTACGACACTGGCGTCACTGGTGCCGGTGGCCGTGGCGATCTCCTCCGCGGAGGAGAATGCCGCCTGCTGGGGATGTTCGCACAGATAGGTGGCGACCTTGCGCTCGGTGGGAGTGAGCGACTCGTAGCGTGCAGTCACTCGCTCCTGCAGAGTGGGCAGTTTGCGGGCAGCGGACGTCACGGCTGCGGCTCTCCTCGGTTCACCGGCGAACGGGCTGTAGCGGATACTACGCGCACTAGCCGGTTCACGACAAAGTGTCGAGGGGTGGGCCCGGAGTCCTTGCCGGGCCCACCCACCGTGCCGTACCGCATGTTTCACGACTTGGTCGGCCTCACGTCGATGGCCAGGCTGACAGAGAAGGCGCCCACCAGCAGGACGCCGCCGACCACGGCGAGGGTGGCGTCCCCGAACAGTCCGAGCGAGAGGACCGCCAGCAGGACGGCCAGGGCCAGCACCACGGCGACCGCGATCTTCCAGTCGTCGCCGATGACGAAGTCGTACCAGAACTGCCCGAAGGACTTCAGGAACCTCATCGCACGTTCTCCTCGAACGGACCGGCAAGGGCCGGTGTGCTGGTGCGGGGGGTGCGCAGGGCGCTCACGAAGACCCGGCTTAGGAGGAACCACACCATCAGCAGGCCGACGATCGCCACGTCGTGGCCCGGCCATTCCAGGCTCTCCTGGCCGGCGCGGAAGATGCCGATCCCCTCCACTGCCCAGTAGGTGCCGAAGGAGGCGAGCAGCAGCCCGACGCCGTACTTGAGCAGGTTCTCGTCGATCATCGACAGCGGGCGGCGCACCGCGAACGCGATGCCAAGCACGATGACCACCGCGGCCGCGGCGCCCACGCTGGCCGCGGGCACGTTGTCCGCGTTCAGGCCGAAGGTGATGACGATGAAGACGACCTCCATGCCTTCGAGGAACACGCCCTTGAAGGAGACCATGAAGGAGAACATGTCGAGCCGGCCGGCGCTGTGTCCCGCCGACTTGGCCGCCTCGACCTCCTCGCGGTAGATCGCGTCCTCGTCGTGGACGGCTTTGCGGCCCGACGAGCGGAGGATCGCCTTCCTCAGCCACTGCAGGCCGAATATCAACAGTAGGCCGCCGATGACCAGTTGCAACGCGGCTTCGGGGAACCAGCGCCCGAGCGCATAACCGGCGATCGATGTGACCACGGCGAGTACTGCCAGGGCGGCGGCCACTCCGGTGAGTGCCGAGCGCCAGCTTCGGGTGTAGCCCATCGCCATGACGATCGTCGTCGCTTCGACCATTTCCACGAAGCAGGCGACGAAAGTCGCGGTGATGAGTCCCCAGGTTGCCGCATCCATGGCGGCTCCTCTCCTTGGGTCAAGTTTGCAGCATCTGCTGCATTGTTACGCTAGTTACATGCAACATATGTTGTCAATAATGGAACCGCCCCTGTCCGGGAGACGGGAAGCAGGAGGGAGCAGAGCGGGTGGACAAGCTGAGATACGGGTCCGACGACTTCGGCACCGCGGGCACGCTCACCCTCGGTGGTGAGCGGTACTCCGTCCAACGGATCTCCGGCATCGCCCCGGCGGCCTGGCCGTACTCGATCAAGGTCCTGCTGGAGAACCTGCTGCGCCACGCACACTGGGGCCAGGTGACGTCCGATCAGGTCGAGTCACTGCTCGGCTGGGGGCGCGCGGACTCCTTCGCACGGGCCGTCGACGTCCATCCGGCACGCGCGTTCCTGCATGACACGAACGGGGTGCCGGCCCTCGCCGACCTCGCCGCGCTGCGTGCGGCGGTGGCAGAACGCGGTGGCGACCCGGCGCGCGTCAACCCGGTCATCCCCGTCGAATTGACGGTCGATCACTCGGTCGTCGCGGACATAGCGGGTCGTCCCGACGCGGTCGAGCGCAACGTTGCGCTCGAGTACGAGCGCAACGCCGAGCGATTCCGCTTCCTGAAGTGGGGGCGCGATGTGCTGCGCGACGTGGCAGTCGTGCCGCCCGGCACCGGCATCATGCACCAGGTCAACCTCGAGTACCTGGCCCGCGTGGTCGTGACCCGCCACGGCTGGGCGTTTCCCGACCTGTGCCTCGGCACCGACTCCCACACGACGATGATCGGCGGCCTCAGCACCCTGGGCTGGGGCATCGGCGGCATCGAGGCCGAGGCAGCCATGCTCGGCCAGCCCCTATCGATGCTGATCCCTCCCGTGGTCGGCGTCCGGCTGGACAGCGAACTGCCCGAGGGCGCCACCGCCACCGACCTGGTCCTCACCGTTACAGAACTCCTGCGCGAGCACGGTGTGGTGGGCAAATTCGTGGAGTTCCACGGCCACGGAGCCGCTCGCCTCTCCTTGGCCGACCGGGCCACCCTGGCCAACATGGCCCCTGAGTATGGGGCGACCTGCGGGTATTTCCCGATCGATGACGAGACCCTGCGCTACCTGCGTTTCACCGGCAGAGCGCCCAAGCACGTCGCCCTCGTCGAGGCCTATGCGAAAGAACAGGGGCTGTGGCACCGTCCGGACGCGCCGCCGCGCTATACCGAGGCACTCCGGCTCGATCTCTCTACTGTTGTGCCGTCCCTGGCAGGCCCGAGCCGCCCTCAGGACCGCGTGCCGCTCACCCGGGTACGCGACACGTTGCGCGAACGATCCGGCACCGCTGAGCGGGGGAGTGCTACGCGGCCCGTACCGGCAGGGGACGATTCCCACAGCCCCGATGGCCGCCTCCTGGATGCAGCCGTTGTGATCGCCGCGATCACCTCCTGTACCAACACCGCCAATCCGTCGGTGATGGTCGGCGCGGGCCTGCTCGCCCGTAACGCCGTCGAACGCGGACTGCGGACCAAGCCCTGGGTGAAGACCAGCCTGTCGCTCGGCTCCCGCGTCGTCATGGACTACCTGGACGCCGCGGGCCTGACGCCGTACCTGGAGAAGCTGGGCTTCCACCTGACCGGCTACGGATGCATGACCTGCATCGGAGCCTCGGGGCCGCTGGCAGACGGAGTGTCCGAAGCGGTGCGCGAACAGGGCCTCAACGTTGCCGCGGTGCTGTCCGGCAACCGCAACTTCGAGGGCCGCATCCACCCCGAGGCACGCATGAACTTCCTCGCCTCACCCCCGCTTGTCGTGGCATACGCCCTGATCGGCACCGTAGACACCGATCTGACCGCCGAAGCCCTCGGCCTCGACCATAACGGGCACCCCGTTTTCCTGCGGGACATCTGGCCGACCGCCAACGAGATCCGGGAGGTCGTCGAAACCGCGCTCACACCGGACATGTTCGTCCGCGCCTACGCGGACGTCTTTACAGGCGACGCTCGCTGGGCGGCACTTGACGCTCCGGCGGACGAACTCTTCGACTGGCTCGACAACTCCACGTATCTGCTCCATCCCCCGTTCCTGGACGGCGTGGGTGACACGCCCGAGCCGATGGACGACATCCAGGGCGCGCGGGTGCTGGCCAGCCTCGGCGACTCAGTGACCACCGACCACCTCTCGCCGGCCGGTGCCATTCCCGTGCAGAGCCCGGCGGGCCGTTACCTCACCGCGCACGGCACACCGCGTGCACGACTCAACACATACGCCTCGCGCCGCGGCAACCACGAGGTCATGATGCGCGGTGCACTCGCCAACATCCGGCTGCGTAACCGGCTCGTCCCGGGAATCGAAGGCGGATTCACCCGCGACTTCACGGCGAACGGAGCGGTCACCACCATCCATGAGGCGGCTGCCGCTTACCGCGCCGCCGGCATCCCGCACATCCTGCTGGCCGGCAAGGAGTACGGCACCGGCTCCTCCCGGGACTGGGCGGCCAAGGGCCCGGCCTTGCTGGGCGTGCGCGCCGTGCTGGCCGAGTCCTTCGAACGCATCCATCGGTCGAACCTGGTGGGCATGGGCATCCTGCCGCTCCAATTCCTACCGGGCGACAGCGTCACCGCACTCGGACTCACCGGAGAGGAGGTCTACGACATCCTCGGCCTCCCCGACGCCCTCGAGGACGACTGCGATGACAACGGAGCCGCTCCCACAGTGCTAGTACGCGCGGACACCCGGACATTTCGAGCGGCGGTACGCCTAGACACGCCCCGCGAGCGGACTCACTACCGACACGGCGGCATCCTGCCTTACGTCCTGCGCGAATTCACCCGCGGAACACACCCGTGACGGGAAACCCACGGCGCGGATCCGACCACGCCTTGGCAGTGACGCACCGCACCACATGTTCTCCGCGCCGACCCCCAGCCAGGATCCCGACGAAGTTCAGCTCCTCCGCATCGTTGAAGATCAACGGCATGAGGTCGCGGTCCTCCAGTTGCACCAGCACCGCCCCGAAGGTCAGCTCCTCCGCCAGCCATGCGCTGCGCCAGGTCTGTAGGGTCCCCGAGTCCCGTAGCCGCCTGACCTCGGCCTCCGACGTCTGACGTGATCTTTTTTAGCTGGCATTGCAGTACCCGTGAGTGAGTCAGTGAGGCGGTGGATTCGTTGGGCGGGGAGGGGCGATGACGTCGGGGCCGCCGGAGGGGACGCGAAGCTGCAGCGCACGGTGGGAGCGTGAGTTGTTGCAGTCCTCGGCGTACTGGGTGAGGACCCATTGCTGGTGCTGCTCCTTATAGAAGAGCAGCCGGTTGGAGCACTCGGCCCTGGTGGCGGAAGTATGAGCCTCTCTACATGGGCGTTCATCCAGGGTGTCTGTGGCGCGTTCTTGAGGATTTTGATGCGGTGGGTGGTTCGGGCTGCGGTGGGATGGGTGATGACGCCCGAGGATGTAGACGGTGCGTGTGCCATCTCCGTGACCACGAAGGTGTACAGCCTGGTCAACGCTACGGTGACCACGTGGAAGGGGTTGGCGGCGACCAGTCCGGAGGCCTGAGCGCGTACGAGCTCACGCCATGTCGGGACGCTGTGGGTTCGTCGGGGTGCGAGGCCGAGGCTCGCGCTGCGCAGGATGCTGGGGGTACCTGCGAAGGCTGGGGGAGGACGGTGGAGGCTCCGACGCGACGGCATGGCACGTCGGCATTGCTCTGACGGTGAGGTTCGTCATGTGATTACTCACCCTTGGCTGGTCAGGTCAGTACGCGGGTTGCGTGCAGCGAAGACAGTGAACAGGGTGGCGATAACGGCAAGGGTGCCGTATCCGAGCGCGATCTGTGGCAGCGAGAAGACGTTCGAGAGCTGGCCGAAGATGAGGCTGATGAAAGCGGCGCCGCTGTAGCAGAGGAGGTAGATTGCGCTGAAGATCGGCGCCCGGTCGGCCAGGGTGCTGCCGTGCAGCAGGCCGCGAGTGGCGGCGCTGACGGCGATGCCTTGACCGATGCCGGTGACGATGGTTGCAGCGATGAACAACGGCAGTGCGCCGATGACCATGGCTGCAATGATGCCGATCCATCCGATCAGGACGATGACCATGCCGATGCGTTGGGCTGCCGCTGGTGTGAATCGGCCGCCGATGGGAGCGCCGAGAACGCTGGGGGCCATGTAGGCGGCGAATACCAGTCCGAGGATGAGCGGGCTGCGGGTGTGGAGTTGATCTTCGACCAGCGCAGGCATGAAGGACTGGTAGAAAGCACCGGTCGCATAGGTGGTCACGAACACCGTGGCCGCGACAGGGAGCAGACGCCTGACCCGAGCCGGTACGCGGACCCGAGGCAGCAGTGATCGCCAAGCGCCCGGCGTCGGCTTCGTGGTTTCCGGGCTGATGACGATGAGTGCTGCAGACAGTACGAGGAGACCGGCGCACACCAGGTATATGAGGTGGCGTGGCCAGGGGGCGAATTGGACGAGGGCGCCGGCGGTGATGGCGCCGAGGGTGAGGCCGAGCATGGGTCCCTGGCTGGAAGCGACGGAGGCCAGCCATGCCGGCCTGGTGGGCGCGGCGTCGACGATGTAGGAGGTAAGGCTGCTGCTGGCCAACCCCGTACCGACGCCCATCAGGAGCCGACCCGCCAACAGAGTGCCGATGTCGTGCACGTTCAGCAGCAGCAGACAGCCGAGCAGGAGCAGGCCGAGGCTGGCGATCGCGGTGCGCCGTCGCCCTAGGTGACTGGACAGCCGTCCCAGCACCAGCAGTGCGGCGATAATGCCGACGGAGTAGGTGACGAAGGCCAGCGAGATGCCGGCGTTGGTGAACCCATCCTCAGCCCGGTAGGTGTTGAACAGGGGGATCGGTGCGGCCGACGCGGCAAATGAGGCCACCAGGGAGACGAGCGCAGCTGCGAATGCCAGCCGGAGCGTTCTGCCCTGGCGAGGCCGGTTGACGACTGGTGATACGTCTGAGTCGTCGAGAGGGGCCACGTTCGGTCGCGACATAACGGATCATCCTCCGGTAGCTGTGCGAGTAGTCGCCGAGCCCGGGTCGGGCCGAGCACTCTTGTGGGCTCGGTAGCCCACTTCACAGAGTCAACAACACCCGAGATTGGGCTGTCAAGCCCAATCTGTGGCGTATGGAAGCTACGACACGCCCTCGGGCGCCTCACAAGCTCACGGGCAAGGGCCAGGCGGCGCGTACCCGGATCCTGGAGTATTGAGGGTGACGAAAAGCCATCCACCCAGGTGGCGGGCCTGATCGCTGATCTTGAATCTGGCCCACTTCGTCGGGCAGGTAGTACCAACCGTGATGCCTGGAGTGCGGGACCAGCCCGGTGCGGATCACGTCCCGGGTAGGTGGCATTCAGATCGTGCACGGGACCGCGACACAGACGCAGCCGAACGCGGCATCCACCGAATCTGGTCCAGCGAGCAACCCTGTGATCCTTCCTCACACACACCAGCCTGACCATCCATCCCAACGGCCCCAGAACCAACAAAACCTCAGCAGTAGGGCGGGGAAACGAAGGTGAGTCGGCCTGGGAGGCTCCTGAGTACCAGTGGGGTGGCCCGGGTGTTGCTGTTCGCTGTCGAGCGAAGGACTTGCAGAGAATTAACTTGTGGGCTCTGGGACTTGGCGTCCCAGGTCAGCGCGATGCTCGCCCGCATGTTGTTCTTCTGCGAGTTCTTAGCTTGGCGTTTATGCTGCCTGCCGCTTTGAGGCGGGCTTCGCAGTGTCTGCTTTGTTTTGTTTTCCGACGGGGTGCTCGCGGGCTCGGCGCTTGTTCTTCGAGCCTGCTGGCCGACCGGGGCCTGCCGTGCCGGATTTCGGTGCGCGGGCTGGCTGAGGGGTCTTCCTGTGGAGGCGGCGAAATCCTCGGCGGACGCGCGCGGGTGTGAAGCGTCCATGTCGTGCCGGCCGTTCCCATGGCCGACGGAGGTCTTCGGCCAGGGGCCGGGCGAGGCGGAGTTGGGTATAGGCGGCGATGATCAGCCAGGTCCAGCGGTCTGCCGCGGTCGGGTCGCGGAGTTTCGGAGCGGTCCAGCCAAGGGTCTGCTTGATCATTCTGAAGGTGTGTTCAAGATCGAATCGCCGCAGAAACGATTGCCAGAGCCGGTCCACATCGGCAGCGGTGGCATCGCAACGTGACCACCAC
>NZ_LMWH01000283.1 GCF_001507435.1 Streptomyces sp. NRRL F-5122
ACCAGCGGCCACCCAGCCCCGAGACACCAACCATCACCATCTCCAAGCCGACCAGAGCGCACCCGACTCGCAGGAAAGATCCCTAAATCACCGGTATTGCTCCTAGCCCCTGCTCCGGTCCCGGGCGCCGCTCGACTGCCCGGGACCTTTTGGTGTCACACATCTCCTGCGGGCCTGGTCCCATGGTGTGAAAAGTCCTCCTTAAGCGCAAGAGAAGGAACACACCATGAGCGACATCGTTCTCGAGCCCGCCGCGCAGGATTTCGCCGACGCGACCGCCAAGCCGCCGCTGCTGTACGAGCTCGGGGTCGAGGGCGCGCGCAAGCTGCTCGACGACGTGCAGGCGCAGCCCATCGAGAAGCCCGACGTGGACGAGAAGTGGATCACTGTTCCGGCGGAGGTCGGCGACGTGCGGGTGCGCATCCTCAAGCCCGTCGGCAGCTCTGGCCCCCTGCCCGTCATCCTCTACGTGCACGGCGGAGGCTGGATCCTCGGCAACGCCGGCACGCACGACCGGCTCGTGCGCGAGCTGACCGTCGGGGTGAACGCCGCCCTGGTCTTCGTCGAGTACGACCGCTCCCCGGAGGCCAAGTACCCGGTCGCCATCGAGCAGGCCTACGCGACCGCCCGGTGGATCACCACCGAGGGCGCCGGCGAAGGCCTCGACGCCTCCCGCCTGGCCGTCGCCGGTGACTCGGTCGGCGGCAACATGACCGCCGCGCTGACCCATATGGCCAAGCAGCGGGGCGACGTGGCCTTCGTGCACCAGTCGCTGTACTACCCCGTCACCGACGCGGCCCAGGACACCGAGAGCTACCGGACCTTCGCACACGGCCCGCATCTGACGGCCAAGGCCATGGAATGGTTCTGGGACGCCTACACCACCGACCCCGCCGACCGCGCCCAGATCACCGCCTCGCCGTTGCGGGCGACGCTGGAAGACCTCCGGGACCTGCCGCCGGCGCTCGTCGTCGTCGACGAGAACGACGTGCTGCGCGACGAGGGCGAGGCCTACGCCCGCAAGCTCGTCCACGCCGGTGTGCCGACGACCAGCATCCGCTACAACGCCTCCCTTCACGACTTCATGATGCTGAACACGGTCCGCGGCACCCAGGCGTCGACCGCCGCGATCGAGCAGGCCATCCACGTGCTGCGCAAGGTTCTCCGAACCGACTGACACCGCACACGCGACCACATTCCCCCGGCACGTCGAAAGGCCATTTTCCATGAGTGCACACAAGCCCACCATCGTCCTCGTACACGGCGCGTTCGCGGACGCCTCCAGCTGGAACGGCGTCGTCGACAAGCTGCTCGCGCACGACTATCCGGTGATCGCCGTCGCCAATCCGCTCCGCGGACTGACCACCGACGCCGACTACGTCCGGCAGATCGTGACGTCCGTCGAGGGCCCCGTCGTCCTTGTCGGCCATTCCTACGGCGGATCCGTCATCAGCAACGCGGCCAAGGGACTGCCCGAGGTCAAGGCGCTCGTTTTCGTCGCGGCGTTCCTGCCGGAGGAGGGCGAGAGTGCTGTCACCCTGTCGGGCAAGTTCCCCGGCAGCACCCTCGGCGACACGCTCCGGCCCGTGCCGGTGACGCTGCCCGACGGCAGACAGGTCATGGACCTGTACATCGAACAGGCCAAGTTCCACAACCAGTTCGCCGCTGACGTCTCCGAGGAGACCACGGCCGTCATGGCCGCGACACAGCGGCCGGTGGCCGATGCCGCGCTGGCGGAGGGCGCGTCCGCGCCCGCGTGGCGGGACATTCCCTCCTGGGTGCTGGTGGCGGACGGGGACCGGAACATCCCCCCGCAGGTGCAGACCTACATGGCCGAGCGGGCCGGGGCCTCGGTCATGAAGGTCTCCGCCTCCCACGCGGTCAGCGTCTCGCGCCCCGGTGACGTGGCCCGTCTGATCAACGAGGCGGCGCAGGCGACCGCCGGAGCGCCGGAGGCCCGCGCCTGACGGACGCGGGGTGCGGGGTCCGGCTTCACGGCCGGACCCCGCACCCGCGTTCTTGTGTGAGCCTGACGCGTCACGGCAGCGGTGCGGGCTCCGCGAGCAGAGTAGGCACCGTGATGATCGTGACGTCCTTGGTCAGCAGCCGATGGACAGGACAGCGTCCCGCGACCGCCAGGAGCTGGTCCCGCTGCGCGGGGGTCAACTCCCCGACGAGCCCGATGTTCTTGACGACCTGCCCCTGTGCGCCGAAGCGGACCGCAACGTCCACCCGGTCCAGCGGCCATTCGTGACGCTGCGCGTAGGCCCGCACCGCCATGGACGTGCACGCTCCGAGCGCGGCCAGGAGGAGTTCGCCCGGGGTGGGGCCGGTGTCGCTGCCGACGGGCTCCGGCTCGTCGGCTGTCAGGCGGTGTGTACCGATCGCCACGGAGCGCGTGAGCTGCTTTCCTTCGGCCACGGTAACGATGCGCGTGTTCATGCTTGCCTCTCAGCCGAGGTACGGGCAGAGGCACGCCTTGTGCCTCCCGAAGCTCAGACCGTGCGGGGCGCCCGACTGTGACGGCCGGCGTGCCCGTACTCGGCTGCAAAAAGGGGGTGCGGGGCGGCGGTTGCCGCCCGCGGGTGATCAGGGCGATCAGCGGGACTGGTCGGTGGGGCGTACGAGGATCTCGTTGACCGCGACGTGGTCGGGCTGTGTGACGGCGTAGACCACCGCGGCCGCGATGTCTTCCGGCTGAAGGGTCCGCATCGACTCGGCCATGGCCTTGACCGCGGCACGCCCGGTGGGGTCCGTGATGTGGTCGGCCAACTCGGTCGACACCAAGCCCGGCTCCACGACGACGACGCGGACCCCCTGCTCGGTCACCTCCTGGCGCAGCGCCTCGGCGAAGGCGTTGACGCCGAACTTGGTGGCGGAGTAGACCGCGGCGCCGGCCGAGGAGATACGGCCCGAGGTGGAGGAGATCTGGACCACCGCGCCGCGGGAACGCAGCAGGTGGGGCAGCGCGGCGTGCACCGTGTATATGGATCCCAGCAGGTTGGTCTCCACCATGCGGGTCCATTCCGCAGGATCGGCGTCAAGGACGGGGCCGGTGAGCATGATGCCGGCGTTGTTCACGACGATGTCGAGGGTGCCGAAGCGTTCGACGGTCCGGTCGACGGCCTTGCGTACCGACTCGGGGTCGCTCACGTCCATGTCCAGGACGAGGATCTCTCCGGGCGCTTCCTGCGCCAGTGCTTCGAGCCGGTCGGTCCTGCGGCCACCGACGGCCACCGTGGCCCCCGCCTTCGACAGCGCCAGTGCGGTCGCCCTGCCGATGCCGGACGAGGCGCCGGTGACAAGGACGACCTTGGGGTCGAGAACGGAAATCATGACAACTCCGAAAGGGGTAGTGGGGGGTGAGACGGGCAGGCCGTGTCGTGTGCGAGGACAGGACAGGGCGGCCCGAGAGGGTGACCGGGGGGCACGTTGTGCCAGAGGAACACTGAAAATGACCCGCGAGTCATGTCAGCGTTAATGTTGTGACACGTAGAGGAGGCGTCATGGCCGGGAGAACTGCGGCAGTGCAGGCCAGGGCAGACAGCGTGCGCAATCGGCGGCTGCTCCTACGAGCGGCCACCGAGGCCTTCGCCGAATGCGGGGTGGATGTGTCGATGCACACGATTGCCCAGCGGGCCGGCGTCGCCAAGGGCACGGTGTTCAGGCACTTCCCGACGAAGGACGACCTTCTCGCGGCGATCATGATGCAGCTGCTCGACCGGCTGCTCGAGACGGCGGACCGGCTCCTGCGCGCCGATGACGCCGGCCGTGCGCTGAAGGACTTCATGGGACACGGAATCGGCCTGCTCGCCGCCGACCGTGCGTTCTGCGAGGTCATCGGCCGGCCCTCGCTGCAGCACGCGAACGTACGCGAGGCGATCGACCGGCTCTGCGACACGGTCGAGGACCTCACCGCCCGGGCCAGAGAACAGGAAGCCGTCCGCGGTGACATCACCGGTACCGACATCGTGCTGCTCCTCGGCGGCATCCACCAGACCGCCCAGCCGCTGCTGGACCGTGAACCGCGGGCGTGGGAACGCTTCCTGGAGATCGCGTTCGACGGACTGCGGGCCCGTGACCGCGCGGCCCTGCCGCATCCGCCCCCCGCCCAGCTGCGGATGGCGGACCCGTCGGGCGCCTCTGCACCGATGGAGACGTGACACTAAGTGGCACATCATCGGTGTGTTGTGAAATCATGCCGCAGCTTCTGTCTTGATCAGGCCGGTCGACCAGCCGGGTACGGACGGGGGCAGGTAACGTCTGAGTCATGCCGTCGCGGCGGCTGCGGCTCCGCAATCTCGTCGGCGTGGGGGGTCGCTCCTTGGATCATGTCGTTTCCGCGGTACCGCTCGCCGAGTCGCTCGACGAACGGCGGCACCTGCTGGACATCGCCTGCCGCGCGCTCGGCAGCCGCGTCGCGGCCGAACGCGTCGTCGACGAGGCCTACCGGCGGTGGTACCGCCTTACCGATCCGGAGCGGGTCCGGATGCCGTCCCCCCGCCACTGGCTCATCCAGGTCGTGGACGAGGCGTGTCTGATGCGACCGGCGTCGGCCCGGCGCGGTGGGGTGGAACGGGACATCCAGGCCCTGCGGGCGTTGTGCGACGAGGACGTGGAACCGGTCGAGCGGGCCCTGTTGAGTGTGGGTGCTCGGCGAGCGCGGCCTGTGTCGGCGCGTCGCGAGCATGAGATCACTGTTGCCGTGCGGCAGGCGTGCAGCGTTCAGGACGGCCCCCGTCTGCGGTCGCTGCTGGCCCCCGATGCGACGGCCTTCTTCGACAGCGGCGGCAAGATCCGGGCGCTGACCCGGCCCGTCCGCGGCGACGAGCAGGTCGCCCGCAGCCTGTTGGTCCTGCTGGCTGGACAGCGGCGTGTGACGCTGTGCACTGGATCGGTCAACGGGCGCACCGGCCTCGTCGCCCGGTGCGACGACCAGGTCGCCGCCGTGCTGACCCTCGACATCGCGGACTCGCTGGTCGTTCAGGTCTGGGCCGTTCTCAACCCCGACAAGCTGCGTAGCTGGAACCGTTCCCTTCCCCGGTGAGCTCACGTGCCTAGGCGTCCACGGGACGCGAGGGCAGGGGCGCGCAGTGGGCGCGGGATCCGAGGAAGGCGGCGATCTTGTCGGAGGTGAACAGCCACAGAACCTGGTGGATCCCCCGCCGTGTGGCGGTGATGGTCATGAAGGTGGCGGGCCGGCCGTCCCGGTACAGCAGAACCCCGGCGCGTCCGTTGGCCTGCACGGGTGCGATCTCGGCCGTCGGCCAGAAGCGTGACGAGGCGGTCGACAGGTTCGCCACCCGGGCACGACCGACCACGGGTACGCGGGCCGCGCCGCGCAGCCCGTTGCCGTCGGACAGACTGACCGCGTCGGGCGTCAGGAGCGCTTCCAGCGAGGCCACGTCCCCTTCCTGGGCGGCCGCGACGAAAGCATCGAGCAGTCTGCGGTGCTCCTGGATGTCGACACTGTCCCGCGCGTCGTCCGTGAGGTGCTTGCGCGCCCTGCTTACGATCTTCCTGGCGTTGACCGGGGTGAGGCGCAGTATCTCCGCGATCTCCGAGTAGTCGTACTCGAAGGCCTCCCTCAGCACGTAGGCGGCCCGTTCGGTGGGTGTGAGCTTCTGCAGCACGAGGAGCAGGGCGAGTTCCAGGGCCTCGGCACGTTCAGCGCCGGCCACCGGGTCGATGCTGGTGTCGATGGGCTCGGGCAGCCAGGGCCCGATGTAGGTCTCGCGACGCACGCGGGCGGACTGTGCCACGTTGATGGCCAGCCTCGTCGTCGTGGTCGACAGGAACGCCGCAGGGCTGACCACCGCCGAACGGTCGGTCCGCTGCCAGCGCAGCCAAGCCTCCTGCACGACGTCCTCGGCTTCCGTCACGCTGCCCAGGACGCGGTAGGCGATACCGAAGAGCCGGGGCCGCAGTTCCACGAAGGTGGTGACGGCCTCGGCGAGGTTCCTGTCCGCGGGAGGTGCCTCTGGATACATGTCCCTCTGACTCCATTCCTCCGGGGCCCGGGTTGTCGGAATGCGGCCACGAGGCGCTCACAGACCCGGCGATCGTTTCCCCCTCAACGACCGAGGGACCAAGGACGCTGTGACAGTGCTTTTGGAGCACTTTGCAGCGGCGTGGATGCGGAATCGGCCATGCGCGCCGGCTGATGTACTGCGCCGTACAAAAATTAGGCATGTCGTTCCACGGGACGTGGAACGACATGCCCCGGAAGACGCGCCTACTGCTGCTGGGCGAGCCAGTCGGTGAAACGGGTCTCGCCGATGCGGGCGTCCGGGCCGGGAAGCAGCGTGGTCTCCTGCAACTCGGCCCCGAAGTACGGGGCGTGCACGTCGGCGACGACCGTACGCGGGTCGTTCTTGGCGGCCAGGCCCTTGCGGATCAGCTCGTCCAGCTCGAAGGTGTCGGGACCGGCCACCTCGACCACACCGTTGACCGGCGTGCCCACGGCGGTGCGGCCCACAGTGGCGGCGACGTCGTCCGAATAGACGGGCTGGATCTTCACCGGGGCCAGCTTGACCGTGTCACCCTCGGTTGCCGACTCGGCGATGCCCTTCATGAACTCGAAGAACTGCGTGGCATGCACGATCGACCACGGGATCCCGGAGGCCTTGATCAGTTCCTCCTGCGCCTGCTTGGCACGGAAGTAGCCGCTCTCCTGGAGCCGTTCCGTACCCACCACCGACAGGGCGACGTGGTGGGTGACCCCGGCGTTCGCCTCAGCCTTGAGGAGGTTGGTGGTGGAGGTACGGAAGAACTCCATGACGGCGTCGTCCGCGAAGGAGGGCGAGTTGGAGACGTCGATCACGACGGCCGCGCCCTCCAGCACCTCGGCCAGGCCCTCGCCCGTCAGCGTGTTGACGCCGGTGTTCGGGGCGGCCGCCACCGCCTCGTGGCCGTGTTCGTTGAGCTTGCTGACGACCTTCGAGCCGATCAGCCCGGTGCCGCCGATCACTACGACCTTCATGGGGACGTTCCTTTCACTCATTCTCATCTGGCGCTTGAACGAGGTATGACCGGGAACTGATCGGCGCTGTGACACCTTTCTCGAAATTCCGGAAATCTTCTCCCGGGCAGGGTGATTCCTATTCGACGAGCTTTCCGTCCGTCGAGACGTCCTCCATCAGAGCCGCGATCTCGTCGGGGACAGGGCTGATGGGCTCGCGGGTGATGCCGTCGGTCGGGGACCAGACGAGGTTCACCTGCAGCGCGGGATCCATGTTGGGGTAGTCGCTGCGGTTGTGGCATCCGCGCGTCTCGCGCCGCTCGAGCGCCGCTTCCAGTGTGGCCCGCGCCGCCAGTGCCGACGACTTGAGGTCGAAGGCGTGGGCGAGGTCCTGGAAGCCCGCGATGTCCGGATGGACGCCGACGTTCTCCATGCGCTTGTCGATGGCATCCAGCTCCGCCAGCCCGGTGCGCAGCCCCTCCTCGTGGCGGACCACGCCCGCGTGCTCGGTCATGGTGTTGCGGATCGCACGCTGCAGAGCGCGCACGTTCTCAGGTCCGTCCGCGGCGAGCAGGGCGTCGACCTCCGCACGCGCCTCGGCCACCGCAGCGGCCGAGCGCGGCTGCGCGGTAAGGGACTCCGAGTAGGCAGCGGCCGCCTGTCCGGTGATGCGGCCGTACACCAGCAACTCGATGAGGCTGTTGCCGCCGAGCCGGTTGGCGCCGTGCAGGCCGCTGGAGGCCTCACCGATGGCGTACAGGCCGCGCACGTCGGTGCTGTGGTCCTCGGGGCGGACCCACACACCGCCCATCGAGTAGTGCGCGGTGGGCGCGACCTCGATGGGATCCCGGGTGATGTCCAGCATCTGCAAGTCCAGCAGTGTCTGGTAGACGCGGGGAAGCCGGTTCATGATGGTCTGCCGGGGCAGGTGGGAGACGTCGAGCCACACCCCGCCGTTGGGCGTGCCGCGGCCCTCCTTGATCTCGGTGTAGGAGGCGAGGGCGACCCGGTCGCGGGTGGACAGCTCCATGCGTACGGGGTCGTAGCGGTTCATGTACCGCTCGCCGAGCGCGTTGCGCAGGATGCCGCCCTCGCCGCGGGCTGCCTCGCTCACCAGGGTCCCGGCCGCGTTCTCCGGCTCGATGATGCCGGAGGGGTGGAACTGGACGAGTTCCGGGTCGCGCAGCCGGGCTCCGGCCTCCGCGGCCAGCCGGAAGGAGTCGCCGGTGTTCTCGTCGCGCCGTGAGGAGGTGCGCCGCCAGATCCGGGTGTGGCCGCCGGCCGCGAGGATGACGGCGTCCGCGTGTACGAGGTAGCGCCTTCCGTCGGCAAGGCCGAAGCCGTAGGCGCCGAAGACGGCGCCGTCGTGGACCAGGAGACGGGTGATGTAGACGTTGTCGAGCACCGGTATGTCCAGCTGGTTCGCGCGCCGGATGAGCGTGCGCTGGATCTCCAGGCCCGTGTAGTCGCCCGCGAAGGCGGTGCGGCGGAACTTGTGGGCGCCGAAGAAGCGCTGGGAGATCCGGCCGTCCTCCTCCCGGGCGAAGGCCATGCCGTAGCGCTCCAGGTCGTCGATGCCGAGGGCGGCTCCCCGGGTGACGATCTCGGCGGTGCGGGGGTCGCCGAGGAGGTAGCTCTCCTTGAGGGTGTCGGCGGCGTGCTGCTGCCAGGTGTCCTCGGGGTCCATCGTGGCCAGGGCCGCATTGATCCCGCCGGCGGCGAGAGAGGTGTGGGTGTCTTCCTTGGGGCGCTTGCCGACGGCGAGGACATCGACGCCGGACTCGGCCAGCTCGATGGCCGCGCGCAGGCCCGCTCCGCCGGTGCCGATCACCAGCACTGTGGTGGAAAGACGTTGTTCGGTGGCAACCACGATTGCTCCCATCGCTCGGGGTGGTCGCCTGCTACGACCAGGTGGAGTGACGGTTTGTGACACCGCCGCCCCGGCCCGGGCCCGCCTGTCGGTGTCACATCCCGGCGGTCGGGCCGGTCATACCGCATGCCGGCCGGGCGCACGAAGGCCGTGCGACCCGCAAGGCCGGCCGGCGAAGGGGAGGTGGGGACGATGACCTACGTCATCGCGGAGCCGTGTGTCGACGTCAAGGACCGGGCGTGTGTGATCGAGTGCCCGGTCGACTGCATCTACGAGGGCGAGCGGACGCTGTACATCAATCCCTGGGAGTGCGTCGACTGCCACGCCTGCGAGCCGGTCTGCCCGGTCGAGGCCGTCATTCACGAGGACGACCTGCCGGCACAGTGGGCGCAGTACCGGTCCGTGAACGCCGAGTACTTCCGCGACGCGCCGGGGGAGAGCACCGGTCGGGCCGCGCGGGCCGACCATGCGGTGGTCGCGGCCCTGCCCCCGCAGCACGGGGTCAAGAGCGACCTGTCCGGATTCGCCGCCCGCAAGGAGGAGACCGTCGACGCCGACCTGTGGTTCCCGTGGTGAACCGCCCTGGCCGGTGCGGCGGGCCGGGCCCGGGGCGTGCGGCGGACCGGCGGGTCAGACACCAGGGGACGGCGAGCAGGGGGGGGCGGTCAGGCCCCCAGGGACAGGACGTAGGGGTTCAGCTTGACCGGGTTCATCACCCACATGATGCGCTCGATGCCGGCCTCGGACGCGTCCACACACAAAAGGGCCACCGGGGCGTGGTCCCGTGCGACGAGCACGGCGGGCCGGCCGTTGGCCTCGACGAACCGGGTCTCGGCATCGGGCCAGAACCGCGGGGCGAAGGCAGCCAGGTAACGCGAGACGTGATCGCGGCCGATGACGGGGATCCTGGACGCGCCGCGGATGCCGCCACCGTCCGAATAGCTGACGACGTCCGAGGTCAGCAGGTCCTCCAGGGTGGAGAGATCTCCCGTGCGCGCGGCGGAGAGGAAGCCTTCGAGCAGACGCCGGTGGGCCGCGGGGCTGACGCGCTCCTTGCGCTTGGCACCCAGGTGCTTGCGCGCCCGGCTGACCAGCTGTCGAGCGTTCGCGTCGCTGGTCTCCAGGATGTCGGCGACCCGCTGGTAGGGGTAGTCGAACGCCTCCCGCAGCACGTAGGCGGCGCGTTCGATCGGGTTGAGCTTCTCCATCAGCAACAGCACCGCCAGCTCGACTGCCTCGGCGCGTTCCGCCCCCAGGTGCGGGTCCTGGGTGGTGTCGACCGGTTCGGGGAGCCAAGGCCCGACGTAGGACTCCCGGCGTACCCGCGCGGACTGGGCCAGGTTGATCGCGAGCCGGGTGGTGACCGTGGTCAGGAAAGCGGCTGGTTCGTGGATCTGCGCGCGGTCGGTGTTCTGCCATCGCAGCCAGGCGTCCTGGACGATGTCCTCGGCCTCGACGGCACTGCCGAGGATGCGGTACGCGATGCCGAACAACCGGGGTCTGGCCGAGAGGAAGTTGTCGAGACCGTGGTCGAACGCGTCGGGGTGGGCGCCAGCGCGCATGGGTCGTCCCTTCTGGCTTTGCGCCCTACATGCTACGCGCGAAGGGGAAAGGTACGCGCTGCGGGCCGCATCCGCTCACGCTATCTCTTTCGCGATCCCCGGTCACACGGTGGCAATCGTCGCGCCCGATCCGCCAGATTTGCCCCCGGACAGCTGCCCGCCCCATGCTCCGGAAGACCGCGGTCGACGGGTGACAGGACTATGTGAGGAGGCCGCTTGTCACACCTGCGCTCAGTCCCCGGTCACCAGTGACGAACGATGTTCACGCCTACGGAAGGTGCAACACAGTGTCGGACAACACGACAGCACACGACCATTCCGCCCACGGCCACCACGGCCACCACGGGCACGGCGACCACGAGGGGACCGCCGGCTGGATGACGGCGGCGAAGGTGCTCCAGGACGCCGCACCGATCACCGTCCCAGAGGGGGCGTCGGCGATGACCATTCTCGTCGAGTGGGAGCCGGGCGACCCGGGTACGCCCCCGCACCGGCACTCCGGCCCCGCCTTCGGCTACGTCGTCGAAGGCGCGGTCCGTTTCGAGCTCGAGGGCGAGCCCGAGCGCGTGGTGGAGGCGGGCGACACCTTCTGGGAGCCCGGCGGAGACGCCATCCACTACCAGGACGGCAACGCGCTTTCCGACGCGCGGACCCGGTTCGTGGTGACCATGATGTGTGCTCCGGGCAAGCCCATGCTGGAACTGGTCGACGAGAAGGAACTGGCGGAGCGCGCCCACCTGCGGGCACCGCGCCCCAGCGCCTGACCGGGCACGGGACCCGGCATGAGCACGCCCGTCGTCCTGGTCCACGGCCTGCTGACGCTGCTGTTTGTGGCGGTGCTCCTGCATGGGCCGGCACGGGGCATCGGGTCCCCTGGGACCGGGTTCCGTGTCCGGGTGGACCGGCTGCTGGCCGCCGCCATGGCCGTGTCCATGGCGGCGATGCCGTGGATCGACGTCCGCGCGGGGCCCGCTACCGTCGCCGGCGGTGTCTTCACCGCCGGCGCGGTGTGGTTTCTCCTGCCTGTCGGCCGCCGGGAGGCCGGGAGGAGGGCGGCGATGACCCACCGGCTGCCGCACGCGGCCGGTATGGCCGCGATGGCCTGGATGCTGCGCGTGCCGCACACCGGGACCGGCCCGGCGCACGCACACCTCGGGTCGGCTGCGCACTCCACCGGGCCCGGCGCTCTGGGCGCTGGTGTCCCCCTCGGCGGCTCCGTGATCACGCTGTCGCTGGCGTCCTGTCTGCTGGCGTATGCGCTGTGGTCGCTGACCCGCCCCATGCCCTCGCTGCGCTCGGCTGTGAGCGCGGCGCGCCGGGCCGCGGCGGCGACGCCGTCACGGCACGTGGGTGAAGGGGCGATGGCGCTCGGGACGGCCGTGATGCTGGTCCTGCCCCACTGAACGCGGGGACGAAAAAACGGACACGCGCCCGGCACGGCGAAGGCGCGGTGGCCTGCGGTCATGCACTGAGTGACCGCGGACCACCGCGCCGGACGGTCGGAGCGACGGTCGTCGCCCTACCGAGGGGCGGGCGCCGCTCACGGTAGGCCGGCGCCGAGGAGGCGAGTGCCGTTCAGGACGGGCCCTGGTACACCGCCTTGCTCCGCATCAGGAAGTCGGAGAGATAGCTGTCGTGGGGGACGCCCGGCGACATCCAGTGGGTCGGCTGATCGCCGAAGTACACGTTGGCGATGCTGGGCTCCGCGACCAGGGCCTCCCACAGGTCCCGGTCGCGGGTCAGTGCCGACAGCACCAGCGTGTCGCGCAGCGGCGCCATGCCCTCCGCGCGGGTCCAGGGGGAGATCCACACGCAGGGGAAGGGCAGTTCGGTGCGCAGTTGAGGGGCGCGGGCGCTCGCGGTCTGGTGCACGGCGGGGCGCAGCACGGCGCTGCCGTCTCCGAGGTCGTCGGCGATCCCGTCGCCGCCGAGCCAGGCGTGCGTCCCGGCCGCCACCCTTTTCAGATACGCGCTGAGGGCTCGCGCCCGCTCTTTCGGGCACACCGGCAGACGGGCCCTCTCGTCTTGCGGGGGAAGGCTGGGCAGGACGGCCAGCCGTGCCGCGAGGGCTTCGGCGAGCGGGGCCGGGTCGCCCTCGACGAGGATGGCGGTGGCGTTGATGCACGCGGTGCCGCTCTCGCCGGCGACGGACGCGACGAGGGCGTCCAGGTGGTCACGCCAGTCGGTGTCCGCGGTGATGAGGATCTTCGACCGTCCCGGCCCCTGCGGCAGGATCCTCGCGTCGTGCGCGTACTTGGTCACCACATCGTCGCCGCCGTAGACCACGGCCCGGTCCGCGCCGTGGACGAGCGTGTCGGCGGTCGCGTGGTCGGTGGGCAGCAGCATGAGCTGGTCGTCCCGGATTCCCGCTTGACGCAGTGCCGCGACGAGCCGGTAGGGGGTAAAGGGCTCGCGCCGGGACGGGCGCACGGCGACGCGGTACCCCAGCGCCAGTGCCTCCAGCCAGACACGGTGTACGCCGGGATGGTTGCCGGACGCGTTAACGGCGAACACGTCACCCTGCCGCGCCCACACCGTGTGCGTCTCATGCAGGACGGCGTCGCTGAGGTCGCGGGCGGCGCCGCGCGGCCTTCCACGGTCGGCTGACGAGGCGGCGTGCCGAACGAAGTGCGCCGTGCCCCGGGTCGCGGCGCGCAACACGGTGAGCGGTGTGCCCGAGGTCCGGCTGACGTGACGTTCGTATTCCCGGACGCTCAAGCCCCCCAAGGTGCCCGCGGCGAAGGCCTCCCCGGCGGTGGCGAACACGGTCTCCAGGTCGGCCACGGCGATCGGCGGCGCTTGGCGCAGGGCGCCGATCGCCCGAGCCACGTACAGCGGGGGAACCAGACTCAGCCGCGCGATCGGTGTACCGGCTACGTCGGTCACCGTGCTCGGCACACGTGTGCGGTAAGTACCCCCCGGGCCCAGGGCGTCGAGGTGCAGCGGCTCGGTGGTCGGTACGGGGGCCATCAGTAGACCCCCTCGATGACCGTCTCACCCTCGACCGCAGGAACCGGCGCCACGTCGGCGACGGCGTCCCCGGCGTGGCCGTCAGCCGCGCGGACCCGCAACGCGGTGTCCCGCTCCCTGTTGTTGGGGATCAGCATGGACTTGCTGACGTGGCTCACCACCACCTGGCCCCGCTCGCCCTCCGCCACCTGTTGCCCGGTGTCGGGATCCACGACGCTCAGGAAGACGTACGGTGAGACGGGGTCGAACACACACGGCTCCGACACCGTGAGACCGACCCGCTCCAAAAGCGCGGTGAGCATCATGGTGTTGCCGTACATGCCAATCAGTGGCACGTCGGGAAACACCTCGGTCCGCAACAGGTCCCGGGTGTCGGGATCCATGTGGGTGCCGCCCCAGATGATCGCCTGGACTTTGCCGTTGATGACCTCCACGAGGTCGCTGTCCCGGGCGAAGCGCTCCAGCATCGGGGTGGTGGCGGCTATGACACCGATGTCCTGGCCGAGCAGGATGCGCCGGCACTGGTCCACCAGATGGTCGGTATAGGCGTCGACCTCGTCGCGACGGCCCGCGGCGACGAGCTTCTTGACCCAGCGGGGATCCATGTCGACCCCCAGCCCGGGGCTGCCGAGACTTGCCGCGGCCCGTTGCAGCACATCGCCCACGAGGTGCGGGCCGGTCGGCGCCACGGTCAGCCACAGCGCGCCGACCGGCAGTGCGTGGTCCCGGAGCCGACGGGTCACCTGCTCGCTGCCGTGCCGTGCCCAGCCGTCCATCTGCACGACCCGCTTGGGTGCCCCGGTTGTGCCGCCGCTCTCGAACACGTGCAGCGGCCGGGCCTGCGGACCGTAGCCGCGGGGGACGAGATCGGACACCTGCACATCGCGCAGCTCGTCCGTCAGATCGGGAAAGAGCGCCAGGTCCGCCACGCCCTTGACGTCGTGGCGGGGGTCGAAACCGAGCCGGTCGACCCGTTCCAGCCAGTACCGGGACCCCGTCTCGGGAGTGAAGTGCCACTGCATGGCCGCCCTGACGTAGTCGTCGGGGTCCACCCCGTCGAAGGGGCCGGCGTCCAGAACGGTGAATGAGCCGATCGGCATGGAACCGCCTTTCTCGAAGTCGTTGAGGGCGGACGTGTGAGGGCCGCGCGTCCCGGGCGGTCCCGCGGGCCCGACCCGCTCTCGCACAGGAGACCGAGGGGTGCAGGCGTATGTGACAGCCCGCGGAAAGGCGGCAGCGCCCCCGGCGCCGGCACACGTCACAACGGCCGGTGTCTCCCGGTCTGATGACTGGGCCGAAGCCGACCGGCGGTGTGCCGAGGGCGAGGGACGGGAGAGGGTCATGCGACAGGGACTGCGGATCGTGCGCGTCGACCAGGACGACGAGCCCCGTGTGGCCGCTCTACACCGCCGGTGCTCCGCCACCGCCCGGTGGCAGCGTTACCACCGGGCCATGGGCGACCCCGACACCTACCCGGGGGGCCGCTGCTGTCCCGACCCCACTCGGTGCACCTGGCGGTGCAGGACTCGGGAGAGCGGCTCGTCGCGATAGGGCATCTGCTGTCGGACGACGGTGACGCCGAGGCAGCGCTGCTGGTGGAGGACACCTGGCAGAACAGGGGGCTGGGCACCCGGCTCCTGGAAGAACTCGGCCGGTTCGCCGTCGTGTTGGGCGTACCTGAGGTCTACGGCGTTATCCACCCCGGCGACGCCCGCATGGCGGCTGTGCTGCACCGCACCGGCGTTCCGCTGCGCACGGTCCTGGAGACGGGCAGTGCGACGACGGTCCGGGCGCGGACGCAGGACATTGGTCCCGCCCTCGCCTGCTCGCCAACGCGACGTGGGTGGCGGCAACGCGGCACTGGAAAGCACCGTGTGTCGGGGGCGTCGGCACGCCCGTGGACCCCTGGAGCTGGAGTTCAGCGGGTTCTCCGGCGCTCCTCCGAGGGTGCGTCGCCTACTTGCTGAACCCGCACAGTGCAATGCATGTGACAACATTGAATGAGATAGTGTTTCGGCTGTCGCTCGACGACGGGTGTTTCTCCCCGCGGTTCGATGCGGGCGGCTACGAGCGAGGGGATTGCCATGGCCGAGCTGTTCTATGACACCGACGCCAACCTGTCCATCATCCAGGGCCGCAAGGTAGCGGTCATCGGATACGGGAGCCAGGGTCATGCCCACGCGCTGTCGCTGCGTGATTCGGGTGTGGACGTGCGCGTGGGGCTCCACGAGGGTTCCAAGTCCCGGGCGAAGGCCGAGGAGCAGGGCCTGCGTGTGGTGACGGTGACGGAAGCCGCCGCCGAGGCCGACGTGATCATGATCCTTGTCCCGGACCCGCTCCAGGGCGAGATCTACGAGCGGCACATCGCCCCGAACCTCAAGGACGGCGACGCGCTGTTCTTCGGGCATGGTTTCAACATCCGCTTCGGCTTCATCAAGCCGCCGGCGAACGTGGACGTATGCATGGTCGCCCCCAAGGGCCCGGGCCACCTGGTGCGTCGCCAGTACGAGGAGGGCCGGGGCGTGCCGTGCCTGGTCGCGGTCGAGCAGGACGCCACAGGAAGCGCTTTCCCGCTGGCCCTGTCGTACGCCAAGGGCATCGGTGGCACGCGTGCGGGTGTCATCAGGACGACCTTCACCGAGGAGACCGAGACCGACCTGTTCGGTGAGCAGGCCGTGCTCGCCGGTGGAGTGTCAGCCCTGGTCAAGGCGGGCTTCGAGACGCTGACCGAGGCGGGCTACCAGCCGGAGATCGCCTACTTCGAGTGCCTGCACGAGCTGAAGCTCATCGTCGACCTGATGTACGAGGGCGGCTTGGAGAAGATGCGCTGGTCGATCTCCGAGACCGCCGAGTGGGGCGACTACGTCACCGGCCCGCGGATCATCACAGACGCCACCAAGGCCGAGATGAAGAAGGTCCTCGCCGAGATCCAGGACGGCACCTTCGCCCGCAACTGGATGGACGAGTACCACGGCGGCCTGAAGGAGTACGCCGAGTACAAGCGGCAGGACTCCGAACTGCTGCTGGAGACCACCGGCAAGGAGCTGCGCAAGCTGATGAGCTGGGTCAACGACGAGGAGCGCTCGTGATCGCGCGGGCCGGCACGGATGGGAACCGGTGACGGACTCATGACGACACTGCATGTCACCCTGCTCGGCGGGCTCCGCGAGATAGCCGCCGTACCACTGCCCGCGGCGGAAGCCGCGCACGGCACGCGGTCGCTGCGCCGCTTCGTCCTGGAACTGCACGTGCCGCACGAACGGCAGTCGGCACTGGATGCCGAACTGCGGGCTGCCGCCGCGCCGGACGGGACGTACCTGCAAGGCACCGACGCGATGTGGCGCGTGGTGGAGGGCTGGACCGTCGTGGCTCACGGTCTGCGGGCCGGGATCAACCGGTATCGGGTGGAGATCGAGGAGGTGGAGGACGCCTTGCCGGCCGACGCCCGCGCTGTGGGCGAGGTCGCGTCAGCGGAGGCGGGCAAGCTGCCCGTCGGTGAGAGCGCCGACGTCATGCAGCTCAAGCTGGCCGTCCTGGTACTGCCTGTCTCGGACGTCGACCGGGCGAAGTCGTTCTACGAAGCCGTCGGGTTCCGACTGGATGCCGACCATGTCATCGACGCCTCCTATCGCGTGGTGCACATGACGCCCCCGGGATCGGCGTGCTCGATCCTGTTCGGGTCCGGAGTCACCACGGCCGCCTCAGGCTCGGTGCGGGGCCTGCACCTCGTCGTCTCCGACATCGAGCAGGCCTGCCGGGAACTCGCAGCGAGGGGCGTGGTGACCGGCGGAATCTTCCATGACACGAGCGGTGTGTTCCACCGCAGCACCGATGAGAAGCGGGTCGAGGGACCCGACCCGCAGTGTCGTGACTATCACTCCTACGCCGAGTTCAGCGACCCGGACGGCAACGAATGGGTGCTTCAGGAGGTGCCGGCGCGGGCCTGAGAGGCTCGTGCAGTGTTCAACCGCGAGGGAGGGCGTCCTCGGGGGATCCGGAGCGACGCTCACCTCCGTCGTGTGTCGTCGCGGTGCCGCGCAGGGTCTGGAGGGACTCGGTGATCGACGCGATACGTGTGTTCACGACGTGCACGGCCTCACGGAGCTGGCGCAGCCGCCCTTCGAGCGCGGTCGCCTCAGCAGTGAGCGACGCTGCGACGGCGGCGGGGTCCGCCTGAAGATCAACGCCTTGGGACATCATCCCGGTCCTCCTCGGATCGTCTCGGACACCAGTCCCCGTACTGACCGGACAGGGGGCGCGCTTGTGACAGCCGGAGGCGTCGTCCCCACAGTGCGGCGGGAGGCGAGCCGTGGCCCGGGGCGGGGCCGCGGGTGACACGTCCTGGGTTCAGCAGGCTTCCAGGACGAAGTCGCCCAGGATGTGCTGTCGGATACGCTGGACCTCGGCACGATCGGGCTGCACGGGCACTTGGCCGCGGGCGTCCCGCTGGGAGGCGCTGCTGGCCCGGCGCACCGCCGCGCGCACAGCTTCGGCGCTGTCCGGCGCCTCGCCGACGACGTAGTACAGCCAGACGATCCGGGAGCCGTCCGTCCGGCACGGCAGGCCGACCAACCAGGTGCGGGAGTCTCTGGGTGTGCTGAGCATCAGGTCTCATCTCCGTTCTCTGCCAGCGGCGATGGCGGCAAAGCGGGTGGGGCTCCGCGAGGAGTTCCGCCCTTTCTTCATTGACCCGGACAGCGCCCCGGTTCGTGACAGCGAACCGGCCTGTTGCAGCTGTCGCCCCTCAACTGCTGTGTCATGGCTCGCGATGTGGATCTTGGTGTCACAGATGCGTGTGCGGTCCTGTCTCATGAGCGAATAGATCGGGCCAGGCAGGAGAAAAAGCGTGCGCGTTCCGCGAGCCGCCGACACTCGTGCGTGGAGCCGCCATCGCCTCTCGCCGCACGAAAGACCACACATGAGCATCCCCATCCCGCGGCCGGACGTTCCGGCCGTCGATCGCTGTGGAGGACATCGGGCTCGCGAGGCCCGTCCCCGTGGGGACTTCTCCTTCTGCCGCGACCTTCGAGTGCTTCTGCTGTCCCAGGACGAACAGGACGCGGTCCACGTCCGGCGGCTGCTTCCGGACCGGCTGGCCGATGCGCTGGTCTGGCACACGAGCGTCGAAGAAGGATGCCGCACGTCCGGCACCCACGTCCCGCTGTGCGTTCTGGTGGGCAGCACACCAGCCGGACGGACCTTGGCCGACGTCGTCACCCGCGTACGTCGCCACGCCCCCGACGCGGCCGTGCTCGTTCTTGAGGGCACGTTTGCGTCCCACGGGTTTCGCTCTGTCGCCGGCTCGGTGCAGGGCCGGGCCGATCACCGCCGCAGCGCTCCCGACGAGTTCTGCCGGAAGATCTGGGTGGCGCTGCAACGTGCCGTCGCAGGGCGCACAGTGGCGGGCGAGGAGATCGCGCGGGACAACGCCCTGCTGGAACGGGGCCTGTTGCCCGACCTGACGCTGCAGGCAGACGGCTTCACAACCGCCTTCCATTACGCGCCGGGTCGCGCACACACTCTGCTGGGCGGTGACTTCTGCGATGTGGTGCGCGGCGACGACGGCAGCGCCCACGTGGTCATGGGCGATGTGTCCGGGCACGGTGCCGCCGCGGCCGCCCTCGGTGTCCACCTGCGCCTGGCATGGCGCACGGCCGTGCTGTGCGGGCAGAGCCAGCTGGAACAACTCCATCTGCTCGAACGCATCCTGACCGAGGAACGAGCGGAGGAGGAGACCTACGCGACCGTGGTGTCCCTCGTCCTGTCGCCCCACCAACGCACCCTGCGGACGGTCACCGCCGGCCACCCGGGCTTTCTGCACCGGCACAGGGGAGAGGTCCGTTGGGTGGAGCCGCCGCCAGGTCTCCCGCTGGGACTCTTCCCCGGGCAAGGGGACTGGCGCGAGAGCGAGGTGGCGATGCCGGACGGGGACGGCATCGTGCTGTTCACCGACGGACTCTACGAAGGTCGTACGGCCCGCGGACGGCTCGGAGAGGAGGGCTTGCTGAGGCTGGCCGGTCGGCTCGCGCATCTGGAGGCGCAAACGTTCGTCGACGCCTTGGTAGGCGGCGTATCGCTGCTGGCCGCCCCGTTCGGTGGGCTACGGGACGATGTGGCGGTGCTTCATCTGTCCTGCGACGGAGGGGGCGGGGCCTGATGTGCTGCCGACTCGCAGGACCGGCTCGGCCTGCGGATGAAGCCGGTTCCCACCAGGTAGGGGGCGGGGACCGGCCGGGGGATCTCGGCTCTCGACCTAGTCGAGGGCCCGGTGATGGGCGAAACGCGACACCAGCGGCGGCTCCATCAGCCAGCCGTGAGCCCGGCCGTGCCGTGCGTCAGAGGTGTCGGCGGTCTCGCGCAGCAGGGCGAAGGCCATCACCGCGCCGATGGCCAGCAGGCCCGCGCACAGGGGCATGGCCCGGTTGAACGCCGTGTCGAAGGAGTCGGGGGAGCGGTAGGCGTCCGGGCTCATGCCGACCAGCAGGGGCAGTGCGGCCACGGAGATCAGCCCGGCCGCGCGCGCGGCCGCGTTGTTGATTCCGCTGGCCAGGCCCGCGTCGGCGGCCTCGACGGAGGCCAGTAGCGTCACGCTCAGCGGAGCGACCATGATGACCATGCCCGTCCCCATCACGAGCAGGGCGGGCAGAACGTCGGCGAAGTAGGAGGCGTGCGTGCCCACCCGCGCCGTCATCACCATGCCCGCCCCGCACACCACAGGGCCGACGGTGAGCGGGATGCGCGGTCCCAGGCGCTGGGCGAGCGTCCCGGAGCGGGCGGAGAACAGCAGCATCAGCACCGTGCTCGGCAACATGGCGGCGCCCGCAGCCAGTGCCGAGTAGCCGGCGACGATCTGCAGTTGCAGGGCGGTCAGGAAGAAGAACCCGCCCAGCCCGGCGTAGACGCACAGGGTGATCAGATTGATGGCCGTGAATGGCCGTGACGAGAAGATCGACAGAGGCATCATCGGGTCGCTGCTGCGCCGCTCCACCAGCAGGAATGCGGCCCCGGCCGTGAGACTGCCCGCGGCCGCTGCAAGGGCGACGGGCCCGCCGGAACGGGCTTCGGTCAGCGCGTAGGTGGCCAGAGCGAGCGTCAGCGCGCCCAGCGCCGCACCGGCGAGGTCGAAGCCCCGCCGGGACGGGGTGTGGGTACCGGCCGGGACGGTGCGCTGCTGAGGCCTGCCGACGGACTCCGGGACGTGGCGCATTGCCAGGGGCACGCACAGCAGCGCCGGGGGGATCGTCAGCAGAAAGGTCCAGCGCCACCCGGGGCCGTCGACGAGCCATCCGCCGAGAAACGGGCCGAGTGCCGCCCCGATGCCGCCGAACCCGGACCACAGACCGATGGCGCGCGGCCGGTCGTCTGGGTGGAAGGAGGCTTCGATGATCGCCAGTGAGCCGGGGGTGAGCAGTGCTCCGCCGACGCCCTGGAGAGCGCGGGCGGCGATGAGCGTGGTCGTGTCGGGAGCCAGTCCGCACAGCAGGGACGCCGCAGCGAACCAGATGATGCCCAGGACGAAGATCCGACGTCGGCCGAAGCGGTCGCCCAGGGATCCGCCCAGCAGGATGAGTCCCGCCAGGGTCAGCATGTAGGCGTTCACGGTCCACTGGAGTGCGGCGAGGTCGGCGTCGAAGTCGTCGCCGATGTGCGGCAGCGCGACGTTGGTGACGGTCGAGCCGAGCAGTACCACGCTGGAGCCGAGGACGGTGGCCAGAAGGGTCCATCGGCCACGGGCGCTGGCGATGCGCAGGAAGGCCGGGTCGCTCGGGGCGGGGGAGGGGTGCATGTCGTCTCCTTGGGACAGTGGGCCAGGAGGCGGCCGGTGCGTTCGTGCCGGGCAGCGGATGCGGCAGGTCGGTCTTCTCGTCTACGCACGGGTGCGCTGTGTGGGCGGTGGCGGGTGGCGCGTCCGTATGCCAGGGGTGCGGTGGTTCACGGGTGAGCCTTCGCCTGGGACCCGGGGTGTGCGGTTCGCGGTGTGGCGTCGTATGGACGCAGGGTGTCTGAGGGTCCGTCTCCCGCTCGGTGTGCCGGGGCGAGCGGGAGACGGACGGTGGGCGTCCGGCGGGCCGGAGCGCGCGGGTCAGCCGAACATGCCCGGCTGGTAGCCTCCGGCGGGCTGCTGGTTGATGACGTTGATGCGGTTGTAGGCGTTGATGATCGCGATCAGCGAGATCAGCGCGGCGAGCTGGTCCTCGTCGTAGTGCTTCGCGGCGTTGGCCCAGGCCTCGTCCGACACCCCGCCCGCCGCGTCGGCGATGCGGGTGCCCTGCTCGGTGACCTCCAGCGCCGCGCGCTCGGCGTCGGTGAAGACGGTGGCTTCGCGCCAGGCGGCGACTAGGTGCAGCCGCTGCTGGTCCTCACCTGCGGCGACGGCGTCCTTGGTGTGCATGTCGGTGCAGAACCCGCAGCCGTTGATCTGGCTGGCCCGAATCTTCACCAGCTCCTGGGTGGCGACGGGAAGCGCCGAGTGCACAGCGGCCCCGGCCGAGTTGAGGTGCTTCATGACCTTGCCCGCGAGAGCGTTGCCGAAGTAGTTGATGCGCGCGTCCATGTAGGGATCCTGAGAGTCGAGTGATGGGGGATGAACTGACGTGAGGTTGCTGTGATTTCGAGGCCGTGAGCTCCGGTCTCGCCGTTACTGCTTGCTGCTCCAGTCGGCGAAGTGCGTCTCGCCGAGCTGTGCGTCGGGGCCGGGCAGCAGGTCGGACTCCTTGAGGGCGGCGCCCCAGTAGAGGCCCTTCGGGTCCGTCACGACCGTGCGGGGGTCGTTGTGGGCCGCGAGGCCCTTGCGGATGAAGTCCTCCAGGGCGAAGGTGTCGGGGCCGGCGACCTCGACGATTCCGTTGACCGGAGTGCCGACCGCCGTGCGGCCGACGGCCGCGGCCACGTCGCCCGAGAAGATGGGCTGGATCTTGATGGGGGCGACGGACACCGTTTCACCGCTGGTCGCCGAGTCCGCGAGGGTCTTGGCGAACTCGAAGAACTGCGTGGCGTGGACGATCGAGTACGGCACTCCGGAGTCCCGGATCATGTCCTCCTGGACCTGCTTGGCCTGAAAGTAGCCGGACTGCTGGAGGCGGTCGGTGCCCACGACGGACAGAGCCACGTGGTGTGTGACGCCGGCGGCAGCCTCCGCAGCGAGCAGGTTGGTGGTGGAGGCGCGGAAGAACTCCATCACCGCGTCGTCGTCGAAAGAGGGGGAGTTGGAGACATCGACGACGACGGAGGCGCCCTTCAGGACGTCGGCCAGCCCTTCGCCGGTGACCGCGTTGACTCCGGTGTTCGGGGAGGCTGCCACCGCCTCATGGCCGTGTTCGTTGAGCTTGGAGACGACCTTGGAACCGATGAGTCCGGTTCCGCCGATCACTACGACCTTCATGGACTTTCCCTTCACTGATCTCGCACGGTGCCCGGTGGGTCTGCGGCGACCTCGGCCACGGCACCGGCCGCGATGGCGCGTACTCTCCTGACCAGGCGACCCCGGCATCTGTGACAGGGCGGCGCACAAAGATTTCGCGCCGCTGTCGATCGCCCTCACACGGCGGGTCCGGCATCGTCGGAGGCGTCGCGCCACGGCTCGGTGGTTCCGGTCGGGGCGGGCCACAGGGGTGTGCGGCGCACGCCGGTCGTCGCGGACCACACCATGGCGTCCGGCAAGGCGGGCGCGGCGCCGGGGCGGTCGGACCGGTGGTGGCAGTCCTGGGACCCGGGCCGCTCCCAAGCATGCTCGGAGGCCTGACGCACCGCTTCCCACCACGAGGACGGACGTGGTGAGCTGGTGTCCGAGCGAAGACATGGGTCCTCCTATGACAGCGAACGGACAGGATCATTGGTTGGGAACGACCGGACAGGCCCCCGATTTGTGACAACCTCAACGTATTTCCGGGCGTGGAAGTAGTCACACTGTCTGTCCGCACCGCGAGGGTGGGGCCGCGGTTATCGTGACAAGGATTCTTCCGAACACCGCTGCGGGAGCACTGTTCCCCCCGAATCCCGCCGAGGAGCCGAGTCGCATGATCGCCAGCCCGCTTCCCGCTCTGGTCGGCCGGCAGCGTGAGTGCACGGCGCTCGACAACCTGCTGGCCGGCCTTCGGGCCGGCGGTTCCCGCGTCATGGTCGTACGGGGCGAGGCGGGCATCGGCAAGTCGGTGCTGCTGGAGTACATGGCTGCGCAGGCGTCCCGGGTGCAGGTGACCTGGGCGCGCGGTGTCGAGGCCGACATGGAGCTCCCGTACGCGAGCCTGCACCAGGTGTGCGCGCCGTTCCTGGACGGTGTCGAAGAACTGCCGCAACCCCAACGTGACGCCCTGCGCGTGGCATTCGGGACGGCGGTCGGCGATCCGCCCGACCGTTTCCTGGTCGGCCTCGCCGTTCTGACCCTGCTCACCCGCGCCTCGGAGACCCGGCCGGTGCTGGTGCTGGTGGACGACGCCCAGTGGCTGGATCAAGTGTCGTTGCAGACACTTGAGTTCGTGGCCCGGCGCCTGCTCGCGGAGCCGGTCGCCATGGTGTTCGCGGTCCGCGACCCTGAGGGGCAGTCCGCACTCGCGGGCCTGCCGGCGCTGCAACTCAGGGGACTTGACGCCGCTTCGGCTGGGGAACTCCTGGAGGGAGCTGTGGGGGGACGGTTGGAGGAACGGGTCCGGGACCGGTTCGTGGCCGAGACACACGGCAACCCGCTGGCGCTGCTGGAATTCTCCCGCGGGCGCAGCGCCGCCGAATTGGCCTACGGCGTCGACGCGTCGAGTGCCTCGATCGTCCAAGGGCCGGTGGCCAGCCGCGTCGAGCGTGATTTCGCCGGGCGGCTCGGTGCGCTGCCGGCCGCGACCCGCACCCTGCTGCTGATCGCTGCGGCGGAACCGGTGGGCGACGTGCGCCTGTTGATCCGCGCGGCCGCTTCCCTCGGCATCACTCCGGACGCCGCACCGGCCAAGGCAGCCGGCCTGATCGAGTTCGGCGAGCCGGTACGGTTCCGGCACCCGCTGGTCCGTTCGGCGGTCTACCACGGGGCCGAGCCGGAGGATCGACGTGCGGTGCACCGGGCCCTGGCCGAGGCCACGGACCCCCTCCTGGACCCTGACCGGCGCGCTTGGCACGCCGCGCAGGCGGCCGACGGGCCGGACGAGGAGGTCGCCGCAGGACTGGAGCAGGCCGCCGACCGCGCCCGGCAGCGCGGGGGCATCGCGGCCGAGGCGGTTCTGCTGGAACGCGCGGTGGAGGTGACGCCCGATCCCTGGCCGCGAGGGCGCCGGGCCCTTGCGGCGGCCGAGGCGCACTTCTCGGCCGCCGCGCCGGAACGGGCGACGGAATTGGCCGCGGTGGCCGACCTGTATCCCCTCAGCGTCCTGGACCGGGCCCGCCTGGCACGTCTGCGGGCCAGAATCCTGTTCGCCCGCAGACGCAGCGACGAGGCGGCACCACTGCTCCTGGACGCGGCGGCACAGTTCACCGCGGCCGGATCTCCCCTGGCGCGGGAGACGTACCTGGAGGCGATCAGCGCGACCATCTTCGCCGGCCGGGTCCACGGTCCGACAGGCGCCCGCGCCGCGGCGATCGCGGCCCGGGCGTCCGGGGCGCCCTCCTCGGGCTCCAAGGCCGCGGACGCTCTCTTGGACGGTGTGGCGGCCCTGCTCGCGGACGGCTCGGAGACGGCCGTCCCGGCCCTGCGCGAGGCACTCGACCTGCTCGAGCACGAAGAGCTCCACACGCGGGAGGCGACCGTACGGTGGCTGCTACTGGCCCCGGTCGCGCTCGAGTCGTTTATCCACTGGGCCTGGGACCTGCATGCCTGGGACACCCTCTCGACTCGCGCGGTGCGTCTGGCCCGAGACGTCGGAGCACTCGGCAGCCTGCCGCCGGCTCTGATCTACGCGGGCGGGGTGCACATCCACTACGGCGACTTCGCCGAAGCCGACCGGATGATCGACGAGGCCGACGCGATCGCCACCGCGACCGGCCACGCCCCGCACAAATACGCCACGCTCGTCCTGGCCGCGTGGCGGGGTGAGGCGGATGTCGCCGCCGGCATCATCGAAGAAGCCAGAGAGCGCGCCGTGCAGCGGGGCGAAGTATCCCTGCTCGGTGCTATGGGCTACATCCAGGGCGTGCTCTTCAACGGACTGGCCCGCTACGAAGAGGCGATCGAAGCCGCCCGCACTGGTATCGAGCACGACGGGTTCAACTTCACTGGTCTGTCGCTGGTCGAGCACGTTGAGGCCGCGACGCGTTGCGGTGAACTCGACCAGGCCCGCGCCTCGTTGGCCCGCCTTACCGAACTCACCCGCGCCGCCGACTCCGGATGGGCGCGGGGTGCGAGCGCACGCAGTGAGGCGCTGCTGGCCGACGGTGAGGTGGCCGACCGCCTGTACCGCACGGCGATCGAGGAATTCGGCCGCGGCAGGGTTGTGGTAGAGGTGGCACGCACCCACCTGCTGTACGGCGAGTGGCTGCGGCGCGCACAGCGCCGCGCGCAGGCCCGCGAGCATCTCCGCACGGCCTACGACATGTTCGGCGCGATGCCGGCTCACGCGTTCGCCGAACGGGCCCGCCGTGAGCTGATCGCCACCGGCGAGCAGGTGACCGCGCGGGAGACCACACCGGCGAACGCTCTCACCCCGCAGGAGTCGCAGGTCGCAGCCCTCGCCGCCGACGGCATGACGAACGCGCGGATCGGCGCGGAGCTGTTCATCAGCCCCCATACCGTGGAATGGCACCTGCGGAAGGTCTACGTGAAGCTCGGCATCAGCTCCCGCCGAGCCCTGCCGGACATCCTCGACAGCGCACGGGCACGGTGATCCTCGCTCCGGAGGACAGCCATGGCCGCAGAACGCCGGCCGCAACCACAACGCACACTGTGATGTGCAGAACCACGAGTTGAGGAAGACAGTGGCAATGGTGGATCCGGGCAAGCCCGATCAGCGCGTCGAACAACGGGACGCGAAGCACTGAGGCTTCGCGGGAACTTGGCGCCACGGCCTCGGTGTTCGCCAACTTCCGTCAGTACCTCATGGGATGGGGCACCCAGAGCCGAGCGGGCAACAGCGTCGACCAGTTCCGCAGCGGGCTTGCCACCCCGCAGTTCAACGGCGTCGTACGCGTACGGACGGTGTCCGTGGATGGGGCGGACGTGACGGCCGTCCGCAAGGAGTTCGCGAACGTTCCCTGGTGGTGGTGGGTCGGACCCGACAGCCCCGCGGACACCGCCGACGTCCTGCGGTGCCGCGGTGGACGAGAGCTCACGGCCCTCCCCGTGATGGTGCTCCCGCTCGACGAACCGGCCGACCCGAGCACAGTCCCGCACACCGCTCGCACCGGTTTGCGGGTGGAGCCGGTCCGGGACGATGAACGGCTGACCGAATTGGTCCGGACGTACCGGGCGTCGATGGGGGTCGAACCCGGGCTGGAGGCCGAGATGGTGCGCATCGAGTCGCGGCGCGAGGACAACGCCGACATCATCCGGCTGGCCGCCGTGCTGGACGGCCGAGTGGTCGGGACGACCGTGGTGATCACCGCCCACGGGGTGGCCGGGATCTTCCTCGTCCACGTGACCGAAGCACATCGCCGGCGGGGCATCGGTGCGGCCCTGACGGCCGCCGCGCTCCTGGTGGGGTGGGAGCGCGGGATGCGCTGCGCCGCGCTGGTGGCCAGCCCTGCGGGCGAACCGTTGTACCGACGTTTCGGCTTCACGAGGACATCCGAGTACCGGCTGTTCGCCTTCCCCGCCTGAGCCGCAGCCGGCCCGGACACGGAGTACGCGCCGCCCCTCCAACCTGCACGCCGGGCGCCGCGGGTGAGGAGGCCGCGCACGTAGCCCTGGCACGTGATCCGGCCACCGTGTCACACCGAGTGCCGACGACCGGTCTAGAGGCAATACTGGTGACTTTGGGGGGTTCTGTGTCGTTGTGTGGGTGTGCCAAGGCCCGGACAGGTGAAGTCGTCAGATGGTGAGCGGTTGTCGGATCGGATC
>NZ_LMWH01000284.1 GCF_001507435.1 Streptomyces sp. NRRL F-5122
GGCGTCGCCGCACTCCACAACCTCAAGCTCGACATCCGGTAAGCCAACCACCCCTCGCGGGGCAGCAGGTCCCGGCCGGCATTACGTGATGGCTCTTAGGTGGGTGATGTGTGGGGGCGGGCGTCGTACGTGGCGCGGGCGGCGTCGATGTGGGCCAGGTGCGTGATGCTCCACTCCAGTAGGGGTGCGGTGGCTTGGCGGAGGGTTTTGCCCATAGGGGTGAGTTCGTAACTGACGTGCGGCGGCATGACGTTGCGGACAGTCCGCGTAAGGATTCCGTCGCGTTCCAGGCTGCGCAGGGTGACAGTGAGCATGCGCTGGCTGATTCCGTCGACGGCGCGCTTGAGTTCGGTGAAGCGGAGTGGTCCCTGGCTGAGATTGCGCACGACGAGCAGTGACCATTTGTCCCCGACGATGTCGAGCACTTCGCGGGTCCGGCACGGGTCCTGTTGCCGTGCGGGTCGCGACTCGCTGCCGGCTGTGGCCATGGTTACCTCCAGAGAACCGGGGCACCGAAATGTGCCTTATTGCCCGAGACGTGGCAGGTGCGCCACGATGACTGTGGTTCTCAAAGAGTACTGAGGCACGAATAGGAACCATTACATTTTCGCCGCCTCCGCACCCCGAAGAGGAAGATCGTTTCCACCATGTCAACATTCCTGCTGGTCCACGGCGCTTGGCACAGCGGGCGGTGCTGGGAGCGGGTGGTCCCGCTGCTGGAGTCGGCTGGACACCGCGCGTTCACGCCGTCGCTGACCGGCTACGGCGACAAAAAGCACCTGCTCAGCCCCGAAGTGGGGCTCGACACGCACGTCGAGGACGTCGTCAAGCTGATCCACGAGGAGGACCTGACCGAGGTGGTCCTCGTGGGCCACAGCTACGCAGGACTGGTTATCTCGTCCGTGGCCAACGAGGTCCCGGAACGGATCGCACACCTGGTGTACCTGGATGCGATGGTCCCGGAGCACGGCGAGACCGCCATCGACGTCCAGCCTGTGACGCAGAACCTGATCGACCTGGCCGCGAAGTCCGACAGTGCCTGGCGCGTTCCACCGCTGCCCGAGATGCCCGCCCCTCTCGGCCTGTTCGGGGTCACCGACCCGGCGGACGTCGCATGGTTGCGCGCGATGCTCTCTGACCAGCCGGTGCGCTGCCTGCAACAACCGGTCCGGCTGGACAACCCGGCCGTGGACAGGATTGCGCGTACGCACATCCACTGCGTCGGCGTAATGCCGGAGGGCATCACGCGGCGGCCCGTCCCCGCGATACAGCCCAATGGTTCTCCGGCACGGGTGTGGGAACTGCCGACCGGGCACGACTGCATGATCACCATGCCAGCAGAGGTGAGTGAACTGCTGCTCAAGCTCGGCCTTTAGCTCTGGGATCGATGGCGAGCCTCCATACAGAAGTGCCACTGCTGTTCCCGGGCCCGTGCGACGGGTCCGGGAACAGTCCACTCGGTGCAATGCGTCAGTCGGCCGCGGCGAGTAGACCAGCCGTCGAGCGCAGGAGTTGCCCGCTTCAGTCCGCACCTATGTTTTTGGATGATCTGGGCTGCAGGAGGCCATCCGTGTCGTAGTGCGCCCGAGTGATCGAGATGTGCCGGAAGGCTGACAGCCTCACAAGGGCGGGAGCCGCAGGGGCCCCCAGGGGGACCAGGCTTCTGCCCCGCTCCCCATTCCTGGGGCGCCGCGGTAGCGGGCTCTCTGACCCGCGTCGACACGTACACGTTGCGCTGACCGTAGTCTGCTGCAGGTCGCCGGTGTCCATGTCGTCCGGGCCTGCTGGCTACACCCTCGATGCCCGCGCAACGCCTCGCGCCCTCCATACGGCTACGCGGTATGGAGGGCGTCTGCATCCGCGTCTGCCGTGCCCAAGGGGCGAACGCCGACCCTGTCCGCCGTTGGACCTTCTCGCGAATCGCCGGTAGGGCACGGCATCCGCAACGTGCCCGCTTGCCCTGTTACGGTCGCCATGCGGACCGGGTGCTCCACCCCCCCGGGCGCCCGGCCCGCGCATCCATCGCGTGACGTCCCCGGCTGAGACGGGAGGCGAAGGCGTCGCGTGGTGCTCGCCGAGCAAGCCATAGCTTCACTCGGTAATGCTGCGGTGGGACGCGGATGGTCGAGTAGCCACCGGCATGCGCGGAGTCTCTGCCACTGCAGGGGCAGAGACTCCGCGCATGCCGCTGATGGGCTGTACACCGATGTCAGCTTGGGTGGCGGGCTTCAGCTTCCAGCCGTTGTCGCTGCATCCGCGTGCAGCGGTGGAAACCGGTGCCCCTTTGACGGTGACGAGATCACCCGCTTTAGCGGCCTGTCGGGCGATTGCGGCAGAGTGTGCCACCGCCACTCGGTGCTGATGCCGCCCGGTCAGCCCCTCGCTTCTGCGCGGACAGTCCGGTGAAGCCGAGGTGCAGGACGCCCTGTGTGCCGCAGTGCGTTTCGAACGTGGGGTGGGCCAGTTTGCGCGGATGCCGTACGTGTCTTCCTCAAGGGCCTCGCCGCCGCCGACGAATAGGCAAACGGCATCGAAGCTTTCCACACCGCCTTCGGCGGGGTGCTCCAACTCAGGTCCCGGCTGCTGCTCATGTACGAGCGTTTCGAGCAGGCCCTGGCCCACTCCTTGGCCGAGGAGAGCAAGGCCGGGCATCCGGCACCACGCCTCGTCGCAGCCCAGGTCATCTCGCTCTTCCAACTGGTCACCAGCGAGGAGGCACGCGAGCGCGTCGCCTCTGCACCAGCCGACGAGCCCCGCAATGCACTGAACGCCTGGATCGATGAGTCAGCCGTCCTTCTGGCAGAAGGCCTTGCGGGCTACGGCATTCGAACGAGTGCCTCTGCCTCCTGACTGAGCGATCCGCCCGAGCATGGCTCAGCCCGAGGACGCGGGCCTGCGCAACAGCCACTGACCGAACGTCCGACGCGGGGGCCGCACCACCACCTTGCCGTGGGCCTTCTGGCCGACCAGCTCCACGCGCAGCGTGGTCGGTGCGTCCGGGGGCGTCTGCGTGCGGCGGTGTCTGAGCTTGCAGTGGACCAGGGTCAGGCCGTCGACATCGACCTCGACGCCCGGCCTTGTGATCAGCGTCAGGCTCTTCCCCGTCATGGCCACGTCGATCCGCAGGGTGTCCTGCGTGATCACGGCCTCGGTGAAGTCCAGCGTCACGTCGCACCAGGTCACCGCGAGTTCCAGGCTGCGTGGCAGCACCCAGCGCCTCGTCCGTCACCGCCCGGAGGGAGTACGGGATCGAGTTGGTGGGGCCGGTCGGACTGGACACCTGCCACGAGAACCACGAAGGCGAGCACTTCACGCAGAGCGCCTTCACCATCGACTGGAAGGCCCGCAAGGTCACCTGCCCCGAGGGCAAGATCAGCGCCAGATGGTCCGACCAGCGAAAGAGCAGCGGAACTCCCGTCGCGCGGGTGCACTTCACCGCTCAGGACTGCGGCAGTTGCCCCGTGCGCGAAAAGTGCGTGGTCGCCATCATCATGAACCTGCCAGTACGACAGGTTCTTCGGTAGTGGTCTTCACCCTGTCGGTGATCTGCGTGCTGACCTTCCTCGCGGGGGTAGCCGTCCGCGAGCGGGTGCCACGGCACGCCGCGGCCCTCCCCTCCGGCGGCGCATCGACGGCGGGGCAGTCGGTCACGACGGTCAGGTCGTCATCACGGCATCGCAGTCGGGGCAGACCACGGACGCGTACTGTGCGGGGTACCAAGGCATCTCAGGGTTTTCGGATGGCTTGTGGCAGTCCGTCTCCATAGCGAAGGTGTCCTTGCCGCACAGAGTCCGCGGTCCCGTCGCGGTGGGCGTCCCCGGGGCGGTGGGCGCCGCATGCACCCGGCGGACGGTCCGTGCCTCACCAGGCGCCCCGCCCGGACGGGTGCGCGGGCCCACCGGCTTGTCGAGCTCGTACACAACGACGATCGCGCCCATGCCTCCACGGTAGACGGCCCCACGGCGATCCGCGGTAGGCGATCGTGCTCCGTCTGGGGCTGAGCGTGGCGGTAACAGCGCTGCAGTGGGTTTTCTTTCAGTAGGCACCGGCTCGGCCGGTCGAAGAACCGGTGGGCCCACCGCTACCGCCGCCCTCGGCTCCGACGGCCGGCGCCGGGAAGAAGACCCCCTCACCAGCCCCGGGCAGGCCGTGTCGGGCCGCCGTAGCGGTGCGGTGCGGGCCGGCCGTGACTGGTCTACGAGGACATCGCCGAAGGACGCATCCATCGGCCGTACGAGCACCGCGATGCGATGTATCGAAAAGAGCGGGAGCAGGCGGCCGGGCATCCGGACGCACCGATGCCCGGGGAGGCCGAGAGCTCGGTCCAGGCGGCGGTCAGGAACGCCAGGTCCGCTCGTGCGGGTCAGGCGTGGTCGACGAGCTCTGCCTTGCCCCGCTGGCGGGCGCAGTGCGCACAGCAGAAGAACTGCCCGTCGGCCTGGAGGCCGTGACCGAGAATGCGGCATTGGCAGTTGTTGCAGATCGGCGCCATCTTCTGGGCGGCGCACTCGAGGCTGTCGAAGGTGTGGACCGCTCCCTTGACGTGCACCTCGAATGCCATTTCGTAGTCGTTGCCGCAGACCTCACACACGGCCATGGACGCCCAACTCCTCAACGCTTCTCGGACAGGACCGCTACCGGTACCAGCAACCGCCAGCGTTCCACGACGGTAGTGAAGAGCCACCCCGGTCCTCGGGCGGCACCTGGCCCTGCAGCCCGAGTGGCATACAGGAATCACTCGGCCGGGCGCGAGAGCCGCGCCTGTCCCGCCGACCTCATCGCCTTCGAGGAGAACCTGAGCGCCGACCGCGCGGACTGGCGTATCACTGACCTGATCCGGCATGCCGAGCAGTGTGGTGCGCCCAACCCGGGCGTCGCCTGCCCGGCGCCCGGGGGTCAGGTTGCTGGACGTGGAGTTGAAGATCACACGTCGGCCGTCATCGAAGAGCCGCACGAGAGCGGAGTAGCCGTCGCCCGCGGTGCCGTCCGCGCTGGTATCCGCCCGGCGCGCTTGGCCGGTGTCCACGTCCTTGACGTACAGGCCCTTGTAGGCCTCGTCCTTGCGCAGGTCGTATGCGACGTAGCGGCCATCGGCGCTGAGGCCGCGGCCGTTGATGGTGTCGGCAATGCCGGAGGGCACGATCTCCGTCTCCGCGCCCGTCGTCAAATCCCGCTCCAGCATGCGGGTCAGCCTCGGTTCACCTGCGCTGCGGTGGTCGACGGTGTAGGTCACATGGTCGCCGTCCGCGCTGATCGCGTTCACCACGCCTTCCTCCTTCCAGTCGAGGTCGGATGGCGCAGAACCTGGCCACAGCATCTGCAGTTCGCCGGTCATGCGGTCCCACACGTAGGGGCGGAGATTGTCGCCCATCGACACAGCGACACGGCGGCCGTTGGGGCTGATCCTTGCGTTGCCCGTGATCCTCCCCTTGCCGGGGATCTGTACCTGCCTGCCGGTTTTGACGTCCTTGAGGAAGACGCAGTGGGGCACGGTCAGCGGGCACCCTTCGCGCGGGCCGTTGGTCTGGTACGCCACGTACCGCCCATCGTCACTGACGGTCGCGTAGTACGAATATGTGGTCAGCTCGGTGCCGTCCGCCTCGCTGCTCACTCGCTGCACGCCACCGGTGCCGTGGTCAGGCGTGGCCGACGCTGACGGCTGCGATGCCAGGCACAGCGCGGCTAGCACCACTGCGGTCGCGCCGATGCGCCGTAAGCCTGCGGATGGCCTTGCCTTCGTGCAGTCCCCCATGATTTGCCCCTCGTGGCACGTTCCCCCAGCCCTGCGCCAAGGGCTCGACAGGATGCAAGCGCACCACGTGTCGCGGGGTCAACCTGTCGTAATGCGTACCACTTGGACGGGGGTGGGGTGTCTGGGCGCGGGGTCACACGCCCAGACACCGAGCCGGTCGCGGCCTGTCCAACCTCAGCGGTGCCGGTTGTTGCGGTGCGTCCGAAGATGCCGCCATTCCGGGAAGAACACGCGGGAGAGGGTGAGGTGGGGGCAGCCAAGGTGGCACGCATGGTCAAGCACCTGACACTCGCTGGCAATGACGGGCTTGTCGGGACGCGCGAGAGTCAGGAGGCCCGCGGGTCCGCAGTGTGATGGCCACTACGCCTGAGCGCGTTGTGGTGGCTTGAGGACGGCGGAACCTGCGCCGTCAAATGATTGGAGACGAGCATGCGACTCAAGCGAGCTATCGCCGCAGCAGCGGCGGCTGTCCTCCTCCCGCTCGGAGGGGCTGTCGCCATGGCGGCCCCGGCCGCTGCCACCGGCCCTTGCTCCGGGTCCACCTGGTTCAACTACGGTGGTTACTGGCACAGGATTCCCACGACGTCCGACAACAGCGGCAACCGCCAGTGTCACCTCCAGCAAGGCCTCGTCGGTGGCGGGGTGGGGGAGCTTCAGCGGAACCTGAACCGCTGCTACAACCAGGGCCTGGCCCTGGATTCCAACTACGGGCCCGCGACAGCCCGGGCCGTACGCAACGTGCAGAGCCGCCTCGGTATCTCCGTGGACGGGATCTTCGGCCCGCAGACTTCCAGCGCCATGGTGTGGGCCAAGTTCGACTCGGCCGGCAACTACTACGGCTGCTAGCGAGTAGATGCCCTCGCCACAAGCCCTGCAGATCTCACTGCGGGGCTTTCTCGCATCGCAGCCTGGGCCGGCCCGGGCCCGCTGAGGCACACCCGGTACTCGACCGACCTCCCCGAGTACGCGGCGAAGCACTCCATTCCCGGGATGAGCAGGCACTTTGCGGTCAAGTGCGCCACCGGCATACCCGGTCGGTGGCGCTGACTCATAGGCCGCCGCGATCGTCGCCCAGCATGACCCGCCCCAGATCGTCTGCGAAGGCCTCGCGTTCCTCTGCTTGGCTTTGTTCCAGCGACACAGCAGCCTGCAACGGCCGGCTGCTCAGGGCTCGATGCCGGTAGTCACCGGGGGGCATGCCGTAGGCGGCGCGGAAGGCACGGTTGAAGTGTGAGGGGTCGGCGAACCCCCAGCGGGCGGCGATGGCACGGGCCGGGCGGTCGTGCAGGAGGGGGTCGGCCAGATCGCGACGGCAGCGCTCCAGCCGGCGGGCGCGGATCCACCCGGCGACCGTCAGATTCTGCTCCTGGAAAAGCCGGTGCAGGGAGCGCAGGGAGATGTTGTGGGCGGCAGCGATCGCACCCGGAGACAAATCCGGGTCCCCCAGGTGACGCTGAACGAAGATGCGGATCTCCAACAGGAGCGCCCGGTGGCGGGCTTGGAAGGGCACCGATGCGTCGGCATCGAGATGGTGCGCGAGGAAAGCGGTCAGCAGGTCGAGCGTGCAGGTGGCCAGGCGCGGGCCATCGGCCATGGTGTAGGAGGCGCCGGCCGCGGCCGCCTGCGTGAGGTAGCAGGACAGCACGGCGCCCATCCCGTCGCGTCCGGGCAACCGGACGGCGTTGAGCTGGTCGAGCCGGTTGGCGGGCAGAGGCAACAGCGACCGGGGAAATTGGACCATGACTCCCCTCACCATCTTTGGTCCAGCAGCCGTCCAGCCGTGCCAGGGACGTGAGGTGTCGTAGAGCATGACATCCCCGGGACCGATAGTGGTGTCCCGGCCGGCCTGGAGTATTCGGTGGCCTCCACGCAGGGTCAGCATCAACTGGTAGCAATCGGAATCGGACCGCCGGATCAACTGCGCCGATCGCCGAGTTTCCAGCGACGGGTAGGCCAGCTCCGAAATCTGCACCCCGCCCAGGTCCAGGACTCGCGCGCTTGCCCGGAAGTCCGCCTCGTGGTCGCTGCGGATGGTGTTGGGTACCAACGCCCTGGCTGTCATGTCGTGCCAGGAGCCGAACCGCTCGACCACCGGCAGATCCTCCGTCCGGAAGTCCGTCACCAGCACCGTCCATCCCCCCTCGCAAGAGCGAGCCGGGCACCTCTGCAGGCGCCCTCGGCATCCAACTCCCCGTCAACAAAAGCAACCAAAGGGTTCTACCCGCCACGCCGGGCGGCTTGGTGATCTGAAAGGGGCCAACTTCGGCCAAGAAAAGTGGCGGGGACTACGCGGCTTGCTGCGGAAGAACTCGCCAACAGCTCGCCCTCGTAAGGATCGGTGGCCTCACCGGATGGCGGCGGGTAGCCGTGTCTCCCGGGGATGCTGCGGCCTCGATCGGAAACCTGAGGTTCGGTGCAGGCGGTGGCGGGACGGTGCACAGCGGAAATCGATGACGCCGTTCGGAGTCGTGATGAGAACCCTCTGGACAGCGGGCTGGCGCCCGCCCTCGGCATCATGACCGACGTGGACGCGGCGCCTGCATCTCAGCGGGAAAGGGCTGACGCGCCGGGGGTGCGGACCTTGCGGCTACAGGCTGCTCGTGTCCAAGTCGATTCCGAACGGAGCGGGCAAATGCAGCCCCGTGCCGAAGGGGTGCGGTCCGTCCGCCTTCGTGTAGCCGAGGCGCCCGGGATCCGAGAACAGGGTGACGCTGCGCTCCATCCGGTCGACCAGGAGGTAGAGCGGCGCCCCGTATTCGGCGTACCGACGGCGCTTCACGACACGGTCCGTGTCTGCGTTGGACTCCGACGTCACCTCGACCACGAGAAGCGTCTGATCGGGCAGCAGGGCGCCGCTCCCCTTGGCGATGTCGAGCGGCACCACGGCGATGTCGGGTACGTACCAGTTCGCCGAACCAGGAAGGTCCAGATTTCCCGAGCCGGTGACACAGTCCAGCTCCCGCACCCGCGGCTTGATCTGGTCACGGATCGCCTCGGCCGCCGCCTCGTGGTCCCAGGTAGGTGACACGGGCTCGATGGCTCCTTCGATGATCTCGACGCGGCCGCCACGCATGTGCTGAACGGCGTACTTCAGGGCCCGCTCGGGGTCAATGCCCATCTCGTAGTCGACGGCTGCACTCATGCGACGTTCCCCCCCTCGGGGGCCTGCTTTGCCTTGTAGGCGGCGACGAGCGCGGACGCGTGCTGCGGGGTCCAGCCGAAATGCCGGGCAACGGCGGACGCCCCGCCCCGTCCCAGGCCAATAGCGACCTGCGCGGCCAAGTCAGCAAACTCCTCACGCCGGATCTCGACCCTCCTGAGGGCCTTCTCAATGGCACCCTGTGCCTGGTCGAGCCGGCGCCGCTGCACCTTGCTCAGCTCGGCGAGCGGGGCGCGTGTTCGGGGTGCGTCGGTCATGCACTCAGCCTGCCGGACAGCCCGATTCATTTCAAGTCGACACTTGCACTTGAGGGGGGCGACCGAAAGGAATGATCAAGGGTAAAACGGCAGGTCAAAAGAGGTTTCATCATCGTCGGAGATGACCGGATGACCGCCAGTGCGCGCCCTCCTGTACCGGCAGCAAGCACGACCGGATCACTCAGCTTGACTGTGTCGGGGATCTTGGAGTTTCGCGGTACGGCAGCGTGATCAACGGGCATGCTCGGGGCTGTTCCAAAGGTCCCTGCGATTGTCGAGGTGCTCGTTGTCCCTCCGTCCCCGTTCCGGTGAGCAAGTCCCGTCTCTGACCGCGCAGATCGCACGGGCGAGCAACCCGGGCGGCACGACGGCGATGTGGGTGAGAGACCGGCTGGACGGGCTGTGGCACAAGTGATGGCGGTGGACCCCCGTAACACCTCACGGCAGTGCCCCGAATGCGGGCACACCGCTAAGGAGAACCGGCCCACCCAGGAAAAGTTCCACTGCGTCTCGTGCGGCCACTCGGCGCACGCGGACACAGTGGGCGCGATCAACGTTCTACGGTCCGGGCTGGTCCGTCGCGACGCCAACCCGGCATAGCGAGAAACCCCCTCATTCATGAGGGGGAGGAGTCACCGGCTTCAGTGCGGGTGAGGTCGGCCAGGAGCGCGGGCAGCAGGCGCTCCTCCATGACGGCTTGTCCCGACTCCTTCATGGCTCGCGCCAGTTGGGGGTCCCACGGGCTTGCCGCCGGCGGGCCGCCGAGAGGTGTGGACTGGCCCTGGCAGAGGGCTTCCCGGTAGTCGGCGGTGGTCATGCGCCAGGGTTGGGCCCCATGGCGTTCCACGGCAGTGGCGGTGATGCGCAGGCCCGCCCAGTCGAAGTCGGCCCGCCAGTACAGCCGGGCTCCGGCGCGCACCGCGTCGGCGAGCAGTTTGTGGCAGGCGGCGGACGGTACGCCCTCGGTGCACACCAGGGTTGGGCTCGCGGCTTCGAGTTCGGCGGCGGCCGCGCGCAGGACGGCCGGGTTCTCGCACACGAAGATGTCACCGGCGGGGACGACGGGGCTGGATGCGAGTTGGTGGAGGGTGAGCCGGAACGGGATGCCGAAGTCGGCGGCATCGCGCAGCCAGTCGCAGACCACCGTGTCGCCCTCGGGGCGGACACCCAGGACGAGGACCTGGCTGGCGAGGTCGTCGGCGATGGCGCCCGCGCTCTCCCACAGGGCGCGGCGTCCGGCCCTCTCGCGCGGGACTTCGTCGCCTGTGCGCGCTGGGCGAGGGCGCGCAGGACGAGCTGTTCGAGTGGGGTGCCGGGGACGAGGGCTTTGGTGTCGCCGGTGGCCCATTCGGCGAGGACCGGAAGCGGCAGGATGCGGGAGAGGTCCTCGGGGAGTTTTTCCAGGACTCGCACCGCCGCGTCGATCAGGGGTGCGTCCCCGCGCCGCAGAAGGCGGGTCAGGGTGCCGTCGGCGGCGAGGCGGTCCAGCCAGGCCGCGAACCAGCTCTCGGTGGTGAGGCGGCTGGAGTGGGCGGAGGTCAGGACCTGTTCGCGGCGGGTGTCCTCGTCGGCGCGTTCGGCGGGCCGGTCGCGCAGGGGGCCGTTCAGGTGGCCGAGGGTCTGGAGCAGGCCGGTGCCGCAGCGGTCGTACAGGTAGGCGTCGAGGGCGGTGAGAGGGACGGCGAGGCGTTTGGCGGTCTCGGGACGGTAGCGGCCGGTGACGCCGATGACGGTGCGGCGCTCGGCATCGCTGGGGGCCAAGAGGCCGATCTCGCCGTCGAGCGCGCCCGAGGTACGTTCCAGCTTGCGGCGGGTGGCGGCCAGCAGCCGGGTCCAGCCCTCACCGTGCAGTTCGTCGTAGCTGTGCTGCTCAGTCGGCAACGGTGGCCTCCTTCGAGCCGGGGACGCGTCGGGTGCCGGGTGAGCCGAGGGCCGCGGTGAGGTCGCCGATGTCGTCGGCCAGCAGCTTCTCGCCGTCCCAGAGGAGCAGCAGCGTGGAGACGGTGTGGTCGATCGCCGAGTGCGCGAGGTGGTAGTGGGCGGCGGCGGGGACGGAGGCGTGTGCGGCCCACAGGTCGTATCCGGTCATGAACAGGTCGAGGTCGAACTGGGCGGCCAGCGACATCAGTTCGCCGCGGCCGGTGTCGTCGACGCCGGCGAACGCCTCGTCCAGGGCGAGCAGCCGCGGGGAGTGCGGGTGTGCGGAGTTGAGCATGGCGTGCGCGGCGGCGAACAGCGGCAGGTGCAGCGAGACGGACTGCTCGCCGCCGGAGAGGCGGCTGTGACGGGCGCGGGTGAGCCGCTCCTCGCTTCTGTCGGGGCGTACGAGCTGGAAGGCGAACTGCCGCCAGCGGCGGTAGTCCAGCACCTGGGCCAGCAGTTCGCGGTAAGGCAGGTCGCGGTGACGGGCGCGGGCGTTCTTGATCTGCGCGGCGAAGTGGGCGCGGATCCGGGCGAGCCCGTCGGGGCCGAGCCGGGCGGCGTCCGCGTCAAGGAGGGTGCACACGGCGCGCTGCTCGACGTCGAGGTCGTCGGCGAGCAGCCAGCTCACGCCGACCGTCGTGCCGGAGGACATCCTGCGTTCGCGCATGTCGGTGTTCATGCGCCGGATGAGGTCGCGGGCGTCGACCGCGCGGTCGTGGATCTGCTGGGCAAGTCGGGTGAGCAGGGCGTCCTCGAGAATGCGCTGCTCGGAGTCGCTGAGCAGTTCGGCCTGGTCACGGCGGTGCTCGGCGATCTTCTCGGCGAAGGAGGCGACGGGCAACGGGCCTTCCTCGTCGGCGACGCGGACGAGGATGACGCCGTCGGAGCCGTCCCATTCGGGCCGATAGTCCTGTCCGGCGGCGGCGAGCTGGGTCTGCAGGTCGTCCAGGTCCTTCGTCAGGCGGGTGACGGACTGCTTGACGCTGGTCTCGGTGGGGGCGAGGTCGCGGGTGGCGGCCTGGACCGCTTCGTGGACCGCTACCGCCGCGGCGGGCAGCTCCTGACCGGCCCAGTCGGCCTCCTGGGCGGGCCAGGAAAGCAGTGCTGCGAGTGCGGCCACATCGACAACAAGAACCGGGCAAGCCAGGCCCTCTTCACCTGCCGGAACTGCGGGGTCGTTGCCCACGCGGACCGGAACGCTTCCCGCAACATCGCCCGTAGGGGCGAGGCTGCGTGGACTGCGGGGCGTGAGTCACGCGTCCCTGCCACCCCATAAGAGGTGCTGGACGGAGGAGCCAACCCAGCAGCCAGTTGGGCACTACCTCCAAGCCCGGTCCTTCCGGTGCGCCTGCCGCTGTGGGGGTTTCGAGAGTGCGCCTGCTCGACCGCTTCACTCCAACGGACGCCTTCTACGCGTGGCGCGCAATCGTTGGCCCGTACGGTGGGACGGCCATCGCGCCAGACCGCCCATCACGCTTCGTCGAAGGAGACCGCTCATGAGGATTCTTCGTAGAGCCTCCGCCGCCCTTGCCGTCACAGCAGTGCTCGCGGTGCCGACCACATCGGCATTCGCCGATGACGGCTCCCGCACGGTGAAGGTGGAGGGGCAGTTCGTGCCGTCTTCGCCGTTCCATCCGTCGAAACCGCTGACGTACGACTCGAAGACGGTGCCCGTGGGCGCTCGCATTTCCGTCGTCGAGCAGGTGGGCGGTCTCGTCGGCGGCGCGACCACCAGCGTTCGGCTCCAGGTGAGCGGGCTGCTCCCGAACCACGTGTATGGAGCGCATGTGCACTCCAAGCCGTGTGGCCCCACCCCGGATGCCTCGGGTCCGCACTACCAGAACGTCAAGGACCCGTACCAGCCTTCTACCGACCCTGCCTACGCGAACCCCGAGAACGAGGTGTGGCTGGACTTCAAGACCGACGCCCAGGGCCGTGCCACCGCCGAATCCCGGCATGACTGGGCGTTCCGGCCGGGCGAGGCCCGGTCTGTGATCATCCATGAGCACGGGACGGCGACGAAGCCCGGCGAGGCAGGAATGGCTGGGGCGCGGCTCGCCTGTCTCACGGTGCCCTTCGCCGGCACGACCGACGAGGCAGGCACCGGCCAATAAGGCCGGCCAGCCATGGGGGCGTCGGTGGCCGGTAGCCGGTGCCCGGCCACATTGCCGTCAGTCGCCGACGCTCCACGTGGGCTCCTCATGAGCGACCATACCGGGCGCGATCTTGCGGCTCTGTCGGGAGGTAGAGCAAAAATCTACGGACGCCCGCGCGAGCGGCCCAAGCGACTCTTCGCCGACCGGGGCTACACGTACTGCCTCCTGCGCTGGAAGCATCAAGCCTCTCATCGCCCGCCGCGGCGTTCCCCACGGCTCCGTGGGGCTGTGGAGTGTGCAGGGCGGTCCCCGTACTGTTCGCCGCCGCGGCCGCCCTTCCCGATGTGGACGGCACGTGTGCCCGGGGGCTTCAGCGGGCCGGGTACCTCAGGGGTTGGGTGACAGCGGCCTGCTGGCGCCAGGCGTGCAGGTGGACGGTCGGGGCCGCCGACCCCGTCTCGATGTCCCGGAGCGGGACCGTCGGTCGGTGCCTGGAGTGAGGCGGTCCCGACCAGTGGCAGGGAGGAGAACACGCACGCCACAGCAGGCAGCCTGGTCGGTAGGGCTGGAGGAAAGGAATGCGGGCCTCTGGCGTCGAGTAACCCCCGAGCCGGTGTCAGAGGCCCACACTGTCAAACCTGGCGTGCGCCGGGCTGGGCTCACTCGGCCGAGCGCGGGGTCACTGGGCAACCGGCCGGATTCACGCGGTCCGGTCGGTCGCGGGGCGGCGCAGGTGATGGGCGAGGAAGGCGACACAGCGGGCGACGACCGGAGCGACGTCGGCGTTGAGGAAGATGTGCTCGGCGCCCGGTACGGCGACGAGCTCCGCGTGGTTGCCGGCGGCCCTCAGGAGTCCGGCCAGGCGCTCGCTGTGCTCGAAGGGGACGAGCGTGTCGTGGGTCCCGTGGACCAGGAGGAAGGGCGGTGCCGGAAACCGCGCGTAGCTGACCGGGCTGGCGGCTGCCGCCAGGTGCGGCCGGTCGGCCGGGTCGCCGCCCAGGAAGGTGACGAAGGGGTCGTGGGGGCCGGGCGCGTCTGGCAGCAGCGCTCCCACGTCGGTGATCCCGTACCAGTCCACGACAGCCCCGACCGTCGTGTCGCCCTGCGCGATCCCTTCCGTTCCTTCGAGCGAGGGGTGGACTGCGTCGGTGAGCCCGGCCAGCGCGGCCAGGTGCCCGCCGGCGGACTCGCCCCACAAGCCGATCCGCGTCCGGGCGATCCCGAGCGTCCCTGCGTAGTGGCGCAGGTAGCGGATGGCCGCCTTGATGTCGTGCAGCTGGGCGGGGAAGGGGGCTTCGCGGGCGTGGCGGTAGTCGATGGTGGCGACGGCGAGTCCGGCCCGCAGCAGGGAGCCGAACAGGAGGTCCGCGCTCACGGTCGGCGGCGGGTGGCGCCGGTCGCCCTCCATCCAGGCGCCGCCGTGGATCCAGACCACTACCGCGGGAGGTTCGGCAGCCGCCGGCACGGACAGGTCCAGCAGCCGCGGCCGGTAACCGGAGTTGGTGGCGTAGCTCAGCCCGTCGTATCGGCGGACGCCGTCGGCGGCGGTGGTGGGGGCGGTCGGTGGGAGCTGTACCGGCGGTAGGGAGAGCTCGGCCGGCGGCCAGGCGATGGGCTCCGAGGGCAAGGCTGCTCCAGGTGTCGTCGGGTGAGGGGTACGCGGCGCCGGTGCGGCTCAGGGGTGGACGAGGACGACGTCGAGGATGCGGGGGCCGTGGACGCCTTCGACGCGTTCGAGTTCGATGTCGCTGGTGGCGGAAGGACCGGAGATCCAGGTGAGCGGGCGGTTCGGTGACAGCCTTGCTACGGCGGCCGGAACCGAGGCGACGACCTGTTGCGGAGCGCGCACCACGCAGAGGTGGTGGTCGGGGATCAGGCTCAGTGCACGCCGGCCCTGCCCTGGCCCGCCGTCCAGCACGATCGTGCCTGTCTCGGCGATGGCCAGCGCACACCCCGTTACCACGCTGTCGGCTGCGTCGCAGGCGCGCGGGCTCAGCGGCGGGGTGTCGGTGAGCTGTTCGATAACGGCCTGGGACAGCCACTCCTCGGGCAGCCCCTGAGGGACGACGACCGTACGCGCACCCCGCCGGGCCAGCACCGCGGCCACCGTCCCGGGCACAGCGGCTCGGTGGCACCGGTGCACGGTCGCGCGGTACTCGGTGAGATGGTCCTGGAGCAGGTCCAGCAGTTCACCGGGGTCGTGGGCGGTGTGTGCGGCCCGGTAGTTGCGGGCGACGGGGACGTCCTCGGGCCCCTCTTGGCGGGGGACGTCGCTCAGGGCCCTGCGGATACGGCCGAGCACCATGTCCCGGCTGCTCATGGGCGCTCCTTGGTCGTTCGGTTGGCGCGCCACCAGTCGCGGAAGGGTGCGGCTGGGATGCGGGGCAGATCGCGGGACTCGCTCCAGGCACCGCTGCCGGGTCCGGGCAGGCGGCGGGGGTGCAGCCGCCGGGTACGGGAGGCGGTGCGCTCGGCCGCGGCGAGAACCGCCGGATGGTCGAGGACCCAGCCGGCCGCGCGTATGGCGGCCTTCTCCAGCCGGTGGCCCGCACCGCCCTGCTCGGCCACCCGTTCGCGGAGGTGGACGAGGACTTCGGGGATGTCGATGGCGACTGGGCAGACCTCGTAGCAGGCGCCGCACAGGGAGGAGGCGTAGGGCAGGGAGGCGTCCAGTTCGGTGCTGGTGCCGCGGAGTTGGGGGGTGAGGATGGCTCCGATGGGGCCTGGGTAGGGCGAGCCGTAGGCGTGGCCGCCGGCGCGTTCGTAGACGGGGCAGACGTTGAGGCATGCGGAGCAGCGGATGCAGCGCAGTGCCTGGCGGCCGACTTCGTCGGTGAGGGTGGCGGTGCGGCCGTTGTCGAGCAGGACCAAGTGGAATTCCCGGGGCCCGTCGCCTTCGGTGGTGCCGGACCACATCGAGGTGTAGGGGTTCATTCGCTCGGCGGTGGAGGAGCGGGGCAGGGTCTGGAGGAAGACCTCCAGGTCCCGCCAGGTGGGTACGACTTTCTCGATGCCCACCACGGAAATCAGCGTCTGGGGGAGGGTCAGGCACATCCGGCCGTTGCCCTCCGACTCCACGACGACCACGGTGCCCGTTTCGGCAACCATGAAGTTCCCGCCGGAGACGGCCACTTTGGCGCGCAGGAACTTCTCGCGCAGGTGCAGGCGGGCGGCCTCGGCAAGTTCCGCGGGATCGTCGGTCAGGGGCTCGGGCGCCGGGCGCCCCCACTGGCTCATGCTCTCGCTGAAGATGTCCCGGATCTCGGCGCGATTCTTGTGGATCGCCGGTACCAGGATGTGGGAGGGAAGGTCGTCGCCCAACTGCACGATCAGTTCGGCGAGATCGGTCTCGTACGCGGTGATGCCTTCGGCGGCCAGGGCTTCGTTGAGGCCGATCTCCTGGGTGGCCATGGACTTGACCTTGACGACCTCGCTCTCCCCGGTGGCCTTGATCAGGTCGGCGACGATCCGGTTGGCCTCGGTGGCATCGGCCGCCCAGTGCACCACACCGCCGGCTCGGGTGACTGCTGCCTCCAACTGCTCGAGGTAGTGGTCGAGATGCCGCAGTGTCCGGTCCTTGATCGCGGCTCCGGCAGCGCGCAGTTGCGTCCAGTCATCCAGCTCTGCGATGGCCTGCGCGCGCTTGGCGCGGATGGTGCCGGTGGCCCGGGTCAGGTTCGCCCGCAGACGGGTGTCCTGGGTGGCGGCGGCCGCCGCGCGGGGGAAGGCGGGCATCCCCAGGTACGTACCGGTCATTGCAAGGGTTCCGTCCGGGTGGAGGCAAGGATTTCGGCGAGGTGCAGCGGACGCAGGTCACTGCCCTGGCGGCGCAGCATCCCGTCGAGGTGCATGAGGCAGGAGTTGTCGGCGCCGCACAGCACGCGGGCGCCGGTGGCCTCGGCGTTGCGGATCTTGTCGGCGCCCATGGCGGCCGAGACATGGGGGTTCTTCACCGCGAAGGTGCCCCCGAACCCACAGCACTCGTCCGCGCCGGGGAGTTCGACCAGTTCCAGGCCTTCGACTGCCTCCAGCAGCCGTCGGGGGCGGTCGCCGAGTCCCAGCGCCCGCAGTCCGTGACAGGACGGGTGGTAGGTGACGGTGTGGGGGAAGTACGCGCCGACGTCGGTGACGCCCAGTACGTCGACCAGGAACTCGGTGAACTCGTGGACCCGGCCGGCCAGCGAACGGGCCTGGTCGGCGAGGTCGTCGCCCCGCCCCTCGGCGGCGGCACGCGAGCCGAGCCGAGGATAGTTGTCGCGGACCATGGCCACGCAGGAGCCTGACGGGGCCACCACGTGGTCGTATCCGCCGAACGCCTGCGTCATGCGGCGCACCAGCGGCTCGGCCTCCCGGCGGTAGCCGGTGTTGTACTGCGGCTGGCCGCAGCAGGTCTGCTCGAAGGGGAAGTCCACCTCGACGCCGAGCCGTTCGAGGACGGTGACGGTGGCGATCGCCGTGGCGGGGTGGACGGCGTCGTTGACGCAGGTGGGGAAGAGGGCGACGCGGAGGGAGTTCATTCCTTGGTCGCTCCGGCGAGCATCCCGGACACCAGTGTGCGCTGCGAGAACAGGAAGAGCACCAGAACGGGCAGGATGGCGACGATGATCGCCAGGGCCAGTTCCGGGATGGTGATGTTCAGACCGGCACCGGCAACGGGGTTGAAGGACGGCGTGGAGGTCAGCAGCTGGTTCAGGCCCACCTGGACGGGGAACTGCTCGCTGTTCGGCAGGACGAGGTACGGCAGGAAGAAGTTGTTCCAGTTGCCCACGAAGCTGAAGAAGGCGACCAGTGCGACCACCGGCTTCGCCAGCGGCAGCGCGATGCGCGAGAAGAGCTGCCATTCCGTACAGCCGTCGATCCGTGCGGCCGACAGCAGGTCCTTGGGCAGGCTGCTCCCGAAGTAGATGTACACGAGGTACACGCCGAACGGGTAGAAGGAGAAGGGCAGGATCACCGACCAGATGGTGCCGATCAGGTGGAAGCGGTTGAGTTCCAGGAAGACCGGCAGCACCAGGGTGGCCTGCGGCATGATCATCGTGACCAGGGTGATCATGAGGAGCGTCTTGCGTCCGCGGAACTTCGTCAGGGCCAGTGCGTACCCGGCGGGCACGCTGACGACCAGCGTCAGGATGAGCGAACCACCGGAGTAGATGGCCGAGTTGCGCAGCCAGGTGACCATGGCGCCGTCCTGGAAGGCGAACAGGTGCCGCCAGGCGGCGCCGATCTGCCGGAACGAGCCGAAGGAGAACGGGTTGTCCTGCACCACTTGGCCGGCGGTCTTCGACGGTGCGAGCAGCAGCCAGATCACCGGCAGCACGAAGAACACCAGCAACAGGGCCAGCAGGAGGCCCACTACCAGGAAGGAGGCGGCCCGGGAAGGGGCGAAGCGCCGGCCCGCCGCTGCCGAGGGGAGAGTGGTCTGTGTCATTTCTCGTCCAACTTGAACAGGTTCGATCGGGCCACCAGTAGTCCGGCCGCCAGGAGTCCCAGCGCCAGCAGGAAGACGGAGATGGCGGCGGCGCCGTTGAAGTCGCCCTGCTGGAAGGCGTAGACGTAGGCGAGCTGGTTGGGTGACCACGTGGGGCTCACCCGGCCGAGGCTGGCGGTCTGGAGCAACTGGGGCTCGACGAACAGTTGGGTGCCGGTGGCGAACGCCATGATTGTCATGTAGACGATCCACTGCCGGATCATCGGGATCTGGATGTGCCAGGCGGTGCGCCAGGGCCCCGCGCCGTCCATTCGGGCGGCTTCCAGCACCTCGTCGGGGATGTTGTTCAGCGCCCCGTACATCACGACCATCCAGCCGCCGGCGCCGGTCCAGAAGGCGATCAGCATGAGGATCAGCGGCAGGTTGCCGGGCGAGAGCACGGCCGCGAAGGTCTGCAGTCCCAGGCTCTTGAGCATCCAGGACACCGGGCTGACGTCGGGGTCCAGCATGAACAGCCAGACCAGGACGCTGGCGACCCCGGCGAGGGCGCCGGGGATGTAGTACAGGAAGCGGAAGAGCGCTGAGGTGCTCGGCCGCACTCGGCTGCGCAGGACCACCGCGACCAGGACCACCAGGACGACGAGTGTGACCAGCCATAGGACCAGGTAGATCAGCATGTTCGTGAAGGCCGGCACGAAGCGGTAGTCCTGGGCGACCTTCAGGAACTGGTTGAGTCCGGTGAACTGGCCCTGGTCGTTGGTGAGCGCCAGGTAGAACGAGTAGCCGGTGGGGAAGATGCCGAACGCGAGCAGCAGCACCGCGTAGCCGGCGACGAAGAGGTAGCCCGCGAGACCGCGGCCCCTCCGCCGCGGCGTGATGCCGCGGCGGAGGGGGGAGACGGCGACACGCTCGGTCTCCAGCAAGGTCATTGGTTGACCACCTGGTATCCGTGGGCCTTCGCCTCGTTGCTGATCTCCTGCTGCCACGCCGGCAGGGTCGAGGTCAGGGTCTTGCCGGCGGTCAGGGCCGGCAGCACGACGCTGGACCAGGCGGTGGCGTCCGGGAACTTGGTGTTCGACCAGCCGGTCCACACCTCGTTGGCGGCCTCCTGGAAGGGCTTGCTCACGTCGTTGGCGAAGTAGCCGCTGTTTGCGGGGTTGGCCAGCCAGGCCGTGGCGGCCTTGGTGTAGGCCGGGTAGGTCGGCGCGGACGTCTGGTTCTCGTCGGAGGTGGTCAGCCAGGTGGCCAGGTCCGTGGACGCCTTGAGGTTGGCGCTGTGGGAGGACACCATCCACACGCCGCCGCCGACGTTTCCGGTGGCGGCCGTGGTCTCACCCTTCCAGGTCAGCGGGGACGCCGCGGCGATCTGCTTGGCCGGGGCGTTGAAGGCGGCCTTGAAGAGGTACTGGCCGTACCAGGACGGGCCGTACGCCATCAGGACCTTGCTGCCGCTCTCCTTGGCGAAGCCCTGGCTGAAGAAGCCCTTGGTGGTGACGGCCTTGGCGGAGATCAGCCCGTCCAGCAGCGTCGCCATCCGGGTGCAGTTCGGGTCCTGCAGGGCGCTGCGCAGGGTGTCCGGCTTCGTCAGGCTGAATGCCGGGCACTGGCCGGACCAGAAGTACGACTCGTGGGAGTTGGTGTCGCCGACCGAGCCGACGAGGTAGCCGGGGTGGTCCTTGGCGACCTGCTTGCCGAGGGCCTCGTAGTCCTCCCAGGTGGTGGGGACCTTGTAGCCCCACTTGTCCATGAGGGTCTTGTTGTACCAGAGGACGACCTGAGCGATGTCGTTGCGCAGGCAGTAGGTGTGGCCGTTGAACTGGCAGGGTGCGAGGGAGCCCTTGGCGAAGCCGTCCAGCGTGCTCTGCGGGACGAGTTTGTCGTCCAGGGGCGCGGCGAAGGGCTGTGCGCCGGGCTTGGTGGGCTCCGACGCCCAGGTCACGTCGGTGGGTGAACCGAACACCACGTCCGGCCAGCCGCTGCCGGTCCGGTCGAAGAGCTGCACCTTCGTCTGGAGATACGTGGAGCCGTCGGCACCGCCGTCGTACGTGACGATCTTCATCTTCACGTTCGGGTGCGACTTCTGGTAGGCCTGCACCGACGGCAGGCGGGTCGAGTCGGCCCACACCGTGATCTGCGAGCCGTCCTTCTGCGTGGCCGGCTTGAACGCCGGCTGCGCGGACGAGGACGACTGGGCGGTGGTGTCGGCGCTGGCGCAGCCGGCCAGGACAGCCGTTGTGGCCAGGGAGAGCGCGGCCGCCGTGGTGCGCAGCACTGGGCGGCGTCGGCCGATTCTCGGAGATCCGGAAGACCTCATCGTCTTGCCTTTCTTGTTTCTTGCGTGGGACAGGTAACGCGCCTGATGGGGGGCGCCGGCTGCGGTGGCGGTCCGGGCGGACGGCCACCACCCGGTCAGCGCGGCTGCTCGACGAACGGCAGGAGTTCCTTGCCGTAGCCGAAGTCGAGCGGGAGGGCTATGCCAGGCCCCGTGGGGGCGTGCACCAGGCCCTGGTCGTCCACGTGGCGCTCGCGGACGACCTTCGCCGCGGTCACCAGGGACTCGTAGTAGGTGGTGTTGGAGATGGCCATGCACAGGTGGTGGTTCGGGATGTCCGAACCGTGCACCTCGGCCCGCAGCCGGTAGGCGTCGGCGAGGTGTGCGGTGCGCATGGCGCCGGTGATGCCGCCCCGGAGGGTGGTGCCGGCCCGCACACCGAAGGTGGCGGCACCGGCCCGGATGAAGTCCGCGGAGTTCATGTGTGCTCCGTCGGAGGTCTCGGCCACCAGCAGCGGTATGTCCACGGCCGCTGCCAGCCTCTGGTACGCGGAGATGCTGAACTCGCGCATCGGCTCCTCGTACCAGAGGTAGTCGGCCTCCGAGAGCGCCCGGCCCAGGCGGATCGCGTCGGGCAGGTCGAAGCCGGCCGACCCGTCGTACATGAGGGGGATCGACGGACCGACGTGGTCGCGCAAGGCCAGGCACAGCTCGACGTCACGGCGGGCGTCGCCCCAGGCGTGCAGCTTGATACCGCGGTAGCCCAGTTCCAGGCACTGGTCCGCCACGTCGAGGAACTCCGCGATGCTGGAGAACGTCGAGGTGGAGGCGTAGGCGGGGATCGCCTCTCGGAAGCCGCCCAGCAGGCGCCAGACCGGCTGGCCGTGGTACCGGCCGGCCAGGTCCCACAGGGCGGTGTCGATCAGGCCCAGGGCGGGGAGCGGGAGCTCGTGGATACGGTCCAGCTCCCACACCCGGTGCCACAGCCATTCCCGCTGGAGCGGGTCGGCTCCGACCAGTTCGTCACGGAAGACCCGCTCCACCAGGTCCCGCAGGGTGGCGAAGGCTCCGGGCCGGGCGAACAGCGCCACCCCCTCGGCTCCCTCGTCGGTGCCGATGTGCAGGACCGCGCCGTCGCCCACCGGAGCGCTTCCGCTCAGTCCGTCCCTCCAGCGGAAGGGCGGGCTGGCCGCCGGAACGTCGATCCGGTGTACTTCGACATGGGTGATCTTCATCCTGATGTCATTTCTCTGTGAGCGGGCCGGCTCCAGGGGCGGTACGGGTCAGAAGTCGCCGTATGCCTGGAGCTCGTAGATGCTGCCGCCGTTCCAGCTGGAGCCGGTGACGGTCAGCCGCAGGTAGCGGGCGGTGACGGGCGCGTCGGCGAACGAGTAGTTGGTCGCCGACGCGGTGTTCTGGGAGGTGTGGTCCTCGAATGTGGACCACGTGACGCCGTCGGCGGAGTACTCGAGCAGGTACTTGTAGCCGCTGGGCTTCTCGAAGGTGGTCACCACGCTGGAGACCGACGTGTCCTGGCCCAGGTCCACCTGGATCCAGGAGGGGTCGGGCAGCCCCAGGCCCTGGGCCCAGCGGGTGGACAGGTCGCCGTCCACCGCCTTTTGAGGGGTGTTGTCCTCCGAGTACGAGGAAGCAGTGACCGCCTTGTTCTGCGCCAGGTCGTGGTCGGCGGGCATGGTGGTGACGGCCGCCGGGCTGGGGTCGGAGGTGTTCAGCGCGGCGTCGCGGGCGATGACGGTGAAGGAATACTGCTTTTCCGGAGTCAGGCCGGAGACCCGCAGGGTCGTGGCGTCGGTGACGGCGATCCGCTTGCTGTCCTGGTAGACGGCGTAGGTGGTCACGCCGGTGTCATCGGTGGCTGCGGGCCAGGTGAGGTCCGCCAGACTGGGCAGCAGGGGCTTGACGGTGGGCTGCCCGGGGGCCGCGGGAGGCGTGTGGTCGGAACTGGGCGCCCTGGGCGTGCCGTAGACCTGGAAGTCGTAGATGCTGCCGCCGTTGCCGCTGGAGCCGGTGACCGTCAGCCGCACGAAGCGCCCGGGGACCGGATCGGCGGTGTGGGAGTAGTCGGTCATCTCCGTGGTGTTCGCGGAGGTGTGGTCCGCCAGCGTCTGCCAGTGGACCTCGTCCGGGGACACCTCGATGCGGTACTTGTAACCGCTGCTCTTCTCGAAGGTGGTGATCGCGCCGTTCACGTTGTACTGGGCACCGAGGTCCACCTGGATCCAGGAGGGGTCGGGCAGACCGAGGCCCTGGGCCCAGCGGGTGGACAGGTCGCCGTCCACCGCCTTTTGAGGGGTGTTGTCCTCGGAGTACGAGGAGTAGGTGACCGGCTTCTTCAGTGCCAGGTCGGAGCCGGAGGGCATGGTGACCTGCAGTGCCTGGCTCGGCTGGGACTCGTTGCCGGCCGCGTCACGGGCGGTGATCCGGAAGCTGTACGTCTTGCCGGCGGTCAGGCCGGACAGGCGCACCGAGGTCTTTCCGGAGGCGCTGATGAGCGTGCCGTCGCGGTAGACGGAGTAGCCCGTGACGCCCGTGTCGTCGGTGGACGCCGGCCAGTTGAGGTCCGCGATGGTCGGGAAGTCGGTGACCGCGGCCGGGGTGCCGGGCGCGGTGGGCGCCTGGTGGTCGGTGACGTCCGGGCCCGGGTCGAGGTGACGGTAGCGCGGCTGGAGACCGGCGTTGTTCACGATCGAGGCCGGAAGCTGGTCGCAGGAGCCGACGGTGATGTTGCCGGTCACGGTGTCGCCCGTGCTGTTGGCCTGGGTGCTGAACCTGGGCTGGGTGGTGAAGTTGCCGGTGGCCGTGATGTCCATGCCGTGGTTCATCAGCAGCCACTGGTACGACACGTCGCAGAGGACGTTGCCCGTGTTCTGCCAGTAGCGGCTGCCCTCGTCGTGGTAGATGGCACCGTAGGCCGGCGCTGGAACGCCGTGGATGTAGTTGCCGGAGACGACGCCGCCGGGGTTGGTGCTGAGGGTGTAGATGGCGCCGCCGTCGGCCTGCGACTTCATGATGTCGGAGATGTCGTTGTCGGTGACTTTGTTGTCCCGGCTGGTGGTGTCGGTGTCCCAGACCGGTACGCCGGAGTTGCCGGGGTAGTTGGTGTCGCCGCCCTTGTCGGTCAGACCCCAGCCCCAGCCGACGGAGATGCCGCTGTAGGGCAGGTCGTAGACCTTGTTGTGGGTGATCACCGTGTGGTCGGTGTAGCCGGCCAGGATGCCCAGCGAGCCGTTGTACTGGTCGGCGACCTGGGTGACAACGTTGTTGTCGACCGTGGTGTCCTTGGTGATGTCACGCGGGTCATCGGGGTGGGCGTCGATCACGTCGGTGCCGCCGATCTGGATGCCGGTGGCGGCGATCTGGCGGAAGACGTTGCCCGTGATGTCGGTGCCCTGGGTGCCGGTGTTCAGATTGAGACCGACCGCGCCGAGGTGGGTGAAGGTGTTGCCCTGGAAACCGACGCCGTGGCCGTAGCTCACGTTGACCGCGCCGGGCGTCTTCTGCCACTTCAGACGGGTCGAGTCGAAGTCAGGGTTGTTGTCACCGACCATCCGGAAGCCCGCCTGACCCTCGATGAGGCCCTCGGACGAGCTGGGGGCGAGCCAGGTGGAGTACGAGAAGGTGATGCCCTCGAAGGACACGTCGGTCACCGGGTCGGCCCTGGTGCCCTTCAGATCGACCAGGTCCTGCACGCGCGGCACCGTGACGGTCGCGGTGGACAGATCCTGACCGTCCTTGGGCATGTAGTAGACCTCGCCCGCGCCCTTGTCCAGGTACCACTCGCCGGGAGTGTCCAGCAGCTCGCGGGCGTTCTCCAGCCAGGTCGGATTGGTGATCTCCTGACCCTGCTGGAGGTTGGCGTTGTGCCAGCAGGGCTGCTGCATCGTCATCGTGTTGCCGGAGATCGACTGTACGGGGCAGCGCATGAGCTTCCAGCCCCAACTGCTGACGACCTCCAGGTCCGAGGGACGCTTGTAGCTGCTGAGGCTGCTGTCGGTGAAGGTGTAGCCGGTGGACGTCTTGCTGAAGCCGGCCGGGTTCTTCCCGCCCCGCGCCCGGGTCTCCAACTCGCCGTTCACGTAGAGCTGACGGGTGTCGAGGTCGCCGACCTCGGCCTTGTAGACCTTTCCCGACGAGTCGGCCGGGGTCCAGCCGGTGACCTGCGTGCCGCCACTGATCACCGGGTGCGCGCCGGGCGCGGCCTCGTAGATGACCCGGTGCCCGGCACTGCCCGAATCCTGGGCGGTGAGGGTGAAGGTCCGGCTCAGCCGGTAGGTACCCGACATCAGCCGCACGCGGACATCGCCGGAGACCTTCTCCTTGACGCCACGCACGTAGTCCCGTGCGTGTTCCAGCGTCTTGAACGGATGCTTGGCGCTACCGGGGCCGGCGTCGCGGCCGGTAGGCGAGACGTAGACGTCCAGGCCCGGCGCGTTCGAGGGGGACGCCTGGGCCGGCACGGCGGCCAGGGGCGCCGTTGTCGCTGCGAGGGCCAGTGCACCCACGAAAACTCTTCGGAGCGGCACAAATATGCGTGTGGAAACAGACGGTACAGACACAGGAATCCAATCGCCTGAATGAGGTGACGTCCGGGAAACCGCTCGTCCTGCGGATCCTTCGGCGTTGGGCGGCTCCATCCGCGAGCCGTGGCACCGGCGCGGTGCCGTCTACGAGGCGGACGTCTGCGGGGACGATGGCTCGTCTGTGGCACCGGCGCTCCTCGGCGGCTGCGCCGGCGCCCCGGAGGCGCCGCGGCTGTCAAGATTGAACAGCCGGTCACGGATCTTGCGTTCGAACTGGCTCTGAGTGGTGGCAATGTGCTCCGCCATCAGCTGCGTTGCGAGATCGGCCTCCCCCGCGGCGACCGCCTCAGCTATGGCGAGGTGCTGTCCCGCGGCTACTTCCAGTGACCCGGGAGCGTCACCGTGGAAGAGCAGCACGTCGGACTGTGACGCGAAACGCCGCACGTTGGCGACGCTCGCTCTCAGAAAGACATTGTGTGCGGCGGCGCCCACCGCGTCGTGGAACGCCTCGTCGGCCCTGGCGAAGGCGTACCCGTCTGCCGTCCGGGCCGCCTCCAGTGACGACTCGGCGCACTCCCGGATGGTCCGGACCTCGATCGGCGTGGCGAGGGAGGCCGCACGGTGCGCCGTCTCCGACTCGATCACCGTCCGGTAGTCAAGCAGCATCAGGACGTGTTCCATGCTCGTCGGCCGGAAGTGCGAGAGCTGGTCGTCCACCAGCCCGCCGGTGGACTCGGCGACGAAGATGCCCGCGCCACGCCGCACACTCAGCCGGCCGATGGCGGCCAGGACCTTCACCGCCTCGCGGGTGACATTGCGGGAGGCGCCCAGGATCTCAGCCAGGCCCTGCTCCGTGGGCAGCCGGTCGCCGGCCCGCAGCTTCCGCTCCTCGATGTAGTTCAGCAGCTGCTCGGCGACCAGCTCATAGCCCGGCCTGTAGCGAGGCGACGCGTCGTCATCCCCTTCGCCAGGGACCTGTGTTGCGGCTGCCACGGGGTAACCCTCCTCTTGCCTGTTCCACATTAATGAGATTCATCGGCGGGGTAACTATGACATTGGCGTTACGGACTGGAAAGAGTCCGAGAGCTTTTTTGTTCGTCTCCTCTTCAAAACCCGTATCAAGCAGGACATATCAGGAATCTCACTCGGAACTATTGCACAGGAAGGATCAGATCCTTATGGTCCTGCCTGTCGGATGAAGCAGATCCTTCGTCATGGCGATCACGTCGGCCCCGGGACGGGCGCTCGGCGCGGCTGCCACCAGGACCCGCATCCGGCTGAAGCCGCGAGCGGAGCGCGGGGCCGTACGGCCCGGCGGCGCCCCATGCGGTGGAAATTCCGAGCGCGCACCCGTGGGAGAGACCCCTATGAGACTGGCCCGGCACGGCACGGCAGGCGCCGAACGCCCCCTGATATCCGGGGCCGACGGATCGTGGCACGACCTGCGCCCCCTCGTCGCCGACCTGACGCCCGACACCCTTCCCACGGTCCTGGCCGGCGTCGACCTCGACGCGCTGCCGGTGGTCGAGTCGCCCGGCCGGTTCGGAGCGCCGCTGACCGGGATCGGGAAGATCGTCTGCGTCGGGCTCAACTACCGGCAGCACGCCGCGGAGACCGGTGCCGCCGTCCCCGAGGAGCCCATCGTCTTCCTCAAGACGCCGGACACCGTGGTCGGCCCCGACGACGAGGTCCTGATCCCCCGCCGCTCCCAGAAGACCGACTACGAGGTCGAACTCGCCGTCGTCATCGGCCGCGAGGCCCGCTACCTGCCCGACGAGGCCGCCGCTGCCGCGTGTGACGTCTCCGAGCGCGAGTTCCAGCTCGAACGCGGCGGCCAGTGGGACAAGGGCAAGAATTGCGAGACGTTCAACCCTCTGGGCCCCTGGCTGCTCACCGCGGACGAGGTGCCCGACCCACAAGCGCTCGGCCTGCGGCTGTCGGTCAACGGCGAGCCGCGCCAGGACGGCAATACCTCCGACATGATCTTCGGTGTGCACCACCTGATCTGGTATCTGAGCCACTTCATGGTGCTTCGTCCCGGTGACGTCATCAACACCGGTACCCCCGCGGGCGTCACCCTGGGCCGGCCCGGCCTGCCCTACCTGCGAGCGGGCGACGTCGTGGACCTGGAGATCGACGGTCTCGGCCGCCAGCGGCAGACATTCGGGCAGGCCTGACATGGGTGCTTTCGACGGACTCAGTGCCCTGGTCACCGGCGGTGCCTCCGGCATCGGCCTTGCCACCGCCCGGCTGCTCGCCGCCCAGGGGGCCCGGGTGGCCGTGCTCGATCTGGCCGAGGCCGCGCCCGCGGGCTTCACCGCTCACGTACGGGCCGACATCGGCAACGACACCTCGGTCAAAGACGGCGTCGGAGCGGCCGTCTCGGCCCTCGGCGGCCTGGACGTGCTGGTCAACAACGCCGGGATCGGTGCACAGGGCGGCATCGAGGACAACCCCGACGAAGAGTGGCACCGCGTCCTGGACATCAACGTCCTCGGGCTGGTCCGGGTCACACGCGCCGCGCTGCCCGCGCTGCGTGTCTCCGCCCACGCGGCGGTCGTCAACATCAGCTCGATCGCCGCGACGGCCGGCCTGCCGCAGCGCGCGCTGTACTCGGCCAGCAAGGGCGCCGTGCTGTCGCTGACCCGGGCGATGGCCGCCGACCTGCTGCCGGCCGGCATCCGGGTCAACGCCGTCAACCCCGGCACCGCCGACACGCCCTGGGTCAGCCGGCTGCTGGACCGGGCGGACGACCCGGCGGCCGAACACGCAGCGCTGGCCGCCCGGCAGCCACACGGCCGCCTGGTCAGCGCCGACGAGGTCGCCGCCGCCGTCGCCTATCTGGCCTCCCCGGCCGCCGCCTCCACGACGGGCACCTCCCTGGCCGTGGACGGCGGCATGGACGGACTGCGACTGCGCAAGGAAGGCTGAGCGGATGCAGCGCTTCGCCGCCGTGATCCGTCTGCGGCCCGAGAAGGAGCGGGAGTACCGTCAACTGCACGCCGCCGCGTGGCCGGGCGTGCTCGCGGCCCTCAAACGGGCCAACATCGGCAACTACTCCATCTTCCTCCGGGACGGCCTGCTCTTCAGCTACCTCGAGTACACGGGGACCGACTACTGCGCCGACACGGCGGCGATCGCCGCCGACCCGGTCTCCCGCCAGTGGTGGGCGTTGACCGATCCGTGCCAGCAGCCGCTGGACAGCGCGGCCGAGGGGCAGTGGTGGGCCCCCGCCGAAGAGGTCTTCCACCTCGACTGACGGCACGTGCCCGCCCTGGTCCGTGCCCACGCCGCCGCCGCGGAGGGCCGGCCCCGCTCCTACACCGACGGTGGGGACAGGAGCCCGACCGACATCCGTCCACCGACCCAAAGGACTGAACGGTGCGCATCGACGCTCATCACCATCTGTGGGACCTCGCGGTGCGGGACCAGCCGTGGACCCGCGACCTGCCCGCCCTGCGCCGCACCTTCACCGCCGCCGAACTGCGGCCGGCACTCGACCAGAACGCGATCGACGCCACCGTCCTCGTACAGACCATCGCCGTTGCGGAGGAGACCCCCGAACTGCTCGCCGTGGCCTCCGCAGACCCGCACGTGCGAGCGGTCGTCGGCTGGACGAGCCTGACCGACCCCGGCATCGCCGACCGCCTGGCGCGACTGCGCGAGCTGCCCGGGGGATCCGCGCTCGTCGGCATCCGGCACGGCATTCAGGACGAGGCCGACCCGGACTGGCCGGAGCGTCCCGAGGTCCGTCGCGGCATCGAGGCGGTGGGTGCCGCGGGCCTCGTCTACGACCTGCTCGTGCGGCCCGACCAACTGCCCGCCGCCGTCCGGACCGTACGCGAACTGCCCGAGGTCCGCTTCGTCCTGGACCACGCCGGCAACCCGGTCGTCGGCACCGACGGCCTGCCGCCGTGGACCAAGCTGCTGACCGAGTTGGCCGACTGCCCCAATGTCGCCGTGAAACTGTCCGGCCTGGTCACCCGGACCGCAGCCGACCCGGCCCGCGCTCTGCGTCCCTTCGCGGACGTACTGCTCGCGACAATGGGCCCGGGCCGCCTCATGTACGGCTCGGACTGGCCGGTCTGCCTGCTCGCCGCCGGATACGACGAAGTCCTGTCCGTCGCCGAGTCGCTCACCGACCACCTGAACTTTGTCGAGCGTGAGGCGGTCTTCGGCACGACGGCCGCGCGCTGGTACGGGATCGCATCGTGACGGCCCGCCGGCTCGGCCGTACGAGCGTCCGGGTCAGTGCACTGGGGTTCGGCGCCGCCCCCATCGGCAATCTCTACGCCCCGCTCGACGACGACCAGGCGCGGGCCGCGGTCGAGGCCGCCTGGGAGGCCGGTGTGCGCTACTACGACACCGCCCCGCACTACGGCCTGGGGCTGTCCGAACGCCGGCTCGGCGCGGCTCTCGCCCACCGGCCCCGAGCGGAGTTCACCCTCTCCACCAAGGTCGGCCGCCTGCTGGAGCCGCACCCCGCCCCCACCGGATCCGACCTGGCCGCAGGTGGCTTCGCCGTACCGGACACGCTGTTGCGCCGTCCCGACTACTCGCGCGACGGCGTTCTGCGGAGCCTGGAGGGCAGCCTGACCCGACTGGGTCTGGACCGTGTGGACGTCGTTTACGTCCACGACCCCGACGATCACCTCGACGCGGCCATGGATCAGGCACTGCCCGCGCTGGTGGGCCTCCGCGACCAAGGCGTCATCGGAGCCGTCGGCGTCGGCATGAATGCCGTCGCCCCACTGCTGCGGGTCGTCGCCGAAGCGGACGTGGACACCGTGATGATGGCCGGCCGGTGGACTCTCATCGACCGCACTGCACGTCCGCTGCTGGAGGCATGCACGAAGCGAGGTGTCTCGGTGGTCGCCGCGGCCCCGTTCAACTCGGGCCTCCTCAGCCGGCCCTGCCCTCCCGACAACGCCACCTTCGACTACGGCCCTGCCCCCGACGCGGTGCTGCGTCGTGCCCGGCGCCTTGCCGACGTCTGCGCCCGGCACGGAACCGTCCTGCCCCATGCCGCCGTCCGCTTCCCGCTCCGCGACCCCGTCGTGGCCTGCGTGGTCGCGGGCTTCCGTTCCGCCGACGAGGTCACCTCCGCCGTCACATGGGCCGACACCGACCTGAGCGACGCGGCGTGGGCGGAGCTCGACGCGGCCGCGGAAGCGGTCGAGGATGGGCCCGGTGGTATCGGTGGCGACGGCGGGTAGGTCGGGTGCCCTTTCCCCGCGGCGTTGACCAGTTCAGGAAACGGTCGCGCTCAGGTGGTGTCCGTGGCCAGTGGCGATGGGTCTGGGTATGTGCCGCCCGTCGAGTGCGTGGTGCGGCCGAGGTGTCCGGATTCTCATCAGGAGCATCCATGCCGGTCAATGCACTCTTCTCCCTGGCCGTGGTGATCGGTAGGGAAAAATTTGAGAGACACCGTAGCCCGCAGTCCAGCAACCACCTTGCGAGCCGGGTGCCGTTCGGCCGCGCCTCCGCTGCCCCCGGCATCGCATGGTGCCAACCGGCAACAGCGGATGGGACGCTGCTCAACTTGCCCGGTCGGAGGGTGGTTAGCGCTCGCGCTGAACTTCGGCAAGGCGGTTCGCGCGGTCGCGTCTCGACCGGGCCATCACATCGACGGCGTTCCCGGCACCTTGACCGGGGGTTACCTCTCCGTGTCGCAACTTGCGTGCTAGGTCTCGTACTTCGTGGCTATTCGGACCGCGGTCGAGGTAGAACAGGGATTCGTCCACCGGGTTATCGTCACCGCCCCAACGGACAACGCCCCCGCAGTCAGCAAGGATGTCGCGTACTACGACTTCCTGGAGAGGGAAGAGGCTGCCTTGGGCCGCGGCACCAGGGCGAATACGGACCGCGGTGCCCGAGGCAAGGTTCGACTCAGGCGCGTTCTTGGTCAGTTCGTCGATCGCTTGCCAGCCGGCGATGTCGACCGAGTGAAGCTGCTCTACCTCATAGTGGAAGCGACGAACAACGTGGAGGAGGATTGCTTCCGCGTCTCCGATCCGGATATCAACCTCAAAACCGCTTCCAGGAACAGGACGAGTCCAGACAGTGGAGATGTGGTTCGCCTGCTGCTCCAACGGCCAGCCGTTCGCGGATGTCGGCACCCCCGCCGGCGCACCTTTCCAGGCCTTGATGGGCGCGGCCGTTGCCACGCTCGGCGTCAGGGTGGTCACAGCTGCGGCGGCTGCAATGATGCCCGCGCGCGCCAGCACAGTTCGCCTGGAAACGTCTCGTGTGTCCTGCTGCACGGTTTCGTGTCCTTTCACGGGGAGTAGATGATGAGCGCGGCCGTCGGTAGGAAGGTGGCGAGGACGCTGAGCGACCAGTAAGCATGTGAAGCAAGCGCACTCCGGCGGGCGAGTGGCCGGTTGACGGACGCCCAGAGCAGGGCGTAGAGCCCGACGATGGGCACGACTATGACCAGCCAGAGCGCCATGCCGTCGTTCTCCTCCGGCGCGGGGCCCGTCGCCCAACTCGATGCGAGGTACCAGAGCAGCCAGTATGGGATCACGCCGGGGATCCCGACGAGCATGTTCGCCCCCAGGGGCACCGACCACCGCCTGATCATCTCTTCATCCTTCTTCTGTGCGGGTGCGCTATGCGGCGCGCGACAACGCGTTGTAGTTTTCCAAGACGTTGTACAGGCCCATCAGTTCCTGTCCGTACTTCTCGGCGTCTGGGCCCTCTCCGTTGTACCGAGCGAGACAAGCCTCGGTGACGTGGACATTGCCGGTCAGATCCGGCCGGGGGATACCCAGTAGCTCCGCGTTGAAGATCAACGTGTAGGCGACGGAGCGGATGTTGTACTCCTGATCGTCGTGGAGCTTGTCCCACACGGCTCTGAGGTCGTCCTTGTTGTTGTAGTCCAGGCCCGTGCCGTTGATGATGCCCTCGCCGATGCAGTAGTTGCGGGCCTGGATGGCAGTCTTGGCGAAGATCTGGCCCCAGCCGGTGCTGCAGTCGTCCTTCAGGCCGGCTTGGACCGCAGCATCGGCGGCGAAGTCGAGGGGGTTGAGTTTGCGCAGTTCCCACATGACCGGGGCTTGGATGAGTGCTTTGCGGACCCTCAGCGTTCGGGCCAGTGAAGTGAAGAGCCAGTCGGCATCCACCACAGCATCGAAGGCCTCAGTGGTGGATATGCCGCCGAGGGTGGCCCAGTCCGAGTCGGTCCAGCCGTCTCCCCCCGTCTCGGGAACGCCGATCGATTCCAGGTAGTTCTTCACGTCCGTCAGCATGGAGGCGCGGTAGGCGTCCTTGTCGAGGTCCGTGTCCAGGCCATCGAAGGAGACACCGGCGTCGAAGTCGCCCTGGCCGGTGTCGCGGCCGGACGCAATGTTGTTGTCAATCTCGAGTGATCCGCTGCCCGATCCGACCGTGATGGTGGATATCTGGTCGAAAGACCACTTGGTGGCCAGTGGGTATCCGAGGTTGCCGGAGAAGCCACTGGACATGTCGGAGACCATGCACACGGATGCGTAGCCGGCGTCGATGACGCGCTGGCAGACGTTGCGTGCGCCGTAGATGCCCACGTTGTACCCGGAGTTTTCGCTGATGGTCCGCATGACGGCGCGGAAGTGCGGGATGACGTACGAGGTGACTTCGCCGTCCATCGCGTCGTAGTCGACCGCGAAGTAAATGACGGTGCCTGCTTTGAAGCCGTGATACCGGGCCCAGTCGATGGCCTGGAAGGCGTCTCTCACGCCTTGGTTGGTGTTGAAGTAGTCGGCGGAGCGGCTCCACGTCTGGTAGATCGGGTAGCAGCGCAGCCCCGCGTTCTTGATGGTGGCAAGTTCCCCCGGCTGGATCTGCTTCTCCGGGAGATCCCCGTCGGGGTAGGGGTTGTAGAGGTAGCGGCCGACGTACTTGTAGCCGGCCGCCTTGAGCGATGCGGCCCTCTCCGCAGTGATCATGGTGACGCCGTCGCAGGCGGTGCCCTTGCGGGACTGGTCGCCGTAGGACACCAACAAGGACGCCCAGGTGGAAAAGTCGCCGGCACCCGTGACGGGAAGCTGGCAGAAGGCCTGGAAGGTCTGGACGGTGCTCTGCACGGCGGTGGTGAAGTCACCGAAGGCCACAGTGTTCTTGTTGAGGATCATTGCTGCAGTGAAGAGCTGTGCCCACACGCCGCTGGCGTTGCTCGCGACCGAGACGGTGTGGGACTTCAGGCCGGACTGCGTTCCCGGGCCGAAGACGCCGTTCGCAACGCCATCGGCCATGCCCAGTTCGTACTGGATGGCCAGCAGCAACGACTTGGCGACGTCACGGGAGTGGTGGCCGTCGCAGGGGATGACATAGTAGTCCTTGAGCAGGATGTAGCGGCCGTTGAGCCACTGCTGGACAGAGCGAATGGTGTCAGAGCCGCCGGCGACAGTGACGTAAGCGTCCATGTTGAACAGACCCTTGGCCGTCTTCGGCCACAGGGAGCTACCGGGGTATGTGCTAGCCACGCCCATGTTCTGGTGGAGTTTCCCGACGGCGGCCTTCACCCGGTCATTGTAGGTGCCGTCGATGTCGCCGCCGTCGTACCCCTTGCAGTAAAGCGCCGACTGGATGATCCGGCAGAAGTTCGCCGAAGGGATGGTCGTCTCGTCGAGCTTGCCGTACTTCTCACCAATGGTCGCCAGCGTGGTCGGACCGAATGAGTCCGACAGTGCCGTGATGCCCATCTCATACTGGAGGGCACGAGTAAGGGCGTACATGACCGGCCAGCCGGTCTGCCCGTTCTCCTCCAGTTTGCCTATGCCGAGAGTGGAACCGTTGTTGTAGGTCGTATTGACGAACCTCTGTGCGCGAAGCACCATCTCGTCGGCCATTTGCTCCTCCTACCTTCGCGTTGAATTGGACTGCTCTCTGCCAGGGTGGTTGGCACGCCTTGGGATCGGACACACGGGCAGCGAACCTCTCTGGCTCCCGTTCTGCAGAGTCACCCGCAAATAGAGGACACCACCTGGGCGTCATCGACCGAGCGGCTCCACGAGAGGAACTCAGGCAGCGCCAAGGGGTGCAGGTCGCCCCTAGACCTGTTGCGAGGGCGGGAGTTGCGGCGCAGGTGACGGCGTTCCGGGGCCGAAGACTTCGTTCGCTGCGCCGTCCGCGATCGCAGCTCGTGCTGGACGGCAATGGGCAGCCCGCGGCCATCGCGTGAACAGTGTCTGCCGTAGGGGGATACGCGCTTCCCAACACCCGCTTCCGGGACATCACTTAGTTTCGTTGAGTCGCTGCTGGATGCAGCGAACGGTTTCTGAGCCGCCGTTGACGCTGATGCAAGCATCCACGTTGAACGGGCCCTTGATCGCCTTCAGCCGGAGAGCGATATCCGATAGGCGATACTGGCCCTCATCTGCGTCTTCAACTGCTCCACATCGCCCTCGACGCGGTCGCTGCGAGTCCCAACGACGCCACCACCGTCGCAGCCTTTACGGTAGAGGGCGGATTGGATGATCGCGGTGCCGAAAGTGTCCCGGCCTGGTCTCGCTAGCCATGTTTCGACGCGACCGTGGCGAGCGCGCTCGGGCTGAAATTACCAAATGAGACGTAATCCCTTCTTGTGTAGCGACGCCCGAGTGGGCGCGCACATCAAAGCCCAGCCGGCGTAACCGTTCTCGCCCCGCTTCGAATTGCCTGGTGACGCACACCCCTGTTGCACGTGACGTTGATGAACTACTGGGCGCACCGGGCACCATCTCGTCGACGACGGAATTCCCGCGTAGCGACAGGAAAAGTCAGTGGCCGTCGCCGAATGGGTAGACGTCCTGCACTACTTCCAGACTGATCTGCAGGTTGGCAGGACTGGTGGTGACGCCTGCTGTCGTGATGTCGACCTGGGTAGGCCAAGTGGTTCCCGGGAAGACGTTGTCCGCGTTGGTCGTGACCGTGACAGGGGAATTCTGGCTTCCCCCCACTACCGTTACTTCGACTCGATAGTTGACACGATCGTCACTCCCGTTGTGGATGGTGATAGGAACGGTCAGTCGCCCTGACTCACGGCGCGGCGTGTAGGCGACGACCTCACCATGTTGGGCGGTAGCGGCTGGCTTCCCAAACCCGTACTCCCCGGGGGCCGGGATGTGGGTGTCCCTAGGGGCGACGGGCTCTCCGCTGGCGGCTGCGGCGGCGCGTTGTTCGTCAGCCTCGCGGTTTGCCTCTGCCATAGCTTCGTCGACGTCCGTCGATTTCGGGGACGGGTCACCAGCTTGCGCTGTCTGCCGGGGGGCTGCGGGGGCTGCTTGGCTGGCGGCCGCCGACTGGTCTGCACCCGTGGACGGCTCTTCAGTCGTCGACGGGTGTGCAGTAGGTGTAGCGGCCCGCTGGTCGCCTTGACCCCCGCACGCTGTCAGAACGAGTGGAATCAGTGCGGCCACGGCTATCAGGCGTGCGGGGAGGCCAAGTTGGCGAAGTCTGAGCTCAGTCACAGGGGAAGACATACTCGGAGTTGTAGTTGAAGTACAAGTTGCTGGATGTGGTGCCCATCTTGGCGGTGACGGGAGCGCAAGCGAAGCTGGTGACGTAGACCGGGCCGGCGTACTCGCTGAAGTTTCCCGTGTCCGTGTCGCAACCAGTGCCGTCGACCCTGCAGACATGCAGGTACATGTACTTCGCTCCTCCGACGTTGTTGTCGAGGATGGCGCAGCCGTTGCCGCTGTTTTCGTAGGCGAACAGTGTGCCCTTTCGCACGCTGGGATCAACGCCGACCGGGAGCGGTATGGCCTTGCTCAGCGCGTAGCCGGACCCGCAGACTGTGGCAGCCGCAGCAGCGGGGGAGGGATCCGCCTGAACGAGGGCCCGCGTGGTTGAGTCGGCCTTTGCCGAAATCTTCACGGCAGGCCGGTCGGTAGCGGATGCCTGCGGCACCGCTACTGCCAGACCGGCCAGCACGGCAGCGGCGGTGGCAACGCGCAGACCTGCTCTGCGAACCGACATGACATGTCCTTCCGGGTGACGGAGTGCTGGTGGTTGCGCCGGCGTGCTGTGGTGTCGCGCGTCGGGGTATTGCAGCATTGGACGGTCGGAGTGCTCTGTCAGCGCGGCTGACGCTAGCCTCGCGCTTTCACGAGGCAGTGCGTCCGGTGGGTGATCAGAAACGCGAAGAGTGCTCCTGACCTGCAACGATGGGACTTGTCTAGGGTCCAGGT
>NZ_LMWH01000285.1 GCF_001507435.1 Streptomyces sp. NRRL F-5122
CCCGGAGCATACCTCCTACAATTAGTAGTAGGCATGCCGGGTAGCCTGTGCTGAGACGGCAGGAGGGAAGGCGGACGGTGAGCGACCCCAAGGGCGAGGAGACACCCGGCGGCTCCGGCAGGCGGGCGCGCGGCGAACTGGAGAGCGACGTGCTTGCCGCACTGTGGGCAGCAGACCGTCCACTGACCGCCGGCCGGGTTCGTGAGCGACTGCAGGGCGACCTCGCCTACACCACCGTGCTGACGATCCTCACGCGCCTCCACGACAAGGGCGTACTCCTCCGGCACCGCGAAGGCCGCGGCTACGCGTACACACCGGCCTCGGACGAGGCGTCACACACCGCGCAGCGCATGCGGACACTGCTGGACAGCGGCTCGGATCGAGAAGCGGTGCTGACCCGTTTCGTCACGGAGCTCTCCGAGCAGGACGAGGAACTACTGCATCACCTGCTGTCCGAGCACGACGCGCGCGACAGTGACGGGCACTGAGGCACCGGGCACTGAGGCACCGGGGTGTGACGACGTGTTGATCAGTGTCTACATTCCCTTCGTCGTAACGGCCGTGCTCACGGCGCTCGCGCCGCGTATGGCACGCCGGCTCGCGCCGCGCCCGGCCGCTTGGGCCCTGGCCTGCGCCGCCCTCGTCACCGCGGGCGGCTGGACGGGCTCACTGGCGTTGCTGGCCTTCACCGGCGTGGCACAGATCCCCCAAGTCGCGGCGGAGGGCCACTGGTCGGTGGCCGCACTGCGGGACGACGATCCCGTGTACCTCGGCGTCGCTGCCACCAGCGCGCTCGTGCTGACTGCCGGCCTGATATCGCTGGGGATCGCAGCCCTCAGCCAGACTCGCCACGTCATCCGGGCCCGCCGTGAATGCGATCGCCTGCCTGGCGACACGGAGTTGGCCGTACTCGACGAAGACACCCCGCTGGCCTTCGCTCTACCGGGCAAGCCGGGAAGGATCGTGGTGTCCCGGGGCATGCTCAGGTGCCTGGGCGACGAGGAGCGCCACGCGCTGCTGACGCACGAGCGGGCCCATCTGCGGGCAAAGCACCATGTCTTCAAGGCCATCTGGCGGCTTACGTCTGCCGTGAACCCGCTGCTGCGCCCCCTGGCCCACACCGGCGCCTTCGTCCTGGAACGCTGGGCCGACGAAGAGGCCGCCGTGCAGACCGGCGATCGTGTGATCGTCGCCCGTGCCGTCGGTCGCGCCGCGCTCGCATCCGCCGGCGCGCCCCGCCCCGCTGCTCTGGCCGCGACCGGCGGCGAAGTCCCACAGCGCGTACGCGCCCTGCTGGGCCCCCCACCGGCACGCCGGCACCTGCCCTTCGCAGCCGGCGCCCTGTTGCTGATTCTGTGCTGCACCAGCCTGGTCAACGCCGCATCCGACAGCGACCATCTGGTTGATGACGCACAGTGGCACCATGCGCAGCACACAACCGTGCCACAGATTCGCGAATGACCGTGTCCACCCGCGGTGGTAGGCAAATCTCATACCCGCCGCCAAAGGAACACGGCCGCATCTGTAAACCCTCAACTCGCCGGCCGGGCAGGCGAATCCTGTTCCGATGCCGCCCAGTCGGCCGTCTTCCGTTCTCGCATGTGACCGTAGGCCACCAGAGTCAACAGGGCGGCAAGCAGAACCACCGACGAGCCGATCGTGCCGAGGTTCAAGCCGCCCTTGGCGACCGGCTTGGTGAGGAAATCACCCGCCGTGGCGCCGAGCGGGCGGGTGAGAACAAAGGCAATCCAAAACAGCAGCGTGTTCGGCACGGCCGGAACCTTCATCAACGCCACCAGCACCGCCAGTGCCCCCACCACCAATAGTGCGCCGCCTCCGTAGCCAAGGCCGGAACTGTCGGACAGAAAGTCACCCATTGACGTTCCGAGCGTGTTGGACACAAGGATCGCCGCCCAGAAAAGGGCCTCGCCTCGGAACGTGACGATGTCGCGGATCTGGAAAGTCATGCCACTCAGCTTCCACACGAAGAAGATCGCGAGGAGGATCGAGACGAGGATCGCGGCCCCTGTCGGATAGCCCATTCCGAGGCCTTGCGGCCCCCAGCCGAGCGAACTCGTCCCGCTGGAGAGGTACTCGGCACTCGCGTCCCGGTTCATGAAATCGGACATCGTGGTGCCGGCCATGCTGGTCGAGAGGATCACGGTCCAGTAGAAGAACGGCTGGTAGTGACTGGACCGCAACTGAACCACCAGCGTGACCACGAAGACCAGGAAGAGCACGATCGTGGTGAGGAAATAGCCGATCTGCAGCGTCTGTGCGAAAAGGTCCCCGGCCGTCTCACCGAGGGTCGTCGCGGCGATCTTCATGACCCAAAAGGCCACAGTGACCTCGGGCAGCTTCTTCATCACCGACCTACCGGTACCTGACGTTGCCCTCGCACCCGCCGCGTCGCCGTCGGCGATGATGCTCGACTGCTTCACCATCGATCGCTCCTGTCCGATTGTCCGACAGAGCGCCAGCTCCCCGCGGCAGGAGCTGACGCCCTCCGAAAATATCCAACCATAAGGAGCGATCAATTCAATTGGCCATGACCGTCGCAACCTGAAAGCATCCTGAAAGCCGGTCGGCAACCGGCGAACTGAACAGACGAATATGACCGGTTCGGTAATCGCCGAAATTTTCGATCCCGAAGCGTTCACGGAAGGCGCCCGTGCGGCCGATCCGCACGACCACGAACGCGATCGCCGCCCACGCCAGCACCTCGTACGACGTTGTGTCGGCGACGTGGGCGCTGCCCAGCAGCACGGGCATGGTGCCCGTCGCGTTCGCCGCGAGCAGCTGCGCCCGCCGCGCGCCGCCGAACTCCCGCGCGGTCAGCCCGCCCACGACCACCGTGCCCGCGGCGGCCACTGCGGACCACAGCCGCAAGCCTTCTGCCGAAACACCGAAGAGAGACAGCGAGACCCGGGCCAGCAGCGGCGCGAGCGCCGGCTGGTCCACATAGCTCGCCTGCAGGTGTCGGGCGCAGTCGAGGAAGTAGAGCTCGTCGCGGTGGAAGCCGTAGCGCGAGGACAACACCATCAGTACGGCGAAGACCACACCTGCGACGACGAACACCCTCCGGTCCAGGGGTGCGATCCCTCCGCCGCTCTCCTCCCCTGCCCCCTCCGAGCGCCCCACGTCCGCCACATCCGCCGCGTCCGCCATCCCCGCACCCCTCGGTTCTCGGCCCCTCGGTCACGTCGTCCACGCGACCGGTGCGGCCCGGCGCGCACGGCTGCCGGGCCGCTCGTACCTTACGCACCCGGTCTGCACGGGGTGAAGCGCCCTCGGCCGGCACGCACTTGCGGACACGGGGCCCTCAGGCCGCTGCGGTCGACGACCGGTCCAGTCCCCATCAGAACAACGACGCTTCCGTACGCGATGCCCCACGTACCAAGGGCAGGGAATTGCCGAGCAGGCCCACGCGACCCCTTGTTCGCACCGAGATCGGCGCTGTCGGAGCAGTTGTTCAGGCCCTTGCTTGCCTGGAATCCCGTCTGCGCGGTGAGGCGACCGGACAACTGCGCTCAGCCTTGCGACCCTGTCCATCACCGTGGCGCACTCCCCACCGCCACCACACCGACGCCATGCGACCTCGGCTGACGAGGAAGCACGCTACGAGAGGAAGACCAATCCGTGCGCGACCAACGACCGACGAACGGCGTCGAGCCCGCAGTGGCCGGCATTGCCCTCAGTGACGTCCCAGTCCCGGACACGGCCGCCTCGAGAGCCGCCTTGCAGGTGGCATCCGACTACCACTCCCCCGCGCTGCTCAACCATTCCGTGCGGTCCTACATCTGGGCGGCAGCCCGTGCCCTGGCCCAGGGGATCGAGGTCGATTCCGAGTTGCTGTATGTGGCTGCTCTGCTTCACGACATGGGCCTGGTGCGTGAATTCGACAGCCACACGGTCCCGTTCGAGGTGGCCGGCAGCCATGTGGCCCGGGTGTTCTCTGCCGGCGCCGGGTGGCCGGCAGAGCGACGCCGGCGGCTGGCAGAGGTCATCGTTCGCCACATGTGGCCCGAAGTCGACGTGTCCATGGATCCCGAAGGGCACGTACTGTGCAGGGCGACGGCCATGGAAATCGTCGGCAGGTACGCCGACGACTTCGCTCCCGAATTCAGGGCCGAGGTACTCGAACGCCATCCCCGGCTCCAGCTCGCCACGGAGTTCCTGACGTGTTTCCAGGACCAGGCTTCTCGCAAGCCCGACAGCTCCGCCGCGGGCGCCGTACGGGCCGGCCTGGAGACGAGGATGGCCGACAACCCGCTGGACGCCCCCGAACACCCTGCGGATTCGTAGCGACATTCGGATGGCGGCAGCCCCCGAGCCGGTGCAACCCGCTTTTGCTGGTTCAACGGCGGGCCGCGTCCACCGAGTTGGCCCAACCGCAACCCCGCTGCTGATCAACCGCTGCCCCGGCTCTTCCCCCCTCGGAGCCGGTCAGGTGCCGGGGCGCCCGGCGGCGGTCCACGCGGTGTATTCCTGGCGAACGTAGCCGCGGTGGCTGGAATCGCATCCCATCGCGTCCGGCTGATTCGGGCCGGCCACCAGGTGAGGATGCAGACGATCGTGCAGCACGAGTTGTTCGGCGGTTTGTACGGCGGCGCCGACCGGCCCGGGACTCGGGTCGTTCAGGGCCATCCGGTCCATGAGCGCGGCCCGGCGCAGCAGCCAGGCGCGTTCGGCGACGGCTGCGTCGGTCGGCGGGCCGGTCACGCTCCTCGCCTGGCGGCCGTCGCGTTCTGCCCCGAGCGCGAGCACCTGGTGCAGCTCACGGCGCAGGTCGGGGGCGTGCTCGTACGTCTGGTGCGGGGACGGAGTGCTGGTGTCCGTGGTGGCACCCGCGGTGACCGCAGCCGGCACGTCGGCGCCGCAACGTCTGCACAGCACGTTGCTGTGGTCACGGCCGCCTTGTTCGGTGGCCGCCCGGTTCGCCGGGGTTCCTGCGGACACCACACCCCGGCCGGGACAGCCGTCGATCGGACATGGCTTGTGGGTCGAGAGCGCGCATTCGGTGGCGTCGTCGGCTGCCCTCACGGGGATGTGTACGGATCCCTCGGCGCCGCCTTGTCCGGAGGCCGATGGCCACCGCAGTGACGTGGTGCCGGCCCGCGCAGGGGTGTGCCGACCGTGCGGAAGTCCGAGGCAGATCATGCCGAGCACCTCAGATGGGCCCGCACTTCACGGCCGCCGCGCGTCTCGCAGATCTCGGTCGACTGCGCGAGGCAGCTGACGATGCCCGTACCGCGGCCGTGTTCGTCCGGGGCGATGTGGGGGTGTGAATGCTCGACAGCCGTTCCGGAATCACTGACCACGATGAGCAGCATGCAGTCTTCGAGAACGAGTAGCAGGGTCATGCGCTCTCGGCCGTACTGCGCTGCGTTGGCGGTGAGTTCGTCGATGATGAGAACGGCGGAGTCCCGTTCCCTCTCGGGCACGCTCCAGCTCTGCAGCAGCTCGGCAGCGAAGTGACGAGCGACGGAGACGTGTGCTTCCCGCGCGGGCAGGCTGAGCTCCGCTTGGCGTCGGCAAGGCTCGGAGAGTGGTGGGCTCGGGCAGGGGGAATCGGTCACAAGCATGATCGTCTGGCTCTTCTGTGGAGTGTCGGAGACCGGGACGTGGGGGCCGCCGAGTACATGAAGGGGCGGCCGATATGCCGGGTCCTGCGTAGGAGCGCTCATCGAGTTCCACGTCGCCGCACGCCTATCGGTTCAGGCGTTTCATCCCTTTTTTCGAGTGCTTCGCGACATCGGACTCCGCGCCTGCGGCGAGGCTCGCCGATGCGGATCTGCCGAAAAATCCGGTACCGAACTCGGAGAGGGGATGCGCTCGTCGGAACTCTGAGTGCAGAACAGCCCGATGGCGGATGCACCAGGGTTCCTGAGCCGGCCCCGGCCATGTGCAACACAGTGGTGCGAATGACCGTGCCGCTGTGCACCTGACACCGAGCCCTGATCAGCTCGTCTGCGCATTGTCGACGCGATGGGCGCGCACGCCGTCGGGCGGATACCGGTCGTACGCACACGCAAGGTCGTCCGCATGTACCAATGCGCCCGCCGGCGTATCCCCGCCGACCTCACGCCTGCATGGTGACCAACTTCTGACCGTTGCCCGCAACGATCTCGAAGTGCCCGATGGCGTCCGGAGCCATGGGGGCGGATCCCGGGATGTTGGCAGTGGAGGGGTAAGAGCCTGCACGCCAGGTTGCAGCCTCCGCCGTTGCCCCGCCGGTCCCGACGACCTTCAGCCGGCAGGTGATTCCGGCGGGCGCCCCCTTGGCGGAGACCTGCAGAGTGCTGCCCCAGGCGGAGGGTGAGACCTTCACCGTGGCGGAGACGCCGGTCGTGGGGTCGTGCCCGGTGAAGGTACGCAGCGGGGCCGGCACGGTCGGACCGGGCGGTGTCGCCTCACTGCTCACGGATCCGACGGCCGCCAGCCATGTGCCGCCGAGCGACGCTGCCAAGAACAGCAGGGAGGCGGCGGCACCGGCCAGTTGCAGACGCCAGGTCTTGCGCCGCCGGGCAGCGGCCTGCCGGAGCAACTTGTCCAGCAGGCCGCCTTCGGAAGGGTGCGGCGTTGCGGCAGAGTCGGACCGCACGGCCGGAGAGGCCTCGGCGCCCTCAACTGCTCGGGCCACAAGCCGATCAGCAAGGTCACCGTCGGCGGCGGGAACCGTCTCGCCCGTGACCTCCGATTCGGTCACCATCGAGAGCAGCGCGGGCAATCCCGCCATCTGCGCGTGTTCCGCCCGGCACTCGTCGCATTCCGCGAGATGGGCGCTCACCTGCTCCATCTCCGCCGGAGGCAGCGCACCGAGAACATATCCACCCAGCGCCAGCCGGAGGCTGTCGTGGTCCTGATTCATGGTCGGCACCTCCTCCAGGCCACCGTCATGGCTCGATGCCGCGTTCCTGGAGCGCAAGCCGGAGGGCGTGCAGGGCGTAGTACGACCGCGACTTCACCGTGCCCACCGGAACACCCAGCACACGTGCTGCCTCTGCCATGGTCCGGCCTCGGTAGTAGGTCTCCAGAAGAACCGCGCGATGGTCCGGGGACAACGTACGAACCGCCTCTGCCACGGCCCAGCTCTGCAGCGCCTGCTCGATCTGGTCCTCGCCCGGTGTCTGCTGTGCGGCCCGCTCCAACGCCTCGCCGCCTTCCTCCGCGACCCTGGCCCGCCGGGCCCGATGAGCGTCGATGACCAGGCGCCGGGCGACCGTGCACAACCATGCCCGCGCCGGGCCGCGTTCGGGCTCGAAAGCTGCGGGATGCTGCCACGCCCGGAGCAACGTCTCCTGTACGACGTCCTCTGCCCATTGCCAGTCTCCCGAGGTGAGTCGCAACACGTAGTGGAACAGTGGCCGGGCGTGCTCGGCGTACAGAGCGCGGAGCAGTTCCTCGTCCGCGGTCGAAAGGTTCCCTTTACCGGAGACACGTTTCGCGGAGCGATTCGGATCGGTTGTCGGGCTATGCCTTCGCGAACCCCATGGCATACGCCGATCATCGCTCACATTGACCGATTTGTCAGGATACACACCGTTACGCAACGGGCACGCTGGGTGGCACGGACCACAGTCCTCACCCGGGCCCGAACGCCACCCACGTCAGGACTGCGGGCGCGGCACACGCCCGTGGGCCCAGTCACCCTCGGTGGCCACAAAAGAAACTCGGAAAATGTGCGCGCCCGTCGAACCGCGCGGCACTCGCCGTCCGTGAAGCCTGACAAGAACGGTCATATGCGACATCGCTCCGCCCTGCTTGACCCGGAGCCGGCAGAAGTGACCGGGCAGCACCACTCGGAACCGGCATGCACGGAGCACCGGCCATGCCCACCCGAATGCCTTACAGCCGAGCACGTCGGGGTCGCGCATCCACGCTCGACCGTGACTTGACTCCCCCGCACACCCACTGCCCTCGACGGTTGCCTGCTGTCGACGGGCACGTGGCCCCATCTCTGCTGCACGACCCACAAGGAACCAGCACCATGCACCTGAACTTCCGTCCATCACGCCGCCGGACACGCGTCGCGGCCGGACTGGCGGTCGCCGCCCTGGGCACCCTGGGGCTCTTGAGCGCGTGCGGCCAGTCGCCACACCCCTCCTCCCGAGCCGGCGACATCACCCCAGGCCCGGGCCAGAGCCAAACGGCCGGGATGCCCGGTGACGGCGAAACGGGCAGCAAGGCGGGCAGCGCTTCCAGCGTCCCGGCGATGCCTCACATGAGCATGCCTCCGAGTTCGCCTGACACAAAAGCACCCGCCACCGGAGACGCGGTGGCGATCAAGAACTTCACGTTCTCCCCGGCCAAGCTGAGAGTCAAAGCCGGCACGACGGTGACCTGGACCAATCAGGACACCGACCCCCACACCGTCACCAGTGCAGGATCGGGTGGCCCGCTGCATTCGGCCGCCCTGACCACCCATACAACCTACAGCTACACGTTCACCAAGCCAGGCACCTACGCCTACCTCTGCACCATCCACCCGTTCATGACCGCAACCGTGGAGGTGACCTGATGGCCGAGTACCACAACAGCGACGGGAACCATGAGAGGTCCACGTCGGTACACGGCATGTCTCGACGACAACTCATGCGGCACGCCGGATGGTTCGGGGGCGCCGTGGTCCTCACCGTGGCCAGCGGAGAGGTGATCAGCCACGTGGCGGGGCCCAAGGGTGCTACGGCCGGCACCGCCACAGGCGCCGCACCAGCCAGTGGCACCCTGCGATTCGTGCAGATCTCCGACAGCCACATCGGCTTCCAGGGCCCGGCGAACACGGACGTGACGGGCTCCTTCGCCGAAGCGATCAACCAGGTCAACTCCCTGGGGTTCCGGCCCGACTTCGTCATGCACAGCGGAGACCTGACCCACCTGTCCACGGCGGGACAGTTCGACCAGGTCAGGCAGATGATGACCAGTCTGCGGACAGATCGCGTCTTCACCGTACCGGGCGAGCACGACTCCATCGGCGACGCCGGCCGCGCCTACCGCCAGATGTTCGCAGGCGGCACGCTCGGAGACGGCTGGTACAGCTTCGACACCCACGGTGTGCACTTCATCGCCCTGGTCAACACCCTGAGCCTGGAAAAGCTCGGCCACCTGGGCAACGACCAGATCGAATTCGTCCGCAGGGATCTTTCCGGGCTGTCGTCGGACACTCCCGTCGTGATCTTCAGTCACATCCCGCTCTTCGCCATGTACCCCCGGTGGGGCTGGAGTACGGACGACGCATTGAAGGTGATCGCGCTGCTGCGCCGATTCGCCTCGGTCACCTGCCTCAACGGACACGTCCACCAGCTGTTCACCAAAACGGAGGGCAACATCACCTTCCACTCGGCCACCACCACCGCCTACCCGCTGCCCAAACCAGGCCGGGCCCCCGCCCCCACTCCCCAGGTCGTCCCCGCCCGACAGCTCAAGGACGCGCTCGGCATCCGCACTGTCGGCTACCACCAGGGCGACCGAGAACTGGCCGTCATAGACCGGAGGCTCGCGTGAACACTCGCAGAATCCTCACCTGCACCCTGCGGTCGGCGACCTCCGCCACCCTCGCCGTGAGCGGGTACATCCACGCCCAGCTCTGGGGGGAGGAGTACCGCTCCCTCCCTGTCATCGGGCTCCTGTTCCTGTTCCAGGCAAGCCTCTCCTTCGCCTTCGCCGTCCTCGTGCTGATCGGAACACCGCCACTGGCGGTGAGGGTCGGCGCGGCCGGTGTCGCGGCCGGCGCGCTCGTGGGCTTCATCGCCTCCCGCACCGTGGGCGTGTTCGGATTCACCGAACACGGTTTCCAGCCCGCCCCGCAGGCGCTGCTGAGCCTCCTGGCCGAAACGGCCACATTGCTGCTCCTCGCGGTCTGGCAGGCGACCCTGATCGCACAGCAGCGAGCTGCCGGACCGCCCGCCAGAACACACGAATGGCGCCCTCCCGCCACCCGCACACCATCCAACTGATCCACGACCATCGAGAAGCCGCTCCCCAACAGGGACCTGGCCTGAGGCGCGGCAGAGCAGGAGTGATCGCGGCAGCCACATACCGCGCCAGCGGCGTGCTCCGCGCTGCCGGCCGCCCTCCAGCACGTGAACGAAGGAACAACCTCCATGCCCCTGGAACCACGCCCCGCAACCGTCGCGCCGGACTCACACCTGCGCGAACTCAGGAACGCCGTGCGCACCCTGCTCCGACTCGACGACGACACCGCCGTCGTCATCCGCCAACTCAACCGGACCACATCGGGTCACCACCGACTGGAGACCAGCATCTCCGCGCGGCGCATGGACGGCCAGGTCCGCCGCTGGACACTCGACGGGCCGATCGACCGGATCACCGCCAACGATCTGCGCGCCGCTCTCATCCCCCATCCGACTCCGTGGGCCGTCGCCCAGTAGACGCGCGAGGTGGAGGAGGACGGGCGGTGCTCATGGTCGCGGACCAGGCGCCGGTGCGGCATCAAGGTGCCGTAGGGCTGCTCGACCCTCCACCGCTTCGGCTGCGTGTCACAGGTTGGCGTAGCCGGGGATGCTCGCCTTGATGCGCTCGAGTTCGCGCGCGTCGGAGATGCCCTGGAGGTCGTAGCGGGGGGTGTAGGGAGCTTCCAGGCGGCGGGCCTCGTCGTCGGTCAACTCCAGGCCGAGGGAGGCGACGGCGTCGTCGATCTGCTGGATCGTGCGCGCGCCGACGATGGGGGCGGCGACGACAGGATTGCGGCGCAGCCAGGCGAGGGCGACCTGGGCGCGAGTGGCGCCGTGGGCCTCCGCGATCGAGCCGACCGCGTCGAGGATGGCGCGGTCGCCGTCTGCGGTGGCCTTGCTGTAGAGCATGTCGGCGTAGGCGCCGTCGGTGGCGGCGCGCTCGGTGGCGTTCGCCTGGTCGGCGGGGCGGGCAAGGCGACCGCGCGCGAGCGGGCTCCACACCATCGTGGCGACACCCTCGTCGGCGCAGAGCGGAAGCATTTCGCGTTCCTCCTCGCGGGCGAGCAGGTTGTAGTGGTCCTGCATGGTGACGAACCGGGCCCAGCCGTGGCGCTCCTGCAGATGGAGGACCTTGGCGAACTCCCAAGCATGCATGGAGGAGGCACCGAGGTAACGGGCCTTGCCGGACTTCACCACGTCGTGCAGGGCCTCCAGGGTTTCCTCCAGCGGGGTCTCGTTGTCGAGACGGTGGATCATGTAGACGTCCACGTAGTCGGTGCCGAGGCGGAGCAGACTCTCGTCGATCTCCGTCATGATCGCCTTGCGGGACAGGCCGCCGCCGTTGGGGCCGGGGCGCATCGTGTGGCGCACCTTGGTGGTGATGACGACCTCGTCGCGGCGCGCGTAGTCCTTCAGAGCGCGGCCGAGGATCTCCTCGCTGGAGCCGTAGGAGTACAGGTTGGCGGTGTCGAAGAAGTTGATGCCGGCCTCCAGGGCGTGCCGGATCAGCGGGCGGCTGGCCTCCTCGTCCAGCGACCAGACAGGGTGGCCGCGGTCGGGCTCGCCGTAGGTCATGGCGCCGATGGCGACCGAAGAGACGTCCAGGCCGGTACGACCCAGCTTGATGTAACGCACGGGATGGCTCCTACAATGGGGGAGAACAATAAGCGGAGAGATCTCCGCTTGACCCCGGCGACGGTAGCGGAGACCTCTCCGCTTCGCAACCGGTCGATCGCCCGTACGCCAGGAGGCCCCATGCCCGACGCCGCACCGCAGCGCTCGGACGCGCTGAAGAACCGCGAGGCGATCCTCCAGGTCGCCCACGACGCACTCGCCGAGTCCGCGGACGCCTCGCTCAACTCGATCGCCAAGCGCGCAGGCGTCGGCCCCGGCACGCTCTACCGCCACTTCCCCACCCGTGAGGCGCTGATCCTGGAGGTCTACCGCCGCGACGTGGACCGACTCGTCGACTCCGTACCGGACGTCCTCGCCCGTCATCCCCCGCTGGACGCACTGCGGCAGTGGTTCATCACCCTCGCCGCCTATGTGCGCCTCAAGCACGGACTCGGCGAGGCACTGCACACCGCCGCGGCGCAGGAGGTCGTGGGAGCGACGTCCGCTTCCGTCACCGCCGCGGTCGGCAGACTCCTCGACGCATGCGAACGCGCCGGGGAGGTACGCCCCGGCCTCGACCCCACCGACGTCATCATGCTTCTGAGTTGCCTGTGGCGGACCCCCGACAATCCCGTCGGCGCCGCCCAGGCCGACCGCCTGATGGAACTTGCGATCGCCGGTTTCCGGCCGTAGAGGCGCCGATCCGGACGAGGCCGAGCGTGCCGTCCGGGCCCGGCACTCACCAGCACCGTCCCGGCCACCTCTCCGCTCCTCCTCGCACCCCTCGATCCCCTGGTCGGACAGACGGTCCGTCCGCTCGCGCATGACCGCCGCGCCAGGCGGTACTCGCAGGGTTCGGCGCCGCATCAATCGGGCTGGGAGGAGTCATGGCCGAACCGGGCACTCCGGGCGGATCGGTGACACGCGTCGAGGACGGCCCTCTGGTTTCGGGGCACGGATGCTTCGTGGCCGATCTTCGGGTGCCAGGGTGTACGGAAGCCGCCTTCGTACGCAGCGACACGGCGCACGGCCGGCTCCGGGCGGTGGACCTCGGCGTGTCACGGCAGGTACCCGGTGTGCTGGGAGCCTGGTCGGCGGGTGATCTCGAGGAGATCCCCCTCGTGCCGGTGTTGATGGACCCGGATGTCGACGGCGGCCGTCCCTGGCCCGCCCTCGCCGTCGACCGGGTCCGGTACTCCGGTGAACCGGTGGCCGTCGTGGTCGCCGAGGACAGGTACCTGGCCGAGGACGGTCGTGATGCGGCCCGCGTGACCCTCGACCCGCTGCCGGCCGTACTCGACCCGCAGGTCGCCGCCCGGGACGAGGTCCTGCTGTACCCGGGACGGTCGAACGTGGCCGTGGAGACGACTCTCGGTGACCCGATCGACGCGGGGGTGTGGGAGCGTGCCGCAGTCGTCGTCGAGGCGAGATACCGGTATCCGCTGCTGTGCCACACCTCCATGGAGGCCCGCGCCATCCTGGTCAGGCCCGACACCGGCGGAGGCATCACCGTCTGGTGCTCCCACCAGGCGCCGCACCGGTTGCGTGGTGACCTGGCCGACGCCCTCGGTCTCGAAGCGGACAAGGTCCGCGTGGTGGTGCCGGACGTCGGCGGAGCGTTCGGCGGCAAGAGCGAGACCTGGCCGGAGTACCTGGCCGTGGCCTTGGCGGCGCTGCGCCTGGATCGCCCGGTGCGGTGGGTGGAGGACCGGAAGGAGGCACTGACGGCAGGGCCGCGTGGTCGCGGCCAGAGCCAGTGGGTGCGGCTGGCCTCGGATGCCGGGGGCCACCTCCTCGCCCTGGAGATGCAGACCGACGCCGCCGTCGGCGGCTATCCGCACACCGGTTCGTTCCTCCCGGAGGTCACGGGGAGGATGGCCGCGGGTACCTACGCGATTCCTCAGGTGTGCGTACGGGCGCGAGCCGTGGTGACCACGACTCCCCCGCTGTGTCCCTATCGGGGAGCGGGCCGTCCCGAGGCCGCCTACGCGGTGGAGTGCACCGTCGACCTGATGGCCCGCCGCCTCGGCATGGACCCCGCTCAACTGCGCCGCCTCAACTTCGTCCGGCCGGAGGCCTTCCCCTTCGACACACCCACCGGGTTCCGGTACGACAGCGGCGACTACGCGGCCGCCCTGGACCTGGCGCTCCGTACCGTCGGCTACGCGGACTGGCGCTCGGAACAGGCCCGCCGGCGTGCGCACGGCGGCACTCCGCTCGGGCTGGGCATCTGCACCTACGTCGAGCGTTCCGGTGCAGGAGGCGAGTACGGGGCCCTCGAGGCGCACGCGGACGGCTCCTTCACGGCGACGTCCGGCTGCTGCTCGACCGGGCAGGGGCATGCCACGACGTTCGCCCAGGTGGTGGCAAGCGAACTCGGGGTGGACCGCAGGAGGGTGCGCCTGATCGAAGCGGACACGGCTGTCGTACCGGACGGGGTGGGATCGTTCGCCTCCCGCTCGATGCAGAGCGGCGGCGAGGCTCTCCTACGGGCCGCGCGCGACCTGGTGAGCGAGGCTCGGGAACGAGCGGCCGCCCGCACCGGAGTGCGCGTCGACACGGCGTCCTTCGAACGGGGCGCCGTCCGGGCCAACGGCAGCACCTTCACCCTCGCGGAACTCGCGGCGGACCGTCCACTGCGCTCCGAAGCCAGGGCGGAGCCGCCACAGGCGTTCCCCTTCGGCGCCTATGTCGCGGTGGTCGAGGTGGACCCGGAACTCGGCACTGTCCACGTTGTTCGGCTGGTCGCGGTCGACGACTACGGCACCGTCGTCAATCCGCTCGTCGTACGCGGGCAGACCTACGGATCGATCGCCCAGGGACTGGGCCAGGCACTGTACGAAGCGGACGTCCACGACGAGGAGGGCGTACCCCGAGCGGTCTCCCTCCTGGACTATCTGCTGCCGACCCTTTCGGAGATGCCGGAGGTTGCCATGGACGAGACCTGCACTCCCAACCCCAACACGCTGCTGGGCGCCAAGGGAGCGGGGGAGGCCGGCTGCATCGGCACGCCCCCGGCGGTCGTGAACGCGGTCGCCGACGCCCTGCGGATCGACCCGACAGTCCTGGCGATACCGCTGACCCCTCGGGTGTGCTGGGAGGCAGGCCGGTGAAACCAGCGCCGTTCGACTATGCCGCGCCCGCCACCCGGCAGGAGGTGCTGGAGGCACTGGCCGTCGCGCCGGACGGAACGCGTGTACTGGCAGGCGGTCAGAGTCTGGTGCTCGAGATGAACCAGCGCGCCGCACGCCCGCACCGACTGGTCGACATCAACAACGTCGCCGACTTCGACCGACTCGAAGTGGACCGTGCCGAACAGGACGGAGGGTGGCTGCGCGTGGGCGCCCTCGTGCGCCATCGCGCCTTCGAGCAGCCGGTGGAGAGCGGACCCTTGGGCCGGCTCCTCGCCCGCACAGCGCACTTCATCGCCCATCCACCGGTCCGCTCCCGAGGCACCCTGCTCGGCAGTCTGGCGTACGCCCACCCCACCGGGGAATGGCCGACCCTGGCCGTCACCCTGGGCGCCGAACTTGTACTCGCGAGCGCCGACGGCACCCGCACCCTGGACGCCGAAAGCTTCCTCATCGGCCCCTTCACCACCGCACTTCGGCCGGGAGAACTGCTGGAGGAGGCCCGCTTCCCGCTGCTGCGACCGACAACGGGAACGGCGTTCGTGGAACTCCGGCGCACCGCCGCGAGCTTCGCCCACCTGTCCGCCGCCACCGCCCTGTCCGTCGAGGACGGCATCGTCGTCGATGTACGGCTCGGCATGGCCGGCATCGCCCCGCAGCCCGTCCGGGCCCGCGATGCCGAACATCGTCTGGTCGGACGGCCACCCACCGACTCGGTGATCGCCGAGGCGGCGACGGTGGCAGCGGCCGGTGTCACCGATCCCCCGCCGGACCCGCACTCGGGAAGTGCCTACCGGCGCCATGCGGCAACGGTGCTGGCCGAGCGTGCTCTGGTGAAGGCACGCCAGGACATCAGCGAGGAGGTGGAGCGGCCATGAGGATCTCCCTGACGGTCAACGGCGAGAAGTTCCGTCTGGAGGTGGAGCCCCGCCGGACCCTGGCCGACGCGCTGCGCGAGGACTGCGGCCTCACCGGCACCCACCTCGGCTGTGAGCACGGCGTGTGCGGAGCCTGCACGGTACAGGTGGACGACAGCGCCGTACGCAGCTGCCTGATGTTCGCCGTTCAGTGCGACGGCCATACCGTACGCACCGTAGAGGGCCTCGCTGCACCCGACGGCACCCCGCACCCCCTGCAGTCGGCCTTCACCGCGGAACACGCGCTGCAGTGCGGCTTCTGCACACCCGGCTTCCTGATGCTTGCCGCTGCCGCCCTGGACGAGGATCCGGCGATCACCGACGATCCGGATCGACTCCGTGAACTGCTCACATCCAACCTGTGCCGTTGCACCGGCTACGAGTCGATCCGCCGTGCCGTGCGACGCGCGGCCGACATGCCCGGTCCGCCGGACTGACTTCCGCCGGGCGACACGTCGGCCGCGCCCTTCCCTTCACTCTGAGGGCTGTTGGGGACCACTCGACTCAAAGGAGGGTGTCGAGGGTGATCGGCAGCGAACGGATCCGCTTTCCGGTCGCGTGGTACACGGCGTTGGTGATCGCGGGCGCGATACCGACCAGGCCCACCTCGCCCACGCCCTTGGTGCCCGTAGGCGTACCGCGGTCGGGTTCACCGACGAACACCACGTCCAGCTCCGGAACATCGGCGTTCACGGCCACGAGGTAGTCGGCGAACGTGCCGTTGGCGATGCGCCCGGTGCGCGGGTCGGTGACGGTGTCCTCCAGCAGAGCCATGCCGATCCCGCCTACCGTGCCGCCGATGATCTGGCTCCTGGCCGTCTTCTCGTTGAGGATGCGCCCGCCGTCGATCGCCGAGACCACCCGGGCGACACGGACAAGACCGAGGTCGGGGTCGACGCGCACCTCCACGAACTTCGCGCCGTAGGCCCCGGCGAGGGACAGGCCGATCTCCTTGGCGTCCGGAGGCGTGCTGCTCCCGGTCGCCGACAGCTGAGGCGTCCCGTGCCGGGCGAGAATGTCGACGTACGACTCCCCACGGTCAGGACAGCCCATGAGGTGGATCCGGCCGTCGCTGCACTCCACGTCGTGCGGGGAAATCCCCATCAGGGGCGAATCGGCGTCGTCGCGTACGAGGTCCACGAACGAGCGCACAAGCCGCCGGCATGCGTCGTGGACCGCGTTGCCGAGGGCGCCGGTCAGGCCGGAGCCTCCCGCCATCATCGAGTCGGGCATGTCCGAGTCGCCGAGGTCGAAGCGCACCTTCTCCAGGGGCAGGCCCAGTTCCTCGGCGGACAGCTGTGCCATCACCGTGTATGTGCCGGTGCCGATGTCGGTCGCCGCACTGCGCACGAAGGCACTGCCGTCCCGGTTGACGGTCGCCTCGGCCATGCAGGGCTGCGCGAAGTACGGGAACATCGCGCTCGCCATGCCGTACCCGACGAGCCAGTTGCCGTCACGCATGGACCGTGGTTCGGGGTTCCGGTCGGACCAGCCGAAGCGTCGCGCGCCGATCTCGTAGCACTCCAGGATCGCCTTGCCCGACCAGGGCAGCCCGTTACGGGGATCGACATCGGTGTGGTTGCGCAACCGCAACTCCACCGGATCGATGCCCAGGGTGTAGGACAGTTCGTCGAGCGCCGACTCCAGTGCGAAGTTGCCCTGTGCCTCGGCCGGGGCGCGCATCGACGTCGGAACGGCGATGTTGAGCTTGGCCTGTTCGTCCCGGGTGATGACGTTCGGGCACTGGTAGGCGAAGGCGGTTCCGGACGAGAACGGCTCGAAGTCGTTGTCCTCCATGCTCAGCGAGCTGAGACTGCGGTGGTCGAGAGCGACCAGTTCGCCGTCGCGCCTGATGCCCACGCTGAGCCACTGCACTCCGCTCGGGCGGTGCCCGATGGAGGTGAACATCTGCGGCCGGGTGAGCACCAGCTTCACCGGACGCTTGGTCATCCGGGCGGCCATGGCGGTGAGAATCACATGCGGCCACGCGCGCAGACCGGCTCCGAAGCCGCCGCCCACGTAGGGCACCAGGACCCGCACCGAACTCTCCGGGATACCGAAGGCCATCGCCAGGCTGGCGCGCACCATCGACGGCCACTGGCTTGTGTCGTGGACAGTGAGGGTGTCGCCGTCCCACACGGCCAAAGTGGCGAACAACCCGAGCGGGTTGTTGGTGTTGTCCGCCGTCAAGTACGTGCTGTGCAAGGTCACTTCGGCGCTCTCCAGCGCCGCGGCGGCGTCGCCGCGCGAGTGGTCCATCCCCCACGGGTCGTGCAGGTGCTCGGCCCGTGGGTCCTGCAGATCGAGCAGGGGCTCCGCGGCCTCGTAGTCGGCGCGCACCAGCCGTGCCGCGGCAGTGGCCTGCTCGGGCGTCTCGGCCACCACGAAGGCGATGTGCTGGCCGTGGTGGACGATCCGGTCGTTGCGCAGCGGGGCGGGCGGCGAGGCGCCGAGCACCGATGCCGGGCCCGTCCCGACCTCCAGGGCGTTCTCGTGGGTGAGTACGGTGACCACGCCCGGGGAGTGTGCGGCCTCGTCGGTGTGCATGCGGACGATCCGGCCGGCGGCGATGGTGCTCTGTACCAGGGTGCCGTAGGCCTGACCGGGAACGCTGAAGTCCATCGGGTACGGTGCGGCGCCCGTGACCTTGCGCGGGCCGTCGACCCTGCTGATGCCTTCGCCGATCAGCGGCCTGCTCTCGACCGTGCTCATGAGGTCACTCCTGCCACTGTCTGCAGCTCGCGCACCAGCGTGCGCCGGGCGAGCGGCACTTTGAACTCGGTGCCCGGCACCGTCCAGGCGTCACGCATGGTCGCCTCGGCCGCGTCCAGGAAGGTGGCCGTCGTGACCGGCGCGCCGGTCAGCACATGCTCGGCTTCGTAGGCACGCCAGGGCTTGGACCCCACTCCGCCGAGTCCCACCCGGGCCTGACGGATCGTGCCGCCGTCGATCACGAGCAGTACCGCGGCCGAGGTGAGGGCGAACTCGTACGAAACCCGGTCACGGACCTTCAGGTAGCCCGAGCGCGCGGTCGGTGGCGGCAACGGGATCTCCACCTCCGTGATCAACTCGGCGTGGTCCAGGACGTTCTCGTGCTCCGGGCTTTCGGCGGCGGTGATGTAGAACTCGGTCAGGGGCACGGTGCGCCGTTGTGTCGGCCCCTGGATGTGCACGAGGGCGTCCAGCGACACCAGGGCGACGGCGAGGTCGGATGCGTGCAGTGCGATGCACCGCTCGCTCACGCCGAGCACGGCGTGCATGCGCGCCGCACCCATCACGGCCGCACAACCCGAGCCCGGGGAACGCTTGTTGCACTCGGCGACGCCGGGGTCCCGGAAGTAGCGGCAGCGGGTGCGCTGCAGCAGATTGCCGCCGATGGTGGCCATGTTCCGCAACTGCACCGATGCCCCCAGCAGCAGGGATTCGCGCACCACGGGCAACCGCTCGGCCACGATCGGCTCGGCCGCGAGTTCCTCCATCGTGGCCAGAGCACCCACATGCAGGGACTCACCGCGCCGCTCGATACCGTGCAACGGAAGCCGGGTGATGTCGATCAGCCGCGGTGGCTCAAGGATCCCGTCCTTCATCAGATCCAGTTGCGTCGTGCCGCCCGCGAGACATGAGGCCGCCGGGTCGTCGGCCAGCAGCCGCACCGCTTCCTGAGTGTCGGTGGCCCGCACGTAGTCAAAGGTGCGCATCGTGACCTCCCCCGGACGCCACCGCGCGTATCGCGGCCACGATGTTGGGGTACGCGCCGCAGCGGCAGATGTTGCCGCTCATGTACTCCCGGATCTCCTCGTCGGAGCCGGCCCGGCCCTCGGCCATCAGCGCCACCGCGGACATGATCTGGCCCGGCGTGCAGAAGCCGCACTGGAAGCCGTCGTGCTCCATGAACGCCCGCTGCACCGGGTGCGGCCCGTCCGCGCCGGTCAGTCCTTCGATGGTGGTGATCTCCCGGCCCTCGGCCTGGGCGGCGAGTGTCAGACACGACAGCACTCGCCTGCCGTCGAGATGGACCGTACACGCACCGCAGGCGCCCTGGTCGCACCCCTTCTTGGTGCCGACCAGACCCAGTCGGTCCCGAAGGGCGTCAAGCAGGGTCACTCGGGTGTCCAGGCGCAGGGTGTACGTCCGTCCGTTCACATCGAGCGTCACGACCCGCTCGTTGACGGTGGAGCGGCTGTCCACGTCCCGTTCGCTCGCCACGTCTCTCATCGCGTCCTCCTCCGGACGTGCCACATATGACTCACGCCCCTCCTGGGGGCGGAAACGGTGAGCTCATTCGACCGCCGCGGGATAATTAGTGCATTTCATCACCATATAGTCCGAATGAGTGCTCGGCATGCAGTCCAGCCAGGGGGGCGCACACCCTCGCGAGGGTGACCGCGACGGAGATCCGGGGCGTCGCAGTGCCGCGGCGCAGACGGCATGCTACGGACAGTGATCCACAGACCCGGATGGATGACGCACGGCGAGTCCTGCGCCCCTGGGCTGCGGCCGAACAGAGCCCTCGATCGGCAGTGCGGCACACTCCCGATTTCGACCTGGGGCTGTACTCCGACCGGGGGCTGCACCGGGACACCCGCGGCACCCTCGCTGCGGCACCGCAGCCTCACAGGAGTGCCGCCCGCCGGTCGCAGTGAACACACGGCCACGCGAAACGATGGTCGGTGCACGTGCCCGAGCACCCTCCTCGGCCGCCTCGCGCGGATCAGGCTGCCGCGGCCGAGCCCCGCGCTTGGCCGGCCATGACGCGCTGCGCGGCCCGGACGAAGGCGGTGACCTCCGGCCGTGTGACGTCCTTCAGCCAGCCCAGAGCCAGCGTCGTGCCGGGCAGATCCGTCACCGGGACGGCCTTCACTCCGGGCGTCAGCCGCTCGCCGACGCCGGATCCCACGACGGTGACAAGACGTCCGAGAGTGACCCTGTCGAGGATTTCGTCCAGCCCCATTGGCGGGCAGTGATCCTGATACATCGCCTCCTGGCGAAGGTCCGCGACGGTCACCGTCGTCTGCCGCGCAAGGTCGTGTTCGCGTGGCAGCAGCGCCATCGGACGCTCCTCCGTGACCACGGTGGTCCGCAGATCCGTGAGATCGTCGCTGCCGATGCACAGCAGTGCGACATCGGCCGAACCGTCGCGCAGTGCCTTGGTCCCGTCATGGGTGAAAACGAGCTCGAGTTCTGCGCTCTGGTACGAACGCAGCATCCGCGCAAGGAGTTCGGAGCCGGTTCCCGGTCGGACCGCGAGGACGAGCCGTGGCGGAAGGCTCGCCTGCTGCGTGCGACGTACGGCACCGTCCAGCCCTTCCAGCAGACGCCGGCATTCCTCCAGGAAGACGGAACCCGCCGAGGTGAGGGCGACCCGGCGACTGGTCCGCTGCAGAAGAGCGACCCCCATCCGGCGCTCCAGTCGCGAGATGGCCCGGGACAGCGGCGGCTGCGCGATGCCCAGCCGCTCCGCGGCACGGGTGAAGTGCAGTTCCTCGGCCACGGCTACGAAATAGACGAGCTCCCGGGTCTCCAGCCGATCCATACCCTGAGAGTATCGCGGCATGTCACAACGATCATGGCTCGTCACGCCGACGACTGGTCCACTGGACGTCGCGGCCGGTTCGAAATGGGTGCTCCACAGCGGCAGACCCGTCGACAGCCCCTACCGGGTCCGCAAATGAGCCCTGAAGGAGCAGTACGAGTGAGTGACGAGCGCAAGATCCAAGAAGTCCTGGCCCGATACGTACGGGCGACGGACCGCCGTGACGGCAAGGCGCAAGGGGCCTTGTTCACCGACGACGCGGTCATGCAGATCCATGTGAAGAAGGCAGGACGGGACTCCTACGAGCCGTTCGGTGACCCCTTGATCGGCGGGGCCGGTGTGGAGTACGCGGTGGAGAATCTGATGGCGCCGCACCCCGAGGGCGGCTCGAGCCATCACACCACCGCCGACCACATCATCGACGTCGACCGAGACGACGCCCGGATCAGCGCCCAGTTCGTCGTCTTCTCCGTGCAGGCCGCCGCGCGACCCGCGGACGGCTGGCCGGAGGGAGCCTTCGGCGCCCAGGGTACGGTGCGGCCGATCGAGTCCGGCTACTACGAGACCGCACTGCGCCGCGTCGACGGCGAGTGGAAGATCGTGAAGCATGACGTTCTCATGGACATGCCGATCGCGATTCCGGGTGCGTGATGAAGGCGATGGTCTACCGCCGTTACGGCGGTCCGGAAGTTCTAGAGCCGGCCGAGCTGCCCGAACCGAAGACGCACGTCGACACGGTCCTGGTACGGGTGAAAGCCGCCGCGCTCAATCCCGCGGACCTGGCCCTGCAGGCGGGAACACTCGACGACGCCCTCGAGACATACTTCCCCGTCGTCCCCGGCTGGGACATCGCCGGCGTGGTGGAACGCCCGGGGCCGGCGACGCCGGAGTTCTCGACGGGCAGCGAGGTCATCGGATACGTCAGGGGGGAAGTGCAGCGCGCTCACGGCGGACTGGCCGAGTTCGTCGCCGCGGATGTGCGCACTCTGGTCCGCAAACCCCGCACCATGAGCTTCACGCAGGCCTCGGGTCTGCCACTGGCGGGTCTGACCGCGTATCAGGCCGTTGTGCACGCCCTGAACGTCCAACGGGGCGAAACCCTGCTTGTACACGGGGCGGCCGGTGGCGTCGGCTCCCTCGCCGTCCAGATCGCCTTGTCACGCGGCGCTCGAGTCATCGGAACCGCCTCGGAGCGAGATCACGAGTACCTGCGAGCGCTCGGAGCCGAGCCGGTCATCTACGGATGCGGTGTCGCCGACCACGTCCGTGAACACGTCCCCAACGGCGCGGACGCGGTCCTGGACACCCACGGCCGCGGCGTGCTCACCGCGGCGGCCCGGGCGGCGGCGCATGACGCACGTGTGGCGTCGATCGCCGACGCCGGCCTGACGGGTGTCCTTCCGGTCTTCTGCCGTATGGACCACGCCGACCTCAGCGCCCTGGTGGAACTCGCCGAGGCGGACCGGCTGCACGTTCGGATCGGCGCCACATATCCGCTGGAGCGCGCAGCCGACGCACAACGCGCGCTGGCTGCCGGGGACGTCGCCGGCAAGATCGTCATCACGATCGACTGACCTGCCTCCGCTGACGCTCAACAGGCGCCCGTGCGGCAATGCCCTCGACGTGCAGCATCGCACGTCGCACTCGCTCAGAAGGACCGCCGGCCTCTTGGGCCCGGCTGGAATTGTCCCTCTGCGTCGTCCCGGCCGACCATCAGGTGCCCGCCCGCATGCCTACGGCGCCGGCGTTCGGCATGCGAGTGATCCGTGCCACGACAGTACGGGACCTGTCAGGGGCACTTCGGGCTCCGAGCCTCTCATTGGCCTCGGCGGCGAGCCTGGAACCGTAGATTCCAACTCAGCAGTCCCGCCCGCGCGGCGTGGTCGCACTCGACCGTGGCTCACTGATCCGGTCGCCCTTCCGGTCCGAGCCACTTCACGAATCTCGCGGCCCGCCGCCATCTTGAAGGAGTTCCGGCGATGAAGACCGTCACCCACTGGATCGGTGGCAAGCCCTTCGGAGACGCTTCAGGCGCCACCGGGGCCTGGGCCCCTGTGACCGATCCCGCCACCGGAGAGGTCACCACGCACGTGGCGTTGGCCGGCGCGGACGAGGTCGACGCCGCGGTCGCCGCGGCAAAGGCGGCCTACACCACATGGAGCATGTCCCCGCTCGCCCAGCGGATCGCGATCCTCTTCCGCTACCGGGCCCTGCTGGACGCGCGCCGTGACGACATCGCCGCGCTGATAACCGCCGAGCAGGGCAAGATCCACTCGGACGCGCTCGCCGAGGTGGCCCGCGGCCTGGAGATCATCGAACTGGCCTGCGGGCTCGGAACGGCACTCAAGGGCGACACGTCCACCGAGGTGTCGAGCGGCACCGACGTGGCGTCCATCCGCCAGCCGCTCGGTGTGATCGTCGGCATCTCGCCGTTCAACTTCCCCGCGATGATCAGTATGTGGATGTTCCCCATGGCCATCGCCTGCGGGAACACCTTCGTCCACAAGCCGAGCGGGAAGGCGCCGTCCGCGTCCATCCTCCTCGCGGAACTCGCGGCCGAGGCGGGCGTGCCCGACGGTGTGCTCAACATCCTTCATGGCGACAAGTCCGCCGTGGACGCGCTGCTCGACCATCCGGACGTCGCCGCCGTATCGTTCGTGGGCTCCACGCCGGTCGCCCGCCATGTCTACAGCAGGGCGTCCGCCGGTGGGAAGCGCGTCCAGGCCCTCGGCGGCGCGAAGAACCACATGCTGGTGCTGCCCGACGCCGACCTCGACGCGGCGGCCGAGGCCGCCGTGTCCGCAGCCTACGGCTCCGCCGGTCAGCGTTGCATGGCCGTCTCCGTGGTGGTTGCGGTCGGCTCGGCGGGTGACGCGCTGGTCTCGCGGATCGCCGAACGCGCCGCAAAGGTCAAGATCGGGCCGGGCAACGACCCGACGTCCGACATGGGCCCGCTGGTCACCAAGGAGCACCGCGACGAGGTCGCGGAGTACGTCGCCGGCGCCGCGGCCCAGGGTGCCGAAGTCGTGCTCGACGGCAGGGACTTCACCGTCAAGGACTTGGAGAACGGGCACTGGATGGGTATTTCGCTCCTCGACAGGGTCCGCACGGACTCGGACGCCTACCGGAACGAGATCTTCGGTCCCGTCCTGTGCGTACTCCGCGCGGAGACCTATGAGCAGGCCATGGAGATCATCAACGGCTCCCCGTACGGCAATGCCGGCGCGATCTTCACCCGCGACGGCGGCGCGGCGCGGCGGTTCCAGCTGGAAGTCGAGGTCGGCATGGTGGGTGTGAACGTGCCGATGCCGGTCCCGGTGGGCTACCACTCCTTCGGCGGCTGGAAGGACTCGGCCTTCGGCGACCACCGCATGTACGGAAGTGAAGCCGTGCACTTCTACACGCGGGGCAAGGTCGTCACGAGTCGCTGGCCGGATCCGGCCGAGACGGCGACCGGTCCGGACTCGGGCTTCCCCACGTCCCACTGAACGCGACGAGTCCGCACCTACAGCCGAGTCGACTGCCCGTTCGGGGTCAGCCGCCGGCGATGTTCCTGCCCGGCATCCGCTCAGCCAGCGCTCTGCGCCAGTCGGGCGCACCGAAGGCATCTGCGAAGTACTGCGTCTCGTGGACCACTTGCCCGTGGGCGAATTCCATGATGCTGACCGAATAAGTGGGCACCCCGTCGTACGTGATGACGCACTCGCTGACCCACAGATCCCCCAAACCAACGATCCGGTGGACGGTGAAATGCCGATCGGCGTGGTGCCCACCACGTTGCGCCGAGATCGTCGCACGTCCCCGAAATCGTTCCCCTGACTGGGGGTAGTCGAGGATCGCGTCCTCGGCGTAGATGGCGTGCTCGGATTCGATGTCCCCACGTTCCGACGCCCGCCAGTGTTCTTCGAGTGCGTCTCTGGTCCGGATATCGGGATCCATCGTATTCACCCTTCCACGGGCGTGCGGACCACGGCCCGAATCCAGGACCGCCTGCGGCCTTCCGCCCCGCGCGCTCGGCCCTTTGAACGTCATCGGCAACGGAGACAGCCTAGACCGCCCCACACGCCCACCGGGGTTCGGACACCCACGGTTCAGGATCGGGCAAGTTCTGATTCCACGGGCCGGCAAAGTCGGCGGGTGGTGCGTTCAGGCTGGTGGAAGCTCCAGAAGTTTGAGGATCCGACGGGTTTTGCGGGCGTTGTAGCGCAGTGTGGCGGCGACGTTGGTGGTGTCGTGGGTTCTGAGCAGAGTGATTACCACGTTTCGTGTGGGAAGTTCGGCTCGGGCGGGGCGGGCAGGACCTGGGTGGTGCGTAGCTCGTGGCGGCCTCCGGGCGTCGTCCAGGCTCCACGCGGTGACCGGCACCCGACCCAGTCCAGGGAGTCGATCCGGTCGAACCGCAACCATCGGGCGTGCCTACGCTGCGTCTGCCCGTGCCACCCCACCCGATGTGTCAAGACAGGCTCTGTACGAGGAAGGCGCGCGGAGGAACCTGGTCAGAGGATGGACAGGCGGGGAGTGCTGGGTCGGAGACGCTGATCAGTTGTCACTCGTAGCCGAGATCTTCTTCGGAGTGCAGGCGCCACCCGTCGTACCGCTTGACCAGGACGAAGGCGGCGCGCTCAAAAACGTCGTAGTACCCGGAATCCGGGTCGTGGCCATATGTGAACCAGAGCGCCTCGACCCGCACCGTGTCCGAGGTCTCGCTGACGACGGTCACCTTTTCCAGTGTGGACACGGCGCCGAATCCATCGGTTTTGTCGTGGTTGTGCGCTTTGGCGTACTCGGCGCAAAAGTCAGCAGGGCTCTGATAGAGCATTGAACCTCTTGGGTGCGGGTTGCGGCCGGTTCGTATGAGCATGATGGCATTGTCGTCGCTCACGGAAGCCGTAGCTGCTCGGCGCGAACCGCGCTTCCCACTCGGGTTTCCAGGGCGTTGAGGACGACAGCCTGCAAGGGTCTGTCCCTCATGACCCACCTCCAGGGTCTTCTGCGCACACCCGGCGATCCACTGCCCGATCACGTACACCGACGTACCGCCGGCCAGCGCCGCGGCCAGTGGCACCCCGACCACCGTCGGCAACCGAGGCCGGATCCCTCGCGCGTCCCGCAGATCAGAAACCTCCGACAATGCCGCGACCATAGCTTGCCTGCCCGTTACGGCCCAACAGGACCGTTCGTGTCCGCTCGTCCGGCTGTTCTTGGACAGCGTTGATCAGCAATGATGCAAAGCCAACCCCAAGGCGGCGGCAACGGCCTGTCCTGGATTCGGATTGACACGACATCGGAATTCGAAAACAGCCAACTGCGGCCAACCGGGGGAAAAGAGCAACGCGGCACGTTTGATCTTTGACTTCCCCTCCACAAGATCAATACTTGCAGTCGATCGTTTGGGAAAATCAACGACAGAGGTGAGTAACGGTGCATACCGTTTCCAAGTGGGGGCTTGTCGCAGCAGCCGTACTTTCCGTTGCCGCCGCACCGAACTCCGCGTCCGCCTCTCAACAACCCCCCTCCCCCGGTGCACAGCGAAGCGACGACCGTTATGAGGTCCTCCGCTTGACCGCACGCGCAGAGCAGATCACGTACCTCTCCAACGGCAACCCCCAAACCGGGGTGGGAAAGCAGTATCTCTACATCAACACAATCCAGCGGAACGGTCAGCCGTTCGGCAAGGAGATGCTGGAATGCACCCAGATCGGGGGCACTCTCACCTCCCCAAGTCCGCACAGCGACCAGTGCAGAGGCACGTTCCTCTTCCCCGACGGACAGGTCACCTGGCAGAACGGGACGTCCTCACCCACGTCCGCGCCACCGGAAGACATCGACATCGCGATCACCGGTGGTACGGACCGGTACGCGGGCGCCACCGGTTACGGCCACGTCAATCTCACGGCACCCGGGGAAAGTACGCAGACGCTCCACCTCTGGCTGAGGCCGGAAGTACGAGGACGGTAGACAACCGCATCCCGATGACCGGTTGGTGACGGCGGTCAGACGCGAACGCCGAACATGAACGGTCCGCCGATCGTGCTCATGGACTCGTACCGGACGACCGTGCCGGGGCGCGGGGCGTGCAGCACCTGACCGTTGCCCGCGTAAAGGCCCACGTGGTGCAGGTCGTTGAAGAAGAAGACGAGATCGCCGACCTTCAGACCGCTTGTCGAGTAGATGCGGGTGCCGGCGTTCGCCTGCGCCTCGGACGTGCGAGGTATACCGACACCGACTTGAGCATACGCCCACGAGGTCAGGCCCGAGCAGTCGAAGGAGGACGGGCCGGAGGCGCCGTAGACATAGGGCGAGCCGACCTTGCCCTGGGCCACGCCGTACGCGGCACCGGCCCGCCCGGAGGCGGGTGCGGTGGAACCGCCGAGGGCGTCGCGCATGCTGTCGCGGCTGGCGCGGGCCTGGTCGGCCTGGAGGGCCGCGCGCTCCTGCGCGGTGAGGCTGTTGAGCAGCTTCTGCGCGTCGGCGAGCTT
>NZ_LMWH01000286.1 GCF_001507435.1 Streptomyces sp. NRRL F-5122
GGACCCGAGGAACACCTCCCGCCAGTGCTCCGAGTGCTGGCACACCCACCGGTCCAACCGGATCGACCAAGCCAGGTTCGTCTGCCGCTCCTGCGGAGTTGTACTACACGCGGACCACAACGGCTCCCGCAACATCGCCCACCGGGCCGATGCTGTGTGGCACCGGGGCGCAGTCAACCGCCCCAGTACGGCCTAGCGCCATACCGGACGCAGGGGACCACAGGACGGCTCGGCCGTGCTCTGCCTGCAAACCCCGTCCTTCAAGACCGGGTAGATGACTCATCGGAACCGTCCAGCGGCAGGTTCGAGGCGGCGATGATCCGGGCCGTGAGGTCGGGATCGGGCATCCCCGGATCGAAGGGGAACATCGGGCGGTGGATACGGTGGTGGCCGAGCCTGACCAGGTTCTGGTCGACGCCGCCCGGGGTGAGCGCCATCTTCCAGTCGGCGGCCATCGCGAACAGTTCGGGTTCCAGGTAGCCGATCTTGACGATGACGATGTCCGCCGCGCGCGGGTCCAGGTCGAGGTCGGTGAAGTCGTGTTCGTGGTGGTACGGCTTGCGCAGCCGGGTCAGGATCACATGCACGCTGCCGACCCTCAGGACCACCTCCGTGTGCGCGTCCCGGTCGCCGTGCCGCACCGCGTGCACCACACCGGTGATGGTGACCGGTCCGGCGTGCCGGTCGTCGACCTCCGCCCCCGCTGTGACCGTGACCGTGGCGCCGACGCCCGCCCGTGCGGCCGTCTCGACCGCGCACGGCCCCGGCAGCGAGGCGTAGAGCACGGTCGGGCCGCCGGGGTCCTGGAATTCCGGGCGGGCCAGCACCTCGCGGAGCCCCCAGGTGACGTCGCCTGCTCCGCCCGCCGTCGGGTTGTCCCCGGTGTCGCTGACGAAGTACGGCCGCGCCGCGGAGGCGAGTGCTTCGTCGAGGCAGTCGGCGAGGGTTCCGGTCGGGGCGACGAAGGCGAAGTCGTGCCGCGCTTCCCAGAAACCGCGGGCCAGACGTTCGGCTCCCGCGGCCACGGCGGCCCGGTCGGGTCCGGTGACGACCACGGCCGCCCGGTTGCGCGGCTCGTCCGCCCAGGCGTAGCCGACCCAGATCGCCGCGTCCGTCACCCCCTCGGCCGCCTCGACCTCCTCGACGGCGGCGTAGACGCTTTTGGCGGGTTCGATCCGGGTCGAGGTCTGCTCGCCGGCGAGCAGAACCGGCACCGGGATCCACGCCTTCACAGGTCGCGGCCCACCGCCCGCCAGGTGGTCGACGAGGTTGCGGGCGGCGCGTTCCTTGGTCTGCATCGCGTCCTCGTGCGGAGCCATGCGGTAGCAGGTGATCAGGTCGGACAGGTGGACCAGTGAGCGGGAGACGTTGCCGTGCAGGTCCATGGACGTCGAGACGGTCACGTCCGGGCCGACGGTCTCGCGGATGCGGGCCAGCAGTTCCGCCTCCGCGTCGTCCACGCCCTCGACGGTCATCGCCCCGTGGATGTCGTACCAGAGTCCGTCGATCGGCCCCAACCCCTTGAGCCGGTCGATGAGTTCTCCGGACAGCTCGGCGTATGCGGATGCTGTCACCGTGCCGCCGGGCAGGGCCTTGCCGACCAGGGCTCCGCGCCAGTCGGCGGCGGCGCGCAGTGGCTGCCCCGGTGCCAGGAAGGGGTAGCGGGTCAGGACGTCGCCGTCGCGCTGCGGGTGGAAGGCGGGGGCTTCGGTGCGGGCCGGGGAGAACGTGGACGACTCGATGCCGAGACCGGCGACGGCGATGACGGGACGGGGTGCTGACATGGCTCCTCCGCGAGTTGTCGGGGGTGGGTGCCGGGGCGGGCGGCGGCCCCGGGTCAGGGGTGGTGGTTGCCGGTGACCGCGTGCAGGGCCTCGGCGAGCGCCCGCTGCAGGGCGAACTGGCCCGCGCCGACCAGCCCGGCGTCGGCGCCCAGGCTCGCCCGCTCGATCACCAGGTGCTCGGTCACCAGCGGATGGCATCCCTCGTACAGCTGGCTTCGCACGGCGGCGACGAACGGCTCGAGCGTCGACAGGATTCCGCCCAGGTAAACGGCGTCCGGGTTGAAGAAGTTGACGTTCGCGGCGAGCACCATGCCGAGGTACCGTCCGGCCTGCCGGACCGCACGAGTCGCCTCGGGATCGGCGTCGGAGGCGAGTCGTACGACGTGCTCCGTGGACGCCACCTCCACGCCTCGTTCCCGCAGGATCCGGACGAGTGCCGCGCCCGAGGCGACGGTTTCCAGGCAGCCGGTATTGCCGCAGGAACAGGGGATGTCGTGGGCTGCCTCGACGCGGACGTGGGTGATCTCGCCGGCGGCGCCGGAGCCTCCCCGGTAGAGCCGGCCGTCGGCGATGACGCCGGCCCCGATCGCGGTGCCCGTCTTCACCATGATCGACTGCCGGCGATCGGGCGGCTGCACGGTGTGCTCGCCGACCGCCATGCAGTTGGCGTCGTTCTCGATGGCCGCGGGGACGCCGAAGCGGTCCTCCAGCCAGGCGCGCACGGGGAAGCGGTTCCAGCCGGGCATACGGGACGGGAGCGTGACGACGCCCGACATGAGATCGACCGGGCCGGGGAGGGAGAGACCTACGCCCTTCAGCAGGACTCTGCCGTGCTGCTCGGCGAGGCTGTCCAGGGTCTGTGCCAGACCGGGCAGTGCCGACTCGGGGCCCTCGTCCGTCGCGAAGGGCACGGTGGACACGTCGCTGAGCCCACCGCCGGGCAGCACCACGCCCACACGCGCGTGTTTGCCGCCGAGTTCGGCCGCCACCGCGAAGCCCTCGCTGCCGCCGAGGCGCAGCATCTTGCGCGGCCGGCCGCCGGTGGCGGTCACCGTGCCGTCTTCGGCGACCAGCCCGAGGGCGAGCAGTTGACTCACCGTGAAGGAGATCGTCGAGGGCGCGGCGGCAAGCAGTGCGGAGAGCTCGGTGCGCGTCGACGCCTGCCCGGAAGCGAGCAGTTCGAGCACGCGCTCTGCCAATGACGAAACGCCGGGGATGTGTTTCCTGCGTGGCGGACTTTTTTCAGTCATGGACGAAGCAACTTCCGACGTCGGCTGTCGAGGCGTTGAGCGTATGCCTGTGACCACCGCTCATCGCTTTTTCCAGAACAGCAGTAACACGCTTTTTACAGCGGTGCGTCTGTTTCTTCGAACACAGCGGTCGTTGACTGGCTTTCCCACCCGCCTCCGGTCCTCCCACTCCCCCGAGGTGAAAAAATGTCCCCTGCTCGCACGAGGCTCGTCGCCGGTGCCGCCCTGTCCGCGGGCACGCTGCTGCTCGCGGGCTGTTCCGGGACGGGCGGCACATCGTCCGGCTCCCATGACTCGATCAACTACGCGCTGCCCGCGAACTTCACCCCGAACTGGATCCTGCCGATCGGTACGGCGGCGCACCTGAACACCAACAACATCTCCATCGCCAACACCCTGTGGGAGCCGCTCATCGCCTATGACGGCTCCACCGGGAAGATCGCCTGGAACAAGGCCGGTTCCGTGGCCACGGACGCCGACTTCGCCGCCGACGGCAAGAGCGTGCGGATCACGCTGGGAAACCGCCACTGGAGCGACGGCAAGCCGATCACGTCACGTGACGTCGAATTCTGGTTCAACCTCATCAAGGCGAACAAGGCCGAGTGGGCGGGCTACAACCCCGGCAAGGCGCCGGACAACTGGACGTCGTTCAAGACGGAGGACGCCCGCCACTTCACCCTCGCCTTCGACCGGGCCTACAACTCCCAGTGGATGCTGGCCAACGAGCTGAGCAGCATCAACCCGCTGCCGCAGCACGTCTGGGACAGGACGGGAGCCTCGGCGCAGGTGTCGGACGCCGACCGCACGGCCGCGGGCGCCAGGCAGGTGTGGACCTACCTCAACAACGCGGCCAAGAACATAGCCGGTTACGAGAAGGACGCCCTGTGGAAGACCATCAGCGGCCCGTACACGGTGAAGTCCTTCTCCACCGCCGGCAAGGTCGTCCTGGCCGCCAACAAGAAGTACGACGGCGGTGAGAAGCCCGGCATTCCGACGGTGAACCTGCTCCCCTTCACCACGGCGGACGCGGAGAAGAACGCACTGCGTTCGGGCGGCGTCGACTACGGCTACATCGAGGCCACCGACCTCGACCAGAAGGAGCGGTTCACCGCGCAGGACTACTCGGTCAAGCCGTGGTCGGGCTGGGCAATCACCTACATGCCGTACAACTTCAACAACCCGGCCATGGGCGCCGTGTTCAAGCAGCTCTACGCCCGCCAGGCCGTGCAGCGGTCGATCGACCAGAGCAGTCTGGCGAAGGTCATCTTCAACGGGACGGCCGTTCCCGGCTACGGCCCCGTCCCCCAGGGCCAGACCTCCGCGTTCGTCTCGCCGGAGCAGAAGAGCAACCCGTACCCCTTCTCCACCTCGGCCTCCCGCGAGCTGCTCGCCGGACACGGCTGGAGCGAACAGGGCGGGGTCATGACCTGTACGGACCCCGGCACCGGCGCCACGCAGTGCGGCGCGGGCGTCGCCAAGGGCACCAAGTTCGAGATGCAGGTGCTGTCGCAGTCCGGCTCGACCGTGACCGACAACATGATGAGCGCGATCCAGTCCTCGCTCGCGAAGGCCGGGATCAAATTCACGATCAAGACCGCGCCGGTCAACTCCGTGCTCTCGCAGACCCCTCAGTGCACGGCCGGCCAGTCGATCTGCAAGTGGCAGCTGTCCTTCTTCGGCACGGCCGGCAGCTGGTACTTCCCCGCCTTCCCCACCGGTGACTCGCTGTTCCAGTCCAAGGGCGGCTCGAACTTCGGCAACTACTCCAACCCGCAGGTCGACGACCTCATATCCCAGTCCACCACGTCGAGTTCGAACGATGCGATCCAGGGCTACAGCGCGTCCCTCGCCCGGGAACTGCCGGTCATCTGGCTGCCCGAGCCCGTCTACCAGATCTCCGTCATCCGCAACGGTCTGGGGGGCTTCTCCCAGGACTCCCTGGCCAACTTCCACCCGGCGCAGTGGAAGTGGACCAGCTGACCATGGACACCGCGCTGTACCTGACCCGGCGGCTGCTTCAGTCGCTGGCCGTGGTCCTCATCGTCACGGTCGTGGTCTTCTGTCTGCTGCACGCCCTGCCCGGGGGTCCCGCACGCGGAATCCTCGGCCCGCAGGCCACGAACGAGCAGATCGCCGCGTTCAACCACGAACAGGGCCTGGACCGCCCGCTCCCCGTCCAGTACGTCTACTACCTGCACACCCTCCTGCAGGGTGACCTCGGCACCTCGTACACCCTCAACGAGGCCGTCTCCAGGCTCATCGAGCAACGACTGCCCAAGACCCTGGTGCTGACCGTGCTGTCCGCGCTGGTCGGTCTGGTGCTGGCGATCCCGCTCGGCATGTGGCAGGCGGTGCGACGCAACAAGCCGGTGGACTACGTCGTCACCACGCTCAGCTTCATCGCGTACTCGACACCGGTGTACTTCCTCGGGCTGCTGCTGATCCTGGTCTTCACCCAGACCCTGCGCTGGTTCCCCTCACAGGCCCCGCAGGGCGACACACTGTCCCAGGTGTTCTCGGATCCGGTGGCGCTCGTCCTACCGGTGGTCACCGGGGCCGCCTCCATGATCGCCGTGTTCAGCAGATACATGCGGGCCTCGACACTGGACAACCTCGCCGAGGACTACGTCCGCACCGCCCGCTCCGGCGGTTCCCGGCCGTTCGCCGTCCTGTGGCGGCATGTCTTCCGCAACTCCCTCACGCCCGTGATCGCCATGCTCGGCTACTACGTGCCCGTGCTCTTCGGCGGCGCCCTCGTCGTCGAGCAGCTCTTCAACTACCCGGGCATGGGGCTGCTGTTCTGGAGCGCGGCGCAGTCCTCCGACTACCCGGTGCTGCTCGGCTGCGTCCTCGTCATCTCCGTCGCCACGGTCATCGGCACCCTCCTCGCCGACATCGTGCAGCGGATCGTCGACCCCCGAGTGAAGGCGGAGCGGACATGACTGCCGTACTCCAGACCACTCCCGCCCTCGAACCGGTACCTGGCTACCGCCTCTCGCTCCGCCGGTTCGCGCGCAATCGGCTGGCTCTCGCCGGGCTCGTGGCCGTGGTGCTGTTCCTGTTGTTCTGTTTCGTCGGTCCACTCATCTACTCGACGGACCAGACGCACACCGATCTGACCCAGGTGAATCTCGCACCGAGCGGGGCCCATCTGCTGGGCACGGACGCCGTCGGGCACGACGAACTCGGCCGGCTCATGTACGGCGGCAAGATCTCACTGCTCGTCGGACTCGCCGCCGGGGTCCTCGCCACCGTCATCGGCACGCTGTGGGGCGCGGTCGCGGGATACGCGGGCGGCTGGCTGGACGCCGTGATGATGCGGATCGTCGACGCGGGCATCGCCATCCCGGCGCTGTTCATCCTGCTCGTCGTCTCCGCCATCACCACCCCGGACGCGCTCGGGTTGATCGTCATCCTCGGCCTGGTCTCGTGGCTGGTGCCGTCCCGGCTGGTGCGGGCGGAGACGCTCACGCTCAAGAGCCGGGACTACGTACTGACGCTGCGGGCCATCGGCGGCAGTCACGGCCGGGCGATCGGGCGGCACATCCTGCCCAACTCGGTGTCGACGATCGTGGTGGCGGCGACCTTCCAGGTAGCCGACGCGATCCTGCTCGTGGCGTATGTGTCGTATCTCGGCCTGGGCGTCCAGCCGCCGTCGACCGACTGGGGCGGCATGCTGTCGGCCGGTCTGACGGCCGCGTACTCCGGACGCTGGTGGCTGATCGTTCCGCCGGGCCTCGCGATCATCCTCGTCGTCTGCGCGTTCAACGCGATCGGTGACGGGCTGCGCGACGCCTTCGACGTGAGGGGGCGCGGATGAGCGTATTGGAGATCGAGGACCTCGGAGTGACCTTCTCGACCGACACGGGCGATGTGCCCGCCGTGCGGGACGTGTCGCTGTACGTACGGCCGGGCGAGACGCTCGCGCTGGTGGGCGAGTCGGGTTCCGGCAAGTCGACGGTGGCGCTCGCCGCGATGGGGCTGCTGCCGGGGAACGCCCGGGTGTCGGGGCGGATCTCGGTGGACGGCACCCCGATCGTCGGCGCCGACAACAGGGAATTGTCGGGGCTGCGCGGTCGCACGGTGTCGATGGTGTTCCAGGAGCCGGCCACCGCACTCGATCCGCTCACCCGGGTCGGCGCCCAGATAGCGGAGGTCGTACGCAACCATCGCCAGGTGTCGCGCGCGGAGGCGGCCCGTGTGGCGGTCGACCTGCTGCGCAGGGTCGGTATTCCGGAGCCGGAGCACCGGGCTTCGGCCTTTCCGTTCCAGCTGTCGGGCGGGCAGCGGCAGCGGGTCGTCATCGCCATGGCGATCGCCAACTCACCCGGTCTGCTGATCGCCGACGAACCGACGACCGCTCTCGACGTCACCGTGCAGGCCGAGATTCTGGACCTGCTCCGCGCCCTGGCGGCCGACTCGGGGACAGGGGTGCTGCTCGTCACGCACAACATGGGCGTGGTCGCGGACTTCGCCGACCGGGTCGCGGTCATGCTGGAGGGAGAGGTCGTGGAGACCGGAACGGTGGAGGACGTTCTGCTAAGGCCCTCGCACGAGTACACCAGGCGTCTGCTGGCGGCGGTGCCGCGGCTCGCCGTCGGTGAGCCGCAGGCCGCCGGTACCGCGGGGGAAGATCCGGAGGAGCGGGACAGCTCCGCGTCGGTCGTCGAACTCCGTGACGTCTCCGTGCACTTCGGCCGAGGGCGTCGTACGGTCAGGGCGCTGCAGAACGTGTCGCTCACCGTGCGACCCGGCGAAACGGTCGGTCTCGTCGGGGAGTCCGGCTCGGGAAAGTCGACCGCGGCCCGGGTAGCCCTGGGGCTCCTGCACCCGGACGCCGGCTCGGTGGCGCTCTTCGGCAACGACCTTGCGCGGACACGCGGACGGGCCAGGCGCTCGCTGCTGTCCGGTGTGGGTGTGGTGCTGCAGGATCCGGTGGCATCGCTGGACGCGCGGATGAGCGTCGCCGAGTGCGTGGCGGAGCCGCTGCGTGTGCACCGGCGGGGCATGACCGCCGCTCAGCGTCGGGCACGGGTCGCCGAGGTCCTGGAACTCGTACGGCTGCCAGGTGAGTTGGCGGGACGCGGACCTCGCGAGCTGTCCGGGGGGCAGCGGCAACGGGTGAGTCTCGCTCGGGCGCTGGTCCTGGAGCCCCGGCTGCTGGTGGCGGACGAACCGACCAGTGCGCTGGACGTGAGCGTGCAGCGGACGGTGCTCGAGGTGATCGCAGAATTGCAGGGCGAGTTGGGGTTTGCGTGCCTGTTCGTGTCCCATGACCTGGCCGTGGTGCAGGAGTTCGCGCAGCGGGTGGTCGTCATGCGGGCCGGGTCCGTCGAGGAGGAGGGCCCGACCATGACGACTCTGCTGCGCCCGGAGACGGAGTACACCCGCAGACTCATCGCGGCCGTGCCGGTGCCGGACCCCGTGCTGCAACGCCGGCGGCGCGCATCCCTGGGATTGGAGGCCACCGCGTGACGGCGGCTCCCGAGGTGGTCGCCGGTGTCGACATCGGAGGGACGACCACCCAGGTGGTGCTGTGCACCGAGGACCTCGACGTCATCGACCGGCTCGGCGTGCCCACTCCCGCGGCCGAGGGCGGCGCCGCGATGGTCGGCGAGGCGCTCGACGCGCTGCGGCTCCTTTTGGACCGCACGCCCGGGCGGCTGCTCGGCGTCGGGGTCGGCGCGGCGGGTGTGGTGGACGCACGCTCCGGGCGCATCCTGGTGGCCAGCGACTCCTTCCACGACTGGGCGGGTTTTCCGGTGACGGCGACGGTCGAGGAGGCGCTCGGCGTTCCGGCGTACCTGGACAACGACGTCAACGCGTTCCTGCGGGGTGAGGTCGCCCGGGGTGCCGCGGCCGGTGAGCCGCATGTGCTCGGGATGACCCTCGGCACCGGTGTCGGCGGTGCGTTGTGGCTGGACGGGGCGCTGTACGAGGGCCCGAGCGGGGCGGCCGGCGAGATCGGGCATGTGCCCGGCTTCGGTGACCTGCGGTGCACCTGCGGAGGACGCGGCCACCTCGAAACCCTGGCGTCCGGCCGGTCGATCACCGCCCGCTACGCGGAGCGGACCGGGCGGAACGCCACCGCACGCCTGGTCGCCGAGGCGGCGGCCGGCGGCGACGGGGACGCGCTCGCCGTGTACGAGAGCGCCGGTGCCGCGGTGGCCCGTGCGATCCTCGTCACGGTGGGGCTTCTGGACGTCACCACCTTTGTGATCGGCGGTGGTGTCAGCCGGGCCTGGGGGCTGCTCGAACCGTCCATCCGGCGCACGCTGTCCGCCGAACCGCCGGTCGGCGGACAGCCGCTGCGGGTATTGCCCGCCCGTCTCGACGGCGATGCCGTGGCGGTCGGCGCCGCCTCCCGCGCCCGGGCGGAACTCGACACGGTCACCCACGTCTGACACGCCCGCGGGGCGCGCACCGCCGACCTCGGCGTGCTGCGCGTCCGCGGGCCGTCGGCCGTGTCCACGTCTCGGCGACAGGGGCGCGCCAGGACTCCCGCCCGCTCCTGCGCCGGCCGGGCACTGTCCGGCCCGGGCGCCGGCTCCCACATCGTGCCGCTCGTCTGCTCCGCACAACGCTCCATCGTCGGCCACGCCGGCAGTCGGGACCCCGAGTTGCATCCCGCATACGGGTTCCGCATAAGGTTAGGCTCGCCTAAATATTCAAAGGTGAACCACAGCTAGGAGCTGGCACATGTCTCTTCGGCGCCGCGGTCCTGCCGCAGTCGCTCTCGCAGTCGCCGCCGCACTGTCACTCGCGGCGTGCGGCAGCGGGTCCTCCGGTGACGGCAAGGGGAGCACCAGCGCCTCCGCCGAAGCGGGCTCGGGCAAGAAGGACTCGAAGTCCGTCGCACAGGGCGGCAAGGACTTCGCGGACGCCGCCGCGAAGACCGCTGCGCTCGGCACGGACGCCAAGCCCGGCCAGTGGCCACGCACGATCAAGCACGCGATGGGCAGCACCGAGATCAAGTCGCAGCCCAAGCGCGTGGTCGTGCTGGACGTCGGCGAGCTCGATAACGTTGTCTCACTGGGGGTGAAGCCGGTCGGCCTGGCGCCGACGGAGGGTTCGCCGGAACTGCCGTCGTACCTCAAGAAGGACGCGGGCACGCCGAAGAACATCGGCACCATCAACAGCCTCAACCTCGAGGCGATCGCGGCCCTCAAGCCGGACCTGATCCTGGGCAGCCAGCTGCGCGCGGCCGCCTCGTACGACGAACTGTCGAAGATCGCGCCGACCGTCTTCTCGATCCGCCCCGGCTTCACCTGGAAGCAGAACTACCTCCTCAACGCGGCCGCGCTGGACAAGACGGCGCAGGCCAAGGCGAACATCGCCGCCTACGAGAAGCGGGCGAAGGCCCTCGGCGACAAGCTCGGCGCCCACAAGCCGACCGTGTCGATGGTCCGTTACATGCCCGACGGCGTCATCCGCCTCTACGCCAACGACTCGTTCATCGGCACGATCCTCAAGGACATCGGCATCCCGCGTCCGAAGAACCAGGACATCGAGGACCTGGCCACCGAGATCAGCGCCGAGAACATCGACAAGGCCGACGCCGACTGGATCTTCACCGGCGTCTACGGCGACCCGAAGGCCACGGACAAGAGCAAGGCCCAGGGCAATCCGCTGTGGAAGAACCTCAGGGCGGTCAAGGACGGGCACGCCTTCGACGTGCCGGACGAGACCTGGTACCTGGGGCTCGGTGTCACCGCCGCCAACGCGGTGCTCGACGACCTCGAGAAGCACCTGACCGCCTGACCAGAGGAGAGTGAGCGCGGCGCATGTCGCCCTCCACCCGTCGCCGGGCCGGCTGGTTGCTGGCCGGCACGGCGATGCTGCTGATCGCCGTTCTGCTGAGCCTTGCCGTGGGCAGCCGCCAGATCGCCCCGAGCGAGGTGATCCAGGCACTGGTGCACGGCGGCACCAGTGACGACGCCCAGGTGGTGCGGTCGTTGCGAGTGCCCCGCACCGTCATCGGCGTCCTGGCGGGCGCCGCGCTCGCGCTCGCCGGGACGGTGATGCAGGGCATCACCCGCAACCCGATCGCGGAGCCCGGCATCCTCGGCGTCAGCCAGGGCGCCTCGGTCGGCGTGGTGTGCGCGATCGCGTTCTGCGGCGTGCACACGCTCAACGGGTACGTGTGGTTCGCGTTCACAGGCGCGGCGCTGGCGGCGGTGGGCGTGTACGCCGTCGCCAGCGGCGGGCGCGGTGGGGCCTCCCCGCTCAAGCTCGCTCTGGCCGGCGCCGCGATGAACGCCTTCCTCGCCTCGCTGGTGTCCGGGATCGCCACCACCAACGCCCGTGCTCTGGACGAGTTCCGTTTCTGGCAGGTCGGCTCGATCAGCGGACGCGGCACCGAGATCATCGGCCAGATCTGGCCCTTCCTGCTGGCCGGTCTGGTGCTGGTCGCCGCGATGTCCCGGGGCCTGGACGCGCTCGCGCTCGGCGACGACGCCGCCAAGGGCCTCGGGCACAACGTCGGCCTGCTGCGGCTGCTCGGCGCGTTGGGCGCGACCGTGCTGACGGGGGCGTCCGTGGCCGCGGTCGGCCCGATCGCCTTCACCGGCCTCGCCGTGCCGCACATCGCCCGCGCCCTGGTGGGCACCGCACACCGCTGGGTGCTGCCGCTGGCCGCCCTGCTCGGACCGGTGATGATCCTCGGCTCCGACGTGCTCGGCCGCATCGTCTTCCCACCCTCGGAGGTACCGGTGGCCGTCATGACCGCACTGATCGGTGTGCCCTTCCTGATCGCACTCGTCCGGCGCCGGACGGTGGTCGCCGCATGAGCCGCGCTACGGCCACCGCCGCTCTGCCTCACGTTCGACCGGCCGGACACGCCGTCCTGCGCGGGGGACGCGCCAGTTTCCTCGTCCACCGTCGATCGGTCGTCGTCGCGGTGGCGCTCGCGGTCCTGCTCGCGTGCGCGGTCGTGGCGTACCTGTGCGTCGGCGAGTCCTTCGTCCCGCCGATGGAGGTCGTCCGGGTACTGCTGGGTCGGCCGAGCCCCGACGAACTGGTCGTGGGCACCCTGCGGTTGCCCCGCCTGGTCGTCGGGCTCCTCGCGGGGGCCGCGTTCGGTGTGGCGGGCGCGCTGGTGCAGACCGTCGCCCGCAACCCACTGGCCAGCCCCGACGTAATCGGGGTCACACACGGCGCGGGTGCGGCCACGGTCGCCGCCATCAGCTTCAACGCCGTGGCCTACGACGCGCTGCCGTACGTCTCCGTCGCGGGCGGCCTCGCGGCGGCCCTGCTGGTGTACGTCTTCGCGTGGCGCCGGGGACTGCACTCCTCACGGTTCGTGCTGGTCGGCATCGGCGTGTCGGTCGCGCTCGGCTCGCTGACGCAGTTGTTCCTGACCAAGGGCGACTACCTGGTGGCCCAGCAGGCCAAGGTCTGGCTGACCGGATCGCTCAACGGCCGCGGCTACGAGGAGGCCCGGCCCCTCGCGCTCGTACTGCTGCTCGCCGTCCCGGCGGCGCTGTGGGCGGCCCGGGCCCAGCGCGGCGCGCACTTCGACGACGACACCGCGGCGGCTCTCGGTGTGCGCCTGGACCGGCTCAGGCTCTATCTCACGGTACTCGGCGTCGTGCTGGCGTCGGTGGCGACCGGAGCGGCCGGCCCCGTCGACTTCGTGGCGCTGCTCGCCCCGCAGATCGCCCGGCGGCTCACCCGTACGGCCCAGATACCACTGTTGTCCTCGGCGTTGACCGGTGCGCTGGTCGTCGTGGTCGCGGACCTGCTGGCCCGCCGTCTGTTCTCCCCGATCGAGCTGCCGGTCGGCGTCCTCACCGCCGTGGTGGGCGCCCCGTACCTCATGTGGCTCATCGTCCGCACCCGCAGCCGTTCCGGAGGCACCACCTCATGAGCCGCCCGACCACCAGCCGCCTCGCCGCACAGGACCTGACCCTGGCATACGAGGACCGCACCGTCGTCGAGGGCCTGGACCTGGAGATCCCCGACGGCAAGGTGACCGTCGTCGTGGGCCCCAACGCCTGCGGCAAGTCCACCCTGCTGCGGGCGCTGGGCCGTCTGCTCAAGCCGCGCCGGGGAGCCGTGCTGCTGGACGGCGCCGAACTCGCACGCGTCCCCGGCAAGCAGATCGCCCGGACCATCGGCGTGCTGCCGCAGTCCCCCACCCCGCCGGACGGCATCACCGTCGCCGATCTCGTCGCCCGCGGCCGTCAGCCCCATCAGAAGTGGTGGCAGCAGTGGTCGGAGGCGGACGAGCAAGCCGTCGCCGAGGCGCTGCAGCGCACCGACACGGCCGACCTCGCCGACCGCCCGGTCGACGAACTCTCCGGCGGCCAGCGGCAGCGGGTGTGGATCGCCATGGCGCTGGCCCAGGACACGGACCTGCTGCTCCTGGACGAACCGACCACGTACCTCGACATCGCGCACCAGGTGGAGGTCCTGGACCTGGTGCGCAGGCTGAACCACGAACGCGGCCGCACCGTCGTCGCCGTGCTCCACGACCTCAACCAGGCGGCCCGCTATGCCGACCACCTCGTCGCCATGAAGGCGGGCCGCATCGTGGCCCAGGGCCGGCCCGACGAGGTCGTCACCGCCGAACTGGTCGAGGACGTCTTCGGCCTGTCCTCCGTCGTCGTCACCGACCCGGTCACCGGCGGCCCTCTTGTCGTCCCCGCCCGTGCCTGGCAGCCGGCGCCTCTTCAGGAGGAACACATCCGGTGAACGGCGTCGAGCGCTGCGGCGGAGGCTTCGTTCGCTGAGCCGGCCGCAGGCGGCGAAGTTCCCTGGTCGTCGCCGCTGCGTGCCCGTACCCTGCGCCCATGGTGCAGGAAGACGAGACCGGCCGACGAACCGATCCGTTCGTGCAACTGTCCCTCCGGCAACTGCGGGAACGCACGAGCATGAAGTGGCGCACGTTCCCCGAGGACGTGCTCCCACTGTGGGTGGCGGAGATGGACGTGCCCCTGGCTCCCGCCATCGTGGAGGCACTGCACAGAACCATCGACCTGGGTGACACCGGGTATCCGTACGGCAGCGCCTACGCAGAGGCCTTCATCAAATTCGCCTACGACCGATGGCGGTGGAGCGGTCCGCGCATCGAGCACACCACGATCGTTCCCGACGTCATGATGGGCGTCGTCGAGGTGCTGCGGCTGATCACCGGCCCCGGTGACGCCGTCGTCGTGTGCTCACCGGTGTACCCGCCCTTCTTCGCCTTCGTCACCCACGCCGACAGGCACGTCGTCGAGGCTCCGCTCGGTGAGGACCTGCGGATCGACCTCGCCGCACTCGAAGAGGCCTTCGTCCGGGCGCGCGGCCACGGCCGACGCGCCGCGTTCCTCATGAGCAACCCGCACAACCCGACCGGCGTCGCCCACAGCCGCGAGGAGTTGGAAGCGATCGCGGAGCTCGCCCACCGGCACGGCGTGAGGGTCGTGTCCGACGAGATCCATGCCCCGCTCGTACTGCCCGGGGCCTCCTTCACACCGTTTCTCAGCGTCCAGGGCGCGGAGAACGCCTTCGCACTGACCTCCGCGTCCAAGGCGTGGAACCTCGCCGGGCTCAAGGCCGCGCTGGCCATCGCCGGTGCCGAAGCCGCCGACGAACTGCGCCACATGCCCGAAGAGGTCGGTCACGGGCCCAGTCACCTGGGCGTGATCGCCCACACCGCGGCCTTCCGAAAAGGCGGGGACTGGCTCGACGAGGTCCTGATCGGGCTCGACGCCAACCGGCGCCTGCTGGGGCGACTCGTCCGCGAACACCTGCCCAGGGCGCGCTATCGCCCGCCGCAGAGCACCTATCTCGCATGGCTCGACTGCACCTGGCTGGGGCTGCACGACGGCCGAGGGCCAGGCGGCCCCGGCGTGGTCAGCGACATGGCCGGACCCGCGAGGATGTTCCTCGACGAAGCGGGAGTCGCCCTCAGCTCGGGGCATGTCTTCGGCTCGGGCGGCGAGGGGTGCGTGCGGCTCAACTTCGCGACGAGCCCGGACATCCTGGGCGAAGCGCTGTCCAGAATGGGACGCGCCGTTCGGGATCGGTGAGCCGTGCCCGTCACCACGGGGAAGGCGACGGGCACGGCGTGCGCCCACGGTGCCACACCCCCGCACGCGCGCGGCCCTTTCCCGAAGTCGCCGCGCGCCCAGGGACCGGATCTCCACCCGCTTGCCCCGGTTGTGCCGAGGTCGGCAGAGTCCGCCGGCCTCCAGGGCGCGGGCAGCTCACCGGCGAGGGCCCGCCGTGGCGGCGACGGGCCGGTTCAGAAGCGCCCGGACGGGACCGCCTCAGGCGGTGGCCTCGTCCAGCAGTTCCAGCACGTGCCGGTAGGGACGGCCGGTGGCACGGGTCATCCCCATCTCGCAGGTGCGGTTGCAGGAGGCATACGCGTCGTACGCGCCCGCGTTGATCTCGGCGGCCTGGGCGGCGGTGGCGCTCGCCGTGATCTCCGGATGCAGCAGACCGCGGTCCCCGGCGAAGGCGCAACAACCCCAGTTGTCGGGCACGGTCACGTCGTCGCTCACGGCCGCGGCCACGGTGCGCAGGGCGCCGTCGATGCCCAGGTGCACCGTGGAGCAGGTGGGGTGCAGGGCGAGGCTGCTCAGGCGGCGGGGCTCGGGCAGGGCGGGCAGCAGGTGCTCTGCCGCGAAGGCGACGCTGTCGACGAAGCGCAGGGACGCGAACCGGGCGCGGTCGGACTCCGGGAGGGTGTCCGGCAGCTGTTCCAGGCCGTGGGTACAGGAGGAGGCGTCGCAGACCACGGGCAGCCGACCGTGGTCGCTGGCTTTCCACAGCGCCTCCAGCGTGCGGGTCGCCATGGTGCGGTGCCCGTCGGTGTAGCCCTTGGACTGCCAGGGCGTACCACAGCACAGCCCGGCCAGCTCGGCGGGCACGGTGACCTGGACGCCGGCCCGTTCGCACAGGCGCAGGAACGCGGCGGACGCACCGCCGCTGGTGCCCTCGGGGGCGAAGACGCTGCCGATACAGGCGGCGAAGAACACCGCCTGCGGCTCGGCGGGTTGCCGGGGCGCGGGGCGCGCGGGACCGCCGCGCGGGATGTCGTCGGCCCACGTGGGCACCAGCTCCCCCGCGCCTAGCCGGCGGACCGCACCGGTGGCGGCGCGCAGGGCCGGGGCGGGCAGCACGTGAGCGGTGTTGAGCGCCACCCGCACACCCTTGACCGCGGTACCCCAGTGCCGGGCCGTCGCGTTCCCGGCACGCTGTGCCGTGGCGCTGTGCCGTTCGGCGCGCAGTCGCTTCATGACGGCGCCGGTGTCGATCGTGACCGGGCAGGCGGTGACGCACAGGCTGTCGGCGGCACAGCTGTCGACGGCCGCGTAGGTGTAGTCGGCTTCCACAGCCCGGCGGCGTTCGTCGTCACCGGCGGCGGTGGCCAGTGCGATCTCGCGCTGGAGGGCGATGCGCTGACGGGGCGTCGTGGTGGCGTCGGCGGTGGGGCAGACGGGCTCACAGTAGCCGCATTCGACGCATGCGTCGACGGCGGGGTCGACCTCGGGGACGCTCTTGAGGCTGTGCAGGTGTGCGGCCGGGTCGTCCTCCAGGAGCACGCCCGGGTTGAGTACGCCGTGCGGGTCGCACAGCTGCTTCAACTCCCGCATGACGTCGTACAGCTCGTCGCCGTACTGACGGCGGACGAAGGGGGCCATGGCCCGGCCGGTGCCGTGCTCGGCCTTGAGCGTCCCGCCGGCGTTCAGGACGAGGTCGACCATGGCGTCGGTGAACCGGGCGTAGCGCTCGATCTCCGGGGCGGAGTCGAAGTCCTGGGTCAGCATGAAGTGCAGGTTGCCGTCGCGGGCGTGGCCGAAGATCACCGCGTCCTGGTAGCCGTGCCGGTCGAAGAGTCCGATGAGGCCCTCGCAGGTACGGGTCAGTCGCTCCATCGGTACCGCGATGTCTTCGAGCAGCGCGGTCGTGCCGGGACGGCGGGCCCCGGCGACGGCTGTGTAGAGGCCCTTGCGCAGATGCCAGAGCCGGGCCCTGACGCGTGGATCGCGCACCAGCGCGGTACCGGTCACCGCGGGCAGGCGGTCCAGGACCGGTTGCGCGGCGGCCACCCGCTCCTCGAGCGCCTCGGCGCTGTCCTCGGCGAACTCGACCAGCAGGGCGGCGTGCCGCTCGACACGCAGCCCGCGCACCTCGTCCACCGGGTCCGGGGACTGCTGCGCCACTCGCAGCGAGGCGGCGTCGAGGAGTTCGGCGGTCCGGGCGCCGGCGGCCAGCAGGGCGGGCAGCGCGTCGGTGGCCTCGGCGAGGCCGGGCAGTACCAGCAGCCCGGTCGCGGTGTGCGGAAGGAGCGGGACGGTGCGGAAAACGGCCTCGCCGACGAAGCCCAGGGTGCCCTCGCTGCCGATCATCAGATGGGCGAGCATGTCGGCCGGATCGCTGTGGTCCAGGAAGGAGTTGAGGCCGTAGCCCATGGTGTTCTTCATCGCGAACAGCCGCTCGACGGTGGCCCGTGAGTCGGCGGAGTCACGGACCCGGGCGCGCAGCCGGAGCAGCCCCGCGTGGAGTTCCGGTTCGCGGGCGCGCAGCGCCTCGTCCGCGTCGGGTGCCGCGGTGTCGACCACGGTGCCGGAGGGCAGCACGAACTGCAGGGACTCCATGGTCCGGTAGGCGTTGTCCTGGGTGCCGCAGTTCATGCCGCTCGAGTTGTTGGCGACCAGGCCGCCGATGGTGCAGGCGGACTCGCTCGCCGGGTCGGGGCCGAGCCGGCGACCGTACCGGGCGAGCCGTGCATTGGCCTGACGCACCGTCAGTCCCGGTTGCAGCCGGATCCGCAGACCGTCGTCGAGGACCGCGGCGGTGCGCCAGTGGCTGCGGACGTCCACGAGGATGCCGTCGCCACCCGCCTGCCCCGCCAGGCTGGTGCCGCCCGAGCGCAGCGTCAGCGGCAGTCCCGCCTTGCGGGCCCCCGCCATCAAGGCGCCGACCTCGGCGGCGGACGCGGCGCGCACGACGGCCTGCGGCGTGAACAGATACGGCGACGCGTCGTGGGCGGCGGCGACCCGGCGCGGCACCTCGGTGCTCACGCGGGCCGGGTCGCTGACGCACGCGGCCAGGAGTTCGGCCAGTGCTGCGGACCGGTCGGCGGCGGGGGGTGTGACGGCGGTGGGGCTCATGGGTCCTCGCTACTGCGGTGTCAGTGGGCGGAGGGGGCGGATCCGGTGATCCGCATCAGGCGCGGCGGCTGCGACGCGGGGTCGGGCAGACGCAACGGTGCCAGGCCGGGGGTGACGCTGCCGAGCAGTGTGGCCCGGCGCGCCCCGGTGCCCGACGGAAGGGTGCCGGGCAGCCCGTTGGCCGTGAGGAAGCCCAGCACCGCGAAGGCCAGCGCCTCCTTGGCGTCGGACGGCATGCCCAGCTCGTCGCTGGCGCGCAGGGTCACACCGGGAAGTTCCTCGGCGATCATGCGCATCAGTGCGGGGTTGCGGGCGCCGCCGCCGGAGACGACGAGTTCGGTCACGCCGTGGGCGCGGCAGGCATCGGCCACGGTGACGGCGGTGAGCCGGGTCAGGGTGGCCAGCACGTCGTCGGGATCGGGTGTGGGTACCTTCTCCAGCGCCTGCTGGAGATAGGGCAGGTGGAAGTGCTCCTTGCCGGTGCTCTTGGGGGCGGGCCTGCGGTAATAGGGGTCGTCCAGGAGGACCCGGAGGAGTTCGGGGCTGGTCCGGCCCGCGGCGGCCCTGCGGCCGTCCTCGTCGTAGGCGGCGGCCCCGTCGGTGAAGTGCCGTATCGCCGCGTCCAGCAGGGCGTTCGCGGGGCCGGTGTCGAAGGCGAGCGGCTCGGCGCCCGGCGCGAGGACGGTGACGTTCGCGATGCCGCCGAGGTTCAGCGCGGCCGGCGTACCGGGGAGGCCGCGCAGCAGCAGGGTGTCGGTCATGCCGACGAGCGGAGCTCCCTGCCCACCCGCGGCGACGTCCCTGCTGCGCAGGTCGGAGACGACGGGAAGGCCGGTGGACTCGGCGATCCAGGCGGGCTGGCCGAGCTGGAGCGTGCCGCGGACACTGCCGTCCTCGACCCAGTGGTACATGGTCTGTCCGTGCGAGACGACGAGGTCGGCAGTGCCGTCGCAGAGCTCGCGCAGAGCGCGGCCGGCGGCGTCGGCGAACGCCTGGCCGACGCCGGTGTCCAGTGCGCAGACGGACTGCATGGTCGTCGCGGCCGGGGGCAGCGTGGCCGCGATCAGGGCCCGCAGGTCGTCCGGGTAGGGCACGGAGAGGTGTCCGAGAGGCCGCAGCAGCAGGGTGTCGCCGTCCAGGGTGAGGTCCGCCGCGGCGGCCTCGATGGCGTCGTACGAGGTGCCCGACATCAGGCCGATCACACGCACGGTGCCTCCCGGCGCACATTCCGCCGCACGGGCGGGGTCGGCTGCTGCTGCGGCATGGCTTCTCCCTGGGAATGTCGGAACGGGGCGGGTGCGGGGCCGCCGTGGCGGCCCCGCACCGGATGGGGTGGAGGAGTCGTCACTCCTGGCCGGCAGCGGCCGCGACCCGGTCGGGGCCCAACTCGCCGTCGGCGGCAGGGAGCTCGGCCGGCTCGGGGGCGCGGTGGAAGAGGCTCATCACACCACCGACGACCAGCGTGATCACCACGCCGATCGGCACGAGCCACTGGGCGGCGATCGCCGTGGGTACGGTGGCACCCGCCACGGTCACGTCGATCTTCACACCGCGCACGATGTAGGTCATGACGCCGACCGTCACCAGGAAGGCCACGACGGAGTCGATCTCGTTGGCCCGCCGGACGAGTCTGCCGAGCAGGAACGCGCCGAGCAGGGCGCCGTAGGTGTAGCCCGCGATGGTCAGACCGGTGAGATAGACGTTGCCGGTGCTGGTGCTGAAGGCGCAGGCGAAGACCGCCATCAGGACCGCCCACACCAGGGTCATCACCCGGGCGAGCTTCAGCAGCGACTCCTCGGAGGGCGTGCTGCGGAAGAAGCTGTGGATGATGTCGGCGACCGTCGAGTTGGACATGGAGTTCAGCGCCGAGGACAGCGAGCCCATCGCGGCGCCGAGGATGCCGGCCACGAGCAGACCCGAGATCACCACCGGCAGGCCGTGCAGGATGAAGTTCGGGTAGAGGTTGTCCGAGCTGGCCAGGCCCAGCGCCTTGAAGTCCTTGCCCTTGTTGTACGACCACAGCAGGGCGCCGACGAGGGAGAAGGCGGCGAACTGGAGGGTGACGAAGACACCGGAGGCGATCATGGCCTTCTGGCCGTCGCGCAGCGAGCGGGTGGCCAGGACGCGCTGGACGATCAGCTGGTCGGAACCGTGGCTCGCCATCGCGAAGATCGCACCGCCGATGATCGCCGTCGGCAGGGCGAACGGGCTGGTGAGGATGTGCGCCAGGTCGAAGTTGGTGTCGAAGAGCTTGAAGTGGCCCGAGTGCAGGGCGCTGGAGAAGCCGTCGCCGCCCACGTGGCCGGAGAGCACCGCGATGGCGAGGATCGCGCCGCCCAGGTACAGGCCCATCTGGATGGCGTCGGTCCAGATGACCGCCTTGATGCCGCCGAGGTAGGTGTAGATCACGGTGATCACCGTGAGCACGATGATGATGAGGCGGTAACCGGCGTGCACGCCGAACTCGTCGAGCAGCAGCTTGATCGGGATCGCGGAGGCGAAGAGCCGGACGCCCTCGGCGAGGAGCCGGGTGAAGACGAACGTCAACGAGGCCAGGCCCTGCAGTTTGAGCCCGAATCTGCTGCCCAGGTACTGGTAGGCGCTGACGAAGCCGCCACGCTTGTACAGGGGGATCAGCACAGTGGCCACGACGACACGGCCGATCACATAGCCGAGGGCCAGTTCGACGTTGCCGAAGCCCTGCCCGCTGTACGCCCCGCCGGGCACGCTGATGACGGTGAGCACGCTGGTCTCGGTGGCCACCACGGAGAACGAGACCGTCCACCACGGCATGTGGCCTTCACCGACGAAGTAGTCCTTCGCGGACTTCTGTCGCCCGGCCAGGCGCAGTCCGATCCAGGCGATCGCCACCAAGTAGACGACGATCACCACGAGGTCGAGTTGGCGCACGCTCACTCCTAAACATCGGCCGGCGGAGTCACCGGCGGGGAGGGGACAGGGGGATGGGGCATCGTCCGCCGTACGCGGGCGATGTGGGGTTCGTGCGGTGCCGACGCATCCAGCGCCAGCAGGCGTGCGCCGTCCAGCGGGTCCCCGAGCGGGGGCCTCATCTCGAGGGGGCGCGAAGAACCGGCAAGCGCCGACCGGAGCGGACCGAGGAGCGGTTCGCCTAGGCCGGTCAGCCCACCGGTGATCGTGACGGGGAGGGCGTCGTCGCCGCCGACTCGGTGAGCGGCGGCGAACACGGCCTCGCCGAGTGCGGTGGCGGCGTCCTGGACGACCGCCGAGGCCGCCGCGTCACCCGCGGCGGCGGCGCGGGCCACGTCCGGGGCGAAGGTCGCGGCGGTGCGTGCTGGGTTCCCGTCCCGGCCGAGGGCCGAGGGCAGCCGGTCGGGGTCGCCGAAGCGTGCCTCGGCGGCGGCCAGCAGCGCGGTGTCCGGTCCGCGGCCGTCGTGGGCGCGAAGCGCTGCGCGCAGTCCGGCAGCGCCGATCCAGGCGCCGCTGCCCTCGTCGCCGAGCCAGGGACCCCAGCCGTCCACGCGGGCGTACGAACCGTCCTCGCCGATACCGATGGCGACGGAGCCGGTGCCGATGGCGAGCACCACACCGGTACGGCCGCCGAGGGCACCGGCGTGAGCGGTGACGGCGTCGCTCGTGACGGCCACTTCGTCCGCGGGCAGGTCCTCGAGGAGCAGGCCGGCCAGTTCACGGGCGGCCTCGGGCGCTGCGGCCGCTCCTGCGGCGCCGACGCAGACCGCCGCGAGCCGGAGCTGCGGCTGCCCTTCCAGAAGCGGAAGGACGGCGGCACGCACGGCGGTACGGGCCAGCTCCACCCCGTGGTCGGCGGCGAGCCCGGGAGCCCCGGGTACCTCGTGGACGTCCGGGGCGGGACCGGTGCCGTCGTTCCACAGCACGGCACGGCAGCCGGTTTTGCCCAGGTCCACCGCCACTGCTGCTGTCATAACGGCACGCCTTCGTGTCTTCACGGATCCGTCGCGTCGAACGGTCACGGGACAGCCATAGGCCCGATGACCGGCGCGGATCGCGGTGCAGCGAGTATCGGAAGGTCGACGTCCGTATGTCAATAAGTAACCTCATGCAATTGAGTACGTAAATTTTTGACGCACCACGTACGCCCTGGTTACTGTGTCGCCACCCACTCAGGAGGGAACGGCCCATGGCCCGCCAGGAAGCACACAGAACCGCCCAGCCCGCGGAGGACACCTCGCCCGCCGCGACCCTGGCCCGGATCCGCGCGGCCCTGCCCTCCCTGGCACCGTCGGAGCGGCGGGTGGCCGAAGCCGTCCTGGCCGACCCCGCGCAGGCGTCGGAACTGTCCATCAGCGCACTCGGCAAGCAGGCCGAGACCTCGGTGGCCACGGTGATGCGCTTCTGCCGTGCCATAGGGCTCGGCAACTACCCCCAGCTGCGCCTGGCACTGGCGGCGGCCGCCGCCCATGAACACGCCGTGGGCGGCGAGCGCCCGACACCCGGCACCGACATCAGCGCCACCGACACCCTGGGCGACATCGTCGGCAAGATCATCTACAACGAGGTACGCGCCCTGGAGGACTCCGGGGCGGAACTGGACATCGAGGTGCTGGGCCGCGCGGTGGACGCCCTGGCGGGAGCACGGCGGATCGACATATTCGGCGTGGGCGCCAGCGCGTTCGTCGGCCAGGACCTCCACCAGAAGCTGCACCGCATCGGCCATATCGCGTTCATCTGGACCGACCGGCACGCAGCCCTCACCGCGGCCGCCCTCCTCGGGCCGGGCGACGTCGCCCTGGCCATCTCCCACTCCGGCGAGACCGAGGACACCGTCGAGCCCCTCCAGGCCGCCGCCGAACGCGGCGCCACCACGATCGCCCTCACCAACGTCGCGCGCTCCACCCTCGCGGCGAACGCGGACCTCGTGCTGACGACCTGCGCCCGGGAGACCCCCTTCCGTTCCGGGGCGACCGTCAGCCGCATCGCCCAGCTCGCTGTCATCGACTGCCTGTTCGTAGGCGTCGCCCAGCGTTCCTTCGACGCCACGACCGTGGCCCTCGAGAAGACCTATGGGGCCGTCCAGCGCCGAAAGCGCCGGCAGTCGCCGCGCCAGACACCGTCCGGCGACTGACCACCGGCCCTCCCCCACCCCCCTCCAGCAGCACCCTGAGCACCACCCCTGAAAGGACGACCGCGCCGTGGACCTCAGCACACTCGGCACACTCGGCACCGAGACCCGCAACGAGCGGACCGCCGATCTGGACCGCATGCCGGTCACCGAACTGCTCTCGGTCATGAACGCCGAGGACCAGACCGTCGCCCTCGCGGTACGTGACGCGCTCCAGGAGATCGGGGCCGCGGTCGAGGCGATCACCGACTCTCTGCGACGGGGCGGACGTCTGATCTACATAGGCGCCGGTACCAGCGGCCGGATCGGCCTGCTCGACGCCGTCGAGTGCCCGCCCACCTTCGGCACCTCCCCCGAGCAGGTCGTGGGCCTGCTCTCGGGGGGCCCCGGCGCGTTCGTCGTGGCGGTCGAGGGAGCCGAGGACGAACCCACGAGGGCGGTCACCGACCTCGACGAGATCGGCGTGAACGACCGGGACACCGTCGTCGGACTCGCCGCCAGCGGACGCACCCCGTACGTCGTCGGCGGCCTCAAGCACGCGGCCGCCAAGGGCGCCATGACGGTGTCGATCGCCTGCAACCGCGACGCGGTCATCAGCCGCTACGCCGACATCCCGATCGAGGTCCCCACCGGACCCGAGATCCTCACGGGGTCGACCCGTCTCAAGGCCGGCACCGCCGAGAAGATGGTCTGCAACATGCTCTCGACCGCGTCGATGGTCCGCCTGGGCAAGGTCTACGGGAACCTCATGGTCGATGTGAAGGCCAGCAACGACAAGCTCGTCGATCGTGCCCGCCGCATGGTCGTACAGGCCACCGGCACCGACCCCGACAGCGCCGCCGAGGCCCTGCGGGCGGCGGGCGGCCACGCCAAGACCGCCATCGTCATGCTCCTCGCCCGCTGCACGGCAGAGGAGGCCGCCCGGCGTCTCGAAGAGGCCAACGGCGACACGCGCACGGCCATCGGCCTCGCCTGACACAGGAGTCCCGCGCCGACGGGGCCCGCTCACCTCGACGCCCAGGAGCGGCATCGCGGTGAGCGGGCCCGTAGGCACGGGAGATCCCGCCGGCCGGCCATCCGTGACCCGGGCCGGTGACCGCACACGCATCGGCGGGTGCCACCGCGCGATCGCCGTCGACACAGAATGACCCTCAACGCCTGCCGGGCTGCCCGGTCAAGATCGCCGGACGGGCACCGTCCGCCATCGACCGGGCTTCACTGCTCGGCTCCGCCCTCGATGAGGCGCCGCAGCGAGGGCAGCAACACTTCGAGGTCCTGTTCCGTACGGAACGCGACGACGGTGGTGCCTCCACCGCCGGTTTCCCCGAAGGACTGGGATGCCGGAAAAAGGGCGAGCACCTCGCGCATCGCGTCATCGACCTCCGCGATCGGATCGGACGACTCGCCCCGGAGCCATCGGCGCAGCACATGATTGTGGGCGGCGACGACCGCCGCCGCCATGAGTTCGGCCCTGAGCGACGCCGACTCCGTCGGGTCCCCCATCCACTCCGCGATGAATTCACGGAACAACCGCTGATAGCGGGCCACACTGGCGATCTCCCGGTCGCGGAGCGCCGCCACCTTGCTCGTGAGCGCGTACCGCCGACGCGCCAGATCTCCTTCGTCCAGATAGTGCAGCAGAACGAGCCGCACCGCGTCGGACACCGCGACCAGGGCGGTGCTGTGGCTGGAGGTCGCCAGCCGCTCCCTGATCAGCACGAGCAGCCGGTCGTGGTCCGGGAAGATGACGTCTTCCTTCGACCGGTAGTGCCGGAAGAACGTCGTACGTCCCACTCCGGCCCGCTCCGCGATGTCATCCACGGTGGTCTGCTCGTATCCGAACTCGTCGAAGAGCGCGAAGGCGGCGTCTGCGAGTCGGGTCCGCGCGGCTGGCTTGCTCATGAGTGATCATCCTTCCCCGTCTCGGTCCATGGAGACCACTTGCCCCGGAAGATGGTACTGAGTACCGTCGAATCGATATCGAGTACCGAAGGAGGTCCGGCGTGGGTTCCGTGACGCATGGCGAGTCCGGGCTGCCGATCCAGCCGCTCTACGACGGCTCCGCGCTGGAGGGCTTCGACGCGGAGGCCAAGCTGGGGACGCCGGGGCGGTACCCGTTCACCCGCGGTGTCTATCCGTCGATGTACACCGGCCGACCGTGGACGATGCGCCAGTACGCCGGGTTCGGCACGGCGAAGGAGTCCAACGAGCGCTACCACGAACTGGTGAGCGCCGGCACTGGCGGCCTGAGCGTGGCCTTCGACCTTCCGACGCAGATGGGCTACGACTCCGACGAGGCCATCGCCCGGGGAGAGGTCGGCAAGGTCGGCGTGGCGATCGACTCGATCGAGGACATGCGGACCCTGTTCCACGGGCTGCCCATGGACAAGGTGTCGACGTCGATGACGATCAACGCACCCGCGTCGACGCTCCTCCTGCTGTACCAGTTGGTCGCCGCCGAGCAGGGCATCGCCGGGCATCAGCTGACCGGCACGATCCAGAACGACGTACTGAAGGAGTACATCGCCCGCGGCACCTACATCTATCCACCGAAGCAGTCACTACGGCTGATCAGCGACATCTTCGGCTACTGCCGCACTGAGATCCCCCGCTGGAACACGATCTCCATCTCCGGATACCACATGGCCGAGGCAGGGGCCACGCCCGTTCAGGAGATCGCCTTCACCCTCGCCAACGCCAAGGAGTACGTGCGCACCGCGATCGCCGCGGGCCTGGACGTCGACGACTTCGCGCCCCGGCTGTCGTTCTTCTTCGTCGCGCGCACCACGCTCCTCGAGGAGATCGCGAAATTCCGCGCCGCCCGGCGGATCTGGGCCCGCATCATGCGCGACGAGTTCAAGGCGAAGAACCCCAAATCTCAGATGCTGCGCTTCCACACCCAGACCGCCGGCGTGCAGTTGACCGCGCAGCAGCCCGAGGTCAACCTCGTCCGGGTCGCCCTCCAGGGCCTGGGGGCGGTGCTCGGCGGGACGCAGTCCCTGCACACCAACTCCTACGACGAGGCCATCGCCCTGCCGACCCAGAAGGCGGCGCGACTCGCCCTGCGCACCCAGCAGGTCATCGCCTACGAGACCGACGTGACCAGCACCGTCGACCCCTTCGCGGGTTCCTACGTGATGGAGTCGATGACCGACGACATCGAGGCGGCGGCTCTGGAACTGATCCGGGCCGTCGAGGACCGGGGCGGCGCCGTCGCCGCGATCGAGCAGGGCTTTCAGAAGTCCGAGATCGAGAAGTCCGCGTACCGGATCGCGCTGGAGATCGACAACCAGGAACGCACCGTCGTCGGGGTCAACAAGTTCGTTCTCGACGAGGAGGAGCCCTACGAGCCGCTGCGGGTCGACCCACAGATCGAGATCGACCAGTGCGAACGGCTCGAGGCCCTGCGCCGCGAGCGCGACAACGACGGCGTCGAGCGGGCCCTCGACGCCCTGCGCGCGGCGGCAGGAAGCACCGGCAACGTCCTGATCCCGATGCGCGAGGCCCTGCGACTTCGCGCCACGGTCGGCGAGGTCTCCCACGCCCTGCGCGACGTGTGGGGTGTGTACGTCCCCGTCGACACCTTCTGATCCGAGGCGACGGGTCCGCGTCCAGTAGCGGGCCCAACGGCATCGATGGATCTCCACGGTTCTGTCCCACCGGAAAAGCGCACACTTCGAGAAGCGAGTCACCAGTGAGCGACATAGACATTCACACGACCGCGGGCAAGCTCGCGGACCTGCAGCGCCGTGTGCAGGAGGCGACGCATGCCGGCTCGGAGCGTGCCGTGGAGAAGCAGCACGCC
>NZ_LMWH01000287.1 GCF_001507435.1 Streptomyces sp. NRRL F-5122
CACGGTCGGCAGACCACTGAAAGCCACACCTCACACCCCCGGATGCCCCAACCCTACGAATGGCTGGACCAAACCGATGACCAAGGTAAGGACCACTGAGGAGATCGGTTGTGCACGGGAGGACTCACCTGTCGCGGAGCAGTACGCCCTTGACCTGTGGTTTCTCCGCGAGGGCGAGTCCGATGACGACAAGGGGTGAGTGCGCCTTGCGGCGCGTGTCGGGAGGCCTCGCGCGCGGGGGTGCGGCGACGCCCGAGAGTTGAGCCTCCTGCTGCGGAACGGTCCCTGGGGCATTCCGATCCTCGTTCACAGCCCATTGGCCGCGACCGTAGGGAAGGCCGGAGCACGCTGCAGCCTGCGCATCCCCCGGGACACCGGCTGTCTCCATTACTCACCGCCAATAATGAGGTGAGCCATGCAACGGGAGGCCGTTACGGTGCGCCATCATGAGTACGGACATCTACGGCGGCATCGAGTTTCGCCATCCTCATTTCGGCACCGACTTCTACGAAGGCGACCCGTGGGTGGCCGCCATGGATCTATGGCCGCTGTACGACGAGACCGACTACACGGCCTTCGGCCTTCTCTTCGGAGCGCGCAATTACGTTGGCTTTCAGCCACTCGCACCGGGCCGCGGCCTTCCGGTTGACCTGTCGAGCCGTATGCGCTCGCAGTTGGGGTCCTGGGTCGCCTCGGGCGAGATGGACAGCGCAAGCTGGGTCACCTGGGCGGAGCTCGATTCCCTCGATCCCTCAACCACCCCTGAGGAATTCGTCGGCCGGGTGACGTGGCACAAAGCATCGTTGCCGTCGACATCGCATCGCCAGTTCGTCTGCCGTCCCTGGCCTTCGGAGCTCCTGTCAGTGGTAGGCGTTCCGCCTGCGGACTTGCACAGCACCACAGAACGCGTTGAGTGGACCACCGGGGATTTGGTCTGCGCGTACGAACCGCTGACCGCGGGCGCTGTCTTGGGACCGGAAACCCACTGGCCGCACGTCTTCGCCGTGATGAGGGCTCTGGCCGGCCGCTTTGGTGGCGACGGTGTCCGCCTGGTGGTGGCGTTCGACTGACGGCACGCATTGCGATCACCACCGGCCGACAACTTCCCCGGTTCGAAACCCGTCGCGTCGTAGTCGGTCCAGTCGGCCAGAACGCCCGGCAGTCCGTCCATCGCCATGGCGCCTCCCTCTTCTTGTCCTTATGGTCTCGGGACCGGAGCTGAGCCGGGTGACGTCACTGCCGTTGCCGCCGGTCATGACAGGGCCGACGACTGCCCGAGTGGCTGGACACAGTCCGCCGAGACGACCTGCCTGGCCTCCGGACCCCGAGCTACCGAATGTCGTCCGACGGTTGACGGTAAGCCACGAAGAGCGACTCCAGTCCGTCATAGCGGGCATCAATCCCTCCGTTCCCCCGGATGACTGCCCGACTCGACTGTCCCTGCTTCATACCATTCGTTCCACCTGACGAAAATCGCCCACTGCTTGCGCTCCATCGTCTTCGTACGCACGACGCCGCTTTCGAATTGATGAAGAAAAGGAACCTGGAATGGAGGGTGGCAGCCCGGGGCCACGGCGGCGCGCTCGTGCACGCTTTGCGCCGCACGTCCGTCCGTTGCGGGATCGTCAATCGGTCCGGGAGCGGAGGCTTCGCGCCAGAGTGGGGATCATCACCGTCGCAGGGACGAGGTGCAGCCCGAGGAGGGCGGTGACGGTTGCGGTGTTCGCCTCGGAGAGGAGGGGCGGGATAAACGAGATCGCGGTCAGCGACACTGCCGTCCACACGAATCGCTTGGCTGGACGATCGCTCCAACGAAGAAGAGCGACGGCGATGACGATGCCCACGACCGAGAAGAAGCCGGTCACCACGGCGAATCCGGACAACGGGATCGTCTCGCCACCATCGGGGACCTGGAAGTCGACGCCAACGGCCTGGGCGAGCGCCGCGGCGAGGGTGGTGGCCACCATCGCCCCGAGCGTGGCAACGAAGCCGAAACCGGCAAGTCTGCGGAGTCGGTGAGTGCGGTTGGTCCGGCCCGTTGCCGTCCCTGCGACGATCTCGGTGTCATTCATGCCGTTCATGTCGTTCCTCCATCACTCGCTAAGTGGCGTACGGGGTGTTGACTGGCATGTGACGGTCCTGTTCCTGGGGGTGACCATGCGCACTCTCGCCGTGCGATGGCCGGCGTTCCGCAGGGCGTGGACGCCGGTGCCGCGGAGCCGGAACCCGGCGTCGCGTCCGAGGTCCGGCCCGGGCTCGCCGTCGTGAGGCTCCACCTGCATCCGCCCGCGGGTGACGACGCCGAGCGCGTCGCACCACTCCGCCGCGACCACCGCGGCGCGCGCCACCGCGCAGCGCGAGCGTCCGTACCGGGACTACTCGGTGCCCTCCGCCGGCAGGCGCTCCGGCAGCCCGAGCCGCGGGAAATGGTCGTCATGGAACGTGACGATCTCGGTGATCGCCCCGCCGGTGACACGCAGGACGTCGATCGTCAGCGGCAGGTACGCGCCTTCCCGCTTCCGCCAGAGGTAGAAGGCGACGGCGGGCTGCCGGTTCACGGAGGTGAGGACGGCGCGCAGGCCCTTCAAACCCTCGAAGCCGCTCTCGACCCAGTCGTTCACCACCGCGTCGCGGCCGACGTACAGGCCCGGCGTGGGCGGCATCGAGCAGCGGACGTCGTCCCGCAGCAGTGCGGCGAGCCCGTCGACATCCGTGGCCACGCTGGCGTCGGTATAGCGTCGCACCAGCTCACGCGTCCCGGCGTCCTGTTCGCCGCCGGTCCAGTCCTGCCGCTCGGCGGGCAGGTGTCCCCGCATGCCGGCGCGAGCCCGCTGCAGCGCGCTGTTCACGGAGTTGACGGAGTCTCCAAGGAGCTGCGCGACGTCCTTCGCCGGCCAGCCGATCACGTCCCGCAGGATCAGCACGGCCCGCGGGCGCGGCGCGAGGTGCTGGACTGCGACCAGGTACGCCAGCTCGATCGTCTCCCGCGCGACGGCGACGGTCTCCGGCTCGTCCGCGTCGCCCGCGGGCAGCTCGTCGAGCAGCCGGTCCGGGTAGGGCTGCAGCCACAGCACCTCGCCGTCGGTCGCAGGCTCCGGACGGCATTTGGCGAGCAGGTCCAGGCAGGCGTTGGTGGCGATCCGGTACAGCCAGGCCCGGAACGTCGACCGCCCCTCGAAGGTCTCCCGCCGCCGCCAAGCACGGAGGTACGTCTCCTGCACGGTGTCCTCGGCGTCCTCGAACGACCCGAGCATCCGGTAGCAGTGCACGTGCAGCTCGCGCCGGTGCCTCTCCGCCAGGCCCGAGAACGTCGGCTCGTCGACCTCGCCCAGACCGCTCACGTCCAGCTCCTCCAGCCGTGTGTCCGCACTCATCACGCCATCCTTCTGCCGCGTCGTGTCCCGTCGTAGGTGTGACGGGTGCGGGCGTGAAAACTCATCACCAAGGTCGGTCGCCACGGCTGAGCGTTTCTCATTCCCACGGCTTTCTGCCGGGGCGACAGCTTCGGCCGGTAGTGGTGCCGCTGAACAGGTACGCGTGCAATCGGCGGCAGCGTGATACGCATCGTCGGCGAAGGTCATCACTTCAGCGTTGCTCAACGCGGCGATGATGCCGTGGGTTCGCGCAGCGGTCAGGGGGTGTGCCTGCCGGGAAGCGCCACGGGCGCCCGCACGAGGCGTCCGGCCGCATCCGCGATCACCTGCACGTTCATCCCGTGCCGTCGGTGTCTTCCGGAGTAGTAGGGCTTCTGCTGCCGCTGGAGTGCCAGGCTTCACCTGCCCGTCACCGCCGACACCGACCCATACTGTGATCACGGCGAACAATCGGCGGGCGTACTCGGCCCAAGGCTGGACACTCGCACTGTGGAATACCCACCCCCCCCACCACGGAGGCAACGTGGACATCCACGCGGATGGCCTCTCTGACGCGGTTTCGGAGCCGAACGCCGACTCGCCCGGGCAGATCGATCAGCTTGAGGCTCAGGTCGCGCCGCTTGAGCGGGACATGAACGCCGACGCCGTGATCGACCAGGCCATCGGAGTCGTCGTCGCCATGACGCGTATGACGTCGGCCGAGGTCTGGGATGTGCTTCGCGAGACATCGATGTGCACCAATATCAAGCTGCGCCATGTGGCCGAGCCGGTCGTCTCGTGGGGCAGGACCGGGGTCCTCGCGGCCGACATCCGTGAAGAGGTCCACCGGCGGCTGCAAGGCCGAATTGCCTGGTGATCGCTCCTGACCCGCCTTGTGCTGGCCGGCATGTGCCGTGTGAGCTTCACGAGTGGCCTCGCACCCTCTCCCCGGCTGTGACTCGAGCGCAGGCGGGCGCGCTTCCGTAGGACAGGAGCAGTGGCCAGGTCTTCACTTTCAGGATTGATACCGACGCCCTCTGAAGAAGCAGATCCGGCTTGCCCGCCGGGTCAGAGGGATGCCAGCCAGGCCGCCGTCTCCCTGGGCCGGCGGAAGCGCAGGCTCTGGAGAGGGGCGAAGCAGGGATCGCGGACACGACGCTCGAGCTCTTCGCGACGGGTCCCCTGCTGGGACCACGCCCACCAGGCCGGGTGTTCCCGGCTCAGCCAACCCTTCCAGGTCTCCCTGTTACCGCCGAAGAGGACTTCGCGTCTGACGGTGCGCCGGAAGGACCGGCGCAGGACGCGAGGCATGATGACGCGTCGTGGATAGTCCAGCCATATCACCGTGTCGGCCCGGTCCCAGAGCAGGTCACGGACTTCCGGGTAGCCGAGTGAGTCGATGATCCAGCAGGGCTCGGCGGTCAGCCGTGCCACGTCCTCGGCCAACGCGCCGTTGACCGCCCAGTCGGGGCCGTTGAAGTACAGCGCGTCCATCTCGTGGTACGGCAGACCTGAGCGCCTGCTCAAGGCTTGCGCGAGCGTGGACTTGCCGGCACCGGTGACACCCACCACCAAGATCCGTTTCATCGGCGCAGCCTATCCCGGTGCCCCGGTCGCCGACCCGCAGAAGACCTGGACAGCGGCGATGACACGGTGGTACCGGAGTTGAGTACGGGTGCTCATGCGCACCACCACCAGCCGGGGCATCCTGCACCCATGGCCGATACCCTTCCCGCCCCGAACCGGCGGCGCCCCTGGTCGCACAGAACACGCCTGGCCGTGGACCTGGCCTTCGCTGTCCCGCTGCTGCTGTTGGAGACCGCGTGGCTCGCTCTGGACTGGATTTATGGATTCGGTCTCGAGGTATGGGCAGCGCAAGGCGATCAAGTACGGATCGACGCGGCCGGCCTCGCACACATGGATCGGGTACGAATACTGCTGATTGCTGTGCTCGTCCTGGCAGTTCTCGCGGGAGTCCTCCGTGCCCGCTGGACGGTGGTCGCGCATCTATTGGTGGCTCTCCTGGCGGGCGGGATACTGGCGGCTGAGCGGCAGGAGTGGGACAACAGCCACTCCACGTCACCTACTTGTATTCGCTATAGCGCGAACTGCTGAGACAGCCGGCCGCGGATTATGTGACGGTGTCGGCTGTTGTCGAGCGGCGAGGGAAGGGGGACCGATGACGGATCCCGGTCTGTTCGGGCTGGAAGCCGTTGTGGTGGGTCAGCCGAAGCGTTCATGGTGGCGCAGATATGTGGGCCCCGCGCTGGCCGTGTCCACCGTGGAGGGGACCCCGCTCGCCTGGGTCACCTACACCGACGACACGTTCTCCGTCCTGACGAAAACGTCCGGCGAGTTCATCGTCCGTATCGAGCAGTTCGGGCCGACGGAGTTCCGCTTCACCGATGCCGAGGACCGGGAGGTTGGTACCGCCGGTGCCCGTGGACTGATGAAGACCCGGCAGTTGAGTCTCAGGACTGAGCAGGGGCGCCAACTCCTTCTTACACGTCCGGGTCTCCTGAACGTCGAATGGCATCTCACGGAGACCGATCCGGAGGAGGACCCAGCGCCGGAGATCCTCGGCCGGGTCACGGTGAGCACCATTGATTCGTGGATCGGGTTGCAGCAGTACGTTGTCGAAACGGACCCTCGCCTGAACGCCTTCGAACGGCGGACCGTCGTCGCATCGGTGGTCTGTCTGCACCTGCTCCGCCGGCCTCCGGGTGGCGGAGCCGCGCCGGCGTAAGAGGAACCCTGGCGCTGTGCCCCGGGACGGTTCAACGGGGCGTGTCGGGGGCCGGCGCGGTCCCTGGAGGGAAGCGACTTACAGCGGCTCACAGTTCGGCGCGACCTACGTCCGCTCAACTTCTAGGACGGAAGCAGACCTATATGGCGCCTATGGGCGCTGCTAGCAGCCGACATCGTCGAGGGGACAGAGATGCCCGAGCAGATCAATGCCGCGCCGTCGGGTTACACCACCGTTGCACCCTGGGTCGTCACCGACGACACCGGGGCCTTTCTCGACTTCGTCTCCCAGGCGTTCGGGGGTGAGGAACTGGGGCGGGTGTCGACCGAGGACGGTTTGATCGGCCACGGTGAGATCCGAGTCGGCGACACTGTCGTGCTGGCCTTCGACCGACACGCGGACTGGCCCACCATGCCAAGCCTGCTGCGCGTCTTCGTCGCAGACGCGGACAAGGCGTTTTCACAAGCTGTCGCTGCCGGCGGCCGGGTCGTCACTGCTATGGCGGATGACGCTTTCGGACAGCGCGGAGGGCGGGTGAAAGACCCCTTCGGCAACATCTGGTGGGTGGTCAGCCGCGTTGAGGAGGTCTCTGAGGACGAGATCTGGAAGCGGCTGCAGGACCCCGCGTACGCCGGGGTCATGCGCGTAGCTCAGGAGACACTCGACGCCGAGCTCAGCGGTCGACGTCGCGGGGGCAGCAGTGCACCGGTGAAACCCAGCTGACCACGGTGGTCGGGTTCGGACGTGCCGGACGCCAATTGGGCGGGCCTCGAAGGCCTGCGGCTGCTCATGGCCGGGGTGGTTCGTCGTCTGGCCATGCCCACGCACGCAGAAGAAACCGTCACTCCTGGAAGCCGGTGAGTGTGGTCTTGCCGATGGTGGTGCCCGATTCCTGGAGGCGGTGCGCCTCGCGCAGGGAGGCGGCGTTGATGGGGCCGAGGTCGCGCGTGGCGGTGGTGCTCAGGATGCCGACGTCGGCCAGGCGCGCGACCTGCGTGAGGATGTGGTGCTGCATCGCCTGGTCCGCCGTCTGGAACATGGAACGGGTGTACATGAACTCCCAGTGGAAGGAGATGCTTTTCGGCTTGAGCGCGCCGATGGGCAGGGAGTCGAAATCGTCGGTGGCGACGATGTGACCGAAGGGGTTGAGCACGTCGGTGTACGCGGCCAGATTGCGGTCGGTGCCGGCCGTGGAGAAGACGTAGTCGACACCGCTGGGTGCCACCTTGGCGAGTTGCGGGGCAAGCGGCTTGTGATGGTCGACGATGTACTGGGAGCCCATCCGCCGGGCGAACTCCGAGGTCTCGGGGCGGGATGCCGTTCCGATCACGGTCAGGCTGGTCAGGGCGCGGGCCAGCTGTGCGGTCATGGAGCCGACGCCGCCCGCGGCCGCGGTAAGCAGTAGAGCACCGGTCTGTTCAAGGGCGCCGATACGCAACCCGAGGCGTTCGAAGAGGCCCTCCCATGCGGTGAGCGCGGTCAGCGGGAGCGCTGCGGCCTCGGTGAAGGAGAGAGTGCCCGGCTTGCGCGCGACCAGCCGCTCATCCACCGCGTGGTAGCGAGAGTTGGCGCCGGGCCGGTCGAGGGCCCCGGCGTAGTAGACCTCGTCGCCGACGGAGAACAACTCACCGTCGGTACCGACCGCGACGACGACCCCGGCCGCATCCCAGCCGAGCACGCGGGGCTCACCACCCGGGTCGGCGGTCTGACGCATCTTGTAGTCCACCGGGTTGACGGCGATCGCCTCGACGCGGACCAGGACGTCCCGGGGGCCGGGCTGGGGTACAGGCAGCTCGATGTCGATGAGGCTCTCGGGGTCGTCGATCGGGAGGCTGCTGCGGTAGGCGACAGCCGGCATGGTCCTCGCTGTCTCATTCATCGCGATCTCCTTGATGCGGTGTGTCGAGAGACGGTGATCCCGGCCGGGACCGGCACCGCCGAACGCACTCGGCCTGTGACTGAGAGCGCCTGTCACCACCGCTCGTTCCGGCTTTCCCGCGCGTCATCGCAACTCTTTTCCTGGCAGGCCTCACTTGGCCGACTGCGAAGAGATGCAGCAGGACGCGGGGGATTCGCACGGTGAACGAAGTGCAGCGCTACGGGATTCAAGTTGTCACCCCTCCTTGTTCGGCGACCTTACCGATACGAGGGGCGCGCGAACGATCACATCCGTGGTGTTTCACTCTTTGTCATCGTCCGATTTGCCGGTCGGTTGCAGGTGGGATATCTGTTTGTGGACGGCGGATCTCTTCGTATGCAGCCCTTTGACGGCTGACGTGTGGGACTTGCTGGCCGGATTTCGCCCGACGTCCGTACGTCAAGGTGTCCCCCCTCGTCTCGAAGGAAGTCCCAGCACCATGTCTGATGCCATATCGCGGGCGAGCGGTTCGCACAGCACGCCCAGTCGACGCGCGATCGTCTCCCTCCCCGCAGTGGTCGGCCTGTCCCTGGCGATCAGTGCGCCGCAGGCAAGGGCGGCCCAACAGCGGGATCGGGTCGAGCCCGGTGTCGAGTTGGAACAGGTGGCCACCTTTGATGGCGCCATGCCCACGGGTGTCACCATCTCTCGGTCCGGCCGCATCTTCGTGAACTTCCCACGCTGGGGCGACAACGTACCTTTCTCGGTCGCCGAGATTCGTGACGGCGTTGCTGTCGCCTACCCGAACGCCGCTGTGAACCAGGCGGACCTGAGCGACCCGGCGGGTCACTTTCTCGGGGTGCAGAGCGTTGTCGTCGACGCTGCCGAGCGCCTCTGGGTCGTCGACACCGGGCGGGTCGAATGGGCGGATGCCCCAGATGGCGGACCAAAAATCGTGGCCATCGACCTGAAGACGAATAGAGTGGTGAGGACTATTGTCTTCCCGCGAGACATTGCGGGGCCTCGCAGTTTCGTCAATGACGTGCGTTTTGATCTCCGCCGCGGCTACGCGTACCTGACCGATGCCACGCCGGACCGTCCGAACGGGTTGATAGTCGTTCACCTGGAGAGCGGGGTGTCGTGGCGTCGCCTGGACGATGTACCGGCCACGCTCCCGGAGCCCGACTTCGTCCCCGTGATCGACGGCGTGCCGTTCCTCAACAAGCCGGGTAAGGAACCGGGAACCCCGGTGGGCATCGGGGTCGACGGCATCGCGCTCTCCCCGGACGGAACGTGGCTGTACTTCTGTCCTCTGTCCAGCCGGAAGCTGTACGCGATCCGCACCAACGACCTTGTGAAACGGCGCACTTCGTCCAAGCGGGATGGGCTGTCGGTACACGACCTCGGGACAAAGGGCATGTCGGACGGCCTGGAAATGGACCAGTCGGGCCGCGTGTACGGCGGTGACATCGAGCGCCGCGCCATCGTGCGGCGGGATCGTGATGGCGCATTTCGAACGGTGGTCCAGGACGATCGATTGCTGTGGCCGGACACCCTCTCCGTGGGCTACGACCGAAACCTCTATGTGGTGGCCAACCAGCTCAATCGCCAAGCGGCCTACAACAGCGGCCGAGACCTGCGTCGCAAGCCGTACGTCCTGTACCGCGTGCCGATAGGCAGTGGCCCTGCCAGGCGCTGAATTCACCACGAGCAGAGCCGGATACCTCCTCGCGTGCGTTTCCTCGAGCCCACCACGTGGACACGGCGTGCGTCGGTGTCCGGAGCGTACGGGCGTCGACGACAGCGGCTCGTGGGTGAGCGATGAGTTCGGACAGCGGATCGGGTCTGCCTTGGCATGACTCGAATCATCGCCGACATCTCGGTCTCCCTCGACGGCTTCGTCACCGGGCCGGACCCCGGACCGCACAGCGGGCTGGGGTCGGGCGGCGAGGCCCTGCACACCTGGGCGTTCTCCGACGACCCGGACGACCGCAGGGTTCTGCGTGAGGCGACGGCCCGCTCGGGAGCCGTCGTCCTCGGCCGCCGGCTCTTCGACCTGGTCGACGGGCCGAACGGCTGGGACGACACGACCGGATACGGTGCCCGCGAGGTCGGCAAGCCGGCCTTCATTGTCGTGACGACATCACCGCCGGAGTCGGTGCGGCTCACCGACCTCGACTGGACGTTCGTCACCACCGGCCTGCCCGACGCCATCGCCACCGCGCGCCGGCGCGCCGCGGCGGCCTCGTCGGACAGCGGCAAGGAACTCGACGTCGTCCTCATGGGCGGCGGCGCCACGGTCGGCTCGGCACTGGACGCCGGACTGGTCGACGGTCTGACGCTGCACCTGGCGCCCGTAGTGCTGGGCGGCGGGACGCCACTGTTCACCGGAGGAACCCGCCGCACGCTGGTGCAGCGGAGCGTGACCTCGACATCGACCGCGACGCACCTTACCTACGACGTCCTCTGACGAGTTGGCGGCTCAACGCGCCCGGATCGGCCTACTGCGAGTGCGAGACGGGGGCAGTTCCGCGAACGTGCGCCGAACTCCTGGCGATGGGTGTGGCGTTGGACGCCCAGTGTGCGAGCCGCACAGCGGCACACACCAATGCCGAGCACGCCGTCGATGCCACACGGCAGGAGCCGACCGACACGGCCATGATGGCTGGGTGCGGTCAGTCCGCCGGTCTCACGGCAGCTGTTGCTCATTGGTGTTGCAAGCGTCCCGGGTCCCGGGTCCCGGCGCCGGGACCCGGGACCCGGGACGCCAAGCACAACCGTGTCATCAAGCACCGGCGCGGCGGCAGCGCTCCGGGACGGCGAAGGACTGCAACGTTACTGGCGCGGCCGTTCGAAGGTGAGCAGCAGGCCCTCGACCGCGCCCGGGCCGATGCGGCCCTTGACGTCGGCGGACGTTATGGCCTTCAGCCCCCAGCCGTCCTCGGCGTGCTTGTTGAGCACCTTCTCCAACTTGTCGCTGTCCAGGGCATCGCCGATCAGCGACTCCCGAAAGGTGACGACCTTGTACTCGTACGCGTAGGGCTGGCTCATGGCTACGGGGTTCTCCTGCAGGTCGGTGCTGCGATTGCCGGAGCCAGTCAATCATCGTTCGGCTTTGAACGGGCCCCGAGGTGCCAACAGGCGGCAAGCGCAGCCCGCTTCGTTCTGTCCTGTTCAGCGACGGGCAGCGCACCGGGCCATTGCCTGGTCACGTCTGCCGCCCGAAGTGCCGGGCTTTGGCGGCACGGTAGGAAGACGTCCGCGGGGCGACCCAACTCCTGTGCCATGCCCGTGGGCAGTCCGGCGAGCCGACGTCCCTCGAGGAGGACGAGTGCGCGAGCGGCGCGTGCCCCCTGGAAAGCCGACCGCGCCTCCTGGACGGTCCGTATACATGGGGGCCGCACCCGGGTGCCGGGTGCGGCCCTGACGCGTTCCTGTCTCAAGCTGTACCCGGCCAACTTCAGGAAGGAATAAAGGCCGTCGTGATGCGGGGGGTTACCTGCACGGTCCGACGCGGCGTGGTGTGCCGTGGTGGGCAAGGACGGAATCCGTCGGGCGACGAACTCGGCGGCCTTGTGCCAAACCGATTCGCAGGTGGTTGCGGATGGGACTCGGCTCAGAGGCCCAGGTCGGCGGCGAAGCAGGAGAAGGACGTCCATGACCCTTCGGGGTTGTAGGCGTCCCTTGCCGGGTCGTGCAGCGTGACCGGCTCCTCCTGAACCATGTCCTCGTAGCGGATGCGCTCGGGCAGCTTGCCGAACCGTGCGTGCCGGGCCGCCGCAGCGCTGTCCATCATGCTCTGACCTTCCATGGCCAGCCTCCTTCGAGTCCCATTGGCGGAAATCGAGTCCCTCTACTTCCGCGAGTGTCAGACTCGCACCGAATGAGTCACCAGTCAAGGCGGTGACGATGCCTATCGACCGCAGAAAGTGTGTAGTGGTGCGAGCATCTTGTCTCCGCTCTAACAGGTGACACAACATAGAGCTCTGTCGGGAAAGTCACGCATCACCTGATGGGGAGCTGGTCAAGGGGCGGTGGCGGCGACCGTGACCGGTCGGAGGCCGACGTTTCCGCCGACGGGTCGCACTGCGGACTCGGTTCGCGCGAGGTGAGTGTCGGCGGGTGAGTGGTGTGCTGTGGCGGGACGAGGGCCGACTCCGCCCTCCTTGTTCGGCGTTGTGGTCCGGTGCCTCCAGCCGGCCTCCTTGCCTGTTTCGGTGGGAGGGTCTGGCCCCCGCCCGGGCGAACGAGCGAAGGGCGCCACAACCAGGGAGGGGCGCCTCGGAGCGGCACCGTGCCACTCCTGTGAGTGTGCAAGGGGGAGCGGACGGCTGAACGAGGCGATCGCCGGAGACGACCTCCACGCCTCCCTGCTCCCCGGACAGCAGCGTGATGTCGGCGGTGAAGCCGGCCTGCGCACTGTCCCAAAGCCGGCAACGATCGCCGGCCATACAGCCCCGGGGGCGACACTGTGCGGCCCCCGCCGCAACCTCCCCGGACAGAGCACCTATGCGTGGAGGACCTTGCGAAGGGATTCGGCGAACTCGGTCGGGTGCGTCGTCAGGCCGATGTGGCTGCCTGGGAAGTGCAGGAGGTCGGTACCCAGGTGCCCGGCCAGGCCGGCGGTCGCAGGATAGGGCAGTTCGCCCCGCGAGTCCTGCCCTCCGGCAAGCGTGAGCCGGTCCGACAGTGCCTTGAGTCGGTGGAGGTCGGGGGCGTAGGACATGAAACAGGGCACGATGCGCGCTACGAAGTAGGGCAGGTTGGCCATGGTCTGCGCGGCACGCGCCGCTGCTCGCGGCGGAAGCTCGATCTCGGGCTTCGGTGCGGACTCGTCGTCCCCTCTCAGGCCCGCGGCGAACACGGTCATCGCCGGCATGAGCCCGTGTGCTCGGAAGGTTTCCTGTATGTGTGCGAGAAGCGCGCGGTGGTCGGCGGCGTCCGGGAGGACCTCCACAACTGGTGGCTCGTGTGCAACGACGCGGGCGACGCGCTCGGGGTGCGCGGTGAGCAGGTGCAGAGCGACGATCGCACCCGAGCTGGCGCCGAACACCCGGGCGGGCTCATCGGGCGACAGCAGCTCGATGATTCGGAAGGCGTCTTCAGCGTGTTCCGCCACTGTCTGCTCGGACTCGGGTTCGTCCAGCGTGCTGCGCGACATTCCCCGTGGGTCATAGGCCGCGACGGTGTACTCGGCGGCCAGGCTGTCGACGATGTCCTCGAAGGAGGCCGCGCCGCCCGTCCCTCCGGGGATCAGCAGCAGGAGCGGGCCTTGGCCACGCACTTCGTAGTGCAGGGTTGCACCGTTCACGCGCAGACTGCCGACGGTCGGATCGGTCATGCTGCGTCTCCTTCTCAGGACGGAGGTCAGTGCTCCATGAGGCTGTGCAGAGTGCCGAGGGTGCGGACCTTGCGGTGACCGCTCGCGGGTGAACCCGTCGGCTCGGCGTCCGCGATCGTCACCCGCCTTCCCGCCGACCCGGCCCTCTCCATGTGTCCTCGCCACCTTCCTAGGTGCTCTAGGAAAAACCTAGAGGCCCTAGGGAAAAATCTCCAGCCAGCTGGACGCAGCGATGACTTTTCCAAGCCCGGAGAGTCTCGTCACTGTCGTCGACCATGGGAGAACCGCGTGACACAGCTACTGAGGGTGCAGAACTTCAATGTCTCGAGTGATGGAATCGGCGCCGGTGAGCATCAGAGCCTTGAGAGGCCCTTCGGCCACGTCGACCCTGGAAGGCTCTTCGCCTGGGCCGGTGCCACGGCGAGTTGGCCCATGCGCACCGATCCCGGCGGGAGCCGAGGCCTCGACGACTACTTCACACGGGACTACGCACGCAACATCGGTGCCGAGATCATGGGCCGCAACAAGTTCGGGCCCCAGCGCGGGCCCTGGAACGATCACGAGTGGCGAGGCTGGTGGGGGAACGAGCCTCCGTTCCGTACCCCGGTGTTCGTCATGACCCACCACAAGCGTCCTTCGTTCACGCTCTCCGACACCACTTTCCACTTCGTCGACGGTGACCCGGCCATCGTCCTCGAGCAGGCGCGGGAGGCGGCCCGGGGCAAGGACGTCCGTCTCGGTGGCGGCGTCACCACCGTCCGGCAGTTCCTCGACGCGGACCTCGTCGACACCATGCATGTGGCGGTCTCGCCGGTGAAGCTGGGATCCGGACTGCGGCTCTGGGATTCCCCCGACGAGCTCCTCGACCGGTTCAATCTCGAGGTCGTGCCCAGCCCGAGCGGCGTGAGCCACCACTTGTTCTGGCGAAAGTGAGCTGACGGACCACTCTCGCCTCGGCGCCTCGTACCCGGGAGGGACACGGTCGGCCGCTCCGGCGGTGCCTGCTCGTTGTCCAGATACGGCAGACGTGGTTGAGCGAGTGACGGCGGACCGTTCGTGAAGGCGGTTCAAGCGTGGGTGCTCGGCCACGGAGGTTGGTCTTTCGGATACGCCCGTTCACGCCTGGCGGTAATTGCCGCCAGGCTTCCGCGGCCGTGCCGGCAGACGGTCCACCGCCGCTCCGTCCGGTGGAGCCGGCCCTGGTTGGGCACGGCTCCACCGGGCCGTCCTCGATGAGCTGGGCGACCGGCGGGTCGGTCCGCCCCACCGGACCGTCGAGTGCACGCTCCGCTGTCTCGTGGGCGCGCTCGCCACCGACGCCGCACCGCCGGCCACGAGCGCTCCCACGAGCACTTCCTCGCTGTCGCCGGCAGTTCGCGGCCCTCGTCCGCCGGCGCTCGCGCCCTCGTTCGCTACCGCAGGGGAGGTGTGACGCCGTCGAACCAGTTGTTGCCCAGATCCATCTCGCGTTCGCCGACCACAGGGAGGGCGTCGAGGCGGGTGATCTCCTCGAGCGTGAGCTTCACGTCCACCGCCGCGCTGTTCTCCTCCAGGCGGGAGACATGGAGGGTGCCGGGGATCGGGACGACATCGGGAGCCTTGGCCAGCAGCCAGGCGAGGGCGACCTGGCCAGGCGCGGCTTGACGGGCGAGGGCGATCTCCTGGACGGCCTGGACGGCGGCCAGGTTGGCGTTGAAGGCCTCCGGGGAGAAGCGGGGCATCTGCCGGCGGTAGTCGCCCTCCGGCAGGTCCGCGAGGGACGTGATCTTTCCGGTGAGCATGCCCCGGCCGAGCGGGCTGTACGGGACGACCGCGATACCCAGCTCACGGCAGAGCGGGAAGACCTCCTGCTCGATCTCGCGCGACCACAGCGACCACTCGGTCTGTACGGCGCTGATGGGGTGGACCGCATGGGCGCGGCGAATGGTGTCGGGTGCGGCCTCACTCAGTCCGAGGTGAAGTACCTTGCCCTCCTTGACGAGTTCGGCCATCGCGCCGACCGTCTCCTCGATGGGCACGTCGGGGTCGATGCGGTGCTGGTAGTAGAGATCGACGTGATCGGTGCCAAGTTTGGTCAGTGAGCGCTCGATGCGCTCGCGTACATACTCGGGTCGTCCGTTGATGATCGGCGGACCCTCGGGGTTCAGGCCCCGCACGATGCCGAACTTGGTGGCGAGGACGACCTTGTCGCGGCGCCCGCGGAGGGCGCTGCCGATGGCCTCCTCGCTGCCGGTGTAGACGTCGGCGGTGTCGATGAGGGTGACGCCGAGTTCGACCGCGCGCCCGATCAGGGCGTCCGCGGTGTCGTCGGTGGCGTGCTGCGCGCTCTGCCCGTAGGGACGGGCGAAGCTCATCGACCCGTAGCCGATGGCGCCGACGGTCGGGCCGCCGGAGCCGAGGGAGCGTTGGGGGAGAGGCATGCTGGATCCTTAGTCGTTCGGTTCAGTGGCGCGGCACATCCGCTATGTCCACACCCGTGGACACCGTATGTCGACAGCTGTGGACATGCAAGCGGATGTGATGCCGTGCGCCAGTGAGCCCTCCCTTTCCGACCGCGTCCGGACTCCACCTCCTGACGTCGACAAGGGCTCATGGCGCGCGGGGCGCGTGCAACGGCGATACGCCGATCGACCTGGACGGCAGTGACCGTCAGGAGCATCCGCGCCCTTGGCAGACGCAAGCGGTGCGCGACCGGTAGCCGGGGCCCGTGCGGGGTTCGATCGCCTCACGAGGCGTCTCGTAACCTGGGCACCATGAGCCAGGACGCACATCCGCCCGCCCCTGCCCGCCGTCGTGACTCGGCCGCCACCCGAGCCGCCATCCTCAAAGCGGCCCGCGAAACCTTCACGCAGCGGGGATACGACGGGGCCGGACTCCGCGAGATCGCGAACGCCGCGGGTGCGGACACCCGGCTGATCGGCCGGTATTTCGGCTCGAAGGAAGGGCTGTTCGCCGAAGTCGTCGACCTGGCCTACGAGAAGTCCATGATGATGACACCCGAACACAATGCGGAAGCGGCGCGCACGCTTCTGACCGGTGAAGGCGGCGCGCAGGCCGACGGCCTGCTGCTCACCCTCCGCTCCGCCTCCAACCCCCGCGCCGCCGCCATCATGCGCGACAGCATCGAACGCAACTACCAGCGCAGACTTGCCGACGCGCTGCCCGGTACCGACACCACCGGACGCTCGGCCGTCCTCATCGCCATCTGCGCCGGGGTCCTGCTCAACCGCCTGCTGCTCGGTCACACCGCCCTCAACGGCCCCGACACCGAGCGGCTCATCCCGTACCTGCACGCCGCCCTCGACGCCGTGGCCAAGGTCCCGCAGTCCGCTGGCGGCGAGAAGTAGGAGTCCCGGCACGGGCTGTACAGGGGGCGCGAGCCCGCTTCGATATCTCTCCCTGCCCGGCAGCCGTGGCCGGCCGAGCCCTGGGCCCGTCATCACCCCCGCCCCGTGGCCGACCATTGCAGGCCACGGCAGCCGGATCGGGCTCCGGACCGAGAGCGGAGGCGGCGGTCGGTCGGACGTCCCGACGGTGGACAAGGCTCAGAGACCTCCCGCACCTGACCTCCATGATCCATGACGGCCACCGGGCTGTGCTAAGCTTCAGGTGTTGCAGTTGTGGTACCCATGAACCTATGTGCGCCTGACGGGAATGTTTCTCCTGCAGGCGCATTATTTGTTTTTCCGGCATCTCCGGATGGGGCCTCTGCCTACCAAAAGGAGAAAGTCATGGCACAGGGAACCGTGAAGTGGTTCAACGCCGAAAAGGGCTTCGGCTTCATTCAGCAGGACGGCGGCGGCCCCGACGTCTTCGCCCACTACTCGAACATCGCGACCCAGGGCTTCCGTGAGCTCCAGGAGGGCCAGCGGGTCTCCTTCGACGTCACGCAGGGCCAGAAGGGCCCGCAGGCGGAGAACATCGTCCCCGCCTGATCGCCCGGCGCGTATCCGCTTACCGGGGTCCGCACTGTAACGGTGCGGACCCCGGTTTGTGCTGTTTCCAGGAAGGTGAACAAACGCATGTCCCGTAGGCCCCAGAAGTCGAACCGGCGCGCCTCGTCACCGTCGCAGTCCGCGTCGTCGCCGAGGGAGTTCCGGCTGCCGGAAAGTAAGACGCCCGCCCTTCCCGCCGTCGGGGACTTCGCCGATCTGGACCTGCCCGCGGGACTGCTCAAGACCCTCACCGAGCAAGGCGTCAAGTCTCCCTTCCCCATCCAGGCCGCCACCCTGCCCAACTCGCTCGCCGGCCGCGACCTGCTGGGACGGGGCCGCACGGGCTCCGGGAAGACCCTCGCGTTCGGGCTTGCACTCCTGGCCCGCACGGCCGGCCTGCGCGCGGAGCCCAAGGCGCCCCTCGCCCTCGTACTGGTCCCCACCCGTGAACTCGCCCAGCAGGTCACGGACGCCCTGACCCCGTACGCGACGGCGGTGAACCTCCGGCTGGCCACTGTGGTCGGCGGGCTGTCCATCACCAAGCAGGCCGCTGCGCTCCGGCGCGGCGCCGAGGTGCTCGTGGCGACCCCCGGCAGGCTCAACGACCTGGTGGGACAAGGTGACTGTGTGCTCGGCAGCGTACGCATCACGGTGCTGGACGAAGCCGACCAGATGACCGACATGGGCTTCCTGCCCCAGATCACCAAGGTGATCGAGCAAGTACGGCCCGACGGACAGCGGTTGCTCTTCTCGGCCACCCTGGACAGCAACATCGACCGCCTGGTGCAGCGGTTCCTGACCGACCCGGTGGTGCACTCCGTGGACCCGTCCGCGGGTGCGGTGACCACCATGGACCACCACGTGCTCCACGTCCTGGACGAGACCGACAAGAAGGCCGTCGTCACGCGCATCGCGGCCCGTGACGGCCGGGTCATCCTCTTCCTCGACACCAAGAGGTCCGCCGACCGGCTCGCCAAGCGACTGCTGGCCGTCGGTGTCCGCGCGGCGGCACTGCACGGAGGCCGCTCCCAGCCGCAGCGGAACCGCACCCTGGAGCAGTTCAAGAACGGCCATGTGACCGCGCTGGTGGCGACGAACGTCGCGGCCCGTGGGATACACATCGACGACCTCGACCTCGTCGTGAACGTCGATCCCCCCACCGATCACAAGGACTACGTCCACCGGGGCGGCCGCACGGCCCGCGCCGGCGGCACCGGCAGTGTGGTCACGCTGGTCCTGCCCGACCAGAAGCGGGACGTCACCCGACTCATGTCGCACGCCGGCATCCGTCCCCGTACGGCCCGCATCACGTCGAGCGACGCGGAACTCGCCACCATCACCGGCGCTCGGGAGCCCTCGGGCGTGCCCGTGACCATCGAGATCCCCCAGCCCGCGACACCACCGGTGTCCCGCTCCGACCGCAAGACCGACACCGAGCCCGGCAAGCGGTCCAACCGCCGTCGCCGAAACGGCGGCAAGGCCACGGCAACGGCAGGCAACGCCTCGGAGACGGGGAGCCGGGGTTCGGCCCGGCGGACCGCGGACGGGTCGGCTGCGACGGGTGGCAACTCCTCATCCGGAAGCCGGAGTACTGCCCGCCGGGCCGGAACCGGCAGGACCACGGGCAGCACCGCCGGCACGGGCGGTCGCGGCGCCGACCGCCGAGCCACGGCGGGTGCGGCGGCCGGTGCGGCCTCCGGCAAGGTGGTCCGCAGACCGAGCCGCCGGGCAGTGGCCGGCGGAGCCACTGGCGGTGCTGCCGGCACCAGCGGCCGCGGCTCCGACCGCCGGGGCGACCGACGCAACTCTGCCTGAGAGTCATCCTGTGATGGGATGCCGTCCGATCAGTTCCTGTTCGGGTGCGCCGCCTGTGGGCGGTGCGTTCCCTACTGGGGTGGCTGTTCCGACGTGGACCTTGTGCCGCATGCGTGCGGGTCGGGTCTCATTCGGGGTGGGACGGTACCGGTCGGTGGTGTTTCGCCGAGCAGAGGCCCGCTGCCCCGGGGTGGGGCGTTGGGCTGCCGTGTGGGTGCGGCCCCTGCAGGGGCGTGCACCGCGCTGCGGTTGACTCGACAGGGCTTCTTGCAGCCATTCTGCGAACAAGATCTGTGTCATGCGGGCCTGGACGATGTCCAGGCCCGCGGTCTTGGGGTCGTCAGGATTGGTGAGCCGGACGTGCGCGGCGAGTGCACCGGAGACCATGTCCCGGTCGGCGAGGGCCTTTGTCACCTGTGCGCCGCACAGGCACGTCTGCGACGGCTTGGTGGTGGACGTGGACGCGCGCAGCAGGCGGTCGCCGGTCTTCTCGCACTCGCGGCTGATGGCGGTGATGAGCCGGCCGGGTGTGGTGGCCTGCAAAGCTTTGCCCACAGCCGGTATCAGGTGCGGATGTCGCAGTCTTCGACCGTGAGGTTGGCGCGTGGTCGGTGATGATGCGTTCGGCGATGCGGCGGGCGCGGTGGTCTTTCGCCGCGGCCAGGGTGGCTGCCGCCTCGGCGAGCTTGGCCCGGTTGAGTCGGTAGCCGGCCGACAGGGCCTGGCGTCGGTATGCCTACTTTGGGATGCCTGCTGTGTTCACCGGCCGGGCACCGCCTGGAACCTCGGCTTACCGCGCGGGCCTGCTGCCGCTTTGACATCCCGTACTGGTTGGGGTTCGCCGCCCGGCGGGACCGACGTCGTCACCGCCGGGCTGAGACCGCGGTGTCGATAGACGGCGAGATGTCCGGCCAGGGCGCCGTGGAGGCCGAACGTCTCCCACTTGCGTGCCGTCGTATGTGAGCGGGCGCGGCCGGGCATCCTGCCCTCCCGGGACAAGCCCAATGCCTGCCGCCACGCTTCGGTGTCCTGACTGCGCAAGATCAGGTTGATCGATCGCGCCAGTCGAACGAGGACAGGGCCATGCAACAGGAAATGAGGGAGGTTGACGAAGAGGAAATCGTCCTCCGCTCTGGCCTTCACGGACAGCTCTGGTCATGCCTGGAGGCGTAGCAGTCTCGGAACTCTGGCTCGGGACACTGCCAAGACGCCCTTTGTCGCCCCGGGCCAGCCGGCCTCCGAGCGTTGGAGGACGACCAGGTCGAGGACTGCGGTATGTCCCCAATTCGACACACCTCATACGCCGCGATAGACGAGCTTGGTGAAGAGGTCCGGGCCGATGATCCCCTGCCCCCACTTGGCGTCGAAGGGCTGGGTGGGCTTGGCCGCAATGGTCTGTTCAACCGTAAGGCCCCTGCCCTTGAGATCGGCGACGCGGTTGCGAATGGCGACGAGCATATTGCGGTACTCCACCAGATCGGCGCGCCTTCCGACCGGTCCATGCCCGGGAACGTGAACGTCTTCTCGGAGGCGACGGTCACGGTCGGTCGGGCGGCGGCAGGGACTGGGGTGAAGGTGTGCGCCCATTCCACCACCCGGATGGTCTCGCTCAGGTTGCGCAGGGTATTGGGGGCGGCGATGATCTCCGCCCCACGCTCGTGGACCCAGCTGTTTCCGCCCGTGTGGTCGAAATGCCAATGGGTGTTGACGAGGTACCTGATGTGGGAAGCCCCGAGCTTCTGCAGGGCGCGTTCCGGCTTCCGGCGAGAAACGGCGATGCCGGCGTCGACCATGAAGGCGCCGTCCTTGCTCGGCAGTACGCCGATGATTCCGCCTGACCCCTGGAGCAGGTACACGCCACCCCGAAGCGGCGTCACGGTGATGGGGCCTCGGGCGGCGGCGGCATTGAGCACATCGTAAGGGTTTTTCCGCTTTTCCTGCACGCTGGGTGATGGAGTGCTAGCCGATGCAAGCGAGGGCGGCGCGCCCAGGGAGCACGCCGCCAGAACCGCAGCGATCGCCGCCTTCCCCAGGGTGTTCATCTCCCGTTTCATGGTGGAAGCTCCTTTCACTGCCCCCATCGCAGGAGTCTCGTCCTGTGATGGGCTTCGGTGGCGCCTCCGCAGGCCGAGCATCATCCATCGTTCGGCAGCTCAACCCGCTCCGCATTCCAGCGGGACGCGCCAGGCCGCGCTCAAAGGTTGCCTGCGTCCTGCTGGAGGACGTCGTGGCGTCGGGGTGGCGGGTGCCGTCTCCACGGACATCGCGCCGGCTTTGACACCCGCCTTCGCCGGCGTAGTCGCAGCCCGCATCTGCCACCGCCGCCTCACCAAATGAAACGACGTCTGAAGCCGATCGAGTGAGCTAGCTGCTCCTGAAGACTTCGCCTGAGGCCATCGGTGACACGGTGGCGAGCCGGGTCGGCCGCTCCCGCAAGCCGCGTGGCCGGTCGCCGCACCCGCTCGGACCCACTTCCGCGGCGGAGGCGAGTTGAGCAGCCGAGCTCCTGCAACCTGCGGTATATATCCGGTGTTGCGCGTGCTGGGTCAGACCCTGCGCGGACGGATGGAGTTGGCGCAGTGGCGTTCGCGGAGTCGGCCGGAAGCAGTGATTCCCTGCCCTCTCCCGAGCCGGCGCCACGCTCCGAGCGACGTTCCCGGGCACCGCTGCTGGCGGTGTGCGCCGGATACTTCATGGTGATCCTGGATGTGACGGTCATCAATGTCGCCGTACCGGTGATCGGCCGCGAACTGGCCGCATCGCTCACCGGCATCCAGTGGATCACCGACGGATACACCCTGGTCTTCGCCGGTTTCCTGCTGACCGGTGGTGCGCTGGGCGACCGGCTCGGCAACCGCCGGATCTTCTGCGCGGGTGTGGTGGTGTTCACCGTGTCCTCGGCCGCCTGCGCGCTCGCACCGAACTCACCCTTCCTGGTGGTGGCCCGCCTGGTGGAGGGGCTGGGCGCGGCGCTCATCGTGCCCGGTTCCCTGGCCCTGCTGCAGCAGGCCTACCCGGCGCCGGCCGCACGCTCGCGGGCCTTCGGCCTGTGGGGAGCGATGGCGGGCATCGCAGCCTCCGCCGGTCCGCTGCTGGGCGGGCTTCTGGTCTCCACGGTGGGTTGGCGCTGGGTGTTCCTCATCAACCTGCCTGTCGGCGTGGCCTGTCTGGCGCTGACGCTGCGGCATGTCGCTCGCTCGCCCCGCTGCTCCGCCAGGACCCCGGACTGGCCGGCGCAGTGTGCGGTCGTCGCGGCGGTGGCCCTACTGACCGCGGCGCTCAACGAGGCGGGGCGGCGGGGCTGGTCCGATCCGGTCGTACTCGCCGGAGCTGGTCTGGCCGTGCTGGCCGCCGCGGCGTTCGCCGTACGCGAGCGGCTGGCCCGGTCGCCGGCACTCCCGCCGAGCCTGCTGCGTTCGCGTGCGCTGAGCGGTGGAGCCGTCATCGGCCTTCTGTTCAATTTCGGCTTCTACGGGATGGTCTTCACCGCCAGCCTGGAGTTCCAGCACCAGCGCGGCTTCACCGCTCTCGGCACCGGGCTGGCGCTGTTCCCGGCGGTCGCGATGACCATGTTCGCCTCCGTCCTGTCCGGACGGTTGTCCCGCGGCACCGGTGATCGTCCGCTGGTGATCTCCGGCATGCTCCTCGCCGCACTGGGGCTGGCCGGCTGGGCCGCGGCCGGCGCCGACCCCGCTTATCCGCTACTGGTGGTTCCGATGATGGCCGCGGGATTCGGTACCTCCTTCGCCCTGACCGGCTCCACCGCCACCGTGATGGGAGCCGCGCCCCAGGCATACTCGGGGGCCGCCTCAGCCCTGTTCAACACCACACGTCAGATCGGCAGCGCCACCGGCGTAGCACTCGGCGGCAGCCTGCTCGCCTCGGCCACCGACTACAACGCCGGGCTGCGCATCAGCATGACCATCGGCGCGCTCGCCTACCTGACCGCCGCAGGCCTTGCCTGGCGGTGTGTGCCGGCGAAGTCCCAGCGAAGTGCGGCGACTTGAGTCCGGGGTGCCCGAGGCGTCACCGAGCGGGCCATAGCACGGACGGGGTCGACCGCCTCAGCTGGAACAGGCGGCAGCCCTCGGCCGGGCGTGCAAGGGCTGCCCGGGCCGACTCATGCGTGCTGACGTCGCCGTGTGTACGTCGCCAGCCGGAGGGCGGTCAATGGCACCGACTTGCGGCAGGCCGCCGGGGACGCATCAACCGTCCGTGAAAAGCCGCAACTTCTCCGGATTGCGTACCGCCCAGATGTGCCTGATCCGGTCGCCCGTGATGTCGAATGCGTACACCGTCACGGTGACACCGCCGTCCTGAGCCACCAGACCGGGCTGACCGTTGACCGTGCGTTCCAGGTGTGTCAGGTCGGGGACCCGTTCGGCGATCTCGACCCAGGCACGGGCGATCCGCTCGCCGCCCGTGATGGGGTGCAGCGCGGCGTTGGCGAGGCCGCCGCCGTCGGCGATCGCCGTGGCGTCGGGGTCGAGGAGGCCGACGAGGGCGTCGATGTCCTTGGCCTCCCAGGCTTGTTTGAAGGCCTTGACGATATCCGCCTGGCGGGCCGTCGAGGGCGCGGGAGCCTGCGACGAGGCGTGGATACGGCGGCGGGCCGAGGAGGCCAGCTGGCGGCACGCCGCCGGTGTGCGGCCGACGATCTCGGCCACGTCGGAGAAGGGGTAGCGAAAGACATCGTGCAGGATGAACGCCACCCGTTCGGCCGGCGTCATCGATTCGAGCACGACCAGGAAAGCCATACTCACCGACTCGTCGAGGGTCACCCGATCGGCCGGGTCGGCCGAGGAGACGCCCGGCCGGACGCTGATCCACTCCGAGCGTTCGGGCAGCGGCTCGGGAATCCATTCGCCCACGTACCGCTCACGCCGGACCCGTGCCGAGCCGAGCAGGTCGAGACAGATGCGGCCGGCGACCCGGGTCAGCCAGCCGCCGGGGGAGCCGATGGACTGCTGCTGGTCCGCGGACATGGCGTACCACCGGGCGTAGGTCTCCTGTACGACGTCTTCGGCGTCTGTCAGGGAACCGAGCAGCCGGTAGGCGAGATTGATCAGTTGACGCCGCTCGCTCATGATCACACTCAGGCTCGGCTCGGACGTGCCGTGTCCCGGCGCGGATGCGGTGCTCATGGTGCCGTCAGCTCCCTCGGTCGCCTTGTGCCCTCTGAACCTCCGACGAGACGGCGGGCCGGATTATGAGGCCGGTCCGCCGCCTCACAATCCGCGGGAGTGCTTCGTCGGACTGCTGAGACGAACACGCTTCCGCGAGCAGGGAAGCCCAGCGAAGTCGGGGTCGGCGGTTGACACCGCCACAACCAACTGAGGCTTTTCGAGCTCGTGTTGTGACATGGAGGAAATGATGACCGACTTTCGGGTGATCGCTGACCGTGTCGAGATCGAGGCACTGCGCGGCGAGTTCACGGACGCGGTGATGATGCGCGACTACGACCACGTGGCGTCGCTCTTCGCGCCCGAGGGGGCGTTGCGGATGCCCAACATCCCTGTCGAGCTCACCGGGCAGGCCGCGATCCGCGCCTGGGGCGAGCGCGTACCGGCTTTTGTGGAATTCCTCGTGCAGACCACCCATCCCGGCGTGATCCGGCTGGACGGCGACCTGGCGTCCGGCCGTTCCTACATGCAGGAACTGGGACGCGGCCGGGACGGCAGGTCGGAGATCAACTACGCCATCTATCACGACCGTTACCAGCGCACATTGGCCGGCTGGAAGTTCACCGAGCGCGTCTACGAGGTCAGGTACCGCGACCGGAGTCCGCTGGCGGGCGCGGCAGCCGGGATGCTCGTCGACCGGTCGGCCGGAGACGTGTCTTGAGCATGAGCACGACGGTGACCACACCCGCAGCGGTCCAGGCTTCCTGGCCGCCCACAGCGCCGCGAACCGGAGTCGCCGGGCGGCGGCACACGGCACCGTCTCACCGCACCGACCGGAAATCACGCGACCGGAACACACCGCAAGCAGAGCAGGAGAATCAGCGATGACAAGGATCGGCATCATCATCGGCAGCACTCGCCCGGGTCGCAACGGCGAACAGGTGGCCGCATGGTTGCAGGAGCTCGCCACACAGCACGCCGGGGAAGCCGCCGTGTTCGAACTGCTCGACCTGAAGGAGTTCGAACTTCCGCTGCTGGACGAACCGGTCCCCGCCCTCGTGGTGCCCGGCAGCAATCCGCACACCCGACGCTGGGCGGAGCGGGCCGCCTCGTACGACGCGTACATCTTCGTCACGCCCGAGTACAACGGCGGCGCTCCCGCATCCCTGCAGAACGCCATCGACTATCTCTACCGGGAGTGGACGCACAAGGCGGTGGCGTACGTCGGCTACGGGATCTTCGGTGCCGTGATGGCGGTCCAGGAGCTGCGGGGGCAGGCAGGACGGCTGCGGATGGCGGACATCGGACCGCAACTGACGCTGACGCTGCGTGACGACTTCGTGCAGAACACGCAGTTCAAGCCGCAGGACCTGCACACTTCGAAGGTGTACCAGCTCGTCGACGAGTTGCTCGCCTGGAGCACCGCGCTCGCGCCACTGCGCGCTGCCGACCAGGCCGCTGTCTGAGTAGCGGCGCACACTGTCAGCATGCGCTTCGCCCTGGCGCTTGGTGGCGGGGAGATGGGGCGTTCCGTGACTCGTGATGGTGGGGGAGCGGGGTCGGGGCGAGCCAGGACCGGGAGAGGGGATGATCCCGGCCCGGACCGAGGGTTGGTCAGCCGTGCGAGGCGAACGCACGGCTGACCGTCCACCGTGTCCGCGGGCCGGCCGGGGAACCACTCCGAGGGCCGAGGACGACCTGTGCACAGCCTGTTCGGAGGGTTCACCGGTCTCTCGTCAGGGAGCCGGGGGCTTCAGCCGCGGGAGGAATGGCTCCCTCGTGGGGAGCCCCGTGGCGGTGGAGTGCTCTTGACCGACAGCAGTTGATTTCTCGTCAGCTGTCATATGTGTCTGCTCATGACGCGGACGCACTGGCAGCGACCCTGCGTGCCTGCAACCGGGCCGCGAATGCCGCCTCCGAGGTGGCGTTCGACCGTGATCTGAAACGGCGCAACGGGCTGCAGGAGGCTGTGTACCACCGGATCAAGGCCGACTTCGACCTCGGAGCACAGGCGGCCGTCCGCACCATCAAGAAGGTGTGTGACGCCTACGCCACCCTGAAAGCGAACATCAAGGCCGGGAACCTTGGGCCGGAAGGCGGCAAGCGCCGGATACGGGCCGAGAACAGGCCGGTCCGGTTCCGTGAGGGCGCGGCCCAGCCGTACGACGACCGCATGCTGACCTGGAACCTTGACGAGCGGACAGTCAGCATCTGGACGGTGGCGGGCCGGTTGAAGGGCATTGCGTTCGTCTGCTCGCCCGAGGCGATGAAACTCCTCGCCTCCCGCAAGGGCGAGTCGGACCTGGTGATGCGGGACGGCATGTTCTTCCTGACCGCCACTGTCGACGTGCCCGAACCGGCACCGTACGAGCCCACCGGGTTCCTCGGTGTGGACCTCGGCATCGTCAACATCGCCACCACCTCGGACGGCCAGATCATGTCCGGCCGCCAGGTCAACCGCTACCGCAAGCGGCACCGCGACCTGCGGACCACATTGCAGAAGAAGCGGACAAAATCTGCCACACGCCGGTTGAAGAGCATCCGGCGGCGGGAATCCAGGTACGCCACCCAGCGCAACCACATCATCGCCAAGAAGCTCGTGCACACCGCTGAACGCACCTTGCGGGGCATCGGACTGGAAGACCTGTCCGGTATCCGGCAGAGGGTTACGGCCAGGAAAGACCAGCGGGCACGACTGCACTCCTGGGCTTTCGCCCAGCTCGGCGCGTTCATCGAGTACAAGGCCAGGCGGGCAGGTGTCCCCGTAGTACACGTGGACCCGAGGAACACCTCCCGCCAGTGCTCCGAGTGCTGGCACACCCACCGGTCCAACCGGATCGACCAAGCCAG
>NZ_LMWH01000288.1 GCF_001507435.1 Streptomyces sp. NRRL F-5122
GGGCAGGAGGGGGTGGCGGAGGGCTTCGTGGGGGCGGTGGGGGTAGTGGACGAGCCATTCGTCGAGGAGGTCCTGCAGTTGGGGGAGGGTGAAGCAGGCTTCGTGTTCGGTGGCGGGTCCGCGGCGGGGGACGGTGGAGCCGGTGTAGCCGGGCAGGTGCTGGCAGAACAGGGTGTTGATCGTGCCGAAGGTGCGCTCGACGATGCCTTTGGCGGTGGGGGCGTGGGGCGGGGCGCTCTGCACGCTGATGCCGAGGGTTTCGCAGGCGGCGGTGAACGTCTTGGAGAGGAACACTTTGCCGCGGTCAACAATGATCGTTTCGGGGATGGCGACCGGGCGGGCAGCCGCATCCTCGAATCGCTTATCCACCGCCAGCAGTCGCTCGCGCAGCTGTAGGGGGGTGTGAGGGAAGCGCAGGGTGTCGGGCCAGGTGGGGCGGGCCGGGTGGGGAACGGCCATCTCCGCCAGCAGCAGGGCTGCATCGACGGCCTGGGTGGTGCCCGGGCACAGCACGGCGGCGAGGATCGCGCGGGTGGCGACATCGACGGCGATGGTGAGTTCGGGTCGGGCGAGGGTGCCGTCGTCGAAGAGGGCGAAGACGTCCAGGCGGGTGGTGTCGATCTGGACCTGTTCGCCGGGACGCAGCGCGAGGGTGGGAGTGTGAGCCGGGCCGCCGTCGGTGAGGGGCGGGGTGCGTACGCGGTGGGCGGGATGGTCGGCGGGATGGGCGAGCTGGTGGATCAGCCGGTACAGCGTGGCCTCGGACGGCACGGGCACGACGCCCGGTCCGTGCCGCTCGTCGAGGATCTGGTGGACCAGGGGGAACAGGGCGCTGACGGTGCCCTTGGAGCGACCGCGCCGGCGGTCCAGCGCTTCCCTTACTGCGGCGACGACGCGTTCGTCGGCCCGCCCGGTCGGGCTCGACGTGCGGGTGGTGCGGTGGTCGAGGAGCCCCCACAGGCCTTGTTTGCGGTAGGCGAGCCGCATGCGTTGCACGGTGGTGCGTGAGATGCGGCCGAAGCCGGCCGCGGTCAGTTCCTCTGCCTTGGCCTGTTCCCGCTCGGCGAGCGTGTACCGTGCCGGGTCGTACTGGGGCCGTATGGTGGCGCTGTCTGCGGGTCCGCCGGGCAGTCCGTATTCGACTTCGTGCACGTGCCGCTGCCAGGCGAGTGCCTTCTCGCGTGCCGCGGGGGGTGCGGTCTCGAACAGTCCCCACTGCGGTACCGCCTGCGGCGGGAAGGCGTCCGCGTTAAGGACGGCGAAGTCGGGGTCGGCGAAGAGGTGAGCGGCGAGCACCGCCTGGTCGCCGCCGTCCTCACCGGCGAGGTGGATGTGCTGTCCGGCCAGGGCGACGACCTGCCACCGGGCGCCGCGGAAGCGGACGTGGGCCCCGAGCGCCATCACCGGCCGCTTCCCCCTCACGACATCTCCCCATACAGGCAGGAGCCCCCGTCCCTGCCCGGGAGGACGCCCGACGCCGGCGCCGAGCCCGGGGTGGGGCCTGCGGCGGTGGCTGAGCCGGAGCCGTCGCGATCGCCCCCGTCCGGGGGCCGGTGCCGTGCCGGGCGCGGGCCTTCGGCCGGTGCCGGGGCTGTGGCGGCGTGGAGGGGGCCGACCGTGACGATCGCCCGCTCGTGCAGGGGTGTTCCCAGCGGTGTCGTCAGCCGTTGGTGCCACAAGGCGTGGAACACGGCGGGCAGGACAGCGAGCGGGTCGCCGGCTGCTTCCGCGCCCTCCAGCAGGGGCCGTGGTCGTGCGAAGGCCTCGAGCAGGGCGGCCGCCTGGCCGGGTGGGCCGGCGTTGCGGGGGTGGCGGTAGCCGGCCAGCCATTTCAGATTGGCAGCGAGCACATCGCCGAACGGTTGGAGGCGCCGGTAGGTCCAGCCGACGTCCGCACACGCTTGCGCCATCACGTCGGCGGCGTTCAGGGCGCGTTCGCCGCCGGCCCCCGGGTGGCTGGGGCAGTCGGCCAGCAGCGCGGTGCCGTCGCGGTAGCGGGCGAACAGGTGCGGCGTCCAGGAGCGGACCTGCCCGCGAGGCGTGCGCCACAGCAGCCGCACCGGGCGCCCGGCCAGCCCCGTCACCTCGGGGTCGCGGTCCAGGACCATCAACTGGGTACGCATTGCGTTCGAGCCTGCCGCTACGTGCCGTCCGGTCGTGGCCGACCACCACAACCCAGGCCCCCACCGCCGCCCTGGGATGGTCGGGAAGGCGGACACCGGCGGGAGGTCCTCGAAGGCCACCGTCAGCACCGCATCCGCCCACCGCTGCTGCACACTGTGCCCCGCAGGGTCGAGGAAGACGGCCTCGAACCCTGCCGCCCGGTCTGTCGTCGCTCGCTTCGCCCGGCCCCCGGGCCGGGCCGCCCCCGCGTTGTCCACCTGCTTCACCCAAGCTGTACCCGGCCGTGGGCAGGGGCATTTCCCCGATTTTGGATCCCAACGGGGAACGCGTGAGCCACCCGGTTGACGGGCCCGGCGATGACCGGGTGCTGCCGGCTGGTTCGTCAGGTGCCGTCCTCCTGGCCGGCGGCCAGCATGTCCATCACGACGTCAGCGGGCATACCTGTCCAGCGGGTGATGTCCTCCACCGCAACCCCCGCCGTCACCGCCGCCGCGAGGGTCTGCCGCCTGGCAGTCTCGATCAGGCCGGCACTGTATGCGAGGTTGCGCAGCAGCCGCCGGGCCACATCGGCTACCGGCCCGCTCTGCGCTCTGTGCAGCTGAAGCAGTTGCTCCTCGGCGTCCTCGACCACGCGGGTGATCAGTGCGCGCTGCTCGGCGGGGACTGCCGCACGCCACATCCCTGTCGCACCGGGCGTCTTCTTCTCCTTGCCCAGCATCCGCAGCTGGGTGGCCATGGTGGCGGGCTGGTGCTCCTGGCGCAGCCACCATGGGTCGTTGCCGTTTCCGGGCGGCGCGCCGGTGCCGCGGCTCCGGCGGATGACAGCGCCCATCCAGGCGATCAGCGGCCCGCCGTAGTCGGTTGCCGCCAGTGGCCCCAGCCAGTCCCGTCCCACCCGCTCGCCGAGCCGGCGGCAGAACAACCCGTCGGCGGGCAGTGTCCGCGGCTGCCCGGCGCCGCTGTCCTTCCACACCAGCGCGGCCATGGCCGGGTCCAGCAGCGCGTCGGCGACGGCTACCACCTCGGGGAAGATGACCGCGTCCCGTCCCACGATCCGCCACCGCTCCAGATCGCCACTGGCGTTGCCGCCCGCGACCTGGTGCAAGCGCTGCGGCCAGATCCTCTCCCGCTCCCCATGCAGGGCCTCATCCCACCACCGGGCCACCACCGCATGCGCCAGAGCGAACACCCGCGCCGGCTCGGCCTCAGCCCGCACTGCCCGCCGCGCCCCACCCGACCACCGCCGCTGCGCCGCCACTACTTCCGGCAGGGCGCGCAGATCCAGGTGCTCCAGCGGCTGGTCGGCATCCGCGTCCATCAGCCAGCGCTCGTGCCGTACGCAGACCCGCTGCCAGCGGGGCACGTACCGCACCGCCCGCACCGCCTGACCGGTGCGCCGCGCGGTGCACAGCCGGCAGGCGAACGCAGCCGGACCCGCCACTACGGCCGCCGCCCGCCACCGCGCCTGCGCCTGGTCAGTATCCGGCCCGGTACCGATCGCGACGTCGTCCACGCTGAACGCCGGCAGCGCCCGCGCCAGCACCTCCGGCTCAGCCCGGCACAGTTCGGCGAGCGCATGCCGTCCGGCCTCGTTGAGGACGACCTCCGCATCGGCCTGCACACCGCCGCCCTCGTGCCGGGCAGGCGAGTTGCGGCACGTCCACAGCCGCAGCACACCGGCGGCCTCCAGCCCATAGCGTGCGGCAGCACGGTAGATCAGGGACGCCGTGGTTTCTCCGGGCATGGGCGCGATGTGGAAAACCCCAGGGTGGCCGGAACGGCCGTAGTGGGCTGTGCTGGCAACGTTGACCATGGGCCTCGGACTCGTCGGTGGCTGAGCCAGTTTGCGGAGGCCGTGAACGCGCCGGTCGCCGGCTGCATCCGGAGTGTCGCGGCACGCCCGCGGCGGTGGCGGTGCGGGCGCTATACCGTGCGCCGTGATCGCAGGGGTGCGCCAGCGGTCAGAGCTGCCGAGCACACGGGATCGGGCCTTCGTGCGGGTGAGCTTGTGCCGGGGGCGGCGGCGATCTTGTGGAGTTCGTCGAGGAGGTGCTGCTGGCCCGGGTGCAAGTGCCGTCGTCTGGTGGTTTGTTCGTGCAGCCAGGCGGCGGTTTGTTGGGCGTCGGGTGCGCCGGGCCACCACGCGAGGTGGTGGGGGAGGCCGGTGTGGTGGTGGCGGGCAGCCCACCAGGTCCGTTGCCAGGTGATGGGCCAGGGCGGGTTCCACCAGGTGTCGATGGCGGTGAGGTGCCGGCCCAGTGGGGTGGGGCGGTGGGTGGCGTGTTGACGGTGGCGTTGCAGGTTCAGCCACTTGCCCAGCAGGAAGCCGTTGTGGGTGGTGGGCTGGGAGACGGCGAGGTGGCCGTGGCGGGCGGCGTAGGCGCGGGCGTGGTCGAGAGCGTCGGCGACGGGCCGGCGCCGTCCGGGCCGGGCCTCATACCGCTCGACTTCTCTGGCGTTCCAGCCGAGTTGGGCGAGGAGTTCCTGCTGGCCGGGGTGCAGGTGGGGGTAGTGGGTGATCTGCTGCTGCAGCCATCGGGTGAGCCAGCGTGGCAGCCGGGACAGGCTGTCACCGCCGTGGATGGGGCCGTGTGTGCGGGTGTAGGTGTGGGCGCGGTGCCAGGCGCGCTGCCAGCTGATGGGCCAGGGCGGGTTCCACCATGGATCCAGTTCCGCGAGCTGTCGTGTCTGCTCCTGGGTGAGTGCGTCTGCGTCGGCGCGGCGGTTGGCCATCCATCGGCCCAGGTCGAAGCCCGTGTGGGGGTGGTCGGTGTGGGCAACGGCCAGGTGCCCGTGGCGGGCTGCGTAGGCGCGGGCATGCTCAAGTCCCTCGGCGAACAGCTGCTCATGCCGTCGTGCCAGGCCCGCCCCGTTCCCGGCCCGCCGTGGCACCGCCCGCTCCTGACGCCACCGCTCCGGCACATCCGCCTCCCCACCGCCGGCCGGCCTGGTGCCGGCCGAGTCTGATGACTGGTGCAGGCCCGCTCCGACCTCGAGGGGCTGGTACACGGTGCGTACCCACCACACCCCCCGCCGCTCGGTTCCGGGCGGGGATCCCGTCGGGCGGCGTGTGGGACGGGCGAGAGCCTTCGCCCAGGCCGTCAGGGCGCTCGGCCGGCTCGCGTCTTCGACTTCATGCAGCCAGGCCCTGCCCAGCCGGCCGCCCAGCGTGGTGAAGAAGCGGTCGCTGCCGCCCCGTCCGCGCACGAGGCCACCTGGACCGTCCTGCGCAGCCAGTAGTTGCAGTCCCGGATCGACCAGTGCGCTCGCCACCGCCACGAGCTCGGGGAAGACCACCGCGTCCCGCGCCACCAGCCGCCACTGCTGTTCGCTCCACTCCGGCACGCACGGATACCGGCGGGTGGCCGCCACCACCTGCTCCAGACGCAGCCCCCACACCCTCTCCCGCTCCCAGAAAGCCTCCTGCTCCCACCACCCGCACACCACCGCCCGCGCCAACCCGAACACCTGCCCCGGCCCCGGCACCCCTACCGACCGGCGTGCCAGCAGGGCCCAACGCCGCTGCGCCCGGGCCAGCTCTGACACCAGGGCGCCGACGTCGACGCACGGCCACGGGTGTCCCTCACCGGCATCCAGAAGCCACTGGCCATGCCGAGCGCACAATCGTCGCCACCGCGGCCGGTACACCCACGCCTGCTGCCCGCCCCCGCCACGTCGGCCGGTACACAGCGGGCAGCCGAACGCCACCGGCCCCCACTGCTGGGACCCGACCCGCCACTGTGCCCACGCCTGCCCGCCGTCGCGGCCGGCGAGCGCTGTGGGGCCGGCCGTCCAGGACGGCAGCGCCCGCGCCAGATGACCGGCCGGCACACCACACCAACCGGCCACCATCTCCTGGGCCGCCGGGTTGAGGAGGACCTCCCTGTCCGGGCGGCCGCTGCGCCGCCCGGCCCCAGAGCTCGCCCACCGCCACCACGGCAGGAGATCGGCTGCCTCCATCCCATAGGCCGCGGCAATACGGTGCAGAAACGACCACGTCGTCTCACCCGGCACGGGCACGACACGCAGAACCGACCGCACACCCTCTCCTCCCGCTCGGTGGCAGCCCTGAGCCGACGGTACGGGCGGCCGGGGCCCGATGGCTGCGGCCGTCAGGAGGGAGTGATCCGTCTGGCCCGGCAGCCGCGCATGGGGCCAGCCTGCTGCGGCACGCCAGTCCGCGGGAGCGCCCTATGGCTTCCTTCGCTCCTGTGGGTGAACTCCCGTCGGCCCAGGCGCCGAAGCGGCCGCTGGGCAGTGGGGTGTGGAGGACCGCAGGATCCTCGTGCGCCCCCTGGCTCAGCTGGCGCTGGTTGTACCGGCGTCACGAGGTGGCCGTTTCGAGCCCGTAGAGTGATCGGCAATCTCCCCGGACTGGAAGAGACGATGCCTGAGCGGAACAAGCACTTCGGCCTCTACGGGGCCCGCGGCATCAAGGGCCATGAGGCCGTGGCCCGTCAACTGGACGCCCTCGCCGGCTACATCACCACGCCCGTCATCGCATGCCGTGGCCTGCTGGCCCGCCTGCACTACCTCACCCGCACCGACCACGCCCGCAGGCGGCCCGCGAGGCCGGCTTGGCCGTCACCGACCGCACCCTGAAGGCGTGGCTGGAAGGCAAGCGGTCGCCCTCGAGGCCGAACCTGGAGCGGATCGAGCAGGCGTACCGGACGGTGCGGCGGGAGAACGTTGCCCGCTACCTTCTGGCCCGCCTGAATCGTGAGGGCCGCGGTACCCGGGTGGAGATTCATCCGCTCAACCAGTCGCACGTCGTGCGGCCCCGCCAGCGTGTCGTGGAGTTCCGGACGCTCAACATCCGCCGTTGGGATCGCATCGTTGAGGCGTGGGTGTCCGGGGACGACCGCGGTCTGGATGACGCGTGGGTGGACCAGATCGTCGATCTGGGGTCGCAGTGGGGTCAGTACGAGTACGTCACCAACGTCGGCTTCGCCGCCTGACAACCATCCCCGCTACCACCGGTGACTGCTTGGCGGGGCGACGACATTTGTTTGTGTGTGTTCAGCTTTTGTGCTGGCGGGGATGCCGTCGTTTGGACTGTTGCTTGCGTCGGCTGCTCCGGCCGGCGCCTGCGCGGTTCGCAGGACCGGGCGACACCGTGGTGCGCGGCACTAGCCCGGGGAGCTCGAGCGAGTGACCGGGCGGTGCGACCGTCGCTGCCGCCGGTGTAGTCCCGTGGAGCCGAGGGAGGGCAGGGACGCCGGGCTTGCTCGGCCGTCTGCGGCGGACTACCAGGATCCGGAAGAGCTCCGGGAGTTCGTGCACAGCCGAGGCTGGCTTGCGGCGTGCCCGGAGTGCGAGGTGCGGCCGGTGGCGTTCACCGTTCCACGGGCGGATGTCCGTTTCAGCTGCCGGTGCATGCGGCCAGCCTGTTGCGACGGGGGAGTGTGCGGAAGCGCCTACCGCTGTCGTTGCTCCTGTGACGGTGAACTCCCGAGGCCTCCAGGCGCATACGTCCGGCCATGTACACGGCCGTCTTGTAGAGGTGAGGAGTTTTGGGGGCTGACGATGGTGCCGGAGGGGAATGGTGGTGTGGTCGCCGGTTCTCCTCTTGGAGGGCCGCGGATCAGCGCGCTGTGGTGGTAGCGATGCGCGGCGGCCAGGGTGAGATGGTCTGGACGGGGGAGGGGCAGGGATGCCGGGTACGGAGCTGATTGGTAGGGGTTTTCGGATTCTCGCCGAGGGGCTGGGGCCTTTTGTTGACGAGCAGATGAGTGTTGCTCAGCCCGATGGGCATGATTGGGTTGCAGCTTTGGAGGCCAAGGACCGCAGCCGTTTCGGTCACGCTCGTTCCTTGTCGGTAAGTGATCCGGCGTTGCTGCTACGGGTGTTGTGGGCCCATTGGCATGTCTTCGACGGTGTGCTGCCCGTCGTTGCGCGCTCCTACGCGGGAGAACTGCGAGATGTCCGCAACCGGTGGGCCCACAATGATGCCTTCGCCGACAGCGAGGTCCGCCGGGCGTTGGAGACGATGGAGCTCTTGCTGCGCAGGGTGGGCGCGCATGCCTCGGCGGAAGCGGTGCTGGGCCTGTACGCGCCGGGCTTGGGACAGCCGGCAGGGCAGGATGCGGGCCTGAACGCGCCGCGCAAGGCGTTGGAGGTGCAGCGGGAGCCCGTGGACGTGGCTGGGGAGGCGTCGTCGCCGGTCAGCCCGTCCGATACCGCAGACTCAGCACCGGCCAGTGTGCAGGAGGAGGCGGGGACGCAACCGTCCGAGGCGAAAGCAGCGGACACCGGCGACAGCGGGCAGGAACAGGCGCAAGGCGAAGCGCCCGGTGAAGGCGAACCCGGCCGCCGCGACCGCCGTGGCCGCAATCGCTACCGTGACCGCCGTGGGCGCGCTGCCGCGCAGGAGGACGACGCTGACTGGTGGTCGCTGCGCGATGACGATGTTCTGATCCCGATCGCGGGTATCTTGGCCATTTTCGAGCATTACGCCTTCGTACAGACCTCCGGCTACCTGCGTGGCCCGCACGACGTCTACATCTCCCTCGCCCAGGTCCGCAAATACCGCTTGCGCAAGGGCGACCACATTACTGGCGCGGTGCGTCAGCTACGCGAGGGCGAGCGCCCCGAGAAGTACAAAGCCCTGGTCCGCCTGGACAGCGTGAACGGCGCGGATGCCCAGCCCGGCGCCGACCGCCCCGAGTTCCACCGGCTTACACCGCTGATCCCGCAGGAGCGGATGCGCCTGGAGACCGATCCAGGGTTGCTGATCCCGCGGATCATCGACCTGTTCGCGCCGATCGGCAAGGGCCAGCGTGGGCTGATCCTTGCCCCGCCCAAGGCCGGCCGCACCACCGTCCTTCAGCACATCGCCCGCGCGATCACGCGGAACAACCCTGAGTGCCATCTGATGATCGTCCTGGTCGACGAGCGGCCCGAAGCCGTGACGGACATGCAGCGCTCGGTCAAGGGAGAGGTCATCTCCTCCACCTCCGACCGTCCGGCCGAGGAACACATCTCGATTGCCGAATTGGCGTTCGAGCGCGCCAAGCGGCTGGTGGAACTCGGCCACGACGTAGTGATCCTGCTGGATTCCATCAGCCGCCTCGCAAGTGCCTACAACCTCACAGCGCCCGCCTCGGGCCGCCTCCTGCCTGGCGGGCTGGACCCTGTCGCCCTGCACCCGGTCACATCCCTGTTCACTACGGCCCGCACCATCGAGGACGGCGGCTCGCTGACCGTCCTGGCGACCGCATCGGTTGGAACAGGCTCACGTCTGGAAGAGACCGTCGCCGCCGAACTGAGCCGATTGGCCACCATGCAGCTGCGCCTGGACCGCACTTTGGCTGCGGAGCGCATTTTCCCGGCGTTCGACCTGCGTGCCTCTGGCACTCAAAACGAGGAAATCCTGCTGGGGGCTGAGGAGTTGGGGATCGTCAGCACCCTGCGGCGTTTCGTGCGGGCCATGGATGCCGAGCAGACCATCCGGGTGATGGTGGACAGGCTGGGCCGGACCAGGAGCAATATCGAGTTCCTGATGGAGGTCCACAAGAGCTCCTGACCGTATGGCGGACCCCGATGGCTCCGGTCCTGCCATGTCGAGTGTGCAGGACGACCGGTGAGAAGGACGCGGGCTGCGGGCCTGTTGCACGCAGGCGAAGGCAGCACAGGTCCCAACCCCGCTCTGCCCACGATGGGCCGGCACGGGCCACTGATCACCAACCGGCCCGTGCCTTGGCATGGGCCGTCCCCAAAGGCACTCAGCTTGGCGCGCCCAAAGTGAAACGGTCCGGCCCGCGCCGAGTGCTTCTATCCGGCCTGGGCTTGGCTCTGGGGTCGCAGTTTCATGCCGCTGGCGTCGGGTTCCAGGTAGTAGCTGGGCCGTGTGGCGGCGTTCATGCTGCGGAAGCCGTGGCCATGGTTGTCGAGCACGCTGGTTCCCTTCTTGCCGTCGGCTACCCAATCGAGGATCACCGTGTAGGTGCAGTCGTCGGTGCAGGGCTTGGTGATGCTGAGGTCGAAGACTTCCGGATCGTTCAGCGAGATTTTGTAGGGGAAGTTCACTGCGGGGGAGACAACCTTCCCCGTGAAGTCGTCGACTTCGGGCTTGGCGGCGAGCGTCGGTGGCGTGGCAGCCAGGTTGACGTCGAAGTGGCGTTTGGTGACTCCGCCGCCGCACTGGCCGCTGGAGACCGTGATGCCGGTGCCGGGCTTGGGATGGTGGGCGGTGATGTTGATGTGCATGCCCTGGAGGATCACGCTCTGCTGGGTACGGCCCTGAACGGTGACCTCGATGGACGCGCTCAGATCGACGGCCGATCGCGGGGGCACGCCTCCGGGCTGGACCTGGGCGAGGTACTGCTGCGTCGTCCCGTCGAACCACACCACGGGACATACGGAAACAATCTGGGAGGTCTGGACAGCGATCGGGGCACGCCCGGTCCATGCGTCGGGATCCTTGGATACGGCGGCCGGGGAGTCACCGGCAGTGCCGGACTCTGCCTGCGCGGCGCCGACGGGATGGGTGCCCTTGGCGCTCGCCGGGGGATCGTTGTGGTCGTGGAAGGGGTCGGTCACCACCAGTCCGGCTACCAGGGCTCCCACGCAGGCGGCCGTTAACGACACGAGGACGAAGGTGCGCGGTGTGGGGCGGCGCGCTTCCCCGGGGCCGGTAGCGTCGGGGGCGATGGGGGATGCCAGGTCCGCCGATGGCAGCTCGGCTGGGACAGCCGTCGCCTCGTCTGCGGCCGCGGGATGAGCCGAACCGGCTGCCGGGACCGCGACGTCGAGGACCTCCGCGGTTTTGATCCACTCCTTGCGGGTGCCGGCGACCTCCTGGGGGTCGTTGCCGCTGGCGGCCCGGGCGAACGCGACCGCCTGGTCCCGGGTGGGGAACCGCTTGCCCGAGAGCATCTCGCCCAACGTGCTCCGCGAGACACGCACACCGTAGGCCTCGCTCCGCTTCTCCAAGTCCCGCAGCGACTGCCGCCCGCCCCGGATGCGCACCCCCCGCAACCAGGCCGCGAATTCCTGCTGCGCCGCCTCACGCCCATCCACCGCCGAACCCACCCCCTTTTCTCGGTCTGTCCGAGACTGTCCGAAGGCTATCGCCGCACGTCCGAGCCCGGACGGGATCGTCCGCCACACGTGCTCTGCGGTTCTACCCCCGGCTGTCCTGGATGCATCCCAACTCCCCAGGCCTCAGGGCGGATCGGCAGGTTGCGCGCATGTCAGCACGGATCTTCTACATCGACGACTCCGGGGCCGAGAGCACGGGCTACATCGTCTACGGCTGGCTCGAGGTCGCACTCGAACACTGGAGCGCGTCCCTGCGCTGCTGGCTCGACTTCCGCAAGCAGCTCTACCAGCGCACCGGCATCCCCGCCGACTACGAGCTGCACGCAACGAAGTTCATCACCGGCCGGAGCAACCCCTCGATCCACCACGAGTGGAACCGGCAAAAGAGACTGCGGGGCCGGGTCGTCCAGGACGCCCTCGCCACGATCGAGACCATGCCCGGCGCCCAGGCCGGCGCAGTGTGGCGCCGCACCACCAAGACCGGCCGCGCCTACTACGCCGAGCGCGCCGCGGCGTACGAAGCCTTGCTGCACCACCTGGACGACACCCTCGCCCGCGTCGGGGACCACGGCATCATCGTCATGGACGGAGACGGCACCGACCCCGCCTACCGGCGCGAGCACCGCAAACTGAAGCTGGCCACCCGCAACATCGTCGAAGACCCCTGGTTCATCGGCTCCCACGCCAGCCAGCCCGTACAGGCCGCCGACCTGCTCGCCTACACCGCCTACCAGACGGTATTGCGGCATCCGGGCAAGCAATTCATGTGGCACTGGTGGCCGACGCTGCTCCCGAACGCGTACGGTCCCCACGAGATCTGAACAGCAAGAAGGGCCCGGCACACGACCGGGCCCTGCGAAGTTTCACAAGCTAGACCCGGTGGCCCCGCGTACGCAGGCCAGGTCCGCACCGTCAGTATGCCACGGGCCCGCTCTTGGGACGCCTTGGGGGCGTACGAACGGACGGCTCGCTGTCAGACCCCCTTCGTACGCTTGCTGTGAGACACATGAGACAGGAGGGCAACGTGGCCCGTGGCATCAGCTCCCGCGACTTCGACAAGTTCTCGAAGGCATACGTCGGGGGCTTGAAAAAGAGCTTGGAGCAGGCCGCGCGGCGCAACCCTCCGCGGGTGCAGATCCAGGCCGAAAGCAGCACATCCGCAGGCGTGTTGAGCCGCAACGGGTCGATCGAGAGCAGCGTTTATCTGGCACAACTGCTGATGTGGCTGGACGCCCATCACCAACAGCGTCCAGCCGAATACGTCGACGTGACCCGGTTCGTCGAAGAACATCAGCTCGAAGACGAAGATCCCACCGTCCTTGCTCTCCAACTTGAGCAATACGGCCTGGTGAACATTGCCCGTGACATGACCGGAGCCACTGACGTCCACCTCACTGACGAAGGCGTTGTCGCCGTTCAACGGCTGAAGAATCTTCAGAAGGACCGTGCCGCCCGGCTGCGCCACACGATGGACGCCTTCCTGCGATGGCTCTACGACACCACCACCGATCATGCACCCATCAACCCGGCTCTCTTCCTCGCGACGCCCGGCGCGTACTTCGCCGGAGCCGAGATCACCGGCACGGACCTGAACCAAGCGCTCTCCTACATTGCAGAGCACGAGCTCATCGAAGCCATCGATACCGACCCCACCACGATTGCCATCACACCCCAGGGCGTCAGCTGCGCCCTAGCAGGAGGAAGTGTGCAAGACCACATCAACCAGCAGAGTCCCGGCGATAACATCACCTTCCACATCGGCGCGAACACCGGAAACATCGCCGCGAACAGTCGTGACTTCACCATGAACGCCACGACCAACAAGGACGGGATCGACCCCGCGGCGGTCGTCATGCTTGCCCGTGCGCTGCGCCAGGCCGCGCCGATCCTGGAGCTACCGGAAGACGACGCCATCGAGTTCACCCAGCTCGCCACCCGTATCGAGAGCGAGGCCGCCAGCGGTTCTCCCGACCTCGGAAGACTTCAGCGTTGGGGTGCCTCCGTCATCGGCATTCTCAACTCGCCTGTCGTCAGCGGCGCGCTGGGAAGCGTCCTCGCCGCGTACACAGGGGTGGTGCTTCCCGGGCTGCCTTCCGCTTGATACCGCAGTCCCATCAACCATGCGGGGTTCCATCGGATTTGGTCCGAAACCTGGCATTCCGCCGACCGCGGCCGCGGATTCCCGAGTGTGTCCGGAGGCGCACCCGGCATACTGCGGCTATGCCTCTGACAGGGCCCGACTACGTGCGGTTTACCTACTCCGCGCCGACACTCGACAGTGATGCGGACGGCCGCTGGATTGCCTGTGACGAGTCTGGCTACGACGGCGAGGACCTTCTGAGTGAAGGCCTCTACATGATGGTTGCCGGAGTCGCCGTCGATGACGCGGAAGCCGAAGCCATCGTGGGCGACCTGCGTACAGAGACCAGCATTCAGCCGACCGTTCGCGATCTGAAGTTCAAGCACTTCCAGCGTGGGGATCGGCTGCAGAAGCTCAGCCGCCTATGGCAGAACGGCGGCGCGCTGCACGGACGATGTTCGGTGTACGTGGTCGACAAGCGGTACGGAATCATGAGCAAGGTCATCGACCTCCTGGTCGAAGAAGAGGCCTACCGACGTGGTATCGACCTGCATGTGAACAGGCAGGCCAGAAAGCTGGCCCGGGCCCTCGCATGCGACGGTCGACGCGCGCTGAAGGACGACCGGTTCAACAAGCTGGAGCAGGCATTTGTCGCCTTCGCCCGCCGCAGAGACCCTGGCGACCGGCAAGCAGTCATCCAGACCTTCTACGACGAAGTGGAGGCGGCCTGGACGGTATCGACCCGGCGCAACGTCACCGAGGCCCTTCAATGGCTTCGGCTCACACGTGCCCACGCGGAGGCACTTCACAACGACGTAGCGCCGCAACAGCCGCCGTATCTGGAACTCCTGGACACCGCGCTCGCAACGCTGGCAAGGGCCTGGAGCGAGCGCATGGGCACAATCAGCGTTCTGGCTGACGAACACCGAGAACTCACGGACGCCCGGCTGGAAGTGACGAGAAACGTCCTGCGCTCCGGGGCGGGCGCTACGCCTTCCTCCATGCACCGACGCCTTCGCATTCAACGCATGGTGCGCGGGAGCTCCCATGATCACGCGTCCATTCAGCTTGCCGACCTGCTCGCTGGCGCTGCGGGAAGCGTGGCCAAGGGCGACACCGGCAAGCCCACCGACGCCAGCGTGCTGCTGCGTCCGGTCATTTTGCCGCTGATCGAGCGGACATCGCTCGTCCCGACCGAAGGGCCTGACCCCTTCAGCCGTGACCGGATGTGAAGAAGGATGTCACCCGGGACGCGGACGCGCCGGAGCCTGCCTGGCGGTCGGGGTGTCGCAGGCCGTCTTCGATGATGTCGTGTGGGGTATGCACACCGGCATCCGGCTGCACGGGTTCCGGCGGGTGTCAGTCCAGCAGCAGGAGTATCGAGAGGCCTGGCTCTGGGTCCCGGGCACCGGTCAGCGACTACCGGAGGCCCGGCCCGGCGAGGCAGTGGATGCCGCGACGGTCGAGGATTCCCCGATCACCTTTGAGGACTCCGGCATCCGTGCCGGGTCTGATGACAGCCCCAGGGGAGTGGACGCCTTTACGGCCGGGCTGCTCCGGCGTATCCGGGCAACGGAGGCCGACCTGTCGCGCGCACGGCAGGCGGGCGACGAGTTCCTGGCCGAGGTGGGGGAGGCCGAACGTGACGATCTGCGGCGGCTGGCGGCGGAGCACGGGGTCGGGGTAGGTGACCGTTCGTCCGGTGGCACCGGGTAGGACGTCACCGGTGTCGGTTTCGCTGTGTGGGGTGTCGTGCGCTCATGCATGCGCGGGCGGGCGGAAAGACGGATGCGGCCGGTCCTCGGTGTGGGAGGACTGCGGCCGGTCGTTTTCTCGGCGCGGGCCGGGAGGGCGTGGTGGGGTGCTCGGGGGCGGCTGGTGGCTGTACTCACGGCGTTGTGGGTGTGCTGCGGTGAGCACAGCGTGGTGGGCGCGTTCGCGGGGTGGGCGGTGCGCCGGTTGTGCGGGGTGGGTCAGGAGCGGTTGCGGTCGTCGCTGGCGAAGAAGAAGCCGAAGGCGGCGCTGGTGAGTGCGACGACGGGGGTGAAGACCAGGCTGAGTTCGCGGTAGGCGTCGGTGCCGAAGTGGGTCCAGTGGGTGAGGATGAGGCCGAGGGTGGGCAGCAGGGCCATGGCGGCGACGAGGAGGAGCATGCCGACCGCGAGGGTGCGGCGGGTTTCGTCGATGATTTTCTTGGGTCTGCCTTCGTGCAGGGGGTCGCTGGAGCCGGGCTGCTCGTCCTCGATGAACTCGCTAGGGCGCGGGTCGGCCGGTTCCGCGGCGGGGGGCTGGGCGGGTGGTGTGCGCAGGATGAAGACGGTCTCGGTGGAGGGCGTTTCGTCCTCGGAGAGCGGGTCCAAGGGTTACTCATCCTCCTGGTGAGCGTGGCCGATGGGGATGGCGGGTCCGATGCGCAGGAAGCTGTTGTCCGTTGAGGGGATTTCGTCTTCCCACAGGTCTAAGGACCGGCGTGGGGGCGACGGGGCGCCCGTGTCGGTCACTCGTGGTCTCCTTGCCGGCACCTGCAGATCCGTGCCGGCTGTTCGGGGCCGAGTCCACAGGTCTTCTTGTGGGCGGGGGCGGGGAGTTCTTCGTGGAACTCGCCGTCGGTGCGCCGCTCGCGCCGGACGAGGGTGGCCGTCGCGGTGCCGCGGCCGCCCAACTCGGCTTCCTGGGCTGCGCGTTCGGGCACGCGGACGAGTGCTCGTTCGTTGTGCCATTCCTGGAACGGGGTAACGAACCCCTGGGCTCCGAGGTGAATCACCATGCACTGAGACGTCGGATCGTTCGCCATGCGGGGTGCCCCCTCCGGTAGTCGCCGCGGACGGCGCTGGCTGGCTGTTGATCTCAGAGACACCCAAGCGGTGCTTGGGCGACACGCTACCACATCTGATGTCAATGTTTTCAACACTCAATGTTGATCTCATACGTATCCAGTACGCATCGAGAGTGTATCCGAGGCGTCTGACGTACAGATTTTCTTGACACCTGATGTGTCATCCGGCACCATGTTCTGGGAACAGACCAGCCGGTCTCTTTTTTGGGAGGACAAGATGATCTACCGCATACGTGTCTGTGCCCCCGATTGACTGGCTGGTTTGGCGCCAGCGCCGGCACTGCGCGGCCGTGGGGGGACCACGCGTGGAGGGGCACGTGGGCTGCTTGGGGCATACGTGCGGGGTCGTGCGCCGACTTGTGCACACAGAGCCGTTCGGGAGTCCTCGTGGAGGGGGGACGGATCCCGGGCGTTGCCGTGTGCAGGTCTGTATGAGCGACTCTTCTATTTCAAGGAGCCTTGGCATGCCTGAGAACTCGACGGAGACACCTGTGCCGGCGACGGGGACCACGACCGAATCGTCGGTCACCCGGCTCAGCGTGAACATCAACGAAGACACGGCCCAAAAGCTCCGCTGGTACAAGGAACACAAGGGCATCTCGATCACGGAGACGGTCCGGCGTGCGGTCGCGCTCCTGGACCTGGTGGAGCGTGAGACGGCAAGGGGCAACGAGGTCCTGCTGAAGTCCCGTGACGGCAAGTCCGTGCGGCAGCTGTGGCTGGTCTGATGGACGGCATAACCAGCGGGATACGGCACTGCCGGGCGACGGCATCCTTGCCGCGGCCTCGGTGTGTGGTGGGAGGCTGCCACGCCGTCACCTGAGACTCGTCTCGTGCCTGCCCACGTTGGCGGGCAGCCCCGGGCCGGGCAGCGCGATGACACCGAAGTCCTCGTGGCTGACTTGCTCGATGTGTGCGTGCAGCTCGTTGCGCAGTCCGGCTGAGAAGCCGGCTCGAGGCGGCCAGTGGCCGTCCTGGGTTTGCACGAAGTCCGCACCGCCCAGGCTTTCGTAGCAGTGGACAGCTTCCTGTGTCCGGTTGAGCAGGAGACCGTCCAGGAACAGGCAGTAGGCAGCCGTCGTACTGCCGGCCCCTGCTGCGTAGTGCCACCAGAAGCGGGCGTTTCTCACCTCCCCGCACAGCTGGAGCAGGCAGGCAAAGACCAGGGCGCCCTGGTCTTCCTCCGGCATCTCCACGAACGTTTTCAAGTGGTCTTCGGTGTCGGGGCGCTGCAGGACCAGTTCGCACAGGGCCATCAGGTCGTCGGCTGCTCGCTCGTGGGCGGCCTGCGAGAGTCCGGCGGGGTCATCGGCTTCCTGCTCCTTGTGCAGCAGGAGCGCGGTGCACTCGGGGGACGCCGGCACCAGCCAGCTGTGCACCTGGATGTTCCGGGCGATCTCGCGCTGCAGCGCGGCCGCGCCGATCCGCAGGCGCAGCTGTCGTTCGTCTTCTTCCTTCTGGGCCTGGGTGTAGGGCGGGATAGCGATGGGCAAGTCCCGCAAGACATCCGTAAAGGACATCAGGGCGCCTTCCTTGGAGCCGGAACGCTCCAGTCGTCCTGGAGCCGGAGCGCGCGTGCGAGTTGGCGAGTGGCGTGCTGCAGGTGGCTGCGGATGGTGGAGGCGCTGATACCGGTGATGCCCGCGATCTCCACCGCGCTGTAGCCGAGCACGTGCCGCAACCAGAAGCAGGTCCGTTGCCGCTCCGGCAGCCGGGCGAGCGCCCGGTAGAGGTCGATGCGGGTGAGGACGGCGTCGAGCGGATCGCCGTCCACCGACCACAGCATGGAGCTCACGGGAAAAAACGCCGTGTCCACCGGGGTCGGCCGGCGATCGCGCCGCCGCAGGACATCGACGATGTGGTCGTGCAGCATCTTCCACGCGAAGGCCGCGAGGTTGTCACTTCGCAACGCTTCCTGCCAGCGATGGTGCAGTTTGACGAAAAAGTCGTTCACTGCCTCCCGCGCTTCGGTCTGCGAGGCAAGCTTGCTGTAGGCGTAGCGGTAGTAGGGCTCCCGCTGCTGACGTGTGAAGGCCTCATAGGGCACTTCGAGGTCGAGCGGCAGGCCTGCCCTCAGCTGCTGGGTCGCGGTAGCGACAAAACCATCCAACTGCACTCCTCGCGCGTGAACATCACACGCGATGAAGCTGCGTGGGATGGAGAGTCGGCGACCCTCACCCCTGAAGCCGCACGAAGCGCATCAAACGTCTAGGGGCGACGGCGAAAAAATTTACGCAAGGCTACATGATGATCACACAAGGTAACTGGAGAGTAGCCTTCCCCACCCAGAACAGGCCACAGCAGGGCCAAGACACCACACTCCGCGCTCGCGTGATCATCGGGAGCACTTCGCGCACCAACTCCACCGACCATCACGCGATGCCGCCCTGGGGGCGTCGCTGCAGCAGGCTCCTGCCTGCGCTGACCGGCGAGGTCACAGCTGAGGAGTTGACGAGAAGAAAGACGCGATGCTCTTCGTCAGTCGCGTCGCCTCGCCCAGGCCGTACCAGAAGGCAAGCAGCACGTAGACCAACACGATGAACGCCAGCGTTGCGAGAGGCAGCAGCAACTCGACAGGAGCCCCCAACGGGGAGAGCAGCGCGGAAGATACGATCACGGCGAGTACCGCCCACAGGCACGCCCGTCCCAGCCGACGCCCGTCAAGCCGATCCGGCTCGAGGACCGCCTTCGCCGCCAAGTCGCCCTCCGGCAGAACGGAAGCGAACTTGCCCGCGGCGATGCTATTGGCAGCGGTACTTGCCAGAGCTGCAAGCCTGCGCGCTGCCGCTTCGCGATCCGCCACCAACTGGTCCGCCGCCTCTGCAAACGTCGTGTCGACACGGTCGAGATGCTCGATGAGTTCCTCTCGCAGCACCTGACGGCTCCGGAACTCGGACGCGGCGTCGCGCGCAAAGTTCCGCAATGGCAGACGCAACTCGGACACCTTCTTGCTCAGCCTTACAGCCTCGGTGTACCGGCCGGTGTTCGCGCCCGCCACGATCGCGCTGGCGCACAGAAGGTCCAGCAGCCGATACAACGGGCGTGAGCAACGCGCTATGTTCTCGCCCTTCCGCGCAGATTGAAGCCAAAAGACGCAGACGACGATCACGGTGGGCACACCGATCTGCATCAACACCATATGCGAATTAAGATCGTTAGTAGTGCATTGGCCATCTTTCGGAGGGTTCAGGAGACCGCCGGGCGTGCAGCCTGCACGGTAGACGCCGTAGAGCAACAGGCCCACGACGAAGAGGAACGAGAAGACCCTCACCATGTGACGGGCAAACGTCCACCGCTCGTAAGAGAGCGCTTCGCCAATGCTCAGCCTGTTGAGCACCACACCCAGATCGCTAGCCGCCCGCTCCGCCAAGTCGAGCCGCTCTTCAACGTAGCGGTGATGCATCCGCACAAGCGGACGCGCCCAGGATGGTCGCCCCGTACCACTCACTGCCTATTCCCCCCAGTCTCAGTTGCCTGGCAGCCTACGAGCCCCCCCGGGGGGTCTCCCGCGTTGCCGGCGGATGCGAGATCTTCCACGAGCGCATCCGTTCGCCTACGAGCGGGTCGGCGCGGTCTCACTCCGCGAACCCGACATCACAGTCGGCCGCTTTGAGGTCCGGACTCGCCCAGCGATCCTCATCAAGAGGGCCTCCTCAGCCGACCAGAGACGGTTTGCCGCCAACCCCAGGTGAGCATGCTGTCACGCTGTCTGCTGCGCGTTACACAGAAAGTCGGGGACAGGGCGCTACCAGGAGGACGGGCCAGTGCTGGTGACAGTCAACGTGGCGGTGTTGCTGGCGGTCATCATCCTTGTGAGGCTGCGCCGGCGTACTCAGGCCAGGAGCCGGTCGGACGAGCAGCTGACGGTGGTCATCGTCTTGGTGTTCGGCATCCTCATTGCCCCGACCGCATTCGGGCAGGGCCTCTTGCATGCTGTGGGGCAGCTCGCGGGCGGCCTGTCACAGTCCGGGCGGTAGAGACTTGCCCGATCACGTCTGCTCCGAAGATGCGCGGCCGGAAATCAGTAGGCATGCTGGCCGGGCAGCGAATATGAGACCCAGGGCCGTAGGCCCGTCCAGCCCCGCTCGCAGGGAGTGCGACTCGGATATGAGCGGGGGCTCGAAGCCGGGCGGGGTTCGGGCCCCCGCTGCGTCGCGTATCCGCGGGGGACGGATGGTGATGCGCGATGCCGTGTTCAACGGCATCGCCGCGGGTTAGGTAACGGCAGGGCTGTCCGTGACGGCTGCAACCCTGTTGAGCATGGATGAGGTGGAGTTCATGCGAGGTCGGGTCTACGGGGCCGACCACGAGGACGCCGGGCCACGCTACGGGCGCGTGTACGCGGAGTTGGTGGCGGGCCCGCTAGACGGTCTGCTCCTGGACGTCACGCACTGGTCTGCGCACGATCGGGCTGAAGGTGTCGCCCTTCGCACGGAGATCGGCCGGTACGGTCCGGGTGGCCGGGCCCTGTATACGCCCAGGCAGGCGGGTCGGCCTATGTACGACTGGTGCGGAGACATCCCTTGAAGATGACCGTGGCGCGGGTGTTGAGGCGGGCTTCGCGGATGCGGTGAAAACCACAGCCACGGCTGGTCGAATCCGTCTAGATCCGCAAGAGTCTGACTGGCCACTGCGCTTGACACGTTGGCATCGTGAGATGTCTCTGCTGGACCTGCCCGAAGATCCGCACCCCCGAGGTGGCCGACCGATGACCTGGCTGATCTTGCTGTGTGTCTGAACGACGCCCAACTCTGCGATCGCGCTCGCCTGCTGGGCCTGTCATCGATCTTGCTGACTCAGGGCAGCACCGGAGCCAAGGACTATGCCGTAGTACCGCAGCGTCTCGCCTACCACGTGCATTCTGCGGCCAGAATGGTGCACGGCCTGGACTGATGGCCCAGCCTGGAAGAACCCGCCGGTCCTCGGCGACAGGGTCGGCCATGTCCGTGCCGCCGTGGGCTGCCACTGGCGCCGCAGCTGCGCGTGGCATGGCTCGAACGCAACCTGACCATGGCATGTCCACGGCTCGGGGCTTTGGTCGGCTAGTGCGGTTGGGCGTCGATGGCGCGACCGTCAGCGTGTACCTCGAATGGAAGGGGGCCGGACCCATCTTGTGGACCGGCCCCGCAGCAAGCCACGCGCCAACGTGATCCTGCTGAAGTCCCCTGTTGCTGAAGGTGGAGCCAGGAGCGTCAGGGAGAAGCCGAGGTGCGAACTCCGGCGGCCAAGAGCGTGTCAGGCAGAAGTCACCCCGGCAAGCAGAGGCGGACCGAAGTGACTTTTCCCGCGTCTTTTAAACGATCATGATGGTTGGTGTACCGACAGGCTGCGCGTGCACATGCAGGTCAACGCGTTGATGCAGATCGTGCCAGCGTGAAAAGTGGGCTGTGCGTGGCATACGTGGTCCACACACGGCTGCAGAAACGGATTTGGAGCCTGACACAGACCTGAACCATTGCGCCGCATTGGTCCTGCGCCGGTGCGGCTCCTGGCAGGATTTCGGATGTCGTTGAGGAGCGCCAACTCCTCGCGGCCCGGATCACTTTGGAGCCAGGAGCGTGGCCGCCAGGCCACCATCGACATGAGTCTGAGGTCAGGAGGACCCGTTGCTCAAGCATTCTTTCATCTGCCCAACACGCCGTGTGCCCCGCTTTCCTAGCTGGGCCAGGGTGACACCCGCGAGCGCTGTCGCAGTGGTCATCGTAGTGGTTGTTCTCGTGGTGGCGGGGCTCGGACTGACCGACGTTCTGAGCGTGACCGCTCAGGCCGCAACGGCCATGGCCACATTGGCCGCGCTCACCGGAAACGAACTGGCATGCCGCAGGAGCTCCAGGCTGGCCGCGGCCCCGTGCTCGTGACGGGGCCGCGGACATGGGGAGGCCAGAACGCGCTGTGCCTTGGCCGGGCACAGCAAGAGCCGCACTTGCCGAGTTCTTGCGCGAGGGCCGTGCCCGCAAGAGCCTAAGTTACGCCGACCTGGCGCAACGCACCTCGGCATATAGCGCAGCGACGCTGCGGCGCGCGGCCAGCGGCCGGAGCGTTCCGGGCCGTCAGGTCGCCCGCGCGTACGCCATGGTCTGCGGCCTGGACGTTGATGCCACCGACCGGTTATGGCGGGAAGCACGCAGAGAGGAACGCCGCGAACAGCACAGTGCGGATCACAGATCCATCCCCAAGCCGCGCATGATGCGGGATCTGGCGGACCTCGGCGCCGGGCTGGCTGATGTCCACGAGAGAGGAGGCGCCCCCTCGCGTAGAGATATGGAACGCCGGGCCAAAGCCGCCGGAGGCAAGCTCTCCAGCAGCGCCGCCCAGCGGATTGTCACCCGTCAGCAGATCCCCAGTTCCCGGGAGCAGTTGGTGGCCTTTCTGCAGGTCTGCGAAGTACCGGAGAACGACCACCCGGAATGGGTGCAAGCATGGACCCGCGTACGGCGTCACCACGCCGCTGAGCTGAGCGCATCCAAGCTTGTGCTCGACCGCCAGGAGGCCCAGGTCGCCGGCAGCCCTTCCGGGCGGGTGACGGCCGAACAGGCTGCTCAGCTCCTGTCCGTGGCGGGTTATGCGGCCGCCGAGCGGTACCGAGGCTACGTCGAGCCGTGGACGGTCCGCTGCCAGCTCTGCACGGCGGTGAAGCGTATTCGGCTCGCGGACCTGGTGGGTGGCCGCATCAAGCAGTGCACGCAGTGCCACATTCGAGCCGAGCACGCCGTCAGTGAGGTGTGGGCCGCGCTGTTCGAGCAGCGGGGCTGGGTGGAGTACGGGATGCCCGCCGCCGAGGCGGAGCTTTTTCGCCATTGCCGAGTGGCCAGCGTCGAACGCCAGCAATCCCGCCTGCACATCACTGTCGAAGCACCCTCCCATATTTTCGCCATGGCGGGACTGCAGTCCGGGGCCGGTGCAGATGCTTGGGAGTCCCTCATAACAAAGGCGGTGCACGAAAGACTGGACACCGTGACCGAGGTTGTCTACGTCACCTACACAGAGCAGTTGAACTAGCCCACAACAGCGGACGCCGCATCTGGACGGCACGACCGTCCAGATGCGGCAGCGACCGGGCCGGCACCGCCCTACCGCGACAGAGGGGCTGGTATTAACGGTTCGAAGCGGCCCCGCTCGACTTGGGTCATGGCAGGAGTCGGCGGATTGCTCCGGCACCGAACTCGGCGATGTAGATGTCGTTGGTGGCGCTGGTGGTGAGTTGTCCGGGGGCGATGAGGCCGGCGGCCACCTCACGAATCTTGTTATTGCTTAGGCTAAATATTCGTCCTCCGTTGAAGTCGCTCAGCAGGATGGATGATCCGGCCAGAGTGATGCCGTTGAGGCCAGCGATCCTGTGATCGCTGAGGAGATCAGGGGCTGGATTTGGGTCGGCGAGCGGGATGCTCCACAGTTTGTTGCAGTCTTGCCCGGTGGCGGCGCCCGGGGAGGGGGCGCAGAGGACCCAGAGGGAATCAGCGTCGCTGGCCATGGCGACCGGGGTCCCCTGAACGCGGGTGAACTCATGTGCGGTGCCGTCCATCTCCACGAGGTATACCGCACCGTCGTGCATGGCGGTGAGCAGAGCGTCGCCGTTCCACACGAAGGCCATGGGCACGCCTTCAGCGTCCGGGGCTACGACTTCACTGCTTTGGTAGTCGTCGGCGTGGTGCAGCACCAGGATGCGCCGGTCACCGACGACGCGGACCGCGAGTTCTCCGTCATCCCGGGCGCTGATCGTGTCCGTGCCCTGGTCGTTAGGGGACGCTGGGGGTACCGCGCTGATCATCCGGAATGCGCCGTCCTTGGCATCGAGCCGCCAGATGTTGCGGCCGCGCGTGCTGACGATGAGCCCCTGGTGGGTCCAGGCGATACCGCTGACCGGCGGGAGACCGGTGAGCAATTCGGTAGCGGTCCAGCGGGGATGGGCAGCCACGTCGACGCGGGCTTCTGCGTAGCACCCGTTGTGCTGGCAGCGCAGCGTGGTGACGCCCGGAGCCTTCGCGTGGACCACATTGTTTCTGAAGAACGCGATCTTCTCGTCTGCGCCCTGCACCTCAGGGCCATTGATCAGCGCGGTCCATGTCGCGGTGCCGTCGGTGTAGTGGCCCAGGACGCGCAGCGGAACGGTGTCCCCGCGGCGCAGGCGCAGAAATCCTGGCTCGATGCTGATCCGCATCAGACGTTCGTCGTGCACAGGGGCGCTCGGCTGGCCATCGAACACAGATGAGCCATCCCAGATAGGTCGGAGCGGGCCGCTGACGTGGTCGCGCGCCCAGGCAGGCCCGACCAGCTCCCGTGAGCGTGAAGAGCGCCACTCGACGTAGTGGCCTACCTGATAGGCCTCGCGGGTTGGGACGACACGCTGACTGGCAACTCCGGCTTCCAGAACTTCCAGCCGGACCCCGGAGATCTCGAGCAGTTGCTGCCCGAGGGCGTCCCCGTAGAGGGGGACATCTACTTCCACGATGCGGTGCCATGTCGAGCGTCGCGGGTCGCGCACGAGCCACACCGTGTGAGCTGGCCCGTGGCGGGTTCCGTCGACCAGATGGACGCGGTGCTCGCCGGGGGAGACGGCAGAGACGTCTGCCACCAGCGTCCCGGGCCGGAAACTGCGTGTGGTCAGCGGCACGGTCTCGTCCAGCCAAGCTCTGACCTGGGATCCGGCCTGGTCGACCCACAGCGTGAGGTCTCCTTGGTCGTACTGGTATCCGCGGACGGCTGGCGCACGTTCGATGTCGCGGTCAAGGAGGTCCAGCAGGGAACTGGCGTGGGCGAGAATGCGCAGGCACTCTCGGCGTGACACGCACGGCAGACTGGGCCGGTCCTTGTGGGAGCGGTCTCCCTTGAAGAGCCCGACGGCGCCGGCGAACAGCTGGACCATGCGGTCCATGTCGCCATCACGGTCGGAGATGCGGATCGGGTTCGTCTTCTCCTTGAAGGCGGCTTTGATCAGCATGTCTCCGATAGCGGAGCTGCCCGACCTTTGCTGTACCTCGTCTTCCAGCCGCCGGAAGGCGGCGAAGATCGCCTCGTCGTACAGGTCTGCGCGCAGGGGCGCCTGGCACGAGTCCACGATCTCCTCGCGCAACAAGGTGAGCAGCACATCAAGGCTGTGGTCCTGGGCTGGCGCCAGCCGCACCTCGGCGGCTCCTGTGGGCGTCTCGGCTGCGGCCGTGGCACTGGGGGTATCGGTAAGCCCGTGTATCAGCGCAGACGCCGCCGCTGCGCGCTCGCGTTCCACGGTCTCGGCGTAGCCCAGGAGTCCGTCCACCCCGTACACGTGCCGGTAGGGTCGCAGGCGCGGCCGATCCACGGTGAGTTGCCACTGCCAGGGCTTCTCCGCCCGCCAGCCGCTGCTCGCCCAGAACCCCGGGAGCAGATATGCGAGAAGTCTGACACGCCCCACTTTCCCGCGTGCCACCTCTACGTCCGCTGGAACGTCCCCGTCGTCGGCGTCCCGGGATGCTGCAGAGGGGGCAGGCACGATGCCGTCCAAAGCTGTGGGTGTGACGGCTGCGCTCTGCTCGTTCGGGCCGTCCAGCTCGTCGATACGCAGGCCCTCGTCAGCGGCGAAGGCCTCACTTCTGGCGATGAGCGCGGTCTCTGCCGAGCTGGTGTCATTGCGCTCGAGATCCACCGTCCAGGCCACGAACCGCGCCAGCAGTTGCAGGTCCTCTGCGCCGTCCTCGCATGCGGCTACCCCTCGGAGGGTCAGTCGGACCGTGTCGTTGCTGGAGAAGCCGTGTGCCTGCCAGGGGCGGAAGAGATAGGCATCAGGAACAGCGAGAAGCGCGGCCTGAGCGTCCTCGATGCCCATCTCTCTGTCGGCCCACAGGTCCACTGCAGTGAAAGTGGGCCAGTCACCCCGCTGCCTCATTAGGGCGTAGACCGCTTGAAGAAGCTCCCGAGTACCGGCGTCAAGGCCTGTTTCCTGAGTCACAGGATGATTCTTCCGCCACCGAGGAGCTTAGCGGTCCCGTTTTTTCGCTGCTGTTGAACAGCCTGGTACTCGTCTCGCGGCTATACCCGCTCAGGGTCTTACGGCTCGGCCTTCCCGTCGACACGCAGTTCGGTGGCTTTGAACAGGCCGAGGTCGATGCCGAGTTGCTGGATGGGGGAAGCGACCACGGCCGTGCCGTAGTAGCTAGCGTCTCCTGCAGCCACGTTCTGCGGCTGATAGGGCGTGCCAGTCGTAGTGGTGGAGTCCTGCGACTTCGTCGGGGGCGGTATGGTGCGGCTGAGGTTGGAGCGGTGATGCAGCCGAAGACAGCCAACTAAGAGCTTGTCTCACGTGGTGAGTTTCGCGAGTTTCTTGTAGCAGGTCAGGGCTGCTGCGAGTCCGAGAAAGGCCAGGAAGTGGCTGCCCTTTCGCTCGTACCGGACGGTGAGTCTGCGGTAGCCGAAGAGCCAGGAGAT
>NZ_LMWH01000289.1 GCF_001507435.1 Streptomyces sp. NRRL F-5122
CTGGTAAGCGCAGGCGGTACGAGACGAAAGGCCGTGAAAAAATGAGCGGTTCGGGAACTGCGGACACTGCTGGGTCGTCGCCGACGGGAGACGCGGCCGTGCCCGGACCCCCGCCCGTGCACACCACCGGGGTGTTGCCCTCGGACACCTCGCAGGACGTTCGGACGCGGGCGGCCCGTCCGGGCCGCCAGGTCGCCGTTCTGCCCGTGGGCAGTTTCGAACAGCACGGCCCCTGCCTTCCCCTGGCCACCGACCCGCTGGTGGCCTGCGCGATCGCCCGCGACACGGGAGGCAAATGACGGCAGGGGAATCAGGGAACGGAGCGCATGGGGGGTACGCTCCGTGCCGTCCGTCCCCGCCGCGAATGCCTTCCCCACCTGCGGCGGAAGCGCACGAACCGCCTTCGGCGTCCTCACCACTCGCGGAGAGACCGGTTCGCCGGCCGGCGCCGCGGTCCGCCCGCTGCCGTCGGCGGGCTCCGGTGCCGTCCCGGTCCGGGGGCTCCGCAAGCCCGCGTACGACCGGGCGAGCAGCACCGGGATGCCCGGCAGGCTCGCGACGAAGCTGAGGACGCCGTACACCACCGCGACCGTCAGACCCGTCTCCGCACCCAGCCCGGCCGCGCCGAAGGCCCAGGCCGTTACACCCTCCCGAGGGCCCCAGCCACCGACGTTCAGCGGAAGCCCCATGGCGATGACTACGAGCAGGGCATGCCCGACAGGATCACGAGGTCGTGATCAGCAGCAATGCGGACGGCACCGTTGTGGCCGCCTGTGTCAGCGGCGGCAACGGTGCCGATTCTGCTGATCTTGTTCGTGCTTTTTCTCGTCTGGGTGAGTACTGGTGCGAGGCCGCCGGCCGGTCTCGGCTTGTTGCCGTGACTGGCTCTTGGGAGTGGTCCTTACCCAAGAGCGCGTTTGCTTCGCGACCAGCAGCCTCGCAGGGGCGCATTAGGTGCCCGGAGCGATCGCACAGGCAGACACGCAGACCCAGGTGCCTTCACGCTTCTGGTACGCGTCCGTGTACAGAGCTTCCTGCTCCGCTCCGTCGGCGATCATGGTGTAAGTCGCGCGACCATGAATCAGAGCAACATCACTGAGGATGCGGATATTGACGTCGTGCACAGCGAGATCCTTGAAGGGCCGCGGCTGCGCGATGTATTCGAGGAACTCGGCACGATTGCGGGTAACACCCGGAGTCTGCACGATGAAGTCTTCGGCGAGGAACTCGCTGAAGCGCTTAGCATCACTGGTCTGGTCGGAGTGGACGTAGTCCTTGTTGAGCTGGTCGAGGATCGCCAGATCTTCGCTGCACTGCTTGGTGTCGTTCACTTTCTTGTTCTTTCTCTGCGTGTTTCGGCATTCACTGCATCTGGCTTGCCGTTTCGGTGCCATGTACTCGGTGCCGGCGTGCAAGGTTGTGGTTTCTCGATCAGACGAGGATCGGCGCGGTAAACGAGGCCACCACGGAAACCACCGCGGGCAAGAATGCCTGCCGGAGCGTTCCGCCATGGCGAATCCGGTTGATCACCGGTACCACGTTTGACATCGAGCCGTGCCTTCCTGTCGCTCTGAACCACTTCGGAATTCCTGGAGGTTCCGGGTCAATAGCGCACCATGCGACACCTGTAACAAGAAGACGTAGCGCATGGTCGCATCGTCCGTCCGATTAGCGTCGACCCTCCGCGCCGTCTTACCAACAGCTCCGCGATCCCACCGGTTTCGCATCGCCCTCCCACCGCAGCCCGTGTCGGCGAGCGTGGTACACCCTCTGAAGGGCAGTGCAGTCAAGGATGGCGAGCTGACAGCACACCAGCTCGCATTAGTCGCCGAAGTATGGTTGACGGGTCGTCAGAGATCGGGAACCAGGTTGACGCCTGAGACATTCGCTGAGCCCTCGAACTGCAAGTGTGTACGAGCTGTCGGTCTCCGCAGGGCACAGGCACTGCCCCCCAAGCGCTTAAGTCGAGCGGGTAATAACTTCACGGACTGGCTGGCAGTTGCTGATCCACCCAAATGACTTTGCCGTCCGAGATGTGGCGGGTTCCCCATCGGTGGGACAGTTGAGTGACGAGGAAGAGGCCACGGCCGTGTTCGTCGGTGGTGCGGAGGTGTCGCAGAAGCGGGTGGCAATGGCTCGCATCGGAGACTTCACACGTCAGCATCTCGTGGCGGATGAGTCGGAGGCCGACTCTGCGGTCGCTGTTACAGCCGCCGTTGCCGTGAACGATGGCGTTGGTGAACAGTTCGCTGACGATCAGCTCTGTGGACTCGGCTAGATGTTCCAGTCCCCACCGGGTCAGCTGCCGCGTAGCAAGAGTTCGGGCACGGCTGATAACGGCGAAATCGCTGGGGAACTGCCATGAAGCAACCTGGTCTGCGCTCAGTGAGTGGGTCCGTGCGAGGAGCAGCGTGACATCGTCACTCGGCGGCTTGGCCCGCAGGGTGTCCACCGTGGACGAGCACAGATCGTCCAGTGTGTGGGCGGGCCGTGCGAGAACTGCGCGCAGACGGTTCATGCCGGCGCTGATGTCCCGGCCGCGGGCCTCGATCAGACCGTCGGTGTAGAGGGCGAGCACGCTTCCTTCGGCGAGTTTCAAAGTTACGGACTCGAACGGAACGAGTTCAAGGCCGAGTGGCGCTCCGGTGGGCAGGTCGGGGAAGGTGACATGGCCGTGCGGGTCGATGACCGCGGGCGGGGGATGGCCGGCCCGCGCCATGACGCAGTACCGGGTGATCGGGTCGTAGACCGCATACAAGCATGTGGCAGCCATCGTGGTGCTGTCCGGGTGCCGAGGGTCGGCTTCTGCCTCGGTGAGGCGGATCGCCTGCTCGTCGAGGCGGGACAGTACTTCGTCGGGAGGCATGTCCATCTCCGCGAGGGTGTGCATGACGGTGCGGAGTTGGCCCATCTGCGCCGCTGCATTGATACCGTGTCCGACCACGTCGCCGACGACCAGGGCGACGCGGGCGCCGGAGAGGGGAATCACGTCGAACCAGTCACCCCCGATGCCGTGATAGCTGTCGGTCGGCAGGTAGCACCAGGCCACATCAGCGGCAGAGCCGCCCGCGGGGCGGTGGGGATGCAGTAGCCGCTGCAGGGCGAGAGCCGCAGAGCGTTCGCGCACATACTGGCGGGCGTTGTCCAGGGCCAGCGCTGCCCAGTTGACAAGTTCCTCGGCCAAGAGCAAGTCGTCCTCCTCGAACGGCCTGGGGTCCTCCGTCCGCACGAAGACCGCCACACCCAGCACTACGCCTCGGGCGTGGATCGGGACGACCATCAACGAGTGCATGGCGTGCTTGCGGATCTTCTCCGCCCGCACCGCGCCGTGATGGTCCAGCCATGTGCCCGAGGAAGCGTCCAGTATCGGCACGAAGTGGGATTTCCCGGAGCGCAGGACACTGGTGAAGGGCGAAGTGGGCGAGACGAATACCGGCTCTCCGCGAGCGAACAGGGAATCCGGCGTTCCCGGGTGGATCGATGCCAGGCCCGCGCGGCGGAAGACGGGGATGCGCCCGTTCTGTGGGCCAAGGTGGGCCAAGGGCTCCTCGCCGAGTGGGACGGACTCCGCCAGGTCCACAGTGGCGTAGTCCGCGAGAAAAGGTACAGCGAGGTCGGCCAGTTCCTGCGCTGTCTGCATGACGTCCAACGTGGTACCGATACGCCTGCTGGCCTCGCCGAGGATTGCCAAACGCTCTCGCGCCCGTCGGCTCTCGGTGACATCCACACTCACAGTGCACACGCCCATCGCACGACCTTGCGCGTCGTCGAGGCGGAAGACTGACGCTGTCAACATGCGGTTGTTTCGCACATTTGCTGGCAGCGAGGCCTGGTAGTCCACGTCCATCGCCGAGTCCCCGCTCTCCAGGACCTGGTGCATTATTGCTTCCAGCGATTCGGACCCCGTCCCGGGCGCCACCTCCGTCAGTCTGCGACCCAGCCATTGGGGGAGAGGGGTGCCGTCCAAGGCGCCCTGGGTGTCGTTCACCCGGACACAGCGCAGGTGCCTGTCCCCTATGACGACACCGATCGGCACGCGACTCGTTAGCAGCAGCGTAGCGAGGGGCGGCACTGGTGCTGTGGCCCCAGCGGGCCACGCGGGAAGCAAGGCCTTGTCGGTCGCCCAGACCACCCACGAGTCCAGGCCGTCCTGCCCGGACAGCGCTGACACGCACAGGCGCACGTCGATGCTGCGGCCGTCGCGGTGGCGTACCCGCGCGATGTCGGACCAGCGGCCCCAGAGGGTGCTCTCTTGTGCGGCCCGTGAAACCTTTGCTCGGTCGTCAGCGGCCACCAACAGGACAGCGGCCGACTGCCCCACCGCTTCCGCGGCCGAGTAACCCACGAGTTGCTGTGCTGCTTGCGACCATCCGACCACCGTCCCCTGAGCGTCGAGGAGGGCTATCGCCGGGCTGACTGTCTCGATGGCCGTCGGAACCTCGGAGACTGCCGTCTCTGTGGAACTGCTCATTACTATCCCCTTCTGCGTCCACCGGCGATGCGGTTCACCAACTGCTCGGTTGTCTGGTGGTTGGATAGGTCTGGGGCAGGATGTGACCGAGCTACCGAGCACGGCAGGCCACTGGCCATACACTCTCTGCCTCTGACCGGGCTGCACCGGTCGTCTCAGCACGTAAGCGTGCTCCGCCGGGACCCCTGTCGAGGCCGGGGTGCGGCGAACGGGCCGTCGGCTGACACCGGCGTCGGTGGCACGTGCGCTCGGTGGGGCGCTGCAGGCGTCCGTGGTTCCTGTCGCGGTCACGTTTGCAACGCTACTGACCCAATTGCGCCGAAATGTGGTCCATTTCTAGGACGCATACGTAGACCAATTTTGCAGACAGGGCAGGATCGCGATCTACAGAGCTCGAGTACTAACCCGCTTTCGAATGTGGCCCGAGCATGCAACGCGGCGGTCCGACTTCGCGGTGCAACTGGTTCAACGGGCGGGGCTCTGTGGCTCGCCTGACCGTTCGGCGCGAAGTGGGCCGCTCTTCTGCCCAGAAATTGGTCCACCCGCATGGACGGCGATGTGCATACGGTCAGGTCATGACTGCCGCAGTCCCCGCCGTGGTGAACATCGGCGTCTTCCCCTCTTTCCGCGGTCCTGATCTTGATTCCGGGGGATGCGCTCAAGGCAATCGCTACCTTGCGGGTCACCGCCGGCGACCGCACAAGCTTCCCTACCGGCTCCCCCGGCCTCCTACGCCGACCTCACGCCCACGACCAAATGGTCAGGCACCTCCATCCACGGCGGACACAGATCCAGAGGCGGCAACCGGTAGCTCAAGTCCGCGATGTTCCTGCCCGCGTTCGCTGCAGCACGATCCCGCTCCAGCACCGACTACGACCGATGTCGAGCCCGCAGGAAGACCCATACCGAGGTCTCTCCTCTTGGGCCACCACCGCATCAACGTGCTGTTCGCGATGCTCAGCGACAGCACCTTCTACGAACCCAGAACCTCACGACACGCTTGACGAAAGACATCGAGCCACCCTCGCAGGAGGGATGACTGGTGGACGGTCAGGCGTTGCTGCGTAGGGGTCGAGCACGGGAGCACAATGTGAGCGCTGTGACCAGCATCAGATCGATAGCCGAGGGCTCCAAGGTGTGGCGCCAGAGCGGGCCGCATCTTATGTGGTTGTTCGGCCCTCTGGCAGTGATCGTTGCTGTCCCCGTGGCCGACGCGTTCCTGCCACCGGATATCCACCTCGCCCATGTGCTGGAGGTCGCCGTAGCGGTCGTCGCACTCAGCACTGGTCCGCGCCTCACTGCACTCATCGGGTCACTCAGCGTGCTATCCCTGATTGCGGCAGGTGCGGAGCGTCACATTCTCCGCACAGAGAGTGTCCTCGTCGAACTCGGCACCCTTGCTGCACTCTGTGCCTTCCTGGTGTTCTTCACGCACCTGCGGGACCGGGGCCAGCAGAAGCTCGTCCGGGCCCGCTCCGTCTCCGACGCGGCACAGCGCGTCGTACTGCGCCCTCTACCAAAACGGGCCGGCCCGGTCCGGCTCGCTGCGCAGTACCGCGGCGCGGAGGTCGATGCGTGCATCGGCGGTGATCTGTATGCCGTGGCCCGCACCTCTGGTTCCACCCGGCTGCTCATCGGGGACGTTCGCGGTAAAGGCCTGGCCTCGATCAGTGACACCGCGGTCGTTCTGGGCGCCTTCCGGGCCGCGTCCCACCACCAGATTCCGTTGCCGGCACTGGTCGGCCACATGGAAGGTGCCGTCCGCTGGGGCCTCGCGGAGTTCTCCGGGTCCGAGGACGACGCCGCTGAACGATTCGTCACTGCCGCCGTCGTGGACATCCCGGACAACGAGCCGGTCGTGCACCTGATCAGTTGCGGGCACCCGCCACCTCTCCTGCTGCGCCACGACGGCCCTGCCGCGACCGCACTCGTGGCGCCCGAGCCGGCTCCGCCCCTCGGCCTCGGCGCGATCTCCGGCAACCTGTATCTCCCCGCGACCTTCTCGTTCGGCGAAGGCGACCGCCTGATGCTGTACACCGACGGTGTCAGCGAGGCCCGTGACCAAAGCGGTGTCTTCTACCCGCTCGCCGAACGGGTCGCCAGGTGGGTCGATCAGGAGCCCGAGACGTTGCTCCACAGGGTCGTCACCGATCTACAGGAGTACACCGGCGGTCAGCTGGACGACGACATGGCCATGGTCGTCGCCCGGCGGGACGGCGGGGCCGCGGCCGCCTGAGCAAGGGCCGCGGAAGCACGGCCACCCAAGTATGCCGAAGCGTGATCAGAAACCCAGTCTCGCAGAAGACGCTCGCAAGGTTCCCGAGTCACAGAAGATCCTCAATCGTGTGCGGAACCCGATGGCGTGCAAGCGTGAGCGGAATCGTTGTCAGTCCACACACGCAACCTCTGCGGACGAACTCCTCGGCGGAAAATGGAGCAACCGCCCCAGCCTCCGCGTCCCCTACGAGCTCTACCTTCAACAGAGATGGCTGATGGTTGCACCATCGCCTGCCGACCGTTCGAGCAACTCCGCGAGTGCTGCAACTCCGGCGGCCAGAGTGTCGGGAGACGGAACGTGCTGCGGCTCCGCGAGGTCTCCCTCCGCAACAACCTGCCTCCGAAAAGCCCTGCTCTGAACGGCGCCGACTGACACGTCGGCACGGCCCTTTCGCCGACGATCAGACCCGGCAGTTGAAGGGCGTCCTTGCCCGTTGTCACGCTCTCGAGCGGACAGTGCAACGTGTGTGCGCTTTGACTGAGTTGATGAACGGCCGCCAGGGCCGGCACCGTGAGCGGTGCATTGAGCGCGTACAAGCGGACGACCTGCCTGCCCTGCACGGCTGAGGCACGGGTCTCGCCCAGGACTTCGACCCTGTCGTCGCCGAGCTCAGCCTGCCCTACAGCTCCGTGCCGTCGAAGACCACAGGAACAAGATCAAGATGCTCCAGCGGCGGATGTTCGGCCGACTTGGTTTCGGGCTGCTCCGCAAGCGAGTCCTCCTCCCGGCGCGAGCCCGTTCATGATCGTGGTTGTGGTGACCCTCTGTGGCTCTGACGCTGAAAGTGATCCAGAACCAGCTTTCGAAGACCGCTGACCAACGAGTGTCCTGGTGCAGGTCTGTTTTCAATCGACGAGTTGTCGATCTGTGCGTTGTCGATGTCTGATGCGGACGTCGAGCCGTTCCTGCTCGCGCACTAACGACTCCCAAGGGATGGCGAGAAATCTCCATGGGACGAGAGCTGGGTTGCCTCGGGTGGATGTTCGCAGCCGGGGGCGCGGACTCCCCTACGGTCAGTCTGCCGGACATCTCGTTCGTACCTGTCGGTGACTGTCCTCCCTTGCTGGCCTCGGGCGGGCGTCTCCCGAAGGGGATGCGGGCTCGGTATACGATTCGCGCGAGCTGTGTCCACAGGGGGGAATCGACCGGTGAGGCACCACCGTCCCTTCTGTGCCTGCAGGAGGTGTCCTGCTCGGTCGACGTGCCGGCGGACGCCGCTGCCGCCGGCAGCCCGGTGAGAGAGGGACAGGGCTCGGTCTCGCGCTGGGAGAGTCGGCCATGGGGCAGCCCCCTCAGAAAAAAACAGCCCGACTATGTAAGAAGTCAACCGCCTGCAGCGCTAAACATGGCAGGTCCGCGTCCCCGACAGAATCTGCTGCTGGCACGCGCCCCATACTGCAAGTAGGCAGAAGCGACGCGGACCATCGCGCGGAGCGCCGTATAGCTTGCCTTGAGATCAAGGGAAACGTCCTGCAGACCGCACCTCATTGACGTGACGTACATGAGGTGCGGTCTGCAGGATGTCAGGTTGCGCGCCGGAGGCGGACGACGACGTTCTCGCCCATGCGCTTGGGGTCAAGGCGGTAGTACTTGATGTGCCCGATCCTCTCGGTCTCCTCAAGCCAGCCAGCTTCGATCACCTGCTTGCGGGTGCGGGAGAAGACCGGAGGGGCCATCCCGACGAGTTTGGCCAGGTTTGCGGCCGTCTCCAGAACGGCGCCGGACCGATCAGTCGGATGCAGGGCGTACAGCATGACGACGAGACGCTGGTTGGCGCTCATGCCGGCCGTCTTCTCAAGCAGCTCGAGGTTCTTCTGCTTGTCGTCGATGCTGATCACTGGGCCTCCCACCGTGCAGGGACGTTCTCATCGAATCCGGGGATGTCCGGAGGGTTGCACGTCTTCACCGCTTCACGCTGCTCAATACCCGTTCCGTGAAAGGCAATGTACGGGCTGATGCGGTAGAAGTTGTAGTTACCGATACGTCCTCGGATGACCAGGATGCGGTGTTTGGCCAACTTCCTGTTGATCTTCCCGACGGCGTCGGTGGACATTCCCACGCGTTTGGCGATGTCCGCACCCGTCGCCCTCAGCGGCTCCATGCCCTCGGGCGAGACCCCGATCCACCACAGGACGAGGAACTTCTGGCTCGGCGTAAACGCTTTGGACTCGGTGATCGCCTCAACACGGGCCTTGTCAACCTGAGTATGCCTGCCGGAGAAGGCGTACGGCGCATAGGGGACCGGCTCGCCTGTATCGGCGTCGACCAGTCTGCGTACTGCTCCCAACGGGCCCTCCGCGCAAAGGGGGTATTGGCTGACGGTTCATGAGGGACGGCTGTCATGCCGACTAGATGAACCTAACGTACATGAGCAGGAAGTCAATTAACTCCGCCTGTCGGCCGTGTCGCTGAGCGACACACTCATGTATCCCTCTGTCCTGCCGCGCTCGCTCCAGCCCTGAATCATGTACACCACGTCAATCTGATACGTCTGACGGATCGTGGTACCCGGATCGTGGAATCGTGGTGCCGGGTTGCTCAGTCGCTGTGCCAGGCTGTTGAACCGCGGTGTGCGGTTTCTGGGACTGCGTGCCATGGCTGAGGAAACTTTGCACTCAGGCCTGCCGATCGTTCACCACGGTCGGCGGAACTGCTTAACGGTTCCACCGATCTTGGTTGTTCGAGTAATCTGCGCAGGTCAGAGCCCATATGAGGGGTGCGCTCTCTTGTCCTATCAGGAGCCGCTCCGTTACACCTGGCAGCGCCACCGTGGCCGCCCAGGCTTTTGCGCTCGCACCAGTGGACATCGTGTCGTCCTGGAATCACCCTGCGGCAGCACTCAATATCGGACAAACCCACCTCAGCGCCAGGACCCTTCACCTCATCCCGGTCTGGAGTTGTCAGTGAACCGCCCCATCGTGGCTGTGTCGGGCTATGGGCCTGCGCGCACGCACGACCCCGCCGTTTTCCGGCGCGCACGATCTGCGCCACGACGAAACCGATTCGCGCCGGGAAGCGGTGGGGCAGCGGGGTCCAGGGGCCGGCGAAGGCCCCTGGTACCACGCTGCCAAACCACCGAGGGAGTGCGACCATGCACCTAAGGACCCGTGAAGGACCGTCACGCCGACGGCTTGGGGTAGTTCTGGGCCGCGCTCAGGCACGCACCGGTACCACCAGGAGAGTTCTGCGGCGCGCGTGAGCCCAGAGACACAGACCCGTAGTGGGGACGGAGCGCGTAAACCTGGGCAGCCATCCTCACCAGAGCCAGCTTCACAGGCTCAAGCCGACAACCACTTCATCCGGCTGGCAACCGGCGCTGCTGACGCCCTCGTGACCAGACATGCTTCTCTGCACTTCACCCTCGCGGGTGTACAGGGGTATGTGACTCGTCAAAGGGCCTCCGAGATCGATGGAGCTGGACTCAGTGGGAAGCGGACAGTGAGCGACAATCCCGCAGGCAAGAGGCCGCCGGTAGGATCGGCGCTCTCATGGGGAGAGCGATGCGAACATCAGTCCGTGGCAGGGAGGGGCAGAAGTGCGCTCTGACCTCCGATGAGGACGACGCTGACTTCTGGGGCTTCGCTCATGAGGCCGATGGGTTGTTCGCGCCACTGCCGGAGGAGGAGGGAGCGCGCCGAGTGCACCTCGCGGGTTGTCTCCCGCAGGGGCGCTTGCTGAAGAGCCTTGACCACGTCGGCAGTCGTCGCGCCGTGGCGGGGAACGCCTGGATGGACCTCCTCGACGCTGGCGGTGCCACCATGGGGTCCTACTTCGTCAACGAGGTCACCGTTGTCGACGTCCAGTCCTCTACCCGGGGAACCGACTTTGTCGACCTCACGGTGACGTTGTGGTGTGAGCAAGCCCTGCCTGGAGCGGACGCTGTGTGGGATCTGATCCGCACGGGGCAACTGAACCGCACTGGCATGTGGCACGAGCTTGATGCCGAGGGTCGACACATCTGGCTGTCGGTGGCTCTGTGGTCTCGGGAGTACCAGCGGGGGGACAGGCCCGACGCTCCCGACCATCAAGTGTTCACGTTGGACGGCGGACATATCGTCAACATCGACAGCTTCTACTGCACACTGGGCGAAGGCATCAACGGCCCCGGCGGGTACTTCGGCTGGAACCTCGACGCTCTTATCGACTGCCTGAGACGGGGCTGGGGTGCCACCCCACCTTTCACCCTGCTATGGCAGCATTCGGCCGGGGCCAGGGCCCGATTGGTGGAAAGGCAGGAGACCGCCGATGGCGTGGCCACTCTGTTTGATCTGCTGCTGGAAATCTTCGACGAGCAAGGCATCCAGGTCATCCTGCAATGACTGCTTGTGGATGCCAACAACCGCCTTGGGCTGGTTCATCCGGACTCCGAAAGGCGGCGAGTGGGGATTCCCAGGTCCACGGATGGCCTCCGTGCCCGTCGCTGGGTTTGCTCTCGCTTGGCGCGGAGGAAGCCAGGCCGCGATTTGAGCACGTGGACGCTCGACCAACTGCAGATGTTCATCCGTGACGCCCGTGGTCAGCAACTTGAGACGGCACGGGTCGCCGCGCAAGGACAGGCCTACAACCCCAGCCATCCCCAAGAAGCCCGTCGCCAATGGGCGAAGCTGTCGCTGCTCGCGAACCGGCGCATGCCGAGGGAGCCTCCGCGAGGGTGGCCCAGCAGGACTTCATGCTCCGGATGTGGGTGATCGATCAGCTAGGGCCTGACGACACCGACTCCGACTGGAGTCCCGAGGCGCTGGCGTCCGACACGCTCGACACACTGACCTTCACGCCGGCACAGGCCGCTGGTCTCGCTGAGGGCTGGCGCGATCTTCCCATCGAGCAGATCCGTGAGCTGCGGTCGCACAAGAACCTGACGACCCATCTGGGAAGCCTGGTCCGCTATTTGGCACCCAGCCCGGTCCATGAGCGACTCGTCGCCTGGACCGCGACCCGACCGCTCCTGCCTTGACCAGCCGCCAGCGATCAGACCGCCTCAACTGACGGTCTTCAAAGTGAAGTTCCGAGAAGCAGACGTGTTCGTGCTGGCAGGGGGGTGTCATAGGGGCGTCAGCAGGAGCCGAGCTCGACCTTTCGGCGGTCGAAGTGCTCCTCGAACGCGTCCCATTCCTGGTTGGTCGTCTCGAGGTATTCACCCTCGGGCCGAACTTGGTGCCGTCGGCGCAGATGCTCCTGGTAGTGCCGGATGATGTCGTCGTCGACGACCGCGACGTACCCGCGGGTGGTCTGGATGTTGAGGTGGCTCAACAAGGGCGCTCGGATGTGGATCGGCAGGCTGCTGTTGACCAGCTCGGTAGCGAAGTACGCCGATCTCGCGGCTGATCACACATTTGAACGAAGAGCGGAGCTCCCGTGGCAGACGACGTGTTTTGGAAAACAAGTCGTGCTACCGGAGCTCCGCTTCGTGCGCCTGGCCGACGTCCAGATCCCCAGCCCACTGTGCGACCACACCCAAAGCTGTAATTTCGCGACCTTGGGCTGGCTTTAGGGCGCGAGAAGGGAGACCTGGTAGTGGGCGATGAGCCATCCGTCGTCCGAACGGTTGATCAGGACGGCAAGTTTGGCGTCAACCACGGTTTGGTCGGTGAGGGAGAAGTCCACGGCCGCGTACCCGAGCACGAGGTCGGGTGACAGTCGCCTGCTCTCCATGATGCGGTAGGAGGCGGACAGGCCTTCGGGCTGGGAGGCGTAGTAGTCGGCCACGCCCTGCCGGCCTACGGTGTAGGGGTGCGACCCCTGGAAGATCGCATCCTTCGTGAAAAGTTCGGCGATTTCGTCGGGTTGGTGCCGGTCGACGGCATCCCTCCACCGGTCGAGAACACCACGCAGGATCGCTTCCGTGTCGTTCGTGCTGCCCCTTGCTTGTGTTCCCAATTCAGTGGCCTGCGCTCATGCCGCCGTCAACGTGGAGGATCTCCCCGGTGACGAATGAGGCGTTCTCCAGGTACATCACCGCGTCCACGACATCGCTCAGCTCGCCCAACCGGCCGACCGGCTGGAGAGCGGCGAGGGTGTCGTGGGCCTCGCGCGGGTGCATGGGGGTATTGGTCGTGCCGGGAGACACGGCGTTAGAGCGGATGCCCCGGGTGGCGTACTCGATTGCCAGGGACTTCGTGGCGGACTGCAGCCCGCCCTTGGTCAGAGCGGCCAGCACGGAGGGCACGCGGGCGTCGGGGTTGTCGACAATGCTGGCGGTGATGTTGACGATGTGGCCGCTGCCCTGCTCGAGCATCTGCTCGACGGCGAGTTGGGTGATGCGGAAATACCCGTCGAGGTTTGTACCCGTGTAGGCAGCGTAGTCATCCAGCGTGTATTCGGTGAAGGGCTTGGCGATGAAGATGCCCGCGTTGTTGACGAGGGTGTCGACGCGGCCGTAGCGGTCGATTGCGGCAGCGACGACACGGTCGGCGGTGGCAGGGTCGGCTATGTTGCCCTGAATGGTCAGGATGTCCGGGTCGTCGGTCGGGGTGATGGAGCGCGAGGTGGCGACGACGGCGTAGCCGAGCTTGCGGTAGGCGTCTACCAGGGCGGCGCCGATGCCCTGCGAGGCTCCAGTGATGATGGCGACCTTCTGCAGCGGTGTCTTCATGGTGAAGTTCTTCTTTCAGTGCGAGACGGCTTCCCTTGCCGGTCTACTAGCGTCTCGTAATCTTGTTTTCCTTCCTCCGCAACGCTGTGGGGTATGTCATAGCCTCATCCCTAATATGACTCGGAGGTCGATCTGCGGCTTATTTAGCCAAAAGACTGTTTACACTTGCTGCATGATCTTGTACCGGCCCGAGAACCTCGCCGGCTTCAGAAGCGGCACCGGCCTGGCCCTCGACGACCCAGCCTCACCTTGACAAGCCGAAATAGGTCAAGAGCACTAGGGAGCGAGTCATGCCTGTTCAGGCGAGGGGATTCGGTTTTGGTATGCCGTGGGAGTCGCCCTACGGATACAGCCAGGCAATCCAGGTCGGTGACACGGTGTACGTGTCTGGGCAGGTGTCTCATGACCGTGACGGCAACTTCGTGGGTGCTGGCGACTTCGAGCTCCAGGTCACAACCACGCTGGCCAATCTGGACCTGGTGCTGGAGCACTTCGGGGCCAAGCGCAGCCAAATCGTGGAGAGCACGGTGCTGGTGAAGAACCTGCGGGAGAACTTCGACGCGACGGCACGCCTTCACGCCGCGTACTTCGGAGAACACTGGCCCACCAGCACGACCATCGGTGTCTCTGACCTGGCACTGCCGGACCAGTTGGTGGAGATCGGCGCGCTCGTGCGTCTCGACGTGAAGCCATAGGTCGGAGTCGACCTCGGCGTTGGGGTCACCACCTCGAGCACGAAGCCTCGCGGAAGGCAGGCCAGGACGGAGACGTGCCTGCGCCACCTCCGTGGAATTGCAGCCGCCTCGCAGGCCCTGAACCTGCCCCAGCGCAACTTGAGATGTGGACGCTGGGGGTATGCAGAAGCCCCGGAAGCGCGGCTCCCGCGACTCCGTCGCACGTCAAAGGTTCGCTGGCGAAAGGATCCTAGCCGTACTCGGGGTGCTGGACTGTCAAGGGCTCGGTCTGGACTCCGCGCGCGGAGTCCAGACGGAAAGAGTGGACCCGACATGCTCAGCCCGCTCTTGTTTCTAATCGTTTACAGCGGGAGCTCGATCCCGAGTTCTCGCATCGCACTCGATGGGGGGCCGCCTTCTGACCGCTCGGTCTTGAAGCCCTTTACTCGAGCAGCAAGGGTGCGCGGGTCTACAGCTTCAGCCGGCGCACCCATGGCGTACAGGCCATCCGGATCGGTGTCGCGGTCATGGGGCAGAAGCCAGAAGACACGTCGCCGGAATGTTCCTGAGGACCGTGAGGGTTTAGCCGTGGGGCCCAGGAGCGCGTAACCGACCATGCGTCCGTCGCGGTGGTAAGCGGGCTTTCCCTTACGCGTGGGGAGCCGGTCGAGGCTCTGACGCACATAGTCGAGATCGTTGATGTCTTCGAGCCAGATGAGGTCGGTTTCGTGGTTGATCTCGTCCTCGGTGATCAGGGAGCTCATTGGCGGGTCTCCCCTTCTTCATCGGTGAGCAGGCCGATACCCGGGTAGTGCTTGCGCTGGTTGGACAGGATCATCTCCTTGGGAGAGGTCAGACCCACCAGTTCACGGGTGCGGGCGGCGAACGCCCTGGAGGACATCGCCGGTGCCCCTTCATTGTGGCACCACGTCTTGTAGGTGGCGTAGAGGGCGGTCTGCTCGGCGCGTAGTTCGGGCGCGATGATGCAGGCTTCCTCATAGAAACGTCCTGTGTGGTCTTCGGTCTCTGCGTATGCGGTCGTGGCGATGCGGACGCGCTCGGGGCCACTAAGGTCGCGTCCGCCGGCGAGGTAGCGGCGGGCGCCGTCGATGAGCCAGCCGAGAATGCCGGGTCCCTCCTCGGTTACGAGGATGTCGGCGAGGTTGTCGATCTTCCGGTCGTCGGGTACGACGCGCTCGAAGGGGATCAGGCGCATACGGCGCCAGAAGGCGAAGCCGCCTGTACCTACCTCGGGCCGGTGGTTGCCCAGGAGCCACAACTTGTGCGTGGGTTGGAAGCTGAAGAAGTCCTGGCGCATGCGGCGCGCCTTGATGCGGTCGCCACCGGTGAGGAGTTTGACACGAGCTTCATCGAACTTGTCGCCAGGCTTGACCTCGGAGCACACGATCACACGCCGGCCGTGGAGTTCAGCTAGATCAGTCGGGTGACCCTCATAGGGGCGTGCCATGAGGAAGCCGGGGGGCGCCGCGTCGGCGTAGTCGCCGAGGAGTTTCATCAGCACGTCGAGGAGGACGGACTTGCCGTTCTTCCCGGACCCGAAGAGGAAAGGCAAGACCTGGGCTCCGACGTCGCCGGTGACGGAGTACCCGAGCAGCAGCTGCAGGTAGCTGATCATTTCCCGGCCTTCGGTGTCGTTGCCGAAGGTGTCGGTCAGGAAGCGTTCCCATCGGGGGGCTGCGACATGCTGAGGGCCGACGCTGGTGGAACGCGAGTGGAAGTCCTTGTTCGGATCGGGTGTCTTCACAAGTCCGGTGCGCAGGTCGACGATTCCGTCAGGCGTACACAGGGCGTACGGGTCGGCGTCGAGCAGGGCGGCGTTGAGAACTATTCCCGGGGCGGATTTGGCTTGGGTCAGCATGGCGTTGATGCCGGTGGTGGACAACGCGCGACGGCGGTGTTGATGAAGGGCTGAACTGGTGAAGAGTCCGCGGGGGTCGTGTCCTGCGATGTTCTCCGCGAGATCGCCGGCTGCCCACAGCACAGTGTCGTCTTCATCGATCTGCCAGCGGGTCGTATCCCAGCGGTACCAGCCGATGCCGGGCACGTGTCGGTAGTCGTTGGCGTAGAGCCTGACGAACAGCTTTGCGTTGCCGCGATCGGAGAGGGTGTCCGGCAGGAGTCCGGCTTCGGTCGCATGGGAGGGTGCGAGTCGTGTCGGGTCGGATTGTGCTGGCAAGGGAACTGCTGAGCCCTGAGCGCGGATCTGGGCGGCTACGGCCTCGGGATTGAATTCGAAGAGTGTGTCGTTGCTTCCTGGCGTCGTCATGGGCGGCTACCACTGGTGTACAAGGGGTGCTTGAGACCCGCGGCAAGTCCGCTGCGAATGATCTGCTCGATGCGGCGTTCCTGGCCCGGGCGGGCGGTGACGGCGGTGTCCGTCAGCACGCGTGTGGCTTCTTCCTGCGAGAGGCGTCCTCCGGCGACGAGGCCTCCCAAAGTGTAGGCGGCCCGGTTGAGAGCATCGGAAAAGCCTGCACCGTCACTGACCTGGCCGCAAGCCTCGACGGGGGCCAACACGGCGGTGAGCAGGTGTTGAGTACGGGCACTGCCGCCGCCGGCTGCCAGGACAGCCTGCTGGGCGCGTGGCGGTACCGGTCGAGGGGCGGGGATGGTGGAAGCGGGCAAGTGACCGGTGCGCTCCAGTTCCTGCGCCAGCCAGGCCGGCAGAGCAGCTGGTTCGCGGACTTCCCCGATCGCGGTGTAAGTGCCGTGCTCGGTGGTCGTGCCTGGGGCGATGATGTAGCCGCCGTGAGCGCGAACGTCGACCTGCCAGGCGAGTGCACGGCCGGTGCTGGATCCGGAGGAACACTGCCAGCGACGGTTGTCGGAGGCCCGGTACCAGACATGGAGACCGCCTGAGGGGGTGCGTACTCGCAGAGTCGACTGGTCGTCCGCGGGACTGGGTTGGCCCCTGAGAGCTGCCAGCACAGCCAGAGTGTGGAAACCGTTGGCCAGCCCTGTCAGGTCTACGTGGTCGGCGATGGGAATTCCAGGCAGGATGCGGTCACGACTGGGCGGCTGTGCTTGGTGTGCGTCGATGTCGATGACGACGAGACCTGCAGGGCCGCAGGCAACGCCGACTCCGAAGTCCGGCCTCGATCCCCACCATTCGCTGATGCGGCGGTGGTCAAGAGTTGCTGCATGGAAGCCATGGCACCACCGGCCGGCCGGCAAGCAAGGGCACTGCGCGGGAAGATGCCGGGTCTCGCGGCACGCCGTGCAGTTCGCGGGCGGAGTCTTACGTCCGACCGCCAGCGGGTGGACGGGCCAGCCCCTGCGGGCGCACCAGCTCGCAATGGCCAGGGAGTTGGCGATTGAACCTGTGGAGCGACGGGAGCATGAGTCGCTGGTGGAAAGGCCCAGTTCAGCAGGCATGCATCCCCCCTATCAGCGACCGAAGCGACTCAACGACGGACACAGACTAGCGAACGTGGGCGCTGAGGTCGTGGAGCACATGCCAAACGTTGTCATTGGGGTGTCGATAGAGGGATCAGCTAGTGGACGGCAGCGACTGGGAGAAGGTGCCCAGCGACCGGGGGGCGCTCGGTCGCTGACTAGCGTGTCAGAAAAAACCGCAGGTCAGAGGGTCGTATTCCGTGAAACAGCGACTGAAGCGACTCAAGCTCTCTATATATGACGCACACGCACACACACGGTTGGCCTCATATATGGGGAACCTTAGTCGCTTCAGTCGCTGTCGAGCGGTCGTATCTAGCCTGACCTGCGGTTTTGCAAGCGACTGAGCAGCGATTGAAGGTCGCTTCAGTCACTGCTGCTTCAGTCGCTTGGCTGTAGAAGGCGTCAGTGACCGAACCAGCACAGCGACTGAAGCGACCCAGCGCAGGGGATGCCTCCACACAGTCTGCTTCGGTCGTTCCAGCACCCCTGAACCAACCATTCGAACTCTGAGTCGCTTCGGTCGCTCGTGAACGGCACTCCCCCACGCTGACCTGCGTTGATGCAGAGGTAGTTCACAGCGACTGAGTCCCATCCGCGCCTGGAGTCTGATATGCGCACGGCGAAGCTCCGCTAGGAGCGCGTCTCAGTAATGAGCAAATCCGAGCTGGCCTGAGGTCTGAGATCAGGTCGGGGCATGTCGTGGGCAGCTGCCAGGCCGTTCTTGGGCGCTGCCCGGCAGGTGTTCGGCTGGTAGAGCTTGCCACGGGGGCCGACTTGATCTGGCTGGTCGGCCGGCCAGGAGGGCGAGTCTGGTGGTTCTGAAGTGGGGAAAGGGGTCTGCCGCAGGATCGGGTGACATCTGAACTGGCTTGCCCTGTGGGGCGGGTGGGAAGGATGTCGCTGTGCCCAAGCCCTATGCGGAAGAGTTGCGCCAGGACGTCGTGCGTATCGCGCGAACGCGCTGTTCGACGCGCACCGTGACGACCCGGAGTTCGGCTACCGGTTCCTCGCCGACGAAGCGCGCGGTGCCGGGGCTGTGATGGCGGACCGGACTGCATGGCGGACCTGCCGGGACATCCGCTGGTGGAGCGTGTTCGGCAAGAAGCGCGGCAAGGGAAAGAAGGCTGGCCCGCCGGTGCACGACGACCTGGTCCGCCGTGACCTCAGCGCGACCTGCGCGAACCGGCTGTGGCTCGCCGACATCACCGAGCACGCCACTGGTGAGGGCAAGCTCTACCTCTGCGCGATCAAGGACGCCTTCAGCAACAGGATCGTGGGCTACTCCATCGACGAGCGGATGAAGTCCCGCCTGGCTGTGACCGCCCTGGAAAACGCCGTGGCCAGGCGTGGAAACGTCGACGGCTGCATTCTGCACAGCGATCGCGGATCGCAGTTCCGCTCGCGGAAGTTCGTCCGGGCGCTGGACCGCCACCGGATGGCCGGCTCGATAGGGAGGGTCGGAGCTGCCGGCGACAACGCGGCCATGGAGTCCTTCTTCAGCCCGCTGCAGAAGAACGTCCTCGACCGCCGTGTCTGGGCCACCCGTGAAGAACTGCGGATCGCGATCGTGACCTGGATCGAGCGGACCTATCACCGACGCCGCAGACAAGCCTCGCTCAGTCGGCTGACCCCCATCGAATTCGAGACCGTCATGACCGCACCGGCCCTCCAGGCCGCGTGACCGCACCTGTCACCCGAACCTGCATCGGACCCAAGATCTCGCGGAGACTTTGGCATGTCGTCAGCAGCCACCACTTGCCACACGCTCGCTCTTCGCCCGCTGATTCGGTCAGCGGCCGGAGCGGCTGCGATCCCCGCTGGTCTTGGTCGGTCTCGCGCTTGTGGGCCGGACCGACGCCCGAATGTCGGACGCTTTCGGGGGGCGGGTCAGCCGGAACACACTGATGAGGCTGATCACTTTGCTGCCGGATCCGCCCAGCGCCACGCCCAGCATGGTTGGTATGGACGAGTACGCGCAGCGCAAGGGCCGGATCTACGGAACCGTACTCGTCGACGTTAAGACGCGTCGTCTCGAGGACCTCCTGCAAAACCGGGAGGCGGCCCCCCCTTGCGCCCTGGCTGGCCGAACGGCCCGGGAATGAGGGCATTTGCCAGGACCACTCCGTACTCCGTCTTTTACGCCGAAGGCGCCACCCGCGGTGCCCCGCAAGCCCTTCAGGTCGCCGACAGATGGCACCTCTGATACAACCTCGGCGAAGCCGCTGAGAAGTACGTCTACCGCCACCGTGCCTGCCTGCGACCGGCGCTGGCGTCGGCGCCTGAAGCACCACCGGCTCCGGAGTCACCCGCGACGTTGCCGTGACCGCCAGTGCACCGATCCTTGGGCACGGCTACTGCGTCTACACCTTCTTCGAGCAGTACCCGCACCATGCGGCCTGCGCGCGCTGCGACTTCAACACCTGGCGACGAAAAGGCGTGGATGTGTATGAAGCCGTGGCCAGTCGCAGGGCGGTGTCGGCCTTCAGCGATGAACCGGTGCCTATAGCGGTCCTCGAACGAGTGCTGACAGCAGCGACGCGAGCTCCGTCGAGCGGGAACCTCCAGCCGTGGCACGCCTATGTCGTCACTGGCGAGCCCTTGGCCGAGCTCAAGAGACGCGCGACGGCCAGGGCACCGGCGGGAGACCTGGGTGATGAGCGGGAGTATCCGATGTATCCGGCGGAACTGACCTCGCCGTATCTGGACCGTTTCTCCGCCGCGGCTGCCCAGCGGTACAGAGCGCTAGGGATCGAGCGCGACGACCCCGACAGGCCCGTGAAGATCGCTGCCTTGAACTCGGAGGCGTTCGGGGCGCCGGTCGTACTGTTCTGTTACCTCGACAGGAGGATGGGGCCCGGGCAGTGGGGGGACGCAGGGATGTATCTGCAGACCGTGATGCTGTTGCTGAGGGCGGAAGGATTGCACAGCTGCCCGCAGGTGATGTGGACGATGTATCGCAAGACTGTCAGTGAGGCAGTTGGAGCTGGTGACGGCCTCGTGTTGTTCTGCGGTGTCTCGGTGGGATTAGAGAAGGAAGACGTGCCACGGTTGCGCACCGGGCGGGCGGACTTGACAGAAACCGTGAGCTTCATCGGAGTAAGACCTAGTGGCCAGTGATCAGACGGGTCGTCGGTCCGCGTCGCTGCGCGCATAGCAGGCTCAGTTTTGAGCGAGGCGCAAGGAGTCGGGCCGGTCTCGATGACGCTCCCGCCGAAGGTAGGCCAGTCGCTGATGGCCGAACAGAGCCGCGGATCCGCCGAGGTTTTCGTCCAGTCCTCGAAGCGGAGACCGACGCATCCGTCGGTAGGTCATGTGGCACTTGACCGTTTCGGTGGCGATGCCGGTGAACTGGCTACGGATTGTGGCCAGTTACGTGCCCCGGCGTGAATCGATGACCGCGACTAGGGCCTGCTCGGGCAGGCCGTAGTCGCGTTCGATGGTCACGGCTTTTCGCCCTCAGGTTTGGCTCAGCCCGTCGCAACGATTCCGACTTTCCTTCCGCGGAGCGTGCCGGTGGCGGCATGCGCCTGCCCAGACACCTGCTCCTCTTGACAACGCTATGGCACCGGTCGCCCCAGCATGAATGGCAAGTCGTCGCCCGCGCCGTTGTGGCACACGGTCGCCGGCTGGTGAGCAGCTGCGGCGCGTTCTCCTTTGGTGAGGCCAGTGTGCCCTAGTTTGCGTACCTCTGTGTCGATACCTGGCTACGGATGGATGACTAGATCGTTATCGGGACGGACGCTCGATGGGCACACTTACTCAAGAGGTGGGCGAGAAGGGGTCGGCTGCCAAGCCGTCTGAGTACTTGTTGACGATCGTGGCGAACTCCGCAGGATTGCGCTCCTGGCCCATCCCGTTGAGGATGCGTAGCAGTTCGAAGAAGGCTGGCTCTTCCATCTTCTTTACCAGGTGCATGGCAATGAACAGCGGGTCGTCATAGGGCAATGTGCGGGGCTGTCCGGCGGTGCTTGGCGATGATTGGCTGCTTTGATTCCGGGGTTCGGGTACCACTTGCTCGGACTCTGTTCCGGGCACCTGCCCCGCATCGATCCCCTCGGGATCGCTGCTCAGGCTATTGGCACGGCTCGTGTGTTCCTCTTCATGATTGCCCAAGGGCTGCCGAGCTGTGGGAGCTTCCTCAAGGCGGTCCTCCGCTGGCGGTGTGCCGTCTGAGTGCGTGGCATCAGTTACGGGCGTTTGGTCTTGCGCAGGATTGGCCGGTGCAGATGCTGCGGGATGCGTGTCCTGTGACGTCTCCCCCACCGTGGGTACTGAACGTTCTGCCACCGCTGCATCCGTAGCTGCAGCACGATCGCTTTCGTGTTGGTCTGAGGAGTCTTTGGTTGGCGAATCGGTTGCTTGCAGCCTTTTCGCTGCAGCCGCCGCTTCTTCCTTGCGGGCCCGTTCCGCCTTGAGTTCGAGGAGAGCCTTCTCCTGCAGTTCGGCAGGCTTGTTGCCCACTGCACGCAACAGGTCGATGGGTTCTTCACTGATGCGGGCCTGGAGTGCCGGGACCAGGTTGAGCAATGCGAGCCGTTGGGACACCCATCCTTGTGAGCGGTGGAGCCGCCTGGCTAGTGCTCGCTGACTCCCATGAATGGTGAGGAGCCGCTGCAGGGCACGTGCTTCGTCCAGCTCCTCCAAGTCCTGGCGGTGGATGTTGGCGACGAGGGCAGACTCAAGGACTTCCTCAGGACTCGTACCCTGGTCGTCGCTGACCATCACCTTGACCGAGGTGAGCCCGGCCTTGCGGGCAGCGGCGAGTCGGCTGCTGCCATCCACGACTACATGGGTGGTGTTTGGTTCGAGCTCTGCTTCCCGCTCCGGGTTCGCCTTGATGTAGGCGTCACGGTTCATCACGGTGATGGCCTGCTTCTGCCCATGGGTCTTGAGGCTGCCGGCCAGATCAGTGAGATCTCCGAAACTACTGCGCGGGTTGGCGGGGTTGAGACTGATCCTGTCGACGGGAAGTTCCGCGGGCGGGGCGACACCATCGGTGGGCACACCCGTGGCGGCGGCGACTGCTTGGCGCCGCGCGCTGACGGGACGCACTCCCCCACCGAACCGGCCGGCACCTAGTTGATCGGCCTTGCTCACATGACCTCCCTGGCCAGTGCACGCATGCTGACTGCCTGTTGTGATTTGGGTGCGTAGGAGAGCAACGGCTTCTTTACTCGCACTGCTTCCTTCTGTTCTTTGAGGTCTCCGATGAGGCCGACGACCCGTGGATCCTTTATGTCAACCCAGCCTTGAAGAGACGACGTCGCGATGTAACCGCGGCGTGAGTCGTAGAGGTTGACCACGATGCCGAGATAGTCGATGTCGACTTGAAGGTCGGTGCGCAGGTCGTCGATCTGAGTGGTGAGCAGTTCATAGGCGTCGGCGGAACTGTCTTCGGCTTGGACGACGACCAGGGCGCCGGACTGTCCGGGCTTCTCATTGTTGCGACGGCGACCGTAGTAGGCGGCAGCATCCATGCTGAGACCGAGACTGGGAGGGCAGTCCACGATGATTACGTCGTAATCAGCCTCGACTGGTGCGAGTGCCCGCTCCAGCGCTGCTTCTCGTGCACGGACCGCGGACAACCTCACGTCCAGCAGGAAGGCGTCGTTGCACGCGGGCAGAAGGTGTAGTCGGCCGTCGAAGTTGTCGTCCTCGACAGAAACGATGAGGTCGCGGAGCTCACCCCTGGGGTCACCCGCCATGTGGTTGGTGAGGCTGTCGCCGTCCATCGGTAGAGGGCTGGCCCCCAATTGATTGGTCAGGTGGCACTGCGGGTCGAAATCGACAAGTAGCACACGCAGCCCGAGGCCGGGCAGATTCTCGATTTCGAGTGGATCGTCCCCCGATTTGGCGCCGGTCGTGGGTACGTCGCTGGCGCGAAGTGCTTCGGCGAGCGCCTTCGCCACGCGGACGGGATGCAAGGAGTCGGGGTTCTCGGCCAGGGCCTCGCCCACTCCGGCGGTGATGGCAGTCTTGCCGACTCCCCCCTTCTGGTTGCACACGACGATGCGGCGGGTGATGGCCGGGCGCTGGATGTCCGGTGCGGGGTTCATGTCTAGCCACAGCTGAACGGACTGTGCCAGGCCCTGGATGAGAGAGAGCCGGCGGTCGGAAGCGGTCTGGCGAAACTCTTCCCACTGCCCGTTAGGCAGGAAGGTGGCGAAGGAATCTGCGCCGGTCGTGTCGACGGCGGAGACGGTGGACGCCAGGCTGCACCAGTCCCTGATGCCTTGTTCGACGGCGGTCTGGATTTCGATACCGTGCTGGGCGGCTCTGACCTTCAAGGTTTGCCGGAGCCATGCCGGTAGTTTGGAAACGACCTTTTCCCGGTCGCTGGAGACGGCTGGTGAACTCATGGAGACAGCATACTAACGTCCATGATCGATGGAGTCATCGGGGCGTTAGTTTTATCAAGTTGAGGCGATGCGTGTCACCTGTCAGGTCATTGCACTGCGCTGATCGGCAGTGAACCTGCCGACACGACACGACACGTCTCGACAGAGCGAGGCGCGTCTTGTGCCGCTCAGGGTCGCATAGTCCCCACCTGATCAGGGAACTATGGCCGGCGTTCGAGAGCGTTGATCGCGACCCTGACCGCTACGACAGACGGCAGTTGGCAATGCCTCCCCAGCTGGTGCGCTGCCGCACCCTGGCCCCGCAGCACAGGTTGAGCCCCTGGAAGTGGTGAACGAGTTCGACCTGCTCCGGGAGCTTGCTCCGGCTTCTGGTTGATGCCGATGTAGATGGGCGGCCACCGGTTGATCTTCGAGGTGTCGAAGCTCGAAGGAGACCAACACGATGACCGCAGTCGACAGTCTGCCCCTACAGGCCCTCACAGAGGAGAACCTCGCTTCGGCGAGTCCCGATCTGCTGCGCACGATGCTGAAGACTTTCGCCGACGCGCTTGTGTCCGCGAGGGCAGACGTCCTACGCAACGCCGAATATGGCTAGGTCAGTAAGGAGAGAGTCAACCGCCGAAACGGATCTGGCCTGCGTGAGCGGGAGATGAGGGCTGACACGGTCGAATCGGGTATCCCCCAACTCAGAGGCGGAAGTCACTCCCCCACTGCCCGCTGGAACGTTGTCGCCGGGCGGAACAAGCTCTCGCCAGGGTGGTCTTACCGCTTGACTGCTGCGGGTGCCCATCCGACCCGACGAGTGGAAAAGCTGTCCCAGAACCTTGGCGTCACCCAACTGCCGAAGCCGTAGATCCCCCCATAGCCCTCACCCGGACGAGCGAGTCACAGCCCTACACAACCATTTGCTGGACGCCGGCCCGTACCCCTTCGTGTGGGGCGATGCGCTCACTCAGAAAGTCCGCGCGGGCGACCGCATCGTCAACGCCCATGCGCTGATTGCGGTCGGCGTCAACACCGACGGCCACCGTGAGATCCTCGGCCTGACGCCACCTCCGGAGAGGACGGTGCTGGCTGGCTCGCGTTCTTGCGTTCGTTGATCTCCTGCGGCTTGTTCGGGGACCAACTCGTTGTTTCCGACGTCCGCGTCAGGTCCCGAAATCGGCTCAGCCCTGGATGGTCACCTGGCTGTGGATGGCCTTCGAACAACCGGATGCCGACGCCGTGAGGGCCCGATGCGGTACATGCTCGATGCGTTGGAGGCCAAGTTGCCCAAGGACGTGGAGCACTTGGATGCCGCGCAGCAACGACCTGCTCGCCTCCACCGTCTTCCCGCGCGAAATCTGGCGGCAGATCTGGTCCGCTCCGCAGGGGCGGCTGAACAAGGAGATCTGCCGCCGCACCGAGGTGCCGGGCATCCTCCCCGATCGCACCGCCTTGCGTGGTCGGCGCGGTGCTGGTCGAGCAGGACGACGAGTGCACCGGAGCTGAGAGAGCCAGAAACCGACGACAGCGTCTTACTCACCGAGCTCACCGCATAGCTTCGAAACCGAGATCACCGAGTGGCAGTCGATACATCACTCACGCGGACGCGACCGCAGCTCATGCGGAGTCGGAGCAGGAGGCCGCTGACGGTCTGAGGCTCCGAGTGACAAGTAGATCAGGACCCTTCCTGCATCTCAGGTGAGTGATTACGGCGTAATCACTTCGAGCACCTAGGTGATCGCATCTCTAGGAGGATCGTCTGGTCGGTGTCGGCCTTGAGCGTGACGTGCGCACGACTCAGACCGGGAGTCAGAGTGCGAAGACTGCCTGGGCTTGTTGCGGGCGGGAGCGTTGATCCAGATGCGCTGTCGACAGTGCATCCCTCGCACCCTGCGGGGATGGTTGTACGCGGTGTTGGAGTGGGTAGCGAGCGTGGCGCGGGAAACAGGATGCATGATCGAAAGGCGATCAAGTCCCGAGCGCCATCGTTGCGCCGCTCCCTTAGTTGTTGTGTCTCGGAGGATCCTGGACTGGTGAATCAGGCCTTGGCTGAGGGGCTTGAACAGCGACGGACCTTACGGGTCCGGTGTGAACTGCGGCGTCTGTACCGACAGATAGAGCTTTACGTTCCACCGCAATGCACTTTGATCCAGACAGAGCTCCTGCGTATGCCTGCTGCATGGTCGATGAGGGCCAGTCCCTCCCGCGAGGCGCCGAAGGTAGTCAGGGCTCGCCCACGAAAGCCCACCGAAGCCGACCAGGTGGTCCGTCGGTGGCGCACGTATATCTGACGGCACCCTGGCTGTGATGCAGCCTCCTCAAAGTGATCCCGACGCTCGTCAAGCCGGCTGGGCTGACTCGTACGCAGTGACAAGCCGTGCTGAAGACCGGTCGTTAGCGAGGCATCGTGGCCGAGGCCGAGTGGTAGGGAGAGGCCTTCCGGACCGGGGAACCAGAGATGGCCGGTCTCGAAGTGCTCGCCCTGGACGAGGAAGGGGAACTCTTCGGGCTCCAGGTGCACGTCGTAGAAGCGGGGCAGGAAGCCGAGGTACGAC
>NZ_LMWH01000290.1 GCF_001507435.1 Streptomyces sp. NRRL F-5122
TTGCGGGCCGTCTTCGACAAGCTCAAGGCCAAGTTCGGCACCGTCCTGGTGATCGTGGACCAGCCCGCCTCCATCGGCGCCCTCCCGCTGACCGTCGCCTCGGACCGGGCCGCCGCCGGGCGGGCACCTCGGCCCGTTGTGATCGTTCTGTAACAGCCCCCGTCGGAGGCTCCTTCCCGGGACGGCCACCGAACACGTTCTGCTTACACTGTCGAAGTGCCACGAGTCCTGATTGTCGAAGACGACCCAGATGTCCGTAAGGCCGTCCAGCTGGCGCTACGACATCAGGGGCACGACGTCCACGCCGCCGCAACGGGTGAAGAGGGGTTGGAGCAGCTCCGCCCCTTCCACCCGGACGTCGTCGTACTCGACCTCATGCTGCCGGGCATGTCCGGCCTCGACGTGTGCCGGCGGATCCGGGTTCGCGACCAGGTGCCGATCATCATGGTGACGGCCAAGGGGGACGACATCGACATCGTCGTGGGGCTGGAGGCCGGCGCGGACGACTATGTGGTCAAGCCCGTGCAGGCTCGCGTGCTCGACGCGCGAATACGGGCCGTACTGCGCAGACAGGACTCGTCGGTCCCGGACGGCGTCCGGCCGAGGGCGGAGGCACACGGCGAGCTGGTCATCGACCGGGCCGGCCTCGTGGTGACCCATCGCGGCGAACGCGTCACACTCGCCCCCTCCGAACTCCGACTGCTGCTCACCCTGTCGGCCTCGCCCGGCCAGGTGTTCAGCCGCCAGCAACTGCTCGAGGCGGTCTGGGAGCACAGCTACCACGGCGACATACGACTTGTGGACGCATGCGTGAAGCGCTTGCGCAGCAAGCTCGGTGAGGGCAGGGACCCTCGCTATGTGCAGACCGTGCGCGGCTTCGGCTACCGCTTCGGTACCTCGTGAACGGCCGGAGATCCGTGGGCGCGCAAAAAACCGTACGTGAAAGCGATCCCGCAGCGGCCGGGCAGGGCCCCGGGCCGGTGCGGTTTCATCGAGCGGTCCTGGCACGCCTCCCCCTTCCGCTGCGGGGCCTGCGCCCCCGCCTGCTGGCGTCCTTCGTCCTGGTGGCCATGGTCAGCGCCCTGAGCACGGGAGCCCTCGCCTTCCGGGAGGCGCGTACGGGGGTGCTGCAGCAGAGTCAGGACGCCGTCATCCGGCAGTTCCGGACGAGTGTCGACGACGTGGCCGTCTACACCCCGCCGGCGCCGGACCAGTCGGAACTGGACTCGGCGGTGAACAACGTCCTCCACGCCAACCAGTCGCAGGGGTGGCGGGTCATGGCCACGTACGGCAGCCTGCGCGCCTACACGCCTAGTGACGACTTCGACAGGCTGAGCCCCGAACTGCTCCGGTCCGTGCACACGAAGCGCGCCGCGGTGTTCCAGCGGGTGAACGCAGACGGGCACCCCTATCTCGTGGTCGGCATGCCGATCACGTACACCGCCGGTCCGGGCACGGAGCCAAGGCTCTCGGGGACGGTGATGTTCCTGGTGGTGCCGCAGAACACCGAAGAGGCCTATGTCAAGGCCATGATCAGCGGCATCGAGCGCGCCACTCTGGTGGCACTGTGCCTCGCCGTCGCGCTGGCGCTGGTGGCCGCGAGGGGTGTGCTGCGTCCCGTACGGGCGCTGCGCCGTGCGACGCGCCGGATGGCCGAGGGCCACCTCGACGTCCGCCTGGCCGTCAACGGCTCCGACGAACTGGCCGACCTCTCGCAGTCCTTCAACGACACGGCGGCCGCCCTGGAACGGTCGGTCGCGGAGCTGCGCCGCCTGGAGGCCCAGGCTCGCCGCTTCGTCGCGGACGTCTCCCATGAACTGCGCACGCCGCTGGCGGCGATGACGGCGGTCACCGACGTACTGGACGAGAACGCGCTGCGCATGGACCGGGAGACCGGCGACGCACTGCGGCTCATCAGCGAGGGAACCGGCCGGCTGAGCGGACTGGTGAACGACCTGATGGAGATCTCCCGCTTCGACGCGGGCGCGGTCGAACTCAACCTGGACGAGATCGACTTGGCCGAGTCCGTGCAGCGCACTCTCGCCTCCCGGGGATGGCAGGGCCAGGTGGAGAGCCATGTGCCCCTGCCGGGGGTGCTCAGGACGCGGGTGGATCCACGCCGGCTCGACGTGGTGATGGCCAATCTGATCGGCAACGCGCTGCGGCACGGGGCCCCGCCGGTGCGGCTGTCCATGAGTGTGCGGGAGGAACGAGCCGACGTGGCATGGGCCGTCATCGAGGTGACCGACAACGGACCGGGGATTGCCGAGGAAGCGATGCCGCACATCTTCGAGCGCTTCTACAAGGCGAGCACTTCACGGACCAGAAGCGAGAGCAGCGGTCTGGGCCTGGCCATCACGGCGGAGAACGTGCGCCTGCACGGAGGACGCATCGGTGCGGCGAACCTGCCCGGGGGCGGCGCAGTGTTCACGGTCGAACTCCCCCTGCACCGTGGCTCCGCCGGCGTCGGCGACACCGCCGTGGGTGCCGGCCGGTGAAGGGCTCGCGCGTGGGGGCGCTGCTGGTCGGGGTCACGGCCGCGCTCACAGTGGCCGCGTGCGGAGTCCCCCCGTCCGGCGTCATCCAGGCCGGCGAACCGGCGGGCGGCATGTCCTCCGCCGGTCCGGAACCCTCGATACCGACCGTCACCTCCATCTATTTCCTGCACAACGGCGAGCTGACGGCCCATCTGCGCAAGGTCGGCAAGCCGGTGAGCTACGCGGCGGTCGTGAGCCTGCTCTTCGACGGACCCAGCAAGATCGAGGCCACGACGGCCACCACGGACCTGCCCCACCTGACGGCGAACCCGGAGGTGGCGGTCGCCGGCGACAACACCGTCTCCATACGCCTGCCCGAAGCCGTCCCGCCCTTCGGTCATCTGGCCATGATGCAGCTGGCGTGCACGGTCGCCCAGGTGAGATCGGCGTTCACCACGACGATCGGGGGCGCCGGTGGGGCCGACGCCGACGGGGCTTCCCCGCCTCCCACAACGCAGTTCCCCGCATCCACGAGTGTCCAGGTCTTCGGGAAAGGGTGGACGATGACACAGTCGAACGACTCGTGCCCCGACCCTGAGAAGCCGTAGACACATCGCGGACCGAGGCCTCCTCCGGGACGGGGCGCGGATACCCCGAGGTCGCGGCCGACCACGAGTGCGCCCGGGGAGGCGCCGATCTGCCGTACCGGCAACGGTCCGTGCCACGGCCGCGCCACCGCCTACAGTGTGATCCAGTAGCGGCGCTTGTCTCCCCCTTCGGTGGTGCGGACGTCCTCCAGGACGCCACCGTTGTGCTCGATGGTGCGGACCGACCCGATGTTGTCGTCGTCGCAGGTGACGAGGACTCGATCCAGGCCGAGTGCGCGGGCCTCGGGCAGAACCGTCCCGAGGGCCCACGTCGCCAGGCCGCGTCTGCGGAAGGTGGGCCGGATGCTGTAGCCGATGTGCCCGCCGACGTCGAGCAGGAAGGCGTTCAGGTAGTGCCGCAGATCGATGGCTCCCAGATAGCTGTCGTCCTCGACGATCCACCAGTGGGTGGCGTGGACGCGCCCCTCTCCCACCGCGACCGACGTGTCCGACTGCTGTTTCAGCCGCCGGACCCACTCCGCGAAGTCCTCGGGGTTCTCGAGGTCGGCATCGGGCGCGAGACGCAGCCCGGCCCCGTCGTGGTGCGCACCCGGCGGCCACTCGTCACGCGCCGCGAGCCATGAGGAGTGCAACTGGTCCGTGGGAGCGATCAGTTCAGGCATGCGGGCGACGCTAGCACTCATGGACGAGGCACGACCCCCTGTGCGCCGACTGTGCGACGCGGGGCAGCGGGGGCGCCGGACGGGGCCGGACTTCGCGGTCCATTCGACAACGACACCGCCGCAGACCTCGCCAACGACCTGGACGATGCCGCCGTGGAAGAGCGAGAAAACCTCATCCGTAAGGTCCTGATCCGCACCATCGGCAACCAGGACCACCTGGAAGCTCCCGACGCTGAGGAGGCAGTGGCCGCTGCTGCCCTGGCTGCCGCTCAATGCCCGGGTGGCGAACCGGTCAGCCCGCGCTACGGCCCGGATGAGCCGGCACCGAGCCTGTCCACGGACGTCAGGCAGGTCGGACCTCTTGGCGCCTGACGGCCCTTCGGTTCGGCAGACTGCCCGGATCAGGCGGGCCCGATGTGCAACCCGAGGCGTGTCGAACCTCAGAACGTCGGCCCGAAGGAGGTGGCGGGGACGTCCGAAGCCAGCCCCAGAGCCTTCCGGACGTCCCGCTGATACTTGTAGGAAGGGTGGTCCCAGGCGTCCTCAGAACCGTCCCAGTAACTGTTGTCCGAACGTGCCGCCACGGCCTTGCGCCACAACTCGACGCTCTTTCGAAGCTCCCCGACATAGGCGGTGACCTTGGGCCTGGCACCGGCGGACCAGTTGGCGGCTCCGAGGCTTTCGGCCTCATGGTCCAGCGCGGCCGCCATCTTCGCAGCCCAGGCACGATTGGCTGCCACGCTGCCCAGGTGCGGATAGGCCCTGAAGACGCGCGCGGAGGCCAGCTCCAGCCTGAGGAAGGCAAGCTGGTCTGCCGTCAGGCTGGTCTCCTGTTCGCGTACGCTGCCGGCGGTCCGGCCGTTCGTGTCGGCCGTGAAGCAGGTGGCGGTCCTGTCACCCGACTGGACCTCACGGGTCGGGTAGTAGTAGTTGACACCCATCGTGTGGGGCAACGACCAGTCGTCCATGACGTAGTCGGTCAGCCGATCGCTGCACTGGTGGTACAACTGCTTTGCGAGGACGTCGCCGGCGCTGCTGGACCCGGTGAGCGCGACCGTGGCGAACACTTCGCCGTCGTGTGGCCGGGAGCACGGCACGGGTACCACGGAGTGGACCTCTCCGTCCTGCGAGCCGGTGAAGCAGTCGCCCGCCGCGAGGCTTACGGCCGACCGGTCACCCGCGCCGGACATCCTCTTGTCCGGATTTTCGTCGGCGTAACCGGAGATACCCCCGGTGATCAGCCTCATCGCCAGCGCGACCCCACCGAGCGCCAGCACACCCGCGATCGCCAGTCCGCGGCCCTTCTGGTTGCGCTTGGAGCCGCACTCGAACGGCACAGACGGCGGTACGGCGGACATGTATCTCCGGTCGACCTCGGCAAACACGTATGGGGAACCGGAATCCTCGCACACGGCCAGGCGTCTCTGTCACACCAGTGGTCTCCCACGGCGGCGATTACGCCCTCCGGTGAGGCGGACCGCGGCGTCCCCTCGACGCATGAACGCCCTTCCCGGGCCGTCCCCGGGCCGTGGAAGGGCGCTCGGCGATGGCCGACGCGGACAACCGCTCACAGCTCGGCAGCGGGTCGGAGCAATGATCGATGCGGCGGCCGCAGGTCACCGCCGCCGACGGTCAGTTGTGGCTGTGCAGGATCTCGTTCAGACCGCCCCAGACCGCGTTGTTCGGGCGGGCCTCCACCGCACCCGTGACGGAGTTGCGACGGAAGAGGATGTTGGAGGCTCCGTTGAGCTCGCGGGCCTTGACGATCTCGCCGTCGGGCATGGTGATCCGGGTGCCGGCGGTGACGTACAGGCCGGCTTCGACGACGCACTCGTCGCCGAGCGCGATGCCGACGCCCGCCTCGGCGCCGATCAGGCAGCGCTCGCCGATGGAGATGATGACGTTGCCGCCGCCGGACAGGGTGCCCATGGTGGAGGCACCGCCGCCGATGTCCGAGCCGTCGCCCACCACGACACCGGCCGAGATCCGCCCCTCGACCATGGAGGTGCCGAGGGTGCCGGCGTTGAAGTTCACGAAGCCCTCGTGCATGACGGTCGTGCCCTCGGCGAGGTGCGCACCCAGCCGGACCCGGTCGGCGTCGGCGATGCGGACGCCCTTCGGCACGACGTAGTCGGTCATGCGCGGGAACTTGTCGACGGAGGTCACCTGGAGGTGCAGGCCCTCGGCCCGGGCGTTGAGCCGCACCTTCTCGATGTCGTCGACGGCGACGGGGCCGAGCGAGGTCCAGGCGACGTTCGCGAGGAAGCCGAACATGCCCTCCAGGCTTTGGCCGTGCGGCTTGACCAGTCGGTGCGAGAGCAGGTGCAGGCGCAGATATACGTCGTGGGCGTCGATCGGCTTGTCGTCGAGCGAGGCGATGACCGTACGGACCGCGACCACCTCGACGCCACGGCGCGCGTCCGGGCCGATCGCCTTGGCCGCGCCTTCGCCGAGCAGCTCCGCGGCGCGCTCGGCGGACAGCCGCTCGGTGCCGGACGGACCGGGCTCGGCCGCCGTCGCGGGCGCGGGGAACCAGGTGTCGAGAACGGTGCCGTCGGCGGCGATCGTGGCAAGTCCGGCGGCCACGGCACCGGTGGTACGAGGAGCAGTCGTGTCGGTCATGAGGGAAACCTAACGTGGCCGGGGGCGCGCGGGCGAACCGGTGTCCGGGCGTCTCATGTGCCGGGCGGGTCCTCGGCCCCGCGAGGCCGGAGCGGCGGCGTCGTCGACCGGTCCGGTGCGCTGGGTGTCACGGCCGCGGAATGACCCGCGACAGCACGTCCCTGGCGTACCCCTCGTCGTACGGCGACCCCGTCAGCAGCACCTGGAGGCAAATCCCGTCCATCAGGGCGAGCAGGGCCCGCGCAGTCACCGGGTCGGTGCGCCGGGCCAGCCGCTCGGCGGTCTCCTCGGTCCACTCGGCGGCGACGGGGCGCAGGGCGGGCCGTCGCAGGGCCGCGAGATACAGCTCGTACTCCAGCTCGACGCCCGTGCGATCGCCGCCGAGCCATGTCCCGAGGGCCCTGGCCAGGTCCGCGGCCAGGTCGCCCTCCGCGTCCTCCAGACCGCTCGCGGCGAGTGCCTTGGCGAAGCCCTCGTTCGTCTGCCGCAGTGCGGCGACCATCAGCTCGTCCAGCGTCGCGAAGTGGTACGTCGTGGAGCCGAGGGGCACGTCCGCCTCGGCGGCGACGGAGCGGTGGCTCAGTCCGGCGATGCCCCTCTCCCCCACGACGCGGATCGCCGCGTCGATGATCCGCTGCCGCCGCTCGGGGTCGTACCGACGTGACATCAGTGCGCGCCTCCCATGTTCAGTACGACCACCCCGCCGACGATCAGCGTGAGGCCGGCGATCTTCGCCAGATCCAGTCCTTCCCCGAACAGCACCAGGCCGATCCCCACCACGGTCGCGGTGCCGACCCCGGACCAGATCGCATAGGCCGTGCCGATGGAGACGGTCTTCAGGGTCTGCGCGAGCAGTGCGAAGGAGATGACGTAGCCGAGGAGGGTCACCAGCGAGGGCCACGGCCTGCTGAAGCCTTCGCTGTACTTCATGGCCGTGGTGGCGACGACTTCGGCGGCTATGGCCCCGGAAAGGAAGGCGTATCCCATGTGTACGAGTGTACGTATCGATGCGTACACCCGTACACACGCAGCTGCCCGCAGCCGCCCTCTGCCCGGGCGACAGGGCTCGCACCCCCGCTCCCGCACACCGCCGGGCGGGGCGCTTTCCGAGGAGGCCCGAGGATGCGCCCGCCGGGCTGCCGGGCGCAGGACACGGCGGCCGCACGCAGAACGGCGACGCCCGACGGGCGTCGCCGTTCTCCTCAGCCGGAAAAGTCCGGTGGACCGGTGGATCTCAGACGTTGAAGCCGAGCGCCCGAAGCTGCTCGCGGCCGTCGTCCGTGATCTTGTCGGGGCCCCACGGCGGCATCCATACCCAGTTGATCCGCAGCTCGCTGACGAGACCGTCCGTGGCGGACTTGGCCTGGTCCTCGATGACGTCCGTCAGCGGACAGGCCGCCGAGGTCAGGGTCATGTCCACGGTGGCGATGTTCGCCGAATCGTCGATGTGGATGCCGTAGATCAGGCCGAGGTTGACGACGTCGATGCCCAGTTCGGGGTCGACGACGTCCATCAGGGCCTCGCGGAGCTCCTCCTCCGAGACCGGCTTCATCTCCACGGTGTCGCTCATGCCGTCTTCCTTTCGGCGTCGGCTCCGCCCAGCGCCTGGGCCGTCGCGTCCTTCCACGCCATCCAGCTCAGGAGGGCGCACTTCACCCGCGCCGGGTACTTGGAGACGCCGGCGAACGCCACCGCGTCCTCCAGCACCTCCTCCATCGCGTCGTCGGGTTCGAGTCGTCCCTTGGACTGCATCAGTTCCAGGAAGGTCTCCTGGATCTTCTGCGCGTCGGCCAGCTCCCTGCCGACGAGGAGTTCGTTCAGTACGGAGGCCGATGCCTGGCTGATGGAGCAGCCCTGGCCCTCGTACGAGACGTCCTTGATCGTCGTACCGTCGTACTTCACACGCAGCGTGATCTCGTCGCCGCAGGTCGGATTGACGTGGTGCACCTCGGCGTCGCCATCCCTCAGACCACGCCCGTGCGGGTTCTTGTAGTGGTCCAGGATGACTTCCTGGTACATCGAATCCAGCTTCACGGTTTCAGCACGCCCTTCAGCCGAAGAAGTTCCGTACGTGCTCCAGCCCCTCGACCAGTGCGTCGATCTCGGCCGGCGTGGAGTACAGATAGAACGACGCTCGCGTGGTCGCAGGAATTCCGTACCGCAGGCAGACGGGGCGGGCGCAGTGGTGGCCGACCCGGACCGCGATGCCCTGCTCGTCGAGGACCTGTCCCACGTCGTGCGGGTGGATGTCACCGAGCGTGAAGGAGATCGCCGCGCCGCGGTCCTCGGCCGTGGTCGGGCCGATGATCTTCAGGTCGGGGACCTCGCTCAGCCGCTGCACCGCGTATTCGGTGAGCGCGTGCTCGTGGGCGAGGATCCTGTCCATGCCGATCGAGTTCAGATAGTCGATCGCCGCACCGAGGCCGACCGCCTGCGCGATCGGCGGCGTACCCGCCTCGAACTTGTGCGGGGCCGGGGCGTACGTCGACGAGTGCATCGACACGGTCTCGATCATCTCGCCGCCGCCCAGGAACGGAGGCAGGTCCTCCAGGAGCTCCTGGCGTCCCCACAGCACACCGATACCCGTCGGGCCGCACATCTTGTGGCCGGTGAAGGCCACGAAGTCCGCCTGCAGCGCCTGCACGTCCAGTGGCATGTGCGGCGCGGCCTGGGAGGCGTCGATGCAGACCAGGGCGCCGACCTCCTGGGCGCGCCGGACTATCGCCTCGACCGGGTTGACCGTGCCCAGGATGTTGGACACCAGCACGAAGGAGACGATCTTCGTCTTCTCGGTGATGATCTCGTCGATGTTCGACAGGTCGAGCCGGCCGTCGTCGGTGAGGCCGAACCACTTCAGCTTCGCGCCCGTGCGCTGCGCCAGCAGCTGCCACGGCACGATGTTGGAGTGGTGCTCCATCTCCGTGATGACGATCTCGGTCTCGTGGTCCACCCGGTAGGGCTCGTCGGCCCAGCCGAGCATGTTCGCCACGAGGTTGAGCGATTCGGAGGCGTTCTTGGTGAAGATCACCTCGTCGCGGCTCGGTGCGTTGATGAACGCGGCGACCTTGTCACGCGCGCCCTCGTACAGCGCCGTGGCCTCCTCGGCGAGCACATGCACACCGCGGTGGACGTTGGCGTTGTAGCGCTCGTAGTACTCCGCGAGGACGTCGAGCACCTGGCGCGGCTTCTGCGAGGTCGCGGCGTTGTCCAGGTACACGAGCTTCTTGCCGTCGTGGACCAGCCGGTCCAGGACGGGGAAGTCCTTGCGGATCGCCTCGGTGTCGAGGAGGCCCGGCAGCTGTGTCACGCGGATACGCCACCCTTCACGTATGCCTCGTAGCCCTCGGCCTCCAGCTTGTCCGCGAGCTCGGGACCGCCGGACTCGACGATGCGGCCACCGGCGAACACATGCACGTGGTCGGGCTTGATGTAGCGCAGGATGCGCGTGTAGTGCGTGATCAGCAGGGTGCCGACCTCGCCGGACTCACGGACGCGGTTGACGCCCTCGGAGACGATGCGCAGCGCGTCGACGTCGAGGCCGGAGTCCGTCTCGTCGAGGATCGCGATCTTCGGCTTGAGCAGCTCGAGCTGGAGGATCTCGTGGCGCTTCTTCTCGCCGCCGGAGAAGCCCTCGTTCACGTTGCGCTCGGCGAAGGAGGGGTCCATGTGGAGACTCTCCATGGTCTCCTTGACCTCCTTCACCCAGGTGCGCAGCTTGGGGGCCTCGCCGCGGATCGCGGTGGCGGAGGTGCGCAGGAAGTTGGAGACGGAGACGCCGGGGACCTCTACCGGGTACTGCATCGCCAGGAACAGGCCCGCGCGGGCGCGCTCGTCGACGGACATCTCAAGGACGTCCTCGCCGTCGAGCAGCACGGTGCCGCCTGTGATCGTGTACTTCGGGTGACCGGCGAGCGAGTAGGCGAGAGTCGACTTGCCCGAGCCGTTGGGGCCCATGATGGCGTGCGTCTCGCCCTGACTCACGGTGAGGTCGACGCCCTTGAGGATCTCCTTCGTGGCGTTGTCGGCCTCGACGGTGACGTGCAGGTCTCGGATTTCAAGCGTTGCCATGGGTGCCTCAGGACTCCTGGGTGAGGGAGACGAGCACGTCGTCCCCTTCGATCTTTACGGGGTAAACGGGGACGGGGCGCGTCGCGGGAAGGGCGTCGGGCTTTCCGGAACGGAGGTCGAAGCGCGAGCCGTGCAGCCAGCACTCGATGTGGCAGTCGTCGACCTCGCCCTCGGAGAGCGACACGTTGGCGTGGGAGCAGATGTCGTTGATCGCGAACACCTCTCCCTCGGTCCTGACGACCGAGATCGGCGTGCCGTCGAGTTCCACCCGCTTCGGGGTGTCCTCCTCCAGCTCGCCCAGCCCGCAGACGCGTACGAACAAGGTCATGCGACCGATGCCTCCAGCTCCTCCTCGATCTTGGCGATCAGGCGCTCCTCGATGTCGCCGACGCCGATCTGCTGGACCAGCTCGGCGAAGAAGCCGCGGACGACGAGGCGGCGGGCGTCGTGCTCGGGGATGCCGCGGGCCATCAGGTAGAAGAGCTGCTCGTCGTCGAAGCGGCCGGTCGCGGAGGCGTGGCCGGCACCGACGATCTCGCCGGTCTCGATCTCCAGGTTGGGGACCGAGTCGACGCGGGAGCCGTCCGTGAGGACCAGGTTGCGGTTCATCTCGTAGGTGTCCGTGCCCTCGGCCTTGGCCTCGATGAGCACGTCACCGATCCACACGGCGTGCGCGTCGTCGCCCTGGAGCGCGCCCTTGTAGACGACGTTCGACTTGCAGTGCGGGGCGTTGTGGTCGACGAAGAGCCGGTGCTCCTGGTGCTGGCCCTTGTCGGTGAAGTAGAGCCCGAACAGCTCGGCATCGCCGCCGGTGCCCGCGTAGGTCACGCGCGGGTGCAGGCGTACGACGTCGCCGCCGAAGGTCACGACGACGGACTTGAAGGAGGCGTCGCGGCCGACGAGCGCGTTGTGCTGCGCGACGTGCACCGACTTCTCGTCCCAGTCCTGGACGGAGACCACGGTCAGCTTTGCGCCGTCACCGAGGAGGTAGTCGACGTTGGCGGCGAGTACCGCGTCACCGGTGTGGTCGATGACGACGACGGCCTCGGCGAAGGCACCGAGCTCGATCACCTGGTGGCCGAAGGCGACCCCGCCCTCGCCGTGCACGGCGATGCGGATCGGCTCGGTGAGCACCGTCTCCTTGGGGACGGTCACCACGCCGGCCTGCTCGAACGCCGAGTACGCCTGCGCCGCGACCCGGTCCACCGGGGTGCCCGCCCGGCCCGGCCGCGCGTCGTCACGGCCGACGGTCTCGACGACGACGCCCTCGGGCGCCTCGACGGTCACCTTCACGCCGCCGCCGTTCGCGACGGCGGTGCCGTCGTGCAGCCCGCGCAGCCGCTCCAGCGGCGTGAACCGCCACTCCTCCTCGCGGCCGTGCGGGACCGGGAAGTCGGCCACGTCGAAGGACGGCGGCGCGCTCATGCGCGTGGCGACGGTCGACTCGGCGGCCACCGCGATCGAGCCCGCGGTGGTCGCTCCCACGGGGATGTTCTGGGCCTCAGCCATGGCTGTCGTTGTGCTCTCTTCCTGCGTCGGTTGTGATCCTCGGCCCGCCCCGTACGGGCGGGCCGGCGCTGCTCAAAAGGGGCGGGTCAGCCGACCGCGCCTTCCATCTGCAGCTCGATCAGCCGGTTGAGCTCCAGCGCGTACTCCATGGGCAGCTCCTTGGCGATCGGCTCGACGAAGCCGCGCACGATCATCGCCATCGCCTCGAACTCGGACAGGCCGCGGCTCATCAGGTAGAAGAGCTGGTCCTCGGAGACCTTGGAGACGGTCGCCTCGTGGCCCATGGACACGTCGTCCTCGCGGACGTCCACGTAGGGGTACGTGTCGGAGCGGGAGATCGTGTCGACCAGCAGCGCGTCGCAGAGCACGTTGGACTTGGAGCCCGCGGCGCCCTCACCGATCTCGACCAGGCCGCGGTACGAGGTGCGGCCGCCGCCGCGCGCCACCGACTTGGAGACGATGTTGGAGGAGGTGTTCGGCGCCATGTGGACCATCTTGGAACCGGCGTCCTGGTGCTGGCCCTCGCCCGCGAACGCGATGGAGAGCGTCTCGCCCTTGGCGTGCTCGCCCATCAGGTAGACGGCCGGGTACTTCATCGTCACCTTGGAGCCGATGTTGCCGTCGATCCACTCCATGGTCGCGCCCTCGTAGGCGACGGCGCGCTTGGTGACCAGGTTGTAGACGTTGTTCGACCAGTTCTGGATGGTCGTGTAGCGGCAGCGGGCGTTCTTCTTGACGATGATCTCCACGACCGCGGAGTGCAGCGAGTCCGACTTGTAGATCGGCGCCGTGCACCCCTCGACATAGTGCACGTAGGCACCTTCGTCGACGATGATCAGGGTCCGCTCGAACTGGCCCATGTTCTCCGTGTTGATGCGGAAGTAGGCCTGGAGCGGGATCTCCACGTGCACACCCGGCGGCACGTAGATGAAGGAGCCGCCCGACCACACGGCGGTGTTCAGGGACGCGAACTTGTTGTCACCGGCGGGGATGACGGTCCCGAAGTACTCCTTGAAGAGCTCCGGGTGCTCCTTCAGAGCGGTGTCCGTGTCCAGGAAGATGACGCCCTGCTCCTCCAGGTCCTCGCGGATCTGGTGGTAGACGACCTCCGACTCGTACTGGGCCGCGACACCGGCCACGAGGCGCTGCTTCTCCGCCTCCGGGATGCCGAGCTTGTCGTACGTGTTCTTGATGTCCTCGGGCAGGTCCTCCCAGGACTCCGCCTGCTTCTCCGTGGAGCGCACGAAGTACTTGATGTTGTCGAAGTCGATGCCCGACAGGTCCGAGCCCCAGTTCGGCATGGGCTTCTTCTCGAAGAGGCGCAGGCCCTTCAGGCGCAGCTTGGTCATCCACTCCGGCTCCGACTTCTTGCCGGAGATGTCGCGGACGACGTCCTCGTTCAGACCACGCTTCGCCGCGGCACCGGCTTCGTCGGAGTCGGCCCAGCCGTATTCGTAATTGCCCAGGCCCTCGAGTTCGGGGTGAGCAGTCTCCGTGGGGAGAGTCATGCGGGGTTCCTCCCGGCCGTGCTGGCAGATGCGTTATGGGTGGTCTCGGAAATCGGTGAGGCTTGGGGTGCCTTGGGGATGAACGTCGTGCAGACGCCGTCGCCGTGCGCGATCGTCGCCAGTCGCTGGACGTGCGTGCCGAGCAGCTGGGAGAAGACTTCCGTCTCGACCTCGCACAGCTGCGGGAACTGCTCCGCGACATGGGCGACCGGGCAGTGGTGCTGGCAGAGCTGCTCGCCGACCGGTGCGCTGCGCGCCGTAGCAGCGTACCCGTCCGCGCTCAAGGCCTTGGCCAGGGCTTCGGTGCGCTGCTCGGGGTCGGCGGCCTCGATCGCCTTGCGGTAGGCGGCGGCCTGCTCGGCGAGCCGGGCGCGGGCGAAGGCCACGACGGCCTCGTCCCCGCCGTACCGCTGCTGGATCCAGCGCAGCGCGTCCGCGGCGAGCTTGTCGTAGGACTGGTCGAAGGCGTCACGGCCGCAGTCGGTGAGCGCGAAGGCCTTGGCGGGGCGACCGCGCGTGCGCGCGCCGTACACGCGCTGCTCACGGGGTGCCACGACGTCGTCGGCGACCAGTGCGTCCAGATGTCGTCGTACGGCCGCCTGGGTGAGCCCCAGCCTGCCGGCGAGTTCGGCGACGGTCGACGGGCCGTGGTCCAGGATGGACCGCGCGACGCGGTTGCGCGTGGAGCGCTCCCCGGTCGCGAGCTCCTCCTGAGGGGACCCCGTGGGGGTCTCCCGAGCCTCGCCGACGTTTTTCACAACGCCATTGTTGCGTAATTCCTCAGAGACTGACAAGCGCCGCCCTCACGGCCCGGCGGTGCGGTGCATCACTTAGGTTCACCTAAATGACCTGCGGAAACGATCTCTGATCGATCAAACCGGTGGCGCCCGCCCGGGCGGTCGGGAAGACTCCCGGACCATGCCCGTACCCCCTCCCACCGGCCCTCTTGTCACTCGTGACACCGTCGCCGCCCAGCTGAGCGCCCTCGGCGTGGAGCCCGGCGAGACGCTCCTCGTGCACTCCTCCCTCAGCGCGCTCGGCTGGGTGAGCGGAGGGGCGGTCTCGGTCGTCCAGGGGATCCTCGACGCGCTCGGTCCGGACGGCACCGTGGTGGTCCCCACCCAGACCGGCGACCTGTCGGATCCCGCGGTGTGGAGCAATCCGCCCGTACCCGAGGAGTGGTGGGAGACCATCCGGGCGACCATGCCCGCCTACGACCCGCTCGTCACCCCGTCGCGGGGTGTCGGCGCGATACCGGAGACACTGCGCACATGGCCGGGCGCCCTGCGCAGCGCCCACCCGCAGACGTCGTTCGCCGCGGTCGGAGCGCGGGCGGCGGAGGTCGTCGAGGGCCACGCGCCCGACTGCCGCCTCGGAGAGCGGAGCCCGCTCGCCCGGCTGGAGGCGATGGCCGCCCGCGTGCTCCTGCTCGGAGCGGGCTACGACACATGCACAAGCTTCCACCTCGCCGAGTACCGGATCCCCGCACCGCTCGTCCGGGTGGGGCGGCCGGGACCGGACGGCTGGGAAGTGGTGACGGAGGTCTCGATCACCTCGGACCGGTTCGACGAGCTGGGCCACGACTTCGAGCGGGACCGGCCGGTGGTGCGGGGCAGGGTGGGGGCGGCCCACGCACGGCTGTTCCCCGTGGCCGACGCCGTGGCGTACGCGCAGCGGTGGCTGGCTCTGCACCGGCCGGTAGCGGAGTAGTTTGCCGACCCCCTCGTCAAGCACCCCACGCGGCTACCTAGACTCTGGACCCATGCGAAGTGAGCCGGTCGTCCAGGTGCGGTCCCTGGTGAAGCGGTACGGCGCGAAAACAGCGGTGGACGGCCTCGATCTGGAGGCCGGGGCGGGTGTCACCGCCGTGCTCGGCCCGAACGGGGCCGGCAAGACGACCACGGTCGAGACCTGCGAGGGGTACCGGAGGCCGGATTCCGGCACGGTACGCGTCCTGGGCCTCGACCCGGTCCGTGAAGCCTCCGCGCTGCGCCCCCGTATAGGTGTGATGCTCCAGTCGGGCGGCGTCTACTCGGGCGCCCGCGCCGACGAGATGCTCCGCCATGTCGCCAGGCTGCACGCGCACCCACTGGACGTGGACACGCTCATCGAACGGCTGGGGCTCACCGGCTGCGGACGCACCAGCTACCGGCGTCTGTCCGGTGGGCAGCAGCAGCGGCTGGCACTCGCCATGGCCGTCGTCGGCCGCCCCGAGCTGGTCTTCCTGGACGAACCGACCGCGGGCCTCGACCCGCAGGCCCGCCGCGCCACCTGGGACCTCGTCCGCGATCTGCGCGCCGACGGCGTGTCCGTGATCCTCACGACGCACTACATGGACGAGGCCGAGCAGCTCGCCGACGACGTGGCGATCATCGACTCCGGCCGGGTCGTCGCGCAGGGCTCCCCGGAGGCACTGTGCCGGGGCGGCGCCGAGAACACGCTGCGCTTCACGGGCCGCCCGGGTCTGGACGTGGGGTCCCTGCTCAAGGCCCTGCCGGTGGACTCCAGCGCGGGCGAAGTGACGCCGGGCGCCTACCGCATCGTCGGCAAGGTCAACCCGCAACTGCTCGCGACGGTCACCTCCTGGTGCGCCCAGCACGGGGTGATGCCGGACCGGATCTCCGTCGAACGGCACACCCTCGAAGACGTCTTCCTCGAGCTGACGGGCAAGGAGCTGCGTTCGTGACCACCGTCGGTACCTTCGCGCCGAAGCCCGGCGCCGCTCCGCTCCCCCGCATGATCGCGGCCCAGGCCGCACTCGAGACGAGGATGCTGCTGCGCAACGGCGAGCAGCTTCTGCTGACCGTCGTCATCCCGACGCTGCTGCTGCTCCTCTTCGGCTCCGTCGACATCGTGGACACCGGTGCGGGCAAGGCCGTCGACTTCCTCGCGCCGGGCATCCTGGCGCTCGCCGTGATGTCGACCGCGTTCACCGGGCAGGCCATCGCGACCGGCTTCGAGCGCCGCTACGGCGTGCTGAAGCGGCTCGCCTCCTCGCCGCTGCCCCGCTGGGGGCTGATGACCGCCAAGACGGCCTCAGTCCTGGTCACCGAGGTCCTCCAGGTGGTCCTGCTGACGGTGATCGCCTACGCGCTCGGCTGGTCCCCGCACGGCGACCCGCTGTCGGTGCTGCTTCTGCTGGTCCTGGGCACGGCGGCCTTCTCCGGGCTCGGCCTGCTCATGGCGGGCACCTTGAAGGCGGAGGCCACCCTGGCCGCAGCCAACCTGGTCTTCCTGCTGCTGCTGGTGGGCGGCGGCGTGATCGTGCCCCTGGACAAGTTCCCCGCGGGCGCCCAGGACGTCCTCGCCCTGCTGCCCATCACCGCCCTGTCCGACGGTCTGCGCGACGTCCTCCAGCACGGTGCGGGCATGCCCGTCGGGGACCTCGCCGTCCTGGTCGTGTGGGCGGTCGTGGGGCTGGCCGCGGCAGGACGGTTCTTCCGCTGGGAGTGAGCCCCAGGCGGCGGATGGCCCCTGGTCGTCCGCCTTGGGGCCGACCCCTCGTGAAACCGTGCACAAGCGGCCCCCTACGATGAGGGGCGTGCCAAACGTGACCCGCGCCGATGCCGTAGCGGCCGTGCGCAACCCGCTCACCTTCATCGCCGCACGCTGGACCCCGGAGCCCCGGACGGTGCAGCGGGCGGCGCTCGCCGCGCTCGTCATGTCGGTCGTCATCGTCGTCACCGGCGGTGCCGTGCGTCTGACCGGCTCCGGACTCGGCTGCCCGACCTGGCCGCAGTGCACGGACGACTCGCTGACCACGACCCGTGCCATGGGTGTGCACGGTGCGATCGAGTTCGGCAACCGCATGCTGACGTACGTGCTGTGCGCGGCGGTCGGCTGGGCGATCGTCGCCGCGCGGTCGCAGAAGCCGCGCAGGCGCAGCCTCACCCGGTTCGGCTGGGCGCAGTTCTGGATCGTGATGAGCAACGCGGTCCTCGGCGGCATCGTCGTCCTCGTCGGCCTCAACCCGTACACCGTCGCCGCCCACTTCCTGCTCTCCACCGCGCTCATCACGGTGGCCACGCTGATGTGGCAGCGCACGAGGGAGAGCGACACGGAGCCGCGTCCGCTGGTCGGCCGGGCCGTGCAGCAGCTGGTGTGGTTCCTGGTCGTCGCCTCCGTGCTGCTGATCGCGGTGGGCACCGTGGTCACCGGTGCGGGCCCGCACGCGGGCGACTCCAGCGAGGTCGAGCGCATCGGGATCGACTGGCAGAGCGTCGCCAAACTGCACGCCGTGCTGGCCTGGATCGTGGTGACGCTCACCTTCGCCCTGTGGTTCGTCCTGAAGGCGGTGGACGCGCCCGCGGGCCCGCGGCACCGCACCCGGGAGCTGTTCCTGATCCTTCTGGGCCAGGGCGTCATCGGCTACGTCCAGTACTTCACGCACCTGCCCGAGCTCCTGGTCGGGCTCCACATGTTCGGCTCCTGCCTGGTGTGGATCGGGGTGCTCAGGGTGCTGCTGTCGCTGCGCGAACGCCCGGCGTCCATGGCGGGGCTCCCGGGTCCGTCGGCGGAGTCGGCCCTCAGCGCCGCCTGATGCCGGCGCGGGGGCGGTGATCTCACCGCAGCCCGTACACCCGCAGCGCGTTCCCCGCGGCGATCATCCCGCCCACCCGCTGCGCGTCCTCCGGCGACCAGGCGCCGTCCGCGACCCAGTCCCCCAGCAGTCTGGAGAGTGCCGCGCGGAACAGCCGGGCGCCCACCACATGGAGCTCCGGCAGGCCCTGGGCGCCGCTGGAGAAGAGAAGCTTGCCGAAGGGCGCCAGCTCCAGGATCTCGGCGAGCACGTCGGCGGCGCGCGCCCCCGTGCGCACCAGGGCGGCGCCCAGGTCCGCGTACACGTGCGGGAACACCGCTGCCAGATGCGCGGCGTGGCGGTGGTAGGGATAGCCGTGCAGCAGGACGAGGTCGGTGCCGAGCCCGGCCGTGGCCCGTACGAAGTCGGCGAGCAGGACCGGGTCGGTGCGGTCGATGCGCAGCCCCGGTTCACCGAGGCCCGCATGCAGCTGGAGGGGGCGGCCGGAGGCCACCGCACTCCACAGCAGATGGCGCAGCAGCACCGGATCCGACAGCGTGCCGCCCACCCGGCGGCCGGCCAGCCAGCGGCCCGCGGCGCCGCGCACCTCGCCCGGCCCGGGCGGCTCGGGCGCGAGGGCCAGACCGTGGCGCACGCCCGCCACCGAGGTGAACGCCACCGCGTGCGCCGCCGCCCCGTGGATCGACTCGGCGAGATTGGCGAGGAACGACTCCACCGTGCCCGAGGTGTCGGCGACCTGCTCGGCGAGCAGTTCCAGACGGACGATCTCGTGTGCCTCCGCGGCTCCGGCGGAGGCCATCTCGTCGGGCCCGGTGAGATCGCCGGGCAGGCCGGTGTCGACGAGGTAGGTGGTGATGCCGCTGCCCCGCAGCAGCCGGCGCCCCGCCTCCAGGACGCCGAGTTCGCGGCGGCGGGCGAGGTAGCGGGCGGGCGGGCAGTGCGCCTCCAGATCGAGCAGCGGCGGACACCAGCGGCGCACGGCGAAACCCGTCTGGGTGTCGAAGAGGGTGGTGCCCGCCGCCGGTGGACCCTCGGTTCGCGCCAAGTGGGCCTCGAAGGTGCCGAGACCCAGCTCGGTGCGGAGCACGCCGTGGCAGTACTGATCCACCAGGGACGGCGTTTCGATCATCCGGACTCCCCGCGACTGGACCATGCCTGCACAGGGCCTAACGGGTGAACCGGCGTGAGGTGATGCCCTCAGGGGGTGCGCTTGCCGCCGACCTGGATTCCCGCCATGCGCGTCCACTCGTACGGGCCGGTCTTCACTTTTCCTGCGAACTCGCCGTCGAACGCCTCGTGAACGGTGATGCCCGCCTGCTGCACCGCCTTCTCGGCGATGTCGTACGTCGGTGCGACGAGGTCGCCCCAGACGCCGTCCTCGCCGACCAGCACGATCCGGGCACCGCGCTGCCCGATGTAGGCCACCTGTCCCTCGGCACCGCCGTGGGCCCTGGCGAAGGCGCCGATCTCCTTGGCCAGCCGGGCGGCCCTGCGCTCGGCCTTGGCGGTCTGCTTGGCGCCGGCGCCCTCGTCAACCTGCTGCGTGTCTGCCATGGCCAGGATGCTACCGACGAGTAGATCGAACGGCGACGGGAGGGGTGCGTGGCCTTGACCACGCACCCCTCCCGTCGCTCGTACGCGGGACCTATCGAAGGAAGGGGTCCACCGCCACCGCCACGAAGAGCAGCGAGACATAGGTGATGCTCCAGTGGAACAGCCGCATCTCCTTGAGCTTGACGCCCGACTTCTCGGCCTTCGCCCGGTTCTGCAGCGCGTGCGCCTCCCACAGCCACCAGCCGCCGGCCGCCAGGGCCACGGTCGTGTAGAACCAGCCGGTGTAGCCGAGCGGGGTCAGGAGCAGGGACACCACGACCATCACCCAGCTGTAGATCACGATCTGCCGGGCGACCACCTTGTTGGAGGCGATGACCGGCAGCATCGGCACGCCCACGCGCGCGTAGTCCTCCTTGACCTTCATGGACAGCGGCCAGTAGTGCGGCGGCGTCCAGAAGAACATGACGAGGAACAGGACGACCGGCGCCCACGAGAGGGAGTTCGTGACGGACGACCAGCCGATGAGGACGGGAAGGCAGCCGGCGATCCCGCCCCACACGATGTTCTGCGAGGTACGCCGCTTGAGGATCATCGTGTAGACGACGACGTAGAAAAGGAGCGCTCCGAGCGACAGCCAGGCGGACAGCCAGTTGACGGTGAATCCGAACAGCAGTGTGGACACCACCGCGAGCGTGATACCGAAGGCCAGGCACTCGCGGGGGCTGACGATGCCGGTGACCAGCGGACGCTGCGAGGTGCGGTCCATGAGCGCGTCGATGTCACGGTCGATGTACATGTTCAGGGCGTTGGCACCGCCCGCGGACAGGTAGCCGCCGACGCAGGTGAGCAGCACCAGCCGGAGGCTCGGCACCCCCTGCTGGGCGAGGAACATCACCGGAACGGTGGTGATCAGCAGCAGCTCGATGATCCGCGGCTTGGTCAGCGCCACGAACGCCTTGACTCGGGCCCCAAGCGGCCGCTGGCCGCGGCTGCTGCTCGTACCGAGCTCCCCCACAGCCGTGACGGCATGGGGGGTGCCCCCACCCGCCGGACGGGAATCGACGGCCGTCACGTACACCCCTGACAGAGACATCCCAGCAAACCCACCGGCTGTGAACTCCCGGTAAAGGCTCGCGCGTACCCACGCAACTTTAGACGTTGCCCACAGCCCGCTCTTCGCGGGGGTGGGTCGTGTTGGAGCCGTCGCGACGCGGGCGGGGCACGCCCCGCCCGCGTCGGGGCGAGAGCGCAACCACGCTCGGTTGAGCGTTCGGACGACCAGGACCGTATTCAGTCCCCGACCGGGAATCGGCCGGGTCGGGAGGCGGATCGCGGCGACTCCCGGCAGTCTGGAATGACTCGAAAAGACGCATGTACCTACGGGGGTAGGCTCAGCAGCGGCCGGTGGGCGCCCAAGTGCACCGGCATTCGACATGTGGAGAGGAGCCCTGACCCAGGGTGAGCACCAAGCCGACCACAAAAGACCTCGAGTGGACCGAGTTGGACCAGCGGGCCGTGGACACCGCCCGGGTTCTGGCGGCCGATGCCGTACAGAAGGTCGGTAACGGCCACCCGGGCACGGCGATGAGCCTGGCTCCGGCCGCGTACACCCTCTTCCAGAAGGTGATGCGGCACGATCCGGCGGATCCGGCGTGGGTGGGCCGTGACCGCTTCGTCCTGTCAGCCGGCCACACGTCGCTGACCCTCTACACACAGCTCTACCTGGCCGGCTACGGTCTGGAGCTGGCCGATCTCGAGGCGTTCCGCACCTGGGGGTCCAAGACTCCCGGTCACCCCGAGTACGGGCACACGCGCGGCGTGGAGACGACGACCGGTCCGCTGGGCCAGGGTGTGGCGAACGCGGTGGGCATGGCGATGGCCTCGCGCTACGAGCGTGGTCTGTTCGACCCGGAAGCCGCGCAGGGCACCTCGCCCTTCGACCACTTCATCTACTGCATCGCCGGTGACGGCTGCCTCCAGGAGGGCATCTCCGCCGAGGCGTCCTCGATGGCCGGTCACCAGAAGCTCGGGAACCTGATCCTGCTGTGGGACGACAACCACATCTCGATCGAGGGCGACACCGAGACGGCGGTGTCCGAGGACACCGTCAAGCGGTACGAGGCCTACGGCTGGCACGTCCAGCGGGTGGCACCGAAGCCGGACGGGGACCTGGACCCGCACGCCATCTACGACGCCGTCCAGGAGGCCAAGAAGGTCACCGACCGGCCGTCGTTCATCGCGATGCGCTCGATCATCGCCTGGCCGGCCCCGCACGCGCAGAACACCGAGGCCGCGCACGGCTCGGCCCTGGGCGAGGACGAGGTCGCGGCCACCAAGCGCGTCCTCGGCTTCGACCCGGACAAGAGCTTCGAGGTCGCCGACGAGGTCCTGACCCACACCCGCAAGGCCCTGGAGCGGGGTCACGAGGCGAGGGCCGAGTGGGAGAAGTCCTTCCAGGAGTGGCGGGGCAACAGCGCCGAGCGCGCGGCCGAGTTCGACCGCATCAGCAAGGGCGAGCTGCCCACCGGCTGGGAGGAGAAGCTCCCGGTCTTCGAGGCGGGCAAGGGCGTCGCGACGCGTGCCGCCTCCGGCAAGGTGCTGCAGGCCCTCGGCCCGGTCGTCCCCGAGCTGTGGGGCGGCTCCGCCGACCTGGCCGGCTCCAACAACACCACCATCGACAAGAACAGCTCCTTCCTGCCGGCGGACAACCCGCTCCCGGGCGCCGACCCGTACGGCCGCACGATCCACTTCGGCATCCGCGAGCACTCCATGGCCGCGGAGATGAACGGCATCACCCTGCACGGCAACACCCGCGTCTACGGCGGCACCTTCCTGGTGTTCTCCGACTACATGCGCAACGCGGTCCGCCTGTCGGCACTGATGCACCTGCCGGTCACCTATGTGTGGACCCATGACTCCATCGGTCTGGGCGAGGACGGCCCCACGCACCAGCCGGTCGAGCACCTGGCCTCGCTGCGCGCCATCCCGGGACTGAACGTGGTCCGCCCGGCCGACGCCAACGAGACCGCGATCGCCTGGCGCGAGATCCTCAAGCGCTGGACCAAGGAGTTCGGCAAGGGCGCCCCGCACGGTCTTGCGCTGACCCGCCAGGGAGTGCCGACGTACGAGCCCAACGAGGACACCGTCCGCGGTGGTTACGTCATGTTCGAGGCGGAGGGCGGGGAGCCGCAGGTGATCCTGATCGCCACCGGCTCCGAGGTGCACATCGCCGTCGAGGCCCGCGAGCGGCTCCAGGCCGAGGGCGTCCCGACGCGCGTCGTGTCGATGCCGTGCGTGGAGTGGTTCGAGGAGCAGGACCAGGGGTACCGGGACAGCGTCCTGCCGCCTTCGGTGAGGGCGCGGGTCTCGGTCGAGGCCGGGATCGGCCTCACCTGGCACCGGTTCGTCGGAGACGCGGGCCGCATCGTTTCCCTGGAGCACTTCGGTGCTTCGGCCGACGGCAAGGTCCTTTTCCGCGAGTTCGGCTTCACTGCCGAGAACGTCGCATCCGCCGCCCGGGAATCGATCGCCGCAGCCCAGCGCTGACGCTGATATACGACACGTAGGAGATGCATTTTCCATGACAGACGCACTGAAGCGCCTCTCCGAAGAAGGCGTCGCGATCTGGCTGGACGACCTGTCGCGCAAGCGGATCACGTCCGGCAACCTCGCCGAACTGATCGACCAGCAGCACGTCGTGGGCGTCACCACCAACCCGACGATCTTCCAGAAGGCCATCTCGTCGGGCGACGGCTACGAGCAGCAGCTCGCCGACCTCGCCGCCCGCAAGGTCACCGTCGAAGAGGCGGTCCGCATGATCACCACGGCGGACGTCCGGGACGCCGCCGACATCCTGCGTCCGGTGTACGACGCCACGCAGGGCCAGGACGGCCGGGTGTCGATCGAGGTCGACCCCCGTCTCGCGCACAACACCCGGGCCACCGTCGCCGAGGCCAAGCAGCTCGCCTGGCTGGTCGACCGTCCCAACACCCTCATCAAGATCCCGGCCACCAAGGCGGGCCTGCCGGCGATCGCCGAGACCATCGGTCACGGCATCAGCGTCAACGTCACGCTGATCTTCTCGCTGGAGCGCTACCGCGAGGTCATGGACGCCTACCTCACCGGTCTGGAGAAGGCCAAGGAGCGCGGCCTGGACCTGTCCCTGATCCACTCGGTGGCGTCCTTCTTCGTGTCCCGTGTGGACACCGAGATCGACAAGCGGATCGACGCCCTGGGGACGCCGGAGGCCAAGGCGCTGCGCGGCAAGGCGGCCATCGCCAACGCGCGGCTCGCCTACCAGGCGTACGAGGAGGTGTTCGGCAGCGACCGATGGCTCGCCCTGGAGAAGGCGGGCGCCAACAAGCAGCGCCCGCTGTGGGCCTCCACCGGTGTCAAGGACCCCGCCTACAAGGACACCATGTACGTGGTGGACCTGGTGGCGCCCAACACCGTGAACACCATGCCCGAGGCCACTCTGGTGGCCACCGAGGACCACGGCGAGATCCGCGGCAACACCGTCGCCGGAACCTACGAGCAGGCGCGCGCCGAGCTCGACGCGGTCGAGGGACTCGGGATCTCGTACGACGACGTGGTCCAGCTGCTGGAGGACGAGGGCGTCGACAAGTTCGAGTCCTCCTGGAACGACCTGCTCAAGTCGACCGAGGCGGAGCTCCAGCGCCTCGCCCCCTCGGAGGGCTGACATCTTGACATCCGTACACGGAGCGAATCCGCTTCGTGACGCCGCGGACCGACGGCTCCCGCGTATCGCGGGGCCGTCGGGCCTGGTGATCTTCGGCGTCACGGGCGATTTGTCACGTAAAAAGCTGATGCCTGCTGTTTACGACCTGGCCAACCGCGGTCTGCTGCCGCCGGGCTTCTCGCTCGTCGGCTTCGCCCGCCGGGAGTGGCAGAACGAGGACTTCGCCAAGGAGGTCCACGACGCGGTCAAGGAGCACGCCCGTACGCCGTTCCGCGAGGAGGTCTGGCAGCAGCTCATCCAGGGGATGCGCTTCGTCCAGGGCACCTTCGACGACGACGACGCGTTCGAGCGGCTGCGCTCCACCATCGAGGAGCTGGACAAGGCGCAGGGCACGGGCGGCAACTTCGCCTTCTACCTGTCGGTGCCGCCGAAGTCCTTCCCGGTGGTCATCCAGCAGCTGAAGAAGCACGGTCTGGCCGACCAGACCGGCGGCTCCTGGCGGCGCGCGGTCATCGAGAAGCCGTTCGGACACGACCTGAAGTCGGCCGAGGACCTCAACAAGGTCGTGCACGAGGTCTTCGCTCCGGACCAGGTCTTCCGCATCGACCACTACCTGGGCAAGGAGACCGTCCAGAACATCCTGGCGCTGCGCTTCGCCAACACCATGTTCGAGCCGATCTGGAACCGGTCCTTCGTGGACCATGTGCAGATCACCATGGCCGAGGACATCGGCATCGGCGGCCGGGCCGGCTACTACGACGGCATCGGCGCCGCCCGGGACGTCATCCAGAACCACCCGTGCGACTGCCCTCGGAACTCGGACGGGACACCGTGTTCGCGCAGTACGCGGCCGGCTGGCAGGGCGGCGAGAAGGCCGTCGGCTACCTCCAGGAGGAGGGCATCGACCCCGCGTCGCGCACCGACACCTACGCCGCGGTGAAGCTGGGCATCGACAACCGCCGCTGGGCGGGCGTCCCCTTCTACCTGCGTACCGGCAAGCGCCTGGGCCGGCGGGTCACCGAGATCGCGGTCGTCTTCCAGCGCGCGCCGCACTCCCCGTTCGACACCACCGCGACCGAGGAACTGGGCCAGAACGCGGTTGTCATCCGCGTCCAGCCCGACGAGGGCGTCACCGTCCGCTTCGGTTCGAAGGTGCCGGGCACCTCGATGGAGATCCGGGACGTGTCCATGGACTTCGCCTACGGGGAGTCCTTCACGGAGTCCAGCCCCGAAGCGTACGAGCGCCTGATCCTGGACGTCCTGCTCGGCGACTCGAACCTCTTCCCGCGCACCGAGGAGGTCGAGCTGTCCTGGAAGATCCTCGACCCGATCGAGGAGTACTGGGATGCGCACGGCAAGCCCGCGCAGTACCCCGCCGGTACCTGGGGGCCGCGCGAGGCCGACGAGATGCTCGCACGAGACGGACGGAGCTGGCGCCGGCCATGAAGATCGACCTCACGGACACCACGGCCAGCAAGATCAACAAGGCGCTGGTGCAGGGCCGCCGTGCCATCGGCACGCCCGCCGTGGGCATGGTGCTCACCCTTGTCATCGTCACCGACGAGGAGAACGCCTACGACGCCCTCAAGGCGGCCAACGAGGCCTCGCGCGAGCACCCCTCGCGCACCCTCGTGGTGGTCAAGCGCGTCTCGCGCTCCCCGCGCGACCGCACCACGTCGCGTCTGGACGCCGAGGTCAGGGTCGGGGCCGACGCCGGCACCGGTGAGACGGTGATCCTGCGGCTGTACGGCGAGGTCGTGAACCACGCCCAGTCCGTCGTGCTGCCGCTGCTGCTGCCCGACGCGCCGGTCGTCGCCTGGTGGCCGGTGAACGCTCCGCTCGACCCGGCCAACGATCCGCTGGGTGCGCTCGCCCAGCGCCGCGTCACCGACTCCTACACCGCCGAGGCACCGGTGCGGGAGCTGAACGCCCGCGCCGACGCCTACACGCCCGGTGACACCGACCTGTCGTGGACCCGCATCACGCCGTGGCGCTCCATGCTGGCCGCCGCCCTCGACCAGGTCGTCTGCGACGTCCAGGGTGTCGAGGTGGAGGGTGAGGAGTTCAACCCCAGCTGCGAGCTGCTGGCCATGTGGCTCGCGGACCGGCTGAGCGTTCCCGTCAAGCGCTCCCTCTCCTCCGGGCCCGGCCTCACCGCGGTCCGGATGCGCACGAGCTGCGGCCCGATCGTCCTGGACCGGGCGGACGGCTCGCTGGCCACGCTGTCCATCCACGGGCAGCCCGACCGCGCGGTGGCGCTCAAGCGCCGCGAGACGGCCGAGCTGATCGCGGAGGAGCTGCGCAGGCTCGACCCGGACGACACATACGCGTCCGCACTGCGCTTCGGCGTGGACCGGCTGGGCAACGGGGCGGAGCGCACGGACGCGGCCGAGCCGTCCGGTACCGAAGAGGCGGGGGCGTCGGACGCCGCACCGGCCCAGGGCGCGGTGCAGGCCCCGGAGCCGGGGGCGGCCGAGAAGGACCGGTCGAAGAAGGCGGCGGCGAAGTGAGCACTCCTCAGCTCGTCGTGCACCGCGACAAGGAACTGATGGCCCAGGCCGCGGCGGCCAGGCTGATCACCAAGGTCGTGGACGCCCAGGCCTCTCGCGGCTCCGCCTCGGTCGTGCTCACCGGCGGGCGCAACGGCAACGGCCTGCTGGCCGCACTCGCCGCCGCGCCCGCCCGGGACGCCGTCGACTGGAGCCGGATCGACCTGTGGTGGGGCGACGAGCGGTATCTGCCCGAGGGCGACCCGGAGCGCAACTACACCCAGGCGTGCGAGGCGCTGCTCGACGCCGTACCCCTGAACCCGAAGCGCGTGCACCCCATGCCCGCGTCGGACGGCCCGCACGGTGCCGGGGTGGAGGCCGCGGCGGAGGCCTACGCCGCGGAGCTGGCCCGGTCCGCGGGCCCCGAGAACCACGGCGCGGTGCCCACCTTCGACGTCCTGATGCTGGGGGTCGGGCCCGACACGCACGTGGCGTCGCTCTTCCCCGAACTGCCCGCGGTGCGGGAGACGGAGCGGACGGTGGTCGGCGTCCACGGCGCGCCGAAGCCGCCGCCCACCCGGGTCACACTGACCCTCCCGGCGATCCGGTCGGCCCGAGAGGTGTGGCTGCTGGCGGCGGGCGAGGACAAGGCGCAGGCGGTGGCCATCGCGCTGTCCGGCGCCGGGGAGATCCAGGCGCCCGCGGCCGGCGCGTACGGCAGGTCACGCACGCTGTGGCTGCTGGACGCGGCGGCGGCGGCACAGCTCCCGCGTTCGCTGTATCCGCCGGCATCGGCCTGAGGAACGGCTTCGTGTGCGAAGGCAGGACGGGTTCCCTCCCGTCCGGCCTTCGCACGCGAGCGGGGCTACTTCACCGACCCCGCCATGACCCCCTGCACGAAGTGCCGCTGGAACGCGAAGAACACCACCACCGGCACGATCAGCGACAGGAAGGCGCCGGGCGCCAGGACATCGATGTTGCTGCCGAACTGGCGTATCTGCGACTGCAGTTCCACGGTGAGCGGCTGCGACGAGCTGTCCGCGAACAGCAGCGCCACCAGCATGTCGTTCCACACCCACAGGAACTGGAAGATGGCCAGGCTGGCGAGGGCGGGCCGCCCCACCGGCAGGACCAGCCGGATGAAGATGCGCCACTCGCTGCCGCCGTCCATCCGCGCCGCCTCCAGCATCTCCTTCGGCATCTCGGCGAAGTAGTTCCGCAGCAGGAACACCGCGAAGGGCAGCCCGTACGCCACGTGGAACAGCACGACACCGGGAATCGTGCCGAACAGCCCCAGCTGGCCGAAGAGCTTGGCCACCGGCAGCAGACCGATCTGCACCGGCACCACCAGCAACGCCACCACCAGCAGGAAGAGCGGCTCCCGCGCGGGGAAGTCCAGCCAGGCGAAGGCGTATCCGGCGAGCGCCGCGACGACGACCACCAGCACGGTCGTCGGCACCGAGATCAGCACCGTGTTCCAGAACGACTGGATGATCCCGGCGTTCTTCAGCAGCGCCGAGTAGTTGTCGAAGGACAGCTGCCCGGGGGCCGCGAGCGCCGTCCACCAGCCGCCCTTCGCCGTGTCATCGGCCGATCGCAGCGAGGACAGGAACAGTCCCGCAAGCGGCGTGAGCCAGATCAGCCCGATCACCACGAGGAAGGCCTGCACCAGCCCGTTGCCGAGGCCCCGCCTGACCGCGTTCATCGCTGACTCCTTCGGAAACGGCGGACGTTGAAGACCATCGCGGGGATCACCAGCAGCAGGAGCAGCACCCCGAGCGCGCTGCCCAGCCCTTGGTTGTTGCCACCGCCGAAGGACACCAGCCACATCTGCGTCGCGAGCACGGTCGCGTCCTCCTGGACCGGGCCGGGCGCGATGATGTAGACGAGGTCGAAGACCTTCATCACGTTGATCACCAGGGTGACGAAGACGACGGTCAGCACCGGGGCCAGCAACGGGACCGTGATCCGCCGGAAGATCTGCCACTCGTTCGCCCCGTCCATCCGAGCCGCCTCCAGTGCGTCCCGCGGCAGCGTCGAGAGGCCCGCGCCGATCAGCACCATGGCGAAGCCGGTCCAGATCCATAGATACGCCCCGATGATCGCCGGCGTGACCAGCGTCCTGCCGAGCCAGGAGACGCCCTGGTACGGCGGCGCGAAGTTGGACGCCGGCAGTTCCACCGTGTAGGCACCGGACGCCAGTCCCGGGAAGCGGAAGGAGCCGTCGGAGGCGGTCGTCGTGCTCGCCACGGTCCGCCCGTCGCGCATCGCCTCCACCTTCATCTCCGGCAGCCCGCTCTCCCGCCGGTCGACCTCGCCCTGCCGCCCTCCCCCGCCGGGCGTGAAGTCCAGATAGACGACCCCGCGCAGCTCGTCCGGCGCGGCGCTCCGGCCGGCCGCCGCGTACGCGGGCCCGGCACCCGCGGGCAGGTCCTTGGGCAGTACCCCGACCAGCCCGAGCGTCACCGAGTCGCCCGGCGCGACAGCCGTGCTCGTGCGGTACGAGCCGTCCGTGCCGTGGATCAGCCCCTGACCCTCACGGGCCCTGGCCGTCGGGTAGGACGACGTCCCCGCGAAGGCGTCGTGGACCGAGACCACGGCGGCGTTCAGCACCCCCTTGTCCGGATCCTCGTCGTAGGCGAGCCGGAAGATGATTCCGGCGGCGAGGAAGGACACCGCCATGGGCATGAACAGCAGGAGCTTGAACGCCGTCGCCCAGCGGACCTTCTCCACCAGCACGGCCAGGATCAGGCCGAGTCCGGTCAGCAGTGCCGGGGCGACGACCACCCAGATGGTCGTGTTCCGGATGGCCTTCAGCGTCGCCGGATCGCGGAACATCTCGGTGTAGTTGTCGCCGCCCACGAACCGGGTGCCGGAGGCGTCGAAGAAGCTGCGCCCGACCGAGAAGACCACCGGGTAGACGACCAGGGCGCCGAGCAGCAGCAGCGCGGGGAGGACAAAGAGCAAGGCGATGATCCGGCCGCGCCGTCGCGTGCGCCGTGCGCGGTCGGCGGACGCGACGGGCGCGACGGGCGCGGAACTCGCCTCTTTCGCGAGCGTGGTGGCGGTCATGTCCACTCAGCCCTGGTACGCCTTGGCCGCCGCGGCCTCCAGCCGGTCCGCGGTCGCCTTCGGGTCGGACGGGTCGCCGAGGAAGTCCTGGAGCAGCTTCCACTCGCCGGCGCCCTTGGTGCCGCCGAAGGCGGCCGGCGCCTGGTCGGACATGTCGAAGCGGACCGAGTCACCCGCCGCGACGAGCGACTTCGCCGTGGCCCGGGTGACGTCGTCGCCGTAGGAGGCGAGATCGAGCTTCTTGTTCGGGGACAGGAAGCCGCCCGCCTTGGCCCACACCGCCGCGGCCTCGGGGGTGGCCAGGTATTCGAGCAGCTTCATACCGGCCTTGGCGTTCTTGCCGTCCTTGAGGACGACCGCCGCGTCACCGCCGCTGACCACGGGCGCGCTGCCGCCGTCGACCGCGGGGAAGGCGAAGAAGTCCGCGTCCTGCCCGATGGTCCTGCCGAACTGGTCGTGCGCGACGCCTGCGACGAAGTCGCCCTCGTAGACCATGCCGGCCTTCGGCTCGGGTCCGAAGACCTTCTCGACGGAGCCGGGGAAGTCGGTGTTGAGGGCTTCCTTCTGGCCGCCCGCTATCAGCTGCTTGTCCTTGAAGAGCTTGCCGAGCGTGGTGAGCGCCTTGACCACGCTCGCGTCGGTCCACTTCAGCTTGTGGGCGGCCAGGGCGTCGTACTTCTCGGGCCCGGCCTGGGAGAGGTAGATGTTCTCGAACCAGTCGGTGAGCGTCCAGCCGTCCTGTCCGGCGACGGCGAAGGCGGCGAGACCCGAGTCGGACACCGTGTGCCCGGCCTTCAGCATCTCGTCGTACGTCTTCGGCGGCTCGACCCCGGCCTGGGCGAGGGCATCGGGGCTGTACCAGACCGTCGACTTGTGGGCGGCCTTGAAGTACAGGCCGTACAGGGTGCCGTCGACGCTGCCGTAGTTCTTCCACACGCTCGCGAAGTCGGCGCCGATCGTCTGCTCGGCGGTCGTGGACAGCGGCTGGAGCCAGCCCTTCTGTGCGAACTGCTGAAGCACACCGACCTGCGGGACCATCACGACGTCGGGCGCGTTGCCGCCCTCGATCTTGCTGCCGACGACGGTGGAGACGTTGTCGCCGGTGGACACGAACTGGGTCTTGGCGCCGGTCTTCGCGGAGAACGCGTCCAGGACCTTCTGGAAGTTCTTCTGCTCGCTGCCGGTCCAGACGCCGGCCACGGTGACCGTCTGGCCCGCGAGCGCCTTGTCGCCGCCGCCTGCCGGGGTGACGGGGCCGCCGCCGCAGGCCGTGGCGCCGAGCGCCAGGGTGAGTGCCGTGCAGCCGGTGAGCAGGGTGGTACGTCGCATCATCGTTGATGTCCCTTCGTGAAGTGGGGATCGGACGTGCAGGAGCTGTGCCGCCTGGTCCTGTGCTCAGAGATCGGTGCCGTCGGTGATCCACCAGGCGGCCGTGGCACCGGCGAGCACCCCGGGCGCGCAGGCGCCGCTGGCGAGCAGCGGGGTGCCGGGGACGGGAGCGGGTGTGGGTGCGGTACCGAAGTTGACGGCGCAGACGAGACCGTCGCCGCGCACGAAGCCGAGTACGCCCGGCGGGGCGTCCAGCCAGCGCAGCGTGCCCTCCCCCAACTGGGGCAGTGCGGAGCGCAGTTGCAGGCCGTCGCGGTACAGGTGCCAGAAGGAGCGGGTGTCGGCCAGGGCGCGGTCGGTGGCGTGCTCGGCGAACCACTCCGGCTGCGGCAGCCACGGTTCGGCCCCTTCGGTGCCGGAGGTGAACCCGAACGGGGACGCCTGCCCCGACCACGGCAGCGGGACCCGGCAGCCGTCGCGGATCCGGGCCCGGCTGCCGGTGCGACGGAAGATCGGGTCGGTGAGCACGTCGTCGGGCAGGTCGACCACCTCGGGCAGGCCCAGTTCCTCGCCCTGGTAGATGTAGGCGGCGCCGGGCAGCGCCAGCATCAGCAGGGCTGCGGCGCGGGCGCGGGCGGCGCCCAGTCCGCTGCCCTCGGTGGCCGGTTCGCCGTAGCGGGTGACGCTGCGGACCTGGTCGTGGTTGTTGAGGACCCAGGTGACGGTCGAGCCCGTGCCTGCTATGTCCTGCACGGCCTCGGAGATGACCTTGCGGAAGGCGTCGGCGTCCCAGGGGGCGCTCAGCAGATCGAAGAAGAAGGCCTGGTGCAGCTCGTCCGGGCGGACGTACCGCGCGTGCTCGCGGGCTGTCGGCACGGACACCTCGCCCACCAGGAGGCGTTCGTGGCCGTCCCGCGCCGTGTACTCCTCGCACACCGCACGCCAGTGCCGCCACACGTCGTGCACCTCGGGCTGGTTCCAGGCAAGCGGGTTGACGGAGTCGCGCGTGCGGGCGTCGGCCTCGGGGTCCGGGGAGTCGGGCAGCCCGGGGTGCTTGAAGAGGCCCGCGGCGACGTCGATACGGAAGCCGTCGACACCCCGGTCGAGCCAGAAGCGCAGCACCCGCTCGAACTCGGCGGCGACCGCGCCGTTGCGCCAGTTCCAGTCGGGCTGCTCGGGAGTGAACATGTGCAGGTACCACTGGCCCGGCCGGCCGTCCGCCTCCACGACACGGGTCCAGGCCGGGCCTCCGAACATGGAATGCCAGTTGTTGGGGGGCTCGCCGCCCTCGGCGCCGCGGCCGTCGGCGAAGTGGAACCGGGCGCGGGCCTCGCTGCCGGGAGCCGAGGCGAGCGCCTCGCGGAACCACGGGTGCTCGCTGGAGCAGTGGTTGGGGACGATGTCCAGCAGCACCTTCACGCCCAGCCGCCGGGCCGCCGTCATCAGCAGGTCGAACTCGGCGAGGTCGCCGAAGAGCGGATCGACGCCGCAGTAGTCGGCCACGTCGTACCCGTGGTCGTGCTGCGGCGAGGGGTAGAAGGGGCTCAGCCAGATCCCGTCGACGCCGAGCTTCTTCAGATACGGCAGCCCGGCCCTCACTCCGGCCAGATCGCCGATGCCGTCGCCGGTGCTGTCCAGGAAGCTCCGGACGTACACCTGGTAGATCACCGCGTCGCGCCACCAACGATGGGTGTCTATGTGCTTGGGACTCACCCCGTTGACCCGTCTGTGTGTGCTGAGCCGGCCCGAAGCGAGGCCGACGGTTATGCATGCATGTTAAGTAGGCGTGTCATAAGAGTGTCAACGAATGAGTGCAAGCTACCGGGAACTTGGCCCTTCAAATACGGATATAGTGACACCGCTCGGCGCAGAATGAGACGTCCGCGTTACCTAACAAGTAACTAGCAATGACCCCGAGCTAGCGGGCGGAGACGGCGGCCAGCTCCCGCGCCAGCCGCCGGACCGCGCTCTCGGGGGTCTCCTGCCCGGTGAGCGCGTCGTGCACGACCGCCTGCACCACCAGGCTCACCTGGTCGTAGCGCGGGCTCTTGGGGCGCGGCGCGGCGGCGAGCACACTCGCCCGCAGGGTCGGCAGGTACGGGAACCGCCGTACCAGCTCGGGGTCGTCGTAGAGCGCGGCGCGTACGGGCGGCAGGGCACCGCGCGTGAGTACCTTGCGCTGGACGGGCCCGCTGGTCAGATACGCGATCAGACGTGCGGCCGACTCGGGGTGCCGCGCATGTGTGTTGACCGCCAGGTTCGAGCCGCCGAGCACGCTGGCCCCCGGCCCGTCGGGGCCCGGAAGCGGCACGGCGCCTATCCTCCCGGCCACCTTGGACCCCTTGGCGGAGGCGACCACGTACGCATAGGGCCAGTTGCGCAGGAAGAGCAGACGGCCGTCCTGGAACGCCTGCTTGGACTCCTCCTCCTTGTACGTCAGCGCCTTCGCGGGTATCCAGCCCTCGCGCACGCCACGGGCCAGGAACCCGATCCCCTCCCGCGCCGCGGCCGAGTTGACGGTGACCCGCTCGCCCTCGTCGCCGAGGATCGTCCCGCCCGCCGAGTAGACGGCCTCCGCCGCGTTGACCGTGAGGCCCTCGTAGGGCAGGAACTGGCCCGCGTAGCCGTCGAGTCCGTACTTCGGGGCGATCGTCTTCGCGTCCCGTTCCAGTTCGGCCCAGGTGCGCGGCGGCGCCACGCCTTCCTTGGCGAGGACGTCCTTGCGGTACAGGAGCAGACCGGCGTTGGTGACGTACGGGACCGCGTACAGCCGTCCGTCGTACGTCGCCGTGTCGACGACCGGCGGCAGGAAGCTCTTCAGCGGGAAGCGGTCGCGCGGCAGCGGGCGGATCCAGCCGGCCGCGGCGAACTCGGAGGTCCAGGCGACGTCGATGTTGAGGACGTCGAACCGGCTGCGGTCACCACTGCGCAGATCGGTGGTCATCTGCGCGTGGGTCTCGTCGGCGGAGTCCGGGAGCTCGACGAGGGTGACCTTCTCACCGGAATGCGTACGGTTCCAGCCCTCGAGCAGCGGTCCCAGATAGCCGGTGAGGTCTCCTGCGGTGGCCAGGGTGAGTGGGCCACGACCGCCGACTGCCCCGTCGTCGGCGCGCGCACCGGAGGCGACGTACCCGGTGAGGACGACGGCGAGGACGAGAAGGCCCCTACCGGCGGCGCGCATCCACCGCATAGGTTCCTCCCTGTACACCGGCACCGGGCGTCGTCGCCCGGGTCAGAGGCCATGTATACCTGTTAGGTATGGGCGATACTAGGGCCTGGAGCACAAAACAAGGACGCGAGGAGGACTGCACGAGTGCGCCTGCCCCTCCTGGCTCTCCTCGCACGCGGCCCCGCCCACGGCTACGAGCTCAAGCAGGACCTTGAGCAACTGCTGGGCTCCGCGTACCCTCAGCCGAACGTCGGCCAGATCTACGTCACCCTCGGACGCCTGGAGAAGTCTGGGCTGATCGAGGGCGAGGAGGTCGAGCAGTCCAGCCGGCCCAACAAGAAGATCTACCATCTCACCGACGCCGGGCGTGAGGCGCTGCGCGCCTGGTTCGAGGAGCCCGAGGACGAACCACGGGTGCGGGACGAGTTCTTCATGAAGCTGGCGCTCGCTCCACAGACCGGTCTCGCCGATCAGATCGCCCTGATCAACAAACAGCGGCGCCGGTACCTCAACACCATGCGCAACCTGTCGAAACTGGCCGCCGCGGAAGACCGGGACAACCGCATCGCCCACCTGCTGATCGAGGGCGCCATGCTGCACCTGCAGGCCGACCTCGACTGGCTGGAGCGGTGCCAGGAGGAACTGGAGGAGCTGGAGTGAGCGAGAGCCCCACTCCTCTGCTGCGGGCCGAAGGACTCGTCAAGACCCATCATGGCGAGGGAGCACCCGCCCGCGCCGTGCGCGGGGTCGACCTGAGCGTGGTCCGCGGCGAGTTCGTGGCCGTCACCGGACCGTCCGGCGCCGGGAAGTCGACGCTGCTGCATCTGCTGGGCGGGCTGCAACGACCGGACAGCGGCAGCCTCTGGCTGGACGGCGAGCGCACCGACGCTTATACCGAGGCGCGCTGGGCGGTGGAGCGCAGGAAGCGCATCGGGATCGTCTTCCAGTTCTTCAATCTGGTGTCCAACCTGTCCGTCGCCGACAACGTCGAACTGCCCGCGCTGCTCGCCGGCGTCACGCCCAGGCAGGCCCGGGCCGAGCGCGAGGAACTGCTGTCCGAGCTGGGGCTCGCCGGCAAGGAGCGCAGCCTGCCGGGAGAGCTGTCCGGCGGCGAACAGCAGCGGGTCGCACTGGCCAGGGCCCTGGTCAACCATCCGCCGCTGCTGCTCGCCGACGAACCCGCGGGCAGCCTCGACAGCAAGGGCACCCGCGAGGTGATGCGGCTGCTCTCCCGGTTCCACCAGCGCGGCCAGACCATCGTGCTGGTCACCCATGACGCCCGGCTGGCGAGCGCCGCGGACCGGGTGATCAGTTTCTTCGACGGCCGCATCGTCGACGACGCCGAGCTCGACGGCACACCCCCGCGCAGGACCGGGATATCCGGTGTGCTGGAGCTGAAGGACTGATCCGCGGTGCACGACGATCCGAGAGCGGACCGTTCCGGCCCGCGCGAGCCGAGGGGCTGACACCGTGCGAGCCACCCTGCGCTGGGCCCACTCCGATCTGCGGACGCATCGCGGCGAGGCACTGTTCATGGTCCTCGCCACCGCGGGCATCGTCATCTCCCTGCTGCTCGCCACGGCACTGTTCGGATACGCGACCAACCCCTGGCAACGGATCTTCACGCAGTCGCACGGCGCTCATGTCTGGATCCACACCGCCCGCGACGCCGACGCGGCGAAACTGGCCGGACTCGGCGGCGTCGAGTCGGTGGCCGGTCCCTACACCACCGAGGCCGCGACCCTGACGTCCCGGGGCACCCGCGCCTCGGTGGAACTGCGCGGCACACCGCGGGCACCCTCCGTCGGCCGCCCGCTGATCACGTCGGGCCACTGGCTGAGCCCTGCACAGCCCGACGGCGTGGTGCTGGAGAGCCGGCTGGCCCGGGCGCTGCTGGCCGAGCCCGGCGACCTGCTGACAGTGGCCGGCACGGCACGGACCCTGACCGTCGTGGGCATCACCGACAGCGCCGAACCCCGTTACAGTCCGGGCGAACAGCCGGGGCTCGTCTGGGCGTTGCCGTCCGCCGTGCGTGATCCCGGCGGCCAGGTCACCGGGCTGCGCCTGACCGACCCGGAGGACACCGACTACGCCGTCCAGCGCTCCGTCACCGTGCTCGGGGCCGGCGCGGTCAGCGAGGTCTCGACGTGGAAGCAGGCCCGGGCCGAGGCGCAGGGCGACAACCGGCTGCTGGGCCAGGTGCTCGGGCTGTTCGGGCTCGGAGCGCTCGTCGCCGCCGGGTTCGCCGTCCACGGGGCGATCGGCACCCGCATCCGCGGGCATCTGCGGGACATCTCGGTGCTGAAGGCGATCGGCTTCACCCCCGGCCAGGTCGTGCGGATCTTCCTGCTCCAGCATGTCGCCTACGCCCTGCTCGGCGCCCTGGCCGCGGCGACGCTCACCCAGGGCCTCGGCAGCCGGATCCCCGGGCGTCTCGGCGACGCGGTCGGTGTGTGGCAGGGGCTGCCGGGACACACCGTGGTCCTGTTCACGGTCCCGGTCGGCGCGGTGCTGTTCATCGCCGCCACCACCTGGCTCGCGGCCTGGCGGGCGGGACGGGTGCCTCCCGTACCGGTGCCCCGGCCGGCGGCGCCCGCCGGGGGCCGTCTGACGGGCGTGGCGCGCGGAGCCCTCGGCCTGCGGCTGCCCCCCGCGCTCGTCCTGGGCTGGCACAACGCCTTCACCCGCCGTCCCCGCGCCCTCGCCACCGTCGCCCGGCTGGCGCTGCCGCTGCTGCTGATCGTGGTGGCGATGAGCGCCTGGACCACCATCGACCGTTTCCACAGCAGACCCCAGGAGGTCGGCCTCGCGGGCGCTCTCACCGTCCGCCCCGACGGGGACCTCGGCGACACGGCGGCCCGCTCGCTTCTTGAGGGGGATCCGCAGGTCGCGGACGCCTATCCGGGCGTCGAGGTGGCGGCCCTGGTGCCGGGCCAGACGGCCACGATCGCCCTGCGCGGCCTGGGCACCCGCGCGGCGCCCTACCCCTTTGCCGTGGCCGAGGGCCGGCCGGCACGGGGCCCGGACGAGGCGGTGGCCGGGCAGGGGCTGCTCGACCTGCTGGACGTGCGCGTAGGCGACTGGGTGCGGATGACGGTGGGCGACCAGCCGCAGATCCTGCACATCGTGGGCCGCAGCATCGAGCCGGAGAACGCCGGGCGGGTCATCTCCACCTCGCTCGACACCCTGCGGGAGAACGATCCGCATCTGCGCCCGACCCTCTATCAGCTCCGGCTCCGCCCCGGAGCCGATCCGCACGAGGTCGCCGACGAGCTGGCCGAGGCCGCCCGCGGGCATATCGACGTACATCCGGTGACGAACCCGGCGGACGGACTGTCCCCGCTGCGCGGAGTGGTCGTCGGCCTGATCGCGGTCCTCGCGCTGATCGGGATCGTCGACCTGCTGAGTGCGATGGGCGGCACCGTCCGCGAGGGCGAACGGGACCTGCTGGCACTCAAGGCGATCGGTCTGTCACCGCGGCAGATCACCGCCATCACCGTCACGGCCACCGCCTGCACCGCACTGGCCGCGGTCGGCGTCGGCACGGCACTGGGGATTCCGCTGGCGCACTGGCTGATCGACACCCAGGGCCGCTCCAGCGGTATCGGCGCCGGACTGGCCCAGGGCCCTTCCCCCGTACCTCTGCTGCTGTTCGGAGCCGCCGCGGTCCTGGGCGCCGCCGCCCTCGCGGCCCTGCCGGCTGCCCGCGCCGCGCGCCGCCGGCTCGCGGACACCCTGAGCGCGGTGGCCTGAGGCCGGCGGTCTCCGCACCGGCCGGCCCTCGCGAGCGGTTCGAGGGCCAGCCGCCCCTGTCTGTGACGGCTAACGGCCTCGCAGCTCACGGTACTTGGCGACGAGCGCCTTCGTGGACGCATCGAGGCCCGGCACATCGGCGCCCTCGGTGAGAGCGGGTTCGACACGTTTGGCAAGCACCTTGCCGAGCTCGACGCCCCACTGGTCGAAGGAGTCGATGTTCCAGATCGCGCCCTGCACGAACACCTTGTGCTCGTAGAGGGCGACAAGCTGGCCGATGACCGACGGCGTCAGTTCCCGGGCGAGGATCGTGGTCGTCGGGTGGTTGCCCTTGAACGTCTTGTGCGCCACCAGTTCCTCGGGCACGCCCTCGGCGCGCACCTCGTCCGCGGTCTTGCCGAACGCCAGCGCCTGCGTCTGCGCGAAGAAGTTGGCCATGAGCAGGTCGTGCTGTGCCTTCAGCTCCTGGCTCAGTTCCCCGACGGGCTCGGCGAAGCCGACGAAGTCGGCCGGGATCAGCTCGGTGCCCTGGTGGATCAGCTGGTAGTAGGCGTGCTGCCCGTTGGTTCCGGGGGTGCCCCACACCACCGGGCCGGTCTGCCACTCCACCGGCCTGCCCTCACGGTCCACCGACTTGCCGTTGGACTCCATGTCCAGCTGCTGCAGGTAGGCGGTGAACTTGGACAGGTAGTGCGAGTACGGAAGCACCGCGTGCGACTGCGCGTCGTGGAAGTTGCCGTACCAGACGCCCAGCAGACCCAGGAGAAGCGGCACATTCGATTCGGCGGGCGCGGTGCGGAAGTGCTCGTCGACGGTGTGGAAACCGTCCAGCATCTCCCGGAACCGGTCGGGGCCGATGGCGATCATCAAGGAGAGCCCGATGGCCGAGTCGTACGAGTAGCGGCCGCCGACCCAGTCCCAGAACTCGAACATGTTGTCAGGGTCGATACCGAACTCCGTGACCTTGCCGGCATTCGTCGACAGGGCCACAAAATGCCTGGCGACCGCTTCCTGACCGGCCTTCAGCCCGGTAAGCAGCCAGTTGCGGGCAGAGGTGGCGTTGGTGATGGTCTCGATGGTGGTGAACGTCTTGGAGGCGATGATGAACAGCGTCTCGGCCGGGTCCAGATCGCGCGTCGCCTCGTGCAGGTCGGCGCCGTCCACGTTCGAGACGAACCGCAGGGTCAGCGAGCGGTCGGTGTAGGCCCGCAGTGCCTCGTACGCCATCGCCGGACCCAGGTCCGAGCCGCCGATGCCGACGTTGACCACGTTCTTGATGCGCTTGCCGGTGTGCCCCGTCCACTCCCCCGAGCGGACCCGGTCGGCGAAGGCGGCCATCTTGTCCAGCACCGCGTGGACCTTCGGCACCACGTTCTCGCCGTCGACCTCGACGACCGCATCACGCGGAGCACGCAGCGCCGTGTGCAGCACCGCCCGCTTCTCCGTGACGTTGATCTTCTCCCCGCGGAACATGGCGTCCCGCAGACCGGACACGTCCCTGGCGGCGGCCAACTCGCGCAGCAACCGAAGCGTCTCGTCGGTGACCAGGTGCTTGGAGTAGTCGACGTGCAGATCCCCGACCTGCAGCGTGTATCCCTCACCCCGCCCCGGATCCGCTGCGAAGAGCTCCCGCAACCCCAGCCCGTCAAGCTCCTCACGGTGCTTGGCCAGAGCGGTCCACTCGGGCGACTGGTTGAGCCTGGTACGGCCGTCTGCGTTCATCTCGGACTTCCGCCTTCTTCCTTGCGTGTGCTGCTGCGTACCTCGCGCCGCTACCGGTCACAACCTAATTGATCAGGGCGTCGGGTGACCTGCCGTCGCGCCGACCTCCGGCGCAACAACAGATACGTCCGGCTTGCCCACAGTTATCAACGAGGTGACGGCGAGTCCGAAGAGCACGGCCGCGAGCAGCGCGGGCCCGTTCAGCCCGTAGGTCCGCGCCACGACTCCGCCGAGCAGCGCGCCGATCGGCGCACCGGACGTCGAGGCCGTGCGGAAGGCGGAGGCGATGCGGCCCACCATGGCCGAGGGGCTGCGTTGCTGCATGAGGGTGACCTGGTTGACGTTCCACACCATGTTCATGGCGCCGAGCAGCAGCATGCCCGCGACGAGGGCCGCCAGATGGCGGACCGTGCCCATGACGACCAGCGACGCCGTCTGGACGCATCCGGCCAGGAGCAGCGCGCGGACACGTCCGGTGCGGCGCGCGATCCGCTGGGCGACGAAGCCGCCGACGAGGCTGCCGGCCGAGTACGCCGTCATCACGGCCGCGTATTCCGCGGTGCCACCGTGCAGCCAGCGCGTCACGTGCAGCACCAGTGTCGCGATCAGGGCGCCCATGCCGATGTTGCACAGCAGCGTTGCCAGGCAGACCCCGCGCAACGCCCGGTCCCGCCACAGCGTGCGCAGGCCTTCGGCGATCTCCCCCCTCAGCGTGCTGCCGGCGGGGCGCGGCTCGCGCTCGGGCGGCCGGATCCGCAGGGAGGCCACGAGGGCCGCGGCCAGGAGATACGTGGTCGCGTCCGCCGCGAACGGCATGAAGGCGCCCGCCGCCAGCAGCAGCGGCACGAACGGGCCCGCCAGCAGGCCGCCCGCCAGCTGCTGCCCGGTCATCAGCCGGGCGTTGGCGCCGCCGAGGGACTCGCGCTTCACCAGGGACGGCAGCAGCGCCGTGGAGGCGTTGTCGAAGAGGGTCTGGAGCGTGGTGAGCGAGAAGGCCAGCGCGAGCAGCAACGGGATCGAGGCGTGCCCGAGTCCCACGGCCAGCGCGAAGGAGGCGACGAGCACGCCGCGCAGGGTGTCGACGGCCCACATCGCCCGCCGCTGGTCCACCCGGTCTGCCACGGCCCCGCCGAGCAGGCCGAAGAGCAGCCAGGGGGCATAGCCGCAGGCCGTGACCGAGGCAACGACGAACGGCTCGTCCGTGAGCCGCACGGCCAGCAGGGGCAGCGCAGCCGTGCGCAGGGCGTCCCCGAACCGGGAGACCACGGCAGCGGACCACAGCCGCCCGAACCCCCCGCGCCACGCGGGCGCACGCCCGCCCGCAGCCTCGACCGCCGCCACGATTCCCCCTCACAATGTGCCGATGCACACACCGTAGGGGACACCACTGACAATCGGCCGCGCCGCGATCCGCCGCGCATGCCTGCCGCGGGTGGGCACGACGACTCCGGCCGGACACGCGTCGGTGCCCGGCCGGACTCAGGTTCTAGATCTCGCCCCGCAGCTTGGCGAGCGCCTCGGCGAGGATCGCCTCGCCGTCCGCGTCGCTGCGCCGCTCCCGCACATAGGCGAGGTGCGTCTTGTAGGGCTCGGTTCGCGGCGGGTCCGGCGGGTTGTCCCGGTCCTGACCGGCCGGAAAGCCGCAGCGCGGGCAGTCCCAGGTGTCGGGAACCTGCGCGTCGCTGGCGAAGCTCGGCTGCGTCTCGTGCCCGTTGGAGCACCAGAAGGAGATGCGCAGACGCGGCGCGGACTCACCGCGCTCGGCCTCGCCCATCGGCCCCGCCCCGACCCGGCTTCCTCGGATCGCGTTGCCACTTGCCACGGTCGTAACTCCCTGCGTGATGGTGCCGCAAAGCGAGTCGGCGTTTCGCTTCGCTGCGAGCGCCTCAGTCTACGTAAGGCCCAACGCGCGTCCAGTGATGGGAGTTACCCCCGCCCCTAGACGCAAGCCCCATGATAGGCCGCGTCCGAAGACCCGTACCGAACATGGGGCGTTACGTACTTTATGTGCGATCTGTCGGTGTCACCCGACGCTAGCTCTTGACCTTCATCAGGATGCCGAGCACCACGATGCACGCGAACCAGAGCAGACCGATCACGATGGTGATCCGGTCGAGGTTGCGCTCGGCGACCGAGGAGCCGCCGACGGAGGACTGCATGCCGCCACCGAACATGTCGGAGAGGCCGCCGCCCTTCCCCTTGTGCATCAGCACCAGCAGCATCAGCAGCAGGCTGAAGACGATCAGGGCGATCGAGAACCCCAAAACCACGGCTGGACCAACTTCCTCGGATTCGGATGAACGACGGGGCCGAGGCTCTTACGGAAACGTCACGTTCCGAATAACAGTCTCGGCCCCGCAAGGGTACGACGGATCGCCTCTACCGCATACTCGCGACCTGTCGGTTCGCGTCCGGAGGGCGATTCACTGGTCCCGGAAGCGGACGATCTTGACGAACTCGTCGGCGTCCAGCGAGGCACCGCCCACAAGTGCGCCATCAATGTCCGGCTTCGACATGATTTCCGCCACATTGCCCGACTTCACCGAGCCGCCGTACTGGACGCGGACCTTGTCGGCCACCTCCTGCGTGTACAGCTCCGCGATCTTGCCACGGATCGCCGCGCAGACCTCCTGCGCATCGTCGGCGCCGCACACCTTGCCGGTTCCGATGGCCCAGACGGGCTCGTAGGCGATCACGATCGACTCGGCCTGCTCGGCCGGCAGGCCCTTGAGGCCGCCCTCGACCTGCTCGAGCGTGTGCGCGACGTGGTTGCCCGCCTCGCGGACGTCCAGCTCCTCGCCGACGCACAGGATCGGGGTCAGACCGTGCTTGAAGGCCGCCTTGGCCTTGGCGTTCACCAGCTCGTCGGTCTCGTTGTGGTACTGGCGGCGCTCGGAGTGACCGATCACCACATAGGTGCACTTCAGCTTGGCCAGCATCGTGCCGGAGATCTCACCGGTGTAGGCACCGGAATCGTGCGCCGAGACGTCCTGGGCACCGTACTTGACCTTGAGCTTGTCACCGTCGACCAGGGTCTGCACGGAGCGCAGGTCGGTGAAGGGCGGCAGGACCGCGACCTCGACGGCGTCGTAGTCCTTGTCGGCCAGGGCGAAGGCGAGCTTCTGGACGTGGGCGATGGCCTCGAGGTGGTTGAGGTTCATCTTCCAGTTGCCCGCCATCAGCGGCGTGCGCGTGCTCATCGAGGTCAGTCCTCCAGTGCGGCGAGGCCGGGGAGCGTCTTGCCCTCGAGGTATTCGAGGGAGGCGCCGCCACCGGTCGAGATGTGGCCGAATGCCGATTCGTCGAAGCCCAGGATGCGGACGGCCGCGGCGGAGTCGCCGCCACCGACCACGGTGTAGCCCGGGGATTCGATGAGGGCCTGGGCGACCGCCTTGGTGCCCTCGGCGTAGTCGGGGTGCTCGAAGACGCCCATGGGGCCGTTCCAGAAGACGGTGGCCGCGTCGGCGAGCTTCGAGGCGTACAGCTTGCGGGTCTCCGGACCGATGTCCAGGCCCTCCTGGTCCGCCGGGATCGCGTCCGCGGCGACGACGGTGGGGTTCGTGGGGGCCTTGGCCTTCAGGTCCGGGAACTCCGGGGAGACCAGCACGTCGACGGGGAGGACCAGCTCGACGCCGTTCTTCTCCGCGCGCTCGATGTACTCGGTGACGGCCGGGATCTGGTCCTCCTGGAGGAGGGAGATGCCGACCTCGTAGCCCTTGGCCTTGAGGAAGGTGTAGGCCATGCCGCCGCCGATGAGCAGGCGGTCGGCCTTGTCGAGCAGCTGGTCGATGACGGCCAGCTTGTCCGATACCTTGGCGCCGCCGAGCGCGACGACATAAGGACGCCGGACGTCCTCGGTGAGCTTCTTCAGGACGCCGACCTCGGTGGCGATCAGGTAGCCGGCGTAGTGCGGCAGCCTGGCAGGCAGGTCGTACACGGAGGCGTGCTTGCGGTGGACCGCGCCGAAGCCGTCGCCCACGTACACGTCCGCGAGGGCGGCGAGCCGGTCGGCGAACTCGCCGCGCTCGGTGTCGTCCTTGGCGGTCTCGCCGGGGTTGAAGCGCAGGTTCTCGATGACCGCGACCTGGCCGGGCTGGAGGCCGTCGACCGCGTCGTGGGCGGCGGGGCCGACGGTGTCCTGGGCGAACGCGACCGGGGCACCGAGGAGTTCGGCGAGCCGCTCGGCGGCCGGCAGCAGCGAGAAGGCCAGGTCCGGAGCACCCTTGGGGCGGCCCAGGTGCGAGGCGACGATCACCTTGGCGCCCGCGTCGGCGAGGGCCTTGACGGTGGGCAGAACGGCGCGGATGCGGCCGTCGTCGGTGATCAGGCCGTCGGCCAGCGGGACGTTCAGGTCGGCGCGGACGAAGACCCGCTTGTTGTCCACGCCGTCGGAGAGGAGTTCGTCGATCGTCTTCATAAGGGGACTCCTGAGGAAAGCTCTTGATCGTACGAGGGCTGATGGATCTGCACGCGAGCCGTGCCCGCGTGCGGACCGGCTCGCTGTACGTGCGGCAGGGCTCGGGCGGCGCGACCGTGCGCCGTCCGAGCCCTGCTATCGCATCGAGATGCCTGCTTCGGCGATCAGAGCTGGTTGCCGACGAAGACCGTCAGGTCGACCAGACGGTTGGAGTAGCCCCACTCGTTGTCGTACCAGCCGATGACCTTCACGTTCTTGCCGTCCTGAACCATGGTCAGGGACGAGTCGAAGGTGCAGGACGCCGGGGCGTTGACGATGTCCGAGGAGACGATCTGGTCCTCGGTGTAGTCGAGGAGGCCCTTGAGCTCGCCCTCGGCGGCCTTCTGGAAGGCGGCGTTGACCTCTTCCTTGGTGACCTCGCGGCTCAGCTCGACGACGAGGTCGGTGACCGAACCGGTCGGGACCGGGACGCGCATCGCGATGCCGTCCAGCTTGCCCTTCAGCTGCGGCAGGACCAGTGCGGTGGCCTTGGCGGCACCGGTGGTGGTCGGGATGATGTTCTCGGCGGCGGCACGGGCGCGGCGCAGGTCCTTGTGCGGGAAGTCAAGGATGCGCTGGTCGTTCGTGTACGCGTGCACCGTGGTCATCAGACCCTTGACGATGCCGAAGTTCTCGTCGAGGACCTTCGCCATCGGGGCCACGCAGTTGGTGGTGCAGGAGGCGTTGGAGATGACGTGGTGGTTCGCCGGGTCGTAGGTGTCCTGGTTGACACCCATGACGATGGTGACGTCCTCGTTCTTGGCCGGGGCCGAGATGATGACCTTCTTGGCGCCGCCGGCGATGTGCTTCTCGGCGTCTTCCTTCTTGGTGAAGATGCCGGTCGACTCGATGACGATGTCGACGCCCAGCTCGCCCCACGGGATGTCGGCGGGGTTGCGCTCGGAGAGGACCTTGATCGTCTTGCCGCCGACGGTGATGGTGTCCTCGGTGTGGGACACCTCCTGCTTGAGGCGGCCGAGGATGGTGTCGTACTTCAGCAGGTGAGCGGTGGTCGCGGTGTCACCCAGGTCGTTGACAGCCACGATCTCGATGTCTGCACCCTGCTCCAGCAGCGCGCGGAAGTAGTTACGTCCGATGCGGCCGAAGCCGTTGATGCCTACGCGGATCGTCACGAACCGATCTCCTCGTTGGTACGCCGGCTTTCGACGCCGGCGAGCTGTATGGGATGTCCCCGACCACCCATGACCCTACCTCCCAGCGGCTCCCGGAGTGACATCGAGATGCCCCGTACACGGCAGGGCGGTCCGTACCCGCCAGTAGGGGTACGGACCGCCCCGAGACAAGGGCCCGGTCACACTTTTCGGCGATAAGGGACCAACTGCCGTTGACTACGGACCGTCAGCGGGCGAGTGCTGCCAGCGACTTCTTGATCAGCACCGCCCGGTCCGCCGCCGAGGTGACGTGCTCGAGGCCGAAGCCCAGCAGCACGGTCCGGTCCGTGGTGACCGCTCCGTACGTCGAGAACAGCGTCCCGGTACGGGCCCAGTCCTTGAGGACGGCCGGGCTGCCCGGGGGCGGTCCGGTCACGCTCCAGGCGCCCAGGGACGTTTCGAAGCCCTCGGTCTCGGTGGCCGTGCCGCCGACGACGAGCGAGGCGTCGTCGGCGAGAACGCCGTGACCGCCGCTGCCCGGGTCGGTGATGTAGCTCAGCGAGACCTCCACCGACTTCCCGGCGTACGCACTCAGGTCGAAGTCCACCTGCTGCCAACCGCTCGACGAGCCGGTGAAGCTGTGCCACGCACCGGTGGTTCCGGTCGCGGTGCAGCCGGCGGCAGTCTGGGTCAGGTAGTGCTTGAGCCAGGGGTGCTCGGCCATGAGGAACCCGGCCTCGCACTCCGTGGGCACCGTGTCGCGGGTGGCGCCTCCGGCCTCCGGCAGGGTCGTCCAGTCGTCCGCCCCGACGGTGTGGATCTCCGCCACGGCGTGGTCGTAGCCCGGTTCGGTGTCCCACAGCAGCCGGGTGCGCAACGTCGGCCGGTCGGCCGCGCTCGCCTTGGAGAGGTCGAGGGTGCGGGTGAGCCGCTTGTACCCGTCGTCGGTGTGGACGGCGGCCGCCATGTACGAACCCGTGTACGGGCCGTACGGGTTGACCGTGCCGGCGAACCGGCCCGCCCCGGCGCTCGCGAACTGGGGATAGGTGCCGACGGCGAGCTCGTCCGAGGTGACGCCGTAGGTGCCCGCCCGGTCCAGCGGGTTGCCCGCCGCCGCGCCCAGCGCCCCGGAGAAGCCGTCGAGCCTGCCCGAGCCGGTGAAGCCGTTGGCCCCCGGAGTCGAGGTACGCGAGTAGGCGCCCAGGTAGTACTGGCTGAAGTCGTTCGACAGGGTACCGCCGCCGAGGTCGACGGCGCCGCCGGCCTGTTCGCCCGCCTCGATCAGCTTGCCGCCCTCGTTGAGGAAGGCGCGGAGCTGGAGCTGGGTGGCGTTGCCCGGGACGCTCGCGCCCGTGTAGTGGACCACGGTCCTGAAGTGGTCCAGCACACCGAGCGCGTCGGGCGCGCCCTGGGTGGCCACGTCCCAGACAATCGCCTTGCGGCCGTTCGCCCTCAGGGCGTCGACGTAGGTCTGTGCCTGGGTGGCCGTGGCGCCTTCCTCGGCGACCACCAGGGTGTCCGCGACGGGCCGCTCGGCCACGGTGTAGGTGAAGTGCGGGCTGGACGTGTTCCTGCCGCCCCTCGTCTCACCGGTGAACCACACCTCGACCTTGTCGCCCGGGTCACCGTCCCGCACCTCGGCCCGGTATTCGTCGAAGTAGAGGTTGTCCTCGCCGCCGTACGTCCGGCCGCCCTTCCAGGGCTTGAGCGACACGTCCTTGGTACGGCCGCCGTTGACGCGGTACTTGAGCTCCTTGTCGCGCACGGACTTCCGCGCCACGACCGAGACCTCCTGGTCCGCGCCGCGCGAGTACGACGTCGCGAAAGAGGCCGGGGTGAAGTCAGGAGCGTTGATGCCGACCGAGGACGACGGCTGGTCGGGGTGGGAGGCGGTCTCGGCGACGGAGAGCGCGAAGGGGATGTTCTTCTCGAACTCCTTCTGGATCAGCTTCTCGTCGTCGGGGAAGTTGAAGACCGACTGGCAGTCGGCCGCGTTCCATGCGTCGTCCGGGTCGCTGTTCGAGGCGCTCTGGCAGGTCGACATCTCGGGCGTGAACATCGCCATGCCGTTGACGTTCGCGGCGTGGCCGTCCGCCTCGCCGTTGGTGGTGTAGAGCTCCGAGGAGACCTGCGAGCGGTAGCCGGGGATCGCCGGGTTGTCCGGGGTGCCGGCGAGCGACTTGTAGAGCACGTCGTCGGGGGTGGGCGTGGCGACCTGCCAGCCGACGCCGTACAGCAGCAGTTCGGCGGCGGAGTGGTAGTTGATCCCGTAGGTGAACCCGATGCGCTTCTCGAACCGGTCGAGCGCACTGGTCTCCGGCTCCGACCCGGGGGTGGCTCCGCGATAGGTCTCGCTGGTGGGGTTGGGGGACGAACCCTCGTCGTCGTAGCCCCACTTGTAGGCGAAGTTGCGGTTGAGGTCGACGCCGTCGCCGGTGGAGATGACACCGTCGGCGTTGACGTCCCGCAGGTTCTTGCGCCACAGGCGGGTGCCTGAGTCCTTGAACGTGTAGTCGTAGCCGTCCGGGTTGGCCGAGACGACGAACCACAGCTCGGTGGAGTCGACGATCTTCTTGATGCGCTTGTCCCCGGTGTAGTGGTCCAGGTAGTAGTGCATCAGCCGCCGGGTCGCCTCTGGCGTGATCCACTCACGCGCGTGCTGGTTGGACACGTACAGCACCGACGGCTTGGAGCCGTCCTTCGACTTCTTCGCGTCCTTGGTCAGCTTCAGGGCGAGGATGTCCTGGCCGTTGATCGTCTTGCCGATGGACTCGACCTTGGTCAGTCCGGGATGGGCCTGACTCGTCCTGAGGATCTCCTCCGCAATGCCGCCCTTTCCGCTGTAGGGACGGAAGACGCCTTGGGCCGCGCCCTCGACGCGTGCCTCCGCCTTGGCGGAAAACCTGTGCTCGGTGAGGGAGACGCCCTGCTTCTCCAGGCCGTCGGCCTGCCGGTCGGTGAGGTAGACCTCGACGGTGCTCGTACCGTTCCCGGCCACCTGCTCGCCGAGTTCATGGCTGTCCTGGCCGGCCTCGAGCAGCAGGGGTACCTGCTTCTGGGTGACTTCGGCGCGGAAGACCTTGACCTCATCCGCGTCGGACGTGTGCGCGGAAGCTCCGGTCTGCGCCTGGGCGATGGGTGCGAGGCTCGCTCCGCCGAGCAGGAGCGCGCCGACAGCGAGGATCGATCTCGCTCTGTGTCTCATGAACCCCCCTAGCAGTGGTCCGCCACGGCGGCGAACGTTGCCAGGCTCATGACAGTTCATGATCGAGTCAAGAGTGCCTCAAGGACAGACAAACGCCGGTTCCCGACACTCCCTCAGAAGGCGTCGGGAACCGGCGTGTCGAGCTCGCCGGTCACACGGCCAGATTGTCCGCCATCTCTTCCGAGAGATTGGACTCCGTGCCCGGGATCCCGAGGTCCGACGCCCGCTTGTCGGCCATCGCCAACAGCCGGCGGATACGGCCCGCGACCGCGTCCTTGGTGAGCGGCGGGTCGGCGAGGGCGCCCAGCTCCTCCAGGGAGGCCTGCTTGTGCTCCATGCGCAGCCGGCCGGCCGCCGCAAGGTGCTCGGGCACCTCGTCGGCGAGGATCTCGAGGGCACGGGCGACCCGCGCACCGGCCGCGACAGCCGCACGGGCGGAACGGCGCAGGTTGGCGTCGTCGAAGTTGGCCAGGCGGTTGGCCGTGGCACGGACCTCGCGGCGCATCCGCCGCTCCTCCCAGGCCAGCACGGACTCGTGTGCGCCGAGCCGGGTGAGCAGCGCGCCGATGGCGTCGCCGTCCCGCACGACCACACGGTCCACTCCCCGCACCTCGCGCGCCTTGGCGGCGATCGACAGGCGACGGGCGGCGCCGACCAGGGCGAGCGCGGCCTCGGGACCGGGGCAGGTCACCTCGAGCGAGGACGAGCGACCGGGCTCCGTCAGCGAACCGTGCGCCAGGAACGCGCCGCGCCAGGCCGCCTCGGCGTCGCAGGTGGCCCCCGAGACCACCTGCGGGGGCAGCCCGCGGATCGGGCGGCCCCTGCCGTCGACGAGACCCGTCTGGCGGGCCAGCTGGTCACCGCCCGCGACCACGCGGACCACGTAGCGCGAGCCGCGACGCAGTCCACCGGGCGCCATCACGATCAGCTCGGAGGCATGACCGAAGATCTCCAGGATGTCCCGCTTGACACGCCGTGCGGCCATCGCCGTGTCCAGCTCCGCCTCGATCACGATGCGGCCGCTGACCAGGTGCAGTCCACCTGCGAACCGCAGGATCGCCGAGACCTCCGCCTTTCTGCAGCAGGTCCGGGTGACGGGAAGCCGGGAGATCTCGTCCTTCACCGCTGCCGTCATCGCCATGGGCCGATCCTTCCATGCATCCGAAAAATACGGTCGTACGCGGCGGCCAACAGCTCCGGGTCGTGCCGCGGGGTTCCGTCGGTCCGGGCCACCGGTGCCAGCTCGACCGTGGCGCCGAACCGCTTGGCGGCCTCGTTCAGCAAGGCACGGTCGGGCACGGCGGCCTGGTCGGCCAACACCACGTCCAGGGCGAGTTTAGGGGCGTGTCGTCCTAAAACCTCCAAATGACGCTGCGGGGAGAAGCCCGCGGTCTCTCCTGGCTGCGGAGCGAGGTTCAAGGAGAGTATCCGGCGCGCCTTGGTCTCCGAGAGGGCGTCCAGGAGCTCGGGGACGAGCAGATGCGGGATCACCGAGGAGAACCAGGAGCCCGGGCCCAGCACGACCCAGTCGGCGTCCAGCACCGCGGCGACCGCCTCGGGCACGGCCGGCGGGTCGTTCGGCACGAGGTGCACGGACTGCACCTCCCCGGGGGTCAGCGCGACGTTCGCCTGCCCGCGTACCGTTCCGATCTCGTCCGGGTGTACCGGGTCGTGTCCCTTGACGAGCGCCTGGAGCTCCAGGGGTACGGCGGACATGGGCAGTACACGGCCGTGGGCACCGAGCAGCCTGCCGACCAGGTCGAGAGCCTGGACGTGGTCCCCGAGCTGCTCCCACAGGGCCACGATCAGCAGGTTGCCGACCGCGTGCTCGTGCAGATCGCCCTTGGACTGGAAACGGTGCTGGATGACCCGTGCCCAGGTCTGGCCCCAGTCGTCGTCGCCGCAGAGCGCCGCGAGCGCCTTGCGCAGATCTCCGGGCGGGAGCACGCCGAGCTCGTCGCGCAGTCGGCCGCTGGAGCCGCCGTCGTCCGCGACGGTGACGACGGCGGTGAGGTCGCCGGTGATCCGGCGCAGCGCGGCGAGCGAGGCGGACAGTCCCATGCCGCCGCCCAGGGCGACGACCTTGGGCTGGGTGCCGCGGCGGCGCGCCCGGCCGCCACGGGCCTCGGCGGGGCTGCCGCCCCGTCCCTCGGACACCACCCGGCGCAGCCTGCTCAGCCGCAGAGTACGTCCGGTCACTCGCGCCCCATGTCCCGGTGCACGACCACGGTCTCCACTCCCTCTGCGGCCAGCCGGGCGGCGAGCTTCTCCGACATGGCGACGGAGCGGTGCTTGCCGCCGGTGCAGCCGATGGCGATGGTCACGTACCGCTTGCCCTCCCGGCGGTACCCGGCCGCGATCAGCCTGAGCAGCTCGGCGTAGCGGTCGAGGAACTCCTTGGCGCCGGGCTGGTTGAACACGTACGCGGCCACTTCCTCGTTCAGGCCGGTGTACGGGCGCAGCTCCGGGACCCAGTGCGGGTTGGGCAGGAAGCGCATGTCCGCGACCAGGTCGGCATCCACCGGGAGGCCGTACTTGAAGCCGAAGGACATCACGGTGGCCCGCAGCTCGGGCTCCTCCTCACCGGCGAACTGGGCGTCCATCTTGGCCCGCAGCTCGTGCACGTTGAGGCTGGAGGTGTCTATCACCAGATCGGCGTCGCCGCGCAGCTCACGCAGCAGCTCACGCTCGGCGGCGATGCCGTCGACGATGCGGCCGTCGCCCTGGAGCGGGTGCGGCCGGCGAACGGACTCGAATCGGCGCACCAGGGCGTCGTCGGAGGACTCCAGGAACACGATCCGCCGTGTGACGTTCTTCGACTCCAGGTCGGCAAGCGACTCGCGGAGGTTGTCGAAGAAACGTCGGCCGCGGACGTCCACGACGACCGCGATGCGGGCGACGTTGCCCTGGGAGCGGGCGCCCAGCTCCACCATGGTGGGGATCAGCGCGGGCGGCAGGTTGTCGACGACGAACCAGCCGAGGTCCTCCAGACACTTCGCGGCCGTCGACCGGCCCGCGCCGGACATTCCGGAAATGATCACCAGCTCCGGGATGGCCGTGTCCGGCACCCCGGCGGCTTCGATTCCCGTACTCACCTGTGCTCCGTTTTCCTGTTCCGCCTCCTGGGGCGGCTGATCCTCACCCGCGTCCTTGTGGGCGGCCTGGTCCTGCGTCGCGCGTTCTTCCGCGCTCCGGTCCTGCTCGGTCATGTCTCCTGCCCCCGTCGCTCATCGGGAGGTCCCGCGGACACGGGCTCCCCGAAGGAACCCGCCGTCGTCTCGGGTTCCTCCTCTTCCATGATCTCTCCGGTCGCCGTGTTCACGGCGGGTGCGGCCGGGGCCGCCTTGGCGAGGGCCACGGCGATCGTCTCGGCCGTCTTGCGGCCGATGCCGGGGACCTCCTGAATCTGGTCGATTGTCGCGGATCGAAGCCTCTTCACCGAGCCGAAGTGCTTGATCAACGCCTGTTTGCGTGTCTCACCGAGCCCGGGTACCTCGTCCAGGGGACTTGTCCTGAGCCGCTTGGTCCGCTTCGTGCGCTGGTAGGTGATCGCGAAACGGTGGGCCTCGTCGCGGACGCGCTGGAGGAGGTAGAGGCCCTCACTGCTGCGCGGAAGCACCACCGGGTCGTCCTCGCCCGGCACCCAGACCTCCTCCAGACGCTTGGCGAGGCCGCACACGGCGATGTCGTCGATGCCGAGCCCGTCCAGCGCCTTCTTGGCCGCCGCGACCTGCGGCTGACCGCCGTCGACGACGACGAGCTGCGGCGGGTAGGCGAACCGCTTGGGCCGCCCGTCCTCCTCGGTCAGGACGTCCCCGTCCGCCCACTCCCCCGTCTTCTCCTTCTCGGCGAGATAGCGCCTGAAGCGGCGGGTGATCACCTCGTGCATGGAGCGGACGTCGTCCTGGCCCTCGAAGCCCTTGATCTGGAAGCGGCGGTACTCGCCCTTGCGCTGCAGTCCGTCCTCGAAGACCACCATGGAGGCCACCACGTCCTCGCCCTGGAGGTGCGAGATGTCGTAGCACTCGATCCTGAGCGGCGCGCTGTCCAGCTCGAGGGCGTCGGCGATCTCCTCCAGGGCGCGCGACCGGGTGGTCAGGTCGGAGGCGCGCTTGGTCTTGTGCAGGGCGAGCGCCTGCAGGGCGTTGCGCTGCACGGTCTCCATCAGCGCCTTCTTGTCCCCGCGCTGCGGGATGCGCAGGGACACATTGGACCCACGGCGGCCGGTGAGCCAGTCCTGGACGGGCTCTATGGGGTCGGGCAGCGCCGGGACCAGCACCTCCTTGGGCACGGAGTCGCCCGTCTCCTCGCCGTAGAGCTGCTGCAGGGCGTGCTCGACGAGGGCACCGGTCGTGACGTCCTCGACCTTGTCGGTGACCCAGCCGCGCTGGCCGCGCACCCGTCCGCCGCGCACATGGAAGATCTGCACGGCCGCCTCCAGCTCGTCCTCGGCGACCGCGATCAGATCGGCGTCGGTCGCGTCGGTGAGCACGACCGCGTTCTTCTCCATCGCCTTCTTCAGGGCCTCGATGTCGTCACGCAGCCGGGCGGCACGCTCGTACTCCATGTCCTCGGCCGCCTGCATCATCTGCTTCTCCAGACGACGCAGATACGTGCCGGTGCGGCCGGCCATGAAGTCGGAGAACTCCTCGGCCAGTTCACGGTGGTCCTCGGGGGAGATCCGGCCGACGCAGGGGGCGGAGCACTTGCCGATGTAGCCGAGCAGGCAGGGGCGCCCGGTGCGGGCGGCGTTCTTGAAGACGCCGGCCGAGCAAGTGCGCACGGGGAAGACACGCAACAGCAGATCCACGGTGTCGCGGATCGCCCACGCATGCGAGTACGGGCCGAAGTACCGTACGCCCTTCCGCTTCTGGCCACGCATCACCTGAACGCGCGGGAACTCCTCGTTCATCGTCACCGCGAGATAGGGGTAGCTCTTGTCGTCGCGGTACTTGACGTTGAACCTGGGGTCGAACTCCTTGATCCAGGTGTACTCCAGCTGCAGCGCCTCGACCTCCGTGGACACCACCGTCCACTCCACGGACGTGGCCGTGGTGACCATGGTGCGGGTGCGCGGGTGGAGGTTCGTCAGGTCCTGGAAGTAGTTCGCCAGGCGCTGGCGCAGGCTCTTCGCCTTTCCGACGTAGATCACCCGGCGGTGCTCGTCGCGGAACCTGTAGACCCCGGGTGAGTCCGGGATCTCTCCCGGCTGGGGACGGTAGCTGGAGGGGTCGGCCATGTCTCACACCCTACTGGCGGGGGCCGACACCGCGGCGCGCCTGTGGACAAGGGTCCGCAGGGCCGCCGAGGGCGCGGGGATGCCTGGTCCGGCCGTCCGGGACACCGCCTTCCGCAGGCGGCGCACAACGGCTGCGAGGGGAGCGTTCCGGCCGGACCCGGCGCGTGCGGGGCGCCTGCCGGGCCACGGCGCGGACCGAGTGGCAGCGTCGGTCGCAGGAAGGGCCGGCGCAACACGGCCGAACCGGCCACGGAGGCGAAGAGTCTTCCGTCCGGTAGGCATCAGGTGTTGTCGGGGCTTGGTCAACACGCTTCAATGCGTGGAACCTCCGGGCCGTGATCGGCGGGGTCCGCTTGTGAACGGACGCCGCACGCCCCGACCGGCCCGGAACGCCCCCTGCGAACGGTCTGACCAGCCGTCGTGAACATTCACAGAAAGGCCCCCCTGTATGCGGTACGGCGCACAGCATGCGGACACAGTCCCGGCGGAGTTGGAGGCGGCCCTGCGTGGCGGACCCTTCCATGTCGCGCTGCGCGCCGCGATCACCGCCCGCGGGCTGCCGCTGCAACGCGTACAGCACCATCTGTCCCGGTACGGGGTCAGAGTCGGGGTGACGAGTCTGAGCTACTGGCAGCAGGGCGCGCGCCGGCCGCAGCGGCCCGAGTCCCTGCGCGCCGTGCGTGCCCTGGAGGAGATACTCCAGTTGCCCGACGAGTCGCTGATCCGGCTGCTGACGTCGACCGACGAGCGGCCCGACCCCGACCGTCCGCCGGGCCGTTCCTACCGCTCCCTGGTGGAGGCCTCGGGCGTCCTCGAACGCCTCCTCGCCGAGCTGGAGTCGCCCCTGGACGGCGGACTGCACACCCTCTGCCACCACGAGCGGGTCCGTATCGGGTCGCGCCGGGAACTGCTGGCCCGCGAGTCGCACCACATCGTGCGCGCCCACAGGGACGGAGTGGATCGCTACATCGCCATCCACCACGGCGATCCGGGATGCGCCCCGGAGCGGATCGTGGTGCACGCGCAGGAGAACTGCCGCACGGGACGCGTGCGGTGGCACCACGACACGGGCCTCCTGGCAGCCGAATTGCTCTTCGACACCCGGCTGCGGACCGGCGACACGTTTCTCTTCCGCTATGGCTTCGAGGACGGCACCGCCGGGCCCTGCGCCGAGTACCTTCGCGGCTTCAGGCTGGCGGGCGGGCAGTACGCGCTCCAGGTCAGCTTCGACCACGAGGCGCTGCCGGTGCGCTGCCACCGGTTCGCCCAGCACTCCCCCGCCGCGCCGCGCAGCGGCCGTCAGGAGCTGCCGCTCAGCGGACGCCACCGCTCGGTACATGTGGTGGAGCCGCGTGTCCGGTCGGGAATCGTGGGGATCGAGTGGGACTGGGAGTGAAGGGTCTCTCCTGAGCCGTCAGGCCGCCGGGCCCGCCACGATCTTGCCGTTCTTGACCTCGACGGGCAGCTCGCTCAGCGGCTCGGTGGCCGGAGCCTGCACCACCTTGCCGGAGACGGCGTCGAACTGACTGCCGTGGCACGGGCAGACGAGCGTCGTCCCGGACAGCTTGTTGATGGCGCACCCGGCGTGTGTGCAGATCGTGCTGTAGGCCTTCAAGGAGCCGTCCGCGCCACGGCTCACGACGACGTTCGCATCCCGGTACAGCTTCGCGCCGCCCTTCGGGACCTCGTTCTCGGATCCGAGCGAGACCGGCGCGGTCGGCGTGGCCGGCGCGGCACCGCCGTCACCACCCGACGAGCAGGCCGCGAGCCCGAGCCCGGCGACCGGGGTGAGCGCAGCCCCGCGAAGGACGGTACGACGGGTCGCTGCGGGACGGGCGGACATGGCGTCTCCACTGGTCAGGGCCGATGCCCGCCGGGCCGCGGGCCGTTTCGACGATACCGGTGGCGGTCGTCCCGCCTCGGGGCGGGGCAGGGGCAGGCCGTGCGAGGCGGGGACGCAAACGCTTGCGCAAGCGTTTACGCGGGCCGTCGAATGGGATACCTTCCCGGCCAGACGGCTCCAGGAGGGGGACGCGATGGCAACGATGGCCGATGTGGCACGGAGCGCGGGTGTGTCCGTCGCGACCGTCTCGCACGTGCTGAACGACACCCGGCCGGTACGCCCCCACACCCGCCGGGCGGTGCTCGACGCCATCGACGAGCTGGGTTACACGCCGAACACACTTGCCCGTTCCTTGGTGACGGCCCGCACCCGGTCCATCGGGCTCGCGGTGTCGGCGATCAGCAATCCGTACTTCACGGAGATCCTCCAGGGCGTCGAGGCCGGCGCCCTGGAACACGGCTACGGCCTGCTCGTCGCCGACCCGCACGACGATCCCGTGCACGAACGCAAGGCCGTCCAGCTGCTGCACGAACGGCGCGTCGACGGCGTGATCGTCGCCCCCTCGGCGGACCCGGGCGGACTGCTCGCCCTCCTTGCCCGGCACGGGGTGCCGACCGTGTTCGTCGACCGGCTGGTCGACACGGCCCCCGCAGGCACACCCGCGCCACAGGCGTTCGACCAGGTCTGCGGCGAGAACGTGGACCCCATGGCCCGTCTGGTCACCCATCTCGCCGAGCTGGGTCACCGCCGCATCGGCCTTGTCGCGGGACGTCCCGGGCTCAGCACGACGGCCGAGCGGATCAGCGGCTACCGGCAGGGACTCGCGGCCGCGGGGCTGCCCTACGACGAGCGGTTGCTGGCATCGGGCGATTCCGCGGCCGAGGGCGCCGAGCGGGCCACCACCGACCTGCTGTCGCTCGCGGCGCCCCCGACGGCCCTGGTCACCGCCAACAACGCGATGACCATCGGAGCACTGCGCGCCCTGCGCGTGCGTGGAGTGTCCGTCCCGGACGACCTTGCGCTGTGCTGCTTCGACGACTTCGCCTGGGCGGACCTGTTCTCCCCTCGGCTCACCGCGGTCTCCCAGCCGAGCCGGGAGATCGGTACCGAGGCCGTGCGGCTGCTGCTGGAGCGCCTGGAGGACCCGGACCTCCCTGCGCGCACCGTGCGGCTGCCCGGTGTGTTCGTCCACCGCACCTCGTGCGGCTGCCCCGACGCCCCCTACCGGAAGGAAACCGACTCGTGATCGTCGTCGCCGGTGAGGCCCTGATCGATCTGGTCCCCCAGGGGACGGGCGCGCTCGCGCCTCTGAAGCCGGCGCTGGGCGGCGGCCCCTACAACACCGCCGTCGCCCTCGGCCGGCTCGGCTCCCCCACCGCGTTCTGCTCCCGCACCTCCTGCGACGCCTTCGGTGAGGCACTCCTCGACGGACTGCGCCGGGCCGGCGTGGACGTCTCCGCCGTGCAGCGCGGCAGCGAGCCGACGACGCTGGCGGTCGCCACGATCGACGAGAACGGCTCGGCCGCGTACTCCTTCTACGTCGAGGGCACCGCCGACCGGTTGTTCACGGCACCGGCACGCCTTCCCCGGGACACCCGGGCCGTCTCGTTCGGCACCTGCTCCCTCGTCCTCGAACCGGGGGCCGGCGCATACGAGGAGTTGATACGCAGCGCCTCCGCACAGGGTGTGTTCACGGCACTGGACCCGAACATCAGGGCGGGACTGATCGCCGACCCCGACGCCTACCGGGCCCGCTTCAAGAGCTGGCTGCCGTCGGTGTCGCTGCTGAAGCTGTCCGTCGAGGACGCGCAGTGGCTGGGTGGCACCCCCCGTGAATGGCTGGCCTCCGGCCCCGCCGCCGTTGTGGTCACCCGCGGCAGCGACGGGCTGACTGTCTTCACCCGTGACGGTGCGGAGCATTCCGCGCCGGGTGTGCGGGTCGACGTCGTGGACACGATCGGCGCCGGCGACACGGTCAACGCGGCGCTGCTGCACGGTCTGGCTGCCCGGGATGCCCTCTCCCCGACGGCACTGGCCACCCTGGACGCCGAGGGCTGGAAAGGTCTGCTGGGCTTCGCCGCCCGCGCGGCGGCCATCACCTGCTCCCGCGCCGGCGCGGAACCGCCGTACGCGTCCGAACTGGTGGCCCCGTAGCCCGCGTTGAGCCGTCCACCGGCCGCGCGCGGGGCCCGAGCGGCCGTTCCGTCCGACGAGCGGTGCCCCGTGGGGAGTTCCCACGGGGCACCGTGTCGTTCGGGGCGTGCCTCTGTGTCAGGCCTTGCGCGCCCGGGTGGACTTCTTCGCGGGTGCCGCCTTCTTCGTGGCACCGGCCGCCTTCTTGGCCGCCGTGTTGTTGACGGTCTTCACGGCCTTGGCCGTCGCCGTCTTCTTCGCCGTCGAGCCGGCGGCGACCGTCTTCGCGGCCGCTCTGCGCGGGGCCTTCACGGAGGGCGCATCGCTGATGCGGTCGGCGCCGAGGATCTCGCGCAGGAACTTGCCGGTGTGGCTGGTCGAGACCCCCGCGACCTCCTCGGGCGTGCCCTCGGCGACCACGAGACCGCCGCCCGCGCCGCCTTCGGGTCCCATGTCGACGACCCAGTCGGCGGTCTTGATGACGTCGAGGTTGTGCTCGATGACGATGACCGTGTTGCCCTTGTCGACCAGGCCGCCGAGAACCGTGAGCAGCTTGCTGATGTCCTCGAAGTGCAGACCGGTGGTCGGCTCGTCCAGCACATAGACCGTGCGTCCGGTGGACCGCTTCTGCAACTCGCTGGCGAGCTTCACACGCTGCGCCTCACCACCGGAGAGGGTGGTCGCCGACTGGCCGAGGCGGACGTAACCGAGGCCGACGTCGTTCAGCGTCCTGAGGTGGCGGGAGATCGCCGGGACCGCCTCGAAGAAGTGCATGGCCTCCTCGATCGGCATGTTCAGGACCTCGGCGATGGACTTGCCCTTGTAGTGGACCTCCAGGGTCTCCCGGTTGTAGCGGGCGCCGTGGCAGACCTCGCACGGGACGTAGACGTCCGGGAGGAAGTTCATCTCGATCTTGATCGTGCCGTCGCCCGCGCAGTTCTCGCAGCGACCGCCCTTGACGTTGAAGGAGAAGCGCCCGGGCAGGTAGCCCCGCACCTTCGCCTCGGTCGTCTCGGCGAACAGCTTGCGGATGTGGTCGAAGACGCCCGTGTACGTCGCCGGGTTCGACCGCGGGGTGCGGCCGATGGGCGACTGGTCGACGTGCACGACCTTGTCGACGAGGTCGTCGCCGTCCACACGCGTGTGACGTCCGGGGACGTTGCGCGCACCGTTCAGTTCGCGCGCCAGGTGCGTGTAGAGGATGTCGTTGACCAGCGTCGACTTTCCGGAGCCGGACACGCCCGTGACGGCCGTGAACACGCCGAGCGGGAAGGAGACGTCGATGTCCTGGAGGTTGTTCTCCCGGGCGCCGTGCACCGTGAGCCGCCGGGACGGGTCGCGCGGGCGCCGGATGTCGGGCAACGGGATGGACTTCTTGCCCGACAGGTACTGGCCGGTCTGCGACTCGTCGTTGGCGAGCAGTTCCTTCAGGGAGCCGCTGTGCACGACCTTGCCGCCGTGCTCGCCCGCGCCCGGGCCGATGTCGACGACCCAGTCGGCGACCTTGATGGTGTCCTCGTCGTGCTCGACGACGATGAGCGTGTTGCCCATGTCGCGCAGCCGGACCAGGGTCTCGATCAGCCGGTGGTTGTCGCGCTGGTGCAGGCCGATGGAGGGCTCGTCGAGCACGTACAGGACGCCGACGAGTCCGGAACCGATCTGGGTGGCCAGCCGGATGCGCTGGGCCTCGCCGCCGGAGAGCGTGCCGGCCGCGCGGTTCAGCGAGAGGTAGTCCAGGCCGACGTCGACCAGGAACCGCAGCCGCTCGTTGACCTCCTTCAGGACCCGCTCGGCGATCTTCTTGTCACGGGCGTCGAGCCTGAGCTCCCGCAGGAAGTCCGCGCAGTCGCTGATCGACATCGCGGAGATCTCGGCGATCGACCTGTCCATGATCGTGACCGCGAGGACGACCGGCTTGAGGCGGGTGCCCTGACAGGTCGGGCACGGCACCTCGCGCATATAGCCCTCGAAGCGCTCCCGGCTGGCGTCGCTCTCGGCCTCGCTGTGGCGGCGCTTCACGAACGGGACGGCGCCTTCGAACGGCGTCGTGTACACCCGCTCGCGCCCGTAGCGGTTGCGGTAGCGGACCTCGATCTGCGTCTTGTGGCCGTAGAGCAGGGCCTTCTTGGCGCGCTGCGGCAGACCGGCGAAGGGGATGTCCGTCCGGAATCCCAGGGCGTCCGCGAGCGCGCCGATGAGGCGGCCGAAGTAGTCCTTGGTGTGCCCGTGCGACCAGGGGTGGATGGCGCCCTCGTCGAGGGACTTGTCCTCGTCCGGGACGATCAGCTCGGGGTCGACCTCCATGCGGGTGCCGATGCCCGTGCACTCGGGGCAGGCGCCGAAGGGCGAGTTGAAGGAGAAGGAACGAGGTTCCAGCTCCTCGAAGGAGAGATCGTCGTACGGGCAGTACAGGTGCTCCGAGTACATGCGCTCGCGCTCGGGGTCGTCCTCGGGGAGGTCGACGAAGTCGAGCACGACCATGCCGCCCGAGAGGCCGAGCGCGGTCTCCACCGAGTCGGTGAGCCGGCGCTTGGCGGAGTCCTTCACCGTGAGGCGGTCGACGACCACCTCGATGGTGTGCTTCTCCTGCTTCTTCAGCGTCGGCGGGCTGGACAGCTGGATCGTCTCGCCGTCCACCCGGGCGCGGCTGTAGCCCTTGGTCTGGAGGTCGGCGAAGAGGTCGACGAACTCCCCCTTGCGCTCCCGCACGAGCGGCGACAGCACCTGGAAGCGGCTTCCCTCGGGCAGCTCCAGGACCTTGTCGACGACGGCCTGGGGCGACTGGCGCGAGATCGGGCGGCCGCACTCGGGGCAGTGCGGCTTGCCGATGCGCGCGAAGAGCAGACGCAGGTAGTCGTAGACCTCGGTGATCGTGCCGACCGTCGAGCGCGGATTGCGCGAGGTCGACTTCTGGTCGATGGAGACCGCCGGCGAAAGTCCTTCGATGAAGTCGACGTCCGGCTTGTCCATCTGCCCGAGGAACTGCCGTGCGTACGAGGAGAGCGACTCCACGTAACGGCGCTGGCCCTCGGCGAAGATCGTGTCGAAGGCCAGCGAGGACTTGCCCGACCCCGACAGGCCCGTGAAGACGATGAGCGAGTCGCGTGGCAGGTCGAGCGAGACATTCTTCAGGTTGTGCTCGCGCGCGCCACGGACGATGAGACGGTCGGCCACGCCGGTCCGCACCTTTCTTGAGAGAAGCGACAGGGGCGGGGCCCCCGTGCTTTTTCAGACTAGGGGGAGCCACTGACAACGCCGGTCGGATTCCACGGTTCATAACAATCCCGGGCCATCCAGCATGCCCGACGCCGCACTCGACCCTATAGCACGCACATTCGATTTGCGGGTCCGGTCCACTTCCTTCACCCGAAGGAGTGGCACAGTTAGGGTCGGGCCATGATTGATCACGCGCGTGACCTGGCGTCTGTACGTGACGCGACCGACCGGCTGCTGCACGCAGCCGCCACCATGGACAACGCAGCGATGGAAGCTCCGTCACGGCTGCCCGGCTGGAATCGCGGCCACGTCCTCGCCCATCTGTCCCGCAACGCGGACGCGCTCGTGAACGCTCTGCAGGGGCGCCCCATGTACGTCTCCGCCGAGGCCAGGGACACCGACATCGAACGGGACGCCCCGCGTGCCCTGGACGTCCAGCTCGACGACCTGCGGCAGAGCTGCGCCCGCTTCCAGGAGGCCGGCGCCGAGCCCGCGGACTGGTCGCGCACGGTCGAGCTGCGCAACGGGGTCACGGACTCGGCGGCCCGGGTGCCGTTCCGGCGGTGGGTGGAGGTCGAACTGCACCACGTCGACCTGGGAATCGGATACGAGCTGGAGCATCTGCCGGCGGAGTTCGTGGAGCGGGAGGTCGACTTCCTCACCGAGCGGTTCGCGGACCATCCCGCGGTCCCCGGCATCAGCCTGACCGCCCTGGAGGACCCCGGCAGGCTCGTCTGGACCACCGGTCGCAAGGACGCCGGGCCCGTCACCGTGACGGGTCGGTCACACGCGCTGCTCGGCTGGCTCGCGGGACGCACCCGGGGCGAAGGACTGACCGTCGTGGACGAAGGTGTGGCGCTGCCCGTACTGCCCGCGCTGTGATCTCGTCGGTAGGCTGACAGCCATGACGTACAGCGGAACGGTGACGGTCGGCGGCCCGGCGGACGTGCACGAGCTGAAGGACCTGATGATCACCAAGATCGCGGTCGGCCCGATGGACAACAACGCCTATCTGCTGCGCTGCCGGGCCACCGACGAGCAGTTGCTGATCGACGCGGCCAACGACGCGCACACCCTGCTCGGCTCGATCGGCGACGACGGCATCGCGTCCGTGGTCACCACGCACCGCCACGCCGACCACTGGCAGGCGCTCGCCGAGGTGGTGGCGGCCACGGGCGCGCGGACGTACGCGGGCCGGGACGACGCCGAGGGCATTCCCGTCCCGACCGACGTCCCGGTCGCCGACGGCGACACGATCCGTGTGGGGCAGGTGGAACTCACCGCCCGCCACCTGGTGGGGCACACCCCGGGCTCGATCGCCCTCGTCTACGACGACCCGCACGGGCACCCGCACGTGTTCACCGGCGACTGCCTGTTCCCGGGCGGCGTGGGCAACACGCACAAGGACCCGAAGGCCTTCGCCAGCCTGATCCACGACGTCGAGACGAAGATCTTCGACGCGCTTCCGGACGAGACCTGGGTCTACCCCGGGCACGGCAACGACACCACGCTGGGCGACGAGCGTCCGCATCTGCCGGAGTGGCACGAGCGGGGGTGGTGAGCGCCGGGTGGTGAACGCGGGAGCCCGCGCGCCGAGCCTGCTTCGACACATCGCGTGAAGAGCAGGCTCACGCGCCCCGTGTGAACCGTTCGCACGCACCGATGCCGCGCGTGCGCTCCCCGGCCGCACGGCCTCGCGGTCAACTGGAGCCAGCCCGCGCGGGATGACGGCTCCTACGCGGTACGGGTCGCCGGTCCCTCTCTCCCGCCCTCGACCGGCGGCCCCGGCCGTCGCGGTCCCGACGACTCAGGCTTCCGCCCGTGCCGCGCCCGCGAGCGTCGCCACCCGCTCCACCGCGAACGCGTATCCCTGCACCCCGCATCCCGCGATGACACCGTCGGCGCGAAGAGACACGTACGAGTGGTGACGGAACTGCTCGCGCTGGTGGATGTTGGAGATGTGCACCTCCACCACCGGCAGTCCGTCGCAGGTGTTGAGTGCGTCGAGAATCGCGACGGACGTGTGCGAGTAGGCCGCCGGGTTGATCACGACACCGGCGTGGTTCAGCCGCGCCTCCTGGATCCAGTCGACCAGTTCGCCCTCGTGGTTGGACTGCCGGAAGTCCACCGTGGCGCCGTACGCCGCCGCCGTCTTCACGCACAGCGCCTCGATGTCCGCGAGCGTGTCCGAACCGTAGATCTCCGGCTGGCGCTGCCCCAGCAGGTTCAGGTTGGGGCCGTTGAGCACCATGATCGGGGCGTCGGCGAGAGTGCGGGGCACGGTTCCTCCGGTCCGTTCGGGTCTGCCGGCCCTTGAGGGGGACCGTGTCTCGGCCCCCGGTTTATCACGGTGCACCGGACGGACGCGGACCGTACCCTCCGGCCATGACGCGAACCGTCCACCCGCCCAAGCTCGTGCCCGGCGACCGAGTCGCCGTCGTCTCGCCCTCCGCCGGGCTCCCCGCCCTCTTCCCGCGCCCGTACGAGCTGGGACTCCATCGACTGCGCACCGTTTTCGGCCTGGAACCCGTCGAGTATCCGGCCACCCGGAAGATGGGCGCGACCCCCGGGGAGCGCGCCGACGACCTCCACGCGGCGTTCGCCGATCCGGCCGTGAAGGCCGTGTTCGCCTCGATCGGCGGCGACGACCAGATCACGGTACTGCCCCTGCTCGACCGGGAGTTGATACGCACTCACCCCAAGCCGTTCTTCGGGTACAGCGACAACACCAACCTGCACGCCTTCCTGTGGAACACCGGCGTGGTGAGCTATCACGGCGGTTCCGTCATGGTCGAACTGGGCCGTCCCGGGGCGATGGCACCGCTCACCGCGGAGTCGCTGAGGGCCGCCCTCTTCACCACCGGACCGTACGAGGTGAAGCCGGCCGGGTTCTGGACGGACAAGGCGCGGGACTGGGCGGATCCGGCCACCTTCGAGGCGGAACCGGAGACCCGGCGCGGCTCGGGCTGGACCTGGGTGAACGCCGACCGGGTGGTCGAGGGACGCAGTTGGGGAGGTTGTCTGGAGATCATCGGCCGGCTGCTCATGGCCGACCGGGAAGTCTCGCACGATCCGGCGGTCCACGACGGCGGAGTACTCTTCCTGGAGACGTCCGAGGACATGCCGAGCAGCGACGAGGTCTTCCACACCCTGCGCAACATGGGTGAGCGCGGGCTGCTCCAGCGCTTCTCCGCGCTGCTCATGGGCCGGCCGAAGGCCTGGTCGTTCGAGCGTCCCAACAGTTCCGAGGAAGGCGCCCGTTACGCGGCGGAACAGCGGGCGGCGGTACTGCGTGCCCTGAAGATGTACGCCCCCGACACCATGGCGGTGTTCGACGTGGATCTCGGGCACACCGATCCGCAGGTGATCCTCCCCTATGGAGGCGTGATCCGTGTGGACGGCCCCGCCCGGCGCATCATCGTCACCTACTGACCCGACCGGTACCCCGGGCGCACGCCCGTCCCGGGCGCCACATGCGCCGAGCCCCCGCACGCCCCCGTAACCCTTGATCACGGTGGGTAGTTGTCGCGGCATGCATGTTGCACGCAGCGTGAAAACCCCGTCCATGCTCCGGCTCGCGGCGGCCTCGCTGGCCGGGACGGCCGTCGAGTTCTACGACTTCTTCGTCTACGGGACCGCGGCCGCCCTGGTCCTGGGCCCCCTGTTCTTCCCGACACTCTCCCCGGTGACGGGCACGCTGGCGGCGCTCGGTACCTTCGCGGCCGGATTCGTGGCGCGACCGCTCGGTTCCATACTGTTCGGTCACCTCGGTGACCGGCGCGGGCGGCGGCCGGTCCTCGTGGCGTCACTGCTGCTGACCGGAGCCGCCACGGTGGCGGTCGGTTGCCTGCCCACGTACGGAACCATCGGCACGGCGGCTCCCCTGCTCCTTCTGGTTCTTCGCTTTCTCCAAGGCCTGGGGCTCGGCGGTGAGTGGGGCGGTGCGGTCCTGCTGGCCGTGGAGCATGCTCCGGCCGGGCGCCGGGTGCTGTGGTCGAGCTTTCCGCAGATGGGCCCCTCGCTCGGGTTCGTGCTGGCCAACGGTGTGATGCTGGGGCTTTCCGCGACGTTGTCGCAGACGCAGTTCGCAGCCTGGGGCTGGCGGATTCCGTTCTGGGCGGCAGGCGTGCTCGCGGTGGCGGGTCTGTGGCTGCGCGGCTCGCTCGCGGAGAGCCCGCTCTTCCTGGAACTCCACGACCGGGCGCGTGTGCCGTTCGCCGAGGTGGTGCGCGGCCACTGGCGGCTCGTCCTGCTGACGGCCGGCGCGCTCGCGGTGGGGTACGCCGTCTTCTACACCGTGACGACCTGGTCCCTGGTCTTCGCGACGGAACGGCTCGGCGTGAGCCGTACGGTCCTGCTGGCCTGTGTCCTCGCCACCGTGGTGGTGCAGGGTGCCGTCACTCCGTTCCTGGCACTTCTGGGGGACCGCTACGGACGGCGACCGCTGTGCCTCACGGGGTGCACGGGCGTCGTCGTGTGGATGTTCCCGATGATCGCTCTGCTGTCGACCCGCAAGCCGGCGCTGATGTTCCTGGGGTTCCTCGGGGCGATGCTCTCCTTCATCACGATGTTCGCCGTGGTCGCCGCATATCTCCCGGAGTTGTACGAGCCCCGGGTGCGCTGCACGGGTGCGGCGGTGGGCTACAACCTAGGTGGCGTCCTCGGCGGCGCCCTCACCCCGATCGTGGCCACCGCGCTCACCGGACACGCCGGCCGGGTGCCCTGGGGCGTCGCTGCCTATCTGACGACCATGGGCCTCGTCAGCCTGGGTTGCTTCGCTCTGCTGCCGGAGACCCGTCCCGTGCCGGTCGCGGTCGCGGAGCCCGCTCCCGGCTGATCCGCCGGGGGGGGACGGCGCACGGGACGCGGGCCGTCAGCGATCCGGAGACGAGGCCCGCGGGTGCCGGCGAGCGCACGTGAGGGGCGCCCGGCTGTGTGCCGCGCACCCCACACGTGTTGTGCCCGACCGGCGCGGGTCAGGCCTCGATGCTGTGTTTCCGGGTCTTGTCGTCGTCCTTCCCCGCCGCCTCGACCGCTTGCTGCCTCCTGGTGGCCAGCAGGCTGGTGATCGTCGTGACGATCAGAACGGCACAGATCACGCCCAGCGAGGCCGGGATGGAGATCTCGGGGACATGGACCCCCGCCTCGTGGAGAGCGTGCAGCACCAGCTTGACGCCGATGAAGCCCAGGATGACCGACAGACCGTACGAGAGGTGCACCAGCTTCTTGAGCAGGCCACCGATGAGGAAGTACAGCTGCCTCAGACCCATCAGCGCGAACGCGTTGGCCGTGAAGACGATGTAGGGGTCCTGCGTCAGGCCGAAGATCGCGGGGATGGAGTCGAGGGCGAAAAGCACGTCGGTGGTACCGATCGCGAGCATCACGACAAGCATCGGCGTCATGACCCGCTTGCCGTTCTGCGTGATCCACAGCTTGGTGCCGTGATAGCGGTCGGCCACACCGAAGCGGCGCTCGGCGGCCTTCAGCAGCCTGTTCTCCTCGTACTCCTCGTCCTCCTCCTCGGCCCTGGCCTCCTGGATCAGCTTCCAGGCGGTCCAGATCAGGAAGGCGCCGAAGAGGAAGAAGACCCAGGAGAAGGACGCGAGGATCGCGGCTCCCGCGGCGATGAAGACGGCCCGCAGCACCAGGGCGATGAGGACACCGACCAGCAGCACGCGCTGCTGGTACTGCGAGGGCACCGCGAACTTCGCCATGATCAGGACGAAGACGAAGAGATTGTCGACGCTCAGCGACTTCTCGGTGATGAATCCGGCGAAGAACTCTCCGGCCGGCTGACCGCCGCCGAAGACGAGCAGCCCCACACCGAAGAGACCGGCGAGAGTGATCCAGACGATCGTCCAGATGCCGGCTTCCTTGATCGACACATCGTGCGGTTTGCGGCCGATGAAGAAATCGGCCGCGATCAGGGCGGCGAGGCCCACGATCGTCAGGACCCACAGGGTCAGGGATACATTCACTGCGCCTCCGGCAGTACGTCACGGCATAGGTCAGCGTCGTCGCTACCGGAGGTCTCTTCCACCCGCGGGGCGCCGGACGCTCGACGCGCCCGGAGCCTGCGGGCCGACGCCCCGGGATCTGGCCGGATCCGGACTGACGGGTACGCCGCAGCAGGTAGGGAGTACTCCCCTCCGTGTGAACGAGAGTACCCGAATCACCAAGGAACGGTAAAGCGATTGGTAAAAGAAGATCCAAATACCCAGCTCAGGGCGGCTTTACTTACTCTTGGTGAAGAGTCGGTCCCGGATCAGCGATCCCTGCGGCGCGCTTCGGCGACCTGGTCGAGCACCTGGTCGAGCACCTGGCTGCCCCGCGGGACACGCGGCGGCTCGTACGTCCAGGCGTGGCCGACCCAGGGGTCCGCAAGGTGGTCGTCGGGCACCGGCGACAGCCTCAGCAGCGAACGCCACAGCGGGTCGAGCAGCGGTCCGTAGGCGGCCGCGTCCTCCCGGTCGGCGACCATCATCAGATGGACGCCCACGGACGGGCCCTCGTCCGCGAGATAGCGCAGCCGGGTCACGGCCCGGTCGTCGAAACCGTGCGGGAAGTCGTTGACGATCAGCAGTTGTTCGGCCGTGTCCAGGCCAGGTGGCAAGGCGTCAGCTGCACCGCCGCGCACCGCCATCTGCACCAGGTCGACGCGCTCCGTGAGCCTGGTCAGCACGTCGGCCACGCTCGCCGGACCGACGGCCGGCGGGGCGGGGAGCACACCCGACCGCACGAGGGGAGTGAGTGAGCGCGCAGCCGAACCCGCAGGGTCGATGACGTGCACCACGAACTCGCCCGCCGGGTACACGGCGAGCAGCCGTGCCGCGTGCGCCACCGCCACGTCCATGGCCAGACGGCGCAGTTCGTCCTGGTCCACGAGCTCGTCGAGTTGGCCCGAGCGGCCGCTGTCGATCCACAGCCCCCGCTCCAGCGGAAGCCTGATCAGCATGGGGATGCGCAGGTTCTCGCTCTCGGGCAGGTGCAGATCGCCGAGGCGCAGGGCCATGGGGATTTCCATCGGCACCCGGTACCCGTGCCAGACCGGGTTGTCCCAGCGCGCGAACGCCGCGGGCAGGGCGGGCTCGACGACGTCGGACTCGGCGATGAGCTGGGTCAGATCACGGTCGAGGGCGGCTCTGGCCTGGCTGACGAGCTCGGTGTGCTTCGTCTGGGCCGCCTCGCGTGCGACGTGGCCCTGCCCGCCTATACGGCTGCGCGGATCGGACAGGACCTTGTCCAGTTCCTGCTCCATGCGCGAGTCGGCGAAGTCGACGGCGCTGCGGTAGGCGGCCACCGTACGTGCCAGGTCCTCGAACATGCCCCACACCTGGTTGTACAGGCGCTCCTCCATGGACCAGCCGGTCGCGGCGCCCGCGACGGGCTGTGCGGGCTGTCCGGGGTCCGCGGGCGGTGCGGTGGGAGCGGGCGGGGGCGGCGCCCCGGCCGCCCGACCGGGGTGTGTGTAGTTGATCGAGGCGCCCTGCGCGGCGGGCGGCGCAACCGGGCTCGCCGCGCCGGTGACGTCGTACGGGGATCCGTGCTGCGGTGCGCCGGGCGCGCCCTGCTGCGGCGGCACGGTGCCGGAGGCGCCCTGGGATCCCGCGGGGGCCGGCGTCTGCAACGCGCGGTCGCCCTCGGGCAGGCGCGGCGGGGGTGGCGCCACCGAACGGGCCAGGCCCTGCACCACCGCGTCGTTGATACCGCTCGCGAGTTGCGCGGCCCCGGCCAGCCCCTGGTCCGCGAGCAGCGCGGCGAGCCCGCCCGCGTACCCCTGGCCGACGGCACGCACCTTCCAGGAGTCCTGCCTGCGGTAGAGCTCCAGGGCGATGACGGCCGACTCGGAGTCCAGCCCCGTGATCGTGTAGCTGGCGACCTCGGACCCGTCGAGTCCCGTGACCGCGACGAAGGGGGCGGCGACGGCGCCGAACCGCACCGGGCCGCCGGTCCCGGTCGGCAGGGCGAGCAGCACGTCCACCCGGTGCACGCTCTCCGGGAGGGCGTCCAGATCGAACGCGAGGCGATGATCGGCCGCCGCCTGCTTGGAGACCTCAAGGCCGGGCAGCGTGGGCGCGCCCGGGTGGGCCACCCATTCGGTGCCGCGCACCTTGCCCTGCGCGTCGCTGAGCGTCGCCCCCGCCAGCACCGGCTCGCCGGCCGACACCCGGATCTCGAGTCGGGCCTGGGGAAGCGGGTGGTTCTGCCCCCGGACGAGCTCGGCCGTCATCGCCTTGTCCCCCTACGTCGCTTGGTGTCCTGGTGCCCGGCCGGCTACAGGTGCGGAACGATCGACGGCATCAGGTCCTGGAAGGTACGGCCGTTGGCAGGGGTGCCGAGAGCCGTCATCGTCCAGCCCGCGCCCGCCCGGTGCACCTTCGCCATGATCTGTGCCGTGTACGCGCCTCCGCCCGCGAGGGTGTAGCGCGCGAGCTCCTGGCCGCTGGACTCGTCGACCAGGCGGCAGAACGCGTTCTGCACCTCCTGGAAGGTCTGGCCCGTGAAGGAGTTCACGGTGAAGACGATCTGGTCGATGTGGACCGGGACGCGCGCCAGGTCGACGAGGATGGCCTCGTCGTCACCGCCCTGGCCCACACCTCCGACGAGGTTGTCACCGGTGTGCCGCACGGAGCCGTCGTCGCTCACGAGGTGCTGGAAGAAGACCACGTCCACGGGCCGCTTGTCCGCGAACAGCACGGCGGACGCGTCGAGGTCGATCTCCCGGGTGCGCGAACCGAAGAGCCCGCGCCGGGGGGCTGCCTGCCAGCCGAGCCCCATACGCACCGCGGTCAGCGTGCCTCCGTCGTTCTTCTGCAGACTGATGGCCTGACCCTTGGTCAAGTTGACGGTCACGCGCTGTTCCCCTCTCGAGCGGTCCCCTGTTGGCCGCGGACTCCGCGGATGTCCAGAACCCTACGCAGCGGCACTGACACTGCCGAACCCCCGACCGCGCTTTGTGTCGGTGTTGCAACACAGCGCGCGGATCCGGGGGTCCGGCAGGTCAGCGGGATCGTCAGGCGATGCCGGCCTCCTTCATCTGACGCAGTTCCTTCTTCATCTCGGAGACCTCGTCGCGGAGCCGGGCCGCGATCTCGAACTGCAGGTCCGCGGCGGCGGCCCGCATGCGTTCCGTCAACTCCTCGATCTGCGCGGAGAGTTCGACCCCGGGGCGGTCGGTCGGGACCGTCCCCTTCGCCTTGCCCCTGCCCTTGGCCGCCTTCGCGCCCTTCGCCGCCTGACTGCCGAGCGAGGGGACGGGAGCCTTGGCGCCCTTGCCGTCCTTCGTCTTGCGGTAGCCGGTGCCGAGCAGCTGCTCCGTGTCGACGTCCTCCCGCGCGATCTGCGCCACGATGTCGTTGATCTTCTTGCGCAACGGCTGCGGGTCGATGCCGTTCGCCGTGTTGTACGCGACCTGCTTCTCCCGACGGCGGTTGGTCTCGTCGATGGCCTTCTCCATCGCCGGGGTGATCTTGTCGGCGTACATGTGGACCTGTCCGGAGACATTGCGCGCGGCACGGCCGATGGTCTGGATGAGGGAGGTGCCCGAGCGCAGGAAGCCCTCCTTGTCGGCGTCGAGGATCGCCACCAGGGAGACCTCGGGCAGGTCGAGACCCTCCCTGAGGAGGTTGATACCGACCAGGACGTCGTACTCGCCGGACCTGAGCTCGCGCAGCAGCTCGACGCGTCGCAGCGTGTCCACGTCGCTGTGCAGATAGCGCACCTGGATGCCCATCTCCAGAAAGTAGTCGGTGAGATCCTCCGCCATCTTCTTGGTGAGCGTGGTCACCAGGACGCGCTCGTCCTTCTCGGTACGCTTGCGGATCTCGTGGACGAGGTCGTCGATCTGGCCCTCGGTGGGCTTGACCACGACCTCCGGGTCGACGAGGCCGGTGGGGCGGATGATCTGCTCGACCTGGCCGTCCGAGCGCGAGAGCTCGTACTGCCCGGGGGTCGCCGACAGGTACACCGTCTGACCGATGCGCCCCTGGAACTCCTCCCACTTCAGCGGTCGGTTGTCCAGGGCGGACGGCAGGCGGAAGCCGTGCTCGACGAGCGTGCGCTTGCGGGAGGCGTCGCCCTCGTACATTGCTCCGATCTGGGGCACGGTGACGTGCGACTCGTCGATGACGAGCAGGAAGTCCTCCGGGAAGTAGTCGAGCAGCGTGTTCGGCGGGGTGCCGGGCAGGCGGTCGTCGAAGTGCATCGAGTAGTTCTCCACACCGGAGCAGGTCCCGATCTGGCGGAGCATCTCGATGTCGTACGTCGTCCGCATGCGCAGCCGCTGGGCCTCCAGCAGCTTGCCCTGCTTCTCCAGCTCCGCGAGGCGCTCCTCCAGCTCCTTCTCGATGCCGTTGATCGCCCGCTCCATGCGCTCGGGACCGGCGATGTAGTGGGAGGCGGGGAAGACGTACAGCTGCTGCTCGTCGCTGACGATCTCACCGGTGAGCGGATGGAGGGTGGAGAGGGCCTCGATCTCGTCGCCGAACATCTCGATCCGAACGGCCAGCTCCTCGTACACCGGGAAGATCTCGATGGTGTCGCCGCGCACCCGGAAGGTGCCTCGGCTGAACGCCACGTCGTTGCGCGTGTACTGGATGTCGACGAAGCGACGCAGCAGCTGGTCGCGGTCGATCTCGTCGCCGACCTTGAGGCTGACCATGCGGTCCACGTACTCCTGGGGAGTACCGAGGCCGTAGATGCAGGAGACGGAGGCGACCACGACCACGTCCCGGCGGGTCAGCAGCGAGTTGGTCGCGGAGTGCCGCAGGCGCTCCACCTCCTCGTTGATCGAGGAGTCCTTCTCGATGTACGTGTCCGACTGCGGAACGTACGCCTCGGGCTGGTAGTAGTCGTAGTACGAGACGAAGTACTCGACCGCGTTGTTCGGCAGGAGCTCGCGGAACTCGTTGGCCAGTTGGGCGGCCAGTGTCTTGTTCGGCGCCATCACCAGGGTGGGGCGCTGGAGCTTCTCGATCATCCACGCCGTGGTGGCGGACTTGCCTGTGCCGGTCGCGCCGAGCAGGACGACATCCTTCTCGCCTGCCTGGATGCGCTTTTCCAGCTCGGCGATGGCCGTCGGCTGGTCGCCGCTGGGCCGGTAGGGGCTGACGACCTCGATGGGCGCCACCGTGCGTTCGATCTGTGAAACGGGCCGCATGCCATCCACCGTACGACCCCCCACTGACAACGGGGACCGGTCAGCGTCTCTGCGCCGTGCGGTAGCCGCGCTGACCGGCGCGCTCGGGGCTGCGCAGCAGCGTACGCCGTCCGGTGTCCTCCAACTCTGGATGGGCCGGGATCCCGGGCTTGCGCTCGACCGGCTTCCAGACGGGCTTGCCCATGACGATCAGCGGGTCGAACATCACGACGACGCCGGCCAGGCACAGGAAGAGGAGCGGGCCGATCATCAGCGGGGCCAGCAACGCGGCGGGGGATTCACCGGCCGGAGCATGGGGGGAGGTGTGCATGTGGACACGGAGCGCGGCCATGCCCGTGTAGTGCATTCCGCTGACCGCGAACCCCATGACGAGACTCGCGCCGATGCTCCACAGAAAGCCGCGGGCCTGGCCTGCCGCCCAGAGCGCCGCGGTCGCCGCGACGACCGCTATGACGACCGAGGCGGTGACGGTGAGCGTGTTGTACCCGAGCACTCCGTTGAGCCGCATCCCCGCCATGCCCAGGTAGTGCATGGAGGCGATCCCGAGACCGGTGATCGTGCCGCCCGTGAAGAGGGCCACCCCGGTGGCCCCGCGGTAGCCCACGATGAAGACCCCGACGCCGACCATGACGATGGCGACGGCCAGGCTCGCGAAGGTGATCCCCCGGTCGTAGTGGATCGGGGTCTCTTCGACGCTGAAGCCCATCATCGCTACGAAGTGCATGGTCCATACGCCGGAGCCGATGGCAGCGGCTCCCAGGGCGAGCCACCCGACCCGCCAGGACCGGGCGACCAGCATCGATCTGGCGGTGCAGCGCAGACCGAGCGCGCCGCCGAGGCAGGCCATGAGGTACGCCACCACAGGTGTGACGAGTCCGTAGCTGAAGCCGTCGACGGTGTTCTGCATGCGTGACTGCCCCTCCGCCCTGATGCGTCCTGAATCCGGAAATGCCCCCCATCCCCAGAACCGCGACGAACGGTCAGGGCTGCTGAGGCAGAGCGTAAGACCCCCACCGGAACGGTCGAACGATATTCCGGCAAAGAATCACGGTGCTAACGCACTTGTGCGGCCCTTGTGCTCACCCTTGGGCAACTCCAGGCAATCTGTGGCCATCCTGCGCCCATCCTCCTTGACTCTCTGCTGTCACTCTGGTGCTGTCTGTGATCACACGACATGAGGAGCACGCATGCACGCGCGCGTTGCCGCCGCCACGACCACCGCCTTCTTCGGACTCGGCGTGGCCATACTGCCGACTCCGCATGCCGGTGCGACCGGCGGCGACGGACCGGTCGTCGTCGCGCATCGCGGAGCCTCCGCCTACGCACCCGAGAACACCCTGGCGGCCGTGGACCGGGCGGCCGCCATGGGCATCGACTGGGTCGAGAACGACGTCCAGCGCACCAAGGACGGCCGGCTCGTCGTCATCCACGACGCGACGCTGAACCGCACGACCGACGTCAAGCGGCTCTACCCGCACCGGGCGCCCTGGCGGGTGAAGGACTTCACCGCGGCGGAAATCGCGCGCCTGGACGCCGGCAGCTGGTTCGGCCGCCGGTACGCGGGAGCGCGCGTGCCGACGCTGCGGCAGTACCTGGAACGCGTGTCGCGCAACCACCAGAAGCTCGTGCTGGAGATCAAGAATCCGCAGCTGTATCCGGGGATCGAGCGCCAGACCCTCGATCTGCTGAACAACGAGGGCTGGCTGGACGGCGACCACCTCGGGCGCCGGCTCGTAGTCCAGAGCTTCAGCGCCGACAGTGTGCGCAGGGTCCACCGGCTGCGGCCGGGAATCAGGACGGCGTACCTGGGCACGCCCCGGACGGCGGAGCTGCCGGCGTACGCGCGGTTCGCCGACCAGATCAACTCGGCGTACTCGGGACTCTCGCCCCGCTACGTCTCGGCGGTCCATGCGCTGAAGGGCCCGCACGGCGCACCGGTGAAGGTCTTCGCCTGGATCGTGAACAGCGGCGGCGACGCCGAACGGCTGACCGGCTACGGAGTGGACGGACTGATCACGAACGTCCCGGACGTGGTGCGCAGAGCGGTCACCGCATCCTGATCCCGCCGCCCGGGTGCGAACAGGGCCGCAGTCCGTACCCGGGGCGTTGTCAGTGCCGCGCCGTACGGTGGACGCATGGACAGCCATGGGCAGTACGAGCAGCAGCCGGCGTGGGCCGTCGTCGCCACCGACATCGGTCCGCTGCTGCTGGCCGCCACGCGCGACGGGCTGGTGAACGTGGTGTTCCACGCGACCGACCCCGTGCGCGACAGAGCACTGGAAAGGCTCGGGTCCCGGCTCGGCACGGAGCCGGTCGAGGACCCCGGTTCACCGCTCCTGGCCGAGGCGATACGCCAGGTGGCGGCCTACTTCAAGGGTGAGCGGCGCGGCTTCGAGCTGCCGCTGGACTGGTCCCTGACCACCGGATTCAACCGCCAGGTACTGCGCGAACTGGCTTCCGGCGTCCCGTACGGCACGGTGGTGGGGTACGGCGATCTGGCCCACCGGATCGGACAGCCGGGCGCGGCCCAGGCCGTGGGAGTGGCGATGGGCTCGAACCCGCTGCCGGTGGTGGTGCCGTGCCATCGCGTGGTCGAGAGCGACGGTGGCATCGGTGGTTTCGGTGGTGGCCTGGAGACCAAGCGGCAGCTTCTGGCACTCGAAGGGGTGCTGCCCGAGCCGCTGTTCTGAGCGGGGCCCGCTCGGACCCGGAAGCACCCGTCCGCTACGCGTAGTGCCGTGCCTCGAGGACATTGCCGTCCGGGTCGCGGAAGTAGAAGCTGCGCCGGGCCGCGCCCCGGGCACCGAAGGAGTCGTACGAGAAGTCCGAGACGGGAACGGACAGCGCCTCCAGGCGCGCCCGCAGGGTGTCGAAGGCCGCCTCCCCGTGCAGGGACAGGCACACGTGGTTCACCGGATGCCCGGCGCTCCCGTCGGCCCCTGGCAGCATCTTCATCGACGTCGCGAGCGACAGCGGCGCGAGGTCGATGATGCTCTCCTCATTGAGCCGCACCGAGGGGAACGGCACTTTTGCGGCGATGAACTCCGCGAGCCTGAGGGGTTCCAGACCGACCGCCTGCTCGTAGAAGGAGGCGGCGGCGACCGGATCCCGGACCCACAGGACGACATGGTCGAGACGTGGCGAGCTGTCCGTCATGCCCCCAGGCTGGTGTGCTCTGTCTCGGCTTTCAAGGGTTTGGGAGCGTGTGCCGCCCGCCAGAGATGAGGCAGGACCGGAAGACAGGAGGCAGGCCCGTGCTGATGGTGTCCGAAGAGGTACGGGAGGCGCTCGCCGCGCGCCGGCCCGTGGTGGCCCTGGAATCGACGATCATCGCGCACGGGCTGCCCCGCCCGCGCAATCTCCAGGTCGCCCTGGAACTGGAGGACGCCGTCCGGCAGGAGGGCGCGGTACCCGCCACGATCGCCGTCCTGGACGGCCGCGCCCATGTCGGCCTGGACAAACAGCAGGTCGAACGGGTCGCGAACGAGGACGGGATCCGCAAACTGGGGCACCGCGATCTGGCACTCGCGGCGGCGACGCAAGCGAGCGGGGCGACGACCGTATCCGCGACGGCGTCGCTGGCCGCCCTCGCCGGGATCCGGGTGTTCGCCACGGGTGGGCTCGGCGGGGTGCACCGCGAGTGGACGGTCACCCAGGACGAGTCCGCCGATCTGGGGCTGCTGGCTCGGACCAGGATCACCGTGGTCTGCGCCGGTGTGAAGTCGATCCTGGATGTGCCGGCGACGCTGCAGCGACTGGAGACCCTGGGGGTGGCGGTGGCCGGCTACCGCACCGACCGCTTCCCGGGCTTCTACCTGTCGGACTCGGGTCACACGGTCGACTGGAGCCTGGAGTCGCCGGCCCAGGTGGCGGAGGTCATGCGCGCCCAGGACACGCTCCGCGGCCCGCAGTCGGCGCTCGTCGTCGCCAATCCGGTGCCGCGGGAGGAGCAGCTCGATCCCTCTCTCCATGCCCGGGTGCTCGCCGACGCACTGCAGGCGTGCGAGGAGGCGGGCATCACCGGGCAGGCGGTCACGCCGTTCCTGCTCGACCATCTGGTACGGCACACCGACGGCGCCTCGCTGAGCGCCAATCTGGCGGCGGTGCGGGGGAACGTACGGCTCGCCGCTCGGATCGCGGCGGCCTGGGCGGAGGCGTGAGCGGGGCGCTTCTCGTCATCGGGGACGTGGTCACGGACGTCGTCGCCCGCCATCGCGGTCCGCTCGCAACGGGTACGGACACGGCCGCCTCCATCCGGACACTGCCGGGTGGCGCGGGCGCGAACGTGGCGTGCTGGGCAGCCCATTGGGGCAGTCCCGATGTGCGGCTGCTCGGCCGGGTCGGTGCCGACGCGGCCGCCTGGCACGAACGCGAACTGACGGCGGCGGGCGTACGGCCCCACCTCGTCGTCGACGCCGAGGCCCCCACGGGGACGGTGATCTGCCTGGTGGACGCGGGTGCCTCGGCGGAGCGCACGTTCCTCACGGACAGCGGAGCGTCGCTGCGGCTGGCGCCCGACGACTGGTCGGACGCGTTGCTCGACGGGGTGGCCCGACTGCATCTTTCGGGCTATCTGCTCTTCTCCGGGCCGAGCAGGGCGCTGGCGGCTGTGGCGCTCGACGCGGCACGGTCGCGGGACGTACCGGTGAGCCTGGATCCGGCGTCGGCTGGGTTTCTCACCGAGTCGGGAGTGGACACCTTCCTGGCGTTCGCCGAGGGGCTCGATGTGCTGCTGCCGAGCCGGGACGAGGCGTGCCTGCTGACCGGGCTGCCCGACCCGGAGGACGCGGCGGCCAAGCTGAGCCGTCAGGTCCCCCTGGTGGTCGCCAAGCAGGGTGCACAGGGTGCCCTGGTCGCCGCGTCGGGAGCGGTGCGGGCCCGGGTCCCGGCCGTTCCCGTCTCCCCGCGCGACACGACCGGGGCAGGTGACGCGTTCACCGGGGCCTTCCTGGCGGCACTGCTCGCGGGGGCGGAACCGGAGGAGGCGGCCGAGCAGGGGTGCAGGGCCGGAGCCCTGGCGGTGACGACGGTGGGAGGACGCCCACCGGCGCGGACGCCGTAGGAGCCGCTCGCTCGCGCAGGTCCCCTCCCCTACTCCCCCTTGCGTCCCCAGGCCGAGATCATCGGGGACGTCGCCAGATCCATCGTGCCGGAGGCGACATGGGACAGATGGCGGTCGATCTCCTCGTCCGTGGCAAGGCCGGCGGCGACGAGCCGTTCGCGGATCTGACGGACGGTCGCGGCTTCGAGGGCCGTGCAGGCGGGCGAGGCGACGGGGAAGTACGCGTCGGCCTCCACCCGCCGCAGGCCCGCCTCACGGAGCAGACGCGGGAGTCTGCGGCCGTACGACAGGTCGGCGCCGCGCTCGGCGAGGAGGGCGCGGAAGCCCGTGCGCAGGCGGTTGGCGAGCTCCTGTTCGGGACCGTACTCGTCCGGGCAGAGCAGGGGCTGCAGCGCCGGGTCGGCGTCCTCGATCAGGATCCGTCCGCCCGGGCGCAATGCGTCGATCATCGACCGCAACGCCCGCTCCCGGTCCGGGACGTGGACCAGGACGAGCCGGGAGTGGACGAGGTCGAAACCGGCCCCCGGCGGGTCCTCCGCGCCCACGTCATGGGTGCGGACCTCGATCGGGGGGCGGGCGGCCGACACCGCCCACGAGGTGTCGACATCGGTCGCGACGACCTTCCCGGTGGGGCCGACCTTCTTGGCGAGCCAGGAGATCACCGAGGTGCCGCCTGCTCCAACCTCCCAGCAGCGCCAGCCGGGTCCGATACCGAGATCCTCGATGTGACGGAACGTCGTGGGGTCGAACAGGGTGGAGAGCGCGTCGAAGCGCCGGCCCGCCTCGGCCTGCTGGTTGTCGAGGAGATACCCGTCGGTTGGCGTCATGGTGACATCGTCCCAGGCGGGCCGACTGTTCGTGCGGGGAGACGCTCCGGCGGGCCCGCACACGACACTCGCACGAGTGTGCTGTCACCCTGCCGCACCGGACGGATCCCGCAACCCTCGCACCGAAACGGAACGTTCCATTCCCACAGGCTTCCCCGCCGCTCGAGACGGACTGGCAGACTGGCCCGCGAAGGCGCAGAGCGCGACGCGAGGAGATCCACGCAAGGAGATCCAGAATGTCCATGGCAGGGAATCTGCGGAAGGTCACAGGCCTCGACAGGGTCGGCGGCCTCCGCAAGGCGGCGCGGTTGGGGCGGCGCCACGGCCGCGTCGACCTGAGCCATCCCGCCCGGTCACCGCTGGGCTCCGCGGTGGTGAAGTGCGTGACGTACGAGGACGGCGTGCGGGTTCCCGGTGGTGGCGATCTGGTCGAGGACGTGGAGCGGCTGCGCAAGAGCGAGGACGGTTTCGTCTGGCTCGGGCTGCACGAGCCGACGGACGACGAGTTCGCGGGCATCGCCGAGCTCTTCGATCTGCACCCGCTGGCCGTCGAGGACGCGGTGGAGGCACACCAGCGACCCAAGCTGGAGCGTTACGGGGACACGCTGTTCGCGGTCTTCAAGACGGTCTGCTACGTGGAGCACAAGGAACTGACCGCGACCAGCGAGATCGTGAACACCGGCGAGATCATGGTGTTCATCGGCCCTGCCTTCGTCATCACGGTGCGGCACGGCCGGCACGGCTCGCTGGGTCCCTTGCGCGAGGAGCTGGAGGCGCACCCCCACCGGCTCGCCAAGGGACCCGCGGCGGTACTGCACGCGATCGCCGACCATGTCGTGGACGACTATCTGAGCGTCACGGACGCGGTGCAGGAGGACATCGACCAGGTCGAGATGGACGTCTTCGCCGACAACGGCGCTCGGCTCGATCCGGGGCGCATCTACCAGCTCAAGCGCGAACTGCTCGAGCTGAAGCGGGCGGTGGTCCCCTTGGGCCGCCCCCTCCAGGAACTCTCCACCCGCCCGACCCGGGTGATCGACCCGGAGATACAGACGTACTTCCGGGACGTCTCGGACCACCAGCTGCGCGCCACCGAGCAGATAGCCGCGTTCGACGAACTGCTCAACTCGATCCTCCAGGCCCACCTCGCGCAGGTGAGTGTCGCCCAGAACGCGGACATGCGCAGGATCACGGCCTGGGCCGCCCTCATCGCCGTGCCCACCATGCTCACAGGCGTCTACGGCACGAACTTCACGTACATGCCCGAACTGCACTGGAGAATCGGCTATCCGCTGGTGATGGCCGTGATAGCCGTCGGCTGTTTCGCCCTGTACCGCGGGTTCAAGCGCAACGGCTGGCTGTAGGAGGCCGGATCAGCGCACCGTGGCCCTCGAGTAGACGGTCTCCACCCAGGTGGCGAGCTGATCGTCGGTCAGGTGCTGGGCGAGGTCCGACTCGCTGATCATGCCGACGAGACGCTTGTTCTCGATGACGGGGAGCCGGCGGATCTGGTACTCCTCCATGGCCGTGAGCACGTCGCCGACGTCGGCGCTCGCCTCGATCCAGCGTGGCGTGCCCTGAGCCATGTCGGCCGCGGTCACACGTGAGGGGTCGCGGCCCATGGCCACGCAGCCGACGACGATGTCGCGGTCGGTGAGGATGCCGCAGAGCCGCTCGTTCTCGTCACTGATGGGCAGCGCACCGACGTTGAGTTCGCGCATCAACTGGGCGGCTCGGTCCAGGGTCTCGTGTGCGGGGATCCACTGGGCACCACGGTGCATGATGTCTCCGGCAGTGGTCATGGGACACCTCCGATGCCGGACGGCCGGCGCGGCACGGGACGCACCGCATGTCCCGACGCCTTCATTGTCGCCGTCTTCCCGGGCCGACGCACCCGGAGCACCGGGGCGGCAGGGCGCCTCGGCCGCCGGACGCAGGATCACGCCGACGACCGGGAGATCGGGCCGCGGAGCGCACGGTCTTCCGCGGGACGACGCGGATGATCACTGGGGGCCTTGTCGTCCTTCTCCGAACGGTTCAGCCGTTCCACGCGGGGTGCCGCGGGTCGTCGGCGCGGATGAGTACAACGGCGGCGGCACCCGGATCGGTCTCCGCCTCGTAGCGCTCGAAAGCGGGAAGCGTCCACTGCTCCGGCTCCGGGGTCCGCCGCCGGAGCGCGCCGGGCGAGAGAAGGACGTGGACGCTCAGGTCGAAGGGGAACCAGTGGCGCAGGAGGAGGGGGCCATGGAGCAGCAGCAACCCGCCCGGCGGGAGCGGGACATAGGGGCTGCGGGTGGCGCGGTCGGCGACCGGGTCCCACAGATCGGGCAGCACGCGTCCGTCGCCGCCCGGTTCGAGCGGGCCGAACACCTCGCGCCACACAGCGCCGGTGTCGAGCCAGCCGTCGTAATAGGAGTCCGGGTCCTGATGGCCGTGCTCGAGGCGGACGGACGCCGGGCGCAGAAAGCCCTCCGTGCCGACGACGAGCGAGGGCCGGCCCCGTATGCCCAGCACGTCGGAGACCCGCTGGGCCAGATCTCCGGGACGCGCCGCCGGGGCGCCGTCGAAAGCGATGCGCAGCCAGGGGCTGCCGTCGGCGGACTTCAGGTCGAGCAGCCGGTCGGCGAGAAGGTCGCCGAGCCGTTCCCAGGTGATCGCTTCGAGTCGCACAGGGCCCATGATGCCGCGTCGCGAGCACGAACCCGCTGCTCGGCCCCAGGGGATGAACCGCGCAGCTGCCTGTCGACGGGCTCGGCACGGCTCCGGGCCCGCGCGGATCACCCGTCGCGCTCCGCTCGCCCGCCCCCCGGAACGGCAGGGTCCGAGGGCGCCCCGGCCGGGCCTGCCGGGAGCGGCCCGGTCCGGCGTGGTCGGGTGGCGGACGGGTGGGGAATGAAGCGGATATGAGGCCGACCCCAACTCCTCCGCCCTGGGCAGGACTTCTCGTGATCCAGCCGCTCAAACGACGGCACTGCGCCGGGTGCCGGAGAGGGCCGCTGCCCCTGCTGGTGCTGGAGGATGGTGCGCCACGCTGCCTGGACTGCGCGGACCTCGGGCATCTGGTGTTCCTGCCGCGGGGCGACACCGCGCTGACGCGGAGGTCCCGGGAGGCGAGCACGCTCTCGGCGGTGGTGGTGCGCTTCGACCGGCGCCGTGGCCGCTACGAGCGGCAGGGGCTGCTCGTCGAGGAGGAGGCACTCGCACGGGCCGAGGAGCGGTGCCTGGCGGACGCGGAGGCTCGGCGCAGACGCAGGGTGCGGAACGCCCGGCGGCGGGCCGCTCAGGACGAGGTGTTCACGGAGGCGTTGGCCGACGAGATCCGGCGGCTCTTTCCCGGGTGCCCGGCCGATCGGGCCCAGGCGATCGCGGCGCATGCGTCGGTGCGCGGAAGCGGGCGGGTGGGGCGCAGTGCGGCGGGGCGGACGCTGTCGCAGGAGGCGGTCACGGCGGCGGTGCGGGCGTCCGTGCGGCACACGGAGACGCCGTACGACACGCTCCTGATGGACGGGGTGCCGCGGGCCGAGGCGCGGCGGCGCATCGCGAACGGCGTGGAGTCGGTACTGCGTGGGTGGCGACTGCGGCAGGTGGCGTGATGCGGGCGCGGGCGGCGGGACAGCCGGGGCATGCCGGCAGGTTGATCCAAGCAGGTCCGGGACGAGTCGGCGCAGGGCGTTCGGCGTCTCCTGACCGCCGGGCGGAGGGTGTGCGGGTGAGGCGGGTTTGCGTGCGCACGCGCAAGGTCACCGATCTCGTGCTCGTATTCACTTCCGGTGACGGGGTGCGTGGGGAAGGATCTCAGCGTCCGGGGGACCGATGGGGGAGTTGACATGATCGATGGGCCGTATTTCGCACTGACCGTGCTCGGGGTGCTGGGGACCGGTCTGGTGGCGGGGGTGTGCTTCGCGTTCTCGGCGTTCGTGATGCGGGGCCTCGGCTCGCTGCCCCCGGCACGTGGAGCCGCCGCGATGAACGCGATCAACAGGGCCGCGACAACACCGGCGTTCATGATCCTGTTCATGGGCGCGGCGCTGCTGAGCGCCGTGCTCGCCGTGGTCACGTTCGTGCTGTGGCCCGAGGGCACCGTGGAACTGCTGGTGGGCAGCGCCCTCTATCTGGTCGGTGTGTTCGCGGTGACCGCCGCGGCGAACGTCCCTCGCAACGGCGCGCTGCTGCGGATGGACCCGGACGCCCCTGAAACGGCCGTGTACTGGCGCAGCTACGTGCGGGAGTGGACCCTGTGGAACCACGTCCGCACCGTCGCGTCGGCCGGGGCCGCCTTGTCCTATCTCCTCGCCCTCACCTGAGCCACGGCACCGGCCCCGCCTGCCGGCGACTGCCGGGGGGCAGCCGGGCCGGTGGCGTCGTATCGTGGCACGAAACCGCCCCGTACGCGTGTGCAAGGGAGACGGCCATGGCCGATCCCAAGGGTTTTATGACCACACCCCGCGAGGAATGGCCCCGGCGGCCCGTCGAGGAGCGGGTGCGGGACTGGAACGAGGTGTACGTGCCGGGTGCGCTGCTGCCGATCATCAGCCGGCAGGCGAACCGGTGCATGGACTGCGGGATCCCGTTCTGCCACGAGGCGTGCCCACTCGGGAATCTGATCCCCGAGTGGAACGATCTCGTCTCACGGGAGGACTGGCGGGCCGCGAGCGACCGGCTGCACGCAACGAACAACTTTCCCGAGTTCACCGGGCGGTTGTGTCCTGCCCCTTGCGAGGCAGGGTGCGTGCTCGCCATCAACCAGCCCGCGGTCACCATCAAGAACGTGGAGGTGGCGATAGCGGACCGGGCCTGGCAGGAGGGGTTCGCCCCGCCGCGTCCGCCCGACCGGCTGTCCGGGCGCACCGTCGCGGTCGTCGGATCGGGGCCGGCGGGGCTCGCGGCGGCCCAGCAGCTCACGCGGGCCGGTCACACCGTGGCGGTGTACGAGCGTGCCGACCAGGTCGGGGGGCTGCTGCGGTACGGGATACCAGCGTTCAAGATGGAGAAGCGGCACTTGAACCGCCGTCTGGAGCAGATGCGCGCCGAGGGGACGAAGTTCCGCACGTCGACGGTCGTCGGCAGGGACATCGGGGCCGCGGAGCTACGGGCACGCTACGACGCCGTGGTGCTCGCGACGGGCGCCACGGCCTGGCGCGAACTCGATGTGCCGGGCCGGGAGTTGGCAGGCATCCATCAGGCGATGGAGTATCTGCCGCTGGCAGACCGCGTGTGCGAGGGGGATCTGGAGGTCTCCCCGCTGTCGGCGGCCGGGAAGCATGTCGTGATCGTGGGTGGCGGTGACACCGGGGCGGACTGCCTCGGGACCGCGGTGCGCGAGGCGGCCGCCTCGGTGACCCAGCTGGACATCTACCCGCTGCCGGAGGCCGAGCGGGACGAGGACACCGAGCCCTGGCCGACCTATCCGAAGATCTATCGGCTGTCGGCAGCCCACGAAGAGGCGCGGGAGCTGCGGACGGCGCCCGCGGCGGTCGCGGACGCGCGGCTGTTCGCGGCGTCGACGCTGCGCTTCACGGGAGACCCCGACGGTCATGTGCAGGCGCTGCAACTGGTCGAGGTGGACGAGCGGCGCCGCCCGCTGCCGGGAACGGAGCGGACGCTCCCCGCCGACCTGGTGCTGCTCGCGCTGGGGTTCTCGGGACCCGATCGCGGGGACGGGCTGATCGACCAGCTCGGCATCGCGCTCGACCCACGCGGCACGATCGTTCGGGACGACGAGTTCGCCACCAACGTGCCCGGGGTGTACGCCGCCGGGGACGCCGCGCGCGGACAGTCGCTGATCGTGTGGGCGATCGCGGAGGGACGGGCGGCCGCGGCCGCGGTGGACCGCAGGCTGAGCGAGGGCGCGTCGCACCTGCCGGCGCCGATCGGACCGTACGACAAGCCGATGAGGGCGTGAAGGTGCCGTAGGGACGGGCCGGCCACCCATCGGCGGCGCCGGCCGGACGTCGACGGACAGGACGTCGAGACGTACCGCGCCGAGGGGGTGGACGACGGTGTCGGTGAACCGCTCCGCCGCTGCCGTTCCCGTCGCGGCGGCCGGGCAACCACTGCCCCGCCCCACGTGCCCCAGGCCGAGGGCCTGGGGAACGGCGGCTGTGAGGCGCCCGGCGGACCCCTCACAGCCGACGCAGTCGCCCACGGTCCCCGCAGTGCCCTCGTCGGCTACGGCTTGCGGCCCACCGCTCCATAGCCGGGGATGACCCCGTCGTCCTGTCCGGGCACCGCCTCGCCGAGCTCCGGGTGCCATTTGTGGACCACCTCGACGCCGGGTTCGACGAGGTCGAGTCCGTCGAAGAAGTGCGAGAACTCGTCCCGGGAGCGGAGCGCCAGCGTGACGCCGACCGCCTTGAGCTTCGCGATCGCCGCCGCGGACTCCTCCGGGGTGAAGTCGGCGGTGGCATGGGTCATCATCAGAAAGCTGCCGGACGGCAGTTCGGCCAGCAGCCGGTCGACCAGGTCGTGCGCCCCGTCCTCGTCCGAGATGAAGTGCAGGAGTGCGACCAGGGAGAGTGCCACCGGCTGCCGGAAGTCCAGCACCTTCCTGGCCCCTTCGAGGATGGTGCCGGGGTCGCGCACGTCCGCCTGCAGGTACTCGGTCGCCCCCGCGGGCGTACTGCGCAGCAGGGCCGCCGCGTGAGCCAGCACGATCGGGTCGTTGTCGCAGTAGACGACGCGCACGTCCGGCGCGACCTGCTGGGCGAGCTGGTGCAGGTTCGGCTCGGTCGGGATGCCCGTGCCGATGTCCAGGAACTGCCGCACGCCGTTCTGCGCCAGCCAACGGGTGGCGCGGTGCATGAACGCGCGGTTGACCCGTGCCATCACCGGCACCCGTGGGTCCAGGGCGAGCATCTGCCGCCCCATCTCCTCGTCGACGGGGTAGTTGTCCTTCCCGCCGAGGTACCAGTCGTACATGCGCGCGGGATGCGGCCTGCTCGTGTCGATGACGACGGCGTCCTGGGCGGGATCCTGCCCGGTCATGAGGAACTCCGTAAGTCCGTGGGAAGGTCAGTGATCAATTCAGTGCCAAGTCAGTGGTGGGATGAACAACTGCGCTGAGCAACACATGAGTCATGAGAGCAGGAAGTCGGCCACCCCCGCCTTGGCTCCCTCGATGAACGCGGTCATCTCGGCGGATGTGTAGATCAGTGCGGGTCCGTCCGGGTCGGTCGACTGACGGACGGCGATCCGGCCGTCAGCGAGCTTCATCGCCTCCAGGCAGTTGCCGCCGTTGCCTCCACTCCACGGCTTGTGCCAGCCTTCACTGCCCAGTTCGCGGGCGGGCATGCCGTTGTAGACGCGTTTGCGCGGCGTGTTGCGATCCATTACAGCTCCTTGCGGAGATCCTCGAGGATCTCCTTCGTGCGTTGTGCAGTAGCGGCGTGAGCCGCCATGCGGTCCATGACCTCGAGGTGGGTCGCCACCTCGGTACGCGCGTCCAGGTAGACGGCGCCGGTCAGGTACTCGCTGTAGACCATGTCCGGCAGTTCTGACATGGCAAATCGGAACAGGACGAAAGGCCCGTACGTGCCCGGATGCGGGCCCGAGGCGAACTCGAGCACCTGCAGGGTCACGTGCGGCAGGGCCATGACCTCCAGCAGCCGTTCGACCTGGGCGCGCATGACCTCGGCACCCACGACCGGACGACGCAGCGCCGTCTCGTCCATCACGGCCCAGACACGAGGCCCGTTCTCACGTGTCAACAACTCCTGGCGCTGCATACGCAGTGCCACATGGCCCTCGATGTCCTCGGGGCTGGTCTGCCCGATGGCACCCGACTTCAGGACTCCCCGGGCGTAGTCCTCGGTCTGCATGATGCCGGGCACGAAGTGCGGTTCGTACTGCCGGATGAGCGCGGCGGCGCCCTCCAGGCTGACGTACATCGAGAACCAGCCCGGCAGGATGTCGTGGAACCGCTGCCACCAGCCCGGCTTGTTGGAGTCCTCGGCCAGCTGGACGAAGGCCTCGGCCTCCTCGTCGCTCACGCCGTACGACTTCAGCAGCAGCTGGAGGTACGGGATCTTCAGGGCGACCTCGGCCATCTCCATACGGCGGACGGTGGCGGGCGCGACCCGGAGGATGCGCGCGGCCTCCTCCCGCTTGAGGCCCGCCCGTTCCCGCAGGTCCAGCAGACGTCGGCCGAGGACGACCTGACCGACCGTCGGCGCCGACCGCGGTTCACTCACCTCGCACCTCTTCCCGTCCTTCTGTGTTCTGACAGCACCGACGGCGCTGCTCGAAACCTTTCGGCACCGTTGCGCACCGTATCCACGCCGACACCGATGCTGCGCGAACCCACGACGCGGGCACCGGACTCATGAGCCCGGGTGACAGATCCCAACAGGCGTCGCTCGAAGTGCTGTTGCGAGCAGTGTGCCATGCAGCTTCGCGCAGTCACACTGCACTCTGCAATTTTCAGAGTGACTCTTGCCAAGTGTTCACGGCGGGGCGATAGTGGCAAGCGTGATTCCGCCCGCGCCGTTAGGAACAGACGCCACCGCAGACCGGTTCGGACCGGTCGGCGCCACAGGGGTGCGCCCCGGCGCGGCAGCCGAGCGCCGGTTCCGCTTCGAACTGGCCGCCCACCCCGGGTCCGTCGCGCGGGCCCGGCAGCTGACGCGGGCCCGTCTGACCGGCTGGGCCGTGTGCGAGGACACGTGCGACACGGCCGCGTTGGTGGTCTCCGAGCTGGTGACCAACGCGATCGTGCACACCGCGGGTGAACGCGTCGTCTGCGAACTGCGCGACGAGGACCAAGTGGTGCGGATCGCCGTACAGGACGAGGGATGCGCTCCCGGCGAGCCGCACCCCTCTCCTGAGCGCCCCGAGGAGGAGCACGGGAGGGGACTGCTTCTCGTCGCGGCCCTGTGCCGGGCATGGGGAGCCCAGGAAGCGGGGTCAGGGCTCCTGGTCTGGGCCGAGCTCGCACGGGAGGCCGGGCAACCGGCGCCCGACGAGCACTCCCGTCCGGCACAGCCGGCCCGGGACCTGTCGTGTTCCGGCGGCAGGTCCCGGGCGCCCGAGGACCGGGCGGTGCACTACGACCTCGGCTGGAGTCCCAGGAAGCCGCCCACGGGCGGCGAACCGCGGTCCGACCTCGGCTGGAGCGCGAGGCGGCCCCCGGCCGACGGCCGGGGTTCCGAAGCCGAGGCGTCCTGGGGATCGGGGACCGAATGGGTGTGAGTGGTGTGCGGGCCGCCGGGCCCTTGACCACGCGTGTCCTGACCCTGGACTCGCTGGTCCGCCTCAAGCGCGCGCAGCGGATGCCAGAAGCGGCGTCCGGGCGGATCCCCCTGCCCGACGGCATGACGGTTCCGCTCGGCTGCGACGCGGTGGTCGCGCCCTCCCGCTACGGACCCCTGCTGCTTCCCCGGCTCCCCCGGGTGGGCTGTGTGTACGCCGACCGGGCCGACTGGTGGTGGATCGTGCCCTGCGACTCCGATGTCGCACTGGAGTGGCCGGCGCCCGCACGGTATGTGCCGGGTGCGCTCGTCCCGGACGCGCCGGACACCCCCGAGCTCATCCACCGTCCGAAGGACGATGTGCCGTACACCCCGCCGATCCCGCTCTATCTGGCACTGTGCCGGGTCACGGGCACCACTCCGGCGTGGTCGCGCCCGCTCAGCGCCTGACCGCAGGACCGCAGTTCCGTCCGATCGCCACTCATGACGACGGTCTCCCGTCAAAGCGGTCGGGCTGCCGCCCTCCCCGTAGGACCTCGACCCGGCCGCGCGCCGGGAAGACGTGACGCGGGGCAGACGCCAGGCCGGCAGGGGCCGGTGGCCGCGTTCGGCACCCGGGCCGGCCACGAAGGCGAGGATCCCCGCACGGGCGGGCCCGGACCGCGGCGGGCGACTACTTGACCCTGTCCATCCCGGGCACGATCACCAGGAACGCGTCCGTCGCGAGGTCCATGACGACCTCTGCGGGCTGGCCCTCCAGGCGGCGCGCCTGCGCGAACTCCTCCGCGGGCCACGAGCCACGCGGCCCACCGGCCGGAAACCGCTCAAGCACCGTTCGCCCGTTCACCTTGCACCTCCTTGCAACGCCGTCCCTCGGCGTGCCGATCACGGTCGGCTTATGGAGTTAAACGTGAACGCCCTCATGAACAGCTCGTGAAGTGACAGTACTGAGACACATTTGACACTCGGTCACCACGAATGTGCGGTGAATCGCCTGAAATAGACCTCTTTGCCACGCGGTGACGAGCGCCGGATACTCGCCCTCCAACAGCCATGCGAACGCTCGGTACACCGGGACACCGGCCCGGTCGGGGACGGTCAGGTGTCGTACTCCTGGATCCGTCCGCCGTGACCGCGGTCGACGAGCGCGGGCAGCCGCTGCGTCAACTCGCCCACTGTCGCGGACACATCGACGGTCAGCAGCTCGCGGTCGCGCATCAGCACACACCCGTCGACGATCGTGGTGCTGACGTCCGACGCACGGACGCTGTGCACAAGAGTGGCTGCGAGGTCGTGGACGGGCTGGGTGTGCGGTCCGGTCAGATCCACCAGCACGATGTCGGCGCGGTGGCCCGGCGCGATCCTTCCGATGCGGTCGCCGAGCCCCACGGCCCGTGCACTCTGCAACGTGGCGTGGTGCAGGGCCTGCCGGGAGGTCAGCCAGCGCGGATCGCCCTCGGCCGACTTCTGCGCGAGGGAGGTGAGCGCCATGGACTCCCACACGTCCAGCGAGTTGTTCGAGGCGGCGCCGTCCGTGGCGAGGCCCACCGGGACACCGATGGCCCCCAGGGCCCGCACCGGTGTGGTCGTGGGCCAGGCGAACTTGAGATAACCGCGCGGCGCCGTCGCCACGGCCACACGTGCGTGCGCCCGCTCCAGCACGGGCAGGTCCCGGTCCAGGATGCCGGTGCCGTGTGCGATCAGCACGTCCGTGTCGAGGAGTCCGGCGGTCTCCAGGATCTCGACGGGGGTACGTCCGTACCGCGCCAGGCTGGTCTCGGTCTGTTCGAGGTTCTCGGCCGCGTGGATGTGTACGGGCAGACCGTGCTCGCGGGCGAGCTCGGCGGTGGCCGCGAGGTCCGCGTCGCCGACGGTGTAGGGAGCGTGCGGGGCGAGCGCTGTGGTGATGCGTCCGCCTGCGGTCCCCCGGTGCCTCAGCGCGAACTCCAATGACGTCCGGCGGCCCTGTGCGCCCTGGCTGGAGAAGAACGCCTCACCCAGATGGGCGCGGAGTCCGGAGTCGACGACGGCGGAGGCGACGGCCTCCATCGAGAAGTAGTGGTCGGCGAAGCACGTGACACCGGCGCGGATCATCTCCGCGCAGGCGAGGCGCGCCCCCAACTCCACATCCCTGGCAGTGAGGTTGGACTCGATGGGCCAGACGTAGTCGTTGAACCACTCCCCCACCGGCAGATCCTCGGCGATGCCGCGCAGGGCGGCCATCGGGGAGTGGGTGTGGCAGTTGATCAGACCGGGCAGCGCCACCTGCCCACGTGCGTCGATGCACTCGAGGGCGGGCAGGTCCCGGGTGTCCGAGGCGGGTGTCACCGACACGACTGCCCCGTCCCGTACGACGATCGCGGCGTCCTCCGCAAAGCCGATCCGCTCCTGGTCGTCGTGCACGAGGACGGTGCATCCGGTGATGACGAGGTCGGACGGAGGCGACGGCCGATCGGCCGGAGTCGACGTCATCCCGTCACCGTACGACGCGGTCGTATCCCTGGGCGACATGGACCACGCATCCCGCCACCGCCCTGTTCCCTCGCCGGATCCGCGCGCACTCTGGCAGCGGCACAGCCCGCCACCCGGCCTCCGGAAGGAACCCGGCATGCTCCTCGGCACCTGGAACCTGGAGAACCTGTACCGGCCCGGAGGCCCGTACGCCCCAAGGACAAGGCCGCGTACGAGACCAAGCTGGCCGCCCTTGCCGCGGTGATCACGGAACTGGACCCGACGCTGCTCGGGGTCCAGGAGGTCGGGGACCCGGAGGCGCTCGAGGACCTTGCCGGGATGCTGGGCGGCCGGTGGCACGTCACGGTCTCCCGCCATCCCGACGACCGCGGCATCCGGGTCGGCTTCCTCAGCCGTTCGCTGCCGCGGGTGCTCGCCGACACGAACGAGTTCCCCGGACGGCTGCTCCCCGTGCAGGCCGACGACGAGGGGACGACCGCGGCACACGCCGGCCGTGGCCTGCTGGCGGTGGAGGTCGCAGTCGAGGGAGTGACCCTGAAGGCCGCGGTGGCCCATCTGAAGTCCAAGCTGCTGTCCTGTCCGGGCGGCCGGTTCCAGCCGCGCGACGAGGGCGAGCGGGCCCGCTGCGCCGCGTACGCCCTCTACCGGCGTGCCGCCGAGGCGACGCCCCTCCGCGCACTCGCCGACGAGTTGCTCGCGGGCGGGGGCGACAGAGACGACGTCGCCGTACTGGGCGACATGAACGACGAGGTGCAGGCGGCCACCACCCAGATCCTGCTGGGCCCGCCCGGCTCCGAGATCGGCACCCCCGGGTACGAGCACCGGGACCGCGGCGACGCGCAGCGCCTGTGGGACGTGGCGCCGCTCATCCCCGCGGAGCAGCGCTACTCACGCATCACCTCGGGGCGACGCGAACTGATCGACCACATGCTGGTGAGCCACCGAATGGTGCACCGGCTGACGGCGGCGGGCGCCGGCCTGCCGGGCGACAACGCCCCGCGTCTGCCGTCGGTCGGCGCCGACCCGGGCGAGCGGCGGGGGCACCGGGTTCGGACCACGCACCGGTGTGGGTGCGCCTGGACTCGTGAGAGCGGCCGGACCGCGAGGGGCACCCCGATCGGCTCCCTGCCTCCGGTGCCCGGCCGTCCACGCCGTTCGGCGCGCGGTTCCGGTCACGGCGGGGCGTGAGACGTCGTCATGTCGTCGGGACACCCGGTGCGGGCGGCTTCGGCGGTGTGGAACGAAGCCTGGAAGCGGCGTCCCCGGCAGACACAACACCCCGAGCATGTACGGCGGTCCGGGCCTGCGGGAACGGGAGCGGGCCCGAGGGCGTAGCCGGCCCCCGGGCCCTGGAATGCCGCCCATATGGGCACGCCGGCACGCTTGAGGACCCAGGTCAGTCGTCATGTCGCCGCGTCCTGCCTTTGGACCATCGCGCATCGAGCTGCGCGAGCTGGACTTGAACCAGCACTTCGACGTCCCGGGGCCTGGGCCCGGTCGATCCGGCGATCGGCGGCGAATGCTGAGTCTGGAGCAAGAGTCTGAGATTGATCGCGGTCTGCCTCTGCCAATTGGGCTACCGCGGCAGGTAGTTGTGCCGCGGGGAGGACTCGAACCTCCACTGGGACCGCGTCGTCACGACAAGCTTCAGCTTCAGCTTGCGCTCCTCGCGCACCCCGGCCGTCGTTCGTGATGGCCGGGGAGTTCTTGAGGCTACCCGAACAGATAGCCGAACACGGCGTCCCCGACACGCTGGTCGACGACGTCCGCTCCGTTCGCCTCCTCCCGGGCGAACTTGACGGCCTGCTGCAGCCTCTCGACCCGGTCCAGCAGCTCGTTCACACGGCGGGCCGGCAGGGCTCCGGAGAACTTCACCGTCGTCCAGTACCCGACGGGCACGTCCTCGTAGTACACCTCGACCTGTGCCGGGTGCTTCTCGGTGGCCTCCGCCTTCACATGGTTGCGGGGCACCTTCTTCGTGCGCAGCGTCCGCACCGGCTCGGTCTTCCACGCGTCGGTGGACGGGTCCTGCACCCAGGACTCGGAGGCGTCGAGGAGCGGCAGCTTGCGGACGAAGGTGTTGAGGTCGACGAGCTGCTTCTCCAGGAAGAGCAGATAGGCCACGGGAACGTCCGCGACGAGCACCCGCCCGTCCACCTTCACGTCCGCCCTGGCGGTGCAGTTGGCCCAGTCCTTCGTGGCGGTGACGTCGAACAGTCGCGTGAGCGTCTCCGCGGTCCGCCGCAGCACGTCCTCCGCCTGCACCTGGACTCGCGTCGACTCGGGCGGCAACTGCTCGCCCTCTTCGTCCTTCGGCTGGTACGTACGCGAGATGCCGGCCAGCAACGCGGGCTTCTGCAGCCCGTGGTGGGCGGCGGTCAGGTCCTGGTGCGACTTGGACTTGATGCCCTTCTCGACTGCGATGATCTGATTGAGTTTCGCCACGCCCGCGACGGTAGCAGCGTCAACTGAGGTCATTCGAAGGATTTTCCGACGGCGGAGTCCTTCGCGGAGGACAGGGCGTCCGCGAAGAGCTCCCCGGCCGTCCCGATGCCCTCGGCGAGTCTGCCGGGGTGTGCGCCCAGACCCGCCACGATCCCGTCGACGCCCCGCAGTCCCGCCCGCTCCAGCAGCAGTTTCTCGTTGGTGACCCACTCCCCCCTGGCCGCGAGCACGGCGTGGGCGGTCTGTGTCGCGGCCAGCGCCAGGGCGCCGGCCACCTCGGTGAGGCGGCCCTTCGGGGCATGCGCGGCCTTCGCGTACGAGAGCGTGGCACCTGCCGTGCCGTACCAGCGTTCCGGCGCGGAGGCCCGCAGTTTCGGCGGATAGGTGTCCGGGCGGTCGAGCGTGCCCCGCAGTACACGGTTGATCGCCAGCTCGGCCACGACCAGGTAGCTCGGGATGCCGGCGAGGTGGAAGAGCAGCGGCTCCACATGGAAGCGGCCGGCCTCGGCCTCGGCCCACTCGTGCTCCACCACGTCGAGATCGCGGTAGTGGACGTCGACGCGGCGGCCGTCGATGGTCAGCCAGGCGCCGCCGTTGAACACTCCCCCGCCCCAGTCTCCGATCCCGCTGACCTCGCCGGGCCAGCCGACGGCCCGCAGAGCGGCCGGGTCGAACGTCCGGCCCCGGTAGTACACGGCCAGGTCCCAGTCGCTGTCCGGGCGGTGGGTGCCCTGCGCGCGGGATCCGCCGAGGGCGACGGCCCCGACTCCGGGAAGGGCGGCGAGGCGGTCGGCCACCTCGTCGAGGAACGCCTGCTCGTCCACCGGTCTCCCCTCGTCATGGGCACGGAAGGCCCACCGTAGCCCGCAGGCGACCCTGCGTCCGCCGGTTTCGACGGGGCCGGGGCGTCCGTGCGGGCGCGGAAATCGGGATGCGGTGACCGAGCCGAACACGCATCATCGGCGGGTTGTCGTCGGACCGGCGCACGGCCGGTCCGGACCGGTCCTCGACCCCGGGAGCTCTCATGCCGAAACGCATCACCGTGCCCTCCCTGTTTCCCCCGCCCCGCTATGCGCACGCCTCCGTCGTGGAGGCGGGAACCCGGCTCGCGTTCCTCGCCGGCGCGGTACCCCTCGACGCCGACGGAAAGCTCATCGGCGAGGGCGATCCCGTACGGCAGGCCCGGCAGGTGCTCGCCAACCTCGACGAGCAACTGCGCGCGGCCGGCAGCGACCTGGAACACGTCGTGTCGACGGACGTCTACGTGGTGAGCAGCGAGCCCGCCGTGCTCTCCGCGGTCTGGGACGTCGTCGAGGCCTCGGCGCTCAGCACCGGGCCGCATTCGTCGACCCTCATCGGCGTGGCCTGCCTCGGCTACACGGGACAGCTTGTGGAGATCACGGCGACGGCCGTCATCCCCGGAGAGGTCGAGGGGGCCGACGCCTAGCACGCCGTGTCTCGTACCGGAGGTCTCGCGCCGTGCCTCCCGGCCGGTTCTAGGGTTCGGTCGGCAGGCCCGCCGCCTCGGCCGCCGTCCGCAGCACGTCCCGCAGCATCTCGGGGGTGAGCAGTCCCGTGAAGGTGTTGCGCTGGCTGACGTGGAAACAGCCGAAGAGGTCCAGTCCGTCCAGCTGGACCCGGGCCCCGTGCCGGAACACGGGCCGTGGACGGGGCACCGCAAGGCCTGCCTCCGCGAGTGCGGTCAGGGTCGACTGCCACCCGAAGGCGCCGAGCGCGACCACGGATCTCAGGGACGGGCGCAGCAGCCGCAGCTCCTCTACGAGCCATGGCCTGCAGGTGTCCCGTTCCGCGGGGGTCGGCTTGTTCTCGGGCGGTGCGCAGTGCACCGGCGAGGTGACCCGTACTCCGTACAGCTCCAGGCCGTCGTCGGCGGACACGGATGTGGGCTGGGACGCCAGCCCCACGTCGTGCATTGCCGCGTACAGCACGTCTCCGGACCGGTCCCCGGTGAACATGCGCCCGGTCCGGTTTCCGCCGTGGGCGGCGGGAGCGAGGCCGACCACGAGCATCCGGGCGTCGTGCGGTCCGAAACCCGGCACCGGCCGGCCCCAGTACGTCCAGTCGGCGAACGCGACGCGCTTGGTGCGGGCCACCTCCTCCCGCCATGCGACCAGGCGAGGGCAGGCACGGCATCCCGTGATCCGATCGTCCAGCCGGGCGAGACTGCTGAGGTCCATGACTCCACGGTAGGACGTGCCGGTACGGGCCCGGACCCGAGGCGCCCCGTTCGGAAATGCCGTGCGGTCCACGCAGCTCAGGGGACTAAGGTCGGGACCATGGCTTCTGTACGTGCGGACGACGACAGGACGGGCCGGACGGTCGCGGACCGGGAGTCCGGGGTCGGCCTGGACCGCGAGGCGGAGGACCGGCGGGACACCGGCACGAGCGGGACGAGCCGTGCATCCGACGCATCGGGCCCGGAGGACACGGGCCACGGCGCCGCGGGCGGGCAGGCCATGGATGCGAAGACCGCCTCCGCGGTGGCGGCCGCGAAGGCGGCCGGGCCGTCCAACGGCGAGAGTGTGCGCATCGACAGCTGGATCTGGTCCGTGCGGCTCGTGAAGACCCGCTCGATCGGCGCCGACGCCTGCAAGGGCGGCCATGTGCGGGTGAACGGTGAGCGTGTGAAGCCCGCGTACGCCGTCCGCGTCGGCGACGAGGTGCGCCTGCGGCACGAGGGCCGGGAGCGGATCGTCGTCGTCAAGCAGCTGATCCGCAAACGGGTCGGAGCCCCGGTGGCCGTCCAGTGCTACATCGACAACAGCCCGCCCTCGCCGCCCCGCGAGGCGGTGGCCCCGGCCGGCATCCGCGACCGCGGCGCGGGGCGCCCCACCAAGCGCGACCGCCGCGAGATGGAACGCCTTCGCGGCCTCGGAGCGGCACCCGGCGGCTTCGCCGAGGCTCTTCGGACACAGGGCCAGGGCCGGTCGCAGAACCGATCGGCCGGCCGGCGCCCGTCCGAAGGCCGCGGCCGGGCGGACGACCAGGGCGGCGCCGAGGGGCTGTGAGAGCGGGCCACGGAGCGTGGACCGCACCAGGGAGCGAGGCGGCGGGCCGTGCCGGGGCGGTCCGGCCCGGATGTCCCTCTCGCACCGGCACATGAGCGGCCGCAGGCTCGGGGCGGTCATGCCCCGTGTCGTACGGGACGGAGCAGCTCGGCCGTGCGGTGGCGGCGGGCCCAGGCGATCAGGATCAACGGGACGAGCAGCATCAGCGGGGTAGCCGCGTTCTGGCCGTCGAAGACCGTGAGCTGCACGATGAAGGCACCTACCATCAGCGCGGACAGCGCCACCGCCGCGACCGACGACAGCACCGGGATCAGCAGCGCGATCGCCCCGGCCAGTTCCAGTGCGCCGATGATGTACATCCCCGTGCTTCCCCAGCCGATCCTGTCGAAGGACTCGGCGGCCGACGGATGCGCGATCAGTTTGGGCAGCGCGCTCGCGACTGCGTAGAAGAGCGCGAGCGCGATCTGCAGCGCGTACAGGGAGATCTCGGCACGACGGCCGCGGCTGCGCCCGTGGTCCGTGGAGGGGACGGCGGAAGCGGCACGGGGTGCGGTGGTCCCGGACATGGGGTGCTCCTCGGTGATCAGGTGCTCGGTGCTGTCACAGAGGCAGACCCGTGTGCTTGCCACAACTCATCGCCGTCCGCCGCCGTGTTTCCCGGAGACCTCATCCGCCTGCCGCATCCATCGGCACCGCCCGCACCCATATCCGGTCCTCGGTCAGATACCGGTCCACCCTCAGCCCGGCCTCTTCGAGCGCCTCCTCGAAGACCTCTCTGCTCAGCGGCCGGGCCAGGAAGGTCTGCGTCCAGGCCGCGTCGGGGAACTCGTACTCCGCGCGCACCGAGTTGACTCCGTCACCGACCGGCTGCGAGGACACGATCCGCACGGTGAAGCCGCTCGGATCGACACGCTCACGTGGAGTGTCGGTGTGGTAGTCCTCCCCCTCGCGCTGGATCAGCACACACCCGCCGGGCGCCACATGCCGGACGCACGCCCTCAGCAGTCCCCGACGCACCTCCACGTCCCCGGCGTGCACCAGGAACGAGGCGAGCATCACCACGTCGAACGTCTCGTCCAGCTCGAGGGCCTCGATCGGGCTGCAGAGCGTACGCGCGCCACGCACTCGTTCCAGCATCTCCGGTGACTCGTCCACCGCCGTGACCCTGAAGCCGCGCTCCAGCAGCGGATGAGTCATCCGGCCGACCCCGCTGCCCAGCTCCAGGATGCGCGCGCCCCCGGGCACCGCCGCGGAGATGATGTCCGGCTCGTCCCCGATCGGCAGCCGTGAGTACAGCTCGACCGCGCAGCCGTCGGGTGTGATCGCGCCCGGGCCCGTGCCCCCGTAACCGTCCCGCATCGTCACCTTCATGCCCGTCCAACGGACCGCGCTGCGCGCCCCGTTCCCTCAACCCCCTCACTCGATAGAGTGAATGTTCGGGGATGGAACGCATGACCGGGCCGGTCAGAGCACGAACCAGCCGTGCCCCCCGTACCAGTGCCCGCCCGCCCTCAGATGGTCCACCACGGCCCGCTCGACACTGCTCCGTCGCGGCAGGTCCGCCACCGGCAGTTCGGGGTCACCGAAGACGAACCCGACGGGCACGCCGTCGTCCGGCGTCGTCTCCTGGTGCGTGAGCTCGAAGCGGTCCTGGAAGCGGATGATGTTCGAGTCGGCCGGGAGATGGTGCCTGAGCTGCGGGTCCAGCAGCCAGGAGTGGCAGACCGCGATCTCGTACGGCTCCTCGGGGAAGTGCTCGGCGAAGAAGGCACGGGCGAGTGCCAGCGACCGCTCGCAGGCGGAGGGCGTGAGCGGGCCGCGGAAGTCGGGTATGTGCACGCTCAGACACGGGTCCCCGGGCCCCGGTCTCCCGCCCGAGGCCGCGACCGCCTCCCCCGTGCGCTGCCCGAGCCGAGCGCGCTGATACTGCAGCCGTCCCAGCTGGAACAGCTCCCCGTGGAAGTACAGCGCCGTCCACCACGGGAACAGCAGCCCGCCCGTGCCGCGCCGCCGACGGTGCACGGCCATCTGCCGGCCGAGGTCGGCGAGCGTACGGCGGGAGACGTCCTCCGGGACGCCGCGCCCACGGTGGTAGGCGCGCACATGCGGCAGAGCCGCGACGAAGACGTACACATGGAAGAGCCGCCCGAGCGGTCCCGCCGACTCCGGGAACGACGGGGGCTCCCAGCCCTTCCCGATCTCCCCCATGTCCCGCACGAAGCGGGCGGCGCACCGCGCCAGCAGGGCCATCGCCTCGTCGTCCTGCGCGAGCCGGCTCCGGAGCGCGACGAGGTCGTTGATGTCCTCGTGGGGCACCGACAGATCGAGCAGCACGTCGGGCAGCTCGTCCGCGTGAGGCAGCACGGCCTCGCCGGGAGCGTCCTCCTCGCTCTCGAGATCCCTCAGCCACTCGGCGAGCCTCGCGTCCGCCCGCAGCGCCTTCAGCAGCACCATCGCCCCTCCCCCGGGGACCGGTCCCGCGCGCTCCGCGCGATCCATGGGATCCGGTCACCGTTCCCTGGTGAACGTGCACGACGAAGGGTACTTGTCCTGGTGGGAGTAGTGATGTGAATGCGTACGGGCAGTGAGCCGGCGACAGCGCGCAGTGCGCTGCGGGCACGCTTCTGGCTGAGCGTGTGGGGTCTGGTCTGGGCGACCTTCGGAACGATCGCCTTCGCCCTGGTGGGCCGGCCCGGCTGGGCGGCCGCGTGCGGTGTCCTGTGGCTGGTCGTCGCCGTGGACCTGGCCGTGATCCTGCACCACATGCACCAGGGCCCTCACTGGCAGCCGGGCCGCGACGTCCCGCCCTACACTCCGCCGGACCACCGACGGTAGCGGGCCCCGGGGAAGCCCGGGCGCCCACCGAGCGACGACTCGCCGAAGGCGGCGAGCCCGCTACGAGTCGAAGCGTGCCGCCTTCAGGTACTGCGGGTTCGGGTCCAGGGCCGCCGCCAGCCGGAAGTGCCGCTTCGCCTCCTCCGGCCGCGCCTGGCGCTCATAGGTGCGGGCCAGCGCGAAGTGCGCGAAGGCGTTGTCCGGCTCACGCTCCAGCACGATGCTGAACTCCAGCTCGGCGGGACGCAGTTGCGCGGCGGCGAAGAAGGCACGCGCACGCAGCAGCCGCGCGGCGGTGTTCTCCGGATGAGCGGCGATCACGCCGTCGAGCAGTTTCACCGCGCCCCGCGGGTCCCGCGCGGCGAGCAGCTGCTCGGCGGCGCGGAAGTCGATCACATGTGTCTCCGGAGTACGTCCGGTCGGATCGCTGTTCTCGGGCACGGCAAAGTCCTTCCCTTACTGCACCGGTTCAACGCCCCCGATGGTGACCGCTATTCCTGTGAGCGTTGCGCCCTGCGCACGAGATCCACCCATACGTCCCTTACGCTCCGCTCCAGCCGAGGCAGATCCACATCGTTGTCGATCACGATGTCCGCGATCTCCAGACGCTTGTCCCGTGTCGCCTGCGCGGCCATGCGCGCGCGTGCGTCCTCCTCGGTCATGCCCCGCAGTCGCACCAGCCGGTCGAGCTGGGTGGCGGGGCTCGCGTCGACGACGACCACGACGTCGTACAGCGGGGCGAGCGCGTTCTCGGCGAGGAGGGGGACGTCGTGCACGACGACGGCGTCCTCGGGCGCGGCGGCCTCCAGCTCCCGGGAGCGGGCGCCCACCAGGGGGTGCACGATCGCGTTCAGGACGGCGAGCTTCTCCGGGTCGGCGAACACGACGGAGCCGAGCTTGGGCCGGTCCAGGCTGCCGTCCGGCGCGAGGACGCCCGCGCCGAAGGCGTCGGCGACCGCGGCCAGGCCCGGGGTTCCGGGCGCGACGACCTCGCGCGCGATACGGTCCGCGTCGATCAGCACGGCCCCGCACTCCACGAGCAGTCGCGACACCTCGCTCTTGCCGGCTCCGATACCGCCGGTCAGACCCACCTTCAGCATGACGGGAAGCCTACGGCCTGCCACCGACGGCCGGCAGGACAGGTCCCCGCGTTCAGCCGTCGCCCTCGCGTTCCGCCAGGAAGCGCTCGAATTCCTGCCCGATCTCGTCCGCGGACGGGATCTCGACGGGTTCGGCGAGCATGTTGCCGCGGGTCTCGGCCCCCGCTGCGGCGTCGTACTGGTGCTCGAGGCCCTGCACGAGTGCGACCAGTTCCTCGTCGCCCTCCTGGATCTGCCGGTCGATCTCCGTCTGCGTGCGGTAGGCGTCCGTGCGCAGGGTGTGCGCGACGGTCGGCAGGACGAGCCCGGTCGCGGCGGTGATGGCCTCCAGGACCGTCAGCGCGGCGTCCGGGTAGGGAGAGCGGGCGATGTAGTGGGGCACATGGGCCGCGACGCCCAGGACATCGTGTCCCGCCTGCATCAGCCGGTACTCGAGCAGGGACTCGGCGCTGCCGGGCACCTGCGCCTCGTCGAACGGGCTGCTGTGCCCCGGAACGAGGTCGGTGCGGTTGCCGTGCGGGGTGAGGCCCACCGGGCGGGTGTGCGGCACGCCCATGGGGATCCCGTGGAAGCTCACGGACAGACGGACGCCGAGCCGCTCCACGATCTGCCGGACTGCGCCGGCGAAGCGCTCCCATTCGACGTCGGGCTCGGGACCCGACAGCAGCAGGAAGGGCGCTCCGGTGGCGTCCTGGACGAGGCGCACCTCGATCGAGGGCTCCTCGTAGCCGGCCCAGCGGTCGCGCTTGAAGGTGAGCAGCGGACGGCGGGCGCGGTAGTCGACGAGCCGGTCGTGGTCGAAGCGGGCCACGACCTGGTGGGGCAGCGAGTCGAGGAGCCGGTCGACGATCTGGTCGCCGGTCTCACCCGCGTCGATGTAGCCGTCGAAGTGGTAGAGCATGACCAATCCGGCCGACTCCTGGGCGAGCGCCATGTCGACGACGGCCAGGCCCTTCGGCTCCCATGCGTACAAACCCTGCGGATCAAGCACGTAGACCGCTCCTCCTCGTGTTCGCCGTGGTCAACGCCCCGGGGGACACGGGCATTCCCGTATCCCCCGGGAGCGTCACGCCATGGCGCTCCGGCCGGGCCGGATCGCCGCGGCGGCGGGTCGACTCAGGAGGCGAGGACGCGCTGGTGCAGTTCCGTGACGACCTTGCGCGCCGAGGAGATCGCCCCGTGCTGCCAGGCGTCCAGGTAGCTCAGGTAGTCACCGGCGAAGTACACGTTGCCCTGCGGCTTGTTGAGCGGTGCGTACGCCGGGGCGTCGGGGCCGCCGGGCATGGAGTGCCAGGCGCCCTCGAGATGCGGGACGAGCTTCCACTGGTGGGAGAAGGAGGCGGCCAGTTCGGTGCGGTACTTGTCTCCGTGGATCATGACGCCCTGGGCCACGGCGCGTTCCAGGCGTTCGGCCGGGGTGAGCGCCGAGTACACCTCGGAGTGGGCACCCGTGTTGTAGTAGCCGATGATCAGACCGCGGTCGCCGAGATGGCCGTAGGAGGGGTACCAGATGTGGTCCAGGTCCATGTCGGTCTCGGTGATGCCACCGAAGATCCTGAAGTCCTTCTCCCACCAGCGGCTCCTGTACTCGAGGCCGATCTTCGAGGCGTAGGAGGGCTTCACCGCGAGGAGCGCGGTCTGCACCTCGGGACCGAGGTTGTGCGGTGTCCTCGCGAGCAGGTGCGGGGCCACGGTGGCGACACAGTAGTCGGCCTTGACCACCCGGGTGCGGCCGTGCTGGGTGTAGGTGACACGGACGCCGTCACCGGTGTTCCTGATGTCGGTGACCGCCGCCCCGGTCCGGATCCGCTCCTGGCCGATGGCACGGGCGAAGGCCTCGGGTATCCGGTCCATGCCGCCGACCGGCTGGAACATCAGCATCGCCTGGTCGTAGCCGAACTCGAAGGAGAAGTAGCGGCCCACGTTGGAGGCGAAGACCTCGGACAGGGTGGGGACACCGCCGAGTTCGTCGCCGGGGGTGCCGGAGGCGCCCGGATCCACGGTGAAGCCGCGGTGCTCGGTTCCCGCGTACGTGTAGTCGGCACCGAGGGAGCCGTAGCTCTTGAGGAAGGTGAGCAGCCGCTCCTTGTCGTCGGCCGTCAACTCGCCGTCGAGGGCGCCGGCGTTGGTGGCCTTGGAGAGCAGTTCGGATACGTAGCCGTAGACGTCGGCCTTCGCGGTCCGGTACCGGACCGGTGCCGCCATGCCTCTGCCCGGGTTGTAGATGAGGGCGCTGGCGTTGGAGTTGGTGAACACCTCGACGGGCACGCCCAGTTCACGGCAGTAGTCGAGGGTGACCATCCACTGGGCGAGCCGGGCGGGGCCCGCGTTCATGTACTGGCCCTTGCTGAAACGGGCCGTCTGCTCGACGCCGTTGATGTCCGTGAGGCTGTCACCGCCACGGACGGTGAGGTTGCGGCCGCCGACGCGGTCGCGGGCTTCGAGGACCGTACAGTCGTAGCCGGCCTTGCCCAGCTCGTACGCGCAGGTGAGACCGGCGATGCCGGCTCCGATGACGACGACCTCGGCGGGTCTGCCGGATCGCCCCTGAAGGGTGAAGTCGCTGCGGCGGGGCGCCTGGAACGGCGCCTCCTTCTCGGCCGCGTAGGCGGCGGTGGGGGCGAGGCCCAGCGCCCCCATGGTGGCGAACATGGCGCCGGCGCCGCCGGTGAGACCGACGTTCCTCAGGAACGCCCGCCGACTCGTTCCCGACCCGTGCTGAGGCTGTGCCATGGAATGGGCTCCCCTTCCGATCTTGAACGAAGACCGGGGAAGCCTGGCAGTGGGCGGTTACGGCCCATCGGTTGCCGGTGTAACCCACACGTTTCTGCAGAGTCCAGTACGGCCTGTCCGGCGATCGGGCGGACGCCTGCACCAAGGGCCCGCACCCTGAACGGGTGCGGGCCCTTGGCTATCGGCTAGGCAGCCTCAGCGGTGAGCGTCAGCTCTGGCCGCCGGCCAGCTTCTCGCGCAGAGCGGCAAGCGCCTCGTCCGAGGCGAGCGCACCGGAGGTGTCGCTGCCCTCGGAGGAGTACGAACCGCCGGTCGCGGCCGGAGCGGCGGCCTCGCCACCCTCGGCGGCAGCGGCGGCGTCCGCCTCGCGGGACTTGATGACCTGCTGCTGGTGCTGCTCGAAGCGCTGCTGCGCCTCGGCGTACTGGCGCTCCCACTCCTCGCGCTGCTTCTCGTAGCCCTCGAGCCAGTCGTTGGTCTCGGGGTCGAAGCCCTCGGGGTAGATGTAGTTGCCCTGGTCGTCGTAGGACGCGGCCATGCCGTACAGGGTCGGGTCGAACTCGACCGAGGCCGGGTCGGCACCGAAGGACTCGTTGGCCTGCTTCAGCGAGAGGCTGATGCGACGGCGCTCGAGGTCGATGTCGATGACCTTGACGAAGATCTCGTCGTTGACCTGGACGACCTGCTCCGGGATCTCCACGTGGCGCTCGGCCAGCTCGGAGATGTGGACCAGGCCCTCGATGCCCTCGTCCACGCGGACGAACGCACCGAACGGAACCAGTTTCGTGACCTTACCGGGCACGACCTGGCCGATCTGGTGGGTGCGGGCGAACTGCTGCCACGGGTCTTCCTGGGTCGCCTTCAGCGAGAGGGAGACACGCTCGCGGTCCATGTCGACGTCGAGGACCTCGACGGTGACCTCCTGGCCCACCTCGACGACCTCGGACGGGTGGTCGATGTGCTTCCAGGACAGCTCGGAGACGTGGACCAGACCGTCGACGCCACCCAGGTCCACGAAGGCACCGAAGTTGACGATCGAGGAGACCACACCGGAGCGGACCTGACCCTTCTGGAGGGTCGTGAGGAACGTCTGGCGGACCTCGGACTGGGTCTGCTCCAGCCAGGCACGGCGGGACAGGACCACGTTGTTGCGGTTCTTGTCCAGCTCGATGATCTTCGCCTCGAGCTCCTTGCCGACGTACGGCTGGAGGTCGCGGACACGGCGCATCTCGACCAGCGAGGCCGGGAGGAAGCCGCGGAGGCCGATGTCGAGGATGAGACCACCCTTGACGACCTCGATGACGGTACCGGTGACGATGCCGTCCTCTTCCTTGATCTTCTCGATGGTGCCCCAGGCACGCTCGTACTGGGCGCGCTTCTTCGAGAGGATCAGGCGGCCTTCCTTGTCCTCCTTCTGGAGGACCAGGGCCTCGATCTCGTCGCCGACGGCAACGACCTCGTTCGGGTCGACGTCGTGCTTGATCGAGAGCTCGCGGCTCGGGATGACACCTTCGGTCTTGTAACCGATGTCGAGCAGGACCTCGTCCCGGTCGACCTTCACGATGACGCCGTCGACGATGTCGCCGTCGTTGAAGTACTTGATCGTCTCGTCGATCGCGGCGAGGAAGGCTTCCTCGTTACCGATGTCGTTGACCGCTACCTGCGGGGTGGTGGCGGTGGTCTCGGTGCTGCTCGTCATGTGGGAAAGGGCTCCGGTACGGACATTGAAGTCGTAGGCACTGCTTACGCCGGGAGCCCGTTTCGCTCTGTAGAAGCCGGACAGCCAAGGAAGCGCCACCTTTTAAGGACACCGGGTGCCCGGTGGCGCCTCGAGAACCGAGGGGACATACAACAGATGCGAGCGCAGCCTGCTCCGTCTGAGGCGCGCAGGCCCGCAGCGCAACTTGTAGCATACGGGGGCAGCCGGACAGGGTCAATGCGCGAAGGCGCACACCCGGGGCAGACAGCCGCATTTCCGGCACAATCCCCACGCGACACCGGCGTGTACCGGACTACGCCACCAGGTCACACGGGCCGGAGACGCATCGCCGGTGACACCGCGCGACGGGTTGGACGGAAGAGTACGACGAGGGAGCCGATCATCCAAGAGTCCGAACAGTTCGAGCCGGAAGCCACCCGACGCACGGCGGGTGTCACCGAGAGCGCCCGGGCCAACCGGGGCTGGTGGGACCGGAACGCGGACGAATACCAGATCGAACACGGCACGTTCCTCGGCGACGACCGCTTCGTGTGGTGCCCCGAGGGCCTCGACGAGGTCGAGGCCGAACTGCTCGGCCGACCGGACGACCTCAAGGGCAAGGACATCCTGGAGATCGGCGCCGGCGCTGCGCAGTGCTCGCGCTGGCTGGCCGGCCAGGGCGCGCGTCCGGTGGCGCTCGACCTCTCGCACCGGCAGCTCCAGCACGCCCTGCGCATCGGCGGCTCCGTCCCCCTGGTCCAGGCCGACGCCGCCGTCCTGCCCTTCCGGGACGCCTCCTTCGACCTGGCGTGTTCCGCCTACGGGGCGCTGCCGTTCGTCGCGGACCCCGTCCTGGTCCTGCGGGAGGTGCACCGGGTACTGCGTCCCGGCGGCCGCTTCGTGTTCTCCGTGACCCACCCGATCCGCTGGGCGTTCCCGGACGAGCCGGGGCCCGAGGGTCTGTCGGTGTCCGCCTCGTACTTCGACCGCACGCCGTACGTGGAGCAGGACGACGAGAGCCGTGCGGTGTACGTGGAGCATCACCGCACGCTCGGCGACCGGGTGCGGGACATCACGGCGTCCGGTTTCCGGCTCGTCGATCTGGTGGAGCCGGAATGGCCCGCCTGGAACACCTCGGAGTGGGGCGGCTGGTCGCCGCTGCGCGGCGGTCTGATCCCGGGGACGGCGATATTCGTGTGCCAGCGGGGCTGAGCGGGCGGTTCCGGCCAATCCGCGACGAGGGCGGCCGTTCGCGTATGCCCGCGTCGCGGGCAGGGCACAAACGACATGTCGACACGTCGCCCTCGGGGCTGCGGCGTGCGGCGCCATGCGTGGTGGGGGTATGCGCATGCACATCTGCCCGGTCTGCGAGCGGAGCGACAGGATCACGAGGCTCCGCGCCCACTGGAGTGCCCTGCCGCCGCAGGGGCGGGCCGCGGCGCCGCACCTCGCCCGTCCCTCGCTGGACGACGAGCGGTGGGCGGGACCCGTCGGGCTGCTGACCGTGGGCTGCGCCCTGCTGGTCTCCGAGGCATGGCTGGGGTACGTCGGGGTGGCCGGCGGAGGCGTCTGGCTGGTGTCGCTGCGCGACAAGGCGGCCCAGACCGCGAGGCGACGCGCCGAATGGCGCAGAAAGCTGTTCTGCCACCGCTGCGAGCACGTCTTCCTCCCCTGATGCGCCCGCCTGGAACACTGGTGCGGTGATCCGCCACGACGCTCTCGACCGTCTGCCCGTGCGCTCCGCCGTCCCCGCGCTCCGGGACGCGCTGGACGGCCACGGCGCGGCGGTGCTGTGCGCGCCGCCCGGCACCGGGAAGACGACGCTCGTGCCGCTGGTCCTCGCCGGACTGGTCGGCGACGGCCCGGCGCGCCGCGTCGTGGTCGCGGAGCCCCGGCGGATCGCCGCGCGCGCCGCGGCACGGCGGATGGCGTGGCTGCTCGGCGAGAACGCCGGGGACAGCGTCGGCCACACCGTCCGCGGCGAACGGGTGGTGGGGCGGCACACGCGCGTGGAGGTCGTCACGACCGGAGTGCTGCTGCAGCGGCTGCAACGCGACCAGGAGCTGGCGGGCGTCGACGTCGTCGTGCTGGACGAGTGCCACGAGCGGCACCTGGACGCCGACACGGTCGCCGCGTTCCTGCTGGACGTACGAGAGACGCTGCGGCCGGAGCTGCGGCTGGTGGCCGCCTCCGCGACGACGGACGCGCGGGGCTGGGCCGGGCTGCTGGGCGGGGCTCCGGTGGTCGAGGCGGAGGGCGTGTCGTACCCCGTCGAGGTGGTGTGGGCGCCTCCCGCGCGCCCCCTGCGGCCGCCGCACGGGCTGCGCGTGGACCCGGCGCTGCTCGCCCATGTCGCGTCGCTGGTGCGGCGGGCACTCGCGGAGTGCGAAGGCGACGTGCTGTGCTTCCTGCCGGGCGTGGGTGAGATCGCACGCGTGGCGGGGCATCTGGGCGACCTGGGCGGCATCGAGGTGCTCCAGGTGCACGGGCGGGCGCCGGCCGCCGTGCAGGACGCCGTGCTGTCCCCCGGAGCCGGGCGGCGGGTGGTGCTGGCGACCGCCGTCGCGGAGTCGTCGCTGACCGTGCCCGGCGTACGGGTGGTCGTGGACTGCGGACTCACCCGGGAACCGCGAGTGGACCACGCGCGCGGGCTGAGTGCGCTGACGACGGTACGCGCCTCGCAGGCCACGGGCGGACAGCGCGCGGGCCGGGCAGGGCGCGAGGCCCCGGGCCGGGTGTACCGGTGCTGGTCCGAGGCGGAGGACACACGGCTCCCCCGCTTCCCCGCCCCGGAGATCCGGCTGGCTGATCTGACGGCCTTCGCGTTGCAGGCGGCCTGCTGGGGCGATCCGGACGCGTCCGGGCTCGCGCTGCTGGATCCGCCTCCGGGCGGGGCGATGGCGGCGGCGAGGTCGGTCCTGGCGGCCATCGGCGCCGTGGATCCCGAGGGGCGGGCCACGGATCGGGGCGCGCGGATGTCCCGCCTCGGTCTGCATCCGCGGCTCGCCCGGGCACTGCTGGACGCCGCCCCGGAGGTCGGTCCGGAGCGGGCGGCCGAGGTGGTCGCCCTGCTGAGCGAGGAGCCGCCGCGGGAATACGGGGACGACCTGGCGGCGGCGTGGCGGACGGCGCGCCGCGGAGGTGACGCGTACGCGGCGCGCTGGCGGGAGGAGGCGCGCCGGCTGCGGGCCGCGGCGGACGCACCGCGGCGGACGGACACGGACGGCGCGACGAGGGCGCAGGACGACCAGGTGGCCGGTCTTGTCGCCGCCCTCGCCTTCCCCGAGCGGCTCGCCCGGGCCGACGGCGGCTCGTTCCTGATGGTGAACGGCACGCGTGCCGAGCCGGCGGCCGGCTCGCATCTGCGCGGCGCGCCGTGGCTCGCCGTGGCCGTCGCCGACCGGCCCCTCCAAGCGGGGCACGCACGCGTACGGCACGCCGCGGTGGTGGACGAGCACGTGGCCTGCCGCGCCGCCGCCGCTCTGCACACCACGGACGACGAGGTGCACTGGACCGGCGGGGATGTCGTCGCCCGGCATGTCGAGCGGCTCGGGGCGGTCGAGCTGACGGTGCGGCCCCTGCGGGAGACCGCTCCGGCCCTGGTGCGGGATGCCCTTCTCGAAGGGCTGCGGCAGGAGGGGTTCGGGCTGCTGCACTGGTCGCCCGGCGCCCGGCTGCTGCGGCAGCGTCTCGCCTTTCTGCGGCTGCACCTGGGTGCGCCCTGGCCGGAGGTCACCGACGACGCGCTCCACGCGCGCGTGGACGAATGGCTCGAGCCCGAGCTGAGCCGCGCGCGGCGACGCGCCGATCTTGCGCGGATCGACGCCGCAGGGGCCCTCGCCCGGCTGCTGCCCTGGGCCACCGGTGAGGCCGCCCGGCTCGACGAGCTCGCCCCCGAGCGGATCACCGTCCCGAGCGGGTCCGCGATACGCGTCGACTACGCGGACCCCGAGCGGCCCGTCCTCGCCGTGAAGTTGCAGGAGATGTTCGGGCTGCAGGACTCACCGGAGATCGCCGGGGTCCCCGTGCTGGTGCATCTGCTCTCCCCCGCCGGACGCCCCGCTGCCGTCACCGCGGACCTCGCCTCCTTCTGGCGGGACGGCTACCGCGCCGTACGGGCGGAACTGCGGGGCCGCTACCCCAAGCACCCCTGGCCGGAGGACCCGGCCGGTGCGGAACCGACCCGGCACACCAACGCGCGGCTCAGGCGGTGACCGGATCGGGCTCCCGCGCCCTGCCGGGCGCGGCCTCCCCGGGCGCCGGCCACGGGCCTCGACCAGGAGGGACAGCGACAGCAGGCAGACGCCGAGGACGAGGAAGCCCCACGGCAGACGGGACGTCAGCATCAGCACGAGCGTGCGGTTGTGCTTGACGAGGGCGACCGTCGACCTGATGTAGTCCGCGCGCATCTTCACATGGCCCGCGAACGCCGTGACCTTGGCGCGGCCTCCGAGGAGCGTGCCGCCGCGCAGTTCCTCCTTGTGAATCTCCTCGCCGTAGACGGGCGCGCCGGTCACGGCTCCACCCAGAACCTGCGGACCGTGGTGTACCAGCGCGTCGTGCCGGTCTTCGCGACCGATTCGGGGGTGATGCCCCGCACAGGCATGGCCTTGGGGAAGGGGACCTTCGTCCAGGGGATGGTCTGCTCGAAGTGGTAGACCTTCACGCCCCGGAAGGTCCGTGTGGCCTTGTAGTGGATGGGCGCCGTGATGCGTGCCTGCGCGTCGAAGTACTCGTAGTCCCTCTTCTGCGTCAGGAACGGCCACTTGAACTCGATGCCGTCGCGGCGGACGGGATCGCCGTCGACCGACTCGCCGGTCGCGTGCACGGGTTCCTGGGTGTGCGCGTCGAAGATGTAGCGCTCGGGGATCCGGGAGACCATCTTGCCGTCGGGACCCTGCACATAGGACAGGCCGTCCCAGACCACCACGTCCCGGCCGGCCGACTTCTCGATCTTCTTTCCGGCCTCCACATCGCCCTTCAGGGTCTGCACGATGGTGACCTCGGGGACCGTGCGGGACGTCATGGTGCCGTAGTCGAGAAGGGTGGCGTTCCTCGCCTGAAGGACCATGTCCTGGTACTGGTTCGCCGGGACCTCGGCCAGACGCGGAAAGGCGTACCAGCGCAGCAGTGGGGACAGCGCCGTGCAGAACACGGCGAGGGCGAGCAGGATCAAGCCGGCCTTGCGGCGCATCTCGTCGTCCTCCCTGTGCGTGCGGGTGCGGCTGTACGGGCCCGTGCGACCCGGCTTCCGGTCCCGCGCGTCATGGATGGCTGGGGACCGTCGTCAGCAGCGGTTTCGGCGACGTCTTCCCGGTGGGCGCGCCCAGGGCGGTCAGTGTGAACACCAGGGCGAGCGCGGCGGCGAGACCGATCCCCGCCGCGATGAGGGCGCGCATACGGGCCTCCCCGCGACCTTAGCTGATACATCGTCAGGTCCGGCACCGTAGCAACGGTCGCGCGAGATGAGAACAGGTCGTACCTATGAGGGCGGCGCCCCACCAACACGGTGGGGCGCCGCCCTCATAGGTACGACCTGAGCCTATGCGCTGGGACTGGCCGACGGGGTGGAGGTTGCCGCCGCTACGTCCAGTTCGACCGTCACGGTGGCCCCGCCCGCGGTGGTGATGCGAAGCAGGAAGGTGCCGGCCGTGTCGTCGGCGTAGAGCTTCGGGAGCTTCAGCAGACCGTCCGCGTCGGTCGTCAGGCCCGTGAGGGTGCGCACGGTCTTGCCGTCCGCGTCCTTGAAGTAGGGGCCCTTGTCGTTCTCGGTCGGGTCGTCGGCCGACTTGACGAGCGTCGCGGTGGCCGCGACACCGTCCGCGACGGCCCCCTTGTACGTGGCCTTCACCTCGACCTGGTCCGCGAACTCGCCACCGGGGGTACAGGTGAGGGGGGTGTCACCGGTGCGGGCAACGGCGTCCGCCTGGCGTTCGGTGACGGTCACCGGGAAGTCGACACCGGTGGCCGTGCGGCCCGCGACGACGGCGCCGACCTTGAAGTCGCCCGTCCTCGCGCCCGCCACGAGGGCGGGCGCGGTTGCCTTGCCCGCGCTGTCGGTGACGACGGCCGCCACGCGCTCGCCGCCCGCGAAGGTGGAGTCCGTGTCACCGCTGATCGTGAAGCGCACCCGGACCTTCGGCACGGCCTTGCCCGCCTTGGTCACGGCCTTCACCACGATCCTCTGCCCGAACGTGTCGCCCGCCATGGCGGAGAGCGTCCCGGTCCCGCCGTCCGCCAGGTGGTCGACGGTGTCGGTCGGGGTCGGCGACGTCGACGGGGGCTTCGGCTTGCCCGGAAGGGACGGACTAGGGCCGGTGGAGCTCCCCTTGCCCGGCTTGCCGGGGGCGTCGTCGGTCTTCCTCGGCTTCGGGTGAGTACCGGGCTTGCCGTCGCTGCGGTGCGAGGGCAGTGTGCCGGTGCCGTCCGGGATCGAGTGGGTGCCCTTGAGGTAGTACTCGTACCAGGACAGAACGGTGTCGAGGTAGTCCTGCGAGTTGTTGTAGCCGAGTATCGCCGCGTTCATGTCGGACTGGACCCCGAGGTCGCGGTCGAAGCGGCAGAGGTAGTGCGCGGCGGCGAGGGCGGCGTCGTAGACGTTGTTCGGGTCCTCGACTCCGTCGCCGTTGCCGTCGCGGCCCGCCCACGCCCATGTCGAGGGGATGAACTGCATGGGTCCGACCGCGCGGTCGTAGCGGCTGTCACCGTCGTAGACACCGTTGTCGGTGTCCGTGATGTGCGCGAAGCCGTTGCCGTCGAGGACGGGGCCGAGGATCTTCGAGTACGTCGTCCCGTCGGCGTCGACCCGGCCGCCACGGGCCTGGCCGGATTCCACCTTGCCGATGGCGGCGAGGAGTTGCCAGGGCAGATTGCAACCCGGCTTCGACTCGCGGACTTCGGCGGCCGCCTGCTTGTAGGCGTCGAGGACGGTGGCGGGTATGCCCGTCTCCGAGACCCCGGTGACGCCGGTGGCCGCTCCGGCGCTCGGGCTGGGCGACGCGGTGGGGCTGTTGAGCGGCGGGAGGTCGGTGAAGTAGCCGCTGTTGCCCGTCGCCGAGCCGTCGCTGCTTCCGCCGTCGACGGCCTCGGACGTGGCCTGGGCCCCGTTGGGCTTCTTGCCCTGGTCCTCGGTGGCCACACCGGGAGCCTGGGACGCCGCCAGAGCCGCGACCGCGGCCGCGGCCACAGCGGTGGTTGCCGCCCCCTTGCGCAGCCGTCGGCCGAAATGCGCCGCCATTGAGTGAACCCCTCCCGTCGACGACCCCACGGACGTTCGATCGCGTTGTGTGCATTCGACCACGCGCCCGGCGCGGTGACCATGTGACCCTACGACAACTTGAGTCGCCCGGACACCCGTTGGCGCCCGGTTTTCACCAGTTGGTCACGTCCGGTTCGGCGGGGCGTACGAGCAGGACGGAGCGCCCCACCCGTTTCATGCGTACCTCATACTGGACGTCCGTGATCACCGGGTGGTTGTACCCGGGCGACGACTGCCGCGGGGGGCCTCACGTGCCGTTCACTCTCAGTCATGCGGCGGCGGTGCTGCCCGCCGTGCGGGCCGACGGGTCGGGCCGCGGACGGCTGGTGCCCGCGGCCCTCTTCGCGGGCTCGTTCGCGCCCGACTTGACCTATTACGCGGCGAGCGCGGTGTCCGGGGGGATGGAGTTCGGTGACGTCACCCACTCGTTCGCCGGGGTGTTCACGGTCGATGTACTCATCGCGTGGGTTCTGGTGGGGGCGTGGCTGGCCCTGCGGGAACCGCTGGTGGCGCTGCTGCCGCCGGCTCGGCAGGGGCGAATCGCGGCGCTGGTGCGCTGCGGCACACCGCGGCGAGGGCTCTCGTTTCCCGTGGCCCTGTGGTGGTACGTCTCCGCCGTGCTGGGCGCGCTGACGCATGTCGTGTGGGACGCGTTCACCCATCACGACCGCTGGGGGGTGCAGTTGTTCCCCGTGCTGGGGCGGCAGATCGCGGATGCCCCGTTGTACTGGTACCTGCAGTACGGGAGTTCGGCGGTCGCGGCGGTGGTGATCGCGGTCTTCGTGGCGGTCGCGCTGCGTCGGGTGACGGCCGACCCCTCCGCGCTGTCGCGGGTGCCGGCGCTGTCCTGGGCCGACCGGTGGCTCGCGGGAGCGGTCATCGGTGGGTGTGCGGCGGCCGGGGCCGCACAGCGGGCCTCACGGTGGTGGGCCTACTGGGGTGCGACGGCGAAGCCGTGGGAGTTGATCCCGGCGGTCTGCTTCGGCGCGGGCGCGGGTCTCGTCGTCGGGCTGGCGCTCTACACGGTGATGGTCAGGGCGCGTCGTCGTCCGGGCCCTGCCGACCGGGCAGCGGCTCGTAGGGAGCAGGCCCGCCCGGTGTCCCGCTGACCGGCTCGCCGGGTCCGGGGGCGACACGGGAGCGGCGGGCGGCGGCGAGTGCCCGCAGCAGGTCCCGGACCACGGCGAGGACGGCACGCAGGCGCGAGCCGGCCGCGTACTGCTCGGGCGGCCCGGGGCGGCCGGCCGCGTGGTCGCAGGCCGGGCCGGTATCACCCGGCGGTCCCACGAGGGCACCGGGACAGGAGGCGATCGCCGTGCGGACGGTCCGGATGCCCTCCGACACCCTGGTGGTGAACGCGGCGGCGCGCTCGGCGAGGCCAGGTCGGGGCAGACGTGCGGTACTCGCGCCGGGCGCACGGGCGGCGGTCGGGTGCAGGAGAGCGGCGCATACGAATGCCCCTCGGATCGCCGCCCGGCGGGGAAGCGGACGTATACCCATGGGGCATCCTTACGCCCGCGCGGGCGCGGGCGCCGCTTGGCGGGGGCCACGGGAGTGAGGGGCCGGACGGGGCTCCCCGGCGCGTCCACCGGCCCAGATGCGGCACACCCATCGCCCCGCCCCTGGACCGGCACGTACGCCGACCCTGACCGGCGCACCGCCGGATCACCTCCGGGGTCGTCCACCGCCGCGGCGGCCGGCGGGCCCCGGCGGCCGGCCGAAACACGGCCCCGGCCGGCTGTTCCGTGCCGTCAGGGGCCGCCGGGCCCCGGCCGGGTCCCAGTGCTGGCCGCTCGCGGGGCCCGGTCGGTGGCTAGTGCGCCGCCGACTCCCAGTCCTCACCGGATCCCACGGACACATCGAGGGGCGCCCTGAGATGGACCGCGTCCGCCATCTCACGGCGGACGACCTCCTCCACCCGGGCGCGCTCGCCCGGAGCGATCTCCAGCACGATTTCGTCGTGCACCTGGAGGAGCATGCGGGACTTGAGGCCGGCGTCCTGCAGCGCGCTGTCCACCTTCAGCATGGCGATCTTGACGATGTCCGCGGCCGTGCCCTGGATCGGGGCGTTCAGAGCCATCCGCTCCGCCGTCTCCCGGCGCTGGCGGTTGTCGCTGTTCAGGTCGGGCAGGTAGCGGCGGCGCCCGAAGAGGGTCTCCGTGTACCCGGTGGCCCTCGCCTCGTCGACGACACGGCGCAGATAGTCCCGTACCCCGCCGAACCGCTCGAAGTACGTGTCCATCAGGCCACGGGCCTCCGCCGCCTCGATGTTCAGCTGCTGGGACAGGCCGAACGCCGACAGGCCGTACGCCAGGCCGTAGGACATCGCCTTGATCTTGCGCCGCATCTCCGCGTCCACCCCGTCGCGGCCCACGCCGAACACCTGGGAGGCGACCGTGGTGTGCAGGTCCTCGCCGGAGGTGAACGCCTGGATCAGGCCCTCGTCCTCGGACAGGTGCGCCATCACCCGCAGCTCGATCTGGCTGTAGTCCGCCGTCATCAGCGACTCGAAGCCCTCGCCGACGACGAAGCCGCGGCGGATCGCCCGGCCCTCGTCCGTGCGCACGGGGATGTTCTGCAGGTTCGGGTCCGTCGACGACAGCCGGCCGGTCGCCGCGACCGTCTGGTTGAACGTGGTGTGGATCCGGCCGTCCGCCGCGATCGTCTTGATCAGGCCCTCGACCGTGACGCGCAGCTTGGCCTGCTCACGGTGACGCAGCATGATCACCGGCAGTTCGTTGTCCGTCTGGGCGGCGAGCCAGGCCAGGGCGTCCGCGTCCGTCGTGTAGCCCGTCTTGGTCTTCTTGGTCCTGGGCAGGGCCAGTTCACCGAAGAGGACCTCCTGGAGCTGCTTGGGCGAGCCCAGGTTGAACTCGTGCCCGGCCGCCGCGTGCGCCTCCTTCACCGCCTGCTGGACGGCGCCCCCGAACATCTGCTCCATGGCCTCCAGATGCGTGCGGTCCGCGGCGATGCCGTGCCGCTCCATGCGCGCCAGCAGCGCCGAGACGGGCAGCTCCATGTCGCGCAGCAGGTCCGCGGCACCGACCTCGCTCAGCTTCTCCTCGAAGGCCCGGCCGAGGTCGAGGACCGCGCGGGCCTGGATCATCAGCGCCTCGGCCTCGGCGCCGTCGTCCGTGCCGAAGGCGAGCTGCCCGTCGGCCGTCGCGGCCGGCTCCAGCTCGCGACCCAGATACTCCAGCGACAGCGCGTCCAGCGCGAAGGAGCGACGGCCCGGCTTGACGAGGTACGCGGCGAGCGCCGTGTCCATGGCCACGCCCCGCAGGGTCCAGCCGTGCTCGGGGAAGACCCGCATCGCGCCCTTGGCGCTGTGCAGCACCTTGGGGCCGGCCGGGTCGGCGAGCCAGGCGGCGAACGCCTTCTCGTCCTCCTCGTCCAGTTGCGCCGGGTCGAACCAGGCCGCCGCCCCGTCGGCCGCGGCCAGCGCGATCTCCGCGACCGCACCGGTGCCGAGGGCCCACGAGTCGACCGTGGCCACACCGAGCGGCTGCCCGGCGTGCCGCTCGAGCCACGGCTTCAGCTCGCCCGCGCCCAGGACCGAGCCGTCCAGTTCGACACCGCCGGCCGCGACGGGGGTCGCCTCGGCCTCCTCGGCGCCGGGGTCGACGGCGAAGAGCCGCTCGCGCAGCGAGGGGTTCCTGATCTCCAGGGTGTCGAGGACCATCGCGACGGCCTTGCGGTCGTACGGCGCGCGCTCCAGGTCGGTGACCGCCTTCTCCAGCGCCACGCCCCGCTCCAGCTCGGTGAGGCGGCGGTTGAGCTTCACCGACTCCAGGTGGTCGCGCAGGTTCTGCCCGGCCTTGCCCTTGACCTCCTCCACGCGCTCCACCAGTTCCGCGAACGAGCCGAACTGGTTGATCCACTTCGCGGCCGTCTTCTCGCCGACGCCCGGGATGCCCGGGAGGTTGTCCGACGGGTCGCCGCGCAGCGCCGCGAAGTCCGGGTACTGCGCGGGCGTCAGCCCGTACTTCTCGAAGACCTTCTCAGGAGTGAACCGGGTCAGCTCCGAGACGCCCTTCGTCGGGTACAGCACCGTGATGTCCTCGGTGACCAGCTGGAAGGAGTCGCGGTCGCCGGTGACGATCAGCACCTCGAAGCCCTCGGCCTCGGCCTGGGTGGCGAGCGTGGCGATCACGTCGTCCGCCTCGTACCCCTCGACGGCGAAGCGCGGGGCGTGCATCGTGTCCAGCAGTTCGCCGATCAGCTCGACCTGGCCCTTGAACTCGTCCGGGGTCTTCGAGCGGTTCGCCTTGTACTCCGTGAACTCCTCGGAGCGCCAGGTCTTGCGCGACACGTCGAACGCCACCGCGAAGTGCGTGGGCGCCTCGTCGCGCAGCGTGTTCGCCAGCATCGACGCGAAGCCGTAGATCGCGTTCGTCGGCTGGCCGGTCGCGGTCGTGAAGTTCTCCGCGGGCAGCGCGAAGAACGCGCGGTAGGCCAGTGAGTGCCCGTCCATGAGCATCAGCCGCGGTCGGCCGCCGCCGGAGGTCTTCTCGGTCTTCTTCGATGCTGTTTCTGCCACGCACCCGATCCTGCCACGCCCCGCTGACACTCGGACCCGCCCGCGGGCGCCTCCGGTCCGGCGAGCGCCGCGTCCCGGGTGCAGGCCGCCCCGTCGCGGTGCGGGAACCGGTCCCGGCCCGGCGCGGTCGTGCGCGGCCGAACGGCACCCCCGCCGGGCCGCTGCCGGTCGCAGCGGGCGGCCGCACCGGTCGCACGCCGGGACGGATCGGACGGTGCCTGCGGAGACGACGCAGCGGCACGCGGTCACGCGGCCGCACAACGTCACGAACACCGCGAAATCGCACCCCATGACCCGCCGCGCGCGGGCCCGCCCTCCGCACGACCGGGCTGCGCTCCCCGTCACCGCAGCGTGCGAGGATCGGAGGCGTACCTCACACGTGCATGCGAAGGGGAGGGCCGAGATGGCCAGCAAGCCGCCCAAGGGTGACCCGGTCCAGGACGCGCCGCAGGTCGCCGGACCGCAGCACGCCGCGGCGGGGCTGCCCGCGATCGGACACACCCTGCGTGTGGCGCAGCAGCAGATGGGTGTGCGCCGCACGGCACTCACCCTGCTGCGCGTCAACCAGAAGGACGGCTTCGACTGCCCCGGCTGCGCCTGGCCCGAGCCCGACCACCGGCACACCGCGGAGTTCTGCGAGAACGGCGCGAAGGCGGTCGCCGAGGAGGCCACCCTGCGCCGGGTCACCCCGGACTTCTTCGCCGCGCACCCGGTCGCCGACCTCGCCTCGCGCAGCGGCTACTGGCTGGGCCAGCAGGGGCGCCTGACGCATCCCATGTACCTGCCCGAAGGCGCGGACCACTACGAACCGGTCTCCTGGGAGCGCGCCTTCGACATCGTCGCCGAGGAGATCAAGTCGCTCTCGTCGCCCGACGAGGCCGTCTTCTACACCTCGGGCCGCACCAGCAACGAGGCGGCGTTCCTCTACCAGCTCTTCGCCCGCGAGCTGGGCACGAACAACCTGCCCGACTGCTCGAACATGTGCCACGAGTCCTCCGGTTCCGCGCTCTCCGAGACGATCGGCATCGGTAAGGGCAGCGTGCTGCTCGAGGACCTCTACAAGGCGGATCTGATCATCGTCGCCGGGCAGAATCCCGGCACCAACCACCCGCGCATGCTCTCGGCGCTGGAGAAGGCGAAGGCGGGCGGCGCGAGGATCATCAGCGTCAACCCGCTGCCCGAGGCGGGCCTGGAGCGCTTCAAGAACCCGCAGACCCCTCAGGGCATGCTCAAGGGCGCGGCGCTGACCGACCTGTTCCTGCAGATCCGCATCGGTGGCGACCAGGCGCTGTTCCGCCTGCTCAACAAGCTGATCCTCCAGACCGACGGAGCGGTCGACGAGGAGTTCGTCAGCGAACACACCCATGGCTTCGAGAAGTTCGCCGAGGCCGCCCGCGAAGCCGACTGGGACGACACGCTCACGGCGACCGGTCTCACCCGTGAGGAGATCGAGAAGGCCCTCGGGATGGTCCTCGCCTCCGAGCGCACCATCGTCTGCTGGGCCATGGGCCTCACCCAGCACAAGCACTCGGTCCCCACCATCCGGGAGATCGTCAACTTCCTGCTGCTGCGCGGCAACATCGGACGCCCGGGCGCGGGCGTGTGCCCGGTGCGCGGTCACTCGAACGTGCAAGGCGACCGGACCATGGGCATCTTCGAGCGCCCGGCGCCCGCCTTCCTGGACGCGCTGGAGAAGGAGTTCGGCTTCGCGCCGCCGCGTGAGCACGGCTACGACGTCGTCCGGGCCATCCGTGCCCTGCGCGACGGCGAGGCGAAGGTGTTCTTCGCGATGGGCGGCAACTTCGTGTCCGCCTCCCCCGACACCGATGTGACCGAAGCGGCCATGCGCCGTGCCCGGCTCACCGTGCATGTGTCGACCAAGCTGAACCGCTCGCACACCGTCACCGGTGCGCGCGCCCTGATCCTGCCCACCCTCGGCCGCACCGAGCTCGATCTTCAGGGCAGCGGCGAGCAGTTCGTGACCGTCGAGGACTCCATGGGCATGGTGCACGCCTCCCGGGGCCGTCTGGAGCCCGCGAGCGGCCATCTGCTGTCCGAGCCGGCCATCGTGTGCCGCCTGGCCCGCCGGGTGCTGGGTGAGGACAGCACGGTCCCCTGGGAGGAGTTCGAGAAGGACTACGCGACCGTCCGCGACCGCATCGCACGCGTGATCCCCGGCTTCGAGGACTTCAACGCGCGCGTGGCCCACCCGGGCGGTTTCGCTCTCCCGCACGCACCGCGCGACGAGCGCCGCTTCCCCACCGCCACCGGCAAGGCCAACTTCACCGCCGCCCCGGTGGAGTTCCCCGAGCTGCCCGAGGGCCGGCTCCTGCTGCAGACCCTGCGCTCGCACGACCAGTACAACACCACCATCTACGGCCTCGACGACCGCTACCGCGGTATCAGGAACGGCCGCCGTGTGGTCCTCGTCCATCCCGAGGACGCCCGCGCACTGGGCGTGGCGGACGGCTCGTACGTGGATCTGGTCGGCGAGTGGAAGGACGGCGTCGAGCGGCGCGCCCCCGGCTTCCGCGTGGTGCACTACCCCACCGCCCGGGGCTGCGCGGCCGCCTACTACCCGGAGACCAATGTCCTGGTCCCGCTGGACGCCACCGCGGACACGAGCAACACCCCCGCCAGCAAGTCCGTCGTCGTCCGCCTGGAACAATCGGCGACCGACTGAGCGTTTGCTCAGCCACAGCCGAGCGACCGACCCGACGAACGGAGCAGTACCCCATGGGCGAGCAGCACACCGTGAAGTTCCCGCAAGAGATCATCGACGAGTACGCCGCCCTCGGCGTCGACCTGCCCGCCCTCTTCTCCGCAGGCCACCTCGGCACCCGCATGGGCGTCCAGATCATCGAGGCCTCGCCGGAGCGGGTGGTCGGCACCATGCCGGTGGAGGGCAACACCCAGCCGTACGGACTGCTGCACGGCGGCGCCTCCGCCGTGCTCGCCGAGACCCTCGGTTCGGTGGGCTCCATGCTGCACGGCGGCAGCTCCAAGATCGCCGTCGGCGTCGACCTGAACTGCACGCACCACCGCGGAGTGCGCTCCGGCCTGGTCACCGGTGTCGCCTCCCCCGTCCACCGGGGGCGCTCGACCGCTACGTACGAGATCGTGATCAGCGACGAGGAGGGCAAGCGCGTGTGCACCGCCCGGCTGACCTGTCTGCTGCGCGATGTGAACCCGGGCGACGGGGCCCAGGTCCGCTCGGCGGGCTGATCCGCCGAGCCGGTGTCCGCAGCGCCGTTGATCCTGGGCCGGCCGCGTCCTAGCGTCATGACATGGCAACGGGAGGAGTTCCCCGGCCGGGGGTGACCGCGCTGGGGCTGGCGCTCGGACTCGCGCTCCTGGCGGGCGGATCGGTGACCGCCTGCGACAACTCGGGCTCCGGCGGCGGGAGAAGCCCGGGGCGGGCCGGCGTCTCGCCGTCGCCGCGGACCACGCCCGCCCAGGAGCTGTGCGCACGGGTCGTCGGGTACTGGTCGCGCAAGGTGCTGGACAGCGACACGTACGGCGACTACCAGACGATGGGGCTGTCCAACGGGCAGTACGAGATCCTGCGGTCCGTCGTGGACGCCGCGCGAGCCGTGAAACGGCGTCAGGGCGCCGAGGCCGCCGATCAGTTGATCGACCGCCGGGCGCACGAGGGCTGCGCCGACTGGTACCGCACCGGCGGTCCGAGCAACGGACCGTGGCAATGAGCGGCATCGGGCCGGTCGAGCCGGGTGAGGACACAAGCGCCTGGGACGCCCCCGAGCCGGCCAGCTCGCTGCTGCACGATCCGCCGCGCGGACGGCTCGCGCGGCTGTACGACCGGCACCGCCGCGTCGCCCTCACGGCCGCCGCGATCGCCGCCCTCCTCGCGGGCGGCGGCTACCTCTACGCCACACGACCGCGGCAACCCCCGCCCCCACCACCGCCGTACCCCTCCCAGGTGGTCGAGGTCGCCTATCTGAGCTCCGCGGCCACACCCCCGGGCGCCCCGCCCAGGAGCTTCAGCTTCGGTGTGGTGCTGCGCGTGGAGTCCGGGCCGCCCGTGACCGTGAGCCGGATAGCCCAGCCCTATGCCGGTCTTTCCGTCACCTCGCTGCCGCGCCCCCCTTTCCGCACAAAGGCGGGTTCGGCTCGCAAAGTTGTCATCACCATGCATGTGACCGAATGCGGAAAAGTGCCCGAAGAGGCCGGGCTGCCTTTCCTGGACGTAACTCTGCGTAATACGCGCGCAATGCAGGTGCAGAGTTTCATCCTGGGGCCGCGCTATGCGCAAGCGCTCTCGAGTGCCGTGCGTGTCGCCTGCGACGACGATTCCGGGTAATCACCAAAACCGCCGACACTCCTGAACTCAGCGGCGCACGTCCTGCGGGTTCTCACTATGCGGACCGGGCGAATCAGTCGGAATTCTGCTGTTCCACCCGTCCAGTACCGCTCTGCATTACCTCGTGTCATAACAAGAGCGTCACAGCCTTGGTCAGACCCTCCTCGCCGTTCCCCGCCCACGCTTAGAGTCACGGCCAGTCACCGCGCGGTCTGAATGTCACTTCGGCCCAGCGCTCGACTCGGCCACTTCCAGGGGGGAGGGCCGTGCCAGGGAAAGGACTGATCGTGCGTCAACGTTCGCTCATCGCCATCACCGCCGCGCTGGCGGCGGGAGCACTGACCCTCACCGCCTGCGGCTCGCGCGACAACGGCAAGAGCTCGGACTCCGGCAGCGGTGGTGGCACCACCGTCACCATCGGCGTCGACGCGCCACTGACCGGCGACCTGTCCGCGCTGGGCCTGGGCATCAAGAACTCCGTGGACCTGGCGGCCAAGACCGCCAACAAGCAGAACTACGTCAAGGGTGTCACCTTCAAGATCGAGGCCCTCGACGACCAGGCACAGCCCTCCTCGGGCCAGCAGAACGCCAGCAAGCTCGTCGCCGACAACGGCGTCCTCGGTGTCGTCGGCCCGCTGAACTCCTCCGTCGCCGAGTCCATGCAGAAGGTCTTCGACGACGCCAAGCTGGTCGAGGTCTCCCCGGCCAACACCAACCCGGCCCTCACCCAGGGCCCGGACTGGCAGAAGACGAAGGCCCGGACGTACAAGTCCTACTTCCGCACCGCGACCACGGACGCCATCCAGGGCCCGTTCGCCGCGCAGTACGTCTACAACGACTCCAAGAAGAAGAAGGTCTTCGTCATCGACGACAAGAAGACCTACGGCGCGGGCCTCGCCGCCACCTTCACCGAGGAGTTCAAGAAGCTCGGCGGCACGGTCGTCGGCACCGAGCACATCAACCCCGACACCAAGGACTTCTCCGCGGTCGCCACCAAGGTCAAGAACTCGGGCGCCGAAGTCGTCTACTACGGCGGCGAGTACCCGCAGGCCGGCCCGCTCAGCAAGCAGATCAAGGCCACCGGCGCCAAGGTCCCGGTCGTGGGCGGCGACGGCATCTTCGACCCGACGTTCATCAAGCTGGCCGGCGCCAACAGCACCGGCGACCTCGCCACCTCGGTCGGCGCCCCGGTCGAACAGCTCCCCTCCGCCAAGGAGTTCGTGGCGAACTACAAGGAGGCCGGCTACAAGGAGGAGTACGCCGCGTACGGCGGTTACTCCTACGACTCCGCCTGGGCGATCATCGAGGCCGTCAAGAAGGTCGTCGAGGACAACGGCGGCAAGCTCCCCTCCGACGCCCGCGCGAAGGTCACCGCCGCCATGCAGAACGTCTCCTTCGACGGTGTGACCGGCAAGGTCTCCTTCGACGAGTTCGGTGACGCGACCAACAAGCAGCTCACCGTGTACGCCGTCGAGAACGGTGCCTGGAAGCCGGTGAAGTCGGGTACCTACACCGGCTGATCCACACCCGCACCGCTCACGAGCCGCGCGGGGCGCTGTTCCACAGGCGCCCCGCGCGGACTCGCATCCGGCCACATCCGTCGAACATCCGAAAGTCTCGGAGGACATGCGGTGAACGAACTGCCGCAGCAGCTGGTCAACGGCCTGCTACTAGGAGCCATGTACGGGCTGGTCGCCATCGGCTACACAATGGTCTATGGCATCGTCCAGCTCATCAACTTCGCGCATGGCGAGATCTTCATGACCGGCGCCTTCGGCGCCCTCACGGTCTACGCGTACGTACTGCCCGATGGCACTTCCATGTGGGTCGCCCTGCCACTGATGCTCATCGGGGCCGTCCTGGTCGCCGTCGTCGTCGCGGTGGGAGCGGAACGATTCGCCTACCGCCCCCTGCGCAACGCGCCACGACTTGCCCCGCTCATCACGGCCATCGGTCTCTCCCTCGCCCTGCAGCAGGCGGTCTGGGCCTGGTACCCCGAAGCCAAGTCCGCCCGGACCTTCCCGCAGATCGACGGAGGCCCCTTCCACCTCGGCAACGTCACCATCCAGACGGGTGACATCTTCCTCCTTGCCGCGGCCCCCATCAGCATGGCCGTCCTCGCCTACTTCGTCATGAAGACACGCACCGGACGCGGCATGCAGGCCACCGCCCAGGACCCGGACACCGCCAAGCTCATGGGCGTCAACACCGACCGCATCATCGTGATCGCCTTCGCCCTCGGCGCCGTCTTCGCCGCCGTCGGCGGCGTCGCCTACGGCCTCAAGTACGGCCAGGTCGACTTCCGCATGGGCTTCATCCTCGGCCTCAAGGCGTTCACCGCGGCCGTCCTCGGCGGCATCGGCAACATCTACGGGGCCATGATCGGCGGCGTCGTCCTCGGCATCGCCGAAACCCTGGCGACCGCGTACATCGCCGACCTCCCGGGCATGGAGAAGTTCGGCAGCCAGTCCTGGGCAGACGTCTGGGCGTTCGTACTCCTCATTCTCGTGCTCCTGCTCAGGCCACAAGGTCTGCTCGGTGAGCGCGTCGCGGACAGGGCGTGACACCGATGACCACACAGACCACCGCTCCCGACACCCCGAGCGCCCCTGCCCCCGGCGCCCCGTCCGGCCTCGTCGCCATCCCGCCCCACATCGGCCGCGCCCTCGCCACCGCGGGCGGCGCGCTCACCATCGTCTCGACGTTCCTCGCCTGGACGTGGACCACCGACTTCCCCGGCGACCTCACCGTCTACGGCTACCCCGGCGGCCTGCAGGTCCTCGTACTCATCGGCGGCGTCCTCACCACCCTGTTCGGCCTCGCCTCCTACGGCGTCAGGGGGTTGCGCTGGCTCGCCCCCGCCGGCGCCGACGGGGCCCTCAAGTTCGCCGCCCTCACCACCTTCGCCACCGCCTGGTACACGGTCCTGTCCATCAGCATCGAACTCGGCGGACTCGTCAACCTCGAGCCCGGCGGCTACATCGTGGCGGTCACCAGCCTCGCGGCGTTCCTCGGCGCCCTCGCGCTGCCCTTCGAGCGGCCCGAACCCGACCCCATCGACCCCGACGACACCTCCTGGGAGCACTTCAAGCACCAGGCGTCCCACCGGTGGACGACGGTCAGAGCCGCCTTCGCCTCCGGCTCCCCCCGCCCCGTGGCCAAACTGCCCGCCTACGTCGAGATACTGATCATCGTCGCGATCCTGGCCCTGGGCCTGGCCGTCTTCACCTACGGCATCGGCACCGAGTACGACGAACTCTTCGTCGGCTTCCTCATCACCGCGGGCTTCGGCTTCGCCGCCCTCGCCAAGGCGGGCCTGATCAGCCAGGCCTCCGAACTCACCTCCCGGCACCAGAACATCACCATCTGCGGCGCGTTCGTCGCGGCGGCGCTGTTCCCCTTCACCCAGACCAGCGACCAGTACGCGACCCTCGGCGTCTACATCCTCATCTTCGCCACCGTCGCCCTCGGCCTGAACATCGTCGTCGGCCTCGCCGGCCTCCTCGACCTCGGTTACGTCGCCTTCCTCGGCGTCGGCGCCTACGCCGCGGCCCTGGTCTCCGGATCCCCCAACTCGCCCTTCGGCGTGCACTTCCCCTTCTGGGCCGCCGTCCTCATCGGCGCCGCCGCCTCGCTCGTCTTCGGCGTCCTCATCGGCGCCCCCACCCTCCGTCTGCGCGGTGACTACCTCGCCATCGTCACGCTCGGCTTCGGTGAGATCTTCCGCATCACGGCGAACAACCTCGACGGCACCTCAGGACCCGATCTCACCAACGGCTCCAACGGCATCGCGTCGATCCCGAACCTCGACATCCTCGGCCTGGACTTCGGCGCCCAGCACGACGTCGGCGGCTTCACCATCGGACGCTTCGCCAACTACTTCTTCCTGATGCTGATCATCACCGCCGTCGTCGTGCTCGTCTTCCGGCGCAGCGGCAACTCGCGCATCGGACGCGCCTGGGTGGCCATCCGCGAGGACGAGACCGCCGCCCTCGCCATGGGCATCAACGGCTTCCGGGTCAAGCTCATCGCCTTCGCCGTCGGCGCCTCGCTCGCCGGCCTCGCCGGCACCGTCCAGGCCCATGTGACCTACACCGTGACGCCCGAGCAGTACCTCTTCGCCGGCGCCATCCCGCCCAACTCGGCCTTCCTGCTCGCCGCGGTCGTCCTCGGCGGCATGGGCACCATCAGCGGCCCGCTCATCGGCGCCGCACTGCTCTTCCTCATCCCGAACAAGCTCCAGTTCCTCGGCGACTACCAGCTCTTCGCCTTCGGTGTCGCCCTCATCCTGCTGATGCGCTTCAGGCCGGAGGGCCTCATCCCGAACCGGCGCCGCCAACTGGAATTCCACGAAGAGGCGGAAGCGCCCACAGTCCTCGGCAAGACAGGGGCCTGACCACCATGACCACCGACACCACCACCAAGGACGCCACGCCGGACGCCACCGCACCCGGCCAGGTCGTACTGGACGCACGCGGCGTCACCATGCGCTTCGGCGGCCTCACCGCCGTACGCAACGTCGACCTCACCGTCAACAGCGGCGAGATCGTCGGACTCATCGGCCCCAACGGCGCCGGCAAGACGACCTTCTTCAACTGCCTCACCGGCCTCTACGTCCCCACCGAGGGCGAAGTCCGCTACAAGGGCAACGTCCTGCCGCCCAAGTCCTTCAAGGTCACCGCCGCCGGCATCGCCCGCACCTTCCAGAACATCCGTCTCTTCTCCAACATGACGGTCCTGGAGAACGTGCTGGTCGGACGCCACACCCGCACCAAGGAAGGCTTCTGGTCCGCCGTCCTGCGCGGCCCCGGCTTCCACCGCGCCGAAGCGGCCTCCCGCGAACGGGCCATGGAACTCCTCGAGTTCGTCGGACTCGCCGCCAAGGCCGAACACCTCGCCCGCAACCTGCCCTACGGCGAACAGCGCAAGCTCGAGATCGCCCGCGCCCTCGCCAGCGAACCCGGACTCCTGCTCCTCGACGAGCCCACCGCCGGCATGAACCCGCAGGAGACCCGGACCACCGAGGAACTGGTCTTCGCGATCCGCGACAAGGGCATCGCCGTCCTCGTCATCGAGCACGACATGCGCTTCATCTTCAACCTCTGCGACCGCGTCGCCGTCCTCGTCCAGGGCGAGAAGCTCGTCGAGGGCGACAGCGCGACCGTCCAGGGCGACGAACGCGTCATCGCCGCCTACCTCGGCGAACCCTTCGAGGACGCCCCCGGCGACGCGGAGGTCGCCGAGGTGGAGGCCGCCGAGGCGCAGGCCGAAGCCCAGACGGACGCCGCGCCGGGCAAGGAGAACGACCGATGACCGCACTGCTCGAAGTCGAGGACCTCCGGGTCGCCTACGGCAAGATCGAAGCCGTCAAGGGCATCTCCTTCAAGGTCGAGGCCGGCGAGGTCGTCACCCTCATCGGCACCAACGGCGCCGGCAAGACCACCACCCTGCGCACCCTCTCCGGCCTTCTCAGGCCGGTGGGCGGCCAGATCAAGTTCCAGGGCAGATCGCTCAAGAAGACCCCGGCCCACCAGGTCGTCTCCCTGGGACTCGCCCACTCCCCCGAGGGGCGGCACATCTTCCCCCGCATGACCATCGAGGACAACCTGCGCCTCGGCGCGTTCCTGCGCTCCGACAAGCAGGCCATCGACAAGGACATGCAGCGGGCCTACGACCTCTTCCCCATCCTCGGGGAACGCAGGAAGCAGGCGGCCGGCACCCTGTCCGGCGGTGAACAGCAGATGCTCGCGATGGGCCGGGCCCTGATGTCCCAGCCGAAACTGCTCATGCTCGACGAACCCTCCATGGGTCTCTCCCCGATCATGATGCAGAAGATCATGGCGACCATCGCCGAACTGAAGGCCCAGGGCACGACGATCCTCCTCGTCGAGCAGAACGCCCAGGCGGCGTTGTCGCTCGCCGACCACGGCCATGTGATGGAGGTCGGCAACATCGTCCTCTCCGGCACCGGCCAGGACCTGCTGCACGACGAATCCGTGCGCAAGGCCTACCTCGGCGAGGACTGAGCCCTTCCCGGCACGTGTCTGAGGCCCGCGCCCCTCCTCGGGGCGCGGGCCTCACACACGAATACCGGGACTCAGCCCTTCGCGGCCTTCTTCTCATCGGCGTCCTGGATGACGGCCTCCGCGACCTGCTGCATCGACATACGGCGATCCATGGACGTCTTCTGGATCCAGCGGAAGGCGGCGGGCTCGGTCAGCCCGTACTCCGTCTGCAGGATCGACTTCGCCCGGTCGACCAGCTTCCGGGTCTCCAGCCGCAGCGTGAGGTCCGCGACCTCCTTCTCCAGCGTCTTGAGCTCGTTGAACCGGGAGACCGCCATCTCGATCGCCGGGACCACGTCACTCTTGCTGAACGGCTTCACCAGATACGCCATCGCACCCGCGTCCCGGGCGCGCTCGACGAGGTCGCGCTGCGAGAACGCGGTCAGCATGAGGACCGGGGCGATGCGCTCCTCGGCGATCTTCTCGGCCGCCGAGATGCCGTCGAGCTTCGGCATCTTCACATCGAGGATCACCAGATCGGGCTTGTGCTCACGGGCCAGCTCGACGGCCTGCTCACCGTCACCGGCCTCACCGACGACGTGGTAGCCCTCCTCCTCGAGCATCTCTTTGAGGTCGAGCCGGATGAGCGCCTCGTCCTCGGCGATGACGACACGGGTCGTCAGCGGAGGCACGTGCGACTTGTCGTCGTCGGCAACGGGCTGGGGCGACTCGGGGGAGGTCACTCGGGCTCCTTGTCCAGGGCAGGCAGGTACTGCTCCCAAGAGCCTACCTAGCTGCGGTAGGGTGGTCAGGCAGCGGGTCGAGAGTGACCTTCGATTCGCCGGGCCCCGGTAGCCCAATTGGCAGCAGGCAATGGATTCAAAACCCATACAGTGTCGGTTCGAGTCCGACCCGGGGCACCTTTCCTTCGGTTCCAAGGTCGGAATCCACGAGCGGATGTCCACGTTCTCGTGAATATCCGCTATTCCTCTGTGTGGCCATGAGAAGTCGCTCAGGGTGGCCTCATGTACGACATGGGCACACGTAAGGGAGCCCTGGCTCTGGTCGCCCAGGGGCACAGCCTGAACTCCGTCAGCAAGGAAACCGGGATTTCCCGGTATGCGATCCGCTCCTGGCAGACACGCATCGAACCCGGCCCACGCGCGAGCAGCCCCTGCCCGAGCTGCCAGGACGGTCCCGGTGCCCCGGAAAACCCTGCGGCGTACGCCTACCTGCTCGGCCTCTATCTCGGCGACGGATGCATCAGCTCCCACCGCAGAGGCGTCTACTTCCTGCGCGTCGTCCTGGACAGCGCCTGGCCGGGCATCATCGACGCGTGTGAGGAGGCGATGCGCGCGGTGCGGCCGTCGAACAGCGTCGTCCGCGTCCGGAAACAGGGGTGCGTGGCGGTGAGCACTTCCAGCAAACACTGGCCCTGCCTCTTCCCCCAGCACGGTCCGGGCAAGAAGCACGAGCGCCGGATCGTCCTCGAACCCTGGCAGCAGGACATCGTCGACGCCCACCCCTGGGATCTGGTCCGGGGCCTGATCCACTCCGACGGCTGCCGCACCATCAACCGGACGGCCCGTCTCGTCGACGGTGAACGCAGGGCTTACGAGATCCGAGGTACTTCTTCACCAATCTGTCCCGTGACATCGTCCGGCTCTTCACGGACACCCTGGACCGAGTGGGCGTCGAGTGGCGGCAGGCGAACCCGCGCAACATCTCCGTCGCGCGCAAGGCCTCCGTCGCGCTTCTCGATGTTCACGTCGGCCCCAAGCACTGACCGCGTGAAAGGGCCCCTCGGCGGGAGGGGCCCCGGTGTGCGGGTCGGCTACTTGGGGCTGTCGTCCTCGCCGATGTGGTGCACCCGCACCATGTTCGTCGAGCCCGAGACCCCGGGCGGGGAGCCCGCCGTGATGACCACGATGTCGCCCCGCCGGCAGCGGCCGTACTTCAGCAGCAGCTCGTCGACCTGGTCGACCATCGCGTCGGTGGAGTCGACGTGCGGCCCGAGGAAGGTCTCCACGCCCCAGGTCAGGTTGAGCTGGGAGCGCGTGGCCGGCTCGGGGGTGAAGGCGAGCAGGGGGATCGGGGAGCGGTAGCGGGAGAGCCGGCGGACGGTGTCGCCGGACTGGGTGAAGGCGACCAGGAACTTGGCGCCGAGGAAGTCGCCGATCTCCGCCGCCGCACGGGCGACGGCTCCGCCCTGGGTCCGGGGCTTGTTGCTCTCGGTGAGCGGCGGGAGGCCCTTGGCGAGGATGTCCTCTTCGGCGGCCTCCACGATGCGGGCCATCGTCCTGACCGTCTCGACGGGGTAGTTGCCGACGCTGGTCTCGCCGGAGAGCATGACGGCGTCGGTGCCGTCGATCACCGCGTTCGCGACGTCGGAGGCCTCCGCCCTGGTGGGGCGGGAGTTCTCGATCATCGAGTCGAGCATCTGGGTGGCGACGATGACCGGCTTGGCGTTGCGCTTGGCGAGCTTGATCGCGCGCTTCTGGACGATCGGGACCTGTTCGAGGGGCATTTCCACGCCGAGGTCGCCACGGGCGACCATGATGCCGTCGAAGGCGGCGACGATCTCGTCGATGTTCTCGACGGCCTGCGGCTTCTCGACCTTGGCGATCACGGGAAGGCGGCGGCCTTCCTCGTCCATGATGCGGTGGACGTCCCTGATGTCCCTGCCGCTGCGGACGAAGGAGAGTGCGATGACGTCGCAGCCGGTGCGCAGCGCCCAGCGCAGGTCGTCCTCGTCCTTCTTGGAGAGTGCGGGGACGGAGACGGCGACGCCGGGGAGGTTGAGGCCCTTGTGGTCGGAGATCATGCCGCCTTCGATGACGACGGTGTGGACCCGGGGGCCGTCGACGGCCGTGACCTCCAGGCACACCTTGCCGTCGTCGACCAGGATGCGCTCACCGGTGGTGACGTCGCCGGCCAGTCCGGCGTAGGTGGTTCCGCAGGTCTGGCGGTCACCCTCGACGCCGTCCTCGACGGTGATCGTGAAGACGTCGCCGCGTTCAAGGAGTACGGGGCCTTCGACGAATCGTCCGAGTCTGATCTTCGGGCCCTGAAGGTCGGCGAGGATTCCGACGCTGCGGCCGGTCTCGTCGGCGGCCTTTCGCACGCGCTGGTAGCGCTCCTCGTGTTCGGCGTAGCTGCCGTGGCTGAGGTTGAAGCGGGCGACGTCCATTCCGGCGTCGACCAGGGCCTTGATCTGGTCGTACGAGTCGGTGGCGGGGCCCAATGTACAGACGATCTTTGCTCGGCGCATGGTTCGAGCCTAGGCCTTACCCGTCGGTAGAGAATTGGTCCGGCGTGACTACTCAACAACCTTTAAGTGAAGCGCTATTGACAAGTGTTGAATTGTGCGGTGCTGCGCTCCGATGAGCATCCCGGAGAGAAATGCAGAGGCCGAATTCGGGCAGACCGCGAATTCTCGTCACTTCTCGTCACTGCGGGTGACGAGGATTGTCCACCGTCGCGGTGGCGCCATCGTGAACCGGGCGTCGATACGGGCGTGGATGTGCCGGCGCCCGGATTCGAGCGCGAGGGGGTCGGGGCCGCCCGCGGCTTCCGTGGCGTCAGGAGCCGCCTGGCTCATGGACCGGGTGGCGAGTGCTGCGGTGTTGCGGCGGGTGAGGCCGTCGAGGGCGGTGCGCCGGTCGGTGCCGCGGGCCGTGACGGTGATGTCGACGCGGGCGACCTCCGGGTCGATTTCGATGTGGCTTCTCCGCGGACTGCGATGCGCGCGGCGTCGGGGGTGCCCTAGGGGGCGGCGAGCGGCTGAGGTTGGGTTCCACTCTGTCATCGCACGGTTTCCGAGGGGGGCATGTACCGGTCATCAGATCGCAACCTGCGGGGGCTGTTGCGACACGTCATGCGCAAGTCAGAATCTACGCGCGTCGTTGACCAATTCCGAAGGAGAGCGAGACATGCCGTTGAACCGCCGGAAGTTCCTGAAGAGATCCGCCGCGACGGGGGCGGGCGTGGCACTGTCCGGGGCCGCGGCGGCTCCGGCGGCTCAGGCCGCGCCTGCGGCGAAGGGCCCCAAGCGGTACTCGCTGACGGTGATGGGCACCACCGATCTGCACGGGCATGTCTTCAACTGGGACTACTTCAAGGACGCGGAGTACACCGACAAGGCGGGCAACTCGCAGGGACTGGCCCGGATCTCGACCCTGGTCGACCAGGTCCGCGAGGAGAAGGGCCGCTGCAACACGCTGCTGCTCGACGCCGGTGACACGATCCAGGGCACCCCGCTGACGTACTACTACGCGAAGGTCGACCCGATCACGGCCAAGCACGGTCCGGTGCACCCGATGGCGCAGGCCATGAACGCGATCGGGTACGACGCGGTGGCGCTCGGGAACCACGAGTTCAACTACGGCATCGAGACGCTGCGGAAGTTCGAGTCGCAGTGCCGCTTCCCGCTGCTCGGCGCCAACGCGCTGGACGCCAGGACGCAGAAGCCGGCCTTCCCTCCGTACTTCATGAAGAAGTTCCATGTGCCGGGCGCGCCGCCGGTGAAGGTCGCGGTCCTCGGTCTGACCAACCCCGGCATCGCGATCTGGGACAAGGCCTATGTGCAGGGCAAGCTGACGTTCCCGGGCCTGGAGGAGCAGGCGGCCAAGTGGGTGCCGAAGCTGAGGTCGATGGGCGCGGACGTGGTCGTCGTGTCGGCGCACTCCGGCACCTCGGGCACGTCGTCGTACGGTGACCAGCTGCCCTATGTGGAGGACGCGGCCGCCAATGTGGCCCGGCAGGTGCCGGGTATCGACGCGATCCTCGTGGGGCACGCGCACCAGGAGATCCCGGAGCTGAAGGTCACCAACGAGCGGACGGGCAGGACGGTCGTGCTGTCGGAGCCGCTGTGCTTCGCCGAGCGCCTGACGCTGTTCGACATCGCGCTGGTCTTCGAGAAGGGGAAGTGGCAGGTCGAGTCGGTTGCCGCGTCGCTGCGGAACTCCAGCACGGTCACCGACGACCCGAAGATCACCAGGCTGCTCGCCGACGAGCACGCGAAGGTCGTCGCGTACGTCAACCAGGTCGTCGGCAAGGCGACCGAGACGTTGACGACGGTGGAGGCCCGCTACAAGGACGCCCCGATCATCGACCTGATCAACAAGGTCCAGGAGGACGTGGTCAAGGCGGCGCTCGCGGGCACGGAGTACGCCGCCCTGCCGGTGATCTCGCAGGCGTCGCCGTTCTCGCGCACCTCGCAGATCCCGGCCGGCAATGTGACGATCCGGGACCTGTCGGGCCTGTACGTGTACGACAACACGCTGGTCGCCAAGTTGATGACGGGTGCTCAGGTCCGGGCGTACCTGGAGTACTCGGCGGAGTACTTCGTGCAGACGGCCGCCGGCGCGCCGGTGGACGTGGAGAAGCTGACCAACGCGAACGGCCGTCCGGACTACAACTACGACTATGTGTCGGGGCTGCAGTACGAGATCGACATCGCCCAGGCCGCGGGTTCGCGCATCAAGAACCTGACCTACGGCGGTGCCGCGCTGGACGACGCACAGCAGTTCGTCTTCGCGGTGAACAACTACCGTGCCAACGGCGGGGGTGCCTTCCCGCACGTGGCCTCGGCCAAGGAGCTGTGGTCGGAGTCGACGGAGATCCGGACCCGGATCGCGGAGTGGGCGACCACGAAGGGTGTTCTGGACCCGAAGGACTTCGCTTCGGCGGACTGGCGGCTCACCCGGGACGGAGTGCCGCTCTTCTGACACTTCGGCAGTGGCAGCGCGACGGCGCCGGTGGCGGTCTGTGCCCCGGCGCCGTCGGCGTGCGGGCCCTCGCCGGCCGCCCTAGCGTCCGTCGCCCAGCGGGGTGAGGTCCATGGGGCGCCGGGTCGGCGGGATCAGGCCCGGCTGCCGGAGTCCGAAGGTGGTGAAGGCGGTGCGCCGGGGCAGGGGGTAGGGCTCCCTGCCGGTCAGGGAGTTGAGGATGGTGGCGCTGCGCCACGCGGCGAGGCCGAGGTCGGGGGTGCCGACTCCGTGGGTGTGGAGTTCGGCGTTCTGGACGTACACGGAGCCGGTGACGGCGCGGTCGAGGACCAGGCGGAACCGGTCGTCGATGCGGGGGCGTCCGCTGCCGTCGCGGCTGAGCCGGTGTTCCAGTCCGGCGAGGATGCGGCCGAGGGGCCGTTCGCGGTAGCCGGTGGCGAGGACCACGGCGTCGGTGGCGAGCCGCGAGCGGGTGTTCTGCTGGACGTGTTCGAGATGGAGTTCGATCCGGCTGGGGGCGGCGCGCCCGGCGGTGCGGACGTGGACGCCGGGTGTGAGGACGGCGTCGGGCCAGCCGCCCTGGAGGGTGCGGCGGTAGAGCTCGTCGTGGATGGCGGCGATGGTGTCGGCGTCGATGCCCTTGTGGAGCTGCCACTGGGCGGAGACGAGACCGTCGCGCACGGGTTCGGCGAGCGCGTGGAAGTAGCGCGTGTAGTCGGGGGTGAAGTGCTCCAGGCCGAGTTTGGAGTACTCCATGGGGGCGAAGGCCTCGGTCCGGGCGAGCCAGTGGATCCGCTCCCGGCCGACGGGGCGGTGGCGCAGGAGGTCGAGGAAGACCTCGGCGCCGGACTGGCCCGCTCCGACGACGGTGATGTGGTCGGCGGCTAGGAAGGCCGTGCGGTGCCGCAGGTACTCCGCGGCGTGGATGACGGGTGTCCCGGGGGCTTCGACGAGGGGTCGCAGGGGTTCGGGCACATACGGTTCGGTGCCGACGCCGAGGACGATGTTGCGCGTGCGGGTGCGGCCGAGGGCTTCGCCCGCGCCGTCCTTGCCGAGCCGGGTGTAGTCGACCTCGAAGACCTTGTCGGCGCCGTTCCAGCGGACGGCGTCGACCTGGTGGCCGAAGTGCAGTTCGGGGAGGTTGCCGGAGACCCAGCGGCAGTAGGCGTCGTACTCGGCGCGCTGGATGTGGAAGCGTTCGGCGAAGTAGAAGGGGAAGAGCCGGTCGCAGCTCTTGAGGTAGTTGAGGAAGGACCAGGGGCTGGCGGGGTCGGCGAGGGTCACCAGGTCGGCCAGGAAGGGGACCTGGAGGGTGGCACCGTCGATGAGGAGACCGGGGTGCCAGTCGAAGCCGGGGCGCTGCTCGTAGAACGCGGTGTCGAGTTCGGCGAGCGGGTGGGCGAGGGCGGCGAGGGAGAGGTTGAACGGGCCGATGCCGATGCCGACCAGGTCGCGGGGCGCTGGGGGCTCGTGGTGTGGGGGGGTGGTCATCGGGGCGTGCTTCCTTCCACCAGGTTCAGGAGTGCGGCTAGATCGCCGGGCCGGGTGTGGGGGTTGAGGAGGGTGGCCTTGAGCCAGAGTCGGCCGCCCAGCCGGGCGCGGCCGAGGACGGCACGGCCGTCGTGAAGGAGGGTGCGGCGCACCGCGGCGACGGTGTCGTCGGAGACCGCCGCGGGCCTGAACAGTACGGTGCTGATGGGGGGCGGGGCGTAGAGCTCGAAGGCGGGGTGCGCCCGGACGAGGTCGGCGAACTCCTGTGCGTGGGCGCAGACGTGGTCGACGAGGGTGCCCAGTCCGCTGCGGCCGAGAGTCTTGAGGGTGACGGCGATCTTGAGGATGTCCGGGCGCCGGGTGGTGCGCAGGGAGCGTCCGAGCAGGTCGGGCAGCCCGGCGTCGGTGTCGTCGTCGGCGTTGAGGTAGTCGGCGCGATGCCGCAGGGTGTGCAGGTCGCCGGGGTCGCGGACGGCGAGAAGTCCGGCGGCGACGGGCTGCCAGCCGAGTTTGTGCAGGTCGAGGGTGAGGGTGTCGGCCCGCTCGAGGCCGGCGAGCCGGGTGCGGTGGAGGTCGCTGAAGAGCAGTCCGCCTCCGTAGGCGCCGTCGATGTGCAGGCGGGCACCGTGCGCGGCGCACACGTCGGCGATCTCCGGCAGCGGGTCGATGAGCCCGGCGTCGGTGGTGCCCGCGGTGGCGGCGACGAGCAGGGGCCCGGAGAGGCCGGTGAGCGCGGCATCGAGGGCCTCCGCCTGCAGGATGCCGTCCGCGGCGGGGACGACGACGGGTTCGGGCAGCCCGAGGAGCCAGGTGGCACGCCTCAGGGAGTGGTGGGCTCCGGCGCCGCAGACGAGCCGGACTTTGCCGAGGATCTCCCGGGCGAGGAGCAGGGCCAGTTGGTTGGACTCGGTGCCGCCGGTGGTGACCAGGGAGTCGGCGGCGCCCGCCTCCTGGGCGAGGGCCCGCGTCACCAGTGCTTCGAGGGCTGAGGCGGCGGGTGCCTGGTCCCAGGAGTCGAGCGAGGGGTTGAGCGCGCTGGCGGCCAGGTCGGCGGCGGCGGCGACCGCGAGGGGCGGGCAGTGCAGGTGGGCGGCGCACAGGGGGTCGGCGGGGTCGGCGGCGCCTGCGGCGAGGGCGCGTACGACTGTTCGGACGGCGTCCGGGTCTCCCTTGGCCGGCAGTACGTCGCCCACGGCGTCGCGCAGCCGGGCGGCGACCGCTTCGGGTCCGCCCGCGGGCAGGGGTCCGCCCCGGGCCCGGGTGCCGTCCTCGATGGCGTCGAGGACGGCACCGAGCAGTGGCCGCAGGGCGTGCGGACCATCTGGTCCTGAGGCGAGGGGCGGCAGGCTCATGGGACGTCCTCCAGGCGCGGGGGTTGCCCAAGCCTGCACGCGCAAAGGCTGGTCCGGCCCGAAGAGCACAACGATCCGACCCGAAAGGGGGTACTGCCCTGGCGGGGAAGTGCCCGGGGATGGCATATGCGCCGCCGGCCGGCGTCCGTCCGTGGGCGCCGGCCCGCGGACGGCCCGATCACGCCTCGCGGATGCGCAACGCCCTGGCCAGGTCGTCCAGTTCATCGGCGATCTTCCGGTGCAGGGCCGGGACGAGATCTGCCTCGTGCAGGCACTGCTCGCCCCGGCGCAGGGTGTCCGCGTCGACCGCGTAGCGGGGGAAGGCCCAGCGGCCCGCCGCGGTGGCGATGGCCGGTCCCCGGCGGGCGGCGACGGCGGGTGCGTCGGTCCAGTAGCGGTCGACGTACTCCTCGACGAGGTCGGCCTGTTCGGGCTGCCAGAAGCCCTGTGCGGTGGCGGTGAACAGGTAGTTGGACAGCTCGTCGGTGGCGAACATCGCCTCCCAGGCCCGCCGCTTGGCGTCGGCGTCGGGCAGGGCGGCGCGGCAACGGGCCGCGCCCTCCCGGCCGGTGGCGCTTGGGTCGTGGGCGAGCTCGGCGGCGATCGCCGTCTCGTCCACGGCGCCGAGGACGGCGAGGCGGGCGAGGATGCGCCAGCGCAGTTCGGGGTCGAGTTCGGGTCCGCCGGGTACGGTGCCCTCGGCCAGCCAGGCGGCGATGGTGTCGGGGTGGGCGGCGGAGTCGATGAAGTGCCGTACGGCGATCAGGCGCAGCCCGGAGTGGGAGCCGTCCTCGGTGCGGCGGATGAGGTCGCGGCACAGCGCGCTGAGGGTGGCGAGGGCGGCGGCCCGGTCCAGGACGGTGCCCGCCTGCTCGCGCGGGGCCGGTGTGAAGGCGGGCAGGTAGCGGTCGGTGACGTGGCCGGCGGCGAAGGCGAGGACGCCTTCGACGAGGGCCAGGTCGGTTTCGTGGGGCAGGTGGGCCCGGGCGGTCTCCAGGTAGGCGCCGGCGGGCAGGTCCCCGTCGCGCACGGCGTCGCGCAGGGCGTTCCACACGACCGCGCGGGTGAGCGGGTCGGGCAGCCTGGACAGGGCGTCCCGGACGGTCTCGAAGGACTCGGGGTCGAAGCGGACCTTGGCGTAGGTGAGGTCGCCGTCGTTGACCAGGATCAGGGCGGGGCGCTTGCCGAGGGGCTGCGGGGCCGTCTGCGGGATGTCCAGGGCGAGCCGCTCGCGCAGGGCGAGGCCGTCACCGTCGCCGACGGTCTGGTCGTACAGGCCGACGGCGATGTGGTGCGGCCGGCTGCCGTCGTGGTCGACGGTGAGGGAGCAGGTGCCGTCGTCGCTCCGGGTGAGGCGCGGGGTGAGGGTGTCGACGCCGGTGGTGCGCAGCCAGGCGTCGGCCCAGGCGTGCACGTCGCGATCGGTCGCGTCGGCGAGGGAGTCGATGAAGTCGGCGAGGGTGGCGTTGCCGAAGCGGTGGCGGGCGAAATGGTTGTTGATGCCCGCGAGGAAGTCCTTCTCACCGAGCCAGGCCACCAGCTGGCGCAGGGCGGAGGCGCCCTTGGCGTAGGAGATGCCGTCGAAGTTGAGGAGCGCGGAGGCGGTGTCCTCGACCGCTTCGGGGGCCACCGGGTGGGTGGAGGGGCGCTGGTCGGCGTCGTAGCCCCAGGCCTTGCGGGTGACGCCGAAGTCGGTCCAGGTGTCGGTGAAGCGGGTGGCTTCGGTGAGGGTCTGGTAGCCCATGTACTCGGCGAAGGACTCGTTCAGCCAGATGTCGTCCCACCAGCGCAGGGTGACGAGGTCGCCGAACCACATGTGGGCCATCTCGTGGGCGACGACCATGGCGCGGGTCTGGCGCTGGGTGTCGGTGACGGCGGAGCGGTAGACGAACTCGTCGCGGAAGGTGACGAGTCCGGGGTTCTCCATGGCACCGGCGTTGAATTCGGGGACGAACGCCTGGTCGTAGGAGTCGAAGGGGTACGGCTCGTCGAACTTCTCGTGGTAGCGGTCGAAGCACTGGCGGGTGATCTCGAAGAGCTCGTCCGCGTCGGTGTCGAGATGGGGGGCGAGGGAGCGTCGGCAGTGGATGCCGAAGGGCAGTCCGCGGTGTTCGGTGTGCACGGAGTGCCAGGGTCCGGCGGCGACGGCGACCAGGTAGGTGGAGATCAGCGGCGTCGCGGCGGCGCGCCAGGTGCCGTCGTCCTGCTGGGTGGTGACCCCGTTGGCGAGGACGCTCCAGCCCTCGGGTGCACTGACGGTGAGGTCGAAGACGGCCTTGAGGTCGGGCTGGTCGAAGGCGGCGAACACCCGCTGGACGTCGTCCATGAACAGCTGGGTGTAGACATAGGTCTCGCCGTCGGTGGGGTCGGTGAAGCGGTGCATGCCCTCGCCGGTGCGCGAGTAGCGCATGGAGGCGTCGATGCGCAGTTCGTGCTCGCCCGCGGTGAGGTCCTTCAGCGGCAGCCGGTTCTCGGCGAGCGTCTCGGGGTCGAGGGGGTGTCCGTCCAGCGTCGCGGAGCGCAGTTCGGCGGGCTTGAGCTCGACGAAGGTGTCCGCGGCCTTCTGGTCCCCGCCCACCGAGAAGCGGATGACGGTACGGGAGTCGAAGGTCTCGTCGCCGCGGGTCAGGTCGAGTGCGATCTCGTAGCGGTGGACGTCGAGGAGCCGGGCACGGGTCTGCGCTTCGTCGCGCGTCAGTACGGACATGGGGGACATGCTGCCCGATGCCGCCGACGGGGCACAGGGGCAGTCCGGTACCGGCGTCATGTCCGCCGCTCGTACCGCTCCTCCGGGGTGCCGGAGTCCGGTTCGCCCGCGGGGTCCTCCCGCTGGCCCGGGAGGCGTGAGCCCGGGTGGGACAGGGCGGTCGCCCGGGGCGCGACGCACTCCTCGAGCCGGGCCCGCAGGACGCGCACCTCCTGTTCCAGGCTCTGGAAGCGCTGGTGACTGTCGTAGAGGTAGCGGACCTTGGTCCGCAGGGTCCAGGGGTCGACGGGTTTCATCATCAGGTCGGCGACGCCGAGCCCGAAGGCGGCGGAGGCGAGTTCGGTGTCGGGGCCGAAGCCGGTCAGCAGGATGATCGGGATGTGCTGGGTCTGTGCCACGCGCCGCATGTAGCGCACGACGTCGAGGCCGCTGACCTTGGGCATGTGCACATCGAGAAGAAGCAGTCCGACCCTGCCGCGCAGGACCTCCTTGAGGGCGTCGTCGCCGCTGGTGGCGCGGGCCAGCCGGTAGCCCAGCGGGGCGAGGGTGCTCTCCAGCGCGTACAGCGTGTCCTCATGGTCGTCGACAATGAGAATCCTGGCATCAGACGGCATGGCCCGACGTCCCCTCGCTTGGACAACCAGCATATGCCCGAACCGTCTTACCCCGCGTACCTTTGACCTGACAAAGAGTCACCCGACCGACCGGCCACGATACGCCCGGTCGGCCCACAAGGGGGGCCATTCAGCACCAAGTGCCCGGTGGGGTGCCTGACGTCACTCGCCCGAGGAGTCGGTGGGGTCGGTGGTGACGCCGGCGTCGTCCGCGATGCGCTCATGGTGGCGGATGACCTCGGCGATGATGAAGTTGAGAAGCTTCTCGGCGAACGCGGGGTCGAGCTTGGCGTTCTCCGCGAGCCTGCGCAGCCGGGCGATCTGGGCGGCCTCGCGGGCCGGGTCGGCGGGCGGCAACTGGTGGGCGGCCTTGAGATGGCCGACCTGCTGGGTGCACTTGAAGCGCTCAGCGAGCATGTACACGACGGCGGCGTCGATGTTGTCGATGCTGTCGCGTAGCCGGACGAGCTCGGCGCGGACGGCCGGGGCGACGTCGGCGGCGGTGTGGCGGGTGTTCATGGCCGACCACCCTACGGGGCGGGCGCCCGCCGGACAGTTCCCGTCCGCAGTGCGGATCGCCGCGGCGGCGCGGTCTCCGCGTCCGGACATGTCCGGAGGTCGGGCGCCCGCGGCCGGGACCGGCCGCGGGCGCCTTCGTGTCCGCCGGGGACGGTCACAGGGGCCGGTTCACAGGCCGGACGCGGCCCGGGCTATGTCGGCGGCGAACGTCGAGACCTCGGTGTAGACGCCGGGGTAGCCGGCCCGTGCGCAGCCTTCGCCCCAGCTGACGATCCCGACCTGGAGGTACGCGCCGGTGTCGTCCTTGCGGAACATGGGCCCGCCGGAGTCGCCCTGGCAGGTGTCGACGCCGCCCTGCGGGAATCCGGCGCAGATCTCCTCACCGGGCACGAGATCACTGCCGTAGGCCTGCCGGCAGGTGGCGTCGTCGACGAAGGGGACCGTGGCCTTGAGCAGATAGCGCTGCTGGCCGCCGCCTTCCCGGGCCGCGCCCCAGCCGGCGACGGTGAAGTCACCGCGGTTGTAGGCGGTGGTCGTGGCGATCTTGAGGGTGGGCAGGTCGATGGGCTGGGCGAGTTTGATCAGCGCCCAGTCCCTGCCCTTGCCGTTGTAGCCGGGGGCCTGCAGCACCTTCGTCGATCTCACCTTGACCGCGCTGCCGCTCTGCAGGTCGACGACGCCGGCGGTGGCGGTGATGGAGGTGGTGCTGCCCGAGCCGTCCACGCAGTGCGCGGCGGTCAGCACCACGTTCTTGGCGTACAGGGCGCCGCCGCAGCCCATGGACAGCCGCACCATGAACGGGAACTCGCCCTGGGCGGCACGGGTGCCGCCGACGACGGGCCGGGGAGCCGCCTGCGCGGCCGACGGCTGGAGCGAGAGGGCGGCGAGCACGACGGTGAGGGCCGCGAGTGCTCTTGTGAGGCCGCCTGTCTTCTTCAGGAACTTCAACGTCTTTCCTTCCGTGGGGGGTTGGCCGCAGGACGGCAGCACATCAGTACCTGACATGCTCCCGCCAAAGCCTGACGCCATGGTCGGAGAGCCGGGCAGGCGGGACAAGAACCGGTTTCCGGCCACCGCGCGGCGCGGCACGGGCGCCGTCGGCGCGCACACGCCCACCACCGGGAGGAGGCACGCCTACAGTGGAGTCAGTGCTGGCGCCTTCAGGGGGTACGGACGTGGCGAACGGCGGCCCGGTCGAGCACGGATTTCCGCATCTGGACACGGTGCGGGCGGCGATCACCGCGTTGTACAAGCGACTCTCGTACGACACCGTCCGCAGCTTCGCGGTCAGCGTGCCCCCCGCCGACGTGGCGTTCTCCGACCAGGACGACCTGCACCTGGGCGCTCAGCGCGTGGCACACGAACTGGTGCGGCACTACGGACTGCCGGACGCACGTATGATCATCAGCTTTCGCGAGATGACCCATGCCGCGTACGTGGAACTGACCGCGGGCCCGGAGTACTTCATCGAGCTGAACGACCGGTTCCGCGCCCACCGCAGGGACATCGGCGCCGCCCTCGCGCACGAGGTGATGCACGTCTTTCTGCACCGCCTCGATCTGGCCTTCCACGGCACGCGCGACAACGAGATCCTCACCGACACCGCGGCGGCCTACCTGGGGGCGGGCTGGCTGCTCCTCGACGCCTACCGCGAGGACGCGGCCTCGTCGCAGAAGCTCGGCTATCTGACCCCGGAGGAGTTCGGCTACGTCCTCGCCAAGCGGGCGCTGCTGTTCGGGGAGGACCCGGCGATCTGGTTCACCAGCCCGCAGGCGTACACGGCGTACACCAAGGGTCTGGCCCAGGCCCGCCGCGACGAGCAGCAGCCGCCGCTCACGGCGGCCGGCTGGGCGGGCCGCCGCCGCTACGCCAAGGACCGCCGCTACGCCCAGGACCACTGCGACCCCGGCGCGCATCCGGGCGCGCCGTACTCCTTCAGCACGGCCGGCCGGGGCCCGCTGAGCGTCTCCTTCCCCTGCCCGACCTGCCATCAGCGCATCAGAGTGCCCGTGCAGGGGCGGGTGCGGGCGCGCTGCGGGCTGTGCCGGACGGTGCTCGAGTGCGACACCTGAGACGCGGCGAGCACCCATCGGCACCCGCAAGACGGCTTCGAGGTGGCGCGGAACACCTCAAATGTCTTTGCCCGGGGCGCCGTGGACAGGCGAGGGTCGATACATGGACACGCACGAACCGCCGGAGCTGATCACGGCGGTGCACGAAGGAGACGAGGACACGGTCGTACGGCTGCTGCGCTCGGGCGCGAGCCCGGAGTCGGCGGACGCGGAGGGCCAAACGGCCCTGTACCTGGCGTCGGTGGGCGACGCACCGGGCATCGTACGGCTGCTGCTGGCGGCCGGCGCCGACCCCGACCGCCTCAGCGCGGACGCCGACGCACCGCTGTGCGGCGCAGCCTGCGGGGGCCACACCGAGGTCGTACAGGCACTGCTGGCGGCCGGGGCGACGGCGGATCTGGAGGAGGAGTACGGGTTCCGGGCGCTGACGTGGGCGGTGCAACTGGGGCATGCCGACATCGTCCGGGCGCTGCTCGCCGCGGGCGCGGACCCCGACCTGCCCGGCCCCGGGGGCCGGCCGCCGCTGGTGGCGGCCGCCCGGCGGGGCTCCCCGGACTGCGTGCAGGCGCTGCTGACCCACGGGGCGCGGGCCCGGCGGGAAGCACTCGCCGAGGCGCGGCGCTGGTTGCGGCTGGACGTCGCGGCGGAGCTCCGTGCGGGCCTCGAGACGACGCACGGACCCGGCCACGCGTACGACACGCGCCGCTTCGAACAGGAGCCCGGCACGGTGACCGTCGAGGTCACGCTCCTGCGTGACGGGCGGCCCGTTGCGGGGAACGACCAGCAGACCGGACACGCCGTCATAGTGGGCCTCCTGGCGGGCGGGCCCGGCACGACCGAGGGGTGACGGGCAGCGCCTCCCCTCGGAATCGGCCGCGAAACCCCGCGGCACACCGGTCCGTCCACCGGGGGTGCCGTCAGGAACGGACTCCGCGGATGCGCTGTCCCGCCCCGTACACGGCCGTCGGCACCTCGGCGTCCTTCAGCAGTTCCCGCGCCGTCCGCCCCGCCTCCTCCGGGGTCCGGCGCACTCCCCCGTCGGCGCTCGGACCCCGCCGCCACCCCTCCATGACCGTGATCCGCCCACCCTCGACCTCGAAGACCCGGCCGGTGACCCCGGCACTCACGGCGCAGCCGAGCCAGACGACCAGGGGCGAGACGTTCTCGGGGGCCATCGCGTCGAAGCCCGTGCCGGGCGCGGCCATCGTCCGGGCGAACGTGCGCTCGGTCATCCGGGTGCGCGCAGCGGGCGCGATGGCGTTGACCTGCACGCCGTACGGCCCGAGTTCCTCCGCCGCGACCAGCGTCAGAGCGAGGACGCCCGCCTTGGCCGCGCTGTAGTTCCCCTGTCCCACGGCACCCAGCAGTCCGGCGCCGCTGCTGGTGTTGACGACACGGGCACACGGGGTGCGCCCGGCCTTGGCCTCGGCCCGCCAGTGCGCCGCCGCATGTCTCAACGGCAGGAAGTGGCCCTTGAGATGGACCCGCACGACCGTGTCCCAGTCGTCCTCACCGAGGTTGACCAGCATCCGGTCGCGCAGGAACCCGGCGTTGTTGACGAGGGCGTCGAGTCGCCCGTAGGTCTCCAGCGCCGTCGTCACCAGCGACGCGGCACCCTCGTCGGTCGCGATGTCGCCGTGGTGCGCGACGGCCTCGCCGCCTGCCTGACGGATCTCGTCGACCACACGCCCGGCCGGGCTGCCGGCACCGGGCGCGCCGTCGAGTCCGACTCCCAGGTCGTTGACGACGACCTTCGCGCCCTCGGCGGCGAACGCGAGGGCGTGGGCACGGCCGAGACCACGGCCCGCACCGGTGACGATCACTGCTCGGCCGTCGGCGATACCCCGCACGTCGTGTCCTCTCGTCCGAGTGTTCCGTTCGTGCCGCTCCTGTTGACGGATCGACTTGTCGTCAAGTCGTCGCTGTCCGGTCGGCCCCGAGCCGGTGGCCCCTGTGCCGATGTCCCCGAGGTGCCGGGCCTGTTCGCGGCCGCCGCGTCCAGGAACGCCGGCCGCTCCCCTCCCCCGTGGACGAGAAGGCTCGCGCCGGTGATGTACGCGGCGGCGTCCGAGGCCAGGAAGACGGCGGCCCGGCCCACGTCGGACGGCTCGGCGAGCCGCTCCAGCGGAACGGTGCGCGCGACGGCCGCGACACCGTCCTCCCCGCCGTAGTGCAGGGACGACGACTCGGTGCGGACCATCCCGACGACGAGCGTGTTGACACGGACCTCCGGCGCCCACTCCACCGCCATGGACCGGGCCAGACTCTCCAGCCCCGCCTTGGCCGCCCCGTACGCGGCGGTGCCCGGCGAGGGCCGGCCGCCGCTGACGCTGCCTATCATCACCACGGCTCCCCGGGTGCGCCTGAGGTGCTCGTACGCAGCGAGCGAGACGGTCAGCGGCGCGACGAGATTGAGCTCGAGGACGCGGGCGTGCCGTTCGGGGCCTGCGTCGGCGAGCGGCCGGTACGGGGCGCCGCCCGCGTTGTTGACCAGGACGTCGACGCGGGGCAGCGCGTCGAAGAAGTCCCGGACGGCCGCCGGGTCGCATACGTCGAGCGGGGCGAACTCGGCCCCTTCGAGCGGGTTTCGGGGGGCCTGCGGGCACACACCACGACGGCGGCACCGGCGTCGAGGAACGCCCGGGCGATACCGGCCCCGATGCCTCGGGTGCCGCCCGTGACGACGGCGGTCCTGCCGTGCAGACTCCCGGCGGTCCCCTCGGGCGAGTTGTCCATAGGGCCTCCCGTCGGATTGCGCGGACTGCTAGCTTCGAAGAGCACCTAACAAACGTTTGGTGGAAAGGTAGCTGATGTGCCCATGGGTGTCTCCACCTCTCGCCCGGAAATCGGGGTAGCGGTCGTCACGGCCGACTTCCCGCCGGTGAACGCACTGCCGGTGACCGGCTGGTTCGACCTGGCCCACGCCGTGCGGTCGGCGGGCCACGACCCGGAGGTCCGCTGCGTCGTCCTGGCCGCGGAGGGCCGCGGGTTCAACGCGGGTGTGGACATCAAGGAGATACAGGCCGAGGGCCACGGTGCGCTGATCGGTGCCAACCGCGGGTGCTTCGAGGCGTTCGCCGCGGTGTACGAGTGCGAGGTCCCGGTCGTGGCGGCGGTCCAGGGGTTCTGCCTGGGCGGCGGGATAGGGCTCGTGGGCAATGCGGACACCGTCGTGGCGAGCGAGGACGCCGTCTTCGGGCTGCCGGAGCTGGACCGCGGGGCGCTCGGCGCGGCGACGCATCTGGCGCGCCTCGTCCCCCCGCATCTGATGCGGGCCCTGTACTTCACCTCACGCACGGCGACGGCGGCCGAGCTGCACGCGCACGGCTCGGTGTGGCGGGTGGTGCCCAGGGACGCGCTGCGCGCGGCCGCCCTGGAGCTGGCCCGGGAGATCGCCGCCAAGGACGGCGGGCTGCTCCGTCTCGCCAAGGCGGCCATCAACGGCATCGACCCGGTGGATGTGCGCCGCAGCTACCGCTTCGAACAGGGCTTCACGTTCGAGGCGCAGCTCGGCGGTACGGCAGCCCGTGTCCGGGACGCCTTCGGCAAGGAGGACGCATGAGGGACAAGACGATGACCGCCGACGAGGTGGTCTCCCGGCTGGAGAGCGGCATGACCCTCGGCATCGGCGGCTGGGGGTCGCGCCGCAAACCGATGGCCCTGGTGCGGGCACTGCTGCGCTCCCCGGTCACCGACCTCACGGTCGTCTCGTACGGCGGCCCGGACGTCGGCATGCTCGCTGCGGCGGGCCGCATCCGCACTCTGGTCGCCGCGTTCGTCACCCTCGACACGATCCCGCTGGAACCGCACTACCGCGCGGCCCGGGAGAGCGGTGCGCTGGAGCTGCTGGAGGTCGACGAGGCGATGTTCATGTGGGGTCTGCAGGCCGCGGCGAACAGGCTGCCGTTCGTGCCGGTGCGGGCGGGTATCGGTTCGGACGTGATGAGGGCCGCCCCGAGTCTGCGGACGGTCACCTCCCCGTATGCGGGCCGATGGCCGTCGACGGTCGGGGGCGCGGGCGCCGTCCCGGCCCGGCAGGAGGAGTTCGTCGCCATGCCCGCGCTGCGGATGGACGCCGCCCTGGTCCACGTCAACCGCGCGGACCGGCTGGGCAACGGTCAGGACGTCCTCCACGGCGGCCGGGTCCACTCCCGCACGCGCCACCAGCGCTTTCAGCACATGCGCGCCCAGGTCGGCCGGATGGACCCCGCTCAGCCCGCCCCGGCGCCGCCCGACGGGCGTGCGGACCGCTTCGACGATGTAGGCCTCGGCCATGTCGACTCCCTCGCGACGGACGGTGGTTCACAGAGCGCTACTCACGGACGGCGATCCCGTCGAGCACCATCGACAGGTACTGCCGGGCGATCTCCTCGGGGCTGTGGTGTCCGCCGGGGCGGTACCAGGACGCGGCGACCCACACCGTGTCGCGCACGAACCGGTAGGTCAGCCGGACGTCGAGGTCGCTGCGGAACGTCCGGGCGGCGACCCCCCGCTCCAGCGTCGACAGCCATGCCTTCTCGAACTTGCGCTGCGACTCCGCGAGGAACGTGAACCGTTCCTGCGCCACGAGTTGCCGGGACTCCTTCTGGTAGATCGCGACGGCCGCGCGGTGCCGGTCGATCTCCCGGAAGGACTCCGTCACCAGCGCTTCCAGGGTCTCGCGCGGACCGAGTGCGGCGGCGAGGACGCTGTCGTAGCCGTCCCAGAGCTCGTCGAGGAACGTGCGCAGGATCTCCTCCAGCATCGACTCCTTGGAGTCGAAGTGGTAGTAGAGGCTCCCCGCGAGCATCCCGGCATGGTCCGCGATCTTGCGTACGGTGGTGGCGTTGTAGCCCTGCTCGGCGAAGACCTCGGCGGCGGTGTCGAGGAGTTCGCGGCGGCGGGCGGGCGCGGCGGTCACCTGGGGCTTCTTCTTGGTCGGCACGGACCCATTGTGATCCCGGCGGCAGGCCGGCACCGCACCCCTCCAGGGTCTGTCGTTCGGATCAGGTCGGCTGGGAGGGACCGCGCCTTTCGGCCGACGCCGGCATGGTCCGAACGACAGGCCCTAGGCATGCTGACTGCTGACGGCGACGATCTCGCCGGTCATGTAGGAGGAGTAGCCGGACGCCAGGAACACGATCACATTGGCGACCTCCCACGGCTCCGCGTACCGCCCGAAGGCCTCCCGCGCGGTCAGTTCCTCGAGCAGTACGGGCGTGGTCACCTTCGCCAGGTGCGGATGCATGGCGAGGCTCGGCGCGACCGCGTTGACCCGCACCCCGTAGGCGGCGGCCTCGATCGCGGCGCACCGGGTCAGGGCCATCACGCCCGCCTTCGCGGCGGCATAGTGCGCCTGCCCGGACTGGGCGCGCCAGCCGACCACGGAGGCGTTGTTGACGATGACGCCGGCACTCGTCTCCTTCATGGCGCGCAGGGCGGCCCGGACACAGCGGAACGTGCCGCCCAGGGTCACGTCGAGCACCTTCGACCACTGCTCGTCGGTCATGTCGACGAGGGACGCCGTGCCGCCGAGGCCGGCGTTGTTGACCACGATGTCGAGCCGTCCGTGCAGCCGGGCGGCCTTCTCGAACAGGGCGTGCACCTGGGCCTCGTCCGTGACGTCGCAGGCGGCCGCGGCCACGGCGTCCCCGAACTCCCGGCTCAGCTCCGCCTCGTGTTCCTCGAGCCGGCGCACATGCGCGTCGCTGATCAGTACGCGAGCACCCTCCTCCAGGAACCGGCGCGCGGTCGCTCCCCCGATGCCCTCACCGGCCGCCGCGGTGATCACGGCGGTGCGTCCCTCCAGCAGCCCGTGAGCGGCCACGTAGGACGGACTCTCGACGCCTGTCATGGGTCCACGCTAACCTACCAAACACTTGTTAGGGAAGCCCGTCTTCGAAGGGTGCCGCCGTGGACCTCGCCCACTCCCCCGCCGACGAGGCATTCCGCGCCGAGGCCCGGTCCTGGCTCGCCGCGCACGTACCGACGGCCCCGCTCCCCTCCCTGGAGACCGAGGAGGGGTTCGCCGCCCATCGCGCCTGGGAGGCCGAACTGGCCGCCGACCGCTGGTCGGTGGTCTCATGGCCGACCGCGTACGGCGGACGGGACGCGGGGCTCGTACGGTGGCTGATCTTCGAGGAGGAGTACTACGCGGCGGGCGCGCCGGGCCGGGTCGGCCAGAACGGCATCAACCTGCTGGCGCCGACCCTGTTCGACCACGGCACCGAGGAGCAGCGCGCCCGTGTGCTCCCCGCGATGGCCACCGGCGAGGTGGTCTGGGCACAGGCGTGGTCGGAGCCGGAGGCGGGATCGGACCTGGCCTCCCTGACCTCCGGGGCCGTGCGCACGGAGGGAGGCTGGCTGCTGCGCGGCCGGAAGACGTGGTCGTCGCGGGCGGCCTTCGCCGACCGTGCTTTCGGGCTGTTCCGCAGCGATCCGCGGCCCGCGAAGCCCCATCAGGGTCTCATCCACCTCATGTTCGACCTGCGTGCACCGGGGGTGACGGTACGGCCGGTCGGCCGTCTCGACGGTCGGCCCGCCTTCGCCGACCTCTTCCTGGACGACGTCTCGTGCCCGACCGGGACGTGATCGGTGAGCCGGGCCAGGGCTGGCGGGTCGCCATGGCCACGGCGGAAAACGAGCGCGGGCTCACCCTGCGCTCGCCCGGCCGCTTCCTCGCCGCCGCCGACCGGCTGCTGGACCTGTGGCGGGCCGAGGGCAGCCCGGCATGGGCCCGCGACCGGGTCGCCGACGCCCTGATCGGGGCCCGCGCCTACCAGTTGTTCACCTATGCGGGGGCCTCCCGGGCGCTGGAGGGCGAGCCGATGGGCCCGGAGTCCAGCCTGAACAAGGTCTTCTGGTCCGAGTACGACATCGCCCTGCACGAGACGGCGCTCGATCTGCTGGGCGCGGAGGGCGAGTCGGCGCACGGCGACTGGGCCGAGGGCTATGTCTTCTCGCTCGCGGGCCCCATCTACGCCGGCACGAACGAGATCCAGCGCGACATCATCGCCGAGCGCCTGCTCGGCCTCCCGAAGGGCCGCCGCTGATGCGCTTTCTGCCCACCGCCGAGCAGCGTGCCTTCGCCCTTTCGCTGGACGCGCTGCTGACCGCCGCCGGCACCCCGTCGGTCGTACGCTCCTGGAGCGCCGGGGACCACGCACCGGGGCGGGCGCTGTGGTCCCGGATAGCGCGGACGGGGGTCTTTGAGCTGGCCGTTCCGGAGGCGTACGAAGGCGTGGGCCCGCTGCCCGTCGAACTGGCGATGGCCTTCGTGGAGCTGGGGCGCCATGCGGTGCCGGGCCCCGTGGTGGAGACGGTGCTGGCGGCGGCGCTGCTCGCGGATGTGCCCGAGCAGGCACGGCGGTTGCTGCCGGGACTGTGCTCGGGCAGGACCGTGGCCACGGTGGGCGCGCCGTACGCACTGGACGGGGACGTCGCGGACGTCGTGCTCGCGCTCCGGGGCCAGCAGGTGTGGCTCGCCCCCGGCTGCCGGCCGGGGACGCGGACATCGCTGGACCCGGCCCCCCGGCTCGCCACCCCACTGTCCGGTGGCGAACCGCTGGCCGGCGCGGCTCCCGCGCGGGCCCTTGCCTGGGCGCGACTCGCCACGGCCGCGCAGTCCCTCGGGGTGGGCCTCGCGCTCCTGGCCCGAACCGTCGCGTATGTCGGGCAACGTGTCCAGTTCGGCGTGCCCATAGGCGCGTTCCAGGCTTCAAGCACCGGCTGGCGGACACGAGGATCGCCCTGGAGTTCGCACGGCCGCTGGTCTTCGGGGCGGCCCTGACGATGGCCCCGGCGGACGTCGCCGCCGCCAAGGTCGCGGCGGGCGAGGCCGCGTACGCGGCCGCCCGGACCGCACTGCAACTGCACGGCGCGATCGGCTACACCGCCGAGTACGACCTCTCCCTGTGGCTGACCAAGGCGCGCGCGCTGCGCACTGCGTGGGGTACCCCGGCCGAGTGCCGCGCCGTCGTCCTCAGCGGGGCCCGCCCCCGCCGCTGAGGGCCGCCCCCGTCCGTGTGGTCACCTCACGATGCCCTTGGCCCGCGCCTTGGTCAGCCACTTGGGGAACTCGCCCACCAGACGGTCGTACAGCTCCGCGTCGGACACCTTCCGCGGATCCCCACCGGCGTGGAAGAAGCCCGCGTTGTCGACGATGCGCTTGTCCGGCACCGGCAGTTCGTCGAGCCTTCGCAGGAAGTCGAACTGCTTGCTGTCCGCGTCGCCGAACTCGATGAACTGCCAGAACATCGGCAGCCCGGCCGCCTTGCACAGATACCGTTCCGCGGCGGGCCTGCTGACGGGGCCGCCGTCGGTCTGGAAGACGACGAAGGCGGGGTCCGTGGTGCCGCTGTCGAGGTAGTGGTCGATGACGGCGTCCATCGCCAGGTGGTAGGCCGTCCTGCCCATGTGCCCGAGCCCGGCCACGATCCGGTCGATCCGGCCCTGGTGGTCGTCGAGGGAGACATGGGTGACCGCGTCGATGTCCGTCGAGAAGAACACGACCGGCACCACCCCGTCGTCGTCGAGGTGCGCGGAGAGGCCGAGGACCCGGTCGGCGAGCGCCTGCACGCTGCCGTTCTCGTAGTACGGCTTCATGGATCCCGAGTAGTCGAGGACGAGGTGGACGGCGGCCCGCTGCCCGCCGAGACCCTGTCCGGCGAGTGCGACCCCGGCGCTCTTGTACAGGCTGACCAGCGCGGGCGCCGTCTCCTCCATCTTGCGGAGGCTGATGGCGGCCATACGGGCTCCCTGGTGCTGCGGGGACGGGAGCCCGGCATTACGGCAAGGATCGCCCTCGCCGATCACGGTCCGCGCAAGTTCGCTATTTTGTTCGCCGCCGTCCCCACCGGCCCACCATCATCCATTTCTGTTCGAGGAGCCGGCCGTGGCGTCCGAATCAACCGTGACCACCTGCTACCGCCATCCCAAGGTGGAGTCCCATGTCCGCTGCACCCGCTGTGACCGCTACATCTGCCCGGACTGCATGCGCGAGGCGGCCGTCGGCCACCAGTGCGTGGAGTGCGTGAGGGAGGGCGCGCGGTCGATACGCCAGGCGCGCACGGTGTTCGGCGGGCGGGTCACCACGGCTCCCGTGCTGACGTACGTCCTGATCGCGCTCAACGTCCTCGTCTATCTCGGCGAGTTGGTGCGCCCGGCGATCGTGGACCGGTTCGCGATGCTGGGCGCCGTTCTTCGGGGACCGGACGGCGGGCACTATCTGTGGCAGTACCCGTATCCCCCGGAACTGCACGCCGAGGGCGTCGTCGGCGGACAGTGGGAGCGGCTGCTGACCGGCGCTTTCCTGCATCTGCCGCCCACCCAGGGGACCTTCGGGATCCTCCACATCGTGATGAACATGGTGTCGCTGTGGAACATCGGCCGGGTGGTGGAGGCCCAGCTGGGCCGCGTCCGCTATCTCGCGCTCTACCTGCTGTCCGCCCTCGGCGGTTCGGTGCTCGTCCTGCTGCTCGCGCCCGGCTCCCCGACGGTCGGCGCGTCCGGCGCGATCTTCGGTCTGGGCGCCGCGTACTACGTCATGGCCCGGCGCCTCGGCGCCGACATGAGCACCGTCAACCGCTTCATGGCGGGCCTGCTGCTGTGGCTCCTGATCTCCGCCGGTCTCACCTCCTGGCAGGGGCACCTCGGCGGTCTGCTGGCGGGCGCGGTGGTGACGCTGGTGTACGCATACGTGCCCCGGGGCCCGCGCCGCGGCGCGGTCCAGGCGGCCGCGTGTGCCGGGCTGCTGATCCTGCTGGTGCTCCTGACCGTCGGAAAGGTCACCGCACTGACCGGGGGCTGAGCGGGGACTGCGGCCCCGGACGCGCCGCGGCGCCTGCCCTGAGTCCGGTCGGGGACAGGGGGCAGGCGCCGTGCTCAGTTCCGTACGCCTTTGTACGGGACGCTTCATGGGTGACCGTCGGGTCGGACCTGGGGATGCCTCAGACCATCAGCGAGCGATCCGTCGGGCGGATCGGGGCCGGAAGGTCGCTGGCGCCCGTCAGGAAGCGGTCGACGCCACGGGCCGCCGAGCGGCCCTCGGCGATCGCCCACACGATCAGGGACTGGCCGCGGCCGGCGTCGCCCGCCACGAACACGCCCGGCACGTTCGTCCGGAAGTCGGCGTCACGCGCGATATTACCGCGCTCGTCCAGCTCCAGGCCGAACTGCTCGACCAGGCCGTTATCCCGGTCGGTGCCCGTGAAGCCCATGGCGAGGGTCACCAGCTGCGCCGGGATCCTGCGCTCCGTGCCCGGCTTGGAGGTCGGCCTGCCGTCCACGAAGTCGACCTCGGCGAGGTGCAGCCACTGCACCCGGCCGTCCTCGTCGCCCTCGAAGTGGCTCGTGGAGGCCGCGTAGATGCGCTCGCCGCCCTCCTCGTGTGCCGAGGTGACCTTGTAGAGGATCGGGAACGTCGGCCACGGCTGCTGGACCGGGTGCCGCTCGTCGTTCGGGCGGGGCATGATCTCCAGCTGGGTGACGGAGGCCGCACCCTGGCGGTGGGCGGTGCCGACGCAGTCCGCGCCCGTGTCACCGCCGCCGATCACGACGACGTGCTTGCCCTCGGCCGAGATCGGCGAGGTCACGTAGTCGCCCTCCTGCACCTTGTTCGACAGGGGCAGGTACTCCATGGCCTGGTGGATGCCCTTGAGCTCGCGGCCCGGGACCGGCAGGTCGCGTGCGGTCGTGGCGCCCGCCGCGATCACCACGGCGTCGTACCGCTTGCGCAGGTCCGTCGCCTTCAGGTCGCGGCCGACCTCCACACCGGTACGAAAGCGAGTGCCCTCCGCGCGCATCTGCTCGATACGGCGGTTGATGTGCCGCTTCTCCATCTTGAACTCGGGGATGCCGTAGCGGAGCAGACCACCGACGCGGTCCGCGCGCTCGTACACCGCGACCGTGTGGCCCGCCCGCGTGAGCTGCTGGGCGGCGGCCAGGCCCGCCGGGCCGGAGCCGATGACCGCGACGGTCTTGCCCGACAGGCGCTCGGGGGCCTGCGGCTTGACGTCACCGCTGTCCCACGCCTTGTCGATGATCGAGACCTCGACGTTCTTGATGGTGACCGGCAGCTGGTTGATGCCCAGCACACACGCCGACTCGCAGGGCGCGGGGCACAGGCGCCCCGTGAACTCCGGGAAGTTGTTCGTGGCGTGCAGCCGCTCGGAGGCCTCGGTCCAGTCCTCGCGGTAGGCGTAGTCGTTCCACTCTGGGATGAGGTTTCCGAGCGGACAGCCGTTGTGGCAGAACGGGATGCCGCAGTCCATGCACCGGCTGGCCTGCTTGCTGATGATCGGCAGCAGCGAGCCCGGAACGTAGACCTCGTTCCAGTCCTTGACACGCTCGTCCACCGGGCGGGACGTGGCGACCTCGCGGCCGTGCGTCAGGAAGCCCTTCGGATCAGCCATGGGTCGCCGCCTCCATCATCTTCTCGGTGATCTCGGTCTCGGAGAGACCCGCTCGCTCGGCGGCGTCCTTGGCGGCGAGCACTGCCTTGTAGGTGCTGGGGATGATCTTGCTGAAGCGGTCCACGGAGACGGACCACTCGGCGAGGAGCTTCTCGGCGACCGTGGAACCGGTCTCCTCGGCATGCCGGCGCACCACGTCGTGCAGCCACTGCTTGTCGGCCTCGTCCAGCGGCTCGACGGAGGCCTGGTTGCCGGCGTTGACGTTGTCGCGGTTGAGGTCGACGACGTACGCGATGCCGCCCGACATACCGGCCGCGAAGTTGCGGCCCGTCTCGCCGAGCACGACCGCGTGACCACCGGTCATGTACTCGCAGCCGTGGTCGCCCACGCCCTCCGCCACCACGAGCGCACCGGAGTTGCGGACGCAGAAGCGCTCGCCGGTGCGGCCGCGGAGGAACAGCTCCCCGCCCGTCGCGCCGTAGGCGAGGGTGTTGCCCGCGATGGTCGAGTACTCGGCGAGGTGGTCCGCGGCCCGGTCCGGGCGCACGATGACGCGGCCTCCCGACAGGCCCTTGGCGACGTAGTCGTTGGCGTCGCCCTCCAGGCGCAGCGTGATGCCGCGCGGCAGGAAGGCGCCGAAGGACTGACCCGCCGACCCCGTGAAGGTGATGTCGATGGTGTCGTCGGGCAGACCCGCCCCGCCGAACTTCTTCGTCACCTCGTGGCCGAGCATGGTGCCGACCGTGCGGTTGATGTTGCGGATCGCGACCTGGGCGCGCACCGGCTGGGCGTCGGCCTGGGAGTTCGCGGCCAGCGCGTCGGCGGCGAGCTTGATCAGCTCGTTGTCGAGCGCCTTCTCCAGGCCGTGGTCCTGGGCGACGATCTGGTGGCGCACCGCCGCCTCGGGCAGCTCGGGCACGTGGAACAGCGGCTCCAGGTCCAGGCCCTGCGCCTTCCAGTGGTCGACGGCCCGGGTGACATCGAGCGCCTCGGCGTGGCCGACGGCCTCCTCGATGGAGCGGAAGCCCAGCTCCGCGAGGAGTTCGCGGACCTCCTCGGCGATGAACCGGAAGAAGTTCACGACGAACTCGGCCTTGCCGGTGAAGCGCTCGCGCAGCACCGGGTTCTGGGTGGCGATGCCGACCGGACAGGTGTCCAGGTGGCAGACGCGCATCATGACGCAGCCGGAGACGACGAGCGGCGCGGTCGCGAAGCCGAACTCCTCGGCGCCCAGCAGGGCGGCGATGACCACGTCACGGCCCGTCTTGAGCTGACCGTCGGTCTGCACGACGATCCGGTCCCGCAGGCCGTTGAGCAGCAGGGTCTGCTGGGTCTCGGCGAGGCCGAGCTCCCAGGGACCGCCGGCGTGCTTCAGCGACGTGAGCGGGGAGGCGCCGGTGCCGCCGTCGTGACCGGAGATCAGGACGACGTCCGCGTGCGCCTTCGAGACGCCCGCGGCGACCGTACCGACGCCGACCTCCGAGACCAGCTTCACGTGGATCCGCGCCTTCGGATTCGCGTTCTTCAGGTCGTGGATCAGCTGGGCCAGGTCCTCGATGGAGTAGATGTCGTGGTGCGGCGGCGGGGAGATCAGGCCGACACCCGGCGTCGAGTGCCGGGTCCTGGCCACCCACGGGTAGACCTTGTGGCCGGGCAGCTGGCCGCCCTCGCCGGGCTTGGCGCCCTGGGCCATCTTGATCTGGATGTCGTCCGCGTTGACCAGGTACTCGGAGGTCACGCCGAACCGGCCGGACGCGACCTGCTTGATCGCCGAGCGGCGCGCCGGGTCGTACAGGCGGTCCGGGTCCTCGCCGCCCTCGCCGGTGTTGGACTTGGCGCCCAGCTGGTTCATGGCGATGGCGAGCGTCTCGTGCGCCTCCTTGGAGATGGAGCCGTACGACATGGCGCCCGTGGAGAACCGCTTGACGATCTCGGACACCGGCTCGACCTCGTCGACGGAGATCGGCTGCCGGCCGGACTTGAAGCCGAACAGGCCGCGCAGCGTCATCAGGCGCTCGGACTGCTCGTTCACCCGGGCCGTGTACTTCTTGAAGATGTCGTAGCGGCCGGTGCGGGTGGAGTGCTGGAGGCGGAAGACCGTGTCCGGGTCGAACAGGTGCGGCTCGCCCTCGCGGCGCCACTGGTACTCGCCGCCGATCTCCAGCGCGCGGTGCGCGGGAGCGATGCCGGAGGCCGGGTAGGCCTTGGCGTGGCGGGCGGCGACCTCCTGGGCGACGACGTCGATGCCGACGCCGCCTATCTTCGTGGCGGTGCCGTTGAAGTACTGGTCGACGAAGGCCTCGTCGAGGCCGACGGCCTCGAAGACCTGGGCGCCGCGGTAGGAGGCGACGGTCGAGATGCCCATCTTGGACATGACCTTCAGAACGCCCTTGCCGAGCGCGTAGATCAGGTTGCGGATGGCCTTCTCGGCGTCGATGCCGGGCAGGAAGGTGCCCGCCCTGACCAGGTCCTCGACGGACTCCATCGCCAGGTACGGGTTGACGGCCGCGGCGCCGAAGCCGATGAGCAGGGCGACGTGGTGGACCTCGCGGACGTCGCCGGCCTCCACCAGCAGGCCCACATGACTGCGCTGCTTGGTGCGGATGAGGTGGTGGTGGACGGCCGCGGTGAGCAGCAGCGACGGGATCGGCGCATGCTCGGCGTCCGAGTGGCGGTCCGACAGGACGATCAGACGGGCGCCGTTCTCGATGGCGGCGTCGGTCTCGGCGCAGACCTCCTCCAGGCGCGCGGCGAGGGCGTCGCCGCCACCGGAGACCCGGAAGAGACCGGAGAGCGTCGCGGCCTTCATGCCGGGCATGTCGCCGTCGGCGTTGATGTGGATGAGCTTCGCCAGCTCGTCGTTGTCGATCACCGGGAAGGGCAGCACGACACTGCGGCAGGACGCCGCGGTCGGCTCCAGCAGGTTGCCCTGCGGACCCAGCGACGAGCGCAGGGAGGTCACCAGTTCCTCGCGGATGGCGTCCAGCGGCGGGTTGGTGACCTGCGCGAACAGCTGGGTGAAGTAGTCGAAGAGCAGGCGCGGGCGCTCGCTCAGCGCGGCGATCGGCGAGTCGGTGCCCATCGAGCCGATCGGCTCGGCGCCGGCCTTGGCCATCGGCGCGAGGAGCACACGCAGCTCCTCCTCGGTGTAGCCGAAGGTCTGCTGGCGGCGGGTGACCGAGGCGTGGGTGTGCACGATGTGCTCGCGCTCGGGCAGGTCGCCCAGCTCGATCTCACCGGCCTCCAGCCACTCCTCGTACGGCTGCTTCGCCGCGAGGGTCGCCTTGATCTCGTCGTCCTCGATGATGCGGTGCTCGTCGGTGTCGACGAGGAACATCCGGCCGGGCTGCAGGCGGCCCTTGCGGACGACCCTGGCCGGGTCGATGTCGAGGACGCCGACCTCGGAGCCGAGGACGACGAGGCCGTCGTCGGTGACCCAGTAGCGGCCGGGGCGCAGACCGTTGCGGTCGAGCACGGCGCCGACCTGGGTGCCGTCCGTGAAGGTGACGCAGGCGGGGCCGTCCCAGGGCTCCATCATCGTGGAGTGGAACTGGTAGAAGGCGCGCCGGGCCGGGTCCATGGAGTCGTGGTTCTCCCACGCCTCCGGGATCATCATCAGCACGGAGTGCGGCAGGGAGCGGCCGCCGAGGTGCAGCAGCTCGAGCACCTCGTCGAAGGACGCGGAGTCCGAGGCGTCCGGGGTGCAGACCGGGAAGATCCGCTCCAGCCTCTCCTGGGAGCCGAACAGGTCGGAAGCGAGCTGGGACTCGCGAGCGCGCATCCAGTTGCGGTTGCCCTTGACCGTGTTGATCTCGCCGTTGTGCGCGACGAAGCGGTACGGGTGGGCGAGCGGCCAGCTCGGGAAGGTGTTGGTGGAGAAGCGCGAGTGGACCAGCGCGATGGCCGTGGCGAAGCGGCGGTCGGACAGGTCGGGGAAGAAGGGCTCGAGCTGGCCGGTGGTCAGCATGCCCTTGTAGACGATCGTGCGCGCGGACAGCGACGGGAAGTACACGCCGGCCTCGCGCTCGGCACGCTTGCGCAGCAGGAACGCCTTGCGGTCGAGCTCGATGCCCTTGCTCGTGCCGTCCGCGACGAACACCTGGCGGAAGGCGGGCATCGTGGAGCGGGCGGTGGCGCCCAGCAGCTCGGGGGCGACGGGGACATCGCGCCAGCCGAGGACGGTCAGACCCTCGTCCGCGGCGATCGTCTCGATCCGTGAGACGACTTCGGAGGAGTCCGCCCGGGGAAGGAAGGCGATACCGACCGCGTACGCGCCCGCCTCTGGCAGCTCGAATCCGGCCACCTCGCGGAAGAACGCGTCCGGCACCTGGGAGAGGATGCCTGCGCCGTCGCCCGAGTCGGGCTCGGAGCCGGTGGCTCCACGGTGCTCCAGGTTGCGCAGAACGGTGAGCGCCTGCTCGACCAGCGCATGGCTCGCCTCACCGGTGAGGGTGGCCACGAAGCCGACGCCGCATGCGTCGTGCTCGTTGCGGGGGTCATACATACCCTGCGCAGCAGGGCGAGCATCCATGAACGACCAGTTCTGGCCATTCGCGGAATGCTGGGACGGCTGGCGCGGCGTACGCATCGGCTCTCCCGTCGTCGTCATGTGGCATATGCAGGTGCCGAGGGACGACGTTGGCCCTCTGCGTCGGGTGCAAAATTTCGTGCAGGTTACATGATGGAGCGATTCTCGGGAAGCGGGACAGATCATTCCAGCATGCGGACATTGCCGAGGCGTGGCGCGGGTTGCACGTGCGGCAACGGAATCAAAGGGGGCACAAGCGGACAGATCGGTGTCCCTTGACCCAGGGTACGGGGGGCGTCGTCGCCCGAGGTGATGTCGTGCGGCGCAGGCGTCATTGCCCGCGGCGCTTACGGCTCATGCCCGCTGGTTAACCAGTCGAAACCGCCGAGTAACGGCTACTTATACGGCCCCTCGCATAAGTGCCTCGCCATCATCCTACGGCGGTACCGAACAGGCTGCCCAGGGCGTACGTCACACCGGCCGCCGCGCCACCCAGGGCGAGCTGCCTAAGACCGCTGTACCACCAGCTGCGCGCCGTCACCCTGGCCACCACCGCACCGCAGCCGAAGAGCCCGGCGAGGGCGAGCAGCACGGCCGGCCACAGCGCATGGGAGCCGAGCAGATACGGCAGAAGGGGCAGCAGGGCGCCGAGCGCGAACGAACCGAAGCTGGAGACGGCCGCCACCCCCGGGGACGGCAGATCACCCGGGTCGATTCCGAGTTCCTCGCGCGCGTGTATCTCCAGCGCCTGCTCGGGGTCGCGGGAGAGCTGCCGAGCGACCTCGCGGGCCAGTGCCGGCTCCACGCCGCGCGCCTCGTACAGCGCCGCGAGCTCCTCCTCCTCGCCCTCCGGGTGCTTGCTGAGCTCGCGCCGTTCGACGTCGAGCTCGGCCTCGACCAGTTCCCGCTGGGAGGCGACGGAGGTGTACTCACCGGCCGCCATGGAGAAGGCACCTGCGGCCAGGCCCGCGAGTCCGGTGATCACGATGGCCTGCCGGCCGACGGCACCGCCGGCGACACCGGTCATCAGAGCCAGGTTGGACACCAGGCCGTCCATCGCGCCGAAGACGGCGGGGCGCAGCCATCCACCGTTCACATCGCGGTGCGTGTGGTTGTCCCGGTGCGCCTCGTGCAGCGTCGCCTCGGTCTCGATGATGGCCATGCCCGAGCCCCCAGATTGCTGATTGGACTACTTCCACTTTTCGACAACAGCAAAAGTACGTCGAATATTGCCGCGCCGCCAGCAAGGAAAGGCTGGGCTAACCTGCGGCTTTACCTTTTCTTGCTCATACGTGAGGGGCCCTGCACAGATGTCGGTCGGGTGATGCTGCGGCCGGTCAGGCTCGGGAGAACCGCTCGCGTGGCACAGATGCGCAAAGGGGTTTCCACACCCCGGTTCAGGGGGGTGCCTGAAAGGAGAGGCACCGTATGGCCATCGCCTGCATTCCCCCGGCCCCGGCCCCCGGGGAGGCCGCCGGTCTCCGCGAACGGGCGCGCGGCGCACTGCTCGGCCTCGCCGTGGGGGACGCACTGGGCGCGCCCGCCGAGAACATGAAGCCCTCCGAGATCCGCGCCCGCTGGGGACGCATCACCGGCTACGTCGTCGAGGAGCCTTCGGGCACGGACGACACCGAGTACGCGATCTTCTCGGGACTGCTGCTGGCCCGGCACGGCTCGGCACTCACCGTGGCGCACGTGGAGGCGGCCTGGCACGAGTGGATCGCGGACCGGGACGAGGGCCCGTTCCGCGGAGCGGGTTTCAGCGAGCGGGGCACGCTGGAGAACCTCCGCCGCGGGCTCGCGGCGCCCATCACCGCCCAGCATCGGCACGCCTGGAGCGACGGACTCGCCATGCGCGCGGCGCCCTTCGGCGTCTTCGCCGCGGGCCGCCCCGCGGAGGCGGCCCGGCTGGTGGCGATCGACGGCTCGGTGAGCCACGAAGGGGAGGGCATCCACGGCGGCCGGGCGGTCGCTGCCGGGGTCGCGGCGGCGATGGCGGGCGCGTCCACGTCCGCCGTGGCCGCCTCGGCCCTCGCCGTCGTGCCCGAGGACTCCTGGACCGCCCGCTCCCTGCGCCGCGCCGTCGCCCACGCCCACCGCGGGGCCCGCGCGATCCGCTCCGCGGTGGTGATCGGCGGCTATCCCTGGACGGACCTCGCCCCGGAGGCGGTGGCCCTGGCCTTCGGCGCGTACGCGGCGGCGGAGGGCGACTTCACGGAGTCGGTGCTCACCGCGGTCAACATGGGCCGCGACGCCGACACCACGGCGGCCGTCGCGGGCGCCCTCGCGGGCGCGACCTGCGGGATCTCGGCGATCCCCGCTGACTGGGCGGCGGCGATCGGCCCGGCCCGCGGCCGCTGTCTACCGGCCATGGAGGGCCACCACGTGCTGGATGTGGCGGAACTGCTGACGCCCGGCGACGACGGCAGGTGGGGCGCGGAGCTCGCCGGACTGTGGGGCAGGGGGACGGCGGCGGGCACCCGGCAGGGCGGCCGCGCGCGGTCCGACGGTCCGGGCCGCCGCGGCAGGCCCGCGCGGCGCGGCGATCGCGGCGGCCCCGCCCGGCGCGGCGACTCCGTACGGCAGGGCGGTCCCGCGCGGCAGGACGCACGGGACCGGCCCGACCCGGCGGCGTACGCGGAGGCGGCGTTCGTGGAGAGCCCGGACGAGGACGGGGTCGAGCCGTGAGCGGCTCCGACGCTCCCCGCCGTGTCGAGGGCCTCCTGCTCGGGCTCGCCGCCGGCGACGCGGCCGGGTGGCCCGCCGCCCGGCACCGGGCCGCCCGTATGCCCGAGTGGACCCGGCGGCTGACCCGGGAGCTCGACGCCTTCGCCGAGCAGAACGCGACCACGACCCTGCCCGTGCCGATCGCCCTCAACCAGCCGCCGGAACCGCTCAGACTCGGGCCCTCGGACGACGCCGAGTGGGCGGCGTTCGCCGCCCACGCCGTACTGCGGGCGGCGGACGCCGGTGCGTTCGGCGACCTCGATCGCCGGCGCAGCATGCGAGCGGCCATCGACCTGTCCTGGAACACGATCGCCGGAGAGGTCGCCGCGGCGGCCGAACGCGCGCCCGAGGTCGAGTCGGCGCGGGTGACGCTGCGCGCCCGGATCTCCGTGCGCGCGGGGCTCGGCAACCTCGCCACCGGACTGCGCCCGCCCGCCACCGGCCACGACAACCCGCACTACTTCGACGACGCCGCCTGCGTACGGGCCTGTGTCCTCGCCGTGGCGCATCCCGGAGATCCCGGGCTCGCCGCCGAGCTGGCCGAGTTCGACGCCCGCTACACCCAGGACGGCGACGGGGTGCACGGTGCCCGCTCCATGGCCGCGGCGCTCTCGCTCGCCCTGTCCGGGGAGGCGGTGGACACCTGCGTGGCAGCGGCACTCGCCGAACTCCCCGAGGCCACGGAGATCGGCCGCAACGCCCGGCACGCGCTGGAACTGGCCGACGGCGGCGGCGCCTTCTGCGTCGTCCCGCTGCTCGAGCACCAGATCGTCGACCACGTCTACAGCTACGGCATCGCCGCCGCGGAGACGGTGCCGGTCGCCCTCGCCCTGGCGACGGCGGCGGGCGGCCGGATCGCGGAGGCCGTGCCCGCCGCCGCCTGTCTCTCGCGCGTCGCCGACTCCGCGCCCGCCCTGGCCGGCGCGCTCACGGGTGCGCTCGGCGGCGCCGCCGCGATCCCCGCCCCCTGGCGCGAAGCATGCCGAACCCTCTCGGGCTGCGCCCTTCCCCGCCTGAGCGGAACCGACCTCGTACGCCTCGCCGAACTCCTGGAGACGATGGAACTGGCCGTCGCCGGTGGATGATTCGGACATGACGCCCACTTCTGACGAGACGACACCTCTCGACGAACGCATCACCGGCGCCCTCGTCGGCGCCGCCGTCGGCGACGCCCTCGGCGGACCCGTCGAGGGCTACTCCCCCGAGCAGATCGTCGAACGGCACGGCGGTCGCGTGCACGGGATCGTCGGACCCTGGCACGGCGACGCCTGGCGCACGGCCCGCCCCATCGCCCCGTACCACAAGGGCGACGGCCACGTCACCGACGACACCCTGATGACCCACGCGCTGGTGCGGGTCTACGGAACCGTCCGCGACCACCTCGACGCCTACGCGATCGCCCGGCATCTCGTCCCCGACCTGATGACCGGCCGCTGCTGGATCCCGGAACTGGAGGCGGAGGCGATCCCTCTCCAGCGGATCTTCCTGGCGGAGAAGTGGCTGGTGGCGCGGCTGCACTACGGCCATGTCGAGCCGCGCGAAGCCGGCGTCGGCAACATCGTCAACTGCGGTGCCGCGATGTACATGGCGCCGGTCGGACTGGTCAACGCGGCCAATCCGGCGGGCGCCTACGCCGAGGCACTGGACGTCGCGGGGGCGCACCAGTCGTCGTACGGCAGGGAGGCGGCCGGGGTCTTCGCGGCCGCGGTGGCGGCGGCGTGCAAGCCGGGCGCGACCCCCGACTCGGTCGTGGCCGCGTGCCTGTCGCTGGCGAAGGACGGCACACGCGCCGCCATCGAGACGGTCTGCGACGCCGCCTCCCGCTACTCGGACTTCGAGTCCGCACTGCGGCCGCTGCGGGAGGCGGTGGCGCCCTACGACACGGTCGGCCCCGACTACCGGGATCCGTCCCTGGGCGCCCGCCGTCCCTCCCGGCTGCACACGATCGAGGAACTCCCGGTGGCGCTCGGCATGATGGTCGTGGCACACGGCGACTTCCGCCACGCGGTGCTCGGCTCGGTGAACTACGGCCGGGACTGCGACTCGATCGCGACGATGGCGGGCGCGATCACCGGCGCCCTGGGCTCGGAGGTCCCCGAGTACTGGGCGAAGGCGGTCGCGGAGGCGAGCCGTCTCGACCTGCACGCCCCGGCCCGGACGCTCACCGAGGTGACACGGGAGGTCTTCGCCCGCGACGTGTCCCGGCGCCGGGCCCACGAGGCCGCGTTCACCGGGATCGGAGGCTGAGGTGCTCCGACTGACCTGGGTCCAGCCGGAGGACCTGCTCGGGCACGAATTGCGCCAGGCGGAGCAGGAGGGCCGGGCGACATCGGCCGTCGCGGCCAGATGGCGCCGTGCCGGCGGCCCCGAGGCACCCCTGCACGCGGGTGCCTCGGCCCTGCCCGTGTCACCGTATCTGCGGCTGCTGGCGGAGGACCTGCTGGACGAACTCGCCGACCTGCCGGGCACGACGGCGGACGCCGAACCGACGGATCTGGCGAGGATCAGGGCGTTGTGCCCCGACTGGCCCTCCGGGGCGTCGGCGGGCGGGTACCGGCCGCCGGACGAGGCGCGTCTGGAGGCCGCCTGGCTCGGCAGGGCCGTCGGCTGCCTCCTCGGCAAACCCGTGGAGAAGCTCCCCCTCGAGGGGATCCGCCGGCTCGCCGGGGCCACCGGCAACTGGCCCCTGGACACCTGGTTCACGGCACGGGGAGTCCCTTCGGAGCTCCTTGAGGCGTACCCGTGGAACCGTCGCTCCGCCGGCACGTCGCTCGCCGAGAACATCGACGGGATGCCCGAGGACGACGACCTCAACTACCCCCTGCTGAACCTGCTGCTGCTCGGCCGCCACGGCAGGTCCTTCACCACCGCCGACGTGGCCCGGCTCTGGCTCGAGGAACTCCCCGCGGGACGCACCTTCACCGCCGAGCGCATCGCCTACCGCAATCTGCTCTGCGGCATCGAGCCCCCGCGCACGGCCCGCCACCGCAACCCGTTCCGCGAGTGGATCGGCGCACTGATCCGGGCCGATGTGCACGGCTGGACCAACCCGGGCGATCCGGCCACGGCGGCCGAACAGGCCCACCGCGACGCCACCCTCACCCACACCGCGAACGGGGTCTACGCGGCGATGTTCACCGCTGCCACGATCGCCGCGGCGACCACCGGCGCCCACGACGTCCACCACTGCCTGCGTACCGGACTCGCCGTCGTCCCGCCCGGTTCGCGTCTCGCCCGCGCCGTCCGGCACGCCGTGCGGCTCGCCCGCGACACGGAGGACTTCGACACGGTCGTCGACCGGCTCCATGCCGCCCACCGCACCTGCCACTGGGTGCACGCCGTCCCCAACACGGCTCTGATCGCCGCCGCCCTCACCCACGCGGACGGCGACTTCACCGCCTCCGTCTGCCGTGCCGTGTCCGGAGGCTGGGACACCGATTCCAACGGCGCGACGGCGGGCAGTGTCGCGGGACTGCTGGCCGGACGTCCCGGCGCGCTCCCCGACCGCTGGACGACCCCGCTGAAGAACCGGCTGACGACATCCGTCGGCGACTTCAACGGCATCGGATTCGACACCCTGGCCCAGATCACCCACCGGGAGGCCCACCGCTCATGACCGCACCCCTGACCGGCCTGAAGGTCCTGGATCTCGCGACCCTCTTCGCCGGTCCCCTCGCCGCCACCCTGCTCGGTGACTTCGGTGCTGACGTCGTCAAGATCGAGCACCCCGCCCGTCCCGACCCCTCCCGCGGGCACGGCCCGGCGAAGAACGGGGTGGGCCTGTGGTGGAAGCTGCTGGGCCGCAACAAGCGGACGATGACGCTGGACCTCTCGAAGCCCGGCGGCCGCGCGACGCTGCTGAGGCTGGCCGCCGGTGCCGACGTGATCGTCGAGAACTTCCGCCCGGGAACCCTGGAGAGGTGGTCCCTCGGCTGGGACGAACTCTCGGCGGCCAACCCCCGGCTGGTCCTCGCCCGGGTGACCGCCTTCGGACAGTTCGGCCCGTACGCCCGCCGTCCCGGGTTCGGCACCCTCGCGGAGGCCATGAGCGGGTTCGCGGCCATCACCGGGGAGCCGGACGCCCCGCCGACGCTCCCGCCGTTCGGGCTCGCCGACTCCATCGCGGGCCTGGCGACGGCGTACGCGGTGATGACGGCGCTCGCGGCCCGGGACCGCACCGGCACCGGTCAGGTCGTGGACATGGCGATCATCGAACCGATCCTCACGGTCCTGGGACCGCAGCCGATCTGGTACGACCAGCTGGGGCACGTCCAGCAGCGCACCGGCAACCGCTCCCAGAACAACGCCCCGCGCAACACCTACCGCACCGCGGACGGCGACTGGGTCGCCGTCTCGACCTCCGCGCAGTCCGTCGCCGAGCGGGTGATGCGACTGGTCGGCCGCCCCGAGCTGATCGACGAGCCCTGGTTCGCGAGCGGGGCGGACCGGGCCCGGCACGCCGATGTCCTGGACGCCGCGGTCGGCGAGTGGATCGCCGGCCGGACACGCGCCGAGGTGCTCAAGGCGTTCGAGGGGGCGGAGGCCGCCGTGGCGCCGGTGCAGGACGTACGGGAGGTGATGACCGACCCCCAGTACGCGGCGCTGGGCACGATCACGACGGTTCCCGACGACCCCGACCTCGGGGCGCTGCGCATGCAGAACGTGCTGTTCCGGCTGTCCGCCACGCCCGGGGAGATCCGCTGGGCGGGCCGCCCGCACGGCGCGGACACCGAGGCGATCCTGACCGAGCTGGGCCTCACCGGCCCGGAGATCGCCGCGCTCGCGGCGGAGGGCGCGCTGTGACCGCACGTCCGGGCTTCCCCCCTCTCACCTGGCTGTACGCCCCCGGGGATCGGCCGGAGGTGGTCGGCAAGGCGCTGGCCTCCGGAGCGGACGTGGTGCTGATCGACCTCGAGGACGCGGTCGCACCCGACCGCAAGGAGTACGCGCGGGCGGCGACGGCTGAGCGGTTGACCGGGCGTCCTCCGGTGCCGGTCCACGTCCGGGTGAACGCCCTGGACAGCCCCTGGGCGCAGGCGGACCTCGCCGCCCTGGCGACACTGCCCGGCGTCTCGGGACTGCGCCTGCCCAAGGTGACGTCACCGTCGGACGTGGTCCGCGTGGCCGAGCGGGCGGCACCGGCGGACGGAGGGGCGATCGCCCTGTACGCCCTGCTGGAGACGGCCCTCGGTGTGGAGCAGGCGTTCGCCATCGCCACGGCGCACCCGGCCGTGCGGGGCATCGCGCTCGGCGAGTCGGATCTGCGGGCCGACCTGGGCGTACGGGAGGACGCGGGCCTCGACTGGTCGCGGTCGCGCGTGGTGGTGGCCGCACGTGCCGCGGCGCTGCCTCCCCCGGCCCAGTCGGTCTACCCGGACACGAGGGATCTGGAGGGCCTGGCGCGCTCCTGTGCCCACGGCCGCACGCTGGGCTTCCTGGGCCGGGCGGCGATCCATCCGCGTCAGCTGCCGGTCATCGAGCGCGCCTACGCGCCCAGCACGGAGGAGATCTCCCTGGCCGAGGAGATCCTGAAGGCCGCGGCCAGGGAACCGGGCGCGCAGGCCCTGCCCGACGGGCGTTTCATCGACACGGCGGTGGTGCGGGAGGCCTACCGGACCCTGTCCCTGGCCCGCCGAAGGCGCTGAGGCCTCCGAAAGGGCTGAGGCCTGCAGAACGCGGCGGGGCGCCGTATCCGGTGATACGGCGCCCCTGCCCTGTTCGTGTGCGGCTCAGGCCTTCTTCGCGGACTCCGCGTCGTCCGCCCGCTTCGCCTCGGCCGTGGGCCCGGAGGTGTCCGCGGGCCCGTCCTCGTCCCCCGGTCCGGTGTCGTCCTTCGCGGCGGCCTCCGGCTCGTCCTGCTGAGCCTCCGGCTTCTTCTCCAGCTCCACGGATCCGTCGCCGTCACCCGTGACCGGCGCGTCGGCACCCGGTTCCACGACGTCCTCGCGCCCCGGCCGCAGCCGATACGACACGACGATGTACGCCACGGCCAGCAGGAAGACGACCATCGCGGTCCAGTCGTTCAGCCGCAGGCCCAGGACGTGGTGCGCGTCGTCGACGCGCATGTACTCGATCCACCCGCGGCCCACGCAGTACGCGGCGACGTACAGCGCGAAGGCGCGTCCGTGCCCGAGCTTGAAGCGCCGGTCCGCCCAGATGACCAGGAAGCCGACCCCGATGCACCACAGCGACTCGTACAGGAAGGTCGGGTGGTAGTACCCCGGCACCCGGCCGTCCGTCGCCGAGGTGATGTGCAGCGCCCACGGCAGATCCGTCGGCCGTCCGTAGAGCTCCTGGTTGAACCAGTTGCCCCAGCGGCCGATGGCCTGCGCGAAGGCGATGCCGGGGGCGACGGCGTCGGCGTACGAGGGGAGCGTGATGCCCCTGCGGCGGCAGCCGATCCAGGCGCCGACCGCCCCGAGCGCGATCGCGCCCCAGATGCCGAGTCCGCCCTGCCAGACCTTGAACGCGTCCACCCAGTCACGGCCCTCGCTGAAGTACAGCTCGTAGTCCGTGATCACGTGATACAGCCGTCCGCCGACAAGGCCGAACGGCACGGCCCACACCGCGATGTCGGCCACCGTGCCGGATCGGCCGCCCCGGGCGATCCAGCGTTTGTTGCCGAGCCAGACGGCTACGAAGACGCCGATGATGATGCAGAAGGCGTAGCCGCGCAGCGGAATGGGGCCGAGGTGCAGCACTCCGTGCGACGGGCTGGGGATGTAGGCAATTTCCATGGCAGGAACGACGCTACCGTGCCGGACAGGCAGCGCGGCAACCGACCGGGCTACGGGTCCATAACGTAGGACGCCCCCGGCACCATGCGCACCGGGGGCATCACTGGGCGACAGGCGCCTCAGGACTTGTTGGCCGCCTCCACCATCTGCTTCAGCTTGGCCGGGGTCATCGTCTGGTCCCCGTAGATGTTCTTGCCGTCGAGGAGCACGGTCGGTGTACCGGAGAAGCCGCCGCCCTGGAACGCGGTGTTCGACTTCTGCACCCAGCTGTCGTGCGTACCGTCCTTGACGCACTTCTCGAACGTCGGGGTGGTCAGTCCGTCGACCTTGCCCGCCAGCTCGATGAGCTTGTCGTTGTCCGCGAAGGTGTCCTGCGTCTCCTTGGGCTGGTTCTGGTACAGCACGTCGTGGTAGTCCCAGAACTTGCCGGCGTCCTGCGCACAGGCCGCCGCGTTGGCCGCGCGGAGCGAGCCGCTGCCGCGGAGATTTCCGTCGATGAGTGTGACCAGGTGGTATTCGACCTTCAGCTGTCCGGCGTCGGCCAGCTGCCGGACGGTCGGACGGTAGGCAGTCTCGAAGGCCTCGCAGGCCGGGCACCGGAAGTCCTCCCAGACCGTAAGGGTCGATTTGGCGCTGTCCTGGCCGACCGGGATGGCGAGACCGTCCTTGCCCGTCGCGCCGGAGGGCGCGGTCGCGGGGCCGGAGGCACTGCTCTTGCCGCTCTTCCCGGCGTTCGCCGCCAGGACGCCCACCACCGTCGCAAGGCCCAGGACACAGACGATCGAGGCGCCCACGATCAGCGCCCGGCGGCGCTTGTCCGCGGCCCTCCGCTTCTCTCGCTCCACCGCCAGCCGCTCACGGGCGCTGCGCTTTCCTTCACGGTTCTTCTCGCTCACATCCGGCAGAACGAACCGGGGAGGCGCTGCGCGCCTCCCCGGTCCCAGGTCCACCCGTTCGGATGAGTGATATTTCCGTTACGAGCGACTCTCACCCGCACGAGCGACGGCGGCCCGAGTCACGCGTTGCCCCGCACACCCTCGGCCAGCTCACCCGCGAGCGCCCGCACCGCGTCCAGCGCGGCCGCCTCGTCCGGCGCGTCCAGCATCCGCTTGACGAACGCGGAGCCGACGATCACCCCGTCGGCGAAGGCGGCCACCTCGGCGGCCTGCCCGGCGTCGGATACGCCGAGGCCGACGCAGACCGGCAGGTCGGTGGTCGCCCGGGTGCGGCGGACCAGGTCCTGGGCCTGGGTCCCGACCGTCTCCCGGGTGCCGGTGACGCCCATGAGCGAGGCCGCGTAGACGAAGCCGGAACCCGCAGCGGTGATCTGGGCGAGCCGCTCGTCCCTGCTGCTGGGCGCGACCACGAAGACCGTGGCGAGCCCGTGCTTCTCCGCGTGCTCACGCCACAGGCCCGCCTCCTGGACCGGCAGGTCCGGCAGGATGCAGCCCGCACCGCCGGCCTCTGCCAGTTCGGCGGTGAAGCGTTCCACTCCGTACCGGTCGATCGGGTTCCAGTACGTCATCACGAGCACCGGCTTGCCGGTGGCCGCGTGCGCCTCGCGGACCGTGCGCAGAACGTCGGCGATCTTGACTCCGCCACGCAGGGCGACGTCGTCGGCCGTCTGGATGACGGGCCCGTCGAGGACCGGGTCACTGTGCGGCAGTCCCACCTCGACGACGTCGGCGCCGCCGTCGAGGACCGCCTTGACCGCGGCGATGCCGCCGTCGACGGTCGGGAAGCCGGCCGGCAGATAGGCGATGAGCGCGGACCGCCCCTCTGCCCTGGCGGCGGCGAGGGTGTCGGACAGCAGCTGGATGTTCCCGCTCACTTGGCGTCCTCCTCGATCTCCGCGGCCTCGCCTGCGGCGTCCGCGGCGACGGACGCGTCGGTGTCGTACAGGCCGAAGTACCGGGCGGCCGTGTCCATGTCCTTGTCACCGCGCCCGGACAGGTTCACGACGATCAGCCCGTCCCTGCCCAGTTCCTTGCCGACCTCCAGGGCCCCGGCGAGCGCGTGGGCGCTCTCGATGGCCGGGATGATTCCCTCGGTGCGCGACAGCAGGCGCAGGGCCTGCATGGCCGCGTCGTCGGTGACGGCCCGGTACTCGCCGCGGCCGCTGTCCTTCAGATACGAGTGCTCGGGGCCGATGCCCGGGTAGTCGAGGCCCGCGGAGATCGAGTACGGCTCGGTGATCTGGCCTTCCTCGTCCTGGAGCACGTACGACCGGGAGCCGTGCAGGATGCCGGGCTCGCCGGCGCTGAGGGTGGCCGCGTGCTCGCCGGTCTCGATGCCGTGCCCGGCGGGCTCGCAGCCGATGAGCCGTACGGACGCGTCGGGGATGAACGCGTGGAAGAGGCCGATGGCGTTCGAACCGCCGCCCACACAGGCGATGGCCGCGTCGGGCAGGCGGCCGGCCCGCTCGAGCAGCTGCCGCCGCGCCTCCACCCCGATCACGCGGTGGAAGTCCCGCACCATCGCCGGGAAGGGGTGGGGACCGGCCACGGTGCCGAAGAGGTAGTGGGTGTGGTCGACGTTGGCGACCCAGTCGCGGAACGCCTCGTTGATGGCGTCCTTGAGGGTGCGGGAGCCGGACTGCACGGCGACGACCTCGGCGCCCAGCATGCGCATCCGGGCCACGTTGAGGGCCTGCCGCCGGGTGTCGATCTCGCCCATGTAGATGGTGCAGTCGAGCCCGAAGAGGGCGCAGGCGGTGGCGGTGGCCACGCCGTGCTGACCGGCCCCGGTCTCCGCGATGACCCGCGTCTTGCCCATCCGCTTGGTGAGCAGCGCCTGGCCGAGCACGTTGTTGATCTTGTGGGATCCGGTGTGGTTGAGGTCCTCGCGCTTGAGGAACACCCGGGCGCCACCGGCGTGTTCGGCGAACCGTGGCACCTCGGTGAGGGCGCTGGGCCGGCCGGTGTAGTGGACGAGCAGTTCATCGAGCTCACGGGCGAACTCGGGATCGGACTTGGCCTTGTCGTACTCGACGGCCACCTCGTCCACGGCGGCGACGAGCGCCTCCGGGATGAACTTGCCGCCGAACGCGCCGAAATAGCCCTCGGCGCTGGGAACCCGGCCCTCGGGGTCGGGAATGAAGAACTCGCTGGGCATGCGGATACCTCGCTGGGGCCGAAGCCCCGGTCGGGTGGAGTCGGTGGTCACGTCGAAGGCGTGCGCGCCGTCCCCCGGGCCGCCGTCCCGGCGCTGCGCCGGCACCGCGAACCGCCCCTGCGCCGATCCGGCGATCGGCCGTCACGTCGTGGAGGGCGGGATGTCACGGGAACCGGGCGGCGACCGGCGCGGGCGAACCGCTCCGCTCCGTGCCGTCAGGAAGGACGGACGGACCCGGATCCGGTTCGGCGCGGGAGACCTGCGCGCACGCCGAGGCGCCATCGCATGCCGTTGACCTGGCCGGGCTCGTCACCGATGACATACCGCACCCGTCGCCCGTGCACCCGCCGCGCGGGGGCACGGCAGCCGCGCGGCCTGCACCCACGGGCGAGACGGGCATAGGGATCCCTGGTCGCCACGGTGATCGGAAGCATCATCGGCGCCAACACTACCGGGGTACGGCCGTCCGTGAGGCCACCGCTCGGCGGTGGCAACTGGACCTGGCCCGTCCCCGGAGCCATCGTCAGCTCCGGCCGTGCCGCAGCGCCGGGTGGGCACCCGCCGCCACCAGGTCGGCGACCGCCGTCTTCGGGTCGCGTCCGGTCACCAGCGACTCGCCCACGAGCACCGCGTCGGCACCTTCGTTCGCGTACGCGATCAGGTCGTGCGGTCCGCGTACTCCGGACTCGGCGATCTTGACGATCCCCTCGGGGATCTCGGGTACGACCCGCTCGAACGTGGAGCGGTCCACCTCCAGAGTCTTCAGGTTGCGCGCGTTGACACCGATGACCTTGGCGCCGGCGTCCACCGCCCGGTCCACCTCGTCCTCGTCGTGCACCTCGACCAGCGGCGTGAGCCCGATGGACTCCGCCCGCTCGATGAGGGACTCGAGGGCGGGCTGGTCGAGGGCTGCGACGATCAGCAGGGCGAGGTCGGCGCCGTAGGCGCGTGCCTCCCACAGCTGGTACGACGTGACGATGAAGTCCTTGCGCAGCACCGGGATGTCCACCCGGGCCCGCACGGCCTCCAGGTCGGCCAGCGAACCACCGAAGCGGCGCTGCTCGGTCAGCACGGAGATGACGGCCGCGCCGCCCGCCTCGTAGTCCGCCGCGAGCCCTGCCGGGTCGGCGATCGCCGCGAGCGCGCCCTTGGACGGGCTGGAGCGCTTGACCTCGCAGATCACCTTGACCCCCTCGCCGCGCAGGGCGGCGACGCCGTCCCTGGCCGCGGGGGCCTTCGCCGCACGCTCCTTGAGCTCGTCGAGGCTGACGCGTGCCTGCCGCTCCGCGAGGTCGGCACGGACTCCGTCGATGATCTCGTCGAGCACACTCACGCGAGCGGCCCCCTTCCTGACGGTTGATGATTCAAGAAGCCCGATGGGGGTCGGGCTTCGGCCACCGGACCGCCTCGGCGGGCGAAACCGATCGTCACTGCGATGGTATCCGCAGGAGGGCGTAGGCCTCGCATCCGGTTGACGCCGGTCCCACTACCTGGACATTCGTAGATTGATCAAGGGTGTAGCCAGCCACCGAAGGGCAGGTTCCGGACAACCGTGAAGATCAGCAGCAGCGGGACCAGGATCCACAGATGCACCGGCTGGAGTTCGATCCGCACCGGCCGTCCCCGCGCCGCGCGGAGCATCCAGACGACCCACAGCACGGCGAAGAGCGGATAGCCGACGACGGCCAGGGCGTTGTCGTGAAACGCCGTCAGAAAGTCACCGTGGACGAAGGCGTGGGCGCTGCGCAGCCCTCCGCAGCCGGGGCAGTACAGACCCGTGTAGTGCAGCAGCGGGCAGACCGGGTAGTGCCCGGGGGCGTTGGGGTCCACCGTCCCGACGTACGCGAAGGCCGCCACGACACCGGCGAGGGCCCCGGCCGGGACGGCTGTCCGCCGGAACACGGCTGCGGCTCCGGTGTCCGGGCGGGTCGGGGTCGGGATCGGCGATGCGGGGTTCACGCCGGACATTCTGCCCGCCCCGGGTCCACCGTGCGCAACAAGGCGCGAGGCGGCCCCGGCGCTCCTGCGCCCGGGGCCGCCTCGTGTCGACGGCAGGTGGAGGGCTCAGCTCTCCGTCGCGCCCGCGGGCTGGTGCGCCGAGTGGGACGCGGTCTTCGGCTGGCCGAGGCCCATCACACGCATGATGCCGCCGACGACACCCCCGAGGGCGATGATGACCATGCCCGCCCAGAAGCCGACAGGCTGGGCCATCACGGTGAAGGCGCCCGAGACGCAGAAACCGATGAAGGCGATGATGACACCGGTCCAGGCGGCCGGGGTGTGACCGTGGCTGCTGCCCGCCATGACTTGCTCCTCGTTAGCTGAATGTGCATGTGTGAGCCGGACGCTCGGCGCCATTGTCCCGTACCCGCGCCCACGGGGTGGTCTCGGGGTCACTCCTCGGGTGCGAGGAGCAGCCCCCGGGCCTGCGGGGCCCGGCGGTCAAGCTCCCGTCGGGTCCTCGCCCCGGTCGAGCGCCTTCCACAGATCCTCGGGGCGATCCGGGTCGGCGGGCCGGGGGGCGCGCGGCCGGGGGGCACCGTCGCGCTCGTAGCGGCCCGACATCGCGGGCCACAGCCTGCCGTACCAGAGCGCGAGCAGTCCGGCGACGAGGATGAGCGCACCGCCGAACGCCGCGACGTACGGCCAGGCGGTGTGCGTGAGCGCGGTGGCGGTGGCGGAGCTGTCGCCGGCCGCCTGCGCCGCCTGCTCGTCGAGTGCCGAACCGTCGCCGGCGCCGAGCAGTGCTGCGGCGACGGTGCCCGCACCGGACAGCGCCAGCAGCCCGGCGACGAGCAGTCGTCCGGCCCTGCGGACCGCGAAGACGGCGACGAGCGCGGCGAGGCCCACTATGGCGAGGGCCGCGGGCACGCCCGTGACGTCGCTGCCCTTGGCGGTCAGCGGAAAGTGGGTGCCGACCACCTCCACGGTCCCCGCCGACCAGGACTGGCGGGAGGAGAGCAGCGCCACGGCCGCGCCGAGCGCGCCGCACAACAGGGCGAGGGCGAGGCTGCGGCGGCCGGACCCGGCGGGTGCGGCGGCCTCGGAGCGAGGATGAGGTACGGCAGTCACGTACCCACTATCACCCGAACCCCCCGCGGCGCGTCACCCGGGTCCGGTCAAACCCCGTGATCACGCAACCGTTCCTCCGTGACTCTCCCGGGAACAGCGCATGGAACTCCCGGGAACGCCGGAGCGGTCACGGCCACGGCCTGCGGGGGCACCACGGCCCGCACCGGCCGGACGTCAGGGTGAGGTGAGCCGGTTCGCCGTGTGCACCGCGCGGAGGACGGCCGCCGCCTTGTTGCGGCACTCGTCGTCCTCCGAGACCGGGTCGGAGTCGGCGACGACGCCGGCTCCGGCCTGCACGTACGCCGTGCCGTCCCGCAGCAGTGCCGTCCGGATGGCGATGGCGGTGTCGGAGTCGCCCGCGAAGTCCAGGTAGCCGACGCAGCCGCCGTACAGCCCCCGCCGGGACGGCTCGAGCTCGTCGATGATCTGCATCGCGCGCGGCTTGGGCGCACCGGAGAGCGTGCCGGCCGGGAAGCAGGCCGTCAGGACGTCGAAGGCGGTACGGCCCTCGGCCACCCGGCCCGTCACGGTCGAGACGATGTGCATCACGTGCGAGTACCGCTCGACGGACATGAAGTCGACGACCTCGACGGAGCCGGGCTCGCAGACCCGTCCGAGATCGTTGCGGCCGAGGTCGACGAGCATGAGGTGCTCGGCCCGCTCCTTGGGGTCGGCGAGCAGTTCCTCGGCGAGCCCCTGGTCCTCCTGGGGGGTCGCGCCGCGGCGCCGGGTGCCGGCGATGGGGTGCACCATCGCCCGGCCCTCCTCGACCTTCACCAGCGCTTCCGGACTGGACCCGACGACGTCGAAGCCGTCGAACCGGAACAGGTACATGTACGGCGACGGGTTGGTGGTCCGAAGCACCCGGTACACGTCCAGCGCGCTCGCCGTGCACGGTGTCTCGAAGCGCTGCGAGGGGACGACCTGGAAGGCCTCGCCCGCCCGGATGCGCTCCTTGATGTCCTCCACGGCCTCCTGGAAGTCCTTTCCGCCCCACCGCGCCGAGTACTCGGGCAGCTCGGACGGCGGAAGGACGGCGGGCGGCTGGGCGACCGGGCGGGACAGGTCCGCCTCCATCGCGTCCAGCCGGGCCACGGCATCCGCGTAGGCCTCGTCCACGCCGGTGTCAAGGTCGTTGTGGTTGATCGCGTTGGCGATCAGCAGGACCGAGCCCTCCCAGTGGTCCATGACCGCGAGGTCACTGGTGAGGAGCATGGTCAGCTCGGGGAGCCGCAGCTCGTCGCGCTCGCCGGGGCCGATCCTCTCCAGGCGGCGCACGATGTCGTAGCCCAGATAGCCGACCATGCCTCCGGTGAAGGGCGGCAGGCCCTCCTGACGGGGCGTGTGCAGGGCCCCGACGGTGGCCCGCAGGGCGGCCAGTGGATCGCCGTCGACGGGTACGCCCACGGGCGGGGTGCCCAGCCAGTGCGTCCGCCCGTCCCGTTCCGTCAGGGTGGCGGCGCTGCGGACGCCCACGAAGGAGTAGCGGGACCACGAGCGGCCGTTCTCCGCCGACTCCAGCAGGAAGGTGCCCGAGCGCTCCGCGGCCAGCTTGCGGTAGAGCGCGACCGGGGTGTCGCCGTCGGCGAGGAGTTTGCGCGTGACCGGGATGACGCGGCGGTCGGTGGCCAGTTTGCGGAACGTCTCGAGGTCCATGGCGGCAGACCTTACTGATCCGCGGACGGCACGCCGGGACCGGCGTCCTTCAGGAGCACGTCGGCGTCGAAGCAGGTGCGGTCGCCGGTGTGGCAGGCGGCGCCCACCTGGTCGACCTTGACCAGCAGGGTGTCGGCGTCGCAGTCCAGGGCGACCGCCTTCACGTGCTGCACATGACCGGAGGTGTCGCCCTTGACCCAGTACTCCTGACGGCTGCGCGACCAGTACGTGCAGCGGCCGGTCGTCAGGGTGCGGTGCAGCGCCTCGTCGTCCATCCAGCCGAGCATCAGCACCTCACCGGTGTCGTACTGCTGGGCGATGGCGGGGATCAGCCCGTCGGCGCTGCGCTTGAGCCGCGCCGCGATCATCGGGTCGAGGCTGCTGGGCCTGCTGGGGTCGGGCGTGCTGGTCATGCGGACCATTGTGCCGCGCCACGCCGGGCGCCCCGGCCACCGTCCGGTGGGCGGACCGTCCCCCCGGTCGTACGCTGACTCCATGTCGACCCATGCAAAGCGTGAACGACTCCTCCTCGCCGATCTGTTGGAGGCCGAGGGCCCGGACGCCCCCACACTGTGCGAGGGCTGGAACACCCGTGACCTGGCCGCGCACGTGGTGGTGCGCGAGCGCCGCCCGGACGCCGCCGGGGGCATCCTGATCAAGCAGCTCGTGCCACGCCTGGAGAAGGTGATGGAGGAGTTCACCGCGAAGCCGTACGAGGAACTGATCCAGCTCATCCGTACGGGCCCGCCGCGCTTCTCGCCCTTCTCGCTGAAGCAGATCGACGAAATGTCGAACACCGTCGAGTTCTACGTCCACACCGAGGACGTCCGCCGGGCGCAGCCCGATTGGACCGCGCGTGAACTGGACGCCGTTTTCCAGGACGCGCTGTGGTCGCGGCTGGAGCGGACCGCCCGGATGACCGGTCGCGGCGCGCCGACGGGGCTGGTGCTGCGCCGCCCGGACGGGCAGACCGCGGTCGCCCACCGGGGCACTCCGGTCGTGACGGTCACCGGCGAGCCCTCGGAACTGCTGATGTTCGCCATGGGCCGGCGGCGGGTGGCGGACGTGCAGCTGGAGGGCGACGAGGACGCGATCGCGAAGTTGCGGAACGCCGACGAACTGGGGAAGTGAGTCCCTGGGCCCCGGCGGCGGGTTCAGCGGGGAAGTTCGGCGCGCCGCAGGTCGCGGACGCACAGGGCGACGACCCCGCCGAGCCCGCAGACGGCGGCGCTGACGACGAAGACCGGGCCGGTGCCCCATGCCCCGACGGCGGCGGCGGACAGCGGCATGCTGAGCGGTGCGATGCCGAGGCTGACGATGCCGCCGACCGCACTCACCCGGCCCAGGTAGGCGGGGTCCGCCTTCGTCTGCAGCAGGGCGCCGCACAGGGCTCCGCTGAGCCCGGCGAGCAGGCCGATGAGCAGGGCGGTGCCGACGGCGGCGAGCAGGCTCGGCACATAGGCCAGGGAGCCGATCGCGACCGCCCCCAGCAGGATGGCGACGGCGGCGATCCGTCCGGCGTGCGGCAGCCGGCCCCGCACGGTCAGCGTGAGCGCGGCGGCCCCGGCGCCCAGGCCGAACCCGGCGAGCACCCATCCCATCCCTGAGGCGCCCCAGCCACGCTCGTCGGCGAGCAGGGTGAGCCCGATGTTGAGCGGGCCGACGAAACCGAGGTCGCCGAGCGCGATGGCCACGATCAGGGGCGCGAGGACCCGGTGCCCCCGGATGTAGCGCAGGCCGTCGCGTAGGTCGCGCCAGGGCCTCGTTCCGCCGGGCCCTGCGGGCTCCACCGGGGCCGGCTCGCGGACGCGTACGGAGATCAGCAGCGGCACGGAAACGGCGATCAGCAGCCCCGCCAGCGCGAACGCCCCTGCCGCCCCGCCGAGCGCCACACCGAGGCCGCCGAGCGGCGCTCCGACGACGTTGGCGAACCGTATGGCGAGCCCGCGCATGCCCTGGACACGGGCGAGCTGACCGGGTCCGGTGATACGCGCCGGCAGGGCGCCCACGGCGGGCATGAACACGGCGTCGACGGTGCCGAAGACGACGGCGAGCGCCGCCAGCAGCCACAATTCGGGGCGGGTGAGCCACAGCATCGCCGCCACCGCGAGCACGGCCGCGCAGCGCACGGTGTCGCTGCCGATGACGACCCGGCGCGGGCCGAACCTGTCGGCGACCACGCCGCCGCCCAGCATGAGCAGCGTCCGCGGCACCGCGCTGACCGCCGTGACCACTCCGGCCTGGGCGGGCGTGCCGGCCTGGACGGCCGCCCAGGACAGGGCGAGGAAGAAGACGCTGTCGCCCACCATCGAGGCGGTGTAGGCGCCGATCCACCGCAGGACGTTGCCGTCGCGGTGGGCGGGGAGCTCCGGGGCGTGCGGCTCGGCAAAGGGCGCGATCACGGTGGTCAAGACGGTGGCCCCTCTCAGACGCGGAACGGGAATCCGTACATGTGCAGGGCGACGTGCTCGCGCCCTTCGCTCTCGCCGGCCGCCTCGGCGGCACGGCCCTTCGCGTCGTACTTCCTGGCGAGCGCCTCCAGTTCCTGCCGCAGCTCGCCGAGTTCGGAGGCGGTGAGGTGCAGCCACGACTCGTTGTCCACGGCCGCGGTGTTCCACTCGGGGGTCCAGGTGGGGCGTTCGTCGAGGTAGCGCCGGTAGAGGTCGGCCCGCTGGTCGTGGAAGAGCCGTGAGGCCGCCAGGTGGGCCGCGGCCCTGCCCGGTTCGCCGCGGAAGTCCGCGTCGTGGATGCTCACCCCGTCCGAGGCCGCCCGCCACCAGCGTTCCCGGCCGTCCCCGCTCTGCGGCTCGGCCTCCTCGAGCAGCCCGTGTTCGGCGAGTTTGCGCAGGTGGTAGCTGATCAGCGAGACCGCCTCGCCGACGCTGTCCGCGAGTTGGGAGGCGGTGACGGCGCGCTGTGCGCAGACCAGCCGGTACAGGTTCGCCCGCAGCGGATGTGCGAGCGCCTTCAGCGTGCCCACATCCGTGATCCGGCGGTTCTCCTCGCTTGGCATGCCACAACCGTAGATACGAAAGAAAAATTGCACAACAGATTTTGCGCAACTTTCCTTTCGTTTCCGTCGCGCAAGAAGCCCCGGCCACCCGGGGAGCGGCCGGGGCTCACATCGGGCGTGGTGTCACCTCACCGGGTGACCTGCCGCCCGCAGGGTCTCCTTCACCTCGCCGATCCGCAGGTCGCCGAAGTGGAACACGGACGCCGCCAGGACGGCGTCGGCACCCGCGGCGATGGCCGGCGGGAAGTCGGCGGCCGCGCCGGCGCCGCCGGAGGCGATGACGGGGACGGTCACGTGCTTGCGCACGGCCGCGATCATCTCCAGGTCGTAGCCGTCCTTCGTCCCGTCCGCGTCCATCGAGTTGAGCAGGATCTCGCCCGCGCCCAGCTCGGCCGCCCGGTACGCCCACTCGACCGCGTCGATGCCGGTGCCGCGCCGTCCGCCGTGGGTGGTCACCTCGAACGAACCGGACGCCGTGCGGCGCGCGTCCACCGACAGCACCAGGACCTGTCGCCCGAACCGCTCGGCGATCTCGCGGATCAGGTCGGGGCGGGCGATCGCGGCCGTGTTGACGCCCACCTTGTCGGCGCCTGCCCGCAGCAGCCGGTCGACGTCCTCGGCCGTGCGGACACCACCGCCGACCGTCAGCGGGATGAACACCTGCTCGGCGGTGCGGCGCACCACGTCGTACGTCGTCTCACGGTTGCCCGAGGACGCGGTGATGTCCAGGAAGGTCAGTTCGTCGGCGCCCTCGGCGTCGTACACCTTGGCCATCTCGACGGGGTCGCCCGCGTCGCGCAGGTTCTGGAAGTTGACGCCCTTGACGACCCGGCCGTTGTCCACGTCCAGGCAGGGGATGACTCGGACCGCCAGGGTCATGAATCCACGGCTCCTCTTGCTGCTTCTAGCCTCTGAAGGCTTCCAGTTCCACTTCGACCAGGATGCGGGGGTCGACGAAGCCCTCCACGACCAGCAGGGTCGCGGCCGGGCGCACGGAGTCGAAGATCTCCTTGTGGGCCCGGCCCACGTCCTCGACGTCCCGCGGATGGGTCAGATACATCCGGGTCCGGATCACCGAACCGGGACCCAGCCCGAACTCGGCGATCGCCTCGAGTGCGCCGGTGAACGCCACCTTGGCCTGCTCGTACGGGTCGCCTTCCCCGTACAGCACCGAGCCCTTGAAGGCCGTCGTACCGGCCACGAGCACACGGTCGCCCGCCGCGACGGCACGTGCGAACCCGAAGGACTCTTCCCAGGGACTTCCGCTCTGCACGCGCCGTACGGCATCGGACGTCATGACGACACTGCCTCCAAGGCCTCTTCCAGGGTGAACGCCTTCGCGTACAGGGCCTTCCCGACGATGGCACCCTCGACACCGAGCGGGACGAGATCGGCGAGCGCCCGCAGGTCGTCCAGGGAGGAGACACCGCCGGAGGCCACGACCGGGCGGCCGGTGGCCGCGCAGACGTCCTTCAGCAGCCGCAGGTTCGGGCCCTGGAGCGTGCCGTCCTTGGCGATGTCGGTGACGACGTACCGCGCACAGCCCTCCTTGTCGAGGCGCTCCAGCGTCTCGTAGAGGTCGCCGCCGTCACGGGTCCAGCCCCGGCCCCGCAGGGTGGTACCCCGCACGTCGAGGCCGACCGCGATCCGGTCACCGTGCTCGGCGATCACCTCGGCGACCCACTCGGGCGTCTCCAGGGCCGCCGTGCCGAGGTTCACCCGGGTGCATCCGGTCGCCAGGGCGGCGGCCAGGGTCTCGTCGTCCCTGATGCCGCCGGACAGCTCGACCTTGATGTCCATCGCCCCGGTGACCTCGGCGACGAGCGCACGGTTGTCACCGGTGCCGAACGCGGCGTCCAGATCGACCAGGTGCAGCCACTCGGCGCCCGCCGCCTGCCAGGCGAGAGCGGCCTCCAGCGGGGAGCCGTAGGAGGTCTCGGTCCCGGACTCGCCGTGCACGAGGCGGACGGCCTGGCCGTCGCGGACGTCGACGGCGGGGAGGAGTTCGAGCTTGGCCATGGTCTACAGGGTTCCGATCCAGTTGGAGAGCAGCTGTGCTCCGGCGTCGCCGGACTTCTCGGGGTGGAACTGCGTGCCCCGCAGGGCACCGTTCTCGACGGCGGCCACGAACGGCGCGCCGTGCGTCGTCCAGGTCACCTTGGGGGCGAGCAGCAGCCGGCTGCTCGTCTCGAACCGCCAGTCGTGGACGGCGTAGGAGTGCACGAAGTAGAAGCGCGCGTCCGCGTCCAGGCCGGCGAACAGCTCGGAGTCGGACGGCGCCTCGACGGTGTTCCAGCCCATGTGGGGCACGATCTCGGCCTGGAGCGGCTCGACGGTGCCGGGCCACTCGTCGAGGCCCTCGGTCTCCACACCGTGCTCGATGCCGCGCGCGAACAGGATCTGCATGCCTACGCAGATGCCCATGACCGGACGGCCCCCGGACAGGCGGCGGTCGATGATCCAGTCACCGCGCGCCCGCTTCAGACCCTCCATGCAGGCGGCGAAGGCCCCGACGCCCGGCACCAGGAGGCCGTCGGCGTTCATGGCTGCGTCGTAGTCACGGGTGATCTCGACATCGGCTCCCGCACGAGCCAGCGCACGCTCGGCGGAGCGGACGTTGCCGAAGCCGTAGTCGAAGACCACGACGCTCTTCGCAGCGCTCAATTCCACACCTCCAGCCGGAGGACGCCGGCGACGAGGCACAGGCCCGCGCTGATCGAGAGCAACACGATCAGGCTCCTCGGCATCTGCTGCTTGGCGAAGGAGATGATTCCGCCGACGAGGAAGAGGCCGACGACGATGAGGACGGTGGACAGTCCGTTCATGGCTTTACAGCGCGCCCTTCGTGGAGGGGAGGATGCCGGCCGCGCGGGGGTCGCGCTCGCTCGCGTACCGCAGAGCCCGTGCCAGCGCCTTGAACTGGCACTCCACGATGTGGTGCGCGTTGCGCCCGTAGGGCACGTGCACGTGCAGCGCGATCTGGGCCTGGGCGACGAAGGACTCCAGGATGTGCCGGGTCATCGTGGTGTCGTACTCGCCGATCATCGGCGCCATGTTCTCGGGCTCGGTGTGCACGAGGTACGGGCGGCCGGACAGGTCGACGGTGACCTCGGCGAGCGACTCGTCCAGCGGGACCGTGCAGTTGCCGAAACGGTAGATCCCCACCTTGTCGCCGAGCGCCTGTTTGAAGGCTGCGCCGAGCGCGAGGGCGGTGTCCTCGATGGTGTGGTGCGAGTCGATGTGCAGATCGCCGTCGGTCTTCACCGTCAGGTCGAACAGACCGTGCCTGCCCAGCTGGTCGAGCATGTGGTCGTAGAAGCCGACACCGGTGGCGATGTCGGTCCTCCCGGTGCCGTCGAGGTCGATCTCGACGAGGACCGAGGTCTCCTTGGTGGTGCGCTCGATTCTTCCGACGCGTCCCTCGCGAGTCATGCGCTGTACTCCTTCTTCAGTTCACGTACCGCGTCGAGGAACGCGTCGTTCTCCTGTGGGGTTCCGGTGGACACCCGCAGCCATCCGGGCACGCCGTTGTCCCGGACCAGGACACCCCGGTCGAGGATTCCCCGCCAGGCCTCGTGGGCGTCGGCGAACCGTCCGAACTGCACGAAGTTCGCGTCGGAATCCGTCACGTCGTACCCGAGCGCGCGCAGTTCCGCGACGAGCCGGTCCCGCTCGGACTTCAGCTGCTCGACGTACTTCAGCAGAGTGTCGGTGTGCTCCAGGGCGGCCAGGGCGGTCGCCTGGGTGATCGCCGACAGGTGGTACGGCAGCCGTACGAGCTGGACCGCGTCCACGACCGCCGGGTGGGCGGCGAGGTAGCCGAGGCGCAGGCCCGCCGCCCCGAATGCCTTCGACATCGTCCGCGACAGGACGAGGTTCGGCCGGCCCTCGATGAGCGGCAGCAGCGAGTTGCCGTGGCTGAACTCGATGTACGCCTCGTCCACGACGACCATGGAGGGCTTCGCCGCCTGCGCGGCCTCGTACAGGGCGAGGACCGTCCCGGCGGGGACCGCGTTGCCGGTGGGGTTGTTGGGGGTCGTGACGAAGACGACGTCCGGCCGGTTCTCGGCGATCGCCTTCTCGGCCGCGGCGACGTCGATCGTGAAGTCCTCCTCCCGCGGGCCCGGGATCCAGCCGGTGCCGGTACCGCGCGCGATGAGCGCGTGCATCGAGTACGACGGCTCGAAACCCATCGCCGTGCGGCCGGGCCCGCCGAACGTCTGCAGCAGCTGCTGGATGACCTCGTTGGAGCCGTTGGCCGCCCAGACGTTCTCGAGGGCGACCTCGTACCCGCCGGTCTTGGTCAGGTACTCGGCGAGCCTCGTACGCAGCTCGACGGCGTCCCGGTCCGGGTAGCGGTTGAGGTGCCGGGCGGCGTGGCGCACCCGCTCGGCGATCCGCTCGACCAGCGGCTCGGGCAGCGGGTACGGGTTCTCGTTGGTGTTCAGCCGCACGGGGACGTCCAACTGGGGTGCGCCGTAGGGCGACTTCCCCCGCAGTTCGTCCCGTACGGGAAGATCGTCGATTCCGAAGCTCACTTGCTCTCAGGCACCTTCCAGCCGAACCGGGCCTTGATCGCGGCGCCGTGCGCCGGCAGGTCCTCCGCCTCCGCGAGCGTCACCACATGGTGGGCGACCTCGGCCAGCGCGTCTTTCGAGTAGTCGACGACATGGATGCCGCGCAGGAAGGACTGGACGGACAGGCCCGAGGAGTGGCAGGCGCATCCGCCGGTCGGCAGCACATGGTTGGAACCGGCCGCGTAGTCGCCGAGGGAGACCGGCGCCCAGGGGCCGACGAAGATCGCGCCCGCGTTCCGCACCCGGTCGGCCACCGCGGCGGCGTCCGCCGTCTGGATCTCCAGGTGTTCGGCACCGTAGGCGTCGACCACCTTGAGGCCCTCCTCGACGCCGTCGACGAGCACGATCGCGGACTGCCTGCCCGCGAGCGCCGGGCGGATCCGGTCCTCGATGTGCTTGGTGGCCTCGACCTGCGGCTCCAGTTCCTTCTCCACCGCGTCGGCGAGGTCCACCGAGTCGGTGACCAGGACGGCGGCCGCCAGCGGGTCGTGCTCGGCCTGGCTGATCAGGTCCGCGGCGACATGCACCGGATCGGCGGTCTCGTCCGCGAGGACCGCGATCTCGGTGGGACCGGCCTCCGCGTCGATGCCGATCCTGCCGGTGAAGTAGCGCTTGGCCGCGGCGACCCAGATGTTGCCGGGGCCGGTGACCATGGTGGCCGGCGGGCAGGACTCGGTGCCGTAGGCGAACATGGCGACCGCGGTCGCACCGCCGGCCGCGTACACCTCGTCGACACCCAGCAGGGCGCAGGCGGCCAGGATCGTCGGGTGCGGCAGTCCGCCGAACTCGGCCTGGGCCGGGGAGGCGAGGGCGACGGACTCGACACCCGCCTCCTGCGCGGGCACGACGTTCATGATCACGGAGGAGGGGTAGACGGAGCGGCCGCCCGGCGCGTACAGCCCGACGCGGTCCACCGGAACCCACTTCTCGGTGACGGTGCCGCCGGGTACGACCCGGGTGGTGTGCGCGGTGCGGCGCTGCTCGCGGTGGACCAGACGGGCGCGGCGGATGGACTCCTCCAGGGCCGCGCGCACGGCCGGGTCGAGCCCGTCGAGCGCCGCACCGAGGGCCTCGGCCGGGACCCGAACGGACTCCAGGCGTACACCGTCGAACTTCTCGGCGAAGTCGATCAGCGCCGCGTCGCCGCGATGATGCACGGCCTCGCAGATCGGGCGCACCTTCTCCAGGGCGGCCGAAACGTCGAAGTCGGCTCGGGGCAGCAGGTCACGCAGGGCAGGCCCTTCGGGGAGGGCGTCGCCGCGCAGATCGATTCGGGAGATCACAGGGCTAATTCTCTCAGACGGCGATGGCCCGCTGGACAGCCGTATCAATGGCTGATACGGAGCGTGGTCGGCCGCGCGGATTGCGTGGCCACCGGGGCGGTGGCGGGGGGCCCCGCTCGCGCGGCGGCCGACCCGCGCCCGCGCGTGTCGCGGCGTGGGCGACACACCCGGCGCCAGTCGGCAAGGGGGGTGCCCGGCGGCCCGCTCCCGGCCCCGGCACCGGGCTCGAGGTGTCCGCCCGCCGGCGGACCCGCCGGATGCCGGAGTTTGGTCCGGTGTGCCCCGAACGGCCACCCGCTCCACACCGGCGCCGAGATCCGGCCGAACTGCCCGGCGACGCTCGCGACCGCCGGGGCGCAACCGCCGCTCCGGGCGGGCCCCGAAACGCCTCGCCGTCCGCGATCCGGAATCCGCGTTCCGGTACCTGGGATCCGATCGGCCCGGGTCCGCCGCCCCCGGCTCCCGGCCCTCATGCGCGGTGGCGCCGAGACCGTGCGCCGACCGGCCCCGGGCCCCTCGACCTCCGGCGATGCGGTTCCGCGACCCGCCACGGCGGTGTGACGGGCATCCGGGATGGCCGGATCGGGTGACCGACACCCCGCCCGGAAGATCGTCTTCACCGATAGCGTTCGGCCGGTCACACAACGGGCATGAACGGTCGTACGTGACCCGTGAGTAGCCGGGGAGAAGGGAAGGTGCCGTGACCGAGGGTGCCGGCGTCCACGACGGGGACCTGCCGGAGGACCTGACCGCGACAGAGGCCGGGATGTGGCAGGCCTTCCGCAACGGCAGCGAGTACGACCTGCGCAGCGGGGACGCCGCCGCGGACGATCCGCACGGCGGCGTCCCCTGGGGACCCGACCGCTCCGTGCGGGCACGGATCGTGGCCTGGCTGCTCCTGGACGGGCCGCACGCGCTGGCGGGGCGGGTCTCCTCGCTCAAGCTGACCGGTGTGCGGATCACCGACACGCTGGACCTGGCGGGCGGCACGATCGTGCCCTACGTGGAGCTGATGGCCTGCCGGTTCGAGAAGGAGGTCCTCCTGCCGGAGGCCCGCTTCACGACCGTACGGCTGGTGGACTGCTCGGTGCCGCGTCTGGAGGCGGCACGGGTGCAGACCGAGGGTGATCTGCATCTGCCCCGCTGCCGCTTCCACAACGGCGTGCGGCTCACCGACGCGCACATCGGCACCGATCTGCTGCTCAACCAGGCCGTCGTGTACCGGGACCGGCGCGGCCGCTCGATCACCGCGGACGGGCTGACCGTCGGACAGGACCTCCAGGCCGAGATGCTGGAGTCGCACGGCGAGCTGAGCCTGCGCAGCGCGACCGTCGGCGTCTCACTGAGTCTGCGCGGCGCCCGGCTGACCAACCCGTACGGCCGGCTGGCGCTGAACGCCCCGCAGCTGACGGTGGAGCGCTCGCTCTACCTCACCCCGGCGGGCGTCGGCAATCCGCTGCTGACCAGTGGGACGACGCCCGCGCGCGGGACGCGGGTGCAGCGGTTCGAGTGCCGGGGCGGGATCCGACTGGACGACGGGCGGTTCGGGGACGCCGTCGACCTCGAGCAGGCCCTCTTCGCCCTGGAGGACGACCAGGAGCTGTCCCTGCGCCGGATCCAGACCCCGGAGCTGCGCTTCCTGGGCGAGGGACCCGAGCGCGGCAAGGTGGTCCTCTCGGGCGGCCGGATCGTCACCCTCGTCGACCGATGGACGAGCTGGCCGGTCACAGGCAACCTGCACATGGGCGGTTTCACCTACGAGAACCTCGTCCCGCAGGACGCCTTCCCGCTCGCCCGGCGCCTGGAGTGGGTGTCGGCGGCGACCGCCGAGTACAACCCGGAACCCTATGAGCGGCTCGCGACCGTGCTGCGCAATTCCGGGGAGGACGAGGACGCCCGCGAGGTGCTGCTCGCCAAGCAGCGGCGCCGACGCGAGACGCTGCCGCTCGGGGCCAAGCTGTGGGGGTACGCGCAGGACTGGACCGTCGCCTACGGCTACCGGCCCGGCCGCGCGGCGGTGTGGATGGCGGTGTTGTGGGCGGCGACGTCCATCGCGTTCTCGCACGCGAGCCACCCCCCGGTGAACAAGGACGGCCATCCGGCGTGGAACCCCTCCCTCCTCGCCCTTGACCTGCTCCTGCCCGTCATCGACCTCGGCCAGGTCGGGCAGTGGCAGCTGAGCGGCGGCTGGCAGTGGCTTTCCGCGGTGGTCATCCTGCTGGGCTGGATCCTGGCGACGACCATCGCGGCGGGGGCGACGCGCCTGCTGCGGCGGGGCTGAACCGGGCAGCGGCCGGACGGCATACACATAGGGGCCCAACAGCACCGAAACAGCCTTCTTTTACCTACTCTTGACTATTGAGAGTACAACTAACTGCGGATTGGGTTTTCGCCCTGGCGCGTTCCCGACCTGCGGCTTTTCAATGGTCGACACCATGTCACTGCTGCGCGCGTTCATCCGTACGACACGGATGACCCGTTCCTCCTCCCACCTCGCTCCCGGGCTGCCCGCGGACGCCGAGGTGCTGCTCGACGCCCCCGACGAGCACCTCGCACCGGCGCTGGTCGCGGCGGCCCAGGGCGACCACGGCCCGGCGGCCAAACTGCTCGCGACCACACGGGAGAACGCCGAGTGGGAGGACCGCGACCGGTATGTGACACGGCTCGCCGATTTCGCCCGCTTTCGCGACGAATGGTTCGAGGAGTGGTGCGCCGTCTCCCCTGACGACCCGGACGCGCTGCTGGTGAAGGCGGAACTGACCCTGACGCACGCGTGGGAGTCACCCGACCGTGCCGAACTGCTGCGGCTGACGGGCCCGTTGATCGCGACCGCCTGCGAGGGCGATCCGCGCGACCCCGTGCCGTGGCGGATCGCGCTCGACCACGCACGGGGCACCGAAGCGGGCCACCGGGAGTTCGAACGCCTGTGGGGCGAGGCAGTTCACCGCTGCGCGCACCACTACGGCTGCCACGTGGCGGCCCTGCGCTACCTCGCCTCCTCCTGGCACGGATCGCACGGCGAGTGCCTCGACTTCGCCGAGACCGCCGCGCAGGACACGCTGCCCGGCTCCCTCGTGCAGGCGCTCCCCGTGCGTGCGGCCTTCGCCTATCTCGCCTACGGCGGCGGCACGGAGGTGGGCCGCGAACGGCTGGACGCGGCGGCGGACCGGGCGATCGCGCTGTCGGCACGGTACGCGGCCGCCGACCCGTGGCCCGCGGAGGTGCGCAACCTCCTGACGTTCGTCCTGGTCGGGCTGGAGCGCTGGGAGGACGCGATGGCCCAGCTGCGCATGATCGGCCCGTATGCCACCTCGTTCCCCTGGGACCGGGTCGACGACGATCCCCTGGGCCTGTTCCTGCGGCTACGGGAGGGCGTCAGCCGCGAGGTGTCGGCCGGCCGGCCCGCGCGTCCGGCCCGGCCGCTGCTTCCACGAAGTGGGCATGCCGGGCCCACGTCGTCGCGCGGCCATTAGGCTTTCCCGTCGTGACCACCGTCCGGCTCCCGCTCTTCCCCCTGAACTCGGTGCTGTTCCCGGGACTCGTGCTCCCGCTGAACGTCTTCGAGGAGCGCTATCGCGCCATGATGCGCGAACTCCTGAAGACCCCCGAGGACGAACCGCGCCGCTTCGCCGTCGTCGCGATCCGCGACGGCCACGAGGTGGCTCCCAGCACTCCGGGCATGCCCGACCCGACAACCGTGCCCGACCGGGGACCCGCCGCGGGTTTCGGGGCTGATCCGGCCAAGGCCTTCCACAGGGTGGGCTGTATCGCGGACGCGGCGACGGTCCGGGAACGGGCCGACGGCACGTTCGAGGTGCTGGCGACGGGCACCACCCGTGTCCGTCTGCTCTCGGTGGACGCCTCGGGCCCGTATCTGACGGCCGAGTTGGAGGAGCTGCCGGAGGAGCAGGGCGACGAGGCGGGCGCGCTCGCGGAGGGTGTGCTGCGGGCGTTCCGGCAGTACCAGAAGCGGCTCGCGGGCGCGCGGGAGAGGTCGCTGTCGACGGGTGCGGATCTGCCGGACGAGCCGTCGGTGGTGTCCTACCTGGTGGCGGCGGCGGTGATGCTGGACACGCCGACGAAGCAGCGGCTGCTCCAGGCACCGGACACCGCCTCCCGCCTCCGCGACGAGCTGAAACTGCTTCGCTCGGAGACGTCGATCATCCGTAGTCTGCCGTCGTTGCCGGCGTCCGAGCTGACACGGACTCCGACCAGTCTGAACTGAAGCACGACATGTGGGGAACGGCCGGGATGGCGAAGAAGACCAAGAAGCAGCAGCCCGGGGGAACCCCGGCGACGGTGGCGCTGACCTCGGCCGGAGTGGAGTTCACGGTCCACTCCTACGAACACGACCCGTCCCACCCCTCCTACGGCGAGGAGGCGGCGGAGGCGATGGGCGTGTCCCCCGACCGGGTCTTCAAGACGCTGGTGGCGGACGTGGACGGCGCACTGGTCGTCGGGGTGGTCCCCGTGGCGGGATCACTGGACCTGAAGGCGCTGGCGACCGCGGTGGGCGGCAAGCGCGCCGCGATGGCCGACCCGACCCTGGCAGAGCGCACGACCGGGTACGTGCGGGGCGGCATCTCTCCGGTGGGCCAGCGCAAGAAGCTGCGCACGGTGGTCGACGACTCGGCGTCGTCGCACGCCACGATCTGCGTCTCGGCGGGCCGCCGCGGCCTGGAGGTGGAATTGGCCCCCGACGACCTCGCGAGGGTCACAGAGGCGATCCTGGCGCCGATCGCGCGTGCGTGAGCACTCGACGGACGGCCGTTCCTCGGCTAGTACGGAAACATGTCGAAGAGGACACGCAAGCGCAAATGGCGCACGAAGAAGGGTCACGCCAATCACGGCCACCGGCCGTCGTGACCACGTCCCGCAACAAGATCAGCGCCGGGCGGCTCGGCTGAGCCGGCCCGGCGCCTTGGCGCCCCCGGGGGTCACGCCGCGGGCGGCCCCCCGTAGGAGGTCGCGTACGGGTCCGGATCACGCGGGCCGAACAGACCCGTCAGACCGAGGTGCACCACCAGGGCGGCCAGCGGCCACGCCAGCAGCGCCCCCTTCGCGCCCAGCTTCAGGGGCGCGGAGAACGTCACCCCCTTGCCTACGGTCTTGGCGTGGGCGATCACGTTCTGCGTGGGTCCGAGCCAGACCCCGACACGCCAGGCCAGCACGGAGCCGAGCAGTCCGCCCAGAGCGAGCGCCACGACCAGCGGGACCCCGCCGCGCCGACGCGCCAGGAAGACGACGAGGGCGCTGACGGCGCCGAAGGCGAGCGCCAGCAGGGTGAACGTCCCGTCCACACCGATGGCCTGCTCGCCCTCGGTGTCCTTCAGATAGACGACCCAGTTCTTGTCGACCAGATCTCCCACCAGCGGAACACGCGGCGCGAGCCACGCCCACAACAACCCGAGCACCACCCCCGCGAGGGCGACGCACACCGTGATGACAGCCGCCTCCAGCACCTCGGTCTTCATTCCGGGCCCGTCCGTCTTGAACGCGGGCGTGGCTCCGTGCGGGGCGGGTCCGGCTCCCGGAGGGGCGGACACGGCTTGCCACCCGTGATGCGCAGAGTGCGGTGACTGTTCATGCGGCGGCGGGGGAGGAGTCAACGGAGCGGTCACCTTCACATCCTGCCAGTCGTGTCGGTCAAAGGCGTCACCGGACGGCCGCTCGGCGGTACGCCCAGGTCGCCAGGGCGAGCGAAGCCACCCCGACGGCGGCGCACACCCCCAGGTCACCGAGGACGAGCGCCCAGTCCGGATCTCCGCCGAAGGTCCGCGCGAACGCCTCGACACCATAGGTCGACGGCAGGGCGTCCCGCACGAGCTGTACGACCTCCGGCATCCGGTGGGCCGGCAGCACGCCCAGCAGCAGCGCCGCCGACATGCCCAGCTGGCCGAGCAGCGTAGCCAGTTCGGGGCGCGGCGCGAGCAGCCCGAGCGCGGCGCCGAGCCCGGACAGCGCGGCCCCGGCCAGCGGGATCACCGCGAGCAGTACCCACAGATGGGCGAACGGCAGCCCGAAGAGCACACACCCGAAGACGGCGGTCACCACCGTTCCGGGCACGGTGAAGGACGCGTACGCCCCGGCCGCCCCCAGGACCACCGCGGAGGCGGGCACCGGCAGCGTGGCGTAGTGGTCGAGTCCACCGTTCGCGCGCAGCTGGCCGAAGTACTGCGCCAGCAGGTTCAGCCCGACGTAGGCGACCACGAGCACGGACGAGCCCGCCACCACCGACCGCGCGTCGTCCCCGCCGGACACGACCCCGCGCAACATGACCATGATGCCGATCGACTGGAACGTCGCCACGAACAGCAGCGGGATCCGTGCGACCCGGGCCCGGGAGAGCTGCGCGCGGTACACGGCGGCCAGGGACGGCCACAGCCGCGGCCGCGGCCCGAGGACCGCGGTTTCCTCCGCGTCGTCGTCGGCCACCCTGACGCCGGGCAGAACCTCGGCGGGTACGACACTCACGTCGCGCTGCTCCTCTTCGTTGCTGCCGCCCCGCCCGGCACGGACGCGGCGCCCCTTCCGCTCCATACGGACCCGGCGACCCGCGCGCTCATGCCTTCACCAGCCCCTGGGTGCTCCCGCCGAGCGCCAGGTAGACGTCCTCCAGGCTGGGGGTGGCCAGTGTGAAGTCGTCGAGGGCGGCGAAGGCGGCACCGCCCGTCACGGTGGCGACGGCCGCACGCGCCTCCTCGGGGGCCATCCGCAGCGACCACCGCCGGCCGGACTCCACGGCGCGGGCGCGCAGTGCCGCGACCTCGGGCACCTCGAGCGGCGCCTGCTCGCGCCACACGAGTTCGACCCGCACCTCGCCCGCCACGCGCTCCTTGAGGCCTGCCGGCGTGTCGCAGGCGATGACACGTCCCCGGTCGAGGACGGCGACCCGGTCGAGAACGGTCTCCGCCTCGATGACGTTGTGGGTCACGAGCACGACGGTGCTCCCCCGCTCGGCGCGCCGCCGGTTCACGGCGGCCCACACGGCCCGCCGGGCGACGGGGTCCATCGCGGTGGTCGGCTCGTCGAGCACGAGCAGCGGACGGTCCCCCATGAGCGCGGCGGCGAAGCACGCGAGCCGGCGCTGGCCGCCGGAGAGCTTGTTGAGCGGTCGTGAGGCGATCGATGTGAGACCGAGTTCCGCGAGCACGTCGTCCCGCTCCTCGCGCGCCCGACGCACCTCGAGACCGCGCAGCCGCCCCGTCGTCTCGGCGGCGAGCGAGACGGTCAGCTCGTCGAGCGCGGTGGACTCCTGCCCGAGATAGGCAAGGATCCGCGCCGCCCGCTCGGGGTGGCGCACGATGTCATGTCCGAGGATCTCGATACTGCCGCGGTCGGGACGCATCAGACCGGTCAGCTGGCGTACGAGGGTGGACTTTCCGGCGCCGTTCGGCCCGAGCAGCCCGAAGATCTCACCGCGGCGGATGTCCAGCCGTACGTCGTCGGTGGCGCGCACCTCGGGGGACCCGGGCGCGCCGCGTCGGCCGCGTACCGCCGGATAGGTCTTGGCCAACCCCCGCACGGCGCACACGACGGCGCCACTCTGCCGTTGTGCCTGTGCGGTGCGCGTACTCACAAGGGACGAGGGTACGGGGTACCGCCGGTCGCCCGGCTCCCGGGGCCCGTCGGCCCCGCGTGCTTCAGGGCCCGGCAGGTGAGTGCTCCGTCGCGGTGCGCTGGTCGATCTCCCTCCAGAACCCGGCCCGGATGGCGTACCGGTCACGCTCGTCGATCTGGTCGTCCTTGTGCGCGAGCAGCCCGAACCGCGCCGCGTAGCGCAGCAGTTCCCCGTCGATGCGGTGCGGCACACGCGGATACATGCCCGACAGCTTCTGCAGCTGCGTCTGGTCGGCGAGTCGCCCGATCCACCGCCGCGCGAACACCTGCCCCACCTCGTAGGGGTCCCCGCCCACCGTGGTGATGTCCTCCTCCCGGTCCGCCCAGCGCTGCTCCGCGGTCGTCAGCTGCGCCAGTGTCGGCAGCGAGACGGCGTCCGGCGGCTCGGCGGCGACGGGCCGGTCCACCCAGCCCTTGTCGGAGGACCACCGCAGGGTGGCCCCGGCGGGCTGCTGCACGGGGGGCGCGCCGTGCGCCCTCAGGGTCGCCAGGTCCTTCGGGGTGGGGACGCCCTTGGGGGCCGACACCCGCTCCTGGGTGCCGTTCGGCGAGGCGGACGCCGTGACGTGCTCGGGCTGGGCGGCGGGCCGCTCCGCGGTGGTGGCGAGCGCGGACTCGGGCAGCGGAGCCGACAGGATCGCGGCGATCTCCGGGCGCGGCGCCGGCGGGGGCGCGCACACCCCGCCCAGTTCCTTGGCCCGCACGGCCTTGGTGATCCAGGTCCGGTCGAGCACACGCCGCTCGTCGGCCTCGGCGACCAGGTCCTCGGACTGGTTGTAGTCGCCGTCGGCCGCCTGGACGGCCCACAGGTGCACGGCGACCCCGTGCTCCTTCGCGGCCATCATGCCCGGCAGCAGATCCCCGTCGCCGGTGACGAGCACGATGTCCGAGCAGGCGCGGTTGCGGGCCAGCTCGGTCAGTTCCGCGTGCATCGCGGCGTCGACGCCCTTCTGCGCCCACCGTCCGTCGCTGCGGGTCAGCGCGCCCAGGCGCACGGTCACCCGGGGCATCACTCGCAGCCTGCGGTGCTCCGGCTGCGGCACCCGGTCGGGGGCGCCGTCGAACCAGTAGATGCGCAGCAGCGGCCGTTCGGTGTCCGACTCGGCGCGTTCGCGCAATCCCAGGATGAGAGCCGCGTGGTCGACGGTGATCCGGGACCTCGAGGGCTCCCCGGCGAGCAGACTGGCGGCAGCCCCGAGCAGATACCCGGCGTCCACCAGGACGATGCAGCGGTCCACGCGTTCCACCCTCTTTCCGGGAGGTTTGCTTCGGGCTTCCTTCGAGTCTGCCCGACCGCCGGGAGGTTAACGGCCCGAACTCGATCTTCGGCGTGGCGGAATGCGGTCACGGCCCCTCCACTGCCTTTGTCACGGACGGTAATTGCACGAAATGCGTTCTTTATCAGCCTATGTGAATCTGGTCCCGGCCCTGGCCCCTAGATCCCCCACAGGAGGCATCACCATGGCCAAGAACAAGAACCGCAAGCAGGCCGGCACGCAGAGCCGCTCCTCGCAGCCCGAGCAGGCACAGGATCAGTCGCACAGGCCCGCTTCGGAGTCGCACGATTCCCCGGTGTCGCAGGTCCAGGGCAGCCCCGCGGATGTCGCCCGTAAGAAGCAGAAGAGCTTCGGCCACAACTGAAGCCTGCGCCAGGGCCGTTGAAGCCCCGGAACATAAAGAGGGGCGCACCCGTGGACGGGTGCGCCCCTTGGGCGCAGCGGCTCGGCTCACCGGGCCGCGGTCGCCTCGCCGCCGGCGGTCAGCCGGCCAGGCAGGAAGGGCCGAGCAGAACCTTCAGATCCCCGTAGAGCGCCGGATCCGGCTTGACCCGGTGCCGGTCCAGGCGCAGGACGGTCGTCTTGCGCGGGCCCTGGAGCTTGATGCGGACCTCGCTGTCGCCCTTGTGCTGGCTGAGGATCTCACCGAGCCGGCTCACCATGGGAGGGGTCACCCGGGTCGCCGGGATGGTGAGCACCACGGGCGCGTTGGTGCCCGCGTTCGACAGGTCGGGGACCATCAGCTCCATCGCGACCAGCCGGGGCACGTCCTCGCGCTTGTCGAGGCGGCCCTTGACGAACACGACGGCGTCCTCGACGAGTTGGGTCGACACAAGTTGGTAGGTCGCCGGGAAGAACATGCACTCGATGGAGCCCGCGAGGTCCTCGACCGTCGCGATCGCCCACGCGTTGCCCTGCTTGGTCATCTTGCGCTGCAGGCCGGAGATGATGCCGCCGATGGTCACGACCGCACCGTCAGCGTGCTCACCTCCGGTGAGCTGGGCGATGCCCGCGTCGGCCTTGTCGGAGAGCACGTGCTCCAGGCCGAAGAGCGGGTGGTCGGAGACGTACAGACCGAGCATCTCCCGCTCCTGGGCGAGGAGATAGGTCTTGTCCCACTCCTCGTCCGTGAACGCGACGTCGAGGCCGAAGCCGGGCTCGTCGCTCTGCTCCTCACCGAGACCGCCGAAGAGGTCGAACTGCCCCTCGGCCTCCTTGCGCTTGACCGCGACCACGTTGTCGATCATCGGCTCGTACTGCGCGGTGAGCCCCTTGCGGGTGTGCCCCATCGTGTCGAAGGCGCCCGCCTTGATCAGCGATTCCGTGGTGCGCTTGTTGCACACCACCGCCTCGACCTTGTCCAGGTAGTCCGGGAAGGTGGCGTACTTCCCCTTGGCCTTGCGGCACTTGATGATCGACTCGACGACGTTCGTACCGACGTTGCGCACGGCGGAGAGGCCGAAGAGGATCACGTCGTCGCCCTGGGCGGCGAAGTTCGACTCCGACTCGTTCACATTGGGCGGGAGCACCTTGATGCCCATGCGACGGCACTCGTTCAGATAGACGGCCGACTTGTCCTTGTCGTCCTTGACCGAGGTGAGGAGCCCGGCCATGTACTCGGCGGGGTAGTTCGCCTTCAGATAGGCGGTCCAGTACGACACGAGGCCGTACGCGGCCGAGTGGGCCTTGTTGAACGCGTAGCCGGCGAAGGGGACCAGTACGTCCCACAGGGCCTGGATGGCCTCGTCGCTGTAGCCGTTCTTGCGCGCGCCGGTCTGGAAGATGGTGAAGTTCTTCGCCAGTTCCTCCGGTTTCTTCTTGCCCATCACGCGGCGGAGGATGTCGGCCTCGCCGAGCGAGTAGCCCGCGATGATCTGGGCGGCCTTCTGCACCTGCTCCTGGTAGACGATCAGGCCGTAGGTGACGTCCAGAACCTCCTTGAGCGGCTCCTCGAGCTCCGGGTGGATCGGCGTGATCTCCTGCTGGCCGTTCTTGCGCAGGGCGTAGTTGGTGTGCGAGTTCATGCCCATCGGGCCCGGGCGGTACAGGGCCGAGACGGCGGAGATGTCCTCGAAGTTGTCCGGCTTCATCAGACGCAGCAGGGAGCGCATGGGCCCGCCGTCGAACTGGAAGACACCGAGGGTGTCACCGCGCTGGAGCAGATCGAAGGTCTTGGGATCGTCCAGCGGGAGGCTCAGCAGGTCGATGTCCGCGCCCTTGTTGGACTTCACCATCTTGACGGCGTCGTCCATGATCGTCAGGTTGCGCAGACCGAGGAAGTCCATCTTCAGCAGGCCGAGCGACTCGCAGCTCGGGTAGTCCCACTGGGTGATGGTCACGCCGTCGGTGTGCCGCACCCAGACGGGCACATGCTCGGTGATGGTCTCGCTGGACATGATCACACCGGCCGCGTGCACACCCATCTGCCGCACCAGGCCCTCGACGCCCTTGGCGGTGTCGATGACCTTCTTCACGTCCGGCTCGTTCTCGTACATCCCGCGGACCTCGCCCGCCTCCGAGTACCGGGGGTGGCTGGAGTCGGTGATGCCGGACAGCGGGATGCCCTTGCCGAGGACGTCGGCCGGCATGGCCTTGGTGATGCGGTCGCCCATCGCGTACGGGTAGCCCAGCACGCGCGCGGAGTCCTTGATCGCGTTCTTGGCCTTGATGGTGCCGTACGTGCCGATCATGGCGACCTTGTCGGCGCCGTACTTCTCCGTCACGTACCTGATCACCTCGACGCGCCTGCGCTCGTCGAAGTCGATGTCGACGTCGGGCATCGAGATGCGCTCGGGGTTGAGGAACCGCTCGAAGATCAGGCCGTGCGGGATCGGGTCCAGGTCGGTGATGCCCATGGCGTAGGCGACGATCGAACCGGCCGCGGAACCACGGCCGGGACCCACCGCGATGCCGTTGTTCTTGGCCCACATGATGAAGTCGGCGACGACGAGGAAGTAGCCCGGGAAGCCCATCGAGATGATGACGTCCATCTCGTAGTCGGCCTGCTTCTGGCGGTCCTCGGGGATGCCGCCGGGGAAGCGGCGCTCCATGCCGCGGCGGACCTCCTCCTTGAACCAGGTGACCTCGGTGTAGCCCTCGGGGATGTCGAACTTGGGCATGAGGTCACGCTTCTCGAACATGCCCGTCGTGTCGACCATCTCGGCGACGAGGAGCGTGTTGGCGCAGCCCTCCTGCCAGGCGTCCGAGGAGTCGACGGCGTACATCTCGTCGGTGGACTTCAGGTAGTAGCCGGTGCCGTCGAACTTGAAGCGGTCCGGGTCGGAGAGGTTCTTGCCCGTCTGGATGCACAGCAGGGCGTCGTGCGCTCCCGCCTCGTGGGCGTACGTGTAGTGCGAGTCGTTGGTGACCAGCGGCGGGATGCCGAGCTTCCTGCCGATCTCCAGCAGGCCGTCGCGGACCCGGCGCTCGATCTCGATGCCGTGGTCCATGAGCTCCAGAAAGTACTTGTCCTTGCCGAAGATGTCCTGGTACTCGGCGGCGGCCTTCAGCGCCTCGTCGAAGTGGCCGAGGCGCAGCCGGGTCTGCACCTCGCCCGAGGGGCAGCCGGTGGAGGCGACGATCCCCTCGGACCACTGGGAGATCGTCTCCTTGTCCATACGCGGCCACTTCTGCAGCCAGCCCTCGGCGTACGCGTCCGAGGACAGGCGGAAGATGTTGTGCAGGCCGGTCCTGTTCACCGCCCACATCGTCTTGTGGGTGTAACCGCCGGAACCGGAGACGTCGTCTCTCTTCTGGTGCGGCTGGCCCCATTGGATCTTGCGCTTGTTGCGCCGGGACTCGGGCGCGACGTACGCCTCGATGCCGATGATCGGGGTGATCCCGGCCTTCTTCGCGGAGTGGAAGAAGTCGTACGCCCCGTGGAGGTTGCCGTGATCCGACATGGCGATGTGCGTCATGCCCATCTCGTTGCACGCGTTGAACATGTCCTTCAGCCGCGCGGCACCGTCCAGCAGCGAGTACTGGGTGTGGACGTGCAGGTGCGTGAACGGCGGCTTCGACACGGCTTCGGCCTCCAAGGAGAACGGACGTCAACGGGGGTCCGACAGGCTGCGGACAGTCTGGGGGACAGCGTCGAAGTCTATGCCTCGGCACTGACACCCGACGGCCTTCCACGCGTACCTTCATCCGGGGGACACGGACCACGCACCCGCACCTTCGCGCGGCGGGCACCGGCCGTGCGCCCGTATCTTCATGCGACGGACACGGGCCTGACCGCCCGTGTCCTCGTGCGAGGGTCACGGGCACTCCCGCGTACCGTCGTCCGTTGGAAGGGGACGGACGCCCCGTCCCACACGTCACGCACCACCTGCACCTGGAGGCACCCAGCGATGTCGGTCCCGCAGCTCAGCGCCGAGCAACGCGGCGAGGAGATCCTCGCCGTCTTCGACACCGCCTTCGGCGAGCTGCTCGCCGCCGACCCGGCCGCGTTCCGCGTGAAGTTCCGCAAGATGGCGGCTTCCGCGTTCGCGTTCTACCGGGGCACGGCGTGCCTCTTCTACCACGACCTCGACTCCGAGAAGCGCGGCGGCCCGTACCTGGACGACCGCACCTCCCGGGTGTGGATCCACGGCGATCTGCACGGCGAGAACTTCGGCACGTACATGGACTCCACGGGCCGCCTGATCTTCAACGTGAACGACTTCGACGAGGCCTACGTCGGCCCCTTCACCTGGGACCTGAAGCGCTTCGCGGCCTCCATGGCGCTGATCGGGTACGCGAAGGCCCTCAGCGACGAGCAGATCACCGAGCTGGTGACGATCTACGCCGCGGCCTACCGCGAGCGCATCCACGCCCTCGCGACCGGCGCCAAGCGGGACGAGGTGCCGCCCTTCACGCTGGACACCGCGCAGGGCCCGCTCCTGGACGCGCTGCGCGACGCCCGCTCGCTGACCCGCTTCGGACTGCTGGACTCGATGACGGAGATCCGCGAGTTCGAGCGGCGGTTCGCGCCCGGCGGTGGCTCCATCGAGCTGGACGCCGCCACCCGCTACAAGGTGCTCGCCGCCTTCGACGGCTATCTGGAGACGCTGCCGGAGTCGTCCCTGGCGCGCCCGGACTCCTACCGCGTCAAGGACGTGGTCGGCCGCCGCGGCATCGGCATCGGCTCCGCGGGCCTGCCGTCCTACAACATCCTTCTCGAGGGCAACAGCGACGCCCTGGAGAACGACGTGGTGATCTACATCAAGCAGGCCCAGACCCCGGCCGTCTCCCGTCACATCAGCGACCCGGCGATCCGCGACTACTTCCAGCACGAGGGCCACCGCACGGTGATCTCCCAACGGGCCCTGCAGGCGCACGCCGACCCGTGGCTGGGCTGGACCGAGCTGGACGGCTCGGGCCAGCTGGTCGCCGAGGTGTCGCCGTACGCCGTGGACCTGGACTGGGGCGACATCGACGACCCGGAGGAGATCGCTGCGGTCGTCGCCGACTTGGGCCGCGCCACGGCGGCCATGCACGCGGCGGCGGACGACCAGTCCGGCGAGTCCCTGGTGCCCTTCTCCACGGAGCGGGCCATCGACGCCGCGATCGCCGCCGACGAGCCGGGCTTCCCGGAACTGCTGACCGACTTCGCCCACGAGTACGGGGCACGCGCGCGTACCGACCACCAGATCTTCGTGGACCTGTTCCGCAACGGCCGGATCCCCGGCCTGCGGCCCTCCTAGCCGAAAGGGCGCACAACGCTCCCGTAACACCTGGCCCCCCTTTAAGGGCCCCTTACGGGAGCGCATGCGACACTCTCACCGCTATGGACATATCCGGGACCCAGCTCAGAGCCGTGCGCGCGGCGCTGTTCACGGCCGTGGTCGTGACGCTCAGCACCGCGTCGCACGTGCTGCTGTCCGAGGTCCCGCTGCCGATGGGGACGGTCGCCGCGATCGCCGGCGCCGTCTTCGTCGTGGCCTACGCGCTGGCGGGCCGCGAGCGCGGCTTCGGGAAGATCGCGGCCCTGCTGGTGCCCCTGGAGCTCACCGCGGACACGGTGTTCACCGCGGGCCAGCACGCCTGCTACGGCAGGGCGGGCGGCCCGGTCACCGGTCCACTGCGCTCGGTCGGCCTGGACGTACTGTGCAGCGGCGGCACCGTGGGCACACCGCTGACCCGGGTCACCGGCACCGGCACCGACCGGGTCGCGGCGCTGCTCGCGCAGGCGGATCCGGCCACCGCCTGGCTGCTGCTCGCCGCGCATGTCGGTGTGGGGCTCCTCGCGGCCGCCTGGCTGCGCAGGGGCGAGCGGGCGCTGGCCGACCTGCTGCGCGCCGCGGCCGCCACCACCTTCCGGCCGCTGCTGGTCGCCGTCGCCGCGGTCTCGGTGCGGCTCTCCCCCCGCACGCCGGGCCCCGCGCCCCGCCCACCGCGCCGTCACCACGCGTACCCGCCTGTTCGTGCACTCCCTGGGACGGCGGGGTCCCCCGCGCTCGGTCGCCTTCGCCTGAACCACCCGAGCACCGGAAGACCCCCACCCATCCCGCGCACCGCACGTGCGCACATCCCCATGGAGAGCACCCGATGAGCAAGCGCAACGCCCAGGAGGCGAAGACGGCGGCCCGTGAGCGGCTGCGTCAGGAGCGCGAGCGCCAGGCCAAACGCGACAAGGCGAAGCGTCAGGTCATCGTCGCCGCCTCGGTCGTCGCGGTCCTGGCCGCCGCCGGCGGCATAGGTTACGCCGTCGTCCAGAACAACAAGCCCGGCTACTGGGAGGCGGCCAAGGACGACAAGCTCGTCAAGCCGGCCAACACCAGCGGCACCAACGGCACGACCGTCGTCATCGGCAAGAGCACCGCCCCGAAGACCCTCGAGATGTACGAGGACCCGCGCTGCCCGATCTGCGCCCAGTTCGAGCAGACCGTCGGCGCGACCGTGAAGAAGGACGTCGACGACGGCAAGTTCAAGATCCAGTACTTCGGCGCCTCGTTCATCGACAACAACTCCCAGGGCGAGGGTTCCAAGAACGCCCTGAGCGCCATGGGCGCCGCACTGAACGTGAGCCCCGAGGCCTTCCTCGAGTACAAGACGGCGCTCTACTCCAAGCAGTGGCACCCCGACGAGACCGACGACAAGTTCAAGGACGACAGCTACCTGATCAAGGTCGCTGACACCGTGTCCGCCCTCAAGGGCAATGCCGCCTTCCAGAAGGCCGTGAAGGACGGCACCTACGACAAGTGGGCGCTGGACATGTCCGACGTCTTCAACAAGAGCGGTGTGCAGGGCACTCCGACCCTGAAGATGGACGGCAAGACGATCACCGGCTCCGACGGCCAGAACGCGCCCATGACCGTGGCGGAGTTCACCACGGCGATCGACAAGGCGACCCAGGGCTGACCCCCGGCCCCGGCGGTCCGGCCCCGGGGTCCGGAGGACAAAGAGCGGGCGAACTTTCCATGTTCGCCCGCTCTTTATGCGTACCGGTCAGTAATCTGATCGGCCGTGACCAGTCGATACAGATCATCCGAGAGTGGCAATTCCCTCTCCCCGCGCCGCCGTACGGTCGTCAAGGCCGCTGCCGCCACCGCCGTCCTGGGTGTTCCGATCGCCGCCGCCCTCCCGGCCCGTGCCGCCACCGACGCGCCCGCCTTCCTGCACGGCGTGGCCTCGGGCGACCCGCTGCCGGACGGCGTTCTGCTGTGGACCCGGGTGACGCCCACCGCCGAGGCACTGCCCGGATCCGGGACCGGCCCGGACACCGAGGTCGGCTGGGTCATCGCCAGGGACAAGGCGCTGACCGACATCGTCGCCAAGGGGTCCGTCACCGCCACCGCCGCCTCCGACCACACGGTCAAGGCCGACGTTCGCGGTCTCGCGCCCGCCACGGACTACTGGTTCCGCTTCTCCGCCGGCGACACCGACTCCCCCGTCGCCCGCACCCGCACGGCCCCGGCCGCGGGCGCCACGGTGCCCGGACTGCGTTTCGGCGTGGTCTCCTGCGCCAACTGGGAGGCCGGCTACTTCTCGGCGTACCGCCACCTGGCCGCCCGCGGCGACCTGGACGCGTGGCTGCACCTGGGCGACTACATCTACGAGTACAAGAGCGGTGAGTACGGGACCCGCGGCACGGTCGTCCGCCCGCACTCCCCGGCCCACGAGATCATCACGCTCGCCGACTACCGTGTCCGGCACGCCCGTTACAAGACCGACCCCGACCTCCAGGCCCTGCACCACAAGGCGCCGGTCATCGCGATCTGGGACGACCACGAGTTCGCCGACAACGCCTGGTCGGGCGGCGCGGTCAACCACGCCGAGGGTGCCGAGGGCACCTGGACCTCCCGCAAGGCGGCCGCCAAGCAGGCGTACTTCGAGTGGATGCCGGTCCGCCCGGCGGTCGAGGGCACCACCTACCGCCGGCTGCGCTTCGGCAGGCTCGCCGACCTCTCGCTGCTCGACCTGCGCTCCTTCCGCTCGCAGCAGGCGTCCACGGCGAGCGGTTCGGTCGACGACCCGAACCGCACCATCACGGGACGCGCGCAGCTCGACTGGCTGAAGGCGGGCCTGAAGTCCTCGGACACCACCTGGCGGCTGGTCGGCAACTCGGTGATGATCTCGCCCTTCGCCGTCGGCTCGCTCACCGCCGACCTGCTCAAGCCGCTGGCGAAGCTGCTGGGCCTGCCGCAGGAGGGCATCGCCCTCAACACCGACCAGTGGGACGGCTACACGGACGACCGCCGGGAACTCCTCGCCCACCTGCGGGACAACGCCATCCGCAACACGGTCTTCCTGACCGGCGACATCCACATGGCGTGGGCCAACGACATACCCGTCGACGCCGGTACGTATCCGCTGTCCCCCTCGGCCGGCACCGAGTTCGTGGTCACATCGGTCACCTCCGACAACCTCGACGACATCGTCAAGGTCCCCGAGGGCACCGTCTCCGCGCTGGCCTCACCGGTCATCCGCGCGGCCAACCGGCACGTCCAGTGGGTGGACACCGATCGCCACGGTTACGGAGTCCTGGACATCACCGCCGAGCGGGCGCAGATGGACTACTACGTCCTGTCCGACCGCACCAACCCGAACGCCACCTCCTCGTGGGCGCGTTCGTACCGCACCCGCAGCGGCACGCAGAAGGTGGAGCGCACCTACGACCCGGTGTGATCCTCGCCCCGCGCGATGTGATCCAGGCAGGCAAGTCCGCTCACAGGCTGTCGAGGAAGCCGAGCGCCACCCGCCAGGTGGCCTCGGCCGCCTCCTCGTCCCAGTCCGGCAGACCGGGGTCGGTGTAGAGGTGGCCGGCGCCCGCGTAACGGTAGATCTCCACGTCGGCTCCCGCTCTGCCCATCTGCAGGTACCAGGCGCTCAGCCAGTCGTCCGTCTCGAACGGGTCGGGCTCCGCGACGTGCAGCTGGACCGGCAGGTCGTCCACCGAGGCGGTCGGCGCGATGTCCGAGGTGCCGTGCAGCAGCAGAAGCCCACGGGCCTTGCTGTCGCCGAGAGCCAGGGTCTGCGCGGTGGCGGCGCCCAGTGAGAACCCCGCGTACACGAGCTCTCGCTCCGAGTACGGCGCAGCGGCCAGGACGGCTCGCTTGAGCAGCTCCTCCTTGCCGATCTCGTCCTTGAACGCCATGCCCTCCTCGACCGTCTCGAAGGTGCGGCCGTCGAACAAGTCGGGGGTCCACACCTCGTGCCCGGCGGCGCGGAGCCGGTCGGCGGCGGCCCGGACGGCCGGCCGCAGTCCGTACGTCGAGTGGAAGAGCATGATGTTCATGAGTCCATCGTGCCAGCCGTTACGGACCGTGCCGTGGCCGGCGTGTTCCGGGGTGGATCCGGGTCACATGTTCATCATGGCTTCGTGCGGTTACGTTCGAAGGCATGGAGAACGTACTGCGCCCGGTGATCGTCGTCGGCGGCACGGTCGTGCTCACACTGCTCATCGGGTGGGGCACGGACATCCTGCTGCGCAAGGCGAACGGCCGGCACCCCGAGACGCCCCTGTGGGGCCTGCTCCGTCGCGGCCGCATCCCCTACCAGCTCGTCCTGTGCGCCGCCCTGCTGAGAGGTTCCTACGACGAGGCGAAACTCCTCGAGGAGCATCGGGTCGGGGTCGGCCGGACCCTGACGCTGGTGCTGATCGGTGCGGCCGCGTGGCTGGTGATTCGGATCGCCGCCGCGATCGTCGAGACCTCGTACACCCGCTACGCCCGCGCCCACCACGATGCGGCCCGGGTCCGCCGTGTGCGCACCCAGGTGTCGCTGATCATGCGGGTGGTGGCGGCCGTGGTCGGCGTGATGGCGGTCTCCGCCATGCTGCTGACGTTCCCCGCGATGCGCGCGGCCGGCGCCTCGCTGCTGGCGTCGGCCGGCATCCTCGGCATCGTCGCCGGTGTCGCCGCGCAGTCCACGCTCGCCAACCTCTTCGCCGGTCTGCAGATCGCGTTCGGCGACATGGTGCGGCTCGGCGACACGGTCGTGGTGGACGGCGAGTGGGGCACGGTCGACGAGATCACGCTCACCTTCCTCACGGTGCGGACGTGGGACGAGCGCCGGATCACCATGCCGGTGTCGTACTTCACCTCGAAACCGTTCGAGAACTGGTCGCGCGGCAGCCCGCAGATGACGGGCATCGTCTACTTCCACGTCGACCACGCCGCGCCCGTGGAGGCGATGCGCGAAAGGCTCCGCGACATCCTGCGCGAGTGCCCGGCCTGGGACGGCCGCGCCCTCGGTCTCCAGGTCACCGACACGACGCCCAACACCATGCAGGTACGGGCGCTGGTGACGGCGAAGGACCCGGACGACATCTGGACGGTCCGGGTCACGGTCCGCGAACAGATGATCCGCTGGCTGACGGAAGAGCACCCCTACGCACTGCCGCGGGTCAACACGGCGGACGCGGTGCCCCCGCCCGGCGCGAACGGCCACAGGTCGCCCGAAGCGGCCCGCAGGGCGTACGAGTCGCGGACGAGCCGGGGCTGAGGCGCCGGGCCGTCAGTGCCCCCGTTCGGCACCGCCGTTGACCTGGATCACCTGTGCGGTGATGTGTCCCGCTCCGTGGGACGCCAGCCAGTGCAGGGTCTCGGCGATGTCGCCGGGCGTCCCGGCGCGGCCGGTCGACGTCTCCGCGATGAGTCGTTCGCGCCGCGCCGGGTTCATCGCGTCGCCGAAGAACCCGGTGTCCTCGACATAGCCGGGCGCGACCACGTTCACCGTGATCCCGCGCGGTCCCAGTTCGCGGGCCAGATCGAAGGCGTACGGGTGCAGCGCCGCCTTGGACCCGGCGTACGCCCCGCTGCCTGAGCCCCGGTAGGCGGCGATGGAGCTGAGGAACAGCACGCGCCCGCCGGGCGAGGCGAGCCGCTCGCGCAGGGCCTCCGTGAGCAGGGTCGCGGTCAGCACGTTCAGCCGGAAGTTGACGGTCCAGGTGTGCGCCACGGCGTCGAGCACGTCCTCGGAGCCGGCCGCGGGCTCCAGATTGCCCGCTCCGCCCGCGCTGTTGACGAGGACGTCCACGGTGCCGAGCTCGTCGGCCACGAAGCGGGCGACCCCGCGCACCGCGCCGGGGTCGCTCAGGTCGGCCGCGTAGGTGAGCGCGCCGGGCACCTCGGCCTTCTCCAGCACCTCCGCACGCCGGCCGAGGAGCAGCACCCGATCCCCGTCCGACGCGAACGCCCGCGCCGCCGCCAGCCCGATCCCCGTGCCGCCACCACTGATCACCACATTGCGCGCCATGATCCGATCGTACAAAGCCGGGCATCCGCGGGACGGTTGTTTCCCCCGGGCACCCGGGACGCGTCGCCGGCCCGGCGCGGCGGTCAGCGCAGGCTGCGCACGTCCAGGTGGCGCAGCACCCGGTCGACGACCTCCGGGTCCGACCCCGGTTCGCTGCGGGCCGCCAGCACCTCGTGCCGGGCCGCGCTGAGCATCTCACCCTGGATCCTGCGCAGCCGTTTCAGCCGCTTGGCACGCTGCTGGTGCGCCTCGCGCCGCTCCTCGTCCGCGAGTTCGGGGCTGATGCGCACCCCGATGTCGGAGGCCCGCCGCAGCAGTTGCTCGGACAGTTCCTCCGGGAGCTCCTCGACGTCCTCGATCTCCTTGAGCCTCCGCTTCGCCGCCTTGGCCGCGCGGACCGCAAGCACCCTCTCGAACTCCTTCTCCTTCACCGTGTCGGCCCGCACCCCCAGCCTCCGCACCAGCCACGGCAGCGTCAGCCCCTGGAGCACCAGCGTCGCCATGATCACTCCGAAGGCGATGAACACGATCTCGTCCCGGTCGGGGAAGCGCGACCCGTCGTCCATCGTCAGGGGAATGGCGAGGGCCAGCGCCACCGAGGCCACGCCGCGCATCCCCGCCCACCACATCACGACGGTCTCCCGCCAGGACATGGGGATGTCCTCGTCGTAGTCCCGCATCGCGTGCATCCGCTTGGTGAGCCAGGTCGCGGGCAGCAGATACACGAGCCGTACGACCACCACGACGCCGACGATCGCCGCGGCCCAGACGAGCATCCGGTCCCACCGCCCGGACGCCGTCCGGATCGCCTGGTGCAGCTCCAGCCCGATCAACCCGAACGCGATCCCGGTGACCAGGGTGTCGACCACCTCCCAGAACGTGTGCCCGGCCAGGCGCATCAGCACGTCGTCCGGGTCCCGGGCCTCGGCGAGGAACAGCGCGGTCACGAGCACGGCCAGGACACCGGAGCCATGCAGCTCCTCGGCCAGGACGTAGGCCGCATACGGCACCAGAAGCGTCAGGCCGACCTGGAGGGTGGCGTCGTTGAGCAGGTCCAGCAGCTTGCTGGCGGCCCAGCCGAGCACCAGGCCGACGACCAGGGCGACGATCGCGGAGAGCACCAGTTCCAGCGCGGCGTCCGGGAACGAGAACGTTCCGCTGACGGCGGCGGCGATCGCGACGTGGTAGAGCACGATCGCCGTCACGTCGTTGAAGAGGCCCTCCCCCTCCAGGATCGAGACCAGCCTGCGGGGCAGTCCGAGCTGCCCCGCCACGGCGGTGGCCGCGACCGGGTCGGGCGGCGCCACCAGCGCACCGAGGGCGACCGCGGCGGCGATCGGCAGCCCCGGCACGATCGCGTGGGCCACCGCTGCGACGCACACCGTGGTCACGAACACCAGGGCCACGGCCAGCAGGAAGATCGGCCGCTTGTTGGCCGCGAACTGGCGCCAGGAGGTCCGGCGCGCCGCGGCGTACAGCAGCGGCGGCAGCAGTGCGGGCAGGATGAGCTCGGGCGGGATGTTGACGTTCGGCACGAAGTCCAGCAGTGCCAGCACGATCCCGAGCAGCGTCATCAGCACCGGAGCGGGTACTCCCAGCCGGTCCCCGACCGGGACGCTCACCACGGCCCCGAGCAGCAGCAGGAGCATCAGGGCCAGTTGATCCACGGTGAGCGCTCCGGCGGTTCGACGTTCACACGGCAGACCCCAAGCCTGCCATGTCGACCTCCCGCGGGGCTCTTCGGCGCTCCCCGTCTACAGCGGGCGCCGCATCGACCGGTGCGGTATCCCGGCGTCCGGGAACTCGGGCCCGTACGCCTCGTAACCGAGCCGCTCGTAGAACCCCAGCGCATGCGTCTGCGCGTGCAGGTCCACCGCCGTCAGGCCACGCGCGCATGCCGCGTCCTCGATCGCCCGGACCAGCGCCGCACCGACGCCGAGGCCGCGCGCCTCCCGGGTCACGGCGAGCCGGCCGAGGGACCCCACGGACGGGTCACCGCCGTTCTTCGCCGCGGCCGCCTCCCCGAACAGCAGGCGCCCGGTGCCGAGCGGCATGCCGTCGTCACGCACGGCCAGCACATGGACCGCGTCGGCGTCGTGGACGTCGTACTCGATGTCCTCGGGAACGCCCTGCTCCCTCACGAAGACCTCCTTGCGGACCGTGAAGCACGCCTCACGGTCGGCGGGGTCCTCGGCTGTCCGCACCACGTACGCCGCGGTCATGCCCAGCTCTCCTCACGTACCTTGTCCAGCGCCTTCTGGAGGTCGGCGGGGTAGGCGCTCGCGAACTCCACCCACGCCCCGTCCCCCGGATGCTCGAAGCCCAGGCGCACGGCGTGCAGCCACTGACGGGTCAGTCCGAGCCGCTTGGCGATCGTCGGGTCCGCGCCGTAGGTCAGGTCGCCGACACACGGGTGCCGGTGGGCGGCCATGTGGACGCGGATCTGGTGGGTGCGCCCGGTCTCCAGCTTGACGTCGAGCAGGGAGGCCGAGCGGAAGGCCTCGATCAGGTCGTAGTGAGTCACGGACGGCTTGCCCTCGGCCGTGACCGCCCACTTGTAGTCGTGCGTGGGGTGGCGTCCGATGGGCGCGTCGATGGTTCCGCTGGTGGGGTCGGGATGGCCCTGGACGAGCGTGTGGTAGCGCTTGTCGACCGTGCGCTCCTTGAACTGGCGCTTGAGCGACGTGTACGCGTGCTCCGACTTGGCCACGACCATCAGGCCCGAGGTGCCCACGTCGAGCCGGTGCACGATGCCCTGGCGCTCGGCGGCACCCGAGGTCGAGATGCGGTACCCGGCGGCGGCCAGACCGCCGATCACGGTCGGGCCCGACCAGCCTGGGGACGGATGCGCGGCCACGCCGATCGGCTTCACGATCACGACCACGTCCTCGTCGTCGTGCACGATGTCCATGCCCTCGACGGGTTCCGCCACCACCTGCACCGGCGCGGGCGCCTGGGGCATCTCCACCTCGAGCCAGGCCCCGCCGCTCACCCGCTCGGACTTGCCGACCACCGCGCCGTCGACCTGGACCTTGCCGGCGGCGGCCAGCTCCGCCGCCTTCGTACGCGAGAAGCCGAACATCCGGGAGATGGCGGCGTCGACGCGCTCGCCCTCCAGGCCGTCGGGTACGGGCAGGGTGCGGATCTCGGGAAGCGTGCTCACCCGTCGAGTATGCCGGACGGGTCGGACAGCCCCGTACGAGAGCCTCGGACGCTCAGTCCTTGTGGACCGTTCCGTCCGGATCGAGGCCGCGGAAGGAGAGCAGCACGATCAGGATGCCGCCGCACACGATCGACGAGTCGGCAAGATTGAAGACGGCGAAGTGCTTGGGCGCGATGAAGTCGACGACTGCGCCCTCGAAGACGCCCGGCGAGCGGAAGATCCGGTCGGTGAGGTTGCCCAGGGCGCCGCCGAGCAGCAGGCCGAGCGCGACCGCCCACGGCAGGCTGTAGAGCTTGCGTGCGAGGCGGGCGATCACCACGATCACGGCGGCCGCGATCACGGTGAAGATGATGGTGAATGCCTCGCCGAATCCGAAGGCGGCGCCCGGATTGCGGATGGCCTCGAGCTTCAGCCAGTCGCCGATGACCTCGATCGGCGCGTGGTGCTCCAGCTTCGCGACCACGACCAGCTTGCTGACCAGGTCGAGGGCGTAGGCGAAGGCGGCGACCCCGAAGAGGACCGCGATGCGGCGCCTGCCCTTCGGGCGGTCGGCGACGCCGGACCCCGCCTCGTTCGCGCCGGAGCCGTCCGCCTGGGCCCGTTCCTCGGACTGCTCCGGCCCGGCCCCCGACGCGTCTGGGATGTCCGGCGTACCGATGATGCGCTCCGCCTCTGCCACGTCAGTCCCTCAACCTAGGTGCCCTCACTGAGGACGAGAGTACGGCACCACCCGGCCCCACCAGGCGTTGAGGAGAGGATCACTACCGGCGTTCCTGCTTCTGCTTGCACTCCACGCACAGCGTGGCCCGTGGAAAGGCCTGCATACGGGCTTTGCCGATGGGGTTCCCGCAGCTCTCGCACAGTCCGTAGGTGCCGGCGTCGAGACGGTCCAGGGCCCTTTCGGTCTGCTCGAGCATCTCGCGCGCGTTGGCGGCGAGCGCCAGCTCGTGCTCGCGTGTGATGTTCTTCGTGCCGGTGTCCGCCTGGTCGTCGCCGGCGCCGTCCCCGGAGTCGCGCATCAGCCCCACCACCGCCTGCTCGGACGCGTCGATCTCACCGCGCAGCCGCATCGCCTCGGACTGGAGCTCCGCGCGTGCCTCCGCCACCTCCTCGGGAGTCCATGGGTCCTCACCGGCGCGCACCGCCAGTTCGCCGGGCTCCAACGCGGCGAACCTCGCCTTGGGGACCGCGGTGGGGTTCGTCGCCGCTGTGGCCGTGCCAGGAGTCTTCTTCGCAACCACCGTCGTGGCTCCCGTCTGCTTGGCGACCTTTCCCGCGGCCGCCTTCTTGGCCGTGCTCTTCTTGGCCGCGCTCTTGGTGGGGGTGCTCTTCGTGGTGCCGCCCTTACCGGCGGCGCTCTTCGAGGCCGTGGCCTTGGCCGTCTTCCCGGCGACGGCCTTCTTGGCGACGGCTTTCTTGGCCGGCGCCTTCTTGCCCGGTGCCTTCTTGGCGACGGGCTTCTTCGACGAAGCCCCTTCGGCGACGGCGCTCGCCGCCGCCCTCTCGGCGACGGGCTTCTTCGCCGCTGTCGCCTTCTTCACCACGGTGCTGGTCACCGCTGCCTCCTTGGCGCCGGACTTCTTCGCTGCCGACTTCTTCGCGGTGGTGGCGGTCACCGCTCTCTTCCTGTCGGCCGCCGACTTCTTCCCCTCAGGTCCCTCGGGACCGCCTTCCTCCTCTCCTCGGCTCTTCCTTACGGCCGCTTTCCTCGGCGCCACCGGGTTCCCGGCGGCACCGGCCCGGACCTGCTTCCCGGAGGCCGGCTCCTTGCCCGCGGGCCTCCTCCCGGCGGCCGGTTTCGTGCCTGCCGTTCCGGAAGCAGACTTCCCACCGGCCGTCCCGGCAGTCGACGGCTTCGCGGTCGCCTTCTTCGCAGCCGTGCCGCGGGGGGCGCCCGCGGCGGCGGCCTTTCCCGAAGCCGCCCTCCGGGCGGCCGGCCTGCCGGCGGCCGTCCGGGTTCCGGAGGTGCCAGCGTTCTCAGCGCTCCGGACATTCCCGACATTCCCGACGGGCGACTTCCTGGTCCCGGACTTCACCGACACCTTCCCCGCCCCACCTGTCGAGGCGGAGGCGGCCGCCTGTACAGCAGGTGCCCGTCCGACCCCGGGCTTCCGGCCCGCCCGCGCCCGACCGGCGGAGGCCTTCGCGCGGCCTCCCCGCGGGCCCGCCGCGGCTTCGCGGTTCGCGGCCGCCCGCTGCCGGGCGGCCCTCTCCGCGGCACCCGCGGGCTCCCTGCCGACCCCGGCGACACCGCCCACGGTTGCCCCTAGCCTGCGGACCAGTCCGGCCGTCCGGCTCAGCGCCGCGTGGGCGCTGTTCCTCCCGCGCACGTCAGGGGCCGCCGACACGCCGGAGCCTGCCGCACCGGCGGTTCTGCCGGTCGGCGACTGCTGTACGGCGGTCTTCTTCGCCACCATGGCCGCGGCCCCTTCACATATTGTGATCTTGCGCGCGAATCGTGCTGGGACGATAAATCGACTTCTGGTCCGCGGCAACGGGGCACGCCACCGAAATCGCCCGCCGCACGCGAGCCGCACGGCGAGCCTGCATCCGTTGTGCCCAGCTCTCCGCTGCGTAATCCGCCGCGCCCGGCGTCCCGGGATCCGGACAGCGGGGGTCGCGCCATTCGGGTCACCTGCGGGCCCGTCCCGCGCCCTGCCTCCGAGGGAGCAAAACCGGTCGGCCGACGTCGGTGCGGCGCCGTACACTGGGCGGAGCGAAAAGCGTGGATGGGGACGAGTAGCGCCGTACGCAGCCAGGAGCGACCCGGGGACGGTGGAAGCCCGGGGGCGAGCGCGACGTGAAGATCACCCCGGAGCCGCCGGAAGAAAGCCTCGGACAGGGGTCCCGCCCCAGGTCGAAGGCCGCTAGAACCGGCATCGCGACCCCAATGAGGGGGTCCACCGGTGCATGCACGCACCGGAGGGCCAAGGAGGGTGGTACCGCGGGAGCGCGCCGCACACGGCGTTCGGGGAAGGCAGACGATTCCCGGCTCTCGTCCCTCCGACGGAAGGCAGCACGTCCGCCGGAGGAAGATCGATGACGCAGTACCGCCAGGTGCCCGCCCAGGTCGACCTGCCCGCGCTCGAGCACGCGGTGCTCGACTTCTGGCGCGAGCAGAAGATCTTTGCCAAGAGCCTGGAGCAGTCCGAGGGCCGCCCCGAGTGGGTGTTCTACGAAGGCCCGCCCACCGCCAACGGCATGCCCGGCGCCCACCACATCGAGGCCCGCGTCTTCAAGGACGTCTTCCCTCGCTTCCGCACGATGCGCGGCTACCACGTGGCCCGCAAGGCCGGCTGGGACTGCCACGGCCTCCCGGTGGAGCTGGCGGTGGAGAAGGAGCTCGGCTTCAGCGGCAAGAAGGACATCGAGGCGTACGGCATCGCCGAGTTCAACGCCAGGTGCCGCGCGTCCGTCCTCCGGCACACCGACGCCTTCTCCGAGCTGACCACCCGCATGGGCTACTGGGTCGACCTCGACGAGGCCTACGTCACGATGGAGCCTGAGTACATCGAGTCCGTCTGGTGGTCGCTGAAGGAGATCTTCAACAAGGGCCTGCTGGTCCAGGACCACCGCGTCGCCCCCTGGTGCCCCCGCTGCGGCACGGGCCTGTCGGACCACGAGCTTGCGCAGGGCTACGAGACGGTCGTGGACCCGTCGGTCTACGTCCGCTTCCCGCTCACGTCCGGTCCGCTGGCCGGCGAGGCCTCGCTCGTGGTGTGGACGACGACGCCGTGGACGCTCGTCTCCAACACCGCGGTCGCCGCCCACCCCGACGTCACCTACGTCGTCGCGACCGACGGCGAGGAGAAGCTCGTCGTCGCCGAACCGCTCCTCGGCAAGGCGCTCGGCGAGGGCTGGGAGTCAACGGGCCGTTCCTTCACCGGCGCCGAGATGGAGCGCTGGACGTACCAACGGCCCTTCGAGCTGGTGGAGTTCCCGCAGACCCCGGGCGGCACCCACTACGTGGTGAACGCCACCTACGTCACCACCGAGGACGGCACGGGTCTGGTCCATCAGTCCCCCGCCTTCGGTGAGGACGACCTCAAGGTCTGCCGCGCGTACGGCCTGCCCGTGGTCAACCCGGTGCGCCCCGACGGCACCTTCGAAGAGGACGTCCCGCTGGTCGGCGGCGTCTTCTTCAAGAAGGCGGACGAGCGGCTCACCGAGGACCTCCAGCAGCGCGGCCTGCTCTTCAAGCACATCCCGTACGAGCACAGCTACCCGCACTGCTGGCGCTGCCACACCGCGCTGCTGTACTACGCGCAGCCGTCCTGGTACATCCGCACCACGGCCGTCAAGGACCGCCTTCTCGAGGAGAACGAGAAGACCAACTGGTTCCCGGAGACGGTCAAGCACGGCCGGTACGGCGACTGGCTGACCAACAACATCGACTGGGCGCTGTCCCGCAACCGCTACTGGGGCACGCCGCTGCCCATCTGGCGGTGCGAGGAAGACCATCTCACCGTCGTGGGCTCCCGTGCCGAGCTCGGCGAGCTGACCGGCACCGACCAGTCGGCACTCGACCCCCACCGCCCGTTCATCGACGAGGTGACCTTCGGCTGCCCCCAGTGCGGCGGGACGGCCACGCGTGTGCCCGAGGTGATCGACGCCTGGTACGACTCCGGCTCGATGCCGTTCGCGCAGTGGGGCTACCCGTACAAGAACAAGGAACTGTTCGAGTCCCGCTACCCGGCGCAGTTCATCTCTGAGGCCATCGACCAGACCCGCGGCTGGTTCTACACGCTGATGGCGATCGGCACGCTGGTCTTCGACAAGTCGTCGTACGAGAACGTCGTGTGCCTGGGCCACATCCTCGCCGAGGACGGCCGCAAGATGTCCAAGCACCTCGGCAACATCCTCCAGCCGATCCCGCTGATGGACCAGCACGGCGCGGACGCGGTGCGCTGGTTCATGGCCGCGGGCGGCTCCCCTTGGGCGGCCCGGCGCGTCGGCCACGGCACGATCCAGGAGGTCGTCCGCAAGACGCTGCTGACCTACTGGAACACCGTCGCGTTCCAGGCCCTGTACGCCCGCACCTCGGGCTGGGCCCCGAGCGAGGCGGACCCGGCCCCGGCCGACCGCCCGGTGCTGGACCGCTGGCTGCTGTCCGAGCTGCACGCGCTCACCGACCAGGTGACCGGGGCGCTGGAGTCGTACGACACCCAGCGCGCGGGCAAACTCCTGTCGGCCTTCGTCGACGACCTGTCGAACTGGTACGTCCGCCGCTCGCGCCGGCGCTTCTGGCAGGGCGACAAGGCGGCGCTGCGCACGCTGCACGAGGTCCTCGAGACGGTCACCAAGCTGATGGCGCCGATCACCCCGTTCATCACCGAGCGGGTCTGGCAGGACCTGGTCGTGCCGGTGACCCCCGGCGCCCCCGAGTCCGTGCACCTGGCCTCGTGGCCGCAGGCGGACCTGGCCGCGATCGACCCGGAGCTGTCCCGGCAGATGGTGCTGGTGCGCCGTCTCGTGGAGCTCGGCCGCGCGACGCGCGCGGAGTCGGGCGTCAAGACGCGCCAGCCGCTGTCCCGTGCGCTGATCGCGGCGGCCGGCTTCGAGACCTTGGACCCGGAGCTGCACTCGCAGATCACGGAGGAGCTGAACGTCGAGGCGCTCGCCTCTCTCGCCGAGGTCGGCGGCTCGCTCGTCGACACGACGGCGAAGGCGAACTTCCGCGCCCTCGGCAAGCGTTTCGGCAAGCGCGTGCAGGAGGTGGCGAAGGCCGTCGCGAACGCGGACGCGGCGGCGCTGTCCCTGGCCCTGCGGGAAGGCACGGCGTCGGTGGAGGTCGACGGGGAGACGGTCACACTCGCCCCCGACGAGGTGATCATCACGGAGACCCCGCGCGAGGGCTGGTCAGTGGCGTCCGACTCCGGCGCTACGGTCGCCCTGGATCTGGAGATCACCGAGGAGCTGCGCCAGGCGGGTCTCGCCCGTGACGCGATCCGGCTGATCCAGGAGGCCCGCAAGAACAGCGGCCTGGACGTCGCCGACCGCATCGCGCTCCGGTGGACCGCGACCGAGCCGGCGGTCATCGCGGCCCTGAGCCGGCACTCGGACCTGATCGCCGAGGAGGTGCTCGCCACGGACTTCGCCCAGGGCGAGGCGGATGACAGCTACGGCGCGCCGTTCGCGGACGAAGGCCTCGCCCTGACGTTCCGCCTGCGCAAGGCGTAGGACACATACGAAGGCCCGCGCCTGCCGGAAAAATCATGGCGGGCCCGGGCCTTCGGCGTGGTGTGCGTACGCACAACCGCTCCCACGCCCGAACGCAGGCCGCAGTGCCCCCGAACGCGCGTAGCACAAGGGCGGGGCTCCGGATGAATCCGGAGCCCCGCCCTTAGTGTTGCCGACGCCTATGGCGTTCTTGCCGTCAGTTGTCGTCCTCGTCGATGAGGAACCCGCGCATCGGCGAGGGAGCCTGGCCCATCGGCGACGGGCCCTGCGGCCGGACCGGTGCCATCGGCTGGGTCATCGCCGGAGACATCTGCTGCTGACCGCCGTAGGACGGAGGGGCAGGTGCCGGAGCACCGCCCATCGTCTGGTTGCCGCCGTACGACGGGGCGCTCGCACCCGCCGGAGCCATCGACGGCGCCGCCGGCGAGGGCAGGGAGGCCGTGGCCGGGGTCCGCGGCGGGGCCAGCGAGTCGTCCGCCTGGGTCTCCAGCTGACGCAGCTGCGACTCCAGGTACGACTTCAGCCGCGTGCGGTACTCGCGCTCGAAGCCGCGCAGGTCCTCGACCTTGCGCTCCAGCGTGGCGCGGGCGGACTCCAGGGAGCCCATCGCGACACGGTGCTTCTCCTGCGCGTCCCGCTCCAGGGCGTCGGCCTTGGCACGGGCGTCGCGCTCAAGACCCTCGGCGCGGCTGCGGGCCTCACCGACGATCTTGTTGGCCTCGGAGCGGGCCTCCGCGATCGCCTGGTCGGCGGTCTGCTGGGCCAGCGAGAGGACACGCGCGGCACTGTCGCCGCCGGGGCCCTGACCGGGCATGCCGGGACCACCCATGGGACCGCCCATCGGGCCGCCCATCTGCTGCGGCATCGGGGGCTGGCCCATCGGAGGCTGACCCATGGGGGGCTGCCCCATCGGACCCTGACCCATGGGGCCCTGACCCATCGGACCCTGACCCATCGGACCCTGGCCCATCTGCCCCTGACCCATCGGACCCTGGCCCATCGGGCCCTGGCCCATCTGCCCCTGACCCATCGGGCCGGGACCCTGCGGACCGCCCTGCCCACCGGGGCCGGCAGGCAGCTGCGGTGCACCGCTGGGCAGCTGGGGCGGTCCACCCATGGGGCCACCCATCTGCTGCTGCGGCGGGCCCGATATGCCGGCGGGCACGGGACCGCCGGGACCGCGCATGCCCTGCGGCTGGTCCGGCGCCTCCGGAGGCTTGCGCATGTTCTGCTGGTTCTGCGCGGCGGCACGGGTGGCGGCGGCCAGCTTGGCCCGCAGATCCTCGTTCTCCCGGAGTAGGCGGGTCAGTTCGGCTTCGACCTCGTCGAGGAAGGCATCGACCTCGTCCTCGTCATAGCCTTCTCGGAGGCGGACGGTCGTGAACTGCTTGTTCCGCACGTCCTCGGGGGTCAACGGCATCTCTTCACCTCAACGTAGTCATCGGCAGTCGGCAAGACCGTATCGTCCACATTCACCTCGCGAGATTCCCCACGATGGAGATCAGGATGTAGACGATGATCATCAGAACGAAGAAGGACAGGTCGAGCGCCACGCCCCCGAGACGCAGCGGCGGGATGAACCGCCGCAGAAGCTTCAACGGTGGATCGGTGACAGTGTAGGTGGCCTCCAGAACGACCACCATCGCCTTGCCGGGTTGCCATGAGCGGGCGAACTGGAAGACATAGTCCATGACCAGTCGGAAAATCAGCACGACGAGGAAGCACATCAGCACGATGTAGACAACCTCCAGGAACACGCCCATGATCCGTGCTTCCCTCTCCCCTGTTTTCCCGCGCTCTTTCCGGTGGTGCGTCTCAGCTCTGGTTGAAGAACCCGCCCTCTGCGATGCGGGCCTTGTCCTCCGCTGTGACATCGACGTTAGCAGGCGACAACAGGAACACCTTCTGCGTCACCCGTTCGATGCTGCCATGAAGACCAAACACCAAACCGGCCGCAAAGTCGACAAGTCGCTTCGCATCTGTGTCATCCATCTCAGTCAGATTCATGATCACCGGCGTGCCCTCACGGAAGTGTTCCCCGATGGTACGGGCCTCGTTGTACGTCCGGGGGTGGAGCGTGGTGATCCGGTACGGCTCTCGTTCGGACACGACCTTGGGCATGATCACCGGCGCGTTCTTCTCCATACTCTGGCGTTCTTGTGTGATGGATGCCACGGGGGCGATGCGAGCCGGACGCCCCGATTCCGCGGGAAGCGAAGCGGGTTGCGGCGCCGGTTCACGCTGCGCCGGCGGCTGCACCATTCGCACCGATTCGTCCCGTTGGGGCTGATGCGCCTGGTGTGACTGGTGTGACGGCTCGTGCCGCCTGCGGTCCCTCTCCGGCTCCGGGTCGAGTTCGGGCTCGAAGTCGTCGTCGGGGTCGAATCCCCTGCCGTCGTACCCATCGTCCTCCACGAGGCCGAGGTAGACCGCCATCTTGCGCATCGCGCCGGCCATGCTCTGAGTCCTCCGCTCTGTGGTGGATCGGCTGACGACCGCCAAGTGCCCGCGATCCACGAGGTCGTTACGCCCGCTAGCAGCGTTAATGACCATATTTTCTGCTGTGGTCCGACTTCTTGGCGACGTTACCCGAGCCTGGGGCGGACTCCGAGTACCGCGGTACCGACGCGCACATGTGTCGCCCCGGCCGCCACGGCCTGATCGAGGTCCGCACTCATTCCTGCCGAGACCATGGTTGCAGCCGGATGGGCTCGGCGCAGGTCGGTCGACAAATCCATCAACCGCTCGAACGCCGCCTGTTGACGCCCCGCGTACTCGCCGGTGAGCGGCGCGACGGTCATCAGTCCGTCCAACCGCAGCCCTTCGGCATCCGCGACGAGGTCGCCCAACTCTTCGATTCCCGCGGGTGCCACACCGCCACGCGCGCCCCGCCCGCTCGCGTCCGCGTCGAGCGCGACCTGGATGAGGCAGCCGATCTCGCGCCCGGCCCGCACGGCCTCCCGCGACAGCGACGTCACCAGCCTGGATCGGTCGACGGACTGCACGAGATCCGCGTAACCGACCACGGATCGCACCTTGTTGGTCTGCAACTGACCGACGAAATGCCACGTAAGCGGCAGATCCGAGCAAGCCGCCGCCTTGGGCGCCGCGTCCTGGTCGCGGTTCTCGGCGACGTGGCGGACCCCGAGCTCCGAGAGAATCCGCACATCACTCGCGGGATAGGTCTTGGTGACCACGATGAGGGTCACCTCTTCCCGCTTGCGTGCCGCCGCTGCGCACGCGGCCGCGATGCGGTCCTCGACTTTCGCGAGGTTCGCCGCGATCTGGTCTCTACGGTCCGTCATGCCCATCAGTCCAGCCAGACATATCCCGCGAGTCGCCCGGTGGTGCGGTCGCGGCGGTACGAGAAGTGATCAACCGACTCCAGCGTGCACACCGGCGACTGCACCCGGTCGTGCACCCCGAGCCGTTCGAGCTGCGCATGCACTCCGGCGCTCACGTCGACCGCCGGAGTGCCCCAGCTGGTCTCGGCGTGCGCCGTCGGTTCGACGGCCGACACGTCGGCGCGCATCGACTCGGGCACCTCGTAGCACCGGCCGCAGACCGCGGGCCCCGTGCGGGCGACGATCCGGGACGGCTCGGCGCCCAGTTCCGTCATCGCCCGCACCACGGCCGGGACGACCCCGGCGACCATGCCGGGTCGGCCCGCGTGCGCGGCGGCCGCGACCCCGGCGACGGGGTCGGCGAGCAGAACGGGGGTGCAGTCGGCGGTGAGCACGGCGAGTGCGAGACCACGCCGGACGGTGACGATCCCGTCAACCTCGGGCACCGGCTTTTCACCCCAGGGTTCGTCCACCACCGCCACGTCCGCTCCGTGCACCTGGTTCATCCAGACGACCCGGACGGGGTCGAGCCCCAGCGACTTCGCGGCCAGCTCGCGGTTGGTGCGGACGGTGCCGGGGTCGTCGCCGACCGCACCGCCGAGATTGAGCTCCTCGTACGGAGCGGCGCTCACCCCGCCCCACCTGTCGGTGAAGGCGAAGTGCGCGCCGCTCACGGTGTCGCGCTGTCCTATCACTTCAGGAAGTCCGGTACGTCCAGTTCCTCGGCCGCGCTGTCCGAGTAGCTGCGCGACTGCGGGATCGGCGGCGGGGTGACCGGGAGCTCGCTCACCGGCTCCGGAGCGGGCTCCGGCGCCTCCTTGGGCGTGACGCTGCCGAGCGAGCCGAAGGACGGGCGGCCCTCGGCCGGACGGGCCGGCGTGGGCTCCTCGCGCCTCGCGGCGGACGAGCCGAGGACGTTGTCCCGCTTGGCGGGGGGCTGGCCTCCGTCGAAGCCCGCGGCGATGACCGTGACCCGCACCTCGTCGCCGAGGGCGTCGTCGATGACGGCACCGAAGATGATGTTCGCCTCGGGGTGCGCGGCCTCGCTCACCAGCTGGGCGGCCTCGTTGATCTCGAACAGACCGAGGTCGGAGCCGCCCGAGATGGACAGCAGCACACCGCGCGCACCGTCGATGGAGGCCTCGAGCAGCGGCGAGGAGATCGCCATCTCGGCCGCGGCCACCGCGCGGTCGTCACCGCGGGCCGAGCCGATCCCCATGAGGGCCGAACCGGCCTCGGACATGACGGACTTCACGTCGGCGAAGTCGAGGTTGATCAGGCCGGGGGTGGTGATGAGGTCCGTGATGCCCTGGACACCGGAGAGCAGGACCTGGTCCGCCGACTTGAAGGCGTCGAGGACGGAGACCTGGCGGTCCGAGATGGACAGCAGCCGGTCGTTCGGGATGACGATGAGGGTGTCGACCTCTTCGCGGAGTTCGGCGATGCCGTCTTCGGCCTGGTTGGCGCGGCGCCGTCCTTCGAAGGTGAACGGCCGGGTGACCACGCCGATGGTGAGGGCTCCGAGGGAGCGTGCGATGTTGGCCACGACGGGCGCGCCGCCGGTGCCGGTGCCGCCGCCTTCACCGGCCGTCACGAAGACCATGTCGGCCCCCTTGAGGACCTCCTCGATCTCCTCGCGGTGGTCCTCGGCGGCCTTGCGGCCGACGGCCGGGTTGGCTCCTGCGCCGAGTCCGCGGGTGAGTTCGCGGCCGACGTCGAGCTTGACGTCGGCGTCGCTCATCAACAGGGCTTGCGCGTCGGTGTTGATGGCGATGAACTCGACGCCCTTGAGGCCGACCTCGATCATCCGGTTGATGGCATTGACACCACCGCCGCCGACACCGATGACCTTGATGACTGCGAGGTAGTTCTGCGGTGCTGCCACGTCGAAGGCCTCTCGCCTCGAATTACGTTGCCGTCGTCCCGCGGCTGCCCCGCGGCTCGCCGGCAGATGCCGAATGGGACGGTCCGAACGCCGACCCGAACCCTAACCCTGAAGTTTAGGGTTACCAGTGTGCCTGTTCCTTGGACTCTTCCGAACAGGACACTAAGTCGACAAGTGGCGCACGTTCAACGAACACGCCGAACCTCCCGTTTTTCTTTTCACCCTATGTGATCAGCCGTAGCGCTGCCCAACCAGGGTGCTGGCCTGCACGGACGGCCGTCAACTCCCCGATGACGCAGGGGCGCTGGGAACACTTACGTCGAAGTGCCGGGCGCCGGAGGCGGCTTTCACCAGCGCGCTCAGTGCGACCGCCTTGGCGCGGCCCTTCTCGCTGCTGCCCCACTCGACGGTCCGTCCGCCGCTCAACTTCAGCGAGATGGAGTCATAGGAACGGACCGTGACGGTCCGCATGTCCCGGGCGACGGCGGCGGGAACGTCCTGGACGACTCGGGCCGCCGCACCGATCAACCGCCCGGTACCGAAACGCGTTGTGGTGGCCGAACGCTCCCCGGTCAATTCCAGAGCGGGGACGCCCTTCGGAGGGGCGGAAACGGTCGCGAACCGTACGCCTTCCCGGTCCACTTCGGTGAACTTTCCGCCGTCTCCCAGGATCAGAACCGGGGTGCGTTCGGTCACTTTCAGCCCGATTCCATGGGGCCAGGAACGGGAGACGTCAACCGAGTCGATCCTGGGCAATTTCCGGCGCAGGCGCGCCTCGATCGCATCGGTGTCGAGGGAAATCAGCGGCGTACCGAGCCGGACACCGGCGGCCTCGCGCACCTGCGCCCGGGTCAGCACATCCGTCCCCGTGACGGAGACGCGCTCCACACGCAACCACGGGGAGCCGTACAGCAGCCAGATGGAGCCGCCGCCCGTCAACACCACGGCAAGGAAAAGGATGATGAGCATACGGCGCCGGTGAACACGGGGCGACCGGGGCGGGCCGGACTCCAGCTGCTGCCGTTCGCCGCGCTCGGCGGTCATCTGTCCGGCCACGCGCCCTCCTTCTCCCTGGGTCGGTTCTCCCGCGGCCGAAAGCCGCGAGTACCCCCACCGCGACGGCTCACTCGCCGTCCTGTGCGCCCGTTGTCAGCGGGCGGCCCGTGCCGAGGCGATCGCCTCGTACACCATGCCGACGAGCAGTTCGTCGGCGTCCCGGCGGCCGAACTCGGAGGCCGCGCGGGACATCTGGTACAGCCGATGCGGGTCGGCGAGCACGGGCACCACGTTCTGCTGGACCCACTCGGGGGTCAGCTCCGCGTCGTCGACCAGCAGTCCGCCGCCCGCCTTCACCACCGGCTGGGCGTTCAGCCGCTGTTCGCCGTTGCCGATGGGCAGCGGGACGTATGCGGCCGGGAGCCCGACGGCGGAGAGTTCGGCGACGGTCATCGCGCCCGCACGGCAGAGCATCATGTCGGCCGCGGCGTACGCGAGGTCCATCCGGTCCACGTACGGTACCGGGACGTAAGGGGGCATCCCCGGCATCTGATGGACGCGCGGCAGTTCGTTCTTCGGGCCCACCGCGTGCAGGATCTGGATCCCGCACTGCTGCAGATACGGAGCGACCTGCTGGACCACCTCGTTGAGCCTGCGGGCGCCCTGCGAGCCGCCGGAGACCAGCAGCGTCGGCAGGTTCGGGTCGAGCCCGAAGGCGGCACGGGCCTCCGGACGCACCGCGGCGCGGTCCAGAACGGCGATGGAACGGCGCAGCGGGATGCCGATGTAGCGGGCGCCACGTAGCTTGCTGTCGGGGGTGGAGACGGCGACCTGGGCCGCGTACCGCGAGCCGATCTTGTTGGCCAGACCGGGGCGCGCGTTGGCCTCATGGATGACGATCGGCACACCGAGCCGCTTGGCCGCCAGGTAACCGGGCAGGGCGACATAACCGCCGAACCCGACGACGGCGTCCGCCTTGGTCCGCTCCAGGATCTGCTCGGCCGCCTTGATCGTGCCGCGCAGCCGCCCGGGGACCGTGATCAGCTCGGGGGTCGGCTTCCGTGGCAGAGGCACGGCCGGGATCAGCGCGAGTTCGTAGCCCCGCTCGGGAACGAGCCGCGTCTCCAGACCGCGCTCCGTGCCCAGTGCCGTGATTCCCACGGTCGGATCCTGCCTGCGCAGGGCGTCCGCGAGGGCGAGCGCGGGCTCGATGTGGCCGGCGGTCCCCCCACCGGCGAGTACGACATGCACCGAAATTCACCGCTCTCCGGACGAGCGCGCCGCCGAGGCACGCCGTCGCATCGTGTTCCATCTCCGAGGCCCCGAAGGGCCTCCCGCCCGCTTTCTACCAAAGCGAGGTTGCCGCATCGCAAGCGCCGCCCGCGCAGCGGGGTCGTCGCGCGCGAAGGCGATCAGCAACCCGATGGCGAACATGGTCGGCAGCAGGGCGGATCCCCCGTAGGAGAACAGCGGGAGAGGGACGCCGGCGATCGGCAGCAGGCCGAGCACCGCACCGATGTTGATCACCGCCTGAGCGGTGATCCAGGTCGTCACGCCTCCCGCGGCATACCTCACGAAGGGGTCCTCCGTGCGTCCGGCCACGCGGATACCCGCATAGCCTAGAGCCGCGAAGAGGGCGAGCACCGACAGCGTCCCCGCGAGGCCCAGTTCCTCACCGGTGACGGCGAAGATGAAGTCGGTGTGCGCTTCGGGCAGTTGGCCCCATTTCTCTACACTCGCACCAAGGCCGGAACCGAAGATTCCACCGGAAGCCAGGGCGTAGATGCCGTGCACGGCCTGCCAGCAGTCGACCGGGCCCGACTGGGCCTCGGTCGCCCCGATGCAGGAGAGCCGGGCCATGCGGTTCGGGCTGGTCTTGATCAGGATCACGCCGATCGTTGCCGCGATGGACAGCACCGCGACGAACAGCCGGGTGGGGGCCCCGGCCAGCCACAGCAGCCCGAAGAGGATCGCGGTCAGGATGATGGCCGTGCCCATGTCGCCGCCGAGCATGATCAGCCCGAGCAGCAGGAACGCCACCGGGACGAGCGGCACGAGCATGTGCTTCCACTGTCCGAGCAGCCGCTTGTCCTGCTTGCGGGCGATCAGGTCGGCGCCCCACAGTACGAGGGCGAGCTTGCCGAACTCACTGGGCTGGATCTGGAAGGAGCCGCCGAGCGAGATCCAGTTCTGGTTGCCGTTGACCGACATCCCTATCCCGGGCACCTGCACCAGTGCCATCAGGAAGACAGCACCCGCCAGTATCGGGTACGCCAGCGCCCGGTGGAGTTTCACGGGCATCCGCGACGCGACGAGCAGCAGCACGGCGCCGATGGAGGCGGCGAGGAACTGCTTCCGGAAGAAGTACGACCCCGGCAGCGACATCTGCAGCGCGGTGATCTGCGAGGCCGAGTAGACCATCACCAGGCCCAGCACGGTGATCAGCAGGCTTCCGCCGAGGATCAGGTAGTAGGCCGTGAGCGGGCGGTCCCAGGCCCGCCGGGCCCGGGTGACGAGACGGACCGCGGAGTTGTCGCGCGAGAAGCGGGGACCGGTGGGCCGCCCGGCCGGCCGCTGCACCGCACGGCTACTGGATGCCACCGGTCACCTCGCTGCACGGAGCGGTGCCGCCGGCGGGCAGCCGCCCGCGAAAGACCGACCACGATGGCGTCGTCACGCGTCCCTCCCAGGGATCCCGGGCGCGCCCGGAGCGACCGGGGCCCGCCGTCAGGCGCCCGCGGTCCCGAGTTCGCGTACGGCCTCCGCGAACGCGTCCCCGCGCTTGTTGTAGTTCGCGAACATGTCCATGGAGGCGCAAGCGGGAGCCAACAGCACCGTGTCCCCGGAGTGCGCGAGCCGTCGCGCCTCCTGCACGGCCGCACGCATCGCCCCAGTGTCGGTCCGGTCGAGGTCGACGACGGGTACTTCCGGGGCGTGTCGCGTGAGGGCTTCACCGATCAGCGCGCGATCCGCACCGATGAGCACCACACCGCGAAGCCGCTTCGCCGACCTGGCGACCAGTTCGTCGAAGGTGGCCCCCTTGGCGAGCCCGCCGGCGATCCACACGATCGACTCGTACGCCGCCAACGAGGCTTCCGCCGCATGGGTGTTGGTGGCCTTGGAGTCGTCGACATAGGCGACCCCGTCCACGTCCGCCACATGCGCGATGCGGTGGGCGTCCGGGGTGAAGGACCGCAGCCCCTCCCGTACGGCCCCGGCGGGCACCCCGAAGGCGCGCGCGAGGGCCGCCGCGGCAAGGGCGTTGGCGACGTTGTGCGGAGCCGGCGGGTTCACGTCGGAGACCTCGGCCAGCTCCTGTGCGTTCTTCTGCCGGCCCTCGACGAAGGCTCGATCGACCAGGATGCCGTCGACGACGCCGAGTTGGGACGGAGCGGGCGTGCCGAGGGTGAAGCCGATGGCCCGGCAGCCCTCCTCGACGTCCGCCTCGCGCACCAGGTCCTCGGTCGCCTTGTCGGCGACGTTGTAGACGCAGGCGACCCGATTGCCCTCGTAGATACGGCCCTTGTCGGCGACGTACGCCTCCATCGAGCCGTGCCAGTCGAGGTGGTCGGGCGCCAGGTTGAGCACCGCGGCGGAGTGGGCGCGCAGCGACGGGGCCCAGTGCAGCTGATAGCTGGACAGCTCCACCGCGAGGACGTCGTACTGCTCCTCGCCGAGGACGGCGTCCAGCAGCGAGACCCCGATGTTGCCGACGGCGGCCGTGCGCAGGCCCGCCGCCCGCAGGATCGAGGCGAGCATCTGCACGGTGGTGGTCTTGCCGTTGGTCCCCGTGACAGCGAGCCAGGGGGCCGCGTCGGGGCCCCTCAGCCGCCAGGCCAGCTCGACATCGCCCCAGACCGGTACACCGGCCTCGGCCGCCGCCGCGAACAGCGGCTTGTCGGGCCTCCAGCCGGGCGCGGTGACGATGAGGTCGGTGCCTTCGGGCAGGGTGGCGCCGTCGCCGAGCCGGACCGTGATGCCGAGCGCCTCCAGCTCGGCGGCCTGTGCCCGGGCCCGCTCGTCGTCGCCGTCGTTCACGACCGTGACGCGAGCGCCGAGCCCGTTGAGCACCTTGGCCGCCGGGACGCCGGAGACGCCGAGGCCGGCGACGGTGACGTGCTTCCCCTGCCAGTCGGTCACTTTTCCGCTGCCCATCCCGCGTAGAAGATGCCAAGACCCACGATCACGCAGATTCCCTGAATGATCCAGAAGCGGACCACGACCAGGACTTCGGACCAGCCTTTGAGCTCGAAGTGGTGCTGGAGTGGCGCCATGCGGAAGACGCGGCGGCCGGTGAGGCGGAACGAGCCGACCTGGATGACGACCGACATGGTGATCAGGACGAAGAGGCCGCCCAGCAGCGCGAGCAGCAGCTCGGTGCGGGAGCAGATCGCGAGGCCGGCCAGCGCGCCGCCGAGGGCCAGCGATCCGGTGTCACCCATGAAGATCTTGGCGGGCGAGGTGTTCCACCACAGGAAGCCGAGGCAGGCGCCCATCAGCGCGGAGGAGACCACGGCCAGGTCGAGTGGATCTCGTACCTCGTAACAGGCGGCCGGGTTGGTCAGGGTCGCCGCGTTGGCGCAGGACTCCTGGAACTGCCAGACGCCGATGAACGTGTACGCGCCGAAGACGAGCACGGAGGCGCCGGTGGCGAGGCCGTCCAGACCGTCGGTCAGGTTCACGCCGTTCGACATCGCGAGGATCATGAACAGCGCCCAGATCACGAACAGCACCGGGCCGATCGTCCAGCCGAAGTCCTGGACGAAGGAGAGCTTGGTGGACGCCGGGGTGTTGCCGCGGGCGTCGGCGAACTGCAGTGCCAGTACGGCGAAGGCGATACCGACGATCAGCTGGCCGGCCATCTTCGCCTTGGCCCGCAGACCGAGCGAGCGCCGCTTGACGATCTTGATGTAGTCGTCGAGGAAGCCGACCAGGCCCATGCCGGCCATCAGGCCCAGCACCAGCACACCGGAGAAGGTCGGTGTGGCCGCCTTGTCGGTGGTCCAGCTCGTGATCACCTTGGACAGGAAGTAGGCGGCGATCGTCGCCAGGATGAACGCGATGCCACCCATGGTCGGCGTGCCGCGCTTGCTGGCGTGCTCGCGCGGGCCGTCGTCGCGGATGTACTGCCCGTAGCCCTTGCGGGCCAGCAGCTTGATCAGCAGTGGAGTGCCGATCAGGGTGAGGAAGAGGCCAATGACTCCTGCGAACAGGATCTGCTTCATCATCGGGCGGCAACCTCACCCTCGGCACCGGTCTCGAGCAGCGCCTGGGCCACACTCTCGAGCCCGACCGACCGGGACGCCTTCACGAGTACGACGTCTCCTGGGCGCAGCTCGCTGCGCAACAGGTCGATCGCCGCCTGTGCGTCGGACACGTGCACCGACTCCTCACCCCACGAACCCTCGTTATATGCGCCCAGTTGCAGCCAGGACGCTTCCCTGCCCCCGACCGCGACGAGCTTGCTGACGTTGAGCCGGACGGCGAGCCGCCCGACCGCGTCGTGCTCGGCGAGCGCCTCGTCCCCGAGCTCGGCCATCTTGCCGAGCACCGCCCACGTACGACGTCCCTTGCCCATCGCCACGAGCGCGCGCAGTGCGGCTCGCATGGACTCGGGGTTCGCGTTGTAGGCGTCGTTGACGACCGTCACGCCGTCCGGGCGCTCGGTGACCTCCATCCGCCAACGGGAGAGGGTGCCCGCCTCGGAGAGCGCGGTTGCGATCTCCTCCGCGGACATGCCCAGCTCATGGGCGACGGCGGCCGCGGCGAGCGCGTTCGACACGTGGTGCTCACCGTACAGGCGCATGGTCACATCGCTGCACCCGGAGGGTGTGTGAAGGCTGAAGGCCGGCTGTCCACTGTCCGTGAGTCTCACGTTCTCGGCGCGAACGTCCGCTTCGTCGGACTCTCCGAAAAGGACCACCTTCGCCGCCGTACGGGACGCCATGGCCCGCACGAGCGGATCGTCCGCGTTGAGCACCGCGATGCCGCCCTCGTCCTTGGAGGGCAGGCTTTCGACGAGTTCGCCCTTTGCCAGCGCGATCTGCTCACGGCCGCCGAACTCGCCGATGTGGGCGGTGCCGACGTTCAGCACCAGCCCGATCCGCGGCGGGGTCAGACCCGTGAGGTAACGGATGTGCCCGATCCCCCGCGCCCCCATCTCCAGCACGAGGAACCTCGTCTCCTCGGTGGCGCTGAGGGCCGTGAGCGGCAGCCCGATCTCGTTGTTGAGCGAGCCGGGCGTCCACACCGTCGGCGCCTTGTGCTGGAGCACCTGGGCGATGAGGTCCTTGGTGCTGGTCTTGCCGGCGGAACCGGTGAGGGCGACCACGGTCGCCCCCAGCCGCCGCACCACGTGGCGCGCGAGGGCGCCGAGGGCCGCCTGCACGTCGTCCACGACGATCGCGGGCACGCCGACGGGGCGGGACGCCAGCACGGCGGCGGCGCCCGCCTCGACCACCGCCGGGGCGAAGTCGTGCCCGTCCACGTGCTCGCCGACGAAGGCGACGAAGAGGCCGCCGGGCTCCACCTCACGGGAGTCCCGCACGACCGGCGCGGTCACCTGGACGGACGGGTCCGGTATGTCATGCATCTGCCCGCCGACGACTGTGGCGATCTCGGCGAGGGAGAGGGCGATCACAAGTTCATCCCTGGGTCTTCTGGATAGCTTCGCGAAGCACCTGGCGGTCGTCGAAGGGACGGACCACCCCGGCGATGTCCTGGCCCTGTTCGTGGCCCTTGCCCGCGACCAGCACGGTGTCCCCGGGCCGCGCACGGGCCACGGCGGCGGCGATGGCGGCGGCCCGGTCCTCGAAGACCTGCACCTCGCCCCGTTCGTGTGCGGGTACGGAGGCCGCACCCTCCAGCATGGTCGCGAGGATCGCGAGAGGATCCTCGGAGCGCGGGTTGTCGGAGGTCAGCACGGCCGTGTCGGCGAGCCGGGCCGCGGCGGCGCCCATCGGGGCGCGTTTGGTGGTGTCCCGGTCGCCGCCGCAGCCGAGCACGATGTGCAGTTTGCCCTCGGTGACCTTGCGCAGGGCGCGCAGCACCGATTCGACGGCGTCGGTCTTGTGGGCGTAGTCGACCACCGCGAGGTAGGGCTGCCCGGCGTCCACGCGCTCCAGGCGGCCTGGGACGCCCGGCACGGCGGCGATGCCGTCGGCGGCGGTCTGCGGGTCGATGCCGGCCGTGGCGAGGGCGACGATCGCGGCGAGGGTGTTGGCCACGTTGAAGGGGCCCGGGAGCGGCGACTTGGCGGAGATGCGCAGGCCCTCGGGACCGAACACGGTGAAGGCCGAGTCGAGCCGGCCGATCCGGACGTCCTCGGCGCGCCAGTCGGCGTCCGGATGGCCCTCGGCCGAGTACGTGACGACCGGGACCCCGGCCTCCTTGACGAGCCTGCGGCCGTACTCGTCGTCGAAGTTGACGACGCCGATCCGGCTGCGCTTCTCGGTGAACAGCTGCGCCTTGGCCCGGAAGTAGTCCTCCATGTCGGAGTGGAACTCCATGTGTTCCGGGCTGAGGTTGGTGAAGACCGCGACGTCGAAGACGCAGCCGTCGACCCTGCCGAGGACCAGCGCATGGCTGGAGACCTCCATGGCGACCGCCTCGACCCCGCGCTCGCGCATGACCGCGAACAGGGCCTGCAGGTCCGTGGCTTCGGGCGTGGTGCGCTCGGACTTGATGCGCTCGTCGCCGATGCGCATCTCGACCGTGCCGATGAGGCCGGTGCTGCGGGTCGTGCGCAGCCCGCCCTCGACGAGATAGGCGGTCGTGGTCTTGCCGGAGGTACCGGTGATGCCGATCTGGAGCAGGTCCCGTCCCGGGTGGCCGTAGATCGTCGCCGCCAGTTCGCCCATCCGTCCGCGCGGATCGTCGGCGACCAGGACAGGCAGCCCGGTGGCGGCGGCGCGCTCGGCGCCCGTCGGGTCGGTCAGCACGGCGACCGCGCCGAGACCGGCGGCCTGGGTGACGAAGTCGGCACCGTGCAGCCGGGCGCCCGGGAGCGCGGCGTACAGGTCGCCCGGGCGGACCGCGCGCGAGTCATGGGTGATGCCCGTGACCTCGGCGGGGTTCTCCGGTGCGGTGGCACCCAGCTGGCCGGCGAGCTCCGCGAGGGATGTGGCGGAGACCTGAACCGGTCGCGGCGGCCCCGGATACGTCACGGAAGCGCCTTTCTGGGAAGTGGGGGACTGATCAGCGTGTGGCACGGCGGTGAGCGTACCGGGCGTGCCCCCACCGGAGCGAAAAGGGAGCCCGCGCGCAGCGCGCTCCGGCGCCGGCGGTGGTGGGAGGCAGGTGGGCGAAGGCGGGGCGTGGTTCCCGGGATCGGGGGTGATCGATGTCACGAGCTGGTTCCTGGTGGTCTTCCCGTAGTGCTGATCATGGCGAGAACGTGACGGGCAGCTTCGCGGCCGCGGCCCCGGTGGGTGGGACCTGGAGGGTCTTCAGGGCGAACTCCATGACCTGCTTGAAGACGGGTCCGCAGATCTGACCGCCGTAGTAGCTGCCCTTGGTGGCGTTCTGGATGGCGCAGTAGACGGTCACCCGGGGGTTGTCCGCGGGGGCGAACCCGGCGAAGGAGGAGGTGTAACCGCGGTACTTGCCGGTGGCCGGATCCACGCGGTTCGCCGTACCCGTCTTACCCGCGACCCGGTAGCCGGGGATGCGGGCCGCGACGCCCGTGCCCTCCCGGTCGTCCACGACGGACTCCAGCATCTGGGCGAGGGTCTTCGCCGTTCTTTCGCTGACGACCCTGGACTCCTGCGGTTTCGCGGCCGGTGTGAAGCGGCCGTCCGCGCCCTTCGTGCCGCGCACCAGGCTCGGCTCGACGCGGACGCCGCCGTTGGCGATGGTCGAGTAGACGGAGGCGGCCTGGACCGCGTTGATCGACACGCCCTGGCCGAAAGGAATCGTGTACTGCTGCGACGTCGACCATTTCTCGGGCGGCGCGAGGATGCCTCTCGTCTCACCGGGGAAGCCCAGGCCGGTGGAACTGCCGATGCCGAATTTGCGCAGGTACGAATACAGGACCCGGTTGGCCTCCGGCTGCGTCTTGCCGAGCTGGCCGGTCGCCAGGATCGTACCGATGTTGCTGGACTTGGCGAGGACCCCGTTCAGCGTCAGGTTCCAGGTCTCGTGGTCGACGTCGTCCTGGAAGAGGCGGTCGCCGCGGTGCAGCCGGTTGGGCACGACGACATGGGTCATCGGGGTGGCGACGTTCTCCTGCAGCACGGCGGCCATCGACATCACCTTGGCGGTGGAGCCGGGCTCGTAGGCGTCCTGGACGGCCGCGTTGCCGAGGGCCGCGGCATTGGCCTTGGACAGGTCGTTGGGATCGAAGCCCGGCGAGTTCGCCATGGCGAGGATCTGGCCGGTGCGGGTGTCCTGCACGACCACATAGCCGCGGTCCGCATGGGACGTCTTCACCTGCTGGGTGATGGCGTTCTGGGCCGCCCACTGGATGTCGCGGTCGATGGTCAGCTCCACGTCGGAGCCGGCCACGGCGGGCGTCTCGGCGGAACCGGCGGTGGGCACGAGCCGGCCGCCGGACTGCGCGTAGCGGATCTTGCCGTCCTTGCCCGCCAGATCCTCGTCCAGCTGCTGCTCGATGCCGCCGCCGCCCTTGCCGTCGGCGTTGACCCAGCCCAGTATCCCGGCGGCGAGCTCGCCGTTCGGGTAGACGCGCTTGTTGGTGGGCTCGGCGAGGACGCCGGCGAGGACGTTGACCGTCCCCTTGTCGCTCCTGGCCTTGTCGGCGAGCGTGTTCTTCAGGTCCTTGATCTGGTTCCACACCTGCGGGGTGCGCCGGCGGGCCAGCAGGACGTAGCGGGTGTGCGGGGTCCTGAGCTTCTTCGCGACCAGGGCGGCGTCCTGGTCGATGATCGGGGCGAGCAGCGCGGCGGCCTGCTCGGGGGCGTCCGGTGTCCCGGTGGCCTTCGCCGTGAACAGCGTCGGGTCGGCCGTGATGTCGTACGCGTCCACGCTGGTCGCGAGCTCCACCCCGTTGCGGTCCGTGATCTCGCCGCGTACGGCGGCCAGCGTCCGGCCCACATAGCGGTTCTGATCGGCCTTGGCGGCGTATGCGCTCGCGTCCACGGCCTGCACCTGGAGCAACCGTACGACGAAGACGAGCAGGACCAGGGTGAGGGCGAGGCCGACCAGGCGCAGCCGGGGGCGCGGGTTGCCCAGCCTGATACGCGGGGCGGGCACGCGGGCCGGGGCGGGGCGGCGTACGGGTCGGGCACCGGAGCCCGGGTGACGCCGTGCGTCCGGGCGCACGGGACGAGCGGGCCGCGCGGGGCCGGGCACGCGGCGGCGCGGCGGTTCCCTGTCGGACACTTCCGTCACCTGCCGGGGGTCTTGGAGGGGTGTGCGGGCGCAGTGGAGGACGCGGGCGGAGCGGAGGGGGCGGCCGGGGCCGTGGTGGACGCGGGCGCGGAGGCCGTCGCCGCACGCCGGGTCGACGACGGCGACGGCGCCTTGCTCGGGCCGGAGCCGATCGCCATGGGCGGGCGCACGGCCGCGGGGCTCGCCGCGGACTGCTCGGCCGCGGCCGAGGGGACGCCCTTGACGGTGCCGTCGGGGTTCAGGAAGGCGGGGTCGCCGCCCGGGACCATCCCGAGCTCGTGGGCGCGGCGCTGGAGCGCGTCGGGTGCCGAGTAGGTGTCCACGTCCCGCTGGAGGGCCTGCTCCTCGTCGGTGAGGTTCTTGGTCTGCCGCTGGAGGTCGTCGAGCTTGAACGCGCCTTCGCTCAGCGCGGAGTTCAGCACGAGCAGCACGATGAGCCCGCCGCCCAGCAGCACGACGACGAGCAGCACGAAGGGGGTCCGTGCGGCACCGGCGGCACCACCGGTGGGAATCAGCCGCGCGAGCCGGGCGGCCCGCCCTCTGAGTCGGGGTTTCGCGCTCACACACCCTCCCGCCGCACCGCCATGCCCGTACGCCTCCTCTTCGGCCACCGCGGCTCCCGGGGCGGTCCGGTGGAGCCGGCGAGCGGCTCCGTCCGGGCCGGGGCCTCGGGCCGGGGCGGGATCTCCTCGGTGGCCCGGCCGCCCGCAGGCACGCCGCTCCTGGTCACTCCCACCCCTTTCGTCCGGCTCACTCGACATCCTCACGGATGCGCTCGGCGCCGCGCAGACGCGCCGGGGCCGCCCGGCGGTTCTCGGCGACCTCCTCCTCGGTGGGAAGTTCGGCACCGCGGGTGAGCAGCTTGAGCCGGGGCTGGTAGCGCTCGGGGACGACCGGCAGACCGGGCGGCGCGGTGGTCGCGGCGCCGGCCGCGAAGACCTGCTTGACCAGCCGGTCCTCGAGCGAGTGGTAGGACAGGACGGCGATCCGGCCCCCGACCGCGAGCGCCTTCACGGCCGCCGGTACGGCCCTCTCCAGGACGGCGAGTTCGCCGTTGACCTCGATGCGCAACGCCTGGAACGTGCGCTTGGCGGGGTTCCCGCCGGTCCGCTTGGCCGCCTGCGGCAGTGCGTTGCGGATCAGCTCCACGAGCCGGGCACTGGTGGTGAACGGCTCCTTCTCGCGCTCGCGCACGATGGCGGACACGATCCGCTTGGCCTGCTTCTCCTCGCCGTAGGCCCGCAGGATCCGCACGAGTTCGCCCGCCGGATAGGTGTTGAGGACCTCGGCGGCACTCAGGCCCGTCGTCTGGTCCATCCGCATGTCCAGCGGGGCGTCCTGCGCGTACGCGAAGCCGCGTTCGGCCTCGTCGAGTTGCATGGACGAGACGCCGAGGTCGAAGAGGATGCCCTGGACGCGCGGGACACCCAGCCGGTCGAGCACGCCGGGAAGTTCGTCGTAGACCGCGTGCACGAGGGTGGCGCGCTCCCCGAACGGTGCAAGCCGCTCCCCCGACATGCGCAACGCCTCCTTGTCGCGGTCGAGCCCCACCAGCCGGGCCTTGGGGAAGCGGGTCAGCAGTGCCTCGCTGTGGCCGCCGAGCCCGAGGGTGCAGTCGACGACGACGGCGTCCGGCTCGGCGAGGGCCGGCGCCAGTATGTCCAGACACCGCCCGAGCATGACGGGCACGTGTCGACTCTCGCTCAAGGGGGCCTCTCAGATCCGGCACGACCGGGTCCGCACCACCGGGTCCCCGCCCGCTCTCGAGGGGGAGGGCCTGCCGGCGCCGAAAGCGTCAGCCGACCGGGAGCGGGAGGAGGCCGAGCCGTACGTACGCGCCGCGCACGTGGGGAGCAGCCGGCGCGCAGCCGGTGTCTCCGGGGGGGAACAGTCCGCAGGAAGTGCATCTCGCCTCCCGCTTCGCGTCACTTTAGTCCACCCTGTCTTGCGGTCAACCAACTGCCCTGCGCGTCGCGCCCCAGGGCGTCATGGCGGGGCGGTTCGAGGGGAATCACCCGTCCGGCAGCGGTTCCGGCGGAGGTCCCCCGACTGTGTGGGTTACCTCACAACAAGCCCACGTGGCGTTCTTTGTCCGCTCTCACAGCAGGCCCCGATCGTCCGTGACCAGTAACGTCATGGGTATGACGACTTCCGCATCCGTTCCCGCCGGTCCCGAAGGCGCCATAGTGGGCACCGTCACCGATCGCCTCGTCGACGCCAACGAGCAGTACGCCGCCGCGTTCACGGATCCCGGGATGGACGCCCGCCCCGTGCTCCGCGTCGCGGTCGTGGCGTGCATGGACGCCCGGCTGGACCTGCACGCCGCACTCGGACTCGAACTGGGCGACTGCCACACCATCCGCAACGCGGGGGGCGTCGTCACCGACGACGTGATCCGCTCCCTCACCATCAGCCAGCGGGCGCTGGGCACCCGCAGCGTCGTCCTCATCCACCACACCGGCTGCGGCCTCGAGTCCCTGACCGAGGAGTTCCGGCACGATCTGGAGATGGAGGTGGGCCAGCGTCCCGCCTGGGCGGTGGAGGCCTTCCGCGACGTCGACCAGGACGTACGGCAGTCGATGCAGCGCGTGCGCACCTCCCCGTTCCTGCTGCACACGGACGACGTGCGCGGCTTCGTCTTCGATGTGAAGACGGGCCTGCTGCGGGAGATCGATCCCGCGTAAGGGGGCGCCGGCACCCGTCGCGCCACCACGCCTGTCCCCCTCGCGAACGTCCATTCGGTCGAAAAACCACGGCTTCGGTGGGCCAAAAAGGCCGTAAGGCCGACATATCGCGGCCAGTTATCCACAGGCGAGTGACACGAACCGGTAACGGCAACAAGAATGCGGGGGTGGCATCACGCGGAACCTTTCGCGCGTGGTGTCCGTGTTTCGGGGTGGGCCGGTCCGCATCGCAGAGCGTCGGCCCGGAGCAATAACGGGCCGAGGAGGGCCGGGTGACGACCTATGACGATCGAGCGAGCCTTACTGATCTGACCGCCACTGTGGAGCGTGTCCGCAGTTCGGTGGAAGGAGTGATCGAGGGCAAGCCAGAGGTCGTACGCCTTTCGCTGACTGTGCTGCTCGCCGAGGGGCATCTGCTGATCGAAGATGTCCCGGGCGTCGGCAAGACCATGCTCGCGAAGGCGCTGGCGCGCTCCATCGACTGCTCGGTGCGCCGTATCCAGTTCACGCCGGACCTGCTGCCCTCGGACATCACGGGCGTGTCCATCTGGGACCAGCAGCGCCGGGACTTCGAGTTCAAGCCGGGCGCGATCTTCGCCCAGATCGTGATCGGGGACGAGATCAACCGCGCCTCGCCCAAGACGCAGTCCGCGCTCCTGGAGTCGATGGAGGAGCGCCAGGTCACCATCGACGGCAAGACATACGAACTGCCGAGCCCCTTCATGGTGGTCGCCACCCAGAACCCGGTGGAGATGGAGGGCACCTATCCGCTGCCCGAGGCCCAGCGCGACCGCTTCATGGCCCGTGTCTCCATCGGCTACCCGAGCGCGGAGGCCGAGCTGCAGATGCTCGACATCCACGGCGGGGTGAATCCGCTGGACGACCTTCAGCCGGTGGCGCACGCCCACGACATCGTGAAACTGGTGGAGGCGGTCCGGGGCGTCCATGTCGCGGAGGCGGTCCGCCGCTACGCCGTGGACCTCGTCGCCGCCACCCGCACGCATCCCGATCTCAGACTCGGCGCCTCGCCGCGCGCCACCCTGCACCTGCTGCGCGCGGCGAAGGCGTCCGCGGCCCTCAGCGGCCGGGAGTACGCACTGCCCGACGACGTCCAGGCGCTCGCCGTGGCGGTCCTGGCCCACCGTCTCCTGCCCACGGCACAGGCCCAGCTCAACCGCCGGACGGCGGAACAGGTCGTCGAGGAGATCCTGCAGCGCACCCCGGTGCCCGCGGCGCCCCAGCAGTCCGGTCTCACCATGGGCCGCGGCTACGGCCAGCAGCCGCCCCGGAGGCTGTGATGGCACACGGGGGGACGGCGCGCACCGAGGACGAGGACAAGGGCGGGCTGCGCACCACGCTCGCGGGACTGACCACGCGCGGCCGCTCCTTCCTCGCCGCCGGGATCGCCGCCGCGATCTGCGCGTATGTGCTCGGGCAGAGCGATCTGCTCCGGGTCGGTCTTCTGCTGGCGGTGCTGCCCCTGGTGTGCGCCTCGGTGCTGTACCGCACGCGCTACCGGGTCGCGGGCAGCCGCCGGCTCTCCCCCTCGCGTGTGCCCGCGGGCTCCGAGGCCCGGGTCCATCTGCGGATGGAGAACGTCTCGCGGCTGCCCACCGGGCTGCTGATGCTCCAGGACCGGGTGCCGTACGTGCTCGGGCCGCGCCCCCGTTTCGTGCTGGACCGGGTGGAGGCGGGCGGGCGGCGCGAGGTGTCCTACCGCGTGCGCTCGGACCTGCGCGGGCGTTATCCGCTGGGACCACTCCAGCTGCGCCTGAGCGACCCCTTCGGCATGTGCGAGCTGACCCGTTCCTTCTCCACCTACGACACCCTGACGGTGATCCCGCGCGTGGAGCCGCTGCCGCCCGTGCGGCTCTCGGGTGAGGCCAGGGGCTACGGGGACGGGCGGCAGCGCTCGCTGGCGCTGGCGGGCGAGGACGACGTGATCCCGCGGGGTTACCGGCACGGCGACGATCTGCGCCGGGTGCACTGGCGCTCCACCGCGCGCTACGGCGAGTTGATGGTGCGCCGCGAGGAGCAGCCGCAGCGGGCCCGGTGCACTGTCCTGCTGGACACCCGGGCCGTCGCCTTCCGGGGCTCGGGCCCCGACTCGGCCTTCGAGTGGGCGGTCGCGGGCGCGGCGTCCGCGCTGGTGCACATGCTCGAACGGGGTTTCTCGGTACGGCTGTTGACCGACACCGGCAGTTCGGTTCCCGGTGAGGGCGCGGACGGGTTCGCGGGCGCGAGCCAGCAGTCCGCCGACGCGGCCGGCCTGATGATGGACACGCTCGCCGTGATCGACCATTCGGACGGCGCGGGCCTGTCACGCGCGTACGACCTGCTGCGCGGCGGGAACGAGGGGCTGCTGGTGGCCTTCTTCGGCGACCTCGACGAGGAGCAGGCCACGGTGGCGGCCAAGATGAGCAGGCGCAGCGGCGGGGCGCTCGCCTTCCTCCTGGACAGCGCCTCCTGGGGGCGCGAACCGGACGATGCGCCGAGCGCGTCCGACCGGAGCGAGGATCGGCTGCGGCTGCTGCGCGAGGCGGGCTGGACCGCGCTCGCGGTGCCCAGAGGTGTCCAGCTCGCGGAACTGTGGCGTGAGGCGGACCGGCAGCGCACGGGCGTGGGCGCCGTGAACGGCGCGGGGGAACGGTCATGAGCGGACGGGCCAGGCTGGCGCTGTGTGCCGCGGCGGCGACACTGATGGCGTCGTGCGCCCTGCTGCCGCTCGTGTCCCCGGCGACCTGGATCCTCCAGGTCGTCTTCCTGGTCGCGGTGCAGACCGGTGTGGGCGCGCTGACCCGGCGGGTCCCGCTGGCACGCCCGCTGACCATCGCCTGCCAGGCGGTGGTCACCCTCCTGCTGCTCACACTGGTCTTCGCCCGGGACCAGGCCATCGCCGGGTTCCTCCCCGGGCCCGAGGCCTTCCGCCACTTCGGGGAGCTCCTGCAGTCGGGCGCGGACGACATCGGACGGTACGCGATCCCGGCGCCCCTGACCCCGGGGATCCGGCTGATGGTCGTCGGCGGGGTCCTGGTGATCGGGCTGCTGGTCGACGCGCTGGCGGTGACGTTCCGCGCGGCGGCCCCGGCCGGACTGCCCCTGCTCGCGCTGTATTCGGTGGCCGCGGGACTCTCCGACGGCGGCACCGACTGGCTGTGGTTCCTCGCGGCCGCCGCCGGGTATCTGACGCTGCTCCTGGCCGAGGGCCGCGAGCGGCTCTCCCAGTGGGGGCGGGTCTTCAGCACCGCTCCCCGCTCCTCGGACCGGGACCCCGGACACGCCGTCGCGCCCGCCCGCACCGGCCGCCGGATCGGCGTGGTCGCGCTGGGTGCCGCCCTGGTGGTGCCGCTCGCCCTGCCCTCGCTCTCCGGCGGACTGCTGGACGGCACAGGTACGGGCGTCGGCACGGGCATCGGCAACGGCAACGGCAACACGATCTCCGCGGTCAACCCCCTGGTGTCGCTGCGGGACAGCCTGAACGTGGACCAGGACCGACAGGTCATGGCCTACCGCACCAACACGGACGACACCCAGGACATGTATCTGCGGATCGTGGCCCTGGACGAGTTCGACGGCACCACCTGGAAGCCCGCCCAGCGCCACATCACGGGGGTGCCGGACACGTTCCCCACACCCGCCGGCCTCGCGGGCGGCGTCCGCCGTACGGAGATCGAGACGCAGATCTCGGCGGCGGACTGGTACGCCCAGGACTGGCTGCCGATGCCCTACCCGGCGACCGATGTGAAGATCAAGGGCAGCTGGCGGTACGAGCCGGTGGGCCGGACGCTCGTCGGCGACCACGGGCAGAACACCCGCGGCCTGCAGTACGACGTCAAGAGCCTGATCGTGCAGCCGACCGCCGAGCAGCTGGCCTCGGCGCCGGAGCCCCCCGCGACATTGGAACGCGAGTTCACCAAGGTGCCGTCGTCGGTGCCGGGGGTGGTGGCCCGGACGGCCCGCGAGGTGACTGCGGGATCGTCCGACCACTACGAGGAAGCGGTCAAGCTCCAGGACTACTTCTCGCTCAACGGCGGCTTCACCTACGACACGGATGTGCAGGTCGGCAACGGGCCGAACGCGATCGCGCGGTTCCTGCGGGACAAGCGCGGCTTCTGCGTGCACTTCTCCTTCGCGATGGCCACGATGGCTCGGACCCTCGGGATACCGGCACGCGTCGCGGTGGGCTTCACACCGGGCTCACCACTGCCGGACGGCTCGATGTCGGTCGGTCTGCGGGACGCGCACGCATGGCCGGAGCTGTACTTCGAGGGTGTGGGCTGGACCCGTTTCGAGCCCACCCCGAACCGCGGATCTGCACCCTCGTACACGCAGTCGGACGCACCCACCGGGCAGGTGCCGGCGGTCCCCCGCCCGTCCCTGTCCTCGTCCACGGCGCCGTCCACCGCGCCGTCGGCGAGCCAGAGCTGCTCGGCACAGGACCGCAGGATGGCGGAGTGCCCGAGCCAGTCGGCGAGCGCGACGGTCTCCTCCGGGGACGACGGACCTCCGTGGTACCGGATCCTGGAATGGACGCTGCTGGGCCTGGTCGTGCTCGCCGTGCCACTGGCGCCGATGCTGTGGCGTCTGCGCAGACGTGCCGTACGGCTGGCCTCGGCCCGGCATGCGTCGTCCGCGGGGCCGCCCCCCGTACCCGGCGAGGCCGGCGGGAGCCACACCGATGAGCTCGGCATGACGGTGCTGCCCGGCGAGGGACTCGTGAGCCGGGGGACCGAGGTGGCCGTGGGACACACCCTGGCCGTGTGGCGCGAGCTCACGGACACGGCGTGGGACTACGGCATCCTGCCGGACGACGCGCTGACCCCGCGCAGGGCCGCCGAGCGCATCGTGCGCCTCGGCCGGCTGGACCCGCCGGCGGCCGAGGCGGTGCACCGGGTGGCCGGAGCCGTGGAGCAGGTGCTCTTCGCCCCGGAGCCGCGCGCCCAGGCCGGACTGGTCGACGACGCGCGCACGCTGCGCAAGGCCCTGCGGTCCACGGTCAGCGGGTCGACTCGGTTGCGCGCGGTCGTGGCACCGCGCTCGGCCAGGCGTGCGGTGTGGGCCGCGGCCGACCGCTGGATGGATCTCAGGGCCCGTTGGGCGGCCCGCTGGGCGGCCCTGACGCGACGCCCGTCGGGCCAGCAGAGCGGCTGACGAGACGGGCCCGACCGCCCCGCTTCGGGGTGGGCGGGCCCCGCTCGCCCATGAGGGCCCAGGGCGGGCTCGAAGGGTCTGTACGCCCCATCCGGACCGGGCGCGCTCGTACGTCGGCTCTCGGCCGGAAGCGTCAGTCCTCGGCCGGGCCGCACGACCGTGGGATTCCCGGAATGGCAGGAAAGAAGTGCCCACGGCCGGACGGACGCCTCTGCCGCGCCCGCCGGGCGCCTTACACCAGCGGACTCGGGGCTGGACCGGCGCCGCATTCCCGGGCCCATGGCTGGGCAGGCGCCCTGCCGCCGAACTCACCGGGCGGCGCACTGCCGAGCCCGTGGCTCTCCGGGGCCCGCACTCACGGGCTCGACGCTCGACGGGCGCCGTACGGCGTACTCCCGCGGCTCGACGGACGCCGCACACCCGCCTCCGCGGCCCCCGGCCAGGCGTCCCCGATCGTCGCAACCGGCCGCGTGCCCACCGTGGCGTCCTGGCCCCGGCCTGCCGCTCGGGGCCTCGGGACATGCTTCAAGGGGGCGCCACCTCACCGGTGGCCGCCCCCTTGTGCGAAAGTCTTCTGCCGCCGCCCGAGGGCTAGTGGCCCTGCTCGTCCCGGCGCCGCTGCCAACGCTGCTCGATACGGTCCATCATGGAGCGTCGCTGCCTGACCTGCCTGCGGGCGCCCGGCGCCCCCTGCTCGCCCGGCTTGGGAGCCTTGCGCCAACCGGTCACGACGAGCACCGCACAGCCCAGCATGACGAGGAAGCCCACCACGCTGATCCAGATCTGCTTCGCGACCATTCCGGCCATGAGGAGCGCGATACCCACCAGGAAGCCCGCGGCCGCCTGGTAGACCCGTCGCCGGGTGTACGTACGCAGCCCGCTTCCCTCAAGCGCTGTCGCGAACTTGGGATCTTCGGCGTACAGCGCTCGCTCCATCTGCTCGAGCATTCGCTGCTCGTGCTCCGAGAGCGGCACGGAGTCCTCCTCATCGTGCAGTCGCCGGGGCGACCGGGGGTCCCCTTCAGGATAGGCAGGGAATCGCCCCCTTGAAACCCGCCCCTCTACGCCAATTGGCCAACCGGAACCCGCCATGGCCGTCCCGGCTCACTGAGGATTCCATTCCCCAGCGGCCGACCCGTCATGCCGGGCGGTCTCCCTCGATCATACGGCGCGGACCGCTCGATCGGGGGGCCTGTGGCGTACTCCATCTGCCGCCGAGCCCCTGATCAGCGGGGCGCCGTCATTTTTGAAGTGCGTTCGCCCCAGGGGCGCTCGGGCCGTTGCCGAGAGCCCGTCCGTACTCAGGCCCCGGCCGTCCCTCGGGTCTCGCCGAGGACATGGAGTTGCGTGGCGACGGAGTGGAAGGCGGGAGTCTCGGCGACCGCAGCCTCCAGCTTGAGCAGCGCCTCCAGCGCCCCCGGTTCGGTGTCCACCAGCACCCCGGGCACGAGGTCGGCGAACACCCTGACCCCGTGGACGGCTCCCACACGCAGGCCTGCCTCCTCGACGAGCGCGGTCAGCTGCTCGGCGGTGAAGCGGTGCGGCACCGGGTCGCTCTCGCCCCAGCGGCCGTTCGGGTCCTGAAGCGCCTGCTTGGCCTCCTTGAAGTGCCCGGCGAGGGCCCGCGCGAGGACGGCGCCACCGAGCCCGGCGGCGAGGAGGCTGAGGACGCCCTCGCCGCGCAGGGCGGCGACCACGTTGCGGACGCCTTCGGCGGGGTCGTCCACGTACTCCAGAACGCCGTGGCACAGCACCACGTCGTAGCCGCCGCGCTCGACCACGTCGAAGAGACCGTGGGCGTCGCCCTGGACGCCCTGCACCCGGTCGGCAACACCGGCCTCGGCGGCTCTGCGTTCCAGCGCGAACAGGGCGTTCGGGCTGGGATCGACCACCGTGACGCGGTGACCGAGGCGCGCGACGGGCACCGCGAAGTTGCCGCTGCCGCCGCCGGTGTCGAGGACGTCCAGCGCGTCCCGCCCCGTGACCTTGACGCGACGGTCGAGGGCGTCCTGGAGGACATCCCAGACGACGGCTGTACGCAGAGAGGCGCGCGGGCGCAGCGGGTCCGACACGGCAGTTGACTCCTCGGCGCGGCACCGCCTGGTGCAAGGCGGAGCGATCGGACGGCCCTCCCACCCCGGTACCAGGTAGAAAGGCTGCAGGCGCTTCCACCCTATTGCCTCAGGAGCCGTGACCGGCGGCCTGTCCACCGGCCGAACAACGTGCCGTCCCCACCGGGCGCCCCTGCGCCCCGCACCGGCCCTCCGTCGCCACTGGGGCCGCCGCTGCGGGCGGCTCAGCCCGCGTCCGGCATCTCCCGATCCTCCTCCCGCCGCGGCTGCGGCAACACCGGCTGGAGCACGAGCATGCGCTCGACCAGTCGCAGGAACATGGCCACGTCGCGGATCAGGTCGTCCGCGTCGCGGGTACCGGCGGCGCCCTGTATGCCCGCCTCGGCGCGGGCACGGCGGGAGGCGCCGGAGGCGAACAGCGCGCTCCACTCGGTCAGTTCGGGCGCGATCTCGGGGAGTACCTCCCAGGCACTCCTGATCCTGGCGCGGCGTCGCGCCGTGGGCTCCGGGCGGCCGCGCGCGGCGAGCACCGCGGCCGCCGTGCGCAGGGCGGCCAGGTGGGCCGTGGCGTAGCGCTCGTTGGGCGTGTCGAGGACGGCCGCCTCGTCGAGTGCGGCGTGGGCCTGGGCGAGCAGGTCGAGGGCGGCGGGCGGGGCCGTGGCCCGGCGCAGCACGGGGTGCACATCGCTCGCCGGGCCGGTCAGTGAGGGGGCAGGGCCGGTGGCGCGACGCCGGCGTGCGGCGGCTGCGTGGTGACTGGCCATGACGAACCTCCTGTCGTCTGTGTGACGGCACTGTCGCCGTATGTGCCCATCGTGAGGTATGGCACTGACAATCCCTTCTGACCTGGACTTTTGCTTCGCTCAGCAGTTCGGGGTAAGTTTTTGCACTGACCAGTCAGTTCAAAGCGGGCACCGTGACCGGTGGCCCGCCGGGGGAAGAGGGGGCAGGGAGATGCAGGGGCAGAAGACGGCTCCCGGCGTCGCCGTCACAGCCGCGGACCTCGGGCTGAAGGGCCCGCGCGGCTGGGTGTTCCGGGGCGTCGGTTTCGACGCGCCGCCCGGATCGCTCATCGCCGTGGCGGGCCCCTCCGGCTCCGGCCGGACCTCGCTGCTGCTCGCCCTCACCGGGCGCATGAGGCCGGGCGAGGGCCGGGCGACGGTCGGCGGGCACCGGCTGCCCAAGGAGATGTCCGCGGTCCGCCGGATCAGCGCGCTCGCGCATGTGCCCGGCGTCGCCGATCTCGATCCGGCCCTGACCGTGGGCGAGCACCTGCGTGAACGGGCCCTGCTGGAGGCCCGTTTCGGCGACTCCCTGCGTGCCCTGCTGCGCCCGCGCGCCGAACGGGCGGCCCGGGCGACACGGCGGATCGACGCCGCCCTCGCCGCCGCCGGTCTCGACCCGGCGTCGCTGCCGAAGGGCTCCCGCACGGCCGTACGCGACCTGGAACGCCTGGAGGCCCTGCGGCTGTCCGTGGCCCTGGCCCTGATCGGCCGTCCGCGCCTGCTGGCCCTGGACGACACCGATCTCAAGCTCTCTGCCTGCGAACGGGCCGCCGTCTGGTCCCTGTTGCGGTCGCTCGCCGAAGCGGGGACGACGGTGGTCGCCGTCTGCGCCGAGGCCCCTCGGGGAGCGGTCGTGGTGTCGGCCTCTCCCGATCGCGGCCGACGGCGCGGCGCGGAGGACGGCGCCCGAGAAGCCGTGACCGAGGGAAGGGACGGGCGCGGGGCGGCCGGCCCCACTCGGCCGGAAGCGGCCGGTGAGCCGGACGCGGCCGGCAGGACCGCCCGGGACGAGCAGGGCACGCACCGGGAGTCCGACGGCGACACGCGGGACCCGCGGCACGAACCCGCCTCCGACGGGCCGTCCGGGGACGGCGATGACGACGACAAGGAGACGGCGGATGCGCTCGCCGAAACTGGCCGCGCTTGAGCTCAGGCGGTTCGGCAGGGGAAGGCTGCCCCGCGCGGCACTCGTCGCGCTCATGCTGCTGCCGCTGCTGTACGGCGCCCTGTACCTGTGGTCGTTCTGGGACCCCTATGGGCGCCTCGACCGCATCCCCGTGGCACTCGTGAACGGCGACGACGGGGCGACCGTGGGCGGCCGACGGGTGGCCGTGGGGGACGACCTCGTCAAGGGGCTGCGGCGCAGCAACACCTTCGAGTGGCACGAGGTGAGCGCCGCCGAGGCCCGGCAGGGCGTCGAGGACGGCACGTACTACCTGTCGCTGACCATGCCGGCCGACCTCAGCGCGCGTGTCGCCTCCAGTTCGGGCGGCTCCCCCGAGACGGGGGCGCTCCAGGTGCGTACGAACGACGCGAACAACTACATCGTGGGACAGATCTCCAGGACGGTGTTCAACGAGGTGCGGACTGCCGCGTCCACCAAGGCGTCCCGGTCGTTCCTCGACAGGATCTTCATCTCGTTCTCGGACATCCACGGGGCGACGGTGAAGGCCGCCGAGGGGGCCGACCGGCTCACGAACGGGATCGGCAAGGCGGAGAAGGGCTCCAAGGACCTCGCCGACGGGCTCGAGGAGGCCAAGCGGGGCAGCGGCCACCTGACCAGCGGCCTGAAGAAGCTCCACAAGGGTGCGGGAGACCTCCAGGACGGCGCGCAGCAGGTCGCGGAAGGAACCCGCAAGCTCGCTGACCGGGTCGACGGCGCGGCCGACCAGGTGCGCCCCTTCCTGAAGAAGAACGGCCCGCAGATCGCCGACACCGCGACCCTGGTGGCCGATTCGGCGGGCGTGATCAGCGATCACCTCCAGGCGTTCGTCACGACGGCGCCCGTCGCGGAGAGCGGCACCCGCACGGCCTCGCAGACGCTGGACGCGGTCTACGCCAGGCGCTGCGCGGGGCAGCTTCTGGACGACCCCGCGTGCGGCGACCTCAAGAAGGCGAAGGACGCGGCGGCACAGGCGGCGCGACTGGCCGCGGACGTCAACACCGTGGTGCAGGACTACCACGGCGACATGACGGCCCTGCAGAAGGACCTCACGACCCTTCAGAAGCAGGCCCGGGCGCTCGCCGAGGCGGCTCCGCACCTGTCCGGCGACCTCGGCCACGCGGTCGCCGAGATCAACGCGCTCGACAAGGGGGCCGCCGCGGTCGCCAAGGGAGCGGGCACCCTCCACACCGGCCTCGGTACGGCCGCCACCGGGATGGCGGACCTGGACGCGGGCGTCGGCGAACTGAGGACCGGCGCGATCGACCTCAACGGGGGCATGTACAAGCTCGGCGACGGCTCCGGCGAGCTCGCCGGCGGACTGCACAAGGGTGCGGGACGGATCCCCGACTACGGCGAGCAGGACCGCGACCGGCACACCCGGGTCATGTCCGACCCGGTGCGGCTCGTCTCCGAGGATCTGCACAAGGCCCCCAACTACGGCACCGGCTTCGCCCCGTACTTCATCCCGCTGTCCCTGTGGGTGGGCGCGATGGTGGCGTACATGCTGATCCCGCCGCTGAACCGGCGCGCGCTGGCGGCGGGGGCCCCGGCCTGGCGGATCGCGTCGGCGGGCTGGCTGCCGGTGGCCGCCGTGGGTGTGCTGCAGACGACCGCGCTGATGGCGGTGCTGCACTGGGCGATCGGCCTGCGGATGGTCCACGCTGCGGGGACGATCGGGTTCCTGTTCCTGGTGGCGGCCTGCTTCGCGGCGCTCGTGCAGTGGCTGAACGCACGCTTCGGAGCGGCGGGCCGGATTCTGGTGCTCGCCCTGCTGATGCTCCAGCTCACGTCCGCGGGCGGCACCTACCCCGTGCAGACCAGTCCCGGCTTCTTCAACGCGATCCACCCCTTCCTGCCCATGAGTTACGTCGTCGAGGCGCTGCGCAGGCTCATCACGGGCGGGGGCCTCGGACCCGTGTGGCAGGCCTGCGCCGTCCTCGTGGCGTTCACCGCGGGCGCCCTGGCGCTCACCGCCCTTTCGGCCCGCCGCCGGCAGGTGTGGACCCTCGACCGTCTGCATCCGGAGCTGAGTCTGTGACGAGCGCAACCGGGCCCGTGTCCTCGGATGTGGCGGGTGCTGTGAGAATCAACGGCATGGAACGCAGCACCACCGCAACGGGCGGCGGCTCGAGCCGCCGCGAGGCGACCCGCCAGAAGCTCTACGAGGCGGCCGTCACCCTCATCGCGGAGCAGGGGTTCTCCGCCACCACCGTGGACGAGATCGCCGAGCGTGCCGGCGTCGCGAAGGGCACGGTCTACTACAACTTCGCGAGCAAGTCCGTCCTCTTCGAGGAGCTGTTGCGGCACGGCGTGGGACTGCTCACCGAGTCCCTGCGCGATGCGGCCGAGCAGACGGACCTGGCAGGCGGCACCAAGGTGGACGCCCTGGACGCGATGATCCGCGCGGGGCTCGGCTTCATCGCCCGCTACCCGGCCTTCACGCAGCTGTACGTGGCCGAGTTGTGGCGCACCAACCGCGCCTGGCAGTCCACGCTCATGGTGGTGCGGCAGCAGGTGGTCGCGGTCATCGAGGACGTGCTGCGCGCGGGTGTGGCGAACGGCGAGTTCAGCGACGAGATCGACGTCCCGCTGACGGCGGCCGCGCTGGTCGGCATGGTCCTCGTGGCCGCCCTGGACTGGCAGTCGTTCCAGCCGGAGCGTTCCCTGGACGACGTCCATGCTGCGCTGTCGCGGCTGCTCCAGGGACGGGTGAGCGGCAGCCGCTAGCACATCCGGCATACCGAAGCACCGGTCCGGGCGGCCGCGTCCCCCGCCTGCCGCCACGAACCGGTGCTCCGTCGTACTCCCCCGTCGGACCCTCGCTCGATCAGTCCCCGGGCCCCCCGTGTCTCGCTTCCGCCGAACCGGGTCGGCGGAAGGAGCGGCAAGGGCGGGCTCCGTTCCGCCGCCCCGTGTCGGCGGTGCCGAAGCCGCGTCCCTCTCCGTGCCTCCACTGTCTCGTTCGCGCAGGTCGGGTCCCATCCGCGCGGGTACTCAACTCATCGGCTAGGTACGGATACTCAGCACTGGGCACTCACCCCCAGGCGGCCGCGGCCCCCGCTGGTGCCGGCCGTCTCCGCGCCACCGCTCCCCGCGCCAGGGCGAAGCCGCTCGACGGCCCGGTGAACGCGCTGGTCACAGGCCCGTGGACGGGCTGTCGGCGGCGGCCGATAAAGTCACCGACATGGCACGGATTGCGGTGATCGGCGCCGGCACGGGCGCGATGGCGGCCGCTGCCCGGCTGGCCGTCGCGGGCCACCGGGTGGTGGTGTACGAGCGCACGCGGACGTACGGCGGCGCGGTGCGCCGTCTCTCGCGTGACGGTTTCTCCTTCGACACCGGCCCGGGCCTGCTGCCGCTGCCCGCGGTCTACCGCGATCTCTTCGTCAAGACCGGCCGGGAGCCGCTCGAGGACTGCGTCGAGCTGGTCCAGGTGGATCCCGCCTCCCGGCACCTCTTCGCGGACGGCACGGAGGTCTCGCTGCCGAACGCGTCGCGCGCGGGAGTGGTGTCGGCGCTGGACGCGGCGCTCGGCGCGGGTGCGGGCGGCCGCTGGGGCGACTTCCTGGTGCGGGCCCGCGAGGCATGGGACCGCACCCGCCGGCCGCTCCTGGAGGAGCCGCTGTGGCCCGACTGGACGGCGCTCGCCGAGCGTGAGCCCTATCCGGCGGTGCCGCACAAGAAGCTGCTGCGCACCCGCCGGGCCGGCACTCTCGCGGAGATCGGCGCCTGGGAGCTGCGCGACGCACGGCTGGCGGCCCTGCTGGAGAGCCATGCCCTCGCCCACGGTCTGGATCCCCGGACCGCTCCGGCGAGCGCGGCCGTGCTGCCGTACATGGAGCACGCATTCGGCACCTGGTATGTGCGCGGAGGCATACGGGAGCTGGCACGCGCCCTGTACGAGCGCTGCCTGGCCCGGAAGGTGGAGTTCGTCTTCGGTGCCGAGGTCGCCGGGATCGTCGAGAAGGACGGCCGGGCGGCCGGGCTCGAGCTGGCCGAGGGTTCCGTGGTGGAGTCGGACCATGTGGTGGCCGGAGTGGCGCCCGCGGTCCTCGACCGGCTCCTGCCCGGCACGACGGCGGCGCGGGGATCGGGCGAGGTCGCACCGCAGCGGGGGATGCCCAGCCGGCTGACGGTGCTGCTGGCACTGCGCGGCGGTCGTCCCGAGGAGGCCGCTCACCGGACGGTGGTCCACACCCCCGACCGCGAGGGCGAGCTGGACCGGATCTTCGCCGACCCCGCGGGGCCTGCCGCGACCCCCACGGTGACGGTGCTGCGCCCGGACGACTCCGCGTCGGCGCCCGGCGGGCACGAGGCCGTCACACTGACGGTGACGGTGTCCTCCGGCCCGGCCGTGTCCGAGCCCGATGTGGACCGGATCCTCGAAGCCGCCGGGCGCGCGCTGCCGGATCTTCGCGACCGGCTCCTGTGGCGCGAGGTGCGCACCGCCGCCGACATCGCCGAGGACACCGGCGTGCCCGGCGGGGCGGTCCCGGCACCGGCCCTGGCCGCGGCCGGCGGTCGTCTGCTGCAGCCGTCCAACACCACTCGTGTGCCGGGCCTTCTCACGGTCGGCGGCTGGTCCCACCCGGGCGGCGGCCTGCCTCACGCCGGCATGTCGGGTGCGCTGGTCGCCGGACTGATCGTGGAGGGACCCGGCTTCCGGGGTTCGCAGTGAGGAGGCCGGCGGGCGCGACCGCTCAGAAGCGGTACTGCTCGTCGTAGCCGTGCGGTTGCGCGGTGCCGTTGCCCTGCTGCTGGTACGGGTACTGCTGCTCCGGCGGAAGCTCGCCGCCGTACGCGTCCTCGGTGGTGCGCTGCTGGGGGACCCAGACGCCGCCGGGCGGGGTCTCGCCGTAGGTGCCCGTGGCGTACTGGTCCTGGCCGTACGCCTGCTGGCCGTACTGCTGCTGGCCGCCGTAGGACGGATCGTACGAGCCGTCGTAGGTCTGCGTGCCCTGGTACGGGTCGGAGTAGCCGGCGTACTGCTGCTGGCCGTTGTCGTATCCGTACTGCTGCTGGCCGTACCCGGCGTAGCCGTCGTACGCATAGGCCTGCTGGTCCTGGGCCTGTCCGGCATCGGCGTAGGACGGATCGCCCGCGGCGGCGGCGTACGCCTCGTGGTTGTAGACGCCGTAGGAACCGGTGTCCTCGGGCAGGGGCTGCGGCTCGTACACCGCGGTCCCCTGGGCCGGGGTCTCCGCGGGCTGCTGCTGGGCGAAGACGTTGTCGTGGGCCTCGTCGTATCCGTCGTCCTGACGGTAGGTTCCGCCGGCGGTCGACTCGACGTCGGACTCCTCCGCCGCCTCCTGCTCCTCGTGGACCGGTTCGCCCCGGCGGCGCTTGCTGCCGCCCTCGGCGCCCTCGCGCGGGCGGTTGCCGACCGCCCAGCCGGCCGCGAAGCCGCGGCGGAAGGAGAGCGTGACATAGGTCTGCCCGACCGCGAACGCGGCCGCGCCGAGACCGATGACGACCACGGAGGGGATCAGCACGCCGAAGACGACACCGAGGAAACCCACGAAGGCGAGCAGACGCCAGCGCAGCCGCGCCTTGTACTGCAGCAGCACCTCACCCAGCAGCCACAACGCGACGATGCCGAACGCGATGTAGAGGACCGTCCAGCCCATGTACGCCCCTCTCCCAGTGGCCGCTACGCAGTGTGTCGTATGCCGGTGCGACGGGTCTAGGCCTGCTGCGGATGGTGCAGACCCAGATTTTCGTAGATCTCCAGCGTCGCCGTGGAGTTGTTGAGTGTAATGAAGTGCAGTCCGGGGACTCCCTCGGCCAGCAGCCTCGCGCAGAACCCGGTGGCGACCTCGATGCCAATCGAGCGTACAGCCGCGGGATCGTCCTTCGCTGTGAGGATCCGCTCTTTCAGCCCCGCGGGGATGGCGGCGTTGCTCAACTGCGGCAGCCGCTCCAGCATCCGCACACTGGTGACGGGCATGACCTCGGGGATGACCGGGGTCGCACAGCCCGCCTGCGCGACCCGGTCGCGCAGGCGCAGGTACGACTCCGGCTCGAAGAACATCTGTGTGATCGCGTAGTCGGCGCCGGCCCGGCACTTGGCGACGAAGTGGGCGACATCCGTGTCCCAGTCCAGCGAGCGTGGATGCATCTCGGGGAACGCCGCGACGCCCACGCAGAAGTCGCCCGACTCCTTGATGAGGTGGACGAGTTCGGCCGCGTAGGTCAGACCGCTCGGGTGCGCCACCCAGTCGCCCATCGGGTCGCCGGGCGGGTCGCCGCGGACGGCGAGCATATTGCGGATCCCGGCGTCCGCGTACTGGCCGATGATGTTGCGCAGTTCCGCGACGGAGTGGTTGACCGCGGTGAGGTGGGCGACCGGGGTGAGCGTCGTGTCGGCGACGATCTGCTGGGTCTCCTTGACGGTGCCCGCACGCGTGGAACCGCCGGCACCGTACGTGACGGAGACGAAGTCCGGGGCGACCGCCTCGACCCTTCGCAGCGCGCTCCACAGATTCCGTTCGCCCTTGGGGGTCTTCGGCGCCGAGAACTCGAAGGAGTACGTCGTCTTGCCGGTGGCGAGGATCTCGCGCACCGTCCGCGCGCGATCAGTCCTCGTGGACGGGGTTCCAAGGGCCATAGTCGCAGGTTAGCCAGGGAGCGGCGGTCCCCCAACGGAATGCTGGAAATTTGCCCGAATTGTCGACTTGTTGTCCACCCCTCGGACAGACCGGCCGAGTCAGACGGTACGCAGCCGCTTCGCGAACTGCGACGCCGCCGCGCCCGGGTCGTCCGCATCAGTGATGGCGCGCACCACGACCACCCGGCGGGCACCCGCGTCCAGGACCTCGTCCAGGTTGTCCAGGTCGATGCCGCCGATGGCGAACCAGGGCCGCTCGGTACCGAGGGCGGCCGTGTGCCGGACCAGGCCGAGTCCGGGGGCGGGACGGCCGGGCTTGGTGGGGGTAGGCCAGCAGGGTCCGGTGCAGAAGTAGTCCACACCGTCCTGGACCGCTGCGGCCTCGGCCTCCGCCTCGCTGTGCGTGGAGCGGCCCAGGAGGACGTCGTCGCCGAGGAGCGCGCGGGCCGCGGGTACGGGGAGGTCGCCCTGACCGAGGTGCAGGACGTCGGACGCGGCGGCGTGCGCGACGTCGGCGCGGTCGTTCACCGCGAGCAGTTTGCCGTGACGCGAGCAGGCGTCGGCGAAGACCTGGAGGTGCTCCAGCTCCTCCGCCGCCTCCATGCCCTTGTCGCGCAGCTGCACGATGTCGACGCCGCCGGAGAGGACCGCGTCGAGGAATTCGACGAGGTCGCCCTGCCGCTTGCGGGCGTCCGTGCACAGGTAGACGCGGGCGTCGGCGAGCCGGGCGGTGCGGCCTGTGTCGGGCACGGTGGGTCCCCCGTGGTCGGTGGCGTACGGGCCGCGGTGGGCAGAATCGCCCAGGGCCGTGGCCCGGGGACCGCGGCCCGTACGCCGGACGGTTGTTCTCGGATCGGGTCAGACGGCGAGCGCCTGCGCGCGGCGCTTCACCTCCGTGCCGCGATTCTCGCTCAGAGCCTGCGCGGGGGTGCCGGGCAGGGTCGGGTCCGGGGTGAAGAGCCACTCGATCATCTCTTCGACCGTGAAGCCGTCGTCCCGCAGCAGCGTCAAGGTACCGGACAGGCCCTTGACGACCTTGTCCCCGTCGATGAAGGCGGCGGGGACGTGCAGTGCACGGTTCTCACCACGGCGTACGGCGATGAGCTGGCCCTCCTTGACCAGCTGCCGCACCCGGGTCACCTCGACGGCGAGTGATTCGGCGATGTCGGGGAGGGTGAGCCAGGCAGGGACGAGAGCATCGATCTTTGCGTCAATCTCGGTCACGGGATCAAGCGTGCCATCCCGGACCGACAGTCGGAAAGCGGGGCGCCTCCACCGGGGGCGCGATTGCCTCCTGCGGTGGATACGGAAGGCCTCTCACCTGGGGCTTCGCACGGACCGCCGGACACGGTCACGCCGTGGCCTCCTTCAGCGGGCGCGACGGGTCGGACAGGAGTTCGGGATCCATCGGGGTGCCCGCCTCGATCAGACGGCGCCCCTGGGCCAGGTCACGGGGGCGGCCCACGGCCAGGAGACCGACCAGGCGCCCCCCGCGCAGCCAGCAGACGGCCCAGGCCGCGCCCTCGGGGTCACCGCGCCACACCGTGGTGTCGGCGGCCGCGTGGTGACCCACGTACTGGACGAAACGGCCGAACTGCTCGGACCAGAAGTACGGCACCGGGTCGTACGCCATCGGCGTCTCCCCGATGATGTTCGCGGCCACCGTGCGCGGGCCCTGGAGGGCGTTGTCCCAGTGATGGACCAGCAGACGCTCCTCGTAGCGGCCCGACGGGAAGGAGGCGCAGTCGCCGACCGCGTACACGTCGGGCAGCGAGGTGCGCAGATGGTCGTCGGCCAGTACCTCGCCGTGGACCCCGAGGGCGATGCCCGACTCGGCGAGCCATCGCGTCGCCGGACGGGCCCCGATGCCCACGACCACCGCACCCGCGGGCACCCGCGAACCGTCGTCGAGCACCACGGCCCCGGGCTCGATGCGCTCCACGCGCGCGTGGATGCGCAGCTCGGCGCCGCTGTCCGCGTACCAGGCCGTCATCGGCGCGGCCACGTCCTCGGGCAGCGCCCCGGCGAGCGGCCGGTCGGCGGCCTCCACCACGGTGACCGCGCAGCCCGCCTCCCGCGCGGCGGTTGCGAACTCCGCGCCGATCCAGCCGGCACCCACGACCACGACGTCGTGCTGCTCGGCGAGGACCGGCCGCAGCCGCTCGGCGTCGTCCAGCGTGCGCAGCAGATGCACGCCGGGCACACCCTCCGTACCGGGCAGCCGGATCGGCTCCGCTCCGGTCGCGAGGACCAGGACGTCGTACGGCACGGGACCCTCGGTGGTGTCCAGCTCGTGGTCGTCGGGGCGGACGCCGAGCACTTCGCAGCCCAGCCGCAACTCGATGTCCAGGGCCGCGAAGTCGACGTCGAAGGCGGAGCCGTCGGCCTTGCCGAGCAGCACGGCCTTGGACAACGGCGGTCTGTCGTACGGCGGGTGGGGTTCCGCGCCGATCAGCGTCACCCGGCCCCCGAAGCCCTGTTCCCGCAGGGCGACCGCGGTCTGCACCCCGGCCATGCCCGCGCCCACGACGACGACCCGCCGTGCCGAATCGCTCCGCGCCTGCGTCTGCTCGCTCACCTGATCACCATAGACAACTGACAATCCGTCAGTCAGCGTGCGTGCCGGGTGACCTCTTCCACAACGCTCGTCCCGTCGCCCGTTCGCGACTCCCATTGCCACGACTCCTCCAGCCTCAACCGCCCGTCGGGAAGCTCCACGATCCGGGACTCGCAGTGCCCGGACGACGTGATCCCGTCGTGCGTGAGCTGGACGTACCGGAAGTCGAGGCGGTCACCGCTTCGTGTACCCACCAAACGGCCGCGTACGACGTCGCCACCCGCGTATTCGGCCCAGATCCCGCCGTCCTGCTCGTGGTACGTGAACCGGGTGCCGGTCCCGACCTGTCCGGGTGCCTGGTCCGCCACAGGGGCGAAGGCCAGTCCTTCGAGCGATGGGACCATGTACGGAGGCTCCTTACTGAGGCAAACAGCACCGGATAGGGTGGCCAAGGTAAAGCACTCGCGGGAGCCCGGACGCACCGGGCTGAGAGGGAGGCTGGCGGCCTCCGACCGTACGAACCTGATCCGGGTCATGCCGGCGAAGGGAGGGGGCTCGACGCCCATGTCTCCTACACCCACATCCGACGTCCTCGTGGTCGGGGGCGGAATCATCGGGCTGGTGACCGCCTGGCGGGCGGCCCTGCACGGGCTCTCCACCGCAGTGGTGGATCCCGAGCCGGGCGGTGGTGCCGCCCAGGTGGCCGCCGGGATGCTCGCGGCCGTCACCGAACTGCACTACGGGGAGCAGACGCTGCTCGGCCTCAACCTCGAGTCCGCCCGTCGCTACCCCGACTTCGCCGACGAGCTCGCCGAGGCGTCCGGCCGGGACCTCGGCTACCGCCGGTGCGGCACGCTGGCGGTGGCGCTGGACGCCGACGACCGTGCCCACCTGCGGGAACTGCACGCGCTTCAGCAACGGTCCGGCCTCGCGGCGGAGTGGCTGAACGGACGCGAGTGCCGTCGCCTGGAGCCGATGCTCGCGCCCGGTGTGCGCGGCGGTCTGAGGGTCGACGGAGACCACCAGATCGACCCGCGCCGGCTGGCCGCGGCCCTGGTCGTCGCCTGCGAGCGGGCCGGGGTCGTCTTCCACCGGACGTGGGCCGAACGGCTGACGGTGGTGCGCGACCGTGCCGCAGGCGTCCGGACCGCCGACGGCGACGACCTCGCCGCCGGGCAGGTGGTCCTGGCCGCCGGCAGCCTGAGCGGACGACTCGCGGGCGTCCCTGACGAGGTCCTGCCACCCGTGCGGCCGGTGAAGGGCCAGGTGCTGCGACTGACCGTGCCCGAGCGGTACGCGCCGTTCCTGAGCCGTACCGTGCGTGCCGTCGTCCGCGGCAGCCATGTCTACCTGGTCCCGCGCGAGAACGGGGAGTTGGTTGTCGGCGCCACCAGCGAGGAGCTCGGCTGGGACACGGCGGTCACCGCTGGCGGTGTCTACGAGTTGCTGCGGGACGCGCACGAGCTGGTCCCCGGCATCACCGAGCTGCCGCTCACCGAGACCCGTGCCGGTCTGCGCCCGGGCTCCCCGGACAACGCGCCGCTGCTCGGGCCCACGAAGCTGGACGGCCTGCTGCTGGCCACCGGGCACTACCGCAACGGCGTCCTGCTCACCCCCGTCACCGGCGACGTCATGGCCCACGTCCTGACCACGGGCGAGCTTCCCGACGAAGCCCGCCCCTTCATCCCCACGCGGTTCGCCGCGGCACTCACGGAGCAGCCCGCATGAACATCTCGGTCAACGGCGAGCCCCACCGGATCGCCCCCGACACCGCGCTCGACGCCGTGGTCCGGATCCTGACCACGGCTCCCTCGGGCGTGGCCGCCGCCCTCAACGAAACCGTCGTCCCGCGCACACAGTGGCCCTCGACGCACCTCTGCGAGGGGGACCGCGTCGAGATCCTCACCGCCGTCCAAGGAGGCTGACCATGGCCGACGACCCCTTCGTCCTCGGTGGTACGACCTACTCGTCCCGGCTGATCATGGGCACCGGCGGTGCGCCGAGCCTGGATGCGCTCGAACGGGCGCTGGTTGCGTCCGGCACGGAGCTGACGACGGTCGCCATGCGGCGCGTCGACGCCTCGGTGCACGGATCGGTCCTCTCCGTGCTCGAGAAGCTGGGCATCCGGGTGCTGCCCAACACCGCGGGGTGCTTCACCGCGGGCGAGGCCGTGCTCACCGCCCGTCTCGCCCGTGAGGCGCTCGGCACGGACCTGGTCAAACTGGAGGTCATCGCCGACGAACGGACCCTGCTGCCCGACCCCATCGAGCTGCTGGACGCCGCGGAGACACTGGTCGACGACGGTTTCACGGTGCTGCCGTACACGAACGACGACCCCGTCCTCGCCCGGAAGCTGGAGGACGTCGGCTGCGCGGCGATCATGCCGCTCGGCTCGCCGATCGGCTCCGGGCTCGGCATCCGCAACCCGCACAACTTCCAGCTGATCGTGGAGCAGGCGCGTGTGCCGGTCGTCCTGGACGCGGGAGCGGGTACGGCGTCGGACGTGGCGCTCGCGATGGAGCTGGGGTGCGCGGGTGTGATGCTCGCCTCGGCGGTCACCCGGGCCCAGGAACCGGTGCTGATGGCGGAGGCGATGCGGCACGCGGTGGACGCGGGGCGGCTCGCGCTCAGGGCGGGCCGCATCCCCCGCCGGCACTTCGCTCAGGCGTCGTCCCCCACGGAGGGCGTCGCCCGTCTGGACCCGGAGCGGCCTGCCTTCTGAGGACCGGCGCACACGGCCCCGTACAGGTGCGGCGAGCGTCACAGGTCGGCTGCAGTCGCACCCCGGCTCCGCCGTATCCGTCGGGCGGGTCGTTATGCCCTCGTAGACTCACCTGCGTGGATACGACCCTTCACGACCCTCTCGTCGGGCATGTGCTCGACGGCCGCTACCGCATCGACGCCCGTATCGCGGTCGGCGGGATGGCCACGGTCTACCGGGCCGTGGACACCCGCCTCGACCGCGTCCTGGCGCTGAAGGTGATGCATCCGGCTCTGGCCGCCGACGGCTCGTTCGTCGAGCGCTTCATACGCGAGGCCAAGTCGGTCGCGCGCCTCGCCCACCCGAACGTGGTGCAGGTCTTCGACCAGGGCGCCGACGGCTCCTACGTCTATCTGGCCATGGAGTACGTCGCCGGCTGCACCCTGCGCGACGTGCTGCGCGAGCGCGGGGCGCTGCAACCGCGCGCCGCCCTGGACATCCTCGAGCCGGTGCTCGCCGCCCTGGGCGCCGCCCACCGCGCCGGATTCGTGCATCGCGACATGAAGCCGGAGAACGTCCTCATAGGGGACGACGGCCGGGTCAAGGTGGCCGACTTCGGGCTCGTACGGGCCGTGAACACCGTCACCAGCACGACGGGCGCCGTCCTCGGCACGGTCTCCTATCTGGCCCCGGAGCAGATCGAGCACGGCACGGCCGACCCCAGGGTCGACGTGTACGCATGCGGGGTCGTCCTCTTCGAAATGCTCACCGGCGGCAAGCCGCACTACGGGGACTCCCCCGCCCAGGTGCTCTACCAGCACCTCAACGAGGACGTGCCGCCGCCGTCGGCCGCCTTTCCCGGTCTGTCCGTCGAACTCGACGATCTGGTCGCCTCGGCGACCGCGCGCGACCCCCGGCTGCGACCGGGCGACGCGGTGGCCCTGCTCGGACAGGCCCGCGAGGCGCGCGGCGCGCTCACCGCCGAGCAGCTGGAGGCGGTACCCCCGCAGGCGATCACGCAGCAGCACAACAACGCGCAGGACCGCACGAGCGTCGTACCGCGCACTCCCGTCGCGCCGGACGGCGAGGCCCGGACGGCGGTGATCAACCGCACGAGCCGGCTCGAGATGCCTCCGCCCGGGCCAGCCGCCGCACGCCGCGGGCGCCCCCGGCGCGGGGTGTTCGCGGTTGTTCTCGCCGTGCTGGTGCTGTTCGGCGTGGGCACCGGCGTCTGGTACATCAACTCCGGTCAGTTCACCAGGGTCCCCCCGCTGCTGGCGAAGACCGAGGCCGAAGCCCGTGACCGGCTCGGGCAGGCGGGGCTCGAGGTCAAGCAGGTCAAGCACGCCTACAGCGACACGGTCACGCGCGGCACGGTGATCAGCAGCGACCCGGCGACGGGCGCCCGGATCCGCTCCCACGACTCCGTCACACTGACCGTCTCGGACGGCCCGGAGACGGTCGAGGTACCGGATCTGAGGGGCGTCCGGCTGGAGAAGGCGCAGGAGCAGCTCACGCAGCACGGGCTCGTCGCGGGCATGGTCACGGGCGCCTTCAGCGAGGACGTGCCCAAGGGCTTCGTGATCGGCACGGATCCGGAGGCGGGCACCGAGCGCCACGGCGGCTCGGCGATCGCGCTCAACGTGAGCAAGGGCAGCCCCGTGGAGGTTCCCGATGTCACGGGCAGCTCCGTCGACGACGCCACCGCGCAACTGCGCGACGCGGGCCTGGAAGTGAAGATCGCGGACACCCGGATCATGTCGGCATTCGAGGCCGGACAGGTCGCCGAGCAGTCGCCGGGCGCGGACAAGGAGGTCGGCGAGGGAGACACCGTCACGCTGACGATCTCCAAGGGCCGCGAGCAGGTGGAGGTCCCGGACGTGGTGGGCGACGGCGTCGACGACGCGAGGAGGGCCCTGGAGGAAGCGGGCTTCCAGGTCGAGGAGGACCGGGGGCTGCTGGGCTTGTTCGGCGAGACGGTCAAGAGCCAGTCCGTCGAAGGCGGCGACAAGGCGCCCAAGGGATCGACGATCACGATCAAGATCCGCTGACGGCGAGCCACGGGACGCATGACACGCTTGAAGGGTGAGAACTCAGCCTTCCCGTGGCCCGCTCGGCATGTCCGGTGCCGCCCGCAATCCCGTCGGCGGCCATGTCCCCGTGGCCGGCGGTCTGAACTCGGTCGGACTGGCCTACGCGCGTGACCTCGGGGCGGAGACCGTGCAGGTCTTCGTCGCCAATCCGCGGGGCTGGGCGACGCCCGCCGGCAGTCCGCGGCAGGACGAGGAGTTCCGTGCCGCATGCGCCGCCGGATCGATCCCGGCGTACGTCCATGCGCCGTACCTGATCAACTTCGGCTCGCACACCGAGGCGACGGCCGAGAGGTCCGTGGAGTCCCTGCGGCACTCGCTGCGCCGGGGCCGGGAGATAGGGGCACTGGGCGTCGTCGTGCACACGGGCAGCGCGACCGGCGGCCGGGACCGGGCCGTCGCCCTCGCCCAGGTGCGCGAGCGCCTGCTCCCTCTGCTGGACGAGCTGACACACGACGACGACCCCTTCCTCCTGCTGGAGTCGACCGCGGGCCAGGGCGCCTCCCTGTGCTCGCGGACCTGGGACTTCGGACCGTACTTCGAGGCCCTCGACGCGCACCCCAGGCTGGGCGTGTGCCTCGACACCTGCCATGTCTTCGCGGCCGGGCACGACCTGACCGGGCCGCACGGGATGCACCAGACGCTGGACCTGCTGGTGGAGACGGTGGGCGAGGGACGGCTTCGGCTGATCCACGCGAACGACTCGATGGACCTGGTCGGCGCCCACAAGGACCGCCACGCGAACATCGGCGCCGGGCACATCGGTGAGGAACCGTTCCGGGCCCTGATGACCCATCCGGCGACCGAGGGCGTGCCTCTGATCATCGAGACGCCGGGCGGCAAGGAAGGGCACGCGGCGGACGTGGAGCGCCTGAAGAAGCTGCGGGAAGGCTGAGAGCGAACGACCGTGGGAATACCCCCGTGGGGTATACGGTTCTGTGTGGCGACGGGAAACGCAGCCGGACATCGGGGGCCGCCATGCAGCACGAGGCACACACCGACCACGTAGCGCAGCCCACTCCGGCCCATGACGGGCACGGCCACGGCACGGGCGGAGCGACCTGGCAGGCGGCCGCGCGCGCCACCCTGCACTGCCTCACCGGATGCGCCATCGGTGAGGTGCTCGGCATGGTGATCGGCACGGCGGCGGGCTGGGGCAACGGCCCGACCATGGCCCTCGCGATCGCGCTCGCCTTCGTCTTCGGCTACTCGCTCACCCTGCGCGGCGTCCTCGGGGCGGGCGTCGACCTCCGGACCGCCGTGCGCGTCGCCCTCGCCGCGGACACGCTCTCCATCGCCGTGATGGAGGTGATCGACAACGGCGTGATCGTCCTGTGGCCGTCCGCGATGGAGGCCCATCTCGGCGATCTTCTCTTCTGGGGCTCGCTGGCGGTCTCGCTCGCCCTCGCCTTCGTGCTCACCACGCCGGTCAACAAGTGGATGATCGGCCGCGGAAAGGGCCACGCGGTGGTGCACCGCTACCACGGCTGACCCGACGGCCGGCAGGTCAGAGCTCGGGGCCGTCCCCGGGCTCCTCCTGGTAGGAGTAGCGCTGTTCCTTCCAGGGGTCGCCGAGGTTGTGGTAGCCGCGCTCCTCCCAGAAGCCGCGGCGGTCGGCGGTCATGTACTCGACACCGCGGACCCATTTGGGGCCCTTCCAGGCGTACAGATGGGGAACGATCAGACGCAGCGGGAAGCCGTGTTCCGCGGTGAGCAGCTCGCCGTCCTTGTGGGTGGCGAAGATCGTGCGGTCCGAGGCGAAGTCGGCGAGGCGCAGATTGGAGCTGAATCCGTATTCCGCCCAGACCATGACATGGGTGACCGTGGGCGCGGGCGGCGCGATCTCCAGGACCGTGCGCGCCGGCACACCGCCCCATTCCGCCCCGAGCATGCTGAACTTCGTGACGCAGTGCAGATCGGCCACGACGGTCGCATACGGGAGCGACGTGAACTCCTCGTGGTTCCAGCAGTGCTTCTCGCCGTCGGCGGTGGCTCCGAAAACCCTGAACTCCCAGCGCTCGGGGCGGAACTTGGGGACGGGGCCGTAGTGGGTGACCGGCCATCCCCGCTGCAGTCGCTGTCCCGGCGGAAGCTCGGATCCTGCCGCTTCTCGAGTTTCGCGCTCCACCGGATGACCCATGACTCCATCCTGACAGACCGCGGAGGGTGCACATGACCAGCCCATACCCGAATCGGACAACTCGTACTAAGCGTGGACTTACTGGACGCGTTCGGATGCCAGTGCAATCATGCGGCGCAACCCGCCAGTTTCCGCTTGGAAGGAGCCCGCGCGATGCAGGGCGATCCGGAGGTCATCGAATTCCTCAACGAACAGCTCACCGGTGAGCTGACCGCGATCAACCAGTACTTCCTGCACGCGAAGCTGCAGGAGAACTACGGCTGGTACAAGCTCGCCAAGCACACGCGGGACGAGTCGTTCGACGAGATGCGGCACGCCGAGGTGCTCACCGACCGCATCATCTTCCTGGAGGGCCTGCCGAACTACCAGCGGCTCTTCCATGTCCGGGTGGGACAGAGCGTGAAGGAGATGTTCGAAGCGGACCGGCAGGTCGAGGTCGAGGCGATCGACCGGCTCAGGCGCGGGATCAAGATCATGCGGGAGAAGGGCGACATCACGTCCGCGAAGATCTTCGAGTCGATCCTCAAGGACGAGGAGGATCACATCGACTACCTGGACACCCAGCTGGACCTGGTGGAAAAACTCGGTGAGGCGCTCTACATCGCACAGGTCATCGAACAGCCGGACAGCTAGCCGATGGCCGGAGAGTCAGGCGGCCTCTTCCAGACCGTCGAGACCGTCCTGGCCGTCCACGGCGGAGAGGACCGGCCGGCCCCGGTCGGCGAGCTCACGGCGCGGGCAGGCCCCGCGGCCGAGCAGCGACTGGATCCGCCGTACGCACGAACCGCAGTCCGTGCCCGCCTTGCACGCCGACGCTATCTGCCGGGGGGTGGAGGCGCCGTCCTCCGCGTGCTGCTTCACCTGCTGCTCGGTGATGCCGAAACAACTGCAGACGTACACGCGGTTCACCTCCCGACGGGGTATCCGAGGTCGCGCCATCCCGATCGATCGGTGAGGCAAACCTAACCTTACCCGTCCCGGAGTGACGGCAAAAGGCAGGTGGGGCGCCGATCGCATGTGATCCGCGCCCCACCTTCGGGTTCATGGCAGTCCGAGCGGCTACTGGTCGCGGTACATCTCGGCGACGAGGAACGCCAGGTCCAGCGACTGGCTGCGGTTCAGCCGCGGGTCGCACGCCGTCTCGTAGCGCTGGTGCAGATCGTCGACGAAGATCTCGTCGCCGCCGCCCACGCACTCGGTGACGTCGTCGCCGGTCAGCTCCACATGGATGCCGCCCGGGTGGGTGCCCAGCGACTTGTGTACCTCGAAGAAGCCCTTGACCTCGTCGAGCACGTCGTCGAAGCGGCGGGTCTTGTGCCCCGAGGCCGCCTCGAAGGTGTTGCCGTGCATCGGGTCGGTCACCCAGGCCACCACCGCCCCCGACGCCGTGACCTTCTCGACCAGCTCGGGAAGCCGGTCACGGATCTTGTCGGCGCCCATCCTGACGATGAAGGTCAGCCGGCCCGGCTCGCGCTCCGGGTCGAGACGCTCGATGTACTGCAGCGCCTCCTCGGCCGTCGTCGTCGGGCCGAGCTTGATGCCGATGGGGTTGCGGATCCGGGAGGCGAACTCGATGTGCGCGCCGTCCATCTGCCGGGTGCGCTCGCCGATCCACACCATGTGGCCGGAGACGTCGTACAGCTGTCCGGTACGCGAGTCGACCCTGGTCAGCGCCGACTCGTAGTCGAGCAGCAGCGCCTCGTGCGAGGAGTAGAACTCGACGGTCTTGAACTCCTCCGGGTCCGCCCCGCAGGCGTGCATGAAGTTCAGCGCGTTGTCGATCTCCCGCGCCAGCTGCTCGTAGCGCTGCCCGGACGGCGACGACTTCACGAAGTCCTGGTTCCAGGCGTGCACCTGGCGCAGGTCGGCGTAGCCTCCGGTGGTGAAGGCGCGGACGAGGTTGAGCGTCGAGGCGGAGGCGTTGTACATCCGCTTCAGGCGCTCGGGGTCCGGGACCCGGGCCTGCTCGGTGAAGTCGAAGCCGTTCACGGAGTCGCCGCGGTAGGTCGGCAGCGTCACGCCGTCACGGGTCTCGGTGGGCTTCGAGCGCGGCTTGGAGTACTGGCCGGCGATCCGGCCGACCTTCACCACCGGCACCGAGGCGGCGTACGTGAGCACGGCGCCCATCTGGAGCAGGGTCTTGAGCTTGCTGCGGATGTGGTCGGCGGACACGGCGTCGAAGGCCTCGGCGCAGTCGCCGCCCTGGAGCAGGAACGCCTCGCCCCTGGCGACGGCTCCCATCCGGGCGCGCAGCTGGTCGCACTCGCCCGCGAAGACGAGCGGCGGATACGACTCGAGGTCCGCGATCACTGCGCGCAGAGCCTCGGGGTCGGAGTACTCGGGCTGCTGCGCCGCGGGCAGGTCTCGCCAGGTGTTGCCAGCGCTTGCGCTGGTCTTAGCGTTCACGGTCACCCCTCAACATTACGGGGTGACGTGACGGCTCCCGGCCCACGCCCAGAAAGTGAGACGACGGATACGCTCCGTGGACACCGGCGGCCGACCCCGCGCCTTGCCCGAGCGGCCTCCCCACCCGCGCGCCCCGGGGTGCCGCACCGCCGCGCGGCGACCGCGCCCAGCCCGCATCCCCCTCGGCGCGCCGCGCGATGGGGTAGGGTCGCCGCATGTTCGCGCACTCGAACCAGAACTGGTGGTGGACCGCTCGTCCGGCGGCCCACTGACTGCGCGTATCCCACGACTTCGCGAAGGCCGCCCGGGGGGCGGCCTTCGGCGTTCGTGCGACCGGGGCCGTTCCTCCTCACGACAGACGGAAGAGGAACCATGGACCTCACACGACTCCTGCACGACGAGCGCCCGTTCGCCCTGCTGCGCCGCCGTACGCCCGGGCGCGACCACAACACCGTGGAGCTGCTGATCGGCCGCGTCGACGCCTACGAGCGACTCGCCGATCTTCCCGACGAGGCGCTGGCCCTCGTCCCGTACCGCCAGATCCGCGAGCGCGGCTTCGACGTCCGCGACGACGGCACGCCCCTGCTGGCCCTGCGGCCCGAGGAGTCCTACGAGCTGCCCCTCGACGACGTCCTGGATCAGCTGCCCCGGCACGACGTCCGGGTGGAGGACGGCGGCTTCGACGTGCCCGACGAGGAGTACGCGCGGATCGTCGGCCGGGTGCTGGGCGAGGAGATCGCACGGGGCGAGGGGGCGAACTTCGTGATCCGGCGGACGTACGAGGGGACAGTGCGGGGATTCGGCCGCTCCGACGCCCTCGCACTGTTCCGGCGGCTGCTGATCGGCGAGCGTGGCGCGTACTGGACCTTCGTGGTGCACACCGGGAACGGGGGGTCTTCACCGGAAGGGCGCGGGCGGGAGACGAACGGGCGGACGCTGGTGGGCGCGAGCCCCGAGGTGCACGTGCGGATGTCGGGCGGACGGGGCGGGCAGCAGGCGCCGGCGGCCGAGGGCGCCGACGGGGGACGGACCGGCGGGACCGTCGTGATGAACCCCATCAGCGGAACGTACCGCTATCCCGTGGACGGCCCGACGGCCGAGGATCTGCTCACCTTCCTCGCGGACGGCAAGGAGATCGAGGAGCTGTCGATGGTCGTCGACGAGGAGCTCAAGATGATGTGCACGGTCGGCGACATGGGCGGGGTCGTCGTCGGACCGCGCCTGAAGGAGATGGCCCACCTCGCTCACACGGAGTACGAGCTGCGCGGCAGGTCGACCCTCGACGTGCGCGAGGTGCTGAAGGAGACCATGTTCGCGGCGACCGTCACCGGCTCACCCGTGCAGAACGCCTGCCGCGTGATCGAGCGCCACGAGAGGGGCGGCCGTGGTTACTACGCGGGCGCGCTCGCGCTGCTGGGACGGGACGCGGGGGGCGCCCAGACCCTCGACTCCCCCATCCTCATCCGGACCGCCGACATCGACGCCGACGGACGGCTGCGGGTTCCGGTGGGCGCCACCCTCGTACGCGGCTCGGACCCCGCGAGCGAGGTGGCGGAGACCCACGCCAAGGCCGCCGGGGTGCTGGCGGCGCTGGGCGCGCGCCCGGCACGGCCGCGCACGGATCGCGAACGCCCCGGGCTCGGCGACGATCCGCGGGTGCGGGCGGCGCTCGACGGCAGGCGCGGCCGGCTCGCCCCGTTCTGGCTGCGGATGCAGGAGCGGACCGCGGACCTCACAGGACACGCGTTCGTGGTCGACGCCGAGGACACCTTCACCGCGATGCTCGCCCATGTCCTCCGGTCGTCCGGGCTCGAGGTGACCGTGCGCCGGTACGACGAGCCGGGGCTGCGGGAGACGGTGCTCGCGCACGAGGGGCCGCTGGTCCTCGGGCCCGGGCCGGGCGATCCGTCGGACACCGCCGATCCCAGGATGCGGTTCCTGCGGGAGCTGACGGCACAGGTCGTCCGGGACCACCGGCACGGGGTGCTCGGTGTCTGCCTGGGCCATGAGCTGATCGCCGCCGAGCTGGGCCTGGAGATCGTGCGCAAGGAGATCCCCCACCAGGGCGCGCAGACCGAGATCGATCTCTTCGGCCGGCCGGAGACCGTCGGCTTCTACAACAGCTTCGTGGCGCACTGCGACGACGAGGCGGCCGCCGAGCTGGCCGCGCACGGTGTCGAGGTGAGCCGCGGCACGGGCGGCGAGGTGCACGCACTGCGCGGGCCGGGGTTCGCCGGTGTCCAGTTCCACCCGGAGTCGGTGCTGTCGGTGAACGGCGCCGCCGTCGTACGGGAGCTGCTGGGTCAGTCGGTGGACCTGGGCACCAGGACGTTCTCGGAGCGGCGGCCTGCGGTGTAGTCGAGGACGTTGCGCACCGTGGCGTCGACGATCTGGGTGACGGCGTCCGCGGTGTAGTACGCCTGGTGCGAGGTGACCAGGACGTTCGGGAAGGTGACGAGGCGGGCCAGGGTGTCGTCCTCGACCGGCTCCAGGGACTTGTCGAGGAAGAACAGGCCCGCCTCCGCCTCGTACACATCGAGGCCGACCCCGGTGAAGCGGCCCGCACGCAACTCGGTGACCAGAGCCTGGGTGTCGATGAGGCCGCCCCTGCTGGAGTTCACGAGGACGGCGTCGTCCTTCATGGCCCCCAGGGCGGCCGCGTCGATGAGATGGGTGGTCTCCGGCATCAGCGGGACATGCAGGCTGACCAGGTCGGACCGGGTGAGCAGTTCCTCCTTGGAGACGTACTGGAGGCCGAGCGCGGCACACGCCGGGTTCTCGACGACGTCCCAGCCGAGGAGCCGCATGCCGAAGCCGTGGGCGATGCGGGTGAACGCCTCGCCGATCTTGCCGGTGCCCAGTACACCGGCGGTGCGCCCGTGCATGTCGCGGCCCATCAGGCCGTCGAGACGGAAGTCGAAGTCGCGGGTGCGGTTGCCGGCCCGGACGATGCGCCGGTTGACGGCCATGGCGAGAGTCCAGGCGAACTCGGCGACGGAGTAGGGCGAGTAGTAAGAGACCCGGGCGACCGTCAGGCCGATGCCTTCGGCGACCGGGAGGTCGATGTTGTTGAAGCCGGTGGAGCGCTGGGCGATCAACCGCGTGCCGCCGGCCGCGAGGGTCTGCAGGACGCGACTGCCGAGTTCGCAGTTGACGCTGGTGCAGACGACCTCCCGGCCGACGGCGATGGGCGCCGTGTCCTCGTTGAGGAAGACATCAAGGCAGCGGATGTCGTGATACCCCGCGAAGGCCTTCTCGAGCAGGGGCTTCTCGTCGGCCTGCACACCGAACGCGAGGATCTCCACGGGGCCCTCCGGCGATATGACCAGGATTGCCTGACAGCGGTGAATATACGGGGGTGCGGACGCGGGTGTGCTCGCGGGGGCACCCCCGAAGGACGATCGCCGGGGAACGGCGACCGTAGGCCCCTGGTACCGCCGAAGCGTCAGCCGAAGAAGACGCCGACCTCGTCGTACAGCTTCGGGTCGACCGTCTTCAGCCTGGCCGTGGCCTCCGAGATCGGGACCCGGACGATGTCGGTGCCCTGCAGGGCGACCATCTTGCCGAAGTCGCCGTCGCGGACCGCCTCGATGGCGTGCAGGCCGAAGCGGGTGGCGAGCCAGCGGTCGAAGGCGCTGGGCGTACCGCCGCGCTGGACGTGCCCGAGCACGGTCGTACGGGCCTCCTTGCCGGTGCGCCTCTCGATCTCCTTGGACAGCCATTCGCCGACGCCCGAGAGACGGACGTGCCCGAACGAGTCCAGCGAGTCGTCCTTCAGCACCACGTCCCCGTCCTTGGGCATCGCGCCTTCGGCGACGACCACGATCGGCGCGTACGAGGCCTTGAACCGGGACGTCACCCAGGCGCACACCTGGTCGACGTCGAAGCGCTGCTCGGGGATGAGGATGACGTTGGCCCCGCCGGCCAGCCCCGAGTGGATCGCGATCCAGCCCGTGTGGCGGCCCATCACCTCGACCACGAGCACCCGCATGTGCGACTCCGCCGTCGTGTGCAGGCGGTCGATCGCCTCGGTCGCGATGTTGACTGCGGTGTCGAAACCGAAGGTGTAGTCCGTGGCCGACAGGTCGTTGTCGATGGTCTTCGGCACAGCGACGACCTTGATGCCGTACTCGTCCGCCAGCCGGCCCGCGACGCCCAGGGTGTCCTCGCCACCGATCGCGACGAGCGCGTCGACCTCCTCCTTGGCGAGGTTCTCCTTGATCCGGCGGATGCCGTTCTCCTCCTTGAGCGGATTGGTCCGCGAGGAGCCGAGGATGGTGCCGCCGCGGGGCAGGATGCCGCGCACCGCCGGGATGTCGAGCCGGACGGTGTCTCCTTCCAGGGGACCCCGCCAGCCGTCCCGGAAACCGACGAAGTCGTAGCCGTACTCCTGCACGCCCTTGCGTACGACGCCCCGGATGACGGCGTTGAGCCCGGGGCAGTCGCCGCCTCCGGTCAGTACTCCGACCCGCATTGGAAATGTCCCTTCGCCGCGGTTGCCTGATGCGAGTCACGCTAATGGTGATCCACGTCACTTCGGCATGGCGCGGAGAGTCAATTCCGGTGAAATGTAGGCCAGTTGATCACCGCCAATTCACCCGAAAGTGGGAGCGCGCAGCACGGTTCACTCACCGTCGAGCCCTCGCTCGATCGCGTAGCGCACCAGTTCCACCCTGTTGTGCAGCTGGAGCTTGCCCAGGGTGTTCTGGACGTGGTTCTGCACGGTGCGGTGCGAGATGACCAGGCGTTCGGCGATCTGCTTGTAGCTCAGGCCCTTGGCGACCAGCCGCAGCACCTCGGTCTCGCGGTCGGTCAGCCGCGGTGCCTTCGGTTCGTCCGCGTCCGCGGCGGGCGCCGGTTCGGAGGCGAGCCGGCGGTACTCCCCGAGGACCAGTCCCGCGAGACCGGGGGTGAACACGGGGTCGCCGACCGCCGTGCGGCGCACCGCGTCGATCAGCTCCTCCGTGGACGCCGACTTCAGCAGATAGCCCGTGGCACCCGACTTCACCGCCTCCAGCACGTCCGCGTGCTCACCGCTCGCCGACAGCACGAGGACCCGCAGCGCCGGATCGGCACCGACGAGTTCCTTGCAGACCTGGACGCCCGGCTTCACGGGCAGATTGAGGTCCAGGACGAGGACGTCGGGCACTGTGGCACGGGCGCGGCGCACCGCCTGCTCCCCGTCGCCCGCGGTGGCGACGACGTCGAAGCCGGCCTCGGCCAGATCACGTGCGACGGCGTCCCGCCACATGGGGTGGTCGTCGACGACCATGATCCTGGTCGGCTCCCGCCGCGCCTCGGTCACGTCCCCCCTCATCGCCCCTCCGCCCGCGTCACCCCTGCGACCGGCGGTCCCGGTGGCGTCCCTGTCCGCCCGGCTCCTCGCGCCCTGCCCGGCAGCCCCGGCGCGGCCGCCCGGCAGCCGCCGGCCGGTTCCGCCGTCGCCGGCCGCGCCGCCCTTCGCCCGGCCGCCGGACGATCCCCGGCCGGCCGCTGTGCTCCCGTCATCGCGTCTCCGCCTTCCCCCATGAGCCCTCCGGGCCCTTCGTGTCGTTCGGGCCGTCCGGGTCCTTCGCACCCTTCGGCACCTTCAGTTCCACTTCCGTGCCCTGGCCCGGAACCGAGATCAGCTCGGCCGTGCCGCCGATGTCGCGCAGCCGGCCGCGGATCGACTGGGCCACTCCCAGCCGCCCCTCTCCCTCCGCCTGGGCGAGCCGCCCCTCCGGGATGCCGGGCCCGTCGTCGCGTACGGTCACGACGACTCCCTGCGGCTCGTCCTCGACCAGGATCCAGGCGCGGGCCCCGTCCCCGGCGTGCTTGCGGACATTGTCCAGAGCGGCCCCGACGGCCGCGGACAACTCCCGCGCGGCGGCCGCAGCGAGCGGCACGGGCGAGCCCGGCGCGGACAGCGTCACCCGGGCGCCCGCGTACGGGGCCAGCAGGGCACGCAGATCGAGCGGGCCCTCCTCGGCGTCCGGTTCCTCGACCGCCCGGACGACCGCGCCGAGCGCGGTGTCCTCCGAGGCCCGTGAGAGGGGCAACAGGCCCCCGGAGACCAGACTGCGCAGGGCGACCTCCTGCTCGCCGGCCAGCCGGCCCAGCTCCGCGGCCTCGCCGCCGAGAGCGGTGCCGCGCCGCTGCACCATGGCGAGCACCTGGAGCACACTGTCGTGGATGCCCCGGGCCAGCCGCTCCCGCTCGCGGGTCGCCGCCTCGATCTCCAGGGCACGGGCGAGGGTGCGCTCCGAGGCACGGGCCACCTCGACGACGTACCCGATGGCGATGGAGGCGACCCAGACGAGGACCACGTTGTGGATGGTGTCGCGGGCGGGTGCGCCGCGCTCGACCAGGTTCGCCGCGGCGACCAGGGTGGAGGCGAGGGCCGCCCACCGCCAGCCGCCCTTGACCGCGAAGGCGAGCACCGACCCGGCGGTCCAGATCGACGGCAGGGTGGGGCCTCCCGCGAGGATCCGCTCATGAGTGTCGGCAAGGGGGGTGAGGAGGATGCCGGTGAGCGCGATCGTCAGGTCGGCGGCCAGGAACCGCTTGGTGCAGCTCGCGGCGTTCGCCACGCTCGGGAGCGTGGCCAGCGTCCAGCCGCACAGCACGGCGTAGTACGCGATGGCCAGCCAGGGCCGGGCGAAATGGCCGTAGGCGGTCGCGAAGAGCCCGATCGCGTACAGCATCGTCAGAACCCGGTACGCCGTCAGCGCACGCCACAGCGGCTGCTCGACCGACATCCGGATGACCCGCTCGCGCTTGGCCATGTCCCCCCTTTGTCGTTCACCTGGGCGGCGCCCCCGCCGGAGCGCCCCCTCGGTTCACTCCCCCCGACCCGGACGGACGCGTCTAGGAGTCCGGCCGTTCCCTCACGGCGCCCTTCCGTTCCTCCTTGTGCGCCTGCTCCGCTTCCTTGTGCGCCTGCTTCTCCGCCTTCGCCGCCTCCGCGATCTGCCGCTTGGCGGCCGTCGCGTAGATGTCGACGTACTCCTGGCCGGAGAGCTTCATGATTTCGTACATGACCTCGTCGGTCACCGCGCGCAGCACAAAGCGGTCCTGCTCCATGCCTCGGTAGCGCCGGAAGTCCAGGGGCTTGCCGATACGGATGCCCGGGCGCATCAGCTTGGGCATGACCTTGCCCGGCGGCTGGATCTTCTCCGTGTCGATCATGGCGACCGGGATCACGGGCGCGCCGGTGGCCAGCGCCACACGCGCGAGACCACCGGGCTTGCCGCGGTAGAGACGCCCGTCGGGCGAGCGTGTGCCCTCCGGGTAGATGCCGAACAGCTCGCCTCGCTCCAGCACCTCGATGCCGCTCTTGATCGCGGCCTCGCCCGCGCCGCGTGCACCGGAGCGGTCGACGGGGAGCTGCCCCACGCCCTTGAAGAAGGCGGCGGTCAGCCGGCCCTTCAGACCGGGTGTCGTGAAGTACTCGGCCTTCGCGATGAAGGTGACCTTCCGGTCGAGCACCGCGGGCAGGAAGAAGGAGTCCGAGAAGGACAGGTGATTGCTCGCCAGGATCGCCGGGCCCTCGGCGGGAACGTTCTCCAGGCCTTCCACCCAGGGCCTGAAGGCAAGCTTCAGCGGCCCTCCGATGGATACCTTCATCGCGCCGTACAACAACCGACTGCCTCCTGTGTGTGTCGAACAGACCTTAACCCGGTCCTTTCGCAAAGAGGCCGACGGCCCTGGTCGGTGTCAGTGCGGTCGCGTACGGTGAAGTACCTGCAATCGACGTGCCCAGCCCCTTTCATGAACAGGAGACCGACGTGCCGGTCCTCCCTGGAGCCGAGCCGTACCGCCACGACGGCGGGGAGGTCGGCGTCCTCCTCTGCCATGGCTTCACCGGTTCCCCTCAGTCGCTGCGCCCCTGGGCGGAGTATCTCGCCGAGCGCGGCCTCACCGTCTCGCTGCCGTTGCTGCCCGGACACGGCACACGCTGGGAGGACCTGCAGCTCACCGGATGGCACGACTGGTACGCGGAGGTGGACCGCGAGCTGCGGGCCCTCGGCGACCGCTGCGCGCAGGTCTTCGTGGCCGGCCTGTCCATGGGCGGCGCCCTGGCCCTGCGGCTCGCCGCCAAGCACGGCGAGGCCGTGAGCGGCGTGGTGGTCGTCAACCCGGCGAACAAGGTGCACGGCCTGTCGGCGTACGCCCTTCCGGTGGCCCGCCACCTCGTCCGGGCGACGAAGGGCATCACCAGCGACATCGCCAAGGAGGGCAGCACGGAGCTCGGCTACGACAAGGTGCCGCTGCACGCGGCGCACTCCCTGCGCTCCTTCTTCCGCGTGGTCGACGGGGAGCTGCCGCAGGTCACGCAGCCGCTGCTGCTTCTGCACAGTCCGCAGGACCATGTGGTGCCGCCGGCCGACTCGGCCCGGATCCTCGGCCGCGTCTCGTCCACGGACGTGACGGAGATCGTGCTGGAACAGAGCTACCACGTGGCGACGTTGGACCACGATGCGGACCGGATCCACGAGGAGAGCCACTCGTTCATCGGCCGGCTCGCGCCCAGTGTCGGTAAGGAAGGGACGTCCGCAGGTGGCTGAGCACGACTCCGACCGCGAGGATCGCGAGCCGGACGAGAAGGGCGTGCCCTTCGACGAGGACGCCGCCTGGGCGGCGATCGTCGCGGGGTACGGCGACGAGCCCGCGGACCCTCCCGGTTCGAAGCCGTTCAAGCCGATCGAGGATCTGGCGCTGCCCGCCATGGAGCCGAACGGCAAGGACGGGGAGCAGACCGAGGAGAAGGGCGAAGGAGACGGGGAGCGGGGCGAGGGAAAGGACGAGCCGGCCAGGCCGCTGGGCAGCTCGATCTCCTTCGCACCCGGCGTGGGCCCGCGCGACTACGCACCGCGTGAGCCTTCCGAGGACGACTTCGACGATGACGACGAGGGCCACTTCGTCCCGCCCGAGCCGCCCCCGCTGCCCACGGGCGACACGACGGCGAAGTTCGCCTGGCTCGGAGTGGTCGGCGGTCCGATCCTGCTCCTGCTGGCCGTGCTGCTCGGCTGGGAGATGACCTGGTGGCTCACCACGCTCGGCGTCGGCGGCTTCCTCGGCGGCTTCGCGACACTGGTGGCGCGCATGAGGACGGACGACGAGGACGGCGACGACCCCGGCCGCGGTGCGGTGGTCTGACCGGCTCTACGGCGCGGGAACCCTGAGGGCGGCAAGGACCGGGAAGTGGTCCGAGGCCGCCCTCAGGTCCGTCTCCGTCACCCCCGGGTGGCCGAGCGGCACGCCGCAGCCGAGGATCTCGACCCCGCTCGTGGCGAAGAGGGCGTCGATGCGCTGGTAGGGGTCGGTGGGCGTCCAGGTGTACTCCGCGCCCCACGGGGCGGTGGCCCATCCGTCCTCAAGACCGCTCGCCAGCCGTGCGAAGGTCGGACCGTCCGGGCGTTCGTTGAGGTCGCCGCCCACGATCGCGTGCTCGACACCCATCCGGGCGACCCGCTCGAGCACCATTCCGCCCTGGGCGTATCGCTCGTTGCGCTCCAGGCTCAGATGAAAGCTGACGAGGCCGAGCCGGACACCCCCGAACCGTACGACTCCCGTGGCGAGGCCCCGGCGGTGCAGCCCGGGGGTGAGCGGCAGGAGCACGTCCTCGGTGCGCTCCACCGTGGCGCGCAGCGAGCAGAGGATCGCGGGTCCCGCCGCGGTACCGCCGCCCGTGAGGATCACCAGGTCGGAGGCCGCCGCGAGCCGCGCGAGCTTCTTGCGCCAGCGGAAGAAGCGCGGGGCCTCCTGGATCAGCACCACATCGGGCTCGCAGGCTCGGATCACCCGGGCGAGCGCGTCGGTGTCGTCCCGCATCGACCGGATGTTGTAGCCGAGGACCCTGACGACGGCCGAACCGTCGGGTTCGGTGCGGGAGTTGGGCAGAAGCGGAGTCGAGGGCGCCATGCCGATCAAGATAGCCCGTACCCGGTCGGAGAATCGCGGGCGGGCCGGGCCCGGTCGTCGAGAACGACGGCGCCCGCCTCCCCGGTGCCGGGGGAGGCGGGCGCCGTCGAGTGAAGGGGGCGGCCCCTACATGATCGGGTCGGGCTCCCGGGCCAGGTCGGCGGCACCGACCAGGCCCGCCTCGTTGCCCAGCTGGGCGGCGATCACTTCGGCGACCGGGCGCCAGTTGCCCCCGACCAGCCAGCGCTTGTACGACTTGCGGATCGGGTCGAGGACGAGCTCGCCCTCGTCCGAGAGACCGCCGCCCACGATGAACGCGGAGGGGTCGAAGAGCGAGGCCAGGTCGGCGAGGCCGGCACCGGCCCAGCGGGCGAGCTCACGGTAGGAGTCCACCGCGACCGGGTCGCCCTGGCGGGCGGCCATGGAGATGTGCTTGCCCTCGATGCCGTCCGGGGTGCCGTCACCGAGCGAGAGCAGCAGTTCCGCGCTCTCGGGGGTGGCGTTGGCACGCTGCTTCGCGTACCGCACGAGGGCGCGGCCCGAGGCGTACTGCTCCCAGCAGCCCTGCGAGCCGCAGCCGCACAGCAGGCCGTCCGGGACCATCCGGATGTGGCCGAACTCCGCCGCCACACCGAAGTGGCCGCGGCGGAGCTTGTTGCCGATGATGATGCCGCCGCCGAGGCCGGTGCCGAGCGTGATGCAGATGACGTTGCGGTGGCCCTTGCCGGCGCCGAACTTGTACTCGCCCCACGCCGCGGCGTTCGCGTCGTTCTCCACGACCACCGGGAGGCCCACACGGGCCTCGACCTCCGTCTTGAGCGGCTCCTGCCGCCAGTCGATGTTCGGCGCGAAGTACACCGTCGAACGCTGGCGGTTGACGTATCCGGCGGCACCGATGCCGACGCCGACGATCTCGTGCCCCGCGCGGGCACCCTCGACGGCTGCGGCGATGGCGTCCACGATGGCTTCCGGCGTACCCGGAGTCGGCACCTTGTGCGTGGAGAGGATGTTGCCTTCCTCGTCGACCACACCGGCCGCGATCTTCGTTCCACCGATGTCGACGCCGATGGTGAGTCCCATGAATCCCTCAGTTTCGGTCGAGCCCCGCTACGGCCAACCGTACCCGAGGGTGCTGACGGGCGTCGGGGCCCTCCCTGCGCTCCGACCACCCGGTACTGCCCTAGTCGAGGTCGATGCGCTCCCCCGGACCCTGGTCGCCGTCGGGACCGGAGTCGCGTGAGGTGCGGTCGGTCCAACGCCTTTCCTGGGCCTCGACGGCCGAGCGATAGGCGGCGAGCAGCTCGGAACCGGCCGCGGCCAGGTGGTCGAAGATCTCGGGATTGCGCTCGATGACCGGTTCCACGGCGGCCTTGGCCTGCTGCACGGCCTGCTGGACCATCTGCTGGGCCGCGCCCGAGGCCGCGGCGCCGAACAGCGGTGTCTGCAGCCCGGACAGCTTGTCGGCGACGGCGTCGACGAGCTTGCGCAGCTCGTCGGCGGCCGAGCCCGGGGGCCGGCCGTACTGGGCCCGGCGGCGCGCCTTCTCCGCGGCGAGGTCTTCGGCGCACGCCGTCGCCCAGGCGTCGGCGTCGGTCGCCCGCTCCCGCGGGTTCTCGGATTCGCTCGCCCAGGAGGGACCCCCACCGACGGCGGCGTCCTGAGCGGCGTCGGACGTGGGGCGCTCTTCGCTCATGGCGGACTCCTGACTGGGGTACGTACTCCCGACGTTACCCGAACGGGGGTACGTGATTCAGCGCGTGCCCGCCCGGCCGTCCCCGGCGCCCGGACGGGCGCCGGTCCGGACCGGTCACACGGAGCGCGGCCACAGCTCCGGGTCCGGAGCGAAGCGGATGCGCAGTTCTTCGTCGCGCAGGGCGGCGCCGGCCACGGTGCAGCGGCGCAGGGCGGACGGCAGCGGAACGATCCGCCGGAAGGAGCCCGCGGTCACGACGAGTTCGTCGCCGCGCCGTACGAGCTCGAGTTCCTTGCGTATCGCGCCGGGCAGCGGGATGTGCCATACGAGCACTCCGTCCTCGGCGAGCCGGTCCGCCACGGGCCACTCGACCGGGTCGGGCGCGGGATTGACCCCGGGAGGCAGGAGCGAGCCCAGGTCGTCGGCGCCGCGCGGGTCGCGGCCGAGATGCGGGAGGGGGTGCACGTCGTAGGTCCCCTGCCACTCCTCCAGGGCCTTGCGCTGCTGGGCGGCGAGGCCGGCCGGCCAGCTGTCCTGGCCGTGGTCGGGCAGGACTCGGTTGGCGATCAGGAGCTCGGGCCGCAGGGCGCGCACGGCCAGGCCCGTGACGGCGGTGCGGACCGCGTCGGCCCCGGCCGGTCCCGGCTCGGCCACCAGCCACACGCTGGTGGCGCGGTCGGCGACCACGGCCTCGACCGCGGCCAGCTCGCCGTCCCAGCGGGCGGCGGTCTCGTACATCCACTCGGCGGGCATCGGGACGCCCGCGAGCCGGCCGAGAACGGGGCGCAGGGCGCGCGCGGCCTGCCGCTCCGGCGGGAGCAGACGGCGCAGATAGCGCCGGAGTTCCTCGGGCAGGGCGAGCAGGCCGAGCGCCCGCGGGACGGGGGGCAGATCGACGACGAGGAGGTCGTACGCCTCCGAGAGGGCGGCGTCGCGAAGGGCGCGCAAGAAGGCGAGTTCCTCGGCGCCGGGGAGCGGGGTGACCTCCTCGGCGTCCAGCCGGGCGGCGCCGAGAAGGTCGAGCGCACCGGCAGCGCGGTCCTGGAATGCGACGAGGTCCTCCCGGAACCCGGCGGCGGCGTCGGGGCGCCAGGCGGTGAGGCCGGGGGCGGCCTCGACGGGTTCGGCGCCGGTGGGGACACCGAGGACCGCACCGAGGGTGTCGGTGCGGTCGGCGCCGAGCACGAGGGTGCGGTTGCCCCGGCGGGCGGCCTCCAGCGCGGCGGCCGCGGCGACGGTGGTGCGGCCGGAACCGCCCGGGCCGGTGATCAGGATGGTGCGCATGAGGGTGCACGCTACCGGGGCCCGGCCAAAGGGCCGGGCAGGACATGGGTGAGCCCGCACACGCGGCACCGCCCCGCGGCGCACCGGTGCGCCGCTCCGGACCGGGCGGCCTCGCCCCCGGCCGCCGGGCCTGTTAGGCCTGCTCTCCCGACTCCACCCTCTTCTTCAGCCCTGCCAGCGCGCGGTCGATGATGACCTTCTCCGCCTTGCGCTTGATCATGCCGAGCATGGGGATCTTGACGTCCACGGTCAGCTGGTAGGTGACCTCCGTGCCGCCCGGGCCGGCCGGCTTCAGGAGGTAGGAACCGTCCAGGGAGCGGAGCATCTGGGACTTGACCAGCGTCCAGGAGACCTTGCTGTCACCCGTCCAGGTGTACGCCAGCGTCTGGTCGTCCTTGATCGCGCCCGCGTCCATCACGAGGCGCACCTGCTCGGCGCGGCCCTGCTGGTCCTTCGCGAGCACCTCGGCCTCCTTCACCTCACCCGTCCAGTCCGGGTAGCGCGCGAAGTCGGCGATCACCCTCATGACGTCGGCCGGGGCCGCCTCGATCGTGATGCTCGAGCTGGTGTGTTCCGCCATCGACGTGGCTCCTCCAGATGCGGTCCGGTGAGGGAGGGTGGTGCGCACGTGCGCACGTGTGTGCAGCGTGAAGGCTACCGCGCACCGGCCGCGCGGCCACCACCCCTCCTGCCGTCCGGCCGCCGGCCGCTCACCACTCCAGCGCCCAGGGTTTCCCGCTGCCCGCGAAGTGCCCGACGTTCACGCACTCCGTGACCCCGATCCGCATCCTGCGCACCAGCGGCTGGTGGACATGGCCGAAGAGCGAGTAGCGCGGACGCGTGCGGCGGATCGCCTCGAGGAGCGCCCGGCTGCCGCGTTCGAAGCGGCGGGCAACGGTGTCGTAGACGAGCTCCGGCACCTCCGGCGGGATATGGGTGCACAGCACGTCCACCTCGCCCACGGCCTCGATCTTCGCGGCGTACTCCTCGTCGCTGATCTCGTAAGGGGTACGCATCGGGGTGCGCAGGCCCCCGCCGACGAAGCCGAAGGTCCAGCCCCCGATCTCCACCCGCTGGCCGTCCAGCACGGTCGTACCGGGTGCGGCGTACTCCGGCCACAGGGGCGGCATGTCGACATTGCCGTAGGTCGCATACGTCGGCGTGGGGAACGCGGCGAACAACTGTGCGTACTGTCGGCGGATCGCCTTCTCGACGACCGCCGGACGGTCCGTGCCGACGCCGGCCCACAACTCGGCGCCGAACGCCCGCGCCTCCTCGAAGCGGCGGGCGGTGCGCAGTTCCACCAGCCGGTCGGCGTTCTCCTTGCCGAACAGGTCCGGGAAGATCCCGCGCGAGTGGTCGGCGTAGTCCAGGAAGAGGACCAGGTCGCCCAGGCAGATGAGCGCGTCCGCCCCGTCGCCCGCCCTGGCGAGGTCGCGCGCATTGCCGTGCACGTCGCTGACCACGTGAATGCGCGTCCTCGGGTTACCGCCCGGTGTGGGAGCCATGACGATCAAGCGTAAGCGTGTGCGGCAACTGTGAACAGTGGCCGCCGGACCTGCGGATACTGGCCAGTCGGGAAAAGCGTGGACTACTGTGCGCAATGGAACGTCAACACATGTGACGCACGGAACATCTCGTCATGACCCCCTGTCGGAGAGGCCATACCGGCGGGTAACGTCCGGGCCGCCAGTCGTGCTCAGGGTTTCAACCAACGACTCCGTAGCAAGAACCCTGCGCACTGCCACGAGCCTTGGACCGCACCGTCGTACTACACAGAGTCGTGGCGTCGGTGCCCTATGAGGAGCAGCAGTCTTGCGCGAGTTCAGCCTTCCGGCTTTGTACGAGGTCCCTGCCGACGGCAACCTGACCGACATCGTCCGCAGAAACGCCGCGCAGCACCCCGATGTCGCCGTCATCGCCCGCAAGGTGGGCGGCGCCTGGCAGGACGTCACGGCGACCGCCTTCCTCACCGAGGTGCGGACCGCCGCCAAGGGGCTCATCGCCTCCGGCGTGCAGCCGGGCGACCGGGTGGGACTGATGTCCAGGACCCGGTACGAGTGGACGCTGCTCGACTTCGCGATCTGGAGCGCGGGCGCGATCACCGTGCCGGTGTACGAGACCAGCTCGCCCGAGCAGGTGGAGTGGATCCTCGGCGACTCCGGTGCGACCGCGTGCATCGTCGAACTCGGCACGCACGCCGCGGCCGTCGAGTCGGTGCGGGACCGGCTGCCCGCGCTCAAGCACGTCTGGCAGATCGAGGCCGGCGGTGTGGAGGAGCTCGGCCGCACCGGCACAGACGTCAGCGACGCCATGGTCGAGGAGCGCAGCTCGCTCGCCAAGGCCGACGACCCGGCGACCATCGTCTACACCAGCGGGACCACCGGCCGCCCCAAGGGCTGTGTGCTCACCCACCGCAACTTCTTCGCCGAGTGCGGGAACATCGTCGAGCGGCTGCGCCCCCTGTTCCGGACGGGCGAGTGCTCCGTCCTGCTCTTCCTGCCGCTCGCGCACGTCTTCGGACGTCTGGTGCAGATCGCGCCGATGATGGCGCCCATCAAGCTGGGCTGCGTGCCCGACATCAAGAATCTCACCGACGAACTGGCGGCCTTCCGCCCGACGTTGATTCTCGGTGTGCCGCGGGTCTTCGAGAAGGTCTACAACTCGGCGCGCGCCAAGGCGCAGGCCGACGGCAAGGGGAAGATCTTCGACAAGGCGGCGGACACGGCCATCGCCTACAGTCGCGCGCTGGACACCCCGTCCGGCCCGTCCCTCGGGCTCAGGATCAAGCACAAGACCTTCGACAAGCTGGTCTACAGCAAGCTGCGGGCGGTGCTCGGCGGCCGGGGCGAGTACGCCATCTCCGGCGGCGCCCCGCTCGGCGAGCGGCTCGGCCACTTCTTCCGCGGCATGGGCTTCACGGTGCTGGAGGGCTACGGGCTGACCGAGTCCTGCGCGGCCACGGCGTTCAACCCCTGGGACCGGCAGAAGATCGGCACGGTCGGCCAGCCGATGCCGGGCTCCGTGATCCGTATCGCGGACGACGGCGAGGTGCTGCTGCACGGCGAGCACATCTTCAGGGGTTACTGGAACAACGAGGCGGCGACCGCGGAGGCGCTGGCCGACGGCTGGTTCCACACCGGTGACATCGGCACCCTCGACGAGGACGGCTACCTCAGGATCACCGGCCGCAAGAAGGAGATCATCGTCACCGCCGGCGGCAAGAACGTGGCCCCTGCCGTGATCGAGGACCGCATCCGGGCGCACGCGCTGGTCGCGGAGTGCATGGTGGTGGGCGACGGGCGGCCCTTCGTGGGTGCCCTGATCACCATCGACGAGGAGTTCCTCGGCCGCTGGGCCACCGAGCACGGCAAGCCGGCCGGTGTCACCGCGGCGTCGCTGAGCCAGGACCCGGATCTGCTCGCTGCGATCCAGGACGCGGTCGACGACGGCAACGCCGCGGTGTCGAAGGCGGAATCGGTGCGGAAGTTCCGCATTCTCCCCTCCCAGTTCACCGAGGAGTCGGGCCACCTCACGCCGTCCCTGAAGCTCAAGCGCAGTGTGGTGGCGAAGGATTACGCGGACGAGATCGAGGCCATCTACCGCAAGTAGCGGGCCCGGATGATCTCATGTCATGACGCGGTGTCCTCGGCGAGGACCCGCGTCATGGTGCGTTCCGCGAACGCGGTGATGGTGAGGAACGGATTGACGCCGATCGAGCCGGGCACGAGCGAGCCGTCGGTGACGTACAGCCTGGAGTACCTCTTCACACGGCCGTAGTCGTCCGTCGACCGGCCGAGGACGCAGCCGCCGAGCGGGTGGTACGTGAAGCCGTCGGCGAAGGCCTTGCCGGCCGAGCCGAAGAGGTCGTACCGGTAGATCGTGGCGTTGGCGGCGTTGATCCGGTCGAACAGGTTCTTGGCCATCCGCACCGAGACGGCGCTCTGTGCGGCGCTCCAACCGAGCCTCGCGGAGTCCGTGGCCCGGTCGTACGTGAAGGACGCCCGCTCCGGGTTCCCGGTGATCGCCAGATAGAGGCTGATCCAGTGATCCAGGCCCATGGGCAACGGGGCGATCTCGGCGAAGACGGGGTTGGCCGTGTTGGCCCAGTCGTCGATGCCCAGTACGGGGATGGTGGACTCGTCGGCGCCGACCGTGTCCCAGAGGTGGTTGGCCCGGCCCAGCATCACATTGCCGTTGGTCCCCCAGCCGGTCCCGACACTCTCGTCGAGTGCCGGCAGGGCTCCCGTCTCCCGTGCGCGCAGCAGCAGTTCGGTGGTGCCGAGGCTGCCGGCGCCGAGGAAGAGATAGGTGCAGGAGTACTGACGGGAGCCGACCACCGCGCCCGCGGTGTCGATCCGGTCGGCGGTCAGCAGATACGAGCCGTCTGCCGATCTCCGTATCTCTCTGACCCGTTCCAGGGTGTTGATGGTGACGTTGCCGGTGCCGAGGGCGGAGGCCAGGTAGGTCTTGTCGAGGGTGCGCTTGCCGTGGTTGTTGCCGTAGATGACCTCGCCGGCCAGTGCGGACCGGGTGACCGCACCGGCCGCCTCGCGTCGCATGTAGCCGAAGTCGTAGACGTTCGGCACGAAGGTGGTCCTCAGACCGGCGTTGGCGGCCGCCTTCCGCGAGGTACGGGCGAACCTGTACCAGTCGGTCGACTCGAACCAGGCGGGGTCGACGGTGTTGACGCCGAGCATGGATCGGGCACGCGGGAAGTACGTGGCGTACATCTCGGCGGTGTCGACGGTGGGGAACTGCGCGCCGAAGTACGCCGGGTGCGGGGCGACGGCCATGCCCCCGTTGACCAGTGAGCCGCCGCCGACGCCCCGTCCCACGTACACCGACATGGCGTCGAAGTGCACACGGTCCAGGACACCGGGGTAGCGGCCGATGGCCTTGTTGACGACGTCCAGCCACAGGAAGGTGGCCAGGGGAGCCTCGGTGCGCGTGCGGAACCACATGGATCTCCGGTCCGGCGCACCGGTGGAGCAGAACACCTTCCCGTCGGGGCCGGGCGTGTTCCACAGGCGGCCCATCTCCAGGACCAGTGTGCGGATCCCCGCCTGCCCGAGGCGCAGGGCGGCCACGGCCCCGCCGTAACCGGATCCGACCACGATCGCGGGGGCGGTGTCGACGGCGTCGGGCTCGGCGGCCGGGGCGGACTGCAGGCCGATCCTGGTGAACCCGAGCGCGGCGGCCGTCCGGAGAGCGGCCATACCCAGTACATGACGTCTCGTCATATGACGATGTGTCAGTTCTTCTGTCATGGCCGCAGCATGCGCGGATTATCCGGTTCCGGCCAGTGCCTGTCCGGCGACATCCGCCGGACAGGCACCGTCCCGCGGAGGGTTCAGCGCTTGAGCGTGAAGGTGAAGTCGCCGGTGAGCCTGCCGCTCAGCCGGACCGCCGAGACGAGTTTGCCCTCCGTGACCAGCCTTTCGACCTCGGCCCGTGAAAGACCGCAGCCTTCGGCGATCAGTCGCACCGGCCGCACGGGAATCCGTGCCGCAAAGCGGACCGAGATGTCGATCACCTCACGGTCCAGGTGATCCGATCCGCCGGTGTCGAGGCGCCAGGCGTTGTCCCAGTCGAGGGCGATGCGGTTACGGCGCCGCACGACCGGGTCCTGGAGCAGCTCGGCCGTCAGGCCGGGGTCGTTGTCGTGCAGCCGGTCCAGCAGCTCAGGAGGCACCGACCGCACATGCGTGCGTTCCAGCACCGTGAGCTTCGCCGTCTCCCCGCACCCGGTACAGAGCACAAGGAGCCAGACGTCGATGAGCTTGTGGTGTGCGTTGACGCGAAATTTACCGCTTGCCCGGAAGCGCTCGGACGCGCACGCATGGCAACGGCGGAGAACGAGCGGCAGGCAGGTGGGCATGACCACCCAGTGTGTGAGCACCGAAGTACACCGGTTTCAGTGAGAAGTCCGCAGCAGAAAGGAGCGCGGCGCACATGCGCGACGCGCGACAGATCAGCGTTCGGGGGGTCTCACACGGTGTACAACGGCACGTCCTTGGCCAGACGACTGGGTTCGGCAGCACGGTAATGGCGCTCAGCTGCGTGCTTCCACCGGTTTTCGAGCACGTCACCGGCACGCCCCGGGAGCCGGGGGCCCTGTCGCCGCCGAGGTGTGTCACCGACGAACGCGGCACTCACTCCGGACGACAGCCCCCGGTGCACCGGCTCTCAGAGCAGCGTCTGGAGCTTCTCCGCCAGCAGGTCCCAGCGCCACTTCTCCTCGACCCACTGCCGGCCCCGCTCCCCCATGCGCCGGCGCAGCTCGGAGTCGCCGAGCAGTGTGACGATCCGGTCCGCGGCCTCCTCTGCCGAACCGCCCCGCACCACCCAGCCGGTCTCGCCCTCGAGCACCGCGTCCGGGGCACCGCCCGAGTCGCCGGCGACCACCGGCAGGCCCGTCGCGGAGGCCTCCAGGTACACGATGCCGAGGCCCTCCACGTCCAGGCCGCCCCGCCGGGTCCGGCACGGCATCGCGAACACGTCGCCCGCCCCGTAGTGGGCCGGGAGCTCGGGCCACGGAACCGCGCCCGTGAAGTGGACGGCGTCGGCGACCCCGGTGTCGTGGGCCAGCCGGCGCAGTTCCTTCTCGTAGGACCCGCCCCCGACGATGAGCAGGACCGTGTCCGGCTCCTTGGCCAGGATGCGCGGCATCGCCGAGATCAGTGTGTCCTGGCCCTTGCGCGGGACCAGCCGGGAGACGCACACCACCACGGGGCGATCCGTGAGCCCGAGGCGGGCGCGGACCCGGTCGCCGCCCGAGTCCGGGCGGAAGGTCTTCTCGTCGACGCCAGGAGGCAGCTGCACCATGCTCGCGGCCGCCTGCGGCGTCAGTGCGGAGGCGATTCGGGAACGCGTGTACTCACCGAGGTAGGTGAGGGTGTCCGTGGACTCGCCGATCCGGCGCAGCAGGCTTCGGGCAGCGGGCAGCTGGGCCCATCCCGCCTCGTGGCCGTGCGTGGTCGCCACCAGCCGTTGCGCCCCGGCGCGCCGCAGTGCCGGCGCCATCAGCCCGAGCGGGGCGGCCGCCCCGAACCACACCGACGTGCATCCGTGCTCCCGCAGCAGTCCGGCCGCGCGCCGGGTCACCGCCGGAGTGGGCAGCAGCATCGTGGTCCGGTCGCGTACGACGGCGAACGGCTGCTCGGCGTCGAAGGCCGCGGTCGCCTCGGTGCCCTCGCGGCCACGCTTCCAGGTGGAGGCGTAGACGACCAGCCGCTCCGGATCCAGACGCAGCGCCATATTGTGCAGGAACGCCTGGATACCACCCGGACGGGGCGGAAAGTCGTTGGTCACGATGAGGGTCTTGTGCATCGTCGTCGACACTACCGAACGGGATGTGTCACCGTACTCACAGCTCCGCACGGCCGCGCTTCATCGCCGTCGCACTGTGCGGCGGGAGATCATGGTCCCGCACCACAGGCGACACGGAACGGGCAGGACAGGGGCTCAGGTGGACATGGCGGGCACACGGCGGTTCCCGGTCTGGCTGCTCACCACATGGGCTCTGACCAGGCTGGCCCTGCTGCTCTTCGTCTTCAAGGTGTTCGTCTTCCCCGGCCCGGACGTCACCAGCGACGTCTCGGTGATCTACCACGGCTGGTACGACACCCTGCGCACCGGCGCGTTCCCGCACGACGACGTGACCTGGCAGTACCCGCCCGCCGCCGCGCTGGCCGTGCTCTCCCCCGCGCTGCTGCCCTTCCTGGACTACGCACAGGCCTTCTACGTCCTCGCCTTCCTCGCCGACCTGGCGGTCCTGTGCCTGCTGCTGTACGCGGGCCGACGGCCGCACAGGACCGTGCGCGGGGCCTGGGTCTGGGTGGTCGGCGTCGCCCTGCTCGGCCCGACCGTGTACGCCCGCTACGACCTGATGGTGACGGCGGTGGCGGTGGCCGCGCTGCTCGCGGGCGCCCGCAGGCCGCGGGTGATGGGGGCACTGGTGGCCGTGGGCGCCCTGCTGAAGGTGTGGCCGGCGCTGCTGCTGGCCGGTGCCGTCAAACGCCGGGCATGGGTGTCGGCCGCGGCGACGGCCGGCGCCCTCGCCCTGCCGGTCGCCCTGACGATGCCCGGCGCCTTCGGCTTCCTGACCTCCCAGCGTGACCGCGGCACGGAGGTCGAGTCCCTGGGCTCGCTGGTCTTCCATGTGGCGCGGCACTTCGGCTGGAAGGGCCAGGTGCTGCTCAACTACGGCTCGGTGGAGTACCTCGGGCCCTACGTCGACTGGGTCAGCTCGGCCGCCCTCTTCCTGACCGTGGTCGCCTTCGGATGGCTGCTGCTGTGGCGTGTCAGCGTCCGCCGGATGCCGCCGCACGCGCTCGCGGACGCCGCCTTCGTGGCCGTGCTGCTGTTCACCGTCACCAGCCGGGTGATCAGCCCGCAGTACATGGTGTGGCTGGTCGGGCTCGCGGCCGTCTGCCTGTGCTCCCGCGCGAGCCGGATGGCGCTGCCCGGCGCCCTGGTGGTGGCCGCCTGCCTGGCCACAGTCCTGGAGTTCCCGGTCTGCTTCGCGAACGTCGTCGCCGGCGACGGACTCGGCATCACCCTGCTGTTCGTGCGCAACGGTCTGCTGGTGCTCGCCACGCTGACCGCCGCACGGACGCTGTGGCGCGGCACGGTCTCGCACCCGGCCCCGACAGTGCCGCCTCAGGCCACCCGCACCCAGGAGACACTGACGCCCTCCTGACCGTGCGGGACCTGCCGCGGCGGGCCGGGCGGGGAAGCGCACGGCCGCGCGGGGCGAACGTGCGGCCCGTCGGCCCCAACCGGACGAATCCTCAGCCCAGTTGGGCTCTCAGATACGCCTGCCACTGACGTGTGAACGCCTCCGGCGTCGTCCCGAGCACCTTCCGCATCGCGCCCTCGACCGCCCCCGGCCGCTCGCGATGGTCGCCCACCATTCGGTAGAACTCGTTCAGGCGGACCTCGCCCCAGCGGTCGGCGATCATTCGGCAGGCCATCCAGCCGCCCTCGTACGCCTGGGCCAGCTTCCCCGGGTCCCCGGAGAAGGCGAAGTCCGCGTCCTTCGGCAACGCGGCCGGGACATGGCCCAGCGCGATCGCGCGGTCGAGTTCGGAGGCCACCTGACCGGGCGGGCGGCCGGTGCCGCGATAGCCGACCCAGTCGGCGTAGCCCTCGGAGAGCCACAGGGGGGTGGCCGCCGTGGTGTGGGCACGGGTGGCGACATGGGTGGTCTCATGGCTGAGAACGACCTGTTTGCCCAGGTCGCCCAGGACGCCGTATGCCTCGGGGTTGACGATGATCCGGTCCGCGGGCGCCTTCCCGGCGCCCCCAGCCTCGCCGGTGGTGACCGCGGCGATCCCGCGGTAGCCGGACGCCGGGGCACCGAGCAGCCCGGCCATCCCCTCCAGCGTTCTCGGCACGAGCACCACCACGTGCCGAGGCCAGTCGGTGCCCCATGCGTCGGTGACGGCGGGCACCGCACGGTCGGCGAGGTCCGCGTAGGCCCGCAGGACACTGTGCGGCTGCCCGACGCCGAGCACCAGACTGTGCGACCCGCGGACCGCCTCGACGGCTCCCTGCTCCCACAGTTGCTGGTTGGCCTTCCGGGCGGGTTCCTCGGAGCCGACGACCCAGCGGCCGTCGCTGCGGGTCAGCCGCAGCACACGGCTCGCGGTGACCGGCGCACGGTCGTAGCCCTTGATTCGGTAGCGCAGTTCGGCGTCGGCGGTGGCTCGGTCGCCGGTGCGGTGCAGCGCGGTCAGCCGGTAGGACCAGGCGGCCAGCGGTATGTCACGGAGGTTGTCGAACTCGGCCGGGCCGACGGCGGGTCGGCCGTCGGCGGCACCGGACGCCGCCTCGGTCGCCAGGAACGCCGAGCGGTCCCCTTCCAGGATCGCCGCCGCCCGCCGGTCGAGCACCTGCTGCACTGCGGCGCTCTGGGCGTCCGTCCCGGAGCCGCCCGAGCAGCCGATAAGTCCGGCGAGGAGCACCACACACACCGCCACGCCCCCCGGCACACGTCTGCGACCAGCCACCTCACGATCGTACGCGTCGGTCGGACGGTGTATCGCCGCCTCGTTCAGGGTCGGATGACCGAGGAGACGGGCATCATCCCGACCGGGTCGTAGCGCACCGCGGCCCCGGGATGGGGCGCGTGGATGACCCTGCCGTTGCCGACGTACATCGCCACATGGCTGGCGTCGGCGCGGTAGACGACCAGGTCTCCGGGCCGGGCCTGGGAGAGCGGGACCCGGCGGCCGGCGTGGCGCTGCGCCTGCGAGGTGCGGGGCAGCCCGATTCCGGCATGGGCGTACGACCACTGCATGAGGCCCGAACAGTCGAAGCTGCGCGGCCCGCTGGCACCCCATACATACGGCCTGCCGAGCGCGGAGCGGACCGCGGCGACGGCGGCTGCGGCCCGGGGACCCGGTGGCACGGCGTCGGCGAGGTCGGGCATGCCGCCGCCGGAGCGGGACACCCGCTCGTAGGCCGCCCGCTCCTCCGGCGGCAGGGAGTTGAGCATGCGCTGCGCCGCGGCGAGCTTGCGCTCCACGTCCTTCTTGTGCCGGGCGACGGCCTTGCGGGTCTTCTCCAGCGCGGCGAGCTCGTCCGCCACCACCGTGCGCTCCTCGGCCAGTTCCCGCAGGGCGCCGCGCAGTTCCCTCAGCTGCCCGGACTGGCGGGCGCCGATCCGGTCCAGTGCCGCCGCCTTCTCGAGGTAGTCGGCGGGATTGTCGGAGAACAGCAGCTCCAGGGAGGAGGCGAGGCCGCCGGAGCGGTACTGGGCCCCTGCGAGGGTGCCGAGCGCGTCCCTCATGGAGTTGACGCGATCCTGCTGGCGGGCGATCCGGTCCTGGGCCCGGCCGACCTGTCGGCGCAGCGAACCGGCGCGTTCCCCGGCCGCGTTGTACGCCTCGGTGGCCTGTTCGGCCTCCAGGTAGAGCCGGTCCACGGTGGCCCGGTGATCGCGAGGCGCGGCGTGCGCCGGTACGGCACCGAGGGCCGCGGCAGCCGCGGCGGCGGACACGACGGCGGCTGTGGCGCCACGTCCCCGGCCGAGGCCGGATGGTGCAAGGCGGCGATGGGACCCCACGTCCGGTCGCACTCCCTTCCGCTGACGACCCCCACCGCTCGGCGGGGGAAACGCGGCAGACAGTAGCCGGGCGATCACGCCTGGAACAAAGGGCGCGATGTGCACACACCATGCGAAACCCCGCCCTGACGCAGGTCATAGGCGGGGCACAGGGTCAGCGGGAGCCGCTGGAATTCCCTCGTTCGGGCGGGTGTGGACCGCCCGGGAAGGCGGTCAGATCCGGACGCCGAACTGGAACGGCATGTTGCCGATCGACTCGTAGCGAACCGAGGCACCGGTGTGCGGGGCGTGCAGCACCTGGCCGTTGCCCGCGTAGAGGCCGATGTGGTGCAGGTCGCCGTAGAAGAGGACCAGGTCGCCGACCCGGAGGTCGCTCTGGCTGTAGATACGGGTGCCCGCGTTGGCCTGGGCCTGGGAGGTCCGCGGTATGGAGACACCGGCCTGGGCGTAGGCCCAGGAGGTCAGGCCGGAGCAGTCGAAGGAGGACGGGCCGGAGGCGCCGTAGACGTAGGGCGAGCCGATCACGCTCTGCGCGGCGGCGAAGGCCGCTCCGGCCCGGCCGGAGGCCGAGGCGGTGGAGCCGCTGAGGGCGTTGCGCATGCTGTCGCGGCTGGCGCGGGCCTGGTCGGCCTGGAGGGCCGCGCGCTCCTGCGCGGTGAGGCTGTTGAGCAGCTTCTGCGCGTCGGCGAGCTT
>NZ_LMWH01000291.1 GCF_001507435.1 Streptomyces sp. NRRL F-5122
ACCCGAAGATCCCCTTCGCCTTGAAAGACAACCGACTGTCCCGGAACAGGCCGTTGGCGATCTGCGTGAACTGATCAGCCGCCATCACGCCGCGGCGGACACCCGCCCCGAAGGGGCTCACCGCCGTTCCCCCGAACCGGGCAGCGCACAGTGCCCAGAGCAGCACACCGGGCCCACTGAGGTGGGGCGGCCGTCGATGCTCGGTGCGCGGGCGTGCGTGTGTTCCATGCGTTCAGCTCACCCGCCGACCCCGACCAGACTGGCGGCCATGAACCCCGACCATCGGTCACGATCCGGCAACACAACCCTCTAGCTGCCGTGGTCGGCCTCGTGGTCGGGCCGACCATGCCCCTTCAGCTCGAGCGCTTGGCGGTTACGCCGCCCGATTGCGCAGCATCGAAAGGCGTTGCGCAATCGGGCTGCGCAACGCCAGACAGGTCGTGGCTAGTTGTCTTTGCGCAACGGGCTGCGCAACCGCTGGAAGATCCTGTGCAGTCGAGTTGCGCAGTGAGGGCGGCTGCGCAGCCCGTAGTTTCTGGTCCTCTCCTGCGCAGATCTCTGTCTTGCGCACTGCGCAGGGATCTGCCGCGGTCCGGTCGGCCCTCGTCTGCGCACGGCGTCTGATCGCACAAGGGTCGCCCCCGGCGGGGCTGCATGTCGGATGCCCGGGGTTGTCGGGAACTCGTAGCTGGCCATGGTTGGGCCTGTGGTTGGGCCGACCATGACCCCAACCATGGACTTCGTGTCTCCATCGTGACCTTGGTCGGGGGTTCATGGTTGGTGGTCGGGTCGGGGTCGACGGGTTTTCTCGAGGTCAGCAACATCCGTTCTGATCTGGGAGTTTGACCATGTCCCCTGGCAAGCAAGCCTCACCGGGTGAGGCCGCTGCTCCGGTCGCGGCCGGTGCCCGACTGGAGGCGATGCGCCGCCGCGCCCGCCTATCCCGCGTGGCGGTCTGGACCGTCATCTCGGCCGGCCCCATCGCCCTCGCGGTCGCCGTCGCCTCCACCCCGACCACGGTCGCGGCGGCCCCCGCAGCCCAGCCGACCGCCGTGCGCACCGCCTTCGCAGCCGACCCGGGCGGCTATGCGCAGCTGTTCGTCGGAGCGTGGTTGCGCAGCAGCGCGGACGACCCGACGACTGCGCAGGCGCGGCTTGCGCAATCCATGGCGCCGGACGTCGAACTGCCCGACCCGGCTGCCGATGCGCAGTCGGCGACTGCGTCGGTGACGGCGGTGCGCAGTGCGCAGCGCACCGGCGGGGCGTGGTCGGTGACGGTGGCTGCGCAATACGCCAACGGATCGGTGCGCTACTACACGGTGCCCGTGACCGTCGACGCTTCGAGTTCCTCGTTCGCGGTGACCGGTGCGCCCGGCGTGGTGGCCGGCCCGGCCCAGGCCGAGGTGCCGAAGTCGGCCTACGGCGTGACCGTCCCGGACGGGGGCCTGTCGTCCGCTGTCGGGGAATTCCTCGCCGCCTACCTCACGAGTGCCGGGGAGGTCGACCGCTACCTCGCGCCAGGAGTGAACCTCACCGCCGTCTCCCCCACCCCGTACACGGGGGTCATCGTGCAGCAGGTCTCCGCCATCGAGGAGACCGCGACTGCCGACCAGGTGCCGGCAGACGGCACGAAGGTGCGCGTCCTCGCCTCGGTGGAAGCCCGGAACGCGGCCGGGCGGTGGCCGCTGGCGTATGAGCTCACCCTCAAGGCCCGCTCGGGCCGGTGGGACGTCGCCGCGCTGAAGTCCGGGACCACCCAGGACGGGGGTGCCCGATGAACACCATGCACAGCGTGATGCTCGCCGGGCAGTTGGACGATCTCGGCAACTCGTGGATCAACATGTTCAAGGAGTGGGCAACCAACGGTCTCAAGGCCGGTCTGGCCGTCCTCGTCGTCGTGATCATGGTTCAAAGGTTCAGCCTCAAGGCAGGCATCGGCGCCCTGCTGCTCATGATCATCGCGCTCGGTCTGTACAACTCCCGCGACAGCCTCGCGAACATGTTCGAGGACGAGGTCAAGAACCCGGCCAAGAGCGCACCCGCGACCCCGGGCGTCGTCCAGTCCGAACTCCCGGCTTCCCCTGTCCACTCGCCGGGTGCCGGAGGCCGACTGTGACCGCGGCCGCGGCCCGGGTAGGCCGCTTCTACACCTCCGCCCGCCGCCACCCCTGGGTGCTGGGCAAGGTCGCCGACTGGAAGATCCCCCTCGGCCCCTACACGCCCGCACAGATCGCGGTCGCCGTCGGCGGCGGCTTCCTCTTGGTAAAGACGATCGGCTGGTGGTCGTGGATGGGACCGCTCCCCATCGTCGCCTGGCTGCTAGCGATCTGGGCGGTGCGCCAGCCGAAGATCCGGGGCCGGGCCCCCATGCAGGCCACGTTGGGCTGGGTGATGCTCGGCTGGCAGCCCCGCGGCGGGCGCATCGGCGGGCACGCCGCCCGCGATCGAGCGCCGCGACCCTTGTCCGGAAGTTTCACCATCGAGGGCGACCCCGTAACCGGCCACGCCCCGCAGGCCGGACCATCCAACCCGGCAGGCCAGGCGCTACACCCGAGCCCGGACGCCGGCCGCCCTTCTGCACCTAACAACACACAGCCGGTTCCTCTCACGCTGTCGGTGGGGCCGGTGTCGGGTGTGCAGCAGCTGCTCGCCTTCGCCCAGCAAGGGGAGGCGCGGTGAGGGTTCCGATCCGTCACATCGCCGGGCACCTGGCGTGGTCGACGCAAGGCAGCGTGTGGGCCCTCTACCGTCTCCACCCCGGCCCGGACGCACAGGGACAACGCGAGGAAACCGTCCAGGGCACCCACGTGCCCGCCGCAGTCCGCGAGGAACAGCTCGCCAAGATCACACATCTGGTGCGATCGCTGTCCGGAGCCCCGCGGCTGTTCGGCCTGTGCGCGCAGGTCGATCCGGGTGAGATCGCCCTGCGCATGATCGAGGGGATCGAGCCGACCAACCAGACCTCCGATGCGGGCCGGCACCCGTGGGTGGAGAACGTGGACGCCACCCTGGACCTGCTGGACGACCAGGAGATGCACCGCCGCACCCTGTGGCTGGCCGTGCCCCTGCAGGCCGAGACAGGCGGCCTGCAGGTGTCCGCATCCTTCAGCGCGGCTTGGGCCGAGATCGCGCCCGTGCTCGGCATGCGCCCCGCCCCGGTGGCGCGGCGCGAGGTGAGTGCCTACCGCGAGCAGGCATCCCGGGTAGGGGCCGCGCTCGTCGGCGGGATCGCCTTCCGGCCCGCCCGCCCGGCGGAGATCGTATGGATGATCCAGCACGCCCTGCACCGCGGCCTTGCCGAGCCGTTGCTGGCGGAGGCCGAGACCAGCGATCTGTACGGCGGGCAGATCCAGGGCGGTGTGCTGCGCTCCCCCAGCTACGCCGACCTCGGCCAGGTCCGTCTGCAGGAAGGCGGCATCGACCGCGGCCTCGACGACGTCGACGAACTCAAGAACGCGGGAGGGATCACGCGGTCAGGCCGCAAGGCCTGGTGGCGGCTGAACACCGGCTCGCCACTGGGCCGGCGCTGGCTGCAGGTCGAATCCGAGACAGGGGTTGGCTACCAGGCGCAGTTGGCGCTGGCCGAGTGCCCGCCGGCGGTGGGCCAGGATGCGGTGGATCTGTTCGCCCAGCTGGAGATGCTCGACTTCCCCGTCGACTACACCGTCGACCTCACGCTGGTGCCGGCGGAGAAGGCGCGCGAGCAGGTGCGGCGCAAGAAGAACGAGCTGATCGACCAGGCAGACCAGTACGACGCCCGCCCCACCGGCATGCCCGCCTCGCTCAGCGAAGCCGCCCGCGACCTGGGCGAGCTCGACGCCCGCCTGTCCCGCACCAGCGTTGAGGTGGAGGTGCAATCAGTGACCGTATTGACGGTGTGGGGGCCGACCGCCGCCGTCTGCGACGGGCGGGCCAGGGCGTTGGCGGCTCTGCTGTCCGGCGCCGACTACCGGGCGGTGCGCCCGGCCGGGCTGCAGGAGGCCCTGTTCACCCTGGGTCTGCCTGGCACCGTGCGGCCGGGCGTGGTGCGGGAGTTCACGCAGCACCAGATAAGTGAGGACTGGGCCCTGAGTGGCGCCTTCACCACCTCGGAGGTCGGCGATCCCAACGGGATGTTCCTCGGTATCGACCTGGACTGTGGCACCACCCGCCCCGTCATGATCAACATCGCGGACGCGCCCAAGGTCGATGCGTCCGCGTCGATGGGCATCGTCGGGGACCTCGGCGCGGGCAAGAGCGTCCTGCAGAAGCTCATCGCCGAAGCCGTGTGGGCGCGCGGCGGGTGCGCGATCTGCATCGACCGCACGCCGGTTCGCGAGTGGGCCACCTTCGCCCGCACCGCCGCCAAAGGCCGGGTCCAGATCATCGACGCAGCCCAGGCCCAGGTGTCCATCGACCCCCTGCGCGTGTTCGACGGGCCCGAGGGCCGCCACTACGCCCTGTCCTACCTCACCTTGCAGCTTGGCATCGGCCCGATGAGTACCAATGGCGAGGTCCTTCACCACGCCGTCGAACAGGCCGCCCTCAGCGACGCCCCGTCCATGCACCGTGTGCTTGAGGTCCTCGAGGAGATGGCCACGAGCGAGGCGGGCAAGCGGCAGGACGCGGCCGCGACTCTCGCCGGCCTGGTCCGGGTTGTCGCCACCAACTCGCTGGCGAAGATGGTGTTCGACCCGATGCTGCCGCCGGTTCGGCTGGACGCCTCCAGCGCCTCCGACATGATCGTGATCACCACGACAGGGCTCAAACTGCCCCCACAGGCCGCATTCGCCAACCCCGAGATCCTGCACCAGCAGCCGCTGGAAGCGCTGATCGGACGTGCGGTGCTCTACCTGATCGCCGCGATCGCCCGGCAGACCGCGTTCGAGGACCCCGAACGGTTCACCGCGGTGGTCCTGGACGAGCTCTACTGGCTCACCTCCTCCGCCGAAGGCACGGCCCTGGTCCACGAGATCCTCCACGACGGCCGCAAACACGGCGCCGGCCTACTGGCCGGCTCGCACACCGCCGAGGAACTCGGCCCCGACCGCGGCCTGATGGCCTACCGCGCGCTCGCCCGCACCACCGACCGCGACAGCGCCCGCCGCGGCCTGGAATTCATCGGCCTCGACCCGAACGACCCCGAACTGGTGCGGCTGGTCACCACCGGCCTGTCCCCCGTCGGCCAGAAAGGCCGGGGAGGCGAGTTCCTGCTCACCTGCCCGCGCCGGAACACCGGCCGCATCAAGGTCTCCATCCCCCGTATCGCCCGCATCAGCGACTCCGTCACCACCACGCCAGGGCAGCACACGAGCGCTGCACCGCCCTCCGCACCCGTTGCCGGTGAGGCCATGGGTTCCGATCGGAAGGAGTACGCGTGATGACCACGTCTTCCTGGGACCGCTCCCGGCGCGTGGTTGCGGTCACGTGTGTCGTCACCGCGCTCGCGGTTGTGGCTGCGGTCGTCGTTCTCGCTCTCTGGGCGGGCGTGCCGGGAGCGTGGTGGCCGCACACCGGACGTGCCTTCGCCGCTGGCGCCCGACCTGCGGACGGTGATCCGTGTGGCCTGATCGTGGGACCGGCCAAGGTTTATTGCGAGGGCTGCACTGCCACTGGCGAACATGACGTGACAGGTGCGGCGTTGAGGCTGTCGTCTGCCGCTGCAGGTGTGGGCGCCCTCGTGATGTGGCGGCTTCGGTCGGCCGCCGCCGGGCAGAGGCGGGGCTGACGTGTTCCGTCCAGACCGCGCGACCCTGCGCTCCGCCGGTTTTATCGTGCTCCTCACCTGTGTGTTCCTCCTGGTGAACGCGCAAGTCGTGTACGCGGCCGGCAGCAGCAGCGAGACTGGGGACCTACTCGCCCCGCTGAACATCGACTCGTCCGAGGGCGTTGCGATCGACGGGTACGACCTGAGCGCTTCAGGCGGCTCGATCGTCGCCTTCAAGTCGCAGGCCCTTGCCTTCGCGATGTCTGGGCTGTTCACCCTGATCCGGCTGCTGGTCGGGCTGGCCGGGTGGGCGATCGAGGTGGCCTTTCGATTCCCGCTGCTGAAGATCCTCGCCCGCCCGGCGCAGAAGGTCGCCGACGCCTACAACCATGTGGTCGTCGACACGCTGGGGATCAAGGGGCTGGTGCTGGCCTGGGCGTTCGTCTTCGCCGGGTTCATGATCGTGCGCGGCAGGGTCGGCCGCGGCCTGGGCGAAATCTTCCTCACCCTGCTCATCGGGGCGATCGCCGCCTCCGCTCTCATCCGACCTGACACCCTCCTCGGTCCGGACGGGCCTCTGGGGCAGTCCCAGCAGGTGGCCGCCGAGGTCGCCCAGCAGAGCGTCAACTCCTACGACTGGGGCGGCAAACTCGCCAGCGACGACCCGTGCGCAGGCATGGCGGGCAACGCCGAGATCAAGTGTGAGCAGTTGCAGGGCGAAGGGCCGGTCTCCGCAGCAGAGGTGGCCCGCCCCATCCAGGACTCGATCACCAATGCTCTGATCGTGAAGCCCTTCATGCTCCTTCAGTACGGGCGGATCCTCGACCCAGCGAAGGCTTCCGATCGCAAGGCCTATGCCGTCCATCTGAAGTGGGTCACCGGCGGGTACATGCCCAACTCGACGCCGTCGGACAAGGCGAAGGACGCCTGCAGCCTGGTCCACGGCCCGGGCAAGCAGTACTGCGAGCGTGACGTCGACGGCAAGCCCAGCGGCAGCACCAAGCTCCCGGAATTCACGCCCGGAGGCGAGCTTCTGGACGCCTCCACTGCGATTGTCACCGATGAGGACCAGGCGTTCGCTGCGTTCCTCGCCGATCTGAAGAAGGCCGGCCCCGTCGGGCAGTCGTGCGCCGCCTACGCCGAGAAGCCGACCTGGTGGCGTCTGGGCGGCGCGTTCCTGCTGCTGATCGCTGCACTGTTCATCTGCGGCATGCTGCTGTCCAGCGCCATCATCCTGCTCGGCACCCAGGGCATCTGTGCCGGAGCCGCGGCCGTCGGTGGTGTCACCTTCATCGCGGGCATGCTGCCCGGTCCCGCACGCCAGAGCGTGTGGAAGTGGCTGTCGCTGTGGGGCATCGCGATCCTGGCCGTGGTCGGGATCTGCGCGTTCATCCCGTTCTTCGGGATCGCCATCGACGCCACCATCACCAACGGGCCCGACCTGATGGTGGAGCGGATCCTCCTCATCGATGTCCTCGCCATCGCGGGAGCAGCCGGCCACCGTCGCCTGCTGGCCGGGATCACCTCCTTCGGATACCGCATGGCCATGCGGATGCGCTACGCCAAGGTCGGCGGCACCCACCTGCCCGGCGACACCTCCGAACTCGGCGCCGCCCTCGCCATGAACTCCCCGGCCGGTCTGGGTGGATACGGCGCAGGGCTGCGCGCCTTCATCGGCACAGGTGGGGGCGGTCGGTACGGGATGCTCGGCACCCGGCATCGGCTGATGGGCGCACTCACCTCCCTGGTCGACGGCGCGGGCATGCCGATGGACACCGGCAGGATCCTCGCCGACGCCACAGCCGAAGCCGGACGCGGTCTCGCCCCGTTGACCGCGGCTGCCGCCCTGGGCGGGCTGGGCGCCCGGCTCGGGGGGAAGGGCGCGCACTGGCTGCTCATCGGGCGCCGCCCGGACCAGGACCAGTTGGCCAAGTGGCGCAAGCCTGCTGACGAGAGCGACTTGGGGCTAGGTGGCCCGTCGGACGGCGGGGACGACAGGGATGGCGGCTCGGGCGGCGTGGGCGGCATGGGGCCGCGTCGCCCCTCCGGGCCGCCCGACCGATACCGCAACGATGAGGGGCAGATCATCGACCGCACCACCGGCCAGGTCCTGCACGACCAGAACAGCGACCGCACCCTGCTGTCGACCCGGGCCCACAACCGGCTGGTCCGCTTCCGCGGATACCGCATCCTCAACCGGGGCGGCCGGGCCGCCTATGGCTCAACAGTCGGCCTGCCGGCCAATGTTCGCCGAGGGCGGTCAGCGGGCTCGCGCTACTCCCAGGACGCCCGCCAGCAGGTGCGCGTGTGGGGCAACACCCTGCGCGAGGACGGCCGAGCCTGGACGGAGACGGGACGCCACGCAGCTCAGGTCCTGCGGAACCGCGCCGCTGAGACCGCCGAACCTGGACCCTTCGCCAGCCGCCGCCTGGCGACTACAGCAACTCCGACCGCCCCCCACCGCCCGGCAACACCGGCAGGGCCTTCACCCAGTAACCGGTCTGCGGGCAGCTCTGCCCCCGCTTCCGCCCCCGCACGGCCAACGCCGTCAGCTAACGGTCCTGCAGTCGAGCCTGGTCCCGATCTCGGCGGGCCGGTTCTTCCCGGTGGGGGAAGCCCGCGCAGTCGGGCGCGGGAGGAGGCGCGGGCCCGGATGCAGGAGCTGATGCGGCGCACCGGCCCCGACGCGGAACGCCTGCGCCAGGAGCAGGTCCGGCGGCGGGACGAGGGCGGTGAGGACGAGTGAAGCGGCCCGGGCGCCGCGTGCGGCGGTGGGGGTGCGTGGTCGCACTGCTGATGTTCGCCGCGGTGTGCTGTGCCGCGCCGGCAGGGAACGCGATCAGCGCGTATGTCGCGCTGGAAACGGGTGCACAGGAAGGAGGTATCGCCGAGGGCGGGAGCCCCGCAGACATCCCGCCGCGGATGCTGACCGCCTACAAGAAGGCCGCCAAGCAGATCGGGAAGTACGTGCCGAAGTGCCGGGGCATGGGCTGGCCGGTCCTCGCCGGGATCGCCAAGGTCGAGTCCAACCACGCAATCGGCAGGAGCATCGCGGACAACGGCGACATCCGCCCCAAGATCTACGGGGTACTCCTCAACGGCTCCGGTGCCGGCGGCAACACCGCCGTCCTCCCCGACACCGACGGCGGCAGGTGGGACGGCACCGCGTCCGGGGAGCGCGCCGTCGGCCCGTTCCAGTTCCTCCCCTCCACCTGGCAGTCCATCGGCAAGGACGCAGGCGGAGATGGAACGGCGGACCCGCACAACGCCGACGACGCCGCTCTCGGCGCTGCGATCTACCTGTGCGGCAACGGACGCGACCTGGGCAACGGCTCGCAGCTGAAGGCCGCGATCTGGCAGTACAACCACTCGAACGCGTATGTGGCCAACGTGCTGGGTTGGATCGACCAGTACACGGCGGCCGCCGCGGGTCCGGACCTGAAGAGCCTGTCTGGGAAGGCGCGCACCGTGATCGAGGCGGCGCTGTCACAGCGGGGGGTGCCGTACTCGTGGGGTGGCGGCAACGCGGAGGGCAGGTCGTACGGGATTTGCTGCTCGCCCGGCGGGAAGAGCGGCGCGAGTATCAAGGGCTTCGACTGCTCCGGGCTGACTCAATACGCGTACGCGAAAGTCGGCGTCAGCCTGCCGCGCCTGGCAGCCGACCAGGCCGGTGTCGGACAGCGGATCCCCGCCGGCCTCGGCCCGGGCGCACTGCAGCCGGGTGACCTCGTCTTTTACGCCACTGCTCCCGGACACGATGCCACGATCTACCACGTCGGGATCTACCTGAGCGGCGGGCAGATGATCAACGCTGCCCGCCCCGGGACTGTGGTGCGCCTGGACGCCGTCAGCGCAATGTCCGGCTACGCGGGGGGTGCACGGCTGCTGTGACCACCACGCCACTGTAGGTTCCGAAAAGAGATGACGGTGTCCAAGTGATCTGTCGTCAATGTGTCGGTCGATGCTCTCTTTTCGGCCCGGTTCTCGCTCCGCGCCGCAGTCATGTCCAGTGTCTGAGGTCCAGCCTTTGTTGGGTTTGCCCTGCCGCACGGCCAGGTTACGGCTGGTGGTGGCCTATTTCCTGGTGTCAGAGAGATCTGACACGAAAGGGCGGGTCGCGGTGGGCGAGTACGACGACACAGCAATGACAACTGATCGGACGACCCGGGCCGTTTACCGGAAGGCTGACGGCCAGCTGGCCGAAGTCGACTGGGACCGACTGCTGGTGGACAAGGTGGCCGATGGTCTGCCGGTGCGCGAGTTTCGGTGGTATCGCGGCCGGAAGCACTATTCGGGCATCCGGATCCGCGCGGAAACGCTCACGCTCCTCCGCGACCTGGTCGACCACGCACCCGCCGAATTCTTCGGATCCCAGGTCAGCGCAAGGACCGGCATTAACCCAGGCGGCATCTCGGACCGACTCCGCCAACTCGAACAAGCCGGCTGGCTCACCAGCAGACCCGAAGACGATGCCAGCTGGCTCAGCCGCGCAACCCCAGGACGCGGCGCGGGACGACGTCGCACCTACTACAAGCTCACCGATGCGGGGCGCCAAGCCGCCGAGCAAGAACTACAGCAACGCGCACCGCAGCTCACACCGTTCCCGGCCGCACCGGCAGAGCGCGATATCGGTCGAACGCCTCGCGAGCATCCGGAACGAACTCCCGGTGTCGGACCAGGTCGGTCAATTCGGCCTCAGTCAGCCAGTCATGCCAAGCGACCTCCGAACGGTCGGGCTGGACGGGTTCCGTGACGACGACCTCATGCAAACCGAGCCAATACGGGCTGATCACGCCCTCGCACAAGAACTTGAACAGGAAACGAGGACGGGCATGAACACCAAGTTCTTCCACCAACTCCCGCGCAGCAGCATCTTCATACGACTCGGCCACGTCCACCGCGCCTCCGAGCATCCAGTTGATCTGCCCAGGGAAAAGAACGACATCGTCTGGACGGCGGTGGACAAGGAACTGCCCCGCACTGTTGCGGCACACGATCGTCGATATTCGGTGCAGCCACCGGTGACGGATCGCCTCCTCCCTTTCCACAACAGCCAGAACGTCATCACGCTCGTCAACGCGCTCAACAAGTTCACCCACGAACCAGTCCTACCGTCCCGCAACCGCGCCGACACGAGCCAGCACCACGTCGGCCAGCTCCTGCGGGGTCAGCTCGCCGTCCAGAAACATGGTGTCGCTGGGCAGGGTGTCGGCCGCGGCCATGCACGGCTCGATCTTGTCCTTGCACCAGTGCCGGACCCGCTCGTCCTGCTCGGGATCATCCGGGGTGAAGTTCCGGCCGTCGATCCGCTTCTCCAAGACCTCGCGGGAGACCTTGAGGAAGAAGTGGTGAACCTCGATGCCCGCATCCGTCAACGCGCCGAAGATCTCACCGACATACCCGGGGTTGACCAAGGTCATGGGAACCAGAACCGGACGGCGGTACTCCTCGACAAGCCCTACCGCCAGGTCGGCGACCTGCCGCCGCCACAGCCGAAGATCCTGGAAGTCGCCGGTCGGCACCTCCACGATCTCCCGCAGCACAAAGCCGACCATCTCCGGGTCGTAGACCAGGGCCTCGGGCCACCGAGGACGCAGCTCGTCCACCAGCGTGCTCTTCCCGCTGCCGAACGCACCGTTCACCCAGACGATCAACGCGATCCTCCCCACCCCAGTTGCCAAGCCCGCACGTCGGGCCTGGCGCGTCGGACCAGCATGCCGCACGAATTAGATGAGGCCGAAGACCAATGCAGATCATGCCCGAAAGATCGCCAAGTGGGGCGGAATCGCGCTGCCGAACTGCATCACCTCACGTCTTCGAAGCCACCCCGAAGGCCCTGCCCGCTCGGGCAGACCCGCGCCGAGCTCCGCATCCAGCCCGAAGAAAACGACAGCCCGGCTGGACAAACCTACCGACAGATCATCGGGACCACCTCACAACGCCGCAGGTCACCGCAGCGTCGGCCGACAAGCCAGATCGGAACCTACAGCCACGCTCACCACGCCTGCTGGTGCTGAGCACCGTCCTGCTCACCGTCGCCGGGACGGCACTGCTGGGCATGCCGCACGGTCAGCAACCGCCGCCGCCAGGAGCCGCGCCACCCGCGGCGGCGACCACAGTTCCGTCGTCGATCGCAGCAATGCCCTCTGTCCATAGGCCACCGGCCGCTGGCGCGCCTGCCTCCACAGCGCCCGAGACATCGACGTCGTCGGCCCTCGAGTCCGCTCTGCCACCGCACGGCGAAGGTGTGGCTGGCGACAAAGCAGTCCAGCGGAACCTGGAAACAGCCTGGCCCGCCGACCTTCCCGCCGCAGACGAGCGGGAACTACTCAGCGCCGGTCGTGCGCTACTGCGCGCGGACGCCACCGGACTCGGCCGCGCCAGGTGGCCCGCCGTGTTCCCCGACACGGGCCAGGCCGTGGCGCCGGCGTTCGCGACCGCTGGCTTCCGGATCCAGGCCGCGATCGCCCGCCGCGACGGCAGCCCGAACAAGGCCGTGGTCCATCTCGTGTGGGCCGGCACGGACCGCGGCGGCACCTTCACCGACCTCCGCATCGCCGATTGGCACTTCACCCGCACTGCCAAGAAAGGAGCAGCAACGTGGACTCCGCTCCCCCGCACCTGACGGAACTGGCCGGTGACACGGCCGCTGGTCAGGTACTCGCTCTGGTCACCGGCCTGGTCGACGCCGCCAACTGGTTGTTCGACCACTGGTATCTGCTCGCGCTGGCCATCGCCGTCGGCTGGAGGGGGGGCGAACTGGCGGTACGCCGGCTCGCCGCCAAGGCTTCGGCCGAGCGGATGGCCCTGGAGCTCGTTCCCGGCCGGCACTTCGACCCGAGCCTGGAGGAGATCTTCCGGCGAGGAGTCCAGCTCGCCCGCGCCTCCACGGCCATGCCGTGGTGGGCGCCCCGCCGGACGAAGGCCGTGCAGATCCGGCTGCGCGCGGACGGCAGTACGCCGCTGCGCTACCGCATCGAAGGCCCGGCAGGCGGTGAACGGTTGCTGTCCATCACCCCGTTCGGGCCCGATGTCACCGTCACCTCGGCCCGGCCGATCGTCGACGAGCCCAGAGCGCACACCGTGCGCGCCGAGTTCATCCTGCGTGGCAGGCCCACAGCCTCCTTGCGTGAGGTGCCACTGTCCCCCGACCCGCTGCAGCCGCTCATCGACGCCGTGGCCGACCTGCGCGCCGAGCTCGGCGACCTCGCCGAGATCCGGCTCGACATCCAGCGAGCGCCGAAATGGGTACTGAGGGCACGCCGACTTCAGTTGATGGGTGCCGCGCGCCGGTCCGAGCGCCGCGAGGCCCAGCGGGCGGCTCGCTGGCTGCGGCAGGATGCCAGCGGTATCGAGGACTCGTTGAGTTGGCAGTTGCAGCAGTTGCTCAGTGACAGACCCGGCTCCGGTTCGGGTGCCGGTCGGCGGCTGGTGATGCCGCCCGTTCCCCGGCGGGTCGAGCCTGCTGTGGCCCTGGGCAAGCTCGCTGAGGACGACCACTTGGTGCGGGTCCAGTTGCTGGTGATGTGCGCCTCGAACACCGAAGGCCGCGCGCAGGCCCGTCTGGCCCAACTGCAGGCTGCGTTCGACGTGTTCGGCGGGCGCTCGAGGTGGGCCATGCGCGGGTGGCGGCTGGGGCCGTGGCGGATCGGTGCGGATCACTGGCCCACCCAGCGCGGATTCGAGCGCCGGTGGAATCTGGGGCACTGCCAGCCGCCCCGCCCGAACTGGGTGAGGCTGGAGGAGCTCACTGGCCTGCTCAAGCCCCCCACATTGCATTGCCGTCTGCCGGTGCTCGCCAGTGACCTGCCGACCTTCGAGTTCGGGAATCCCGACCTGCTGCTGCAGGGCGTCTACCGTGGCCCGGACGGCAGGGAGCGTCTGGTCGCCACCTACGCCGAGGAGACCCTGTTCGAGGTGGGGACGGGCAAGGCGGGCGGCGGCAAGACGGAACGGGCCCTGGCGCAGGCGATCGGCTGGGCGCACGCGGGTGGCGGGCTTGTCTTCGTCGATCCGCACCGCGACTCCTGGCCGCGCGCGTTGCCGTTCTTGGCGCACGATCACCTGGCGCCGCGGATTGCACTGATCGATCTCAATGGTCTCGGGCCCAACCCGCGGGTTAGTTCGTGGAACCCGCTCGGGATGGAGCACGGGCAGCCCGTGCACGAGGTTGTCGAGGCGATCGCCGACGCCTACGCTTCCGCGCTGGCGTGGGACGACGCGACCGCACCGCGCGCGCTCACCATCCTCACCGCCGCTCTCACTGTCCTGGTCGCCGTCAATGAGACGGCCTGTCAGGCCGGTCGGCCTGAGGACCAGGCCACGATCTTCCAGGTTCGGGCTTTGCTCACCGACGGCGTTTTCCGCAAGGCAGCGCTGGGGGCGGTGGCTGGCCGGCTGGATGAGGAGACGCGTGCTTGGTGGCAGTCCGTGTTCCCGACGTTGTCGCCCGACGCGTTCGCCGTCGTCCTCAACCCGATCGCCCGCCTGGCCGCGAATCCGGTGACCCGGGCATTCCTCGGCCAGCCGGCCGGTGTCTACAACATCCGCGCAGCGATGGACTCCCGGATGATCGTATGGGTGTGCCCGGGCGGCAACGGGCCCACCGACCGATTGCTGACCGCCCTCCTGGCCCGGGATCTGCTGCGGGCCGCACGCGCCAGGCGCGACACCCCTGAAGACAAGCGAGTGCCGTTCCGCCCGTACTTCGACGAGCTGATCACCCTGACCGGCGCCGCCCCGGAAACCATCGCGAGCATGTTCGAGGACCTCCGCAAGTACAAGTGCCACATCCACGGCATGACCCAGCTACTGCCCCGCCTCCCCACGCCAGTTCGGCTGTCCCTGGTGCAGAACGCGTCCACGCTGGCCACCACCGCCGGATCGCAGTCCGCGATCGCGTCGATCACCGCTGAATGGGGCGACAACCCCAGCCCCGAACGAGTCGCCACCATGGAACGCTTCGAGCACTACGTCTCCATGAACGTGCACGGCCACCGCATCGGACCCATCCAACTGCGCGGACCCCACCTCGACAACGTCTTCGCCGCCCAGGCCCGCCCACGGCAGGTCGAAGCCCTGGAACGGGCCGCCCAAGCGAACGCACAAGCACTCCCGCTGGACCAGCTCACCGACCGCGCCGCGAAGCAGCTTGCCCGCGTCGCCGCCTTCGTCGCCGAGCTCACCCCTCCTGCCGCCGCAGTCCCTGTCTCAATAGAAAAGGATCAAGAGTTCGAATGATCGTCGTTCAGCCCAGGACAGTACGGCGACAGGCTGCCTGCGCTCGCCCCCATATCGCATGGCATTCGCTCGCCAAGTGGTCGGTCTCGGGAGGAAGGACGTTGCGCACGGCGAACGCCTGGCGAGGCCTGGTCGCGCTCTAGCAGTCATACGCCCGCGAAGGTGTGTGCCACCCGGAGGAGCGAAGACACAGAACTACAAATCGATATCGGGTTCCGAAAGTGACCGGATACGTCCCGAGTTTTACGAGTGAACTCGAATACTGAGCTGGGAGGTTGACTGGCATATGCGTAATCTTGCCGTCACGCAATCCGATCACCGCAGCTTGACCAGGCCGCGGAGTTGGGCTGCCGCCCGCGGGCGGCTCAGGCAGCGGTAGGGTCACACCGCGCCGTACGGGGAGGCATCATGAAACGCTGCGCACGCCAGGTCCCACATGCGGCTGTTCACTTCCGAAAGGCCGCTGCTTCCATCACGCTGTGCGCTGCGCTCGCACTGACCGCGTGCAGCTCATCAGACAGGAAGGGTGAGGCGGCAGACGACTCTTCGAGCCGCGCCCAGGCTCCGACTTCTTCTGCACCGGCCAACCCGAAGGAGGCAGTGGAAAAGGAAGCAATTAATACTCCAGTGCGGTTTCGTGATCTATCCAGCGGGTTCGTCGGCGGATCGTCTTTGGTAATGGCTGTGCCGGGCTGTTGCCTGGTGGCGTCTGCACCAGATTGACCAGTGCAGCAGCCTGGCAGCGGTCATGGCCGGCGGGCCGAAGACGGCGGTGAACAGGTGGCGGATCTCCGGAACGGTCAAGGAGATCGGTCCGCTGTTGCGAGCTGGGTGGTGCGGACCGGTGGACGGCTTCGGTGCCGCGACGGCGGTCAGGAAGGCCAGGGTGAGCATGGCGAGCGTGATGTGCCGGTGCCACGAGGTCCAGTTGCGAACCTGGTAATGGTCGAGTCCGACCTGGCCCTTGGCGGCCTGGAAGCAATCCTCGACACTCCAGCGGACACCGGCGACGCGTACCAGCTCCGCGAGTGTGACCACGGCGGGTGCCCAGCACAGGTAGAAGGCGAGTTCGCCGGTGGTGCGGTTGCGGCGGATGAGCAGGTGGCGGTGTTCGTCCGTGCCGATGTGGATCCAGGCCCAGTTGTAGCGCGGGCCCTTCGCGCCACGGCCGGTGCTCTGCCGCTGCCAGGCGGTGGTGGGCAGCCGTCCGGCGACGGTGTCGGCGCGGACGGGAGTGCGGCCCTGGTTGATCCGCACCCGCGTCGAGCAGGCAACGGCCACATGTAGCCCATCTCGCTTGCCTCCAGGGCGGCACGGAGCTGCGGGTCCTGGCCGTAGGCTTCGTCGCCGGTCACCCATGGCGCCTTCACCCCGGCGTCCAGCGCGGCGGCGATCATCTCCCAGGCCAGGCGGGGCTTGGTCGCGAACTGCACATCGTCGGGTATCCCGGCCGCCTGACGGCGTTCGGGATCGGAGCACCAGGACTGCTCGGGCAGATAGAGCCGGCGGTCGACCAGTGCCCGTCCCCGGCCGGTTGCATAGGCGAGGAAGACGCCGACCTGGGAGTTCTCGATGCGCCCGGCGGTGCCGGTGTACTGCCGCTGCACGCCGGCCGAGGCCCGGCCCTTCTTCACAAAGCCGGTTTCGTCCACGATCAGCACTGCACCGTCGGCGCCGAGCTGTTCGGCGGCGTAGGCGCGGACATCGTCGCGGACGGCGTCGGCGTCCCAGCGTGCGCAGCGCAGCAGCCTCTGCATCGGCCCCGGCCGGGCCAGACCAGCCTGCTCGGCCATCTGCCAGCAGTTCTTCCGCTCCGCTTTCGACAACAGCCCGAGAAGATAGGCGCGGGCAGTTGCCCGGGGTTCAACTCGGCTGAAGCGGCCCGCGATCCGAGCCATGGCCTGGTCGAACATCTCCCGCCAGCGGGCTGGGTCTACGCTCTGGTCCGTGGCCACCGCACGATCTTCGTTTGTCCACACACCAACCGATGATCACGCGGTGGCCGTACCCGTTCCCAGCCGGGCCCGCAGTGCGAGCGGCCGGCCGCGCCCGCCGCTCGCGCCGTAGGGGGAACTCGTGGGATCGGCTATCACCTCGGGCTGACTATGCGTTGGCCACCTGGACGCGGACGGCTCGGGCGCGGACCACGAAGGGCCGGGAGAAGACAGTGATGGCGACGGAGATGGCGGCCACAGAAGTGATGGCCATGCCAGCAGTGAAGTGCTGGGCAATGCCGCCGGCAACTGCCGCTCCGATACTCTGCCACGTCATCCGGCCGGCGGACTCAACCCCCTGGACCTGGCCACGGACCGGATCAGGGGTCAACTCCAGAAGCTGCTCCTGGAGCGGCAGGGTGGCGGCGAATCCGGCACTGGCGATGAACACCGCGGCTGTCGCCACCAGCACGGGCGGGTGGATGGCGAACAGCAAGTAGGGGACGGCGAGCAGCAGTCGCAGGGCGAATGCATAGCGACGTCGCTGCTCGGCAGTCAGCACTCGCCCGACAGTCAGGTCACCGAGGAGCATGCCTGCCGATCCGGCGGCCAGGAAGGCGCCGGCTTGATGGGGGGCGTAGGAGATGAACAGGGCCTCGCAGCCGACGATCAGACCGTTGGGGACCCACAGGTTCAGCAGCAGCGCGCGTTGGCCGGAGTGGGAGAAGAGCGCGATGTTCGTAGTCCAGGTCTGGCGCAGTCCAGGGCGACGGGTCAGACGGATCGAGCGTTCTCGGACCGTCACCGCCACAATGATCAATCCGACGCCGGTCAGGGCTGTCGCGACGGCGAAGACCTCTTGCGGGCTCAGGTACCGCACAAGGACGGCGCCGATGGCGTAGCCGAGGATGGCCATGCCTCCCGAGGTGATGTTCATCAGCGAACGCGCCAGTGCATACGTGGAGGTCGGCACCACCTCGGCGAGCAGCCCCATCCGCGCCCCCGTTCCCAGGGACTGGAAGAACCCCAATACAAGAAGCAGACCGAACCGGGCGGCGAGCGGCAGCCCTGGAACCGCCTGTGCGGCAACACCTACGAGCGAGACGCACTGGAGCGCGACGAGGGTCCGGCGAGGACGGCTTCCGTCCGCGACCGACATCAGCGTCAGCGCACCGAAGACCGTCGCGAACGTGGCGCCGTACATGCTCACAGCTGTCAGGAACGGGGACTTGGTCTGCTGGTTGACCAGTGTGCCGAGCGCGAAGCCCGACAAGGTGCTCGCGGCGACCGTCAGAGTGAAGCTGGCGTACAAGCCGACGAATTCACGGTTGCGGAGCAGGTCACGGTAGGTGGTGGGAGGTGTGCCGGAGGCAGATGTGTCAGAAGGCATGAAAAAAAGCCTCCGCGCGCACCCAACCTGGGGCGCCGAAGGCCAACTCGTCAATTATAGCAGCTGCCCCAGTCGCACCCACGGCCCGCCATCAATGACCCGCGGCCACCGCACGATCTTCGAGAGTCCACACAGCGCCGCTCGTCCATGGCCTTATAGCCCTCGGCCACCTGAGACAGCGGCAGCTCGAGGTCGAAGACCTTGCCCGGCTTGATACGCCCGGACATGACCCGGTCGATCAGGTCGGGCAGGTACTGACGCACGGGGGCGGGGCCGCCCCGCACGCCGACGTGTGAGTAGAACAGCTGCGTGCCGTCGAGGGCGACACCGTGGGGGACGCCGACGAAGCCGACGTTGCCGCCCGGACGGGTGGAATTCAGGGCCTGCTGCATCGATTGCTCGTTGCCCACGCACTCCAGCACGCGAGCACCGCCCCGGGCACACCCGACCACGACGCCCTGCAGCTCCTCGCCGCCTGGAGCACCACCGAAACCGCCCAACCCACCAGCGCTCGCTCCGGTCGGCAGGATCCATGAGCGACGCACCGCAACGTACTGCGGGGGCAGGGGGCTCAAGAAGTGCAACGACGCTGGAGCCGATCGCGTACACGCCGCCGGATATCGTCCTCGGCATCGCTTTGAGGCGGCGGGGGCGCTGGCCGGCTCGGTTCGGCTCGTAGCTCGGTGCCGTAACGGTCTGTCTGTTTGTGGATCTCATCCGGCTGCGGCTCGGCCGGCCAGACAATGAGCCTTTGCCAGTAACGGATCATGACGTTCTGTGATTGATCAGATGGTGCGGTCGTACTCGAGCTGAAGCAGGACGAGGGCTGCGGCGGCGATCTTCGTGATGCGGCTGGGGTCGAGGCTGACCCGGCGCAGGGCCTTGAAGGTGGTCTTGAGCAGGGAGTTGGCGCGCTCGCAGACCCCGTGGATGCCGCGGATGACCTTGTTGTAGGTCTGCTGGGCCTCGGTCAGCTCGCCACCGGCGGGCTTCTTGTGCGGGTGGCGGAAGCCGTCGCCTGCGTTCTCGTAGCCGAGGTCGACGAGGGTCGGCATGTCCAGTTCGGCGGCCATCCGGTTGAGGGCGTCGATCAGGCCATGGTGGCGGGCGCAGGTGGTGTCGTGCTCGCGGCCCGGGCGGACCGGTGAGACCCAGATCGGCCAGCCGTCAGGAGTGGAGATGACCTGCACGTTCCCGCCATGATGCTTGTGTTTTCCGGACCACCACAGGTCCGCGCCGTTGGGGCCGGGGGCGGCGAGGCGGTCGGTGCGGACGAGGGTGCCGTCGAGGTTCAGATGTGTCAGCCCGGCCGCCTCCGCGCGCTTCAGCGCGGTCGCGAGGTCCGGTGCCCCGGCCGCCAGAACGGCCAGTCCCTCGTGGAGGTAGCGGTATGCGGTGGAGGCCGACAGACCGTTGTCGCAGCCGAGTTGGGAAAGGCGGGTGCCGTCGATGAACCAGCGCAGGATGAGCACCGCCTGGCGGAAGCAGCCCAGCGCCCGCCTGCCCCTGCGGGTTCCGGCCGCGATGCGGTGATCGCGCAGCAACCGGGCCAGGTGCTCGGCGGTGGACCGCTTCACATCGAGCACCGCGGTGTATGTGACACTGGTCGACACGTGAGGCCCCTCGGTCAGAACAATCCGTCGCAAGATCGTTCCTACCAGGGGCCTTACGTCTGCCCGGACTTGAGGACCGCACGGACGGCAGCGCAGGCATCGCGATCACAGCGAGCGACGGCCGCTTACCGGGAAAGACTCAATGAGCCTTTCCCATCCTCACTCTGAGCTGGTCAGATGAAGGGTCAGGACGGCCTGGACGAGTTCGGTGATCCGGGTTGTCGAGCATCGTAGTTTGCGAAGGAGTCTCCAGGCCTTGAGGGTGGCGATGGCCTGCTCGACGAGCGCTCGGATCTTCGCGTGTGACCGGTTCACCGCCTTCTGGCTTGTGGAAAGAGTCTCCCACCGACCCCAGCAAGGGGTGCGCACCATGGCACCGGTACCCCGGTAGCCTTTGTCGGCCCAGCACTTGATGTCGGCCTTGGCGAGGGCGTCGACGATGCCGGGTTCACGGGCCGCGCGGACATCGTGGACGGCGCCGGGCAGCGCGGGTGAGGCCCACAACAGTCGGCCGAAGGGGTCTGCGATGACCTGCACGTTCATCCCGTGCTTCTTGTGTTTGCCCGAGTAGAACGGCCGGTCCGCGGCAACGCGGTCGATCGGCAGGAGTGTGCCGTCCAGGATCACGAACGCCTTCGCCGAGGCGGCCCGCACCGCGTCGGCCAGGCTGGGGGCAAGGGCGTCCAGGAGTTCGACAGCCTCGGCGACATAACGGTAGGCCCTCGTGGTTCCGACGCCGAATCCGGCCGCGAGCTGAGCATACGTGTGCCCCACCCGCAGATGAGCGAGTGTGAGCAAAGCCTGGCGGCCGGCGCTCAGGCGCCTCCAACGAGAGCCGATCGTACGGCGGTGCCGCTGCAACTCCTGCGTGAGGAAGCGGAGGGCAGAGCTGGACACGTCCACGCCCGACGGGTAAACAAGCACGTGAAGCCTCTGGTGGAGACGGTTCTCTTGGTCGAAAACCCATCTACCAGGGGCTTCACTACGTTGTCAGCCCAACTGCAGCACCAACACGCCAAGTTGGAAAGGGCTCACTGACAGGAAGTGACAACACGCCTGCCTTGGTGACAATTGTCATGCTTCGGCTCAGTCAGCAGAAGCTGTCACGTGGGGCTTCCTTTTTTTCAGAATTCGAGATCGAGGTAATCGATGTCATTGAGGGTGACGTCCGAAAGCCCATGGCACGGCTTCCGCCGTCCTGGAAATAGACGTCCTTAAATCCTTCGGCGATGATCTGACGCATCTGCTGGTCGCTGGCACCCGCGTCGCGGGCGTCGAACAGGCGGTGTGCGTACTCGGCCGGGAGGTGCACGGAGAGCCGCCGGAAGCGGCCGTCGTCGGTCGTGCCGACTGGTGCGGTGTACCCGAATCGGGCCCTTGTCTCCACGGTGATCCCGCCAGTGGTGGCGGCCTGCTACTGCCGGCGTTTGCGCACCTGCTGCTGCCAGCGGGACCGCACCGCGTCGTCGATCTTTGCGGCCACGTCGGCGCGGGCGTGCTTGCGGGCGCCGCGACGGTACTGAACTTGATTGGGTGATGTCGGGACCGGGCGGCCGACAAGGGCCGCCCGTCTCGCGGGCCTACGGTGTTCCCTGGGCACTCCATGGGGAGAAGATCTCCCCATGAGTCAACCCTTGCCGCAGTTGCCGAAGCCCGAGTTCGTCTTGATCCATGTTGAGGCTCCGCCCGAGGTGCCCGCCCAGATTGCTGTCGATCTCGGTGAGACCGGCATTCCGGCCGGGTTGATCGGATACGAGTACCGGCCGCTAAGCGAGGCGGTGCTCCTTGAGGGGATTGGTGAGCGGGGGCTGGTCGCCATCGCGACGAGTGGCCTGTTCGGACGCATCGCCGTCGACGTTGCCACTGGCCACGTGGTGCAGATTCCCAAGATCGATTCAGCAAGGGCTCCCCGTCTCGTGAACAGCGATCTCGGCTCCTTCAACCAATGCGTGGCCGCGGTGATCGCGCGCTTCCCGTTCTATGCGGACGGCGACGAGGACAGGTTCGAGGCGGTGGCGGATGAGCTTCGGGATCTCATCTCCGGCGTCGACGAGGCAGCTCTCGCGCACAACGGATTCTGGGAGACGTTCTGCGACGACGTGGCGATGGGGGACTACGAGGACTGGGATGCATGAGCCAGCAGCGAACTTCGCCCTTGGTCAGTCGTCCATGATCAAGTCGACGCCCACCAGACAGCCATCGACCAGCTCGGGGCGGTACTGGATCTGCTTGAGCCTGCGTTTGACGGCACGGGCGATCTGGCCGAGGTCGGCTGCGGCAAGGTTGCCGATATCGCGCTTGACCAGCGACCAGATGCCCTCTTGCGGGTTCAAGTCCGCAGAGTAGCTCGGAAGTTGGAAAACGGTGAGCCAGTCCGCATGGTCGGCGATGAACTCGCGCAGCGGTTCGACCAGGTGCATACGCAGGTTGTCCCACACGAGCACGATCGGACCGCCGAGCTGGATGTGGGCCCTGACCAGCAGGTCGCACAGGTCGCACCAGCCGATGCCCTTCGGCTCGCCCTTGCGGCCCCGGTACTCACGCACCGAGTAGAACATCCGGGACCGCTTCCCCGGCTTGTAGCAGCTCAGCCCGGCCATCGACACCCGGCCCGAGCCCCGGCCGCGCACGCGGACCACTGGAGTGCGGCCCCTGCGTCCCCAGCTCCTCGCTCGCGGCGGCGTCATCGACTGGCCGGCTTCGTCTTCGAAGACGATCCAGCCGTCGCACGCCGCCGCGGTGCTCTTACCAGCGGCCAGGTCTCCTTCCTCCAGACCTCGACCGCCTGGGCGTCGCGCTCGATCGCCCGCCTGGCCGGCTGCTGCCAGGACCAGCCGTGCCGCCTCAGCAGCCGCCAGGTGCCCTCCACCGTGTAGCTCACGTGGAACAAGCGGCCGATCAGCGTCTTGATCCGCGCCAGCGTCCACTGCTGGTCCGCCCAGCCATGGACCAGCGGCCCGCGCTCCAACTCCCGCTCCAGCCTGGCAATCTGCGCGTCGCTGAGCCTCGGTCGCCCCGGCTCTTCTGCCCGCCCTCGAAGCGTTCCACGGCCTGCAGCCTGATCCGCTCCCTCGTGGCCCTCCCGGCGTCCGTCAACCCTCCGCCCTGCGCGTATCTCACGGTCCACGGCTACCGGATCTGACCGGCTGCCGTCAGGCGAACGGCTCCGACATCACCCATTCAAGTTCAGTAGCGGTTGACGGAGTCGGCGGTAACGCCGATCTCCTGGGCGACGGCCTTCGCGCTGCCGAACTGCCTGATGAGGTAGCCGATCTGGCCCTTGAGCGTCTTCGGGGGCTCGCGGGTGAAGGCTTCCCGGTCGGCGCGCTCGATGGCGTCCTCGATCTCTCCGGCCCTGTTCAGGTCCGTTCGGGGATGGGGTCTTGGCCGTCGGGGTCGACCAGCTGGAACCATGTCTCGCGCGTCTCGCGCAGGTCATGCAGCCACAGTGCGAACCGCGGCGAGGTACAGCGGGCGCGCATAGACAGCTGCAGGGCCTCCATGCGCGCCTCCAGCCGGTCCAGCGTCCGCTCCCGTTCGGAGGCTTCGATCCAGGACGCGCCGTCGGCCACGGCGTTACTCGCCCTCGTCCACTACGGCGTCGCGACCGTCGCCCTTGATGTGGCGGGCCGGGTTGAGGCTCTGCTCCATCAGGTCGACCGCCCAGGACATCGCCTGTACGCCCTCCACCTTGGCCAGCCCGGGGGTCGGACCGAGCCGGAAAGCGCCCTGCGGCTCGCCGCGAACCTCGCCGCCGACGTGGAAGCCTGGACCCGGCTGCTGGGACTGCACGATGTGGACGGCCTCGCCGACGCCGAACCCGACACCCCGCGCTACAAACTTCTGCATCTGCCCGCCCGCCTGGTACGCCACACCCGCCGACGGGTCCTGAAGATCCCCGACACCTGGCCCTGGCGCACCGCGTTCACCACCTGCTGGCAACGCCTCTCCGAACTTCCGGCCGTCACCTAACGTCCGGTCCCGTCCCGACGAAGACCAGAACGGAGGAGAACCACACATCCCCGGGCCCGTGGAACCC
>NZ_LMWH01000292.1 GCF_001507435.1 Streptomyces sp. NRRL F-5122
ATGATCCGCCGCTACATCATCTGGCGAAACCGCCATGCCGACGACCAGCACCTACAAGCCGTCATCGACAGGGCAAACGTTGCCTGAGGCGGCACTAGCTACTCAGATCCTGGCCCTGGACAACCGGCTGGGGCGCATCGACCGGCAGATCCGCGACACCTTCCGCACCCACCCACAAGCCGACACCCGACGCCGGCCACCTGGCCTCAGCCGCCGGACTGGTCCCCGTCCCCCGCGATTCCGACCGAGTCGTTCGCTGGACTCGATACCTTTGCGGGCGATCCGCACGCCGATACGCCTGCCGCGTAAGCAATTCCGCAGGTGGGGGCGTGGAGGCGCTGCGGCTTGGATTCGATCGCGAGGGATTCGTGTCCCGTGTGGAAGTGGGACAGCATCGACTTCAGGGCGAGGCTGTCATGTGTGTTGGCCGCGGAGAGCCCGACGCGTAGCGGCAGTCCTTTCGCGTCGGACAGGACGTGCATCTTGGAACCGGGCTTACCCCAATCCACGGGGCTCGGACCTGCAAGTTCGCCCCCTATTTTCCCCGGACGTGAGCCGAGTCCAAGACCGCCCGGGACAGGTCGACCAGGTCCCGCCCGTCCAGCAGTTGAAGCACCGTCTGATGCAGTCGTCCCCAGACCCCGGCCGGGGACCAGATACCGAACCGACGGCGCACGGTCGACTTCGACGCCCCCGAAGCACGGCGGAGAGCACGCCAGGCGCAGCCGCTGACCAGGACGTAGATGATCGCGGCGAAGACCGCCTCGTCATCGATGTTCGCGACCGCACCGCCCTGCGGACGCACCCGCGCCGGCGGCAACAACGGCCGGGCAAGCTCCCACAGTCCGTCCGGAACAATCCATCCCCACCGACTACTCCTCATGCCCAGCGCAACCGTCAACCCGCCATGTAGGACACGGCCTTAACGTCCTGGCCGCGATGCGCAAGAGACGCCAGGGCCTCTCCGATGCTGAGATCACCCGGCGGGCCGCCGTCAACCCGCAGTGCCTTCAACGCCACCGCGACCTCAAGGCGGAAGCCCAGACCGTCCGCGCCCACCTCGCCCAAGGCGGGCCGCGTGCGGCGGCAGCAGCGACCGCCCGCAAGGAGGCGGCCCTCGAAGTCGAGAACCGCATGCTCCTGGAACAGAACGCCGCCCTACAACGAACCCTTCACGAAGTCCAGAACGAGCTGCGCACGCTACGCGCCCACGAACTGGGCGCCTGCCTCCGCGACGGCCTGGGCGCCCGCTCGCTGCGCGACACGGAGATGGAGGAACTGCCCGAGCAACGAGACGCAGCACTCGCAGCCAGCCGCCAAGCAGAGACGGCCATGCAGGCACTCCGCAACGTCAACCAACGGCTGATGGTCGAGAACAGCCGGCTGATCGCCGCAGATGCTCCAGAACCAACCCGGACAGCCCCATCCGCCCTCAAGCCGCCCGGCCCTTGAGAAACCTGCCGCCAACCGACCCCTCACCGACACCCCCGCCAGCCTCGAACCCGACGGACGGAGTCAGTACGGATCTGACCGCATGACCAGGTGAGGCCCCTCCAACGCTCCGGAGAGGCCTCACCGATATCCAGAACCACCGGTACACGCCCTGCTCACGGCCTCGAACTCCTGAAGCCGAGAACTCGGGCGGCGGTCAGGACCCATCTTCGCCTGCGTCAATCTCGCTGATAAGCATCTCCGGCACGAGATCAACGGCGGACTACAGGTCGTCGAGAGCTGGAACTCTACCAACGACAAGATCTTCTACGGCCGCGAGAGCGTCCTCACCGGCGCCGACCGCGAGCACGCCGAGGCCTCTATGCTCGCACTCCATCTCCTGCAATCCAGCCTGGTCCTGATCAACACCCAGCTTCTCACCGCCGCAGACCGGCGCGGGCTGTCCCCGCTGTTCTGGTCCCACGCCAACCCGTACGGGAGATTTCAGCTCGATATGGACAGCAGGCTCGACATCACCAGGAGGTAGGCCTACCCCGGATGGCCAGGTGCCGCTTACTGCCCCTCGCCATGATGCGGCGGCGGGCGCTCTCCTTTCGGTAATCCGTCAGCCGTTTGCTCAGACGGGAAGTTCGGTGATGCTGAGGGCGAAGTTCAAGTTCCCCACCCCGTGGTTGGCGAGGCCCACCGTGACCACGCCCGCTCCTTCCAGCCAGTGCGCCATTTTCAGGCCGCCGACGTCCAGCGGGCGCAGCCCGAGGCTCTCGATGAACGCCTCCACACCTGCCTTGGCCTGCGCGTTATCGCCGGCGAGGAAGACGTCGGGCCGACCCTTCTCCAGGACATGACGGAAGACGGTGTTGAACGCCTTCACCACACTGGCGCTGGCCGGGGCGGCCTTGGCGACTTCCTGCGCGATTGAGGTCTCCTCGCGGTGGGCCAGCCCGTCGAACGTGGAATTGAAGGGATTGCAGATGTCGACGATGACCTTGCCCGCGAGAGCGTCTCCGTACTGGGCGATGGCCGGCACGACACCGTCGTACAACAGGGCCACGATGACGATGTCCCCGGCCGGGGCGGTCCCCCATTCTCCCGTCGTGGCGCCGCCGCCGAGAGCCTTCGCCAGGTCAGCGGCCTTGGACTGATCGCGGCCCATGACCTCGACGGTGTTGCCGCCCGCTATCGCCCGCGCGCCGATGGTGCGGGCCATGTTCCCGGTGCCGATGATGCTGATGCTGCTCATGAGATGTCCTGCCCTGATTGTGTGTTGTCCGGTTCAGAGGGCGGTGGTGCCGCCGTCGGCGACGAGTTCCATGCCGTTGACGTAGCTGGAGTCGTCGGAGGCGAGGAAGAGGGCGGCGGTGGCGATCTCGTCGGGGCGGCCCATCTGGCCGCGGGGGATGAGGGACTCGAACTGGCGCTTGGTGGCCTCGTCGAAGAGTTCTTCCTGCTTGGCGGTGGCGACCTGGCCGGGGGTCAGGACATTGACGCGGATACGGCGGTCCTTGAGCTCGTTGAGCCAGATGCGGGCCCATGCCTGCTGGACGGCCTTGCTGCCGGCGTAGACGCTCCAGCCGGGGAAGGCGCCGAGGGAGGCGTTGGAACCGGTCATGAGGATGGAGCCGCCGTCGTTGAAGAGCGGAAGGGCCTTTTGGACGGTGAACAGGGTGCCGCGGGCATTGAGCCCGAACCAGGTGTCGAACTGGGCCTCGGTGATCTCGCCGAGCGGGGCAGGCTCGCCCCCTCCGGCGCTGGCCCACAGCACGTCAAGGCTGCCCTTCTCCCGCTTGACGGTGTCGTACAGGCGGTCCAGGTCGTCCAGGTCGGCGGCGTCGCCCTGGACGCCGGTGACGTTGCGGCCGATCTGCTTCACGGCCTCGTCCAGGGCCTCCTGGCGGCGGCCGGTGATGAAGACGTGCGCTCCCTCATCGACGAACAGCTTCGCGCCGGCCAGCGCCATGCCGGTGGTGCCGCCGGTGATGACCGCGACCTTGCCGTCGAGCTTTCCCATAGTCGTTCCCTTTGGCTCGGTGGTGCCGTGCGCACCTGGGATGGCGGTGTTATGTACACCGCCCTGTGTGCTTACCGTACGGGGCGGGCGGCCGGGACGCAAACTATGTACACCGGCCGTTACCCATTTCAGGTACCATGGGCCTATGACGGAGTTGGAAAAGGGCCCCACGGGCCGCCGCCGCGGCCGGGGCGCCCGCGAGCGCATCCTCGGCGCGTCCCAGCAGCTGTTCCGCGAGCAGGGCATCAACCGCACCGGCATGGACCAGCTCTGTGCGGTGGCCGAGGTGTCCAAGCGCACGGCCTACCAGCACTTCACCGGCAAGGACGAACTCGTCGCCGAGTACCTGCGCCGGTTCGACCCCTCCGTTCTGTCCGGCGTGTTCGACCGCACCGACCTCACGCCCCGCGAGCGACTCCTCGCCGCCTTCGACATCCCCCCCACCACCCCCCTGTGCCCCTACATCGGTGCCGCCGTCGAACTCAACGACCCCCAGCACCCCGCGTCCCAGTACGCACGCGACTACAAGAAAGCCGTCGCCGCGCGGCTCGCCGACACCGCCCGCGAAGCCGGCGCCGCCGACCCTGAACAGCTCGGCGAGCAGCTCGCGCTGCTCATCGACGGCGCCGCGGCCCGCACCCGGGTCCTCAACACCGACGCCTTCCCCACCGCCGCCGCCATCGCCGCCGTCCTCATCGACAACGCCATCCCCGCCACGGCCAGCGATGACCATCGACGGGAGGAAGTATCGAGTTGACGTGGCACTGCCGGGCTGGACGCGCTGCCGGTCGCGGCTGCACCCGCTGATACGCGACACCAGCCGCCCGGCACCGGGCCCGGACCTGCTGGCTTTTGCGGAAATGCCCGCCCGCCCACTGAAAGCCGCAGCAGAACCCGCCACGCAGAACGGCGACCCGCGAAGGCTTTAGGGGTTCGAGGCCGTCATCCCGGCCCAGGGCGCTGGCGCGCCGCCGGTTCGAACAGACGGCATCGCATAATCCGTACGCGGTGGCGCATGAAGAACACGTACGCAGCTGGGAGGTTCTGAGGATGGGGGCCCGCCAATGTCACTGGCGGGCCCCCCATCCTCAGAACCTCTACGAGCCGGAGACTTGCCACCCCTCTCATCCACTCCACCGCGGCGCTCTCCTCGCGGGGCAGCACGGCGTTGACTTCTGGACCGAGCCAGCTCATCCATTCACGCTGATCATCAGTGGGTGGTCCATCTGGCCACGCCAGTTCGAAACGAAGGCCAACAGGTGGGCAGCCAACACGTCCGGCTGAAACCCGCCGTCGGGTTCTGGATCCCACGGGCGGACTCCCGACACTAGGAACGGCGGACCGCCGGCGATCAGACGACCTACCGCGTCCGCAGCACGTACTTCCAGTCGGTCTCAGGTGCTTCGGGGCCCCCTCAGACAACTGCTGGCCGAAGAACGGAACCGGCTCAGAGGTCAGCCGCAACAGCACCACTCCGTCAGGCCATTTCACTCTTCAGCGCATGGTGAGCGGGGGTCAGTCGAACTACTCAAGCGTGCCTTGAGACGACATCGCCTCCAAGCTGCCACATCTCGTAGTTCCCACATTCTGCCGTGATCTCGGCCGTCGACTGAGCCGCAGTGACGAAGTCATGTACTACCGGCGAGGTGTGAGATGCCGCTACCGCGAGGCACACCTGGTCGGGCGCCAGTTCCGGGATGGGCACATAGACGACGTCCGGATGCGAGTAGAACACGGACGCCGAACGGGCCAGGAAGGAGATGCCCCGGCCGGCCGCGACATGCTCGAGCGTCTCGTCCACCCCGCGCACCGGGTACCCGGCATTGGGGAGCGGGCACTTGGTGGGCTGCGTGCTCGGGTCACCGTGCCAGACCAGCGGTTCGCCGGCCAGGTCGGCCTCGGTGACCTCCTCCTTGCCGGCAAGCCGGTGTCCGGCGGGCAGTACCGCTACCCGCGGCTCGGTGTACAGCGGGGTGAGGCGCAGACCGGCCTCATCGATGGGCAGCCGCACGTAGCCGACGTCGATGCGGCCGTCGAGCAGCATCGCAGCCTGGTCGTCCCCTTCGATCCGCTGCACGTCCACGACCACGTCCGGGTGCCGGTCCTCGAACGCACGGGCTGCCGGGGTGACTGCAACGCCGGCCCGGAAACCGACCATCAGCCGCCGCTTGCCGCCGGCGGCCGCGGACACCCGACGGCGGACCGCTTGGGTTGAGGCGAGCAGCGGACCGGCGTCGGCCAGCAGTTGCCGGCCCGCATCTGTCAGCTCTACGCCGTGGCGATCCCTGGTGAACAGCGAGGCGCCGAGATCTTGCTCGAGCGCGCGGATCTGCCGGCTGAGCGCCGGCTGCGCGATGTGCAGCTCATCGGCGGCGCGGCCGAAGTGCAACTGGTCGGCCACAGCGACGAAGTAACGCAGTTTGCGCAGGTCCAGATCCATCGCGTCTCCCAGTCGGTGATGCCGCCAAGGTATCACCACGACTGAAAGAAGTCTTGGACGTCCACTCAGGCCAATGGCAACCTGAATAGGTACCTAATAGTCCGAGCGAATTCGGCACAAGAATTCGACATCGGGTGGCCAGGCTCAGAATGAGCACATCAGGAATTGAACGCCCCCATCGCGTCATTCGACGGCGTCGATGACACAACCGTTAAAAACGACGGTGTGGGCATGGCATCCTATCCAGCTCCAGAAAGCAGAAACTCCATGAGCAGCATCAGCATTATCGGCTTGGGGAACGTGGCCCGCGCCCTGGCCGCCCGGGCGCTCGAAGGCGGCAACGCAGTCGAGATCATCGGCCGCGACCCGGCCAAGGCCAAGGAATTGGCCGCTGCGCTGGGTGGCGCCACTGTCGGGACGGCCGGCACCGCCCCGGCCGGGGACACCGTTGTCCTCGCCGTGCCGTACGCCGGCGCGACGGCGGTGGTGAGGGAGTACGGGGATGCACTGCGCGGCAAGATCATCGTCGACATCACCAACCCTGTAGCCCCCGACCTGCAGGGCTTCGTCGTCCCCGACGGCAGTTCCGGCGCACAGGAGATCGCCAAGGCGGCTCCCGACGACGCGCATGTCGTCAAGGCGTTCAACACTGTGTTCTCCCACGTTCTGGCGGCCGGCGCGGCCGAGGGCCGCCCTCTGGACGTGTTCATCGCCGGCGACAACGCGCAGGCGAAGGCACACGTGTCGGCGTTCGTCGAGAGCTTGGGGCTGCGCCCCTGGGACACCGGGGAACTGTCCATGGCGCGGGCACTGGAGAACGTCGGCCTGCTGGAACTGGGCCTCATGAACCACTCCGTCAAGCACACCAATTTCTCCCTCGGCATCACCCTTCTCGACTGAGCACACCCATTACCCCCACCTTTCGTGCCGCGTTACGCCAGTTCACTTACGGCACGAAAAGACCCCCGAACCTACCCTCACAAGGACAATCAGATGCGCGTATTCGTCGCTGGGGGGACCGGCCATTCCGGTTCGTACATCATCCCCGAGCTCATCGCCGCCGGGCACGAGGTCACCGGCCTGGCCCGGTCGGACGCTTCCGCAGCGGCCCTGTCCGCGCTCGGCGCGAAGGTGCGTCGCGGCGACGTCCAGGATCTCGACGGGCTCAAGGAGGCAGCCTCGGAGTCCGACGGCGTCATCCACGTGGCCCACAGGCAGGATCTGCTGCCCTCAGGCGGGATGGACGCCGTGGCCGCTGCGGAGCTCCCGATCATGCTCGCGTACGGCGAGGCACTCGCGGGAACCGGAAAGCCGCTGGTCACGGCGGGAAGCATTGGCTCACCCGGGCAGCAACTGGGCCGGCCGGCCACCGAGGAGGACCCGGCCCTCCCCGCCGGCAAGGAACACAAAGGCACCCTGCGGATCCGCAACGTCGTGGAAAGGGCCGTAGTCGACCTCGCCGAGCTGGGGGTGCGATCTTCGGTCGTGCGGATCGCCAACATCGCGCACAGCACGACCGATCGTGCCGGCTTCCTCCCCACGCTGATCGCGCTCGCGAAGGAAAAGGGGTTCGTCGGCTACCACGGCGACGGCGCGAACCTGTGGAACGCCGTGCACGTCCGCGATGCCGCCACCTTGTTCCGACTGGCGCTGGAGAAGGGGTCAGCTGGCAGATACTGGCACGCGGTTGGGGACGGGGCCATCCCGTTCCGCGAGATCGCCGAGGCCATCGCCAACCGTCTGGGCCTGCCCGCCGTGAGCGTTCCCAACGATGCCTTGATGACGCCGGGGTACTTCGGGTTCCTCACGAACATCGCCACGCAGAGCTACCCGGCGTCCAACCTCATCACCCGCCGGACCCTCGGCTGGGAACCCGCCCAGCCCGGCCTGCTCGCCGATCTGGACAACGGCCACTATTTCCCCGCCGGCTGACGGCGGGAACCGGAATCGAAACGAGCCCGGCAACCGGCAAGTTCAGCTCTTATGAAGGACGTTGAGATTATGACGACTGTGGGATTCATCGGAAGCGGAAGCATCGGCAGGACCCTCGCGCAACTCGCTGTCGGGGCCGGGCACCAGGTGGTGCTCAGCAACTCGCGCGGTCCCGAAACGCTCGTGGACACGGCCGCGGAACTGGGGCCGCGAGCGTCCGCGGCAACGAACGAAGAGGCCGCGGCGGCCGGTGACATTGTCGTGGTCACGGTGCCGGTCAGCGCCTTCCCCCACGTGACCGCCGCGCCGCTGGCCGGGAAGACGGTCATCGACACCTGCAACTACGGCCCCGAGCGTGACGGGCACATCCCCGAGCTCGACAGTAAGTCCCTCACTTCAAGCGAGCTGCTCCTGCGGTACATCCCGGACGCCCTGCTCGTAAAGGCGTTCAACAACATCTTCTTCAAGCACCTGCTGTCACTCGCCCGCCCGGCAGGAGCGGCCGATCGCTCCTACCTGCCGATCGCCGGGGAGTCCGCACCGGCGAAGGCGGCGGTGACCGAATTCATCAACTCCATCGGCTACAACGTGGTAGACGCGGGAACGCTGACCGACAGCTGGCGGCAGGCGACAGGCACGCCGGTGTGGGGAACACCGTACGGGCCGTACTCGAACGAGAAGGGCCAGCCGGTCGGCGAGGACGCCATCCGCGCGGCACTGGCCGCCGCAACGCGGTAGCCGCCAATTGTCGCGGACCGTGATGTGCTCCGGCCGTGCCATGCCCTCGCCCGGGGGATACCGGGCGGGGGCATATTTCGCACGCAAAGGCGTCGAATCCAGCGAAGGGTCTGCCCTGCGTCTCGTCGCGCCGAGTCAGGTTCGACGTCGCTGGGCGTGGACGCCTTTGTTCTCGCGGATCAGGCCCGCATCCGCCGGGATCTGGGGCTGCTCAGGCCCGGAGACGAAATTGCCATCGACCTACGCACCCTCACCACCCGACGCCTGGACCTGGTTTTCGACCGCACCCGGCAGATCAACCGCCTCCGAGCCCAACTACTGGAGAACTTCCCTGTGTTGGAGCGGTCACTGGACCTGACCAACAAGGGCCCGATGCTGCTGCTGACGGGCTATCAGACTCCGGCAGCCTTCCGCCGCACAGGTATGAAGCGCATCGGGACCTGCCTGAAGAACCGCAAGGTCAAAGGCGCCGCCGCACTCGCTCGCACCGTGGTGGAGGCCGCCCAGGCGCAGCACACTGCGCTGCCCGGTGAGAAGCTGGCCGCCGCCATGGTGGTCCGCCTCGCCAAGACGGTGATGGCCCTCGACGAGGAGATCGCGGAACTCGACGCCCTCATCGAGGCACGGCTTCACGAACATCCACATGCCGAGGTGATCCGAAGCCTGCCCGGCATGGGCATCAGGCTCACCGCCGAGTTCATCGCCGCAACAGGCGGGGACATGGATACCTTCGCAAGTGCCGCCCGCCTGGCCGGCTTCGCCGGCCAGGCCTCGCAGCCACGCGACTCCGGTCGCGTCAATGGCAACATGCGCAGGCCGCGCCGCTACCACCGCGGGCTACTCAGACCATGTACTTGTCGGCGATGGCCAGCCTCAAGTCCGGCCCCGCCTTCAAGACGTACTACCAACGGAAGCGGAGCGAGGGGAAAGGCCACAAGCAGGCTCTCCTCGCGCTGGCCCGCCGTCGCGTTCATTGGGAAGTCCCGTGCCCCGAGGCTGTCGCTCTCGTATGCGCCCGACTGCCGACAGCAGAGCCGTCGACACCTGCGAAGATCGCCCGAGCAGCGTATGCGTTGCCGCGGACAGCTGATCCGTGACAAGGCGGGAACCTTCAGGACGACGGCGGCTGGAGCGGGAGCGATACGGGCGGTGGAAGGGCCTGTCGAACCCACGCCCGCTTGGATCCGGCCGGTTAACTGCCTTTGATCATCATTGACCGGTGCAGCCGCCGACATGGCGGGCCGCCTTACCCTGGGCCTCTGTCTCACGCATTTTCGGGGAGCAGTCCTGTGCCGTCCACTCGGGGTTACCTCGGCTCCCCAGGCCCGCACTCCTCCTCGTCCAGCCGCACCGGCCGGGCATCGAGTTGGACGGCGTGGCCTTCACCGGTGACGGACCCCGGGCGTCATTCCAGGCGTCCGGGAGCAGATGCAGCCCGACGATCACCACCAACGCGCCCACCGCCGTCCCGAGCCACGCTTCCTGCCGCCCCAGATGCCGCTGGGCCAAAGCGGCCCCGGCTGCTGTGCCCACGGTGACCACTCCCACCTGAGCGATCACATGTCCTCCGCCGAGGCGCGCGCGTGCGCCCGAAGCGCGGTGACCCTCTCGTCGAGGGTGCCCTCCCACGGGTCGCTGTCGGACACGTACTCGTCGTGCCGCCTCCACCATTCATACGCCCGGGTCTGCGGGTAGCCCTCGGGCGAGTCCTCCCAGTCCTCCTGTCGGCCGAGGGCGGTGAGGTCAAGGTAGCTCCACGTGCTGCCCAGCGCCTCGTCGCCGCGGTGGTTGACGAAGTAGGTCCGGAACACCCGCTTACCCTCGCGCAGGAACGCGTTGGTGCCATGCCACTGTTCCACACCGAACTCGGCGTCGAAGCCGTCGGTGAGGGTGTACCAGGGAACGTCCCAGCCCATCCGGGCCTTCAGGCGCTCGATGTCGGGCTGCGGCGCGCGCGAGACGTGCGCGTAGGCGGTGTCGCGGGCGTTCAGATGCGCGAGGTGGGCGACCTGGTCGGCCATCAGCGAGCAGCCTGGGCAGCCACGCTCCGGCCAGCCTGTCACGCCCGGCTCGAAGAAGAAGCGGTAGACGATCAGCTGACGACGTCCCTCGAACAACTCGACCAGGCTCACCGGCCCGTCCGGGCCCTCGAAGCTGTAGGCCTTCTCCACCTCCATCCTCGGCATCCGACGGCGCTGGGCTGCCAGCGCGTCGTGCGCACGGGTCACCTCCTTCTCCTTGACCCGCAGTTCCTGGCGCGCAGCCTCCCACTCCTGGGCTGACACGATCGGTGGCAGTTTCATGGCGCGGCTCCTTTTCGCTATCGGATCGGTATCGGGGATTCGGTGTCTACCGCGGTCCTGCCAGCAGCGCGGTGTTCTCACGTTCGAGGATCTTGACCGGGCTGGTCGGCCAGTCGGCGGCCAGGATCGCCGAAACCGGGTCGGGGAAGATCTCCTCTTGTCCGACGGCGACGCCGTCGAGGATCGCCTGCGCAACGGAGGCCGGGCTGGCCTTGGGGATGTTGAGGTCGCGGGACATGTCGGTGTCCACCGGTCCCGCCAGGACGGCGTGCACCCGAACCCCTCGCTCGGCCAGCAGCGCCCGCAGGGCCTGGGTGAGGGAGAACGCCGCCGCCTTGGAGATCGAGTACGCCGGCATCACCGGTACTGAAGACATCGACGCCGTGGACAGCAGGTTGACCACCGTCCCGTGCGAGGCCGTCAGATGCGGAAGAACCGCCTGAGTGACGGCGTAGGTTCCGAAGAGGTTGACGGCCAGGTGCCGCTTGAGCATCGCGGGATCGGTCAGGTCATCGAAGATGGCCAGTCCGGCATTGTTGACCAGGACGTCGAGGCTGTCGAGGCTGTCGGCGGCCGCCTGGATCTGCGCGTGGTCGGTCACATCCAGGGACAGTGCCGTGACCCGGTTGTCGGGATGAGTGAAGGGCTGGCGCATTCCGGCGTAGACGCGCCCCGCGTCCCTGCGCAGCGCCTCGTCAACGAGCGCGCGTCCGATGCCGCGGTTGGCGCCAGTCACCAGGACGGTCCGGCCGGTGATGGAATCTTGTGTCGCCACGGTGTCATGCTCCGAATCGATTTGGACGGTTGAGGACTCGCACAGGGAACAGACATGCTTGCCGACCGGAAATGGGCGGCCGGGCAGCGCCCAGTTCCGCCGCTGGCCGGTGTCGATACCTGTATCAGCTACCTGATGACGGAGGTGACCCATGTCGGGCGATTTGCTGCAGCGAGCCCGCTCCGGCGACCGTGACGCATTCGCGGAGTTGGTCGAGCCGTACCGTGGCGAACTCCAGCTGCTGTGTTATCGCATGCTGGGATCCCTTCAGGACGCCGAGGACACCCTCCAGGAGGTCCTGCTAGCGGCTTGGCTGGGCCTGGATGGCTTCGAGGGCCGGTCCTCGGTGCGTACTTGGTTGCACCGCATCGCCACCAACCGCAGCCTCAACGCGCTACGCGCCGCCACCCGCAAACCTGAGCCCGCGCCCACCCCGGCGGTGCCCGCTCCGGAGCCGTCGCGTCTGGGCGAGGTCACCTGGCTGCAGCCCTACCCCGACCTGTTCCTGGACGACCTCCCCGACCAGACCCCCGGCCCTGAGGCCCGCTACGAATCTCGCGAGGCGGTCTCGCTGGCCTTCATCACTGCCGTCCAGCTGCTGCCGCCCAACCAGCGCGCGGTGCTGCTGATGCGTGACGTGCTCGGCTACCACGCCGCCGAGACCGCCGACCTGCTGGGCCTCACCGAAAGCGCCGTCACCAGCGCCCTCAAACGAGCCCGGGCCACGCTGCAGGCCACCCGTAACGGCGACCGCCCCGCACTCCCTCCGGACAGCCCGGCCGAACGTGCCCTCACCGACCGGTTCGTGGCCGCCTTCACCGACCACGACGTCGCCGCCTTGATCGCGCTGATGACCGATGACGTCTGGGTCCGGATGCCGCCCTTGCCGTTCGAGTACCGCGGCGCCCAGGCCGTCCGCCGCTTCTTCACCACGGTCTTTGCCCAAGACTGCACCATCGGCCGCATGATCCCGACCCGGGCCAACGGCCAGCCCGCTTGGGGCGAATACAGTCGCGATCCGCTGACCGGCCTGCTGCGCTGCACGGGAATCGTGGTAGCCGCCTATACCACCTCTGGCATCAGCGAACTCACCCACTTCGAAACCACCATCGCCCCCCACTTCGGCCTCCCCCGAACCCTCGCATCGGTCTGATGGGCGCGAGAGGGCGATATGCGAGTTGAGGTCTGAATTGAGATCGACAGGCACCGGTCTCATCGTCACTGTGGACGACAGTAGCGAGTTCGGGGTTTATGTCAGAGTCGTCCTGGGTCTGGGGGAAGACTAGAGCCTGTCCGGTCGATCATGTGACCGTCTGATGGTCTGGTCGTTGATCGGGTATGGGGCGGGGCGATCTGACAGACGCTGAGTGGGAACGGCTGCGGCCGTTCCTGCCGGTGGGCAATGGCCGGTGCGGGCGGTGGAGGGATCACCGGCAGGTGATCGACGGGATCTTGCACCGGGTGCGGACCGGGGTGCACTGGCGTGACCTGCCCGAACGCTTCGGACCGTGGAAGACGGTCTATGAGCGGCACCGGTTGTGGTCGGCCGACGGTACTTGGGAACGGCTGCTCCAGCAGGTTCAGGCCGCAGCGGACGCCGCGGGTGAGATCGACTGGGACATCGGGGTGGATTCCACGGTGGTACGCGCTCACCAGCATGCGGCGGGAGCCCGCACCAGCCCGCCCCCCGCACCGGCCACGTCAAGGGGGGATGCGGACGGCGAACACCAGGGCGAACCGCCCTGGCAGAGCCTTCACGCCCGCCTGGTGGAGGTGGTGAAGCAGGTGAGGACTGGGCCGCTCCCGGGGCGGCTTCACCACCAAGATCCACCTGAGCGCCGAGGGCCGGTGCCGACCGCTGTCCCTGGTCATCACGCCCGGGCAGCGAGCAGACTGCACTCAATTCGACCCGGTGCTCGACAAGATCCGCGTTCTGCGGACCGGGCCGGGCAGGCCGCGCAAGGAGCCCGATAGCGTCGCCGCGGACAAGGCCTACAGCAACGGGCCCTGCCGGGACAGCTTGCGCCGCCGGGGCATCCGGCACACCATCCCGGAGAAGACCGACAGCCAGGCCGCCCGCCGACGCAAGGGATCACGAGGCGGGCGGCCGCCAGGATTCGACAAGCAGCGTTACAAGAAGCGCAACACCGTTGAGCGGGCCATCAACAGGCTGAAACAGTCCCGGGCTGTTGCCACTCGCTACGACAAACGCGGCTACGTTTACCTCGGAACGGTCACCGCCGCCGCCCTCGTCATCTGGCTCCGCACGTGATCCCAGAAGCGGTCTTACTCGCCCATCAGCTCAGGCAGCAGGCGGGAGTCGCCCACCAACGGTGCAAGCAGACTCTCCACATAGGCACGCCGGGCTGTGGGTTCCACGGCGGCGACGACCTCACGATGATCACGCAGGTGCTGCCGAACCCTGTTCAGAACGAGCTCGTGCTGTCGTGCGTCGCGCCAGGACTCCCATTGCGCGGCGCGCTGAGGCTCCGCCTGCATCAAGGCCTCGAGGATCGCGTGCTGAGCAGCCGCAAGATGGGGACTCCCGAAGAAGACATCGTCCAGGCCGTCGAATTTCCGATTCATCACCATGCGGTGGAGCGCCTTCAGGTGCCACAGTGACCCGAAGGCCACCGAGACGGATTCATCTGTCACGCAGGGATGATGGCCCAGAGTGGCTGGGCTCGGCACCCGCGTTTTGAGATGTCCGCATGATCGGCCGGACAGGCCCTAACCGTCCATCGCCTCGATCAGACTCTTGGGCCGCATGTCGGTCCAGTTCTCCTCGATGTAGGCCAGGCACGCGGAACGGCTGTCGCGTCCATGGACCACGTCCCAGCCGTCGGGCACGTCGATGAAGTGGGGCCAGAGCGAGTGCTGTCCCTCGTGGTTGACCAGCACGAGGAATTCGCCGTCAGGGTCATCGAAGGGGTTCATGGTCACGATTGTCCTGAGCCGGAACCCGGCGCACATCGGCGATGACCACAGTTACGGCGGTCGGGGTCGCGCCTTTCACGCACCGTCCGGCACGCGTCGGCGGAGCATGAGCGGCGCGCGCGAGGCCGCACTGGTGATGTGTCGGTATTCGAGAGCTGCAGTGATCCGGCCTCGGGACGGGAAACCGTGGTCGTCAGTAACGAGTTGGTGCGTGATAGCGGGTGAGGTGCGTCCGGCCTGGTCGTGGCCTGTTTTGAGGCGGTGACGGTGCGACCGAACCCGTCAGGACCTCTCCGAGGCTGTCGACGTGCTGGTCGTCTGGGCCGTTCGGGGTGAGGCCGCTGGGGTCGGCGTACAGGGTGGGAGTGTTGTCGACGTAGGCGTAGGTGGAGATGTGGGGGGTGGTGCGGTCGGACGTGGCGGGGTCGAGGCGATTGAAGCGGCCTGTGGCGGTGTTGTACTGGCGGGCGTGGAGGTCGAGGTTGCCTGTGGTGGTCTCGTAGCAGGCGCCGGTGTAAGAGGGGGTGCTGTCGGGGGGCGCCGCTGGTGGTGGTGTTCAGGACGCGGGTGCCGTAGGGGTCGTAGGCCCAGCGCTGGTAGAGGGTGCCGGTGTTGGTGACGTCGACCGGAGAGCCCTGGGTGTCGTGGTGGTAGTAGAAGAGGGTGCCTGCGCCGGTCATGGTGGCGGCGGAGATCTGTCCGGCCAGGTCGTAGGTGTCGGCGCCGGCCTCGGTCTGGTTGCCCTCGGCGTCGTAGTCGTAGGCGGTGGTGGTGGAGCCGATGGTGGTGGACGTCAGCTGGTCGGCGGTGTCGTAGGTGTAGCTGGTGGAGCCGCGGGGCGTCGTCTTGGTGAGGTTGCCGTCGGCGTCGTACCCGTATGTTGCCGTCCGGTTCAGGGGGGCGGTGACCGAGGTCGGGCGCCGGGCCGCGTCGTAGCCCTAGGCGGTGGTGTGGTCGTTGGCGTCGGTACCCACCACCACGCCCACCCTAAAACCTCAGTAGCCGCCCGGAGGTATACGAGGCCGTGCCATCCACGCTGCTGAAAATCCCTGAGTGGGAGCGCCGTCGAGGAGTCGACGGTTCGGATACACCACGCCGTCTATCACATTGCTGCTCGCCAGGGTGGCTAACCAATACCGAGATATCCGGGCAAACTGACGGCAGAGCAACACGATGTTCTCTCAAACCCCGCCCGACACGTGAGCCTTCACACGCACCGTTGATGTCCAGGCCACTGCCCAGATTGCTCTGCGCGCCCCACAATGCATAGCACCTTGCCGCCCCAAGGCGCCTGGAGGGCCTTGCTGTGCCAGTACCCCTCGGAGACGGAATAGCCGGTGAGGACCCGGGGGGGCACTGCCCTTCGTGGGCCGTTCGAAGCCGCAGCAACAACTGGTAATTCAGACACACGAGATGAGGATGCACCAAGACATGTCGTTACCTGCAGCAACGCAGCCAGCCTCGCAAGTATTCAAGCGAAAGTGCTCAAGGATCGGAATCCCGATCGGCCTGGTCACTGCCCTGGCCGTTGCCCTCCCCACGGCGGCAGCTCACGCCGACAACATCCCCAACCTCCCCCAAAACGCGGGGGGTTACGAGGCCTCGTTCTCGCCAGCGTACGACTATGACGGCGATGGGTGTTACCCCGTCGCTGCCATCTCGCCTGACGGCACACTCAATCCAGGACTGAATCCCTCTGGTGCAGTCAACGGCAACTGCCACGACCAGTCCGACCTGGATCGCACTCAGACCTACGCGCGGTCCAAGTGCAACAACGGTTGGTGTGCCGTGGTGTACGCCAGCTACTTCGAGAAGGACCAGGCTGTCGACGGTAGCGGGCTCGGAGGGCATCGCCACGACTTCGAGCACGTGATCTCATGGATCAACCAGGCATCGAACCAAGTCGAATACCTCACGACGACGCAGCACTCCAGCCAGAAGACCTACCCCCGGTCGCAAGTACGCTTCGACGGCTCTCACCCTAAGGTCGTCTATCACAAGGACGGGCTGAGCACCCACTTCTTCCGCCTCGCGAATGCCAACGACGAGCCCCCCGAGAACCATTACCATACCTGGCGCCAACCTCCCATTGTGGATTGGAACGGATGGCCCAGCACCTCGCTGCGAGACGCTCTGATGAACGCGGACTTCGGTTCAGCAACCATCAAAGTCACCGACAAGGACGACCGCTTCCGCTACCTGCTGAACGTGTCCAAGCCCGCCGACATCCCGTTCGACCCCTGGGCCTGAGAGCCCAGCGAGAAGACCAACTGAGTGTCATATGCCTGAGGGTGCCCTGCTTCGCAACATGGGAGGAGGGCACCTCTCCTACGAGGAATCACCGCAAGGCGCCGCTTGGCCTCACGGTCAAGCGGCGGAGTGACGTTGGACGTTCGCTGCAGAGTTGCACAAACGGGTCCGCGCCCGCGTCGAGCGCGCCTTCGCCCGCATGAAGTCCTGGAAGATCCTGCGCGACTGCTGCCTCAGGGGCGACGGCGTTCACCACGCTATGAGCGGCGTCGCCCGTCTGCACAATCTCGCCCTCACTGGATGAACGAGTGGGCCGGACACCGCCGGTCCGCGAGTGCACCGACTTGAAGATCAGTTCCGGGACAAGCCTTACCTTGATATCTACTCGCTGCACAGCGGCGGCACTACGCAGCACGGCCCCCTGGAACGAGGTCAGCAGAACTCGCCCTGTTCGTGGGGCGGGTTGCGTCGGGCTGATATGACGGGCAGTCTGGCACGGACGCGGGGGGACACCGCCGACGGCGGTGAGGGATGGGCCGCCGCTCGAGGCCGCTGAGCTTCAGGTCGCGGGGATGCTGTCGGTGTCGAACTGGTGGCCTGGCGTGAAGGCGAGTGTGCTGCCGCCGTTTCTTTCGCCGTGGCGGCCTCTCCTTGGGTGAAGCGACGCCCTTCCTTACGGGCGGTGATCGAGGGCCTGGCGCTCCTGATCGCGCACGCTGGATCGAACCAGGCATCGTGCCAGTTCCGTGGTGGTCGAGAGGGTATCGACCGACAGGGGTTGTGTGGCGAGGGCCCCCTCGTGCAGGACCAGGAGCTGGCTGGCGAGGGTGGCCGGGTGTGAGCAGCCCGCCCTGGTGGCGAGTTCCTCGAACAGGTTCAGCAGCCACAGCTTCTGGTCGGTCGCGAGGCGGTGTGCGGGATGCGAGGGGTCGGGGAGTTCGGCCAGCGCGTTGATGAACGCACACCCGCGGCTGTTGGTCTCGCTCCAAGTCCGCAGGGCCTCGAAGGGTGCGGTGACGGCCTCGACGGGAGTCTCACCGACGTCGAGGGCGGCTTGGACGAGTGAGCGCCAGCGCTGGTCGCGTTCCCTCAAATAGGTTGCCACCAGGTGGTCCTTGGATCCGAACTGGTTGTACAGGGTTCGCTTGGTCACGCCCGAGCGTTCGGCGATGAGGTCCACGCCGACCGCTGTGATTCCGCGGCTGTAGAAGAGTTCCTCGGCGGCCGCCGCGATACGACGTCCCGCTGGCGTCATCGGCTTTTGTTCCCGCACGAGGCACCCCTTCACCGATCAGTGTACCGTGGATGTGTTCACAGATCAGTATATCGGCGAGGAGGTGCAGGCGATGAGCGTGCCCAAGCTCATGCGCGCGGTACGCGTCACCGGGCATGGAGGACCGGAGGTGCTTGAGTGCACGGAAGTGGCCGTGCCCGTCCCGCGTGCGGGAGAAGTACTGGTCGAGGTCGGCGCCGTGGCGCTGAACAACACTGACCTGTGGACCCGCGAGGGCGCCTACGGGCGCCCGGGGGCCCCGAAGACCCGGTCGGGCTGGCGGGGACCGGTTAGTTTCCCGCGGATCCAGGGCGCCGACGTGGCGGGCCTGGTCGCGGCGGTCGGCGTCGGCGTGGACGGGTGCCTCGTCGGACGCCGAGTGGTCATCGACCCCGCGATCTACGACACCGCAGGACCAGATGCGAATCCGGTGGGGCTGATGGGCAGCGAACGGGACGGTGGCTACGCGGAGTACGTGACCGCACCGGCCGAACGCGTACATGACGTGACGGAATCGCCGCTCACCGACGACCAACTCGCGACGCTGCCGACCGCCTACGGCACAGCACTGGGCATGATCGAGCGGGGCGGGCTCCGGGAAGGGGAGACCGCCCTCGTCACGGGCGCCTCCGGCGGCGTCGGTCTCGCACTGGTGCAGATCGCCCGCGCACGCGGCGCTCGGGTGCTCGCCGTCAGCAGCGGATCCAAGATCGAGGCCGTACGCAAGGCAGGCGCGCACGAAGTCGTCGACCGCGCCCGCGATGTCGCCGGGCAGGTCCGCGCCGCTGCCCCGGAGGGTGTCGACGTCGCGCTCGACGTCGTGGCCGGCCGGCTGGTGAGCGAAGGACTGCCGTTGCTGCGCGAAGGGGGGCGCTGGGTCATCGCCGGGGCACTGGGCGGCTACGACGTGGCCTTCGATGTGCGCCGTCTCTATCTGCACAACGCGCAGGTGATCGGTTCCGCGATGCATACGCCCAGGCACTTCGACCGCTTGATGGACATGGCTTGCCGCGCCGAGGTCCGGCCCGTCGTCGCCGCGGTCTTCCCGCTGGAGCGAGCCGCCGAGGCGCAGGAGGAACTCTCCCGCAGGACTCACGTGGGAAAGATCGTCATGCACCCGTGAGCACCCCCGCCCCGGTGACCACGGACGGCCGTCGCCTTGCGGATCCCCGGCGTGAGGGACACGCCGCAGTCGGCGCGCTGCCGCTGGAACGACCACGGGGCACTGCGGTCTGTTGCATGTCGGTACGGGAGCTGCCTGTGGGGAAACTGACCGTGCGGATCTCGAACAGCGCGGGCTGGCGGGAGGAAGGCGGCGACACCGGGGCCGCCGGGGCGGGGCGCGTGGCACGCCGCGCGGCACAGGGCCGGGCGGGCAGGAGGCGCGGCAGCAGCGGGGCCGTGGCTGTGTTGCGGGAGGGGGAGATGAGGTCGGCGAGGAACAGCTGCGTGCCGGGCGGTTCGAAAGCGTGCGCTGTGCCCGGTGCACTGCGCCGTGATCCGCAGCCTGTGGCGGGAGGCGAGCGCGGCCGTCGTGGCGATGTCGTCGGCCCCCGGGGGGCTCCACGGCGGCGGCCAGCCGCTGCTCTGGCACGCAAGTTCCATGTCCGCCGGGCAGTATCCCCATCCGGATCACGGGGCAGGAGCAGCCGGCACGGCGCGTGGGGAGAGATCGGAGAACCTTGCGGCTGACCGCTGTGTCATGACGACATCGCCTTCGGGTGAGCTCCGTCAGCCGGGACTGCTCACTGGCGAGATTCCAGAGCGCTGATGAGGGCGTTGCCCACGATGGCCGGATCAGTCAGCAGCGTCATGTGATTGCCCGGGATGACCGCGGGCTCGACGCCGAGGCGAGCCGCGAACTCGGCGCCGGGCCGGGCCAGGGCAATGTCGTCGGCGCACTCCACATAAGCCGCGTCTAGCCCGATCTTCGTGACCGGGGGCACGTCGAGGCTGTCCTTCATATAACCGCCCGGCTGCGGCAGCAGCAGTTGGCTGACAAGCTTCTGGAGCGGCGTGGGGTCTCCGGGCATGAGCACGCCCTCGACCGCGTCGAGGCCGACGGGGACGGTGCCGTCGGGAGTCGCTGCGATAGCCTGCCGAATCATCGCGGCGTACTGCTCGTTCTCATCGATCATCGGCGTGCCCTGCTCGGGGACCACCGCGGCGAAGTAGATCACCTTTGCGACGCGGCCCGCGAGCCGGTGGGCCGCGCCGGTGACCGGGTATCCGCCCCAGCTGTGGCCGACCAGGACAACATCGGTGAGATCGCGGCTCTCGACTTCGCTCACCACGTGGTCGACCGCGTCGGCCAGGCGGAGCCCGGCCGGCGAGCCATCGTAGGCCAGTCCGGGCATGCTCAGCGCCAGAGTCGGGTAGCCGCGCTCGGTGAGTTGGCGAGCCACCGGGTACCAGCTCCAGTCCCCCAGCCATGCGCCGGGAACGAGGACGAAGGTTTGCGTGGGCTTGCTGGCAGTCAAGTCAGACTCTCTATCTCTTACGATGGGCGCCCTAAGCGGGGAAACGGCGTGCGCTACCCGAGGCGCTCCGGTGTCGATGAGGACGGTGCGCTCGCCTCACCGCAAATTACGGTCCGGTCGGGTTATCGAGCGTCACCCGATCCGGGTAATAGCGCGCCGACGCTCGCCGACGGGTACATCCTCGAGAACCACTCAGCGGGTGCCGGGCGCAAGCAGGCCCAGGTCGCGGGCTCGGGCGACGGCCTCGGCGCGGCGGTGGGCGCCGAGCTTGGCGTACAAGTGGCGCACGTGCACTTTGACGGTGTTGGGCGAGACATTCAGCTGGCCGGCGATTTCCGGCGTGGTCAGGTTGGTCGGCAGGTAGCGCAGTACCCGCAGCTCGCTTCGGCTCAGCGGCTCGGCGAGCGGCGACGGCCCGGCGGTCGACGGCGCGGGCTGGTAACCGGCGAGCAGGCCGAGGATCTCGGCGATCAGGGCGGCGTGGGCGGTGTGGTGCCCGGGGAGGCTCTCCAGCAGACCCGGCACCGGGTGCAGCAGGAACCACAGCAGCACTCCGTCGGGTTCGGCCAGGTCCAGCGCGCGCTCCAAGGCTCCGGCGGCGGCGCGGGGATCACCGAGCGCAGCACGGGCGATCGTCTCCAGCAGGAACGCCTGGGCCAGCCAGCCCGGCCAGGGCAGCGGCGCGGAGCCGTCGAGTACCGGCGCGAGCGCGGCGACTGCCGCCTGCGGATCGTCTTGGGCGAGCCGCAGGGTTGCCAGGCCCAGACGCATCTGCCCGCCATCGCGGTCCTGGTTGGAGAGACCGGCCAGGACCTGCTCGGCGCGATCGGTCTCACCGAGGCGGACAAGGGTCTGCACGAGGAAGGACCGGTTCCCGTGGACCATCAGGTTCGGTTCGGTCAGGCGCTCGGCCACCTGGTCGGCGGCTTGGAAGGCGGCCAGCGCGTCGGCGTCCCGGCCGCGCGCCAGCGCCAGCACTCCGCGCAGGGAGCGGATCGCCAGCGCGTCCGCGGGCTCGGTCTCCGCCCGGAGGATGCGCTCGGCCTGCTGCATCCAAGGTTCGCCCTCCTCCGGCCGCCCCTGCCAGGCCAGGATGGTCCCCACGTTCATGCTCGCCAGGCCGAAGGCCGGCCCCTCGGCCCAGCCGTGCCGTTCGGCCAGCTCGGCCGCCTGCCTGCTGTGCTCCAGTGCCGACGGGACCGATCGGAAGAACTCGAGAGTCGCCTGGTAAACAAGGCCGGTGAACTCCAGGTAAGGCCGTCCGATCCGGCGCGCGAGCGCGACGCCCTGCTCCAGGTGCCGCACGGCCTCCTGGAACCTGGCCATCCAGAACTCGGTGCTGCCCAGGCTGATCAGCGCCAGCGCGCGCAATTCCTCACCCAGGCCGGGCTGCGCCGTCTCGGCCGCCTCCCCCGCGTCCTGCAGCCGCTGCGCCTGCTCGGTCACCGCCGCCAGGCTCCCTTGCCAGCGGGCGATCAGCAGCCGGACGATCCCCACCAGCAGCTGCGCCTGCCCCAGCCGACCCTCCGACGCCAGCGCCCGCTCCGCCAGGCACAGGTACCGTTCCGCCGCCGCCGGCGACCCGCCGGCCAGCTCGTCGGCCGCGGCCACCGCCGCCAGCTCCGCGTCCGCCGCGCGGTACTCGGTGGGGAATCCGGCGAGAAGTCCATGGATGACGGCGGTCTTCCCGTCCAGGTACAGGCCGGGCCACTGGTCGGCGAGCAGCCTGGCAGCCAGCCCCCAGTCCCGCGCGGCCTGGGCGTGCCGAATCGCCTCCACCGCCATGCCCCGGCCCGCCAGCCAGTCGGCGGCGGCCCGGTGCAGTGCGGCGACCTCGCCGGGGCGGGTGCGCCGCAGTTGTAGCCGCAGCAGGTCCGCGAACAGCTGGTGATAGCGGAACCAGGTCCGCGAGGTGTCCAGCGAGACCACGAACGCATTCGCGGCCTCCAGGTCCTGCAGCACCCGCTCTCCGCCCTCGCCCCCGGTCAGCAGGTCCGCGAGATCGCCGTTGACCCGCTCCAGGATGCTGGTGCGCAGCAGCAGCTCCCGCACCTGCTCGCTCTGCCGATCCAGCACCTCGGCCAACAGGTACTCGGCCACCGTCCGTTCACTGCCGGAGAACTCGGCCGCCAGCCGCTGGTCCGGGTCCGCGTGCCCCGCCAGGGATAGCGCGGCCAGCCGCAGCCCCGCTGCCCAGCCCTCGGTCCGCTCGTGCAGCACTGCAACCGCCGGCCCGGGCAGCGCCAGCCCCGCCGCTCTGAACAGCTCCTCGGTTTCGGCCAGGGTGAACCGCAGATCCGGATCGCGGATCTCGGCGAGCTCGCCTTCCAGCCGCAGTTGGTGCAGGCCCAGGCGCACGTCGTGCCGCGTGGCCAACACGAAACGCAGCTGAGGCGACGCCCGCATGATGAGCAGTTGCAGTTGTTGCAGCGCCTCCGGGTCCAGCTCGTGCACGTCGTCGATCACCAGATAGGTCCGATCCTGCAGCGGGGCCAGGTCCGCGAGCAGCCGCTCCACGATCGTCCACCCGTCCAGGTCCGGAGCCGCCGTGAGGGTCCCGACCAGCGCCGAGCCCGCCCTAGTCCGGCGCAGCGCATCCACGACGCCAAGCCAGAAACGCTCCGGATCCCGCTCATCCCGCCCCACCGACACCCACGCCGCGTATTCGGCCAGGCCCGCCGCGGACAGCCACGATCGCAGCAGCATCGTTTTGCCACTCCCCGCCGACGCCGACACCGCCGTCACCCGGGCCGCACCGCCCAGTCGCCCGAACAGCGCCGGGCGAGCAACCACCCCTCCCGCACCGATACCCGCAATTCGCGTGGATGCGGCACCCGTCTCGCTGGACCTCACAGTGCCGATCTTCCCATGAACCTGCGCTCTGCCCCGGACACCATCGGCCTCGCCAGGTCCGCTACGTCATGGAGCAGACCTCTGCCCCACTCCACCAGTTCAAGCACCTCGCCGTCAGGCGGGAATGGCGCCTCGACGACCTCCACGGCGCCTTCGTCCCATTCGCCTGACGAGCTAGTGCCGCATCAGGCAACGTTTGCCCTGTTGTGATGTGACGCGCCGTCCGGATGCTGTGTTGGACGGCGCGTGGGCGTCATTCTGTCCGGGTGGCG
>NZ_LMWH01000293.1 GCF_001507435.1 Streptomyces sp. NRRL F-5122
CCGTCTCCGACGTGAAACGATCACCCGTCAACTGCATCCCGTCACCGGAATCCCCCGCAAAACGGATGATCACCCGGTCGAGCCTCTGCACATCCTTCGCGCCCGCCGGTTTGCGCTGTTCCCCTACGGCGGCTCCGTCTGCCTGCTCCGCTGGACTGCTGACCTGGCTGGTCACTGAACTGGACCTCCCTCGAGGCGGCTGACCGGGAGGGGCCGGCCCGCCGGCCTTCCCAGGATCAACCCTACGTCGGTAAGGGTCGCCTTCCCTCGGTCTCTCGCATGATGGACATCATGGCGAGACGATCCGACGCCCTGACTTGTCATGATTTTCCAGCCCCCCGACGATGCTTTTGAAGACGCTCCTTGTTCATCCTTTGGTTCTGGTGCTTCCGGAGTACCCGGCACTGCCGGTTCCGGCTTCGTGACACAGTGTCAGTCGATCAGGAGTTGAGGTAGGTGAGGACGGCGAGAACACGCCGGTGATCCCCGTCACTCTGTGACAGACCGAGCTTCAGGAAGATGTTGCTGACGTGCTTCTCGACGGCTCCGTCGCTCACGACGAGCTGCCGGGCGATCGCGGAGTTCGTCCGGCCCTCGGCCATCAGTCCTAGGACCTCCCGCTCCCGCGGTGTGAGCGCGGCCAGCACGTCCTGCTTTCGGCTGCGTCCGAGCAGTTGCGCGACCACCTCCGGGTCCAGCGCCGTACCCCCCTGGGCCACCCGCACCACGGCGTCCACGAACTCGCGCACCTCGGCGACCCGGTCCTTGAGCAGATAACCGACCCCGCGACTGGAACCGGCCAGCAGTTCGGTGGCGTACCGCTCCTCGACGTACTGGGACAGCACCAGCACGCCGAGCCCGGTGTGCGCCTTGCGGAGCTGAACCGCTGCCCTGACCCCCTCGTCCGTGTGGGTCGGCGGCATCCGCACGTCGGCGACCACGACATCGGGCAGCTCGCCGCGGTCCGCCAGCTCGGTGATGGTCTTGATCAATGCCTCGCCGTCGCCGACACCGGCGACGACCTCATGTCCGCGATCGGTCAGCAGCCGCGTCAGGCCCTCTCTGAGCAGCACTGAATCCTCGGCGATGACCACCCGCACCCTGTCCTCCACGATCTTCGGCCCCCGTGCCCTTCGTCTCCAGCCGTCTCTACCGGCGGTGTCCCGGGCGGCCCGCGTCGTGAGGTCGCCCCTCGGCACCTCAGTATTACGCCGTCCGCTCCTTCTCACCGGGGCCTGTGGACAACTGAACCGGCCGTGTTCCGCCCGGCGGGCCTGGGGGAGTCTGCACCGGGGGAGGGACTGGGTCCCATGGGGGTGGGCGGGATTCCGCCCGGGCCGGCGGGCAAGGCGCCGGCGGGGTGTGCGGGACGCTCGTGCCGGCGTCCTGCGCGGTCGGGACGGGGTGCGGCAAGGGCAGTCCCGTGCGGCCAGGACGGGGTGCGGCAAGGGCGGCGGGCGTCCTGCACGTCAAGGGCGGCGGACGTCCGGTGGCCCGATGAGCCGCCCCGGTGACAACCGCGCCGTGCCGCCCCCGCCGAACGAACGGACGGGGGCGGCGCGTCAGGGGCGGCGCCCGGTCGCCGTCAGGCCGACCGCCACGGCAGTTCGGCGGTGATCCGGGTCGGACCCTCGGCCGGGGAATCCACCACCAGCACCCCGTCCACGGCATCGAGGCGTCCGGCCAGCCCGGCCAGCCCCGACCCCGCGGAGGTGTCCGCACCGCCGATCCCGTCGTCGGCCACCTGCAACAGCAGCCGGTCCTCCACCCGCCACACGTCCACCGTCGCCCGTGTCGCCCGGGAGTGCTTGCTGACGTTCTGCAGCAGCTCCGACACAGTGAAGTAGGCGATGCCCTCGATCGCCGGCGCCGGCCGTGACGCGAGGTCCACGTCCATCTGAACCGGCACGGTGCACCGCGAGGCCACCGCCGACAGCGCCGCGTCCAGCCCCCGGTCCGTGAGCACCGCCGGATGGATGCCGCGGGCGAGGTCCCGCAGCTCCTGCAGGGCCGTCTTCACCTCTCCGTGCGCCTCGTCCACCATCCGCGCCGCCGCCTGCGGATCCTCGGTCAGCTTCTCCTTCGCCAGACCCAGGTCCATGGCCAGCGCCACCAGGCGGGCCTGAGCCCCGTCGTGCAGATCCCGTTCGATGCGCCGCAGGTCCGCAGCCGCCGTGTCGACCACCACCCCGCGGTCCGACTCCAGCTCCACCACCCGTGTCGCCAGCCGCGACGGCCCGAGCAGCCCGTGCACCAGCAGCCGGTCCACGGTCGTCAGCCCCCGCACGATCCACGGCGTGGCCAGCGTGATCAGCAGCCCCAGCAGCACGGTCACCGTGATCTCGAACGGGTTGTCCACATAGACGTGGTGCGTCTCGTCGCCGTAGAGCTGTATGCCGTCCTGCCCGAGGTACCTCGGGAACACCCAGAACCACAGCGGATACGTCAGCAGGGACCATCCGCACACCCAGAAGGTGACCCCCACACTGAACGAGAACACCGCCCACGGGAACTGCAGCACCGTGTAGAGCATGTGCCGCCACGACGTCCCGCTCCTGAGCATCGCCCCGACCCAGGCCATCGCGCCGCGTCGCTTCATCCGCAGCGGCTCGGGGTCGGCCACCTCGAGCCCCAGCAGCCCTCGCGCCCGTGCCCGCTCCAGCGCACCGAACCCTCGGGCCCCCGCGAGCGCCGCCGCGAGCACCGGGATCCCGAGGAACGTCACCAGCAGCCCCGCTCCGAGCGAGAACATCGTGACGCTGTAGGTGAACATCGTGATGCCGATCGGCAGGCTCAGCAGCAGGTAGCAGAACTCGCCCCAGCTGCGTCCCTCGATCGGCGCCAGCAGCACGAGGGGAAGCCGGTGCCTCCCCCCCTCGGCGGCTCCCGATCCGGGGTCGTCCCACTCTCCGTACCCCTGCCCGTACTGCGTGGCCATCGGCGTTGTCCGTTCTCCTCGTCATCCACCCCTGAGCGGCGGGCCCGCTCGGCCCGCCGCAGGTTCGTACCCCCACCCTGCTGTCCTGGCGCCCGCCGGACCATGGAGCGCGTCGGCGTCTTGGACCGGGGGTTTTCCCCACCCCGTACCCGGCCCTCCCAGGGCCCCGATACGCCGAGCGGCCGTACGCTCCCGCGTACGACCGCCCCGCCGTCCCCGTTCGCCGGCCTCTCAGCCGCGCCGCGCCTCGTGCTCCCGGCCCCGCCACGGCAGCTCCGCCGTGACGGTGGTCGGGCCGCCCACCGGGGAGTCGACGACGAACAGGCCGTCGACCGCGCCCAGCCGCTCCGCGAGTCCCGCCATGCCGCTGCCGGCATCGAGGCTTGCGCCGCCCCGACCGTCGTCGTGCACCTGGATGAGCAGCCGTTCGTCGGTCCGCCAGACGTCGACCGAGGCGGATTTCGCCCCGCTGTGCTTGCTGATGTTCTGCAGCAGCTCCGAGACCGTGAAGTAGGCGATGCCCTCGATCGCCGCGGCCGGTCGCGCCTCCAGATCGACGGTCACCTTCACCGGCACGGTGCAGCGTGTGGCGACCGCCGACAGCGCAGCGTCCAGCCCCCGGTCGGTGAGCACCGCCGGATGGATGCCGCGCGCGAGGTCCCGCAGCTCCTGCAGCGCGAGCTTCACCTCGCCGTGCGCCTCCGCGACCATCGCCGCCGCCGAGTCCGGGTCTTCCAGCAGCTTCTCCTTGGCCAGACCGAGCCCCATCGCCAGATTCACGAGGCGGGCCTGTGCCCCGTCGTGGAGATCGCGCTCGATGCGCCGCAGATCCGCCGCCGCGGTGTCGACGACCACCCCGCGGTCGGACTCCAGTTCCGCGATGCGCCGTTCCAGTTCGTCCGATGGGGACAGCAGTGCGCGCACCATGGCCCGGTCCACGTTCGTCAGCCCCCGGGTGATGAACGGCAGCACCGGCCACAGGACGAACAGCGACACCAACGTCACCGTGAAGGTCGCGATACCCCAGGGCAGCCGGATGAACTCGTACAGGACCGTTCGCCAGCCCACCTGGTCCTTCAAGGCAAGCCACATCCGCTGGAACGTCCCGCCGCCCCTGCGCAACGGCAGGGGGCTCGGCTCCTCCACCCGCACCCCGAGCAGCGCCCTGGCCCGAGCCCGCTCCAGCTTGCCCAGCTGCCGTGCGCCCAACAGCCCGAGGGCCAGGAGCGGCAGGCCGACCACGGTGGCCGTCATCCCCACGCCAGTGGACAGCACCGTCACCACGTAGGTGAAGCCCACCAGCGACACCGGCAGATTGACCAGCAGATGCGCGATCTCCCGCCAGGTGTGCCCGCCCAGGGCCATGCGCGCGGGTGGCGGCCGCTCCCCGTCCGAATCGGGGGAAAGGGGCGGCGGGCGCCTGCCGTGCGGGGCGCCGGAGCTCGTGATGCGTTCGGTCATATCTTCCGGCCTCGTTCGGTCATGTCCGCCAGCCTGCCAACCCGGCCCCCGGGAACGCCATGAGGCGGACCGCCGAGACCTACTGGGGCAAACCCCACCCCTGCGGCTTCCGCGGCAGCGCGAGCGGAGCCCTGCCCGGGGGCAGGTGATCGATGCCGCGAGCGGAGCACCGCGCATCTCGGGGCGCGACGGGCTGCTTACCCTTTCTTTAGCAGGGCCTAGACTCCCGTGCGTACAGATCGTCGAACACACGGTTCATCAGAGTCACGGGGCCAGGGAGTGAGGGGCTGACGTGCCGGATCCGACCGCCGTCGCTGTCATGGCGGAGACCGGGAACGTGGGGAACGGAAGCACGGCGGGTGCCGTGCACACCGGGAACGTCGTCGCGGCGGACTACTTCCAGTCCTACTCCGTCGTCGGGCTGCTCGCCGTCGTCGGCGTGCTGTTCGTCGCCGTCGCCTTCGGCGCGGGCCGCCTGCTGCGGCCCGTCGTGCCCACACCCGAGAAGCTCCTGACGTACGAGTGCGGCGTCGATCCCGTCGGCGAGGGCTGGGCCCACACCCAGGTCCGCTACTACGTCTACGCGTTCCTGTACGTGATCTTCGCGGTCGACTCGATCTTCCTGTTCCCCTGGGCGACGGTGTTCGCCGCCCCCGGCTACGGCGCGACGACGCTCGTGGAGATGTTCATCTTCCTCGGCTTCCTGGCCGTGGGACTGCTCTACGCATACAAGAAGGGGGTCCTCACATGGACGTGAACCCCTCGACCCCGTCGGCCGCGGAGCCGGTGCTGCTGCCGGAGCCCGAGGTGCTTCCAGCCGAAGGCAGGGGCAGGCTCGGCGCGCTCTCCCGGCTCGCTCCGGAGCCGATGAAGGTGATCCTGAACTGGGGTCGCCGCTACTCGCTGTGGGTCTTCAACTTCGGTCTCGCCTGCTGCGCGATCGAGTTCATCGCCGCCTCGATGGCCCGGCACGACTTCATCCGCCTGGGAGTGATCCCGTTCGCGCCCGGCCCGCGCCAGGCGGACCTGATGGTGGTGTCCGGCACGGTCACGGACAAGATGGCCCCGGCCGTCAAACGCCTGTACGAGCAGATGCCCGAGCCGAAGTACGTCATCTCCTTCGGCGCCTGCTCGAACTGCGGCGGCCCCTACTGGGACTCGTACTCGGTCACCAAGGGCGTCGACCAGATCATCCCGGTGGACGTCTACGTCCCCGGCTGCCCGCCGCGTCCCGAGGCGCTGCTCCAGGGCATCCTCAAACTTCAGGAGAAGATCGCGCGCGAGTCGCTCGGGGAGCGGTACGGCTCGACACGGCCGTCCACCGCAGCCCTGCAGAGCGGCCTGGTCCAGCCGCCGTCCCCGGCGACGGCCTCAGACGGGCCGGCCGCGGACCAGGGACCGGGTCCGGGGGTGGCACGATGACCGGGACCGCCTGGCTGCCCGCGCCCGTTGAGGACCTCTTCGGCGCGGAGGCCACGGCCGAGGAGTCGTACGAGGTCCTGACGGTCGACGTGCCCGCCTCGGGCTGGATCTCGGCGCTTCGGGTGGCCCGCGACGACCTGGGCTGCACGTTCTTCGACTGGCTGAGCGCGGTCGACGACCCCGGTACGGGCATGCGCGTCTTGGCCCACGTCGTGGCCCTGACGCCGGTCCGCCGTCTGCTCGTGCGCACGACGGTCCCGCACGACGCCCCCGTCCTTCCCTCCGCCGTCGACGTCTACGCGGGCGCCGCCTGGCACGAACGCGAGACCCACGAGATGTTCGGCGTCTCCTTCGAAGGCCACCCGGGGCTGGACCACCTGCTTCTGCCCGAGGGTTTCGAGGGGCATCCGCTGCGCAAGGACTTCGTCCTGGCGGCCCGGGTGGCCAAGGCCTGGCCCGGCGCAAAGGAACCGGGCGAATCCGACCACGGCGGCCCCAAGCGCCGCCAGATGCTGCCCCCGGGGGTGCCCGACCCGAACGAGTGGGGGCCTCTCAAGGGGCAGCTTCCCCCGGCCCCCGCCCGCACGGCCCGTGCCGCAGGACGCACGGCCGGCGACCGCCCCGTCCGTCGTACCCGCACGGCAGCGGAGGGCTCCGCGACCCAGGCCCCGGCCGCGAGCGAGCCCACGCAGACCTCGCCCCCGCCCCGTCGGGCGCGGAGCGCGTCGGAGGGTTCGGCGTCGCAGCGTGAGGCCGAGGCGGGCGCCGGGTCCGCCGGTCCTGCGGCCGGTGCGCGTCGGGCGCGGAGTGCGTCCGAGGGCTCGGCCTCGCAGCGTGCGCAGGGGGCCGGGACGGAAGGCGCCGCTGGTGGACCGGCGGCGGGTGCGCGGCGTGCGCGCAGCGCGTCCGGAGGATCCGCCTCGCAGCGTACGGGCGCCTCCGAAGCCCCAGACACAGGTGCGACACCCGAACCGTCCACAGCGGCGCGCAGCTCGGACGCCCCCTGGCACCACGCCCGCCCGGCCTTCGACGAGCCTTCCCGGTCCACCTCCACGCCGGAACGTCCGGCCAGGGAGGACAGCGCGGACGCCGCGAATACGGCGGACAGGGCCGACGCCGCGGACACGGTGGACCTGGCGGAGGCGGCCGAGGGCACGGCTGCGGCCGGGACCGCGGGCGGCCCGGGAGCCGAGCCGGAGGCTGACGCCGAGCCGAAGGCGGACGGTGCGGCCGAGCAGAAGGCCGAGGTCGAACCGAAGGCCGAAGGTGCGTCCGAGCCGGAAGCCGGGTCCACGCCCGAAGCCGATGACGGCGCTGAGGCCGAGACGGGCGGTGGCGAAACCCGTCGCCCCGACGACCCGCCCGCCGAGTCGCCGTCCGCGTCACCGTCACCGTCCCCGAACTCCGACGAACCCCCCACCCCCGACGACCCCACCGGAGGCACGCGGTGAACGGCGCTCTCGACGTCGGCCTGCGACTCCTGGTCGTGTTCGTCGTCTTCCTCACCTTCCCCCTGATCGTCGGCCAGACCGAACACAAGGTCATGGCCCATATGCAGGGACGACTCGGCCCGATGTACGCCGGCGGTTTCCACGGCTGGGCGCAACTCGTCGCCGACGGCGTGAAGTTCGCGCAGAAGGAGGACGTCGTCCCGGCGGGCGCGGACCGTCGCGTCTTCCAACTGGCCCCCGCCGTCGCCCTCCTGCCGTACCTCCTCGTCCTTCTCGCCATCCCGATCGGCCCGGGCGAGGGCGCGGTCGGTCAGGTGATCGACGCGGGCATCTTCTTCGTCCTCGCCGTCATGGGCGTGGGTGTCCTCGGCTCGCTCATGGCCGGCTGGGCCTCCGCCAACAAGTTCTCCCTCCTGGGCGGTCTGCGCACCGCCGCGCAGCTCCTCGCTTACGAACTTCCGATGCTGCTCGCCGCCGCCTCGGTGGCGATGGCGGCGGGCACCGTCTCGCTCCCCGGCATCGTCGACGCCTTCGAGTGGTGGTGGCTGCCCTGGCAGATCGTCGGCGCGATCGTCTTCTTCGTCGCCGGCCTCGCCGAACTGCAGCGCCCGCCCTTCGACATGCCCGTCGCCGACTCGGAGATCATCTTCGGCGCGTACACGGAGTACACGGGGCTCCGATTCGCCCTGTTCCTGCTCGCCGAGTACGCCGGGATCATCGTCCTGTGCGGCCTGACCACCGTCCTCTTCCTGGGCGGCTGGCACGGTCCCTGGGGCGCCGAAGGCCTCGGCTGGGTCTGGACCCTGCTGAAGACCGCGATCCTCGCGTTCGTGGTCATCTGGCTGCGCGTCACCTACCCCCGCCTGCGGGAGGACCAGCTCCAGAAGTTCTCCTGGACCCTCCTCGTCCCCCTCTCCCTCGCCCAGATCGCCGTCACCGGCATCGTCAAGGTGGTGATCTCCTAGTGTCCCGCCCGTCGCCCGACCACCCCACGACGACGCCCTCCGGGCGGCCCCGCCGGTCCGTCCCGGGCTCCGGTCTCGCCAAGGGCCTGGCCGTCACCCTGCGCACGATGACGAAGAAGACCGTCACCGAGCAGTACCCGGACGCCCAGCCCGCTCTTCCGCCGCGCAGCCGCGGCGTCATCGGCCTGTTCGAGGAGAACTGCACGGTCTGCATGCTGTGCGCCCGCGAGTGCCCGGACTGGTGCATCTATATCGACTCCCACAAGGAGACGGTCCCGGCGGCGACCCCGGGCGGCCGGGAGCGCAGCCGCAACGTCCTCGACCGCTTCGCCATCGACTTCTCCCTCTGCATGTACTGCGGTATCTGCATCGAGGTATGCCCCTTCGACGCCCTCTTCTGGTCCCCGGAGTTCGAGTACGCCGAGACCGACATCCGCGACCTCACCCACGAGCGCGACAAGCTCCGCGAGTGGATGTGGACCGTGCCGGCCCCGCCCGCCCTCGATCCCGGCGCCGAGGAGCCCAAGGAGATCGCCGCCGCTCGCAAGGCCGCCGAGAAGCTGGCCGCCGCGCAGGCCGAGCCGCCGACCGAGCCCACCGACCCCCAGGAGGGAGCGTCGTGAGCCCCGCCGCCGCACTGGCGACCACGGCCGCCGCCGCACCGCACGGCTTCCTCTCCCCGACCGGCGTCGAGATCGCCTTCCTCCTCGTCGGGCTGGTGACCTTCGGCGCCGCGCTCGTCACCGTCACCACCAGGCAGCTGGTGCACGCCGCCCTGTGGCTCGTGGTGACCCTCGGTGGCCTCGCCGTCGAATACCTGCTGCTCACCGCCGAGTTCATCGCGTGGATGCAGGTCCTCATCTACGTCGGTTCCGTGGTCGTCCTCCTCCTGTTCGGGCTGATGCTCACCAAGGCACCCATCGGCCGCTCGCCGGATGCCGACTCCGCCAACCGCTGGGCCGCACTCGGCGTCGCCGTCGCGGCCGCGGCCGCCCTCGTCTGGGTGGTCGTCGACGCGTTCCGCACGACCTGGATCGACCTCGGCGGCGCACCCTCGGGTTCCACCAAGGTGACGGGCGCCAGCCTGTTCCAGAACTGGGTGCTTCCCTTCGAGGCCCTCTCCGTCCTCCTCCTCGCCGCCCTGGTCGGCGCGATCGTCCTCTCCCGCAAGGCGAAGGCGGACGCGGCGGCCGCCACTACGGGCACCCCGGCCGTCCCGGGCAGCCGGAGCGAGAAGGAGGGCGTCCGCTGATGCACCTCGTCTATCCCGCCGTTCTCGCCGTCCTCCTCTTCTCGACGGGCCTTTACGGCGTGCTCGCCCGCCGCAACGCGATCCTCGTCCTGATGTCCGTCGAGCTGATGCTCAACGCCGTCAATCTCAACCTCGTCGCCTTCGACGTCTGGCTGAACAGGACCGCCCGCGAGACGCTGCACTCCGGTCAGGCCCTGACCCTGTTCACCATCGCCATCGCCGCCGCCGAGATCGGTATCGGCCTGGCGATCGTCCTCGCCGTCCACCGCAATCGCGGTACCTCGGACATCGACAGACTCCGCGACACCGCCGAGGGCCACGAAAGCGACGCCCCCGAGGCTGAGAAGGCTGAGGCCACCGCGTGACCACGACCACCCTCGCCGTCCTCGTCCCTCTCCTTCCCTTCCTCGGAGCCGCAGCCGGCCTGCTGCTCGGCCGCACCGCTCCCGGCTTCGTCCGCCCGCTCGCCGTCCTGCCGACCCTCGCGGCGTTCGTACTGGCCGTGCTGGTCGCGGCACGTCAGGGCGGCGGCCGGGCCGTCGACTCCGCGACCGAGTTCACACCCACCGGCTCGGTCCCGATCGAACTCGCGCTGCACATCGACGGCTTCGCCGCACTCGTCGCCGTCCTGGTGGGCCTCGTCGCCCTGTGCGTGCAGATCTACTCGACGGGCTATCTGCGCGAGGACCCGCGCTACCCCTCGTACGCCGCTCTCGTCTCCCTGTTCACCTCCGCGATGCTCCTGGTCGTCTACTCGGGCGACCTGATCGTGCTGCTGGTGGGCTGGGAAGTCATGGGCATCTGCTCCTACTTCCTGGTCGGTCACTACTGGGAGACCCCGGAGGCCCGCGCCGCCTCCATCAAGGCCTTCCTGGTCACCAAGCTCGGCGACGTTCCCTTCCTCATCGGTCTGTTCGCGCTCGGTACCGACGCCGGTTCCTTCCGCATCACGAAGATCCTGGGCACCGTCGCCGGCGGAGGACTGCACCACCCGACCCTGATCGCGCTGCTGCTCCTGGCCGGTGTGGCGGGCAAGTCGGCGCAGTTCCCGCTGCACACCTGGCTCCCCGACGCGATGGCCGGCCCGACACCCGTCTCCGCACTGATCCATGCCGCGACCATGGTCGCGGCGGGTATCTACTTCATCGCCCGCCTCCTTCCGGTGTTCCAGGCCTCCTCGGCCGCGATGGTCGTCCTCGCCGTCATGGCCGCCGTGACGATGGCCGGCTCAGGGTTCGCCGCGCTCGCCCAGGACGACATCAAGCGCGTGCTCGCCTACTCGACCATCGGCCAGCTCGGCTATATGACCGGTGCCCTCGCCGTCGGCGAGCGCGGGGCCGCCGTCTTCCACCTCCTGTCCCACGGCGCCTTCAAGGCGCTCCTCTTCCTCGCGGCCGGCGTGATCATCCACGCCGCCGGCACCAACTCGCTGGCCGCAATGTCCCGTATGAAGGACCTGCGCGCCCGCGTCCCCGACGCCTACTGGACGATGACCGTGGCACTGCTCGCTCTCGCCGCGATCCCGCCGTTCGCCGGCTTCTTCTCCAAGGAGTCCGTGCTCGGTGCCGCCGAGCACGTCGCCACGGGGCACACCGAGCACGCCCCCGGTGTCGCAGGGTGGATCGTCCTTCTGGTCGGCCTGTTCACGGCACTGCTCACCGCCTCGTACGCGACCCGGCTGTGGCTGCTCGCCTTCCGGGGCCACGGTGCCGAGGCGCCGGACCACGGCAAGCAGCCCCTCGTCATGAACGCCGTGCTGTGGGTGCTCGCCGTTCCGTCGCTGGCCTTCGGACTGGCGTACGGCGTGCTCCCCGACTGGTTCGACAGCCGTGACCTGACGCCGACGCTGATCACCTCCGTCCTCGGCACGGGCCTCGCCCTGGTCGGCGGACTCGTGACCTACGGCGCCTGGCGCCACACCACCGCGCTCGCCGGCCGCGTCCCCCTGGGTGCGGTCGCGGCCCACCCCGAGGCGGACGCCGGTCTGGTCGAGGCCGAGGCCATCGCGAGCCATGAGCCCGCGTACGGAGAGGTCGCCTACGCACACGACCCCGCGGACCCGGGCCGTCTCCTGCTGGGCCCGCTGCACCGCCATGCTGCCGTCGGTTTCCACCTGGACGCCGTGTACGACGCGCTCTTCGTCCGTCCGGTCAGGGCGGGGGCGAGCCTCGTCCGGTTCCTCGACCGTGAGGTCGTCGAGACCTACGTGCGCGGCGCCGGCGCCCTACCCCGCCTGCTGGGGGCCGCGGTACGGCGCGCCCAGACCGGCAATGTGCAGACCTATGTGAGCGCGCTGCTCGCCGGCACCGTCGTCCTCGCGGTGGCCGCCCTCCTCGTCGCCACGGGAGCGTGAGCAGGCGTGATCGATATCAGTGAGTCCGTGATGCAGATCCTTCTGGCGTTCATCGTCGTCGTGCCGCTCATCGGCGCGCTCGCCGCCCTTCTGCCGGCCCCGCCCGGGCTGAAGGGGAAGTCGCCCGAGCAGGCCGTGCTGCGGCACGGCGTGACCGTCACCGGTGTCGTGCTCATCGCGGCGATCGTCCTGGCGCTCGGCTTCGACCACGACCATCCGTCGAAGATGCAGGCCGCCACCGACATCAGCTGGATCCCGGCACTCGATGTGCGGATCCACCTCGGCATCGACGGCATTTCCCTCCCCCTTCTGGTCCTGACCGCGCTGCTGACCTTCCTCTGCGCGCTCTACTCGTACTTCAAGATGCCCGCGGGCCCGTCCCCGAAGGCCTTCGTCGCCTTGGTGCTCGTCCTCGAGTCCGGCACCCTCGCGACCTTCGCCGTCCTCGATCTGCTGCTGTTCTTCCTCGCGTTCGAGATGGTGCTCATCCCGATGTACTTCCTCATCGCCCGCTGGGGCGGTGAGGGGCGGACCCAGGCGGCTTGGAGGTTCATCCTCTTCACGCTGCTCGGCTCCGTCGTCATGCTGCTCGGCCTGCTCCTGATCGGGCTCAAGGCGGGCACGTTCGACATGGTGGCACTCGCCACTGACAATGGCCGGTCACTCACCGCATCCGTGCAGGTCATCGCCGTTCTGGCGATGGGGATCGGGCTCGCGGTCAAGACGCCGATGTGGCCGCTGCACAGCTGGCTGCCCGACGCTCACACCTCGGCGCCGACCGTCGGTTCGGTGCTGCTGGCCGGTGTCCTGCTGAAGATGGGTACGTACGGGTTCGTCCGAATCATCCTGCCGATCGCGCCCGACGGATCGCACACCTTCGCGCCGTACCTCGCCGCGTTCGCCGTCGTAGGGATCGTGTACGGATCCCTGGCCTGCCTGGCTCTGGCCAAGCGCGGTGCGCGAGGCGACCTCAAGCGGCTCATCGCCTACTCCTCCGTCGGCCACATGGGCTTCGTGCTGCTCGGGATCGCGTCGATGACCCCGACCGGCGTGAACGGCGCGCTCTTCGCCAACATCGCCCACGGCCTCATCACCGGCCTCCTGTTCTTCCTGGTCGGCGCGCTGAAGGACCGCACCGGCACCACCGACCTCGACACCCTCGCCGAGAAGTCCGGCGCCGCCCTCTACGGCAAGGCTCCCCGACTCGGCGGTCTGCTCGCCTTCGGCGCGGTGGCGTCGCTGGGCCTGCCGGGACTGGCCGGGTTCTGGGGCGAGATGCTCGCGATGTTCGGTGCGTTCAAGCCCGCCGCGGATCTCAGCCGCCCGGCGTTCCTGGCATTCATGTCGATCGCCGCGTTCGGCACCCTGCTGACCGCCGCGTACATGCTCATCGTGGTGCGGAGGGTGTGCATGGGCGCCGCCCCGCAGGACGCCCCGCAGCTCGCCGACGTACACACGTACGAACTCGCGGCCTGGACACCGCTCATCGCCCTCACAGTCGTCGCCGGTTTGTGGCCCAGGGCCCTCCTCGGCCTGACCGACCCGGCCGTGCAGCAACTCCTCGCAGGAGGCACCCGATGAGCACCCTCGTCCAGTCCGTCGACTGGCTTGCCGTCGCGCCGCCCACCATCGCGGCCGTCGTCGGGCTCGTCGTCCTCGTCGCGGACCTCTTCCTCGACGCGCGGAGGAAGGCCCTCCTCGGCTGGGTCTCCGTGGCGGGTCTCGCCGTCGCGGCGCTCATGCTGCTGCCGCTCCTCGACGGCGACCGGGCCACCTTCTGCCTGGCCGGCGACCCGCACCTGTGCAGTTACACGGCGGACCGTTTCACCCTCGTCATCCAGTTCCTCGTACTCGGCGGCGCCCTCCTCGCGGCGCTTCTGTCCGTCACGGTCCTCGAGGACGCCAAGAGGCGGATCCCCGAGGGGGAGTTCTGGTTCCTGCTGCTGTCCTCCGCGGCCGGCGCCGCTCTGCTGCCCGCCTCCCGCGACCTGGCGACGCTCGTCGTCGCTCTCGAGGTCGCCTCCCTGCCCGCGTTCGCCCTCGTCGGCATGCGGTACGGCGACAAGAGGTCCTCCGAGGCGGCCCTGAAGTTCTTCCTCTCGTCCGTCACCGCCACCGCGGTCAGCCTCATGGGCATCAGCTTCGTCTACGCGTCCACGGGCTCGCTCTACCTCACGCAGATCGCCGACCGGATCCAGCACGTGGACGGTCAGCTGCACGTTCTCGCCCAGACGGGTGTGGTCCTCACCCTCGTGGGCTTCGCCTTCAAGACGGCCGCCGTCCCGTTCCACTTCTGGGTCCCCGACACCTACGTCGGAGCGCCCCTGCCGGTCGCGGCCTATCTGTCGGTGGTGGGGAAGGCGGTCGGCTTCTCCGGCCTCATCCTCGTCACCGTCGTCGCCCTGCCGTCCTACTCCGACGTCTGGGGCCCGGCACTCGCCGCGCTGGCCTGCCTCACCATGACCGTCGGCAACGTCGGCGCGCTGCGGCAGCAGGCCACGCGCGCGTACAGCGCCGTACGCCTGCTCGCCTGGTCCTCCGTGGGCCAGGCCGGCTACCTCCTGGTGCCGATCGCGTCGGCCGGCTACTCCAAGGACGCCCAGAAGGCGATCGGCTCCACGGTGGCGTACGCCCTGATGTACGCGGCGGTCAACCTCGGCGCCTTCGCCGTGGCCGCGCTCGTGGGCCGTACGAGGACCCTGAACCGCATCACCGACTACCGCGGCCTGTACGCCTCGAACCCGCTCGCCGCCCTGTTCCTGGCGTTCTTCCTGCTGTGTCTGGCGGGTCTCCCGCCCGGCATCATCGGTCTCTTCGCCAAGGTCACCGTATTCTCCGCGGCCGTCGACGCGGGCCTCGGCTGGCTCGCCGTGGTGATGGCCGTGAACGTGGTGATCGCACTCTTCTACTACCTGCAGTGGACGGCCCTGCTCTTCCGTGCTCCCGAGGGTGAGCCCGAGAAGCAGCGGGTGCCCGCCCCCCTCACGGCCGCCATCGCCCTGAGTGCCGTCCTGGGCGTCGCCCTGTCCGGAGCGCCCCAGCTCGTGCTGCGCTTCTCGGACACCGGCCTTTTCTGACGGATGCCCTGTACGCGACGCCCCGCACACGCGTGTGCGGGGCGTCGCCGTTCACCCGGACGGCTCACACGCTCCGATGCCCGCACAAGGGAACTTGAGGTCCCCGCCTGGCGTTGACCAGTGCGGGAGGGTCCACTGAGAAGTGGAGTCAACAGCATTCGCAGACAAAGGGTTCCCCTGCCGCACCACTTGGAGGGCGTACCGTGCACCGCCGGCACAACGGGCTCAGGACCGCAGTACTCCTCGGGGGACTGTCCGCACTCATCATCGTCATCGGCAGCCTCTTCGGGCGTACGGGCCTGATCGTCGCGGTTCTCGTAGCGATCGGCACGAACGCGTACGCGTACTGGAACAGCGACAAGCTGGCTCTACGCGCGATGCGTGCGCGCCCGGTGAGCGAGTTCGAGGCCCCGGCGCTGTACCGCATGGTCCGCGAGCTCTCGACCCAGGCCCGTCAGCCCATGCCCCGCCTGTACATCTCGCCGACGGAGGCGCCGAACGCCTTCGCGACCGGCCGCAATCCGCGCAACGCCGCCGTGTGCTGCACCGAGGGCATCCTCCGCCTCCTGGACGAGCGTGAACTGCGCGGCGTCATCGGGCACGAACTGAGCCACGTCTACAACCGCGACATCCTGATCTCCTCCGTGGCCGGTGCGCTCGCCTCGGTGATCATGTTCCTGGTGAACTTCGCGTGGCTGATCCCGGTCGGCCGCTCGGACGACGACGAGGGCCCGGGCATCTTCGGTCTGCTGTTGATCATGCTTCTGGGCCCGCTCGCGGCCACCCTCATCCAGCTCGCCATCAGCCGCTCCAGGGAGTACGAGGCCGACGCCTCCGGCGCCCAGCTCACCGGCGATCCGCTGGCGCTCGCGAGCGCCCTGCGCAAGCTGGAGGTGGGCACCCAGCAGTTGCCCCTGCCACCCGAGCCGCGCCTGGAGACGGCGAGCCACATGATGATCGCAAACCCCTTCCGCGCCGGTCAGGGACTCGCGAAGATGTTCTCCACGCACCCGCCGATGGCGGAGCGCATCGCCCGGCTCGAACAGATGGCAGGTCGTCACCGGTGAAGACAATCCTGAACGTCATTTGGCTGGTCCTGAGCGGCTTCTGGCTGTTCCTCGGGTACCTGCTCGCCGGCGTGCTGCTGTGCCTCACGATCATCGGCATCCCGTTCGGCATCGCGGCCTTTCGCATCGGCGTGTACGCGCTGTGGCCCTTCGGCTATACGACGGTCGAGCGCAGTGACGCGGGTGCGCCCTCCTGCATCGGCAACGTCCTGTGGCTGATCCTGGCCGGCTGGTGGCTGGCCCTCGCCCACATCGTGACCGGCATCGCCCTGTGCATCACGATCATCGGCATCCCGTTCGGTATCGCCAACTTCAAGCTCATCCCGGTCTCGCTGCTCCCCCTGGGGCGCGAGATCGTATCCACGGACGAGCCGTTCGCGACGCGCTGACGGGCGTACGAGCCGCGCACTCCCGTACGTGGCACCCACGACGTCCTCGCGCGCACGGCGAAGAGCGAGCTGACGGCAGCCTCGTTCCGCGGCCCCTGCCGGCAGCCCTTACCGGAACCGCCGGACCACCTCGCGGAACGACGTATCGACGTTGGTCCCGCATGAAGCCGGCGGGTTGTCCACAGGCCGCCCGACTGTCGGTGGCTCCCTGCATCATGAAGCCATGACCGAGTACGAGCAGTTGCTGGACAGGGTGGCGCAACAGGCCCGCGACATCCGGCCGTGGGGCTGGGCTTCGCTCCCCGAGCCCGTGGAGGAGGCCGCGCTCACCCGCGCCGAGGCGGCCCTGGGCTTCTTGCTGCCCCCGCTGCTCGCGACCCTGTATCTGCGGATAGGGGACGGTGGATTCGGCCCGTCGTACGGTCTGTTGCCCCTGCTCGACAGCCCGCCGTCCGGCGAGCCCGCCGCCGTCCCGCAGTACCTCGCGAATTGCGCGAGCGGCCGCAAGGACCCCGACTGGCCGTGGCCCGAGGGCGTCCTGCCGATATCCCACTGGGGATGCGGCATGTATGCGTGCGTGGACTGCCGTACCCCGCAGGGCACGGTTCTGCTCTACGAGCCGAACGCCGACGACGCCGCACAAGCCTGGTACGTGGACGCTCCCGGCCTCGTGGACTGGCTGCTCACCTGGCTCGACGGGACCGGCTGGTACGAGGAGTCCAACGACGGCACGGACCTGGCGCCGTGGCCGGACTTCCCGATACGCACGGGCACGGCCCGCGCCTCGTAGCAGGCACATTCATACAGCGCGTGCGGCGACCGGCGGTGTGCACGCAGAGCGTGCCCGGCGAGAGGGCGTATCCGCACAGAGGCCGTGGGCCGGCTCACGGCCAGCGCACGGAGATCCACCGCCGGATGCCGTAAGCCGCCGCACCCAGGCCCAGTACACCCGCGCCGACGCCCACCGACACCCATGGCAGCGCGAACGCCAGGACGACGCACCCGAGCAGCCCGACCGCCGGTACGACGCGCGATGCCGGCGTCGAACGCAGCGTCCAGGCAGCGGCATTGGCGACTGCGTAGTACGCCAGCACCCCGAAGGAGGAGAAACCGATCGCGCCACGCACGTCCACGGTCGCGGCGAGGGTGGCCACCACGACGCCCACGGCCAGCTCGGCCCGGTGCGGCACCTTGAAGCGCGGATGCACGGCCGCCAGGGCGCCCGGCAGATGGCGGTCGCGGGCCATGGCCAGCGTGGTCCGCGAGACGCCCAGGATCAGTGCCAGCAGCGAGCCCAGTGCGGCCACAGCCGCTCCCACACGCACCACCGGCACCAGACCGGGCACCCCCGCCGCCCGCACCGCGTCGGCCAGCGGAGCAGCCGCACGCCCCAATCCATCGGCACCCAGCACGGAAAGGACGGAGACGGCCACCGCCGCGTACACGACCAGCGTGATGCCGAGCGCGAGCGGGATCGCCCGCGGGATGGTGCGCGCCGGATCACGGACCTCTTCGCCGAGGGTGGCGATCCGCGCGTACCCCGCGAAGGCGAAGAAGAGCAACCCGGCCGCCTGCAGCACCCCGCCGGCACCACCGGAGGCGCCGATGTCCAGGTGCGCGGTGTCGGCCGCCCCGGAAACGAGGCACACCACGACGACGGAAGCGAGGACCGCCAGCACGACCGCCACGATCAGCCTGGTCAGCAGCGCGGACTTCTGCATGCCGCCGTAGTTCACGGCGGTCAGGGCCACCACCGCGGCGACGGCCACCACGTGTGCCTGGCCCGGCCACACGTACGCGCCGACGGTGAGCGCCATCGCCGCACAGGAGGCGGTCTTCCCGACGACGAAGGACCAGCCCGCCAGATACCCCCAGAAGACCCCTAGCCGCTCGCGCCCGTAGACATATGTGCCGCCCGAGGCGGGATACAGGGCGGCCAGCCGCGCCGAGGACGAGGCGTTGCAGTAGGCGACCACGGCGGCGACGGCGAGTCCGATCAGCAGGCCGGAACCGGCTGCGTGCGCCGCGGGGGCCAGGGCCGCGAAGATCCCGGCCCCGACCATCGAACCCAGGCCGATGACGACGGCGTCCCCGACGCCGAGGGTGCGGCGAAGTTCCAGGCCATCGGGTTGCTGTGCCCCGGACTGTGTCATGGGGCGAACCATACTGAGCGCTGCAACCGGCCACTGCGGCGGAGGCGTCCTCTCCGACGACGGGCCAGCACACGGAAAGCAGGGGCGAGTGCGGCCGTCACGACGGGCAGCGTCCAGGAATGAACACGGCCTGGCCGGAGCAGGAGCACAGCACAGGCACAGCGCGGAGAGGCAGGTTCACGGCATGGGCATTGTCGGCTGGATCGTTCTGGGGCTGTTGGCGGGCGCCATCGCCAAGTTCCTGCTGCCGGGCAAGGACCCCGGCGGTTTCATCGGTACGACCCTCATCGGCATCGCGGGCGCCTTCATCGGCGGCTGGATCTCGTCGCGCTGGCTGCACCACCCGATCAGCAAGCACTTCTACGACGGGCCCACCTGGGCGGCCGCGATCGGCGGCTCGCTGGTGCTACTGATCATCTATCGCGTTCTGTTCGGCGACTCACGGCGCTGAGCACCCCTGAACCGCAGCCGGCGGCAAAGAAGGGTGGGCACCCCGGCCGGGGTGCCCACCCTTCCTCGTACTGCCCGGTCATCTACCGGTAGTTGACGAACTGCAGCGCGAAGTCGAAGTCCTGGCCCTTGAGCAGAGCGATCACGGCCTGCAGGTCGTCGCGGCTCTTGGAGCTGACACGCAACTCGTCGCCCTGGACCTGAGCCTTGACGCCCTTCGGACCCTCGTCACGGATGATCTTCGCCACCTTCTTTGCGTTCTCCTGGGAGATGCCTTCCTCGATCGACGCGAAGATCTTGTACTCCTTGCCGGAGAGCTGGGGCTCACCGGCGTCCAGCGACTTCAGGGAGACCCCTCGCTTGACCAGCTTCGACTGGAAGACGTCGAGGATGGCGTTCACCCGGTCCTCGGAGTTGGCCTGCATCAGGATCTTGTCGCCGGACCAGGCGATCGAGGCGCCGACGTTCTTGAAGTCGTAACGCTGCGAGATCTCCTTGGCGGCCTGGTTGAGGGCGTTGTCGACCTCCTGCTGCTCGACCTTCGAGACGATGTCGAAACTGGAGTCGGCCATGTCCTGTGGCTCCTTGTATCGGGATGGATCGGTGCGTATCGGCGTGCGGGAGCGCGGCCGCCCGGCCCGGAGTCGATCCCGGGCCGCATCCGCCTAAGCCTAGCCACCTCGCCCCCTCAGGACGCCGATCTATCCGGTGGCGAAGCACCCCCCTGCATCAGGTATCGTTTACGTCGTTGCCAAGGGGTGCCGCGGAAAAGCGGCCCTGCGGCGACAATCCCTGGCGGTGTGCCCGAGCGGCCAAAGGGAGCAGACTGTAAATCTGCCGGCTTCGCCTTCCCAGGTTCGAATCCTGGCGCCGCCACACTAGGGAGTATCGGCCCCTGACCAGCAAGTTTGGTCAGGGGTCGATCTCTTTCGCGATCGCTCCCTCTCCCCGTTGTACTCCGCTGGTTCCCCCTTGTTCTGGCACGCGCGTGGCACGGCCCAGCGTGGCTGTCAGTCTTCGTCCGCGCCACTGATCCGCTGTCGAGCCGCTTGGAGACGCTCGGCGTAGTCGGGCGCGAAGATCGCTACGAGCGACTTGTCGAGCGTGCCCGAGATCTGGTGCAAGGCCGACCAAACGGCCCGGTCGTCTACCAGGGCGTCGAAGGCGTCAGAGCCCTCCATACGTTCCAGCCAGTCGGACAGCACGAGGGCCTGGTCGCCAGTCAGCGTGATCATCACCGAGTCTTCAGCCACGGCGGCACGATAGGGGGTGATCGTCTTGGCTCTCGGTGCCAGTAGCCCTGATCAGTTCTTCTGGAAGTGGCTGCGTTGCTTCGTCACCTGCGCGGATACGTCAGAATTCGGCGCTGGCCTGCATTGATCTGGTCGGCAGCTGTCGTTGCCTGTCAGCGGTTGTCCACGTCGGACGGCCCCCAGGCGGCCCCGCGCAGAGATCCAGTTGCCCCATCCGTACGACGCCACTTAGACATCGCACGCTGGTACTGGATGCCCCAGCAGAACAGGCTGACCACGCCGAGGGAACGACTGATCCTGCTGTCATCGGTCACGGTCCAGATCATCAGCGGCACGACCATCAACAGGTACCACCTTGGGTGGTTGTGCCATCTACGCTTCTTCAGCATGCTGCCCCTCCTGATCGGCGACGGTACAGCGCGGGCGGTGCGGAGAGGGTTTGCACGGGAGCTGCCTTGTGGCGAGTGATCACGGGGGCCTACGCTGGTTCGCGCTCGGGCGGGTGTCTGCCTGCCCGCAATGGCCCGCGCGGCCCCCATGATCGTAGAGGCTCGCCACAAGGTGGCTGCGCAAAGCCTCGGAGCACTTCGGCTTGAGCCACCCTTACGACGTGGATGGCATGGCGGACCGCCTCACCGCCTGGTGGACGTCGATCCACACGCAAGAAGTCTGAGCAGTGAGAGCGGTCCGGTGCTGCCCAGGGACGGCCCGTCAGCCGAACGCTTAGCCACGATGGTGGTGCATCTAGCGGAGCGCCCATGACGGGCTCGACACATCGCGGCAGCAGCTGCTCCCCCTCGACCCATCTCCCGGCTTAGGTCCGCTCACGCTGCCGCATCCGTGACGGTGGCGGTACGGCGGCCCGGTTCCGCCGGCCTTTTCCGCCCGATCTCGGCATCGGCCCGGACGTCACCCCTTCCGGATGCTGTGCCCCCGCCGGGCTAGCCACGTCGCTCGGCCTGCGCAGCGCACCCATACGTGCAGAGGTGCGCGCAGCAGGTTCGAGCGCAGGCATGCCCGGAGTTGCGCTGTTGCGGCATGATCTGGCGCATGCGATGGCGAGGGATGCGTTGGTGGGTCGCGCTGTTTGGTCCGTTGTTCTTTGTCTTGATGTTCACCGTGGGGCCAGCTGTACTCAACATCGTCAAACTGCCCGGTCCGAACTGGGTGACAACTGCGGTTGCGGGGGCCGGCGGAGTACTGTTGCTCGTTGCAACTCCGCTGATGCAGACGAGGTTGGATGCACTAACGCAGCAGTCAAAGCTGCAGGCCGAGCGGGCCCGACGCCAGGAGGCTGCGCTCGAACCCTTGGTTGGATCTGATCGAGACTTACCGTTCGTGCGAGAGGTAGTCGACCGGGCGCTATTGGGTATTCATCCGGCAATCCCACTGCCTTCGAGTGACGCCCCTGGGCTGTCCGCAGAACTTCCTACATATGTGCCAAGGGATGTAGACGCCGATTTGCATACGGCTCTACGGATGGCCAGTATATCCGGCGGGTTCGTGCTTCTCGTGGGGCCTGCCGCGTCGGGTAAAACCAGGTGTGCGTACGAAGCGATAAACGCGGTTCTGAACAACTGGCGTTTGTGCATTCCGGCCACCGCCGGGCAACTTACAGCATTGGTCGACAGTGCGGTGGACTTGAGGCACACCGTGGTCTGGCTGGACGAGATGCAAGACTTCCTCGGGACAGGTCGACTCACTGTTGAGACCGTGCGACGCTTGTTGGCGGACCGCACGCGACCGGTAGTACTAGTAGGTACGATCTGGCCGAGTGAGTACACCCGGCTAAGTACGTCTAGTAAAGCCGACGATGGGCAAGATCTTAACCGGGATTCGAGAGAGATCCTCAAACTGGGCCGCCGCTTCTCCATAAGGACTTTCAGCAACGCCGAGCAGGACCGAGCCCGGAACCTGGCTCAAGCGGATCCACGGCTCCGAGAGGCCGTGGGTGGTGACGGAGACGCTGCGTGCCTGACCGAGGTGCTAGCGGCTGTGCCAGAGCTTATCCATAGGTGGGAACAGGCTGATGACCCATTCGGAGCAGCTGTCGTCAGTGCGGGAGTTGATGCTCGCCTCTGCGGCCACCCGGAGCCGCTGCCAGTTGGCCTTCTGGAAGTTCTGGCGACCTGTCACCTGACTGGCGCGCAACGTGCGGGTGCCAAGCAGAATTGGTTTACGAGCGCAGTGCATTGGGCCTGCGTACCAGTCCGCGGCTCTGCTGCTCCACTCACGCCCGAGGCTTCCCAAATCGGCCACCTGGATGGCTATCGCGTCACAGATGTTCTCGTTCAACACGCCCAGCGCGTTGCGGAACTACCTGTCAGTGTACCTGAGTCACAATGGGAGCTTTTGATCGCGGAGGCGAGCCCCGCGGCCTGCCTGAACATCGGACTGACGGCATTCCAAGCAGGACTTCACGGGCTGTCTGAGCGTGCTTGGAGGCGTGCTGCGGAAGCGGGCGACACCACGGCCATGGACGTGCTTGGGGTTCTGCTCGCCCGCCAGGGTGAGTACGAGCAGGCGCGTCCCTGGTTGGAGCGTGCTGCGCAAGCGGGCAACACCCCCGCCGTGGGCCATCTTGGAATTCTGCTGGTCGGTCAGGGCGAGGAAGAGCAGGGGCGTTCCTTGCTGAAGCGTGCTGCGGAAGCGGGTCACTCCGACGCCATGGCCATGCTTGGGATGGTGCTGGCGCGTCAGGGCGAGAAGGAGCAGGGGCGCCTCTGGCTGAGTGCTGCGGAAGCAGGCAACAGCGGCATCATGACTAAGTTGGCCGCTGCGCTAATCGCGCGGGGTGAGCACGGGCAAGAGCCTCCCTGGCTGGAGCGTGCTGTGGAAGCGGGTGACTCCGATGCCATGTCTTTGTTTGGGGCTCTGCTGGCCAGTCAGGGTGAGTACGAGCGGGCGCGTCCCTGGTTGGAGCGTGCTGCGGAAGCGGGTGACTCCGATGCCATGGCCGTGCTTGGGGTTGTGCGTTGTGCTGGCCAGTCAGGGTGAGTACGAGCGGGGGCGCCTCTGGTTGGAGCGTGCTGCGGAAGCGGGTGACTCCGATGCCATGGACGTGCTTGGGGTTGTGCTGGCCAGTCAGGGTGAGTACGAGCGGGCGCGTCCCTGGTTGGAGCGTGCTGCGGAAGCGGGCAACGCCACCGCCATGGCCATGCTTGGGGTTGTGCTGGTCGGCCAGGGTGAGTACGAGCAGGCGCGTTCCTGGTTGGAGCGTGCTGCGGAAGCAGACGACCTTTACGTCGCGGGCATTCTCCGGAAGACGAGCTGGCGCGTCCTTCGCTGGATTCTGCCACGAAAGCGGGCGTAACCGACGCCATGGCTCTGCTTTGAGGTTCTTCTAATCGGTCGGGGGGCGTCTGCTGGGGTTGCTGTTGAGGCGGGCGATACTCACGTCGTGGGCACTCTCGGAACTGGCCAGAATTGAAACGCAGTAGACACTGCGTGGTCGCTATGGGGGGCGATTGCGCTTCTGTGGGGCAGGTGTGGGGCGAAGCAGGGCGCGACTCTGACGTCTGCAGCTGAAACACAACCTGCTGCGCGGTCTGTAAATCTGCCGGCTTCGCCTTCCCAGGTTCGAATCCTGGCGCCGCCACACGGAAACGAAGGGCCCGTGACCTGCTGTTTCAGTAGGTCACGGGCCCTTCGTCATGCACCCCTGTGATCGAGGGACTGTCTTACTCTGTCTCGCGTTCGAACGCCTCGTCTCGGGGTGCGTGGACGGCGTGTGGACGGGATCTTGGGCTGCTCGGCCTAGTTGTCCCAGGCGGGCCGAGCTCTTGGCGTTCGCGGCCTCGTCTCCGTCCCTGAGGAACTTGGCGTGTACCCGAAAGGCACCGCCACGCTGTGGCCGGCGCACTCAGCCACCGACCGAGGTTCGACTCCGGAGCTGAGCCAAGGGGACCGAACTCGCTTCGTGTCTCCCGAGTCCGACGAACCTCACGTGGTGTATGGCGGTGATCCTGCGGCCGTGGTCGCGGCACTGGAGCGTGTCCGACGCGTCGCGTCATGCAGACGTCGCCACCCCCAGGGCTGCCATCGCGCCGCCGTCCGTCCCGCCTTCCCCGTCGGCCGTGGTGGCCTTGGGCGGCCCGGGGCAGTGGCCCCGCTCCCGACAGCCATGTCACCTGAATGGCGCAACATGATGTGCCACCCACATGGGCGAAGATCAAGCTGGCTAGTGTCCCGACCGAGGCAATCCGTGAAAGGGGAACCAAATGCGCATTCGACGAATCCTTGCCGCCGTCATCGCCACGGCAGCCCTCGCCGGACTCGGCCTCACAAGCGCCGCCACCGCCACCGCCGCCAGCCCCACCCCGGGTGAGTGCGAGCAGGGCGGCGGAACGGTCGATTGGGCGACCAACCTCTGCAGGGGCGGTACGCACGACGGGCAGATGGTCGACTAAGCCCCGCTAGGCGCTCCGCAGCCACGCGCTGCGGGGCGCTTCCGTGCGGAACGCAGCCGGGACAGTCGCAGGGACTGTGCCGACCCGTGGTCACGGCCCAGCCACCCGCGCACGGCATGGACGACTTGATGTCCACGCCGGGTGGTACGGCGTTGGCGGCCCGCACGTTGCCCTGGTAAAGCCAGTGCTCACCCCGGGTCGTCGGCACGGTCCCTGTAGCGGGCAGGCTCGAGCGGGCCCCTGCAATGGCTTCCGCCTTGCCGAGATCCGGGGCCGTGAGACCGGCACCGCCGGGGTGATAGGTCGCCACCCCCTCGTGCCACGCACTTGGCCAAGAGAGCGGCAGGCAGGTGCTCACCCCGAAACTCGGTTGGTTGGGTAATGCTGGGAGACCGCCACAGGTCTGTTGAGGACTGGAGGCAGGGGCAGCCCGGGACTTTGGCGAGAAGCGGGCCGCCCTGCCTGTTCCTGTTGCTGTTTGAGGAGGGGGAAGGGGTGAGCGAGGAGCAGATCAGTGCTCGACTGCACGAGAGGATCCGGCGCGACTTTCCGGATGCCGACGCTGCGTGCGGTGTCATCGGAGCCTTACGGGTGCCGGCAGTCGAACTCGAAAGCTCGCTGCAGAGCACGGAGCGGCTTTTGACTGCGGCTGTGGTGATCGCTGATGGGGACGTGGGACGGTTTCGGTCGGCGGTCCGCCTTGCACGGACTGACTGGCGCGATCTACTCATGGCGGCAGGGCTCGGGCAGGAGGACTGGCCGCGCGTCCTGGATGAGGAATTGAGTTCCCGCTAGCTGTTGGTAGCTGCTGCTTCAACCCCGTCCGGAGGGGATGGGCAGAGGTCGGGCTGATGATTGACCAGCGCGCTCGCCACGGCGGCGGCCGCTGGGCTCCCCGCTGCGTTGGTCAGTTGATCCGCCGCTGGGGAGGGGAAACCGCATGCATCGGTCACGATCGATCCCGAACGTGGCGGATGAACGTCTGTGCCGGCTCATCGTTCGCGACGAAATGCGCGAGCGGGCCCGCAAGCTGGGCTTCTTCGGTGGATCATGCTGCCCTTCAGCTTCGCGACCGACGGCGCCACGGTCGGGGGTGATCTTCGGCGTGAGCGAGGGTCGGACAGGATGCACGTCTACGCGGTCGCTGTGGATGACGCCGCGCAGACGCTCTCGGCCGACGAACGCCAGCACCTACGGGCCACTGCCGAGGTACCGGACTGGTTCATGGACGACGTCGAGCGCCGGTACCGGGAGATCCGCAAGCAGCGCTGACAACGACCGCCGCCTCGCGACTGATACAGGCAAGGTCAACGGCCGTGGCGACGGATGCGTTTGGCGGCGGCCTTTCCGTCACTGCCGCCTATGGAGCCGACGACGGTGACCACGTCCAGGCCATGCCCGTGGCGAGGAACGCGAGCACGGCGAGGTTCGCGGCGCTGGCGGTGAGGACGCCAGCGAGGAGCGGGCCGCAGTGGACGCCGGTCGCGACCACCTCGACACCGAGCACCATTCGGTGCACCGTGCGGTCCGGCGGGGCCTGGTGGATGTGCACCAACTGCGGCTTGGTGGGCTGTTGGGCCGGGGAGCAGTTCCATCACGCACCTTCCGGGGCGTTGTCGGGAAAGCCCGGGCAGTGCGCATGTCGAGTGAGGACGGGATGAAGTGTCCCGCATTCCCGCGGCAGGCGGCGTAGGTCCGGCGGGCGGCGTTGGGTTTGGCGAGTGTTGCGGCGCAGGCCGTCTTCATCGGGCGAACCGGCCGGGCGTGGCCGACGCGGTAGCGGCAGACGACCAGCGGGCCCCGCCGCCGGCGCGGAAGCTGGAGTTCGGCACCACGTCCCGACCACCCGGCCGCAGGCCCATCGCGGGGAGCTGCCGCCTGGTGGCCGGTGCGTCCGGGCGATTCGCCACTGATCAACGGAAATCAGCGGGTTCGAGGCATCTGGGCGGTGGTCCGGTGAGAACCCGCTGGGAGTTCCGTGGTTGGGGGATACCACGCGGGTTCAACTTCGACGCGTAGGCCAAGATGGGCCTTCGGTCTGGAGGGGCGTTGGGATGAGTTGCGTCCTGTAAGCAGTGATCGCTGACGGGCAGGCGCTGCGCGGCGTGGCACGGGACCTGCCTGCTGCCCGGCTGGCGTCGATCGGACAGGGGTTCTCGCTGATGCCGATGGCAGGCGCCCTGTTCGAGTCCCTCGCAGACGGCAGCGCTGTAATCGCGTTGGGGTTCCCGCAGTTGCCAGGAGGATTCGGGAAGGCCCTCGCCGACTGGTCAGCCGGCGGACCGGTGGCCTAGCTGGAAGCGCCCGGTTTCTGCGGGACGGCACCACCCGGTCGCCGCCCGTGCGAGGCGTGGTGCGGAGACCGGAAGGACCGGGTCCGCATCGATCGTTCACCAGGTCGGAAGCGGGGCCCGACGGATTCCCGGCGGGCCCGAGCCGCGTGGTGCGTGTACGTGAGCCGGGCGGCCGGCTCAAGACCTGACCGTGACTTCAGTCCTCGGTGACCCGGATGATCGTTCTGCCGGCGACACGCCGCTCAGGAGCGAAGGCGGCGGCTGCCTCGGTCAGCGGGCGGACCGCGCCGACGCGCACACCGAGCCGTCCGTCCCGGAGCCGCTGCACCAGGTCCCCGAGGCGTGCGCGGTCGGGTTCCACCACGAAGAACACCGCCCGTCCGTCCTTGGGCCGGACGGTGGGCGGCTCGGCGATGGTGACGAGTGTGCCGCCGGCGCGGACGAGTGCGGCCGAGCGGGCGAGGATGCCGCCGCCGATCACGTCGAAGACCACATCGACCTCGCCGGCGTCCGCCCATCGGTCGGCTTCGAGGTCCAGGAACGTATGCGCACCCAGAGCGAGGACGGTGTCCCGGTCGGCGGACCGGCCGGTGCCCATGACCAGGGCCCCCACTTCCAGCGCGAGCTGTACCGCGATGGATCCGACGCCCCCTGCGGCGCCGTGGATCAGGACGGTCTGGCCGGCCGTGATCCGCGCGTGGTCGAACAGGCCCTGCCAGGCGGTCAGTCCGGAGATAGGCAGCGCAGCCGCCACCGTGTGGTCGACATCCGCGGGAAGCGGGGCGAGGTTGCGGGCCTCGACGGCGACGTACTCGGCGAGCGAGCCGTTGCGGGCCCAGTCGGTCAGTCCGAAGACCCGTTGGCCGACGGTGAGGCCGGTGGTTCCGTACCCGAGCTCCGCCACGACACCCGAGACCTCGTGCCCTGGCACGCTCGGAGTGCGGTCGCGGCCGGCGCGGTCGGACCACGTTCCTGGCCAGTCGAGTTCGCCACGGGTGAATCCCGCGGCGTGCACCCGCACGATGACGTCGTTCTCGGCGGCATGGGGATGCGGCAGGTCGGTGAGGGTCAGCCCGCTGACGCCGGCGTCGCGGTCCGAGGCGGTGATGGCTTGCATGAGTGCTCCTCTGTCCGGTCTTCCGAAGGTGAACGTATCGGTTCGTGTCAGCGGGTTTTCACAGCGTGTCGTGTGCTCTCGCGTGTGTGGTGTCCGGCACGCGCGCGCCGGCCGGGCGTGGCCCGTACGGCCGGGCACGGACGACGGATTCCTCGGCCTGGGACCGGCGGGCATGGGCAAGGGCGATCAGCGACAGGACCCCGACGAACCGGATGCAGAGGGAGCTTGTGGCTTTCAGCCCCCAGGAAGGGATCAGAAGGCCGACGGCGAGGGACGGAGGAGTCAGCGCCGCGCCGCGATGTCGAGTCCGCCGGCGGCACCCCATGTCACGTGCAGGATGCCGCTGACGACGGAGGGGCCGGCGCGAGGAACAACCCCGTCACGGACCGTCCCGCGACGAGGGCGGGCACCGCGGCCAGAAACCGGGGCCGGGCTCCTTGCGGTATCCGCACCCTGGGGCGCAGCGAGGCCGGCACGCCGGCTCCTGGCACGACCGTCTCGGGGATCCGGACGACCGTCACCGCGAGGACCAGGAAGACGAGGGTGAGGACGGAGAAGACGAACGCGTCGGGGCGTGGGACCCACTGAACCAGCAGCCCGACCACCGCGGCATCGGCGGCCAGTCCGACGTTCGTGCCGACCGCCGTCACCGTGGGGCCCGGGGGAGAGGACTCGACCGGCCCGGAGGCCAGACCGCTCATGGCCGTTCCGATGGCGACACCCTGCAGCACCCGCGCGACGACCAGGGACAGGACGCCGTCGGCCGTCCAGAAGACGGCGGTACCGGCCGCCGCCGGCAGGAGCGCGGTGATCAGCACCGGACGGCGTCCGAGGCGGTCACTCAGCGACCCGACCGTCAGCAGGGCGCCGAGCAGCCCCACGACGTACACGGCGAAGACGACGGTGACCATGGTGTCCGAGAAATCCCAGCGTTCCCGATACAGCGGACAGAGCGGCGACGGTCCGCTCGCTGTCGCCATCATCACCACGGTGGCGAGCGTCAGCACGGTGAAGGTGGTGGACCGTCCAAAGACGACGATGGGTGCGGCCGGAACCACGGGTGTCATCGTATTGCCTCTGACTTCTTCGGCATCAATTCGGCCAGGGCGCTTCAATGACGCGCTCGACCATGGTCTTGCTGCGGAAACCCGGAACGAAGTGTTCCAGCACGTCCGCGTTGACCGTCCCGTACGTGGTTTCAGGACGATGTTTGAGACCGTCGACAAATGCCTGCAGGAATTCCTTCTTGAACTGTTCGCGCGGATGGGCGGCCATGATTTCTTCCACCTGGCCGCCGTCCAGTCCGTCCAGTCCCCAGCCGAGCACGTCGGTCAGTACGCCGAAGTTCGTGGCAGCCGTCTCCGGGCCCATCCGGCCGGGAATCGCCGGCGTCGTGTGCAGTGCGATCGCTGTCCAGACGACGTCGGCGGCGCTCTTCGGGAACCCGCGGTCGAGCAGGAACTTGCGCGCGTGGTCGGCGCCGTCCAGTTCGAAGCGCTGCTCTACGTCGGAGAACGGGACGGAAAGCCCCGTGTCGTGGAACATCGAGGATATGTAGAGCAGCTCCGGATCGGGCTGGAGGCCGAGCTCGCGTGCGTGAAGAGAACCGAAGAGGAAAACACGCCGGGAGTGATGGAAGATGAGAGGGCTGGTCGTTTCACGGAGAAAACGGGTGGCCTCCGCCACTGCTGCGGTCTCGGGTATTTCCACTGCTGCGATGATGTCGGTCATGATGGTGGCGCTTTCGATGTGGTGGTGAACAGTGGGCGGTGACTCTGTTCTCCACGATGCCGACCGAACGGCCTTCGCCGCCGCATCGGTCCGGCCATGAACCACCTGAATCCAGACACCCGAGAAGCCCGCCCGAAAAGCGGGACACCCGAGGAACCGGACACCTGAGGAACAGGACTGTGAACTCCGCAACGCATCGGGTCGCGATCCTCGTCTACGACGGGGTCGCACTGCTGGACGTCGCCGGTCCCGCAGAGGTGTTCGGGGAGGCGAACCGACTCGGCGCCGACTACCGGATCGACCTGCTGTCGACGACCGGTGCCGACGTCGCCTCGTCCGTCGGCATCCGGATCGCCGTCGACGGCAGCCCGGCCTCCGAGCCGGACCCCGACACGTTCGTGATGCCGGGCGGAGTCGTCCATCCCAGAACTCCCGTCACCCGGGACCTGATCGAGGCCACGAAGGAGCTGGCGGTCCGGTCCGGCCGGGTCACGTCCGTCTGCTCCGGAGCGTTCGTCCTCGCCGCCGCCGGCCTGCTGGACGGCAAACGTGCGACCACCCACTGGAAGATCACACGCGAACTGGCCGGCCGGCACCCGAAGATCCATGTGGAGCCCGATGCCATCTACGTGCGCGACGGCACCACGTACACCTCGGCGGGCGTCAGCGCCGGCATCGACCTGGCGCTGGCGCTCGTCGAGGAGGACCACGGTCCTGATCTGAGCCGGGACGTCGCCCGGGCTCTCGTGGTGTATCTGCAACGCGCGGGCGGCCAGTCACAGTTCTCCGGGCCCCTGCAGGGCCCGCCGCCCCGGTCCCCGGCCCTGCGCACCGTCGTCGACCTGGTGATCGCGGATCCTGCGGGGAACCACTCCCTCGCCGAGCTCGCCGGGCATCTCAACCTCAGTCCCCGCCATCTCACGCGGCTGTTCCGGGAAGAGCTGTCCACCACACCGGCCCGCTACGTCGAGTCCATCCGGTTCGACATCGCGAAGGCTCTGCTCGACCAGGGGCACACCGCGACACAGGCGGCGTCCCTGGCCGGGTTCCCGAGTTACGAGAGTCTCCGACGGGTCTTCGCACGGGAGTTGTCCATCAGCCCCGCTGCGTACCAGCGCCGCTTCAGCACGGCCCGCCGCGCCCGGTAGCACGGAAGAAGGCCTTCCGCTCCCGGACGGCCGGGCGCGAACCCCGGTTCGTTCAGACGGAGTCGGCAGGGGTCCCCTGGTGCAGAACCGCCTCCCGAACTGCTCGGGTGAGGTCCGCTGCGGCCTCGTGACCCGCGCCCGAGTCGGGTGACACAACGGTGCCGAAACTGCCCTTGTCCCCCCAGGTGCAGGCGGTGAGCCGCTGGTTGTCGATCGCGTCGTACGACAGGCACCGTAGGCTGCCGCCGAGGCGGCCGGGGTCGGCCGACCAGACCTTGCCGGCGGCCAGACCCGTGGTGGTGAGGCCCGACCGGAGACCGTCCTGGATGGAACCGAGCGCGTCGGGCGTCATCTCGTGAAAGTCGCCGACCGCGCCGAACACCGTGATCACGGACAGGTGTTCGTTCTCCTTCTTTCCGTACACGTAGGTGAAGGTCGTGGCATCGCTGCCCCCCATGTCCTCGCTCACGACCCCCTCCAAGAACTGCTGGAGCGACGTGTCCTCCAGCCGTTCGTAACCCTGGACGCGGTCCGGCGCCGCAAAGGTGTAGCGCGGGTAGGCGGCGTACTGCTCGTAGCCCCAGATGCCCGACCCCACCAGAGCCGCCGTCACTGTGGCGAGCGCGAGGACCGCAACCGCTGTCTCCCGGGATGAGGCGGCCGGGACCGGTGGCAGTACGGGGAAGTCCGGGACACCGACGGGTTCGGCGTGGGCGACGGAGGGCCGGGTGCCGGCACGGTGGCGTGCCCGGCGCAGCAGGGCCTGGAGCAGAGCCGTGGGGACGACGGTGACCACGACCGCCATGCGCACCCAGCTGTTCCAGTGGAGCGCGGGTACGGCCAGGAGCACAACTACGCACAGGGCCGCACGGATCAGCAGCGTGTGCTGGGGGAAGCGCACCATCCAGCGCAGTGGCGCGCGGCCGGGGCGGGCGAGCGCGGTGAGGGTTTCGGCGACCGTGGCCAAGCGGTTGTCGTCGGGCCGGCTCTGAGCGTGGGCACGGGCTTGCGCGGCGGCCGAGACGGGATCGCCCACGGCCGCGAGCACGAGGCGGGCGTCGTGCGTCTGGGTTCGCAACGGCGATGGCGGCCTGGGGCCTTTCACCGCCTTGCCCGCCGAGATCTGCTCCATGCGCAGCGCCTGTGGCGAGCCGGGTGCCAACTCGCGTAGTCGTGCGTCGAGTTCGGGGCCGCGCCGGTGCCTGGCCGGCCGGTCCATGTAGTCGCTGCGCAGACACAACTCCGCGTACGCCGCGAGCAGATCTAGGTCGTCGGGGAACGCCTTCAGGCCTTCCTGGTAGGCCGCTTCGGCCCGGTCGTCGTGATCGTCGTCGTCCTCGGCCGCATGGGCCTGCCCCAGCACCAGGTAGAGACGGGCGCCGGGCCCGTCCGCCGTCAGCGCTTCCGTGGCTGTGCGCCGCGCCTGGGCAAACTGGCCCGCGAGCAACTGGGCATGTGCCGAGTCGTACGCGGATCGGACGTCTTGATCTTCGGCCTGCACGCTCTCCCCCTGATGCATGCCGAACCACCGGGTTTGATTCGGCACGCAACTATCGCCCTCGCCCCGTGGTTCGTCAAAGCGTTTTCCCACCTCAGCAGCTGGGTGGGGCGGCCCAGGGGCGACCCGCTTCGATCGAGCGCATTCGCCCGGTTCATGGTCCCGCGCACGCATTGCGGGGAAGACCCACCCGGCACCTTCACCGCGGCCGTGCGGGACGGGGCTCAGCGGGGCCCCGGTGATGTCGCGGGCCGCCGGGACGCGAGGAACACTGCAATAGGGGCAGACGGAGAGGAGCAGCGGCGCTTTCGATCGCGGACTCGCTCATGAGCACCAGGGAAGACGCCGAGGCGTGTGCGGGGAGAGCGCGGGCCGACGCGGACGTACGGGCCACGGCCCGCGCCCGGACGGCCTTCGGCGCCGATGCCGGCACGGCCCCTGCGAGAGAGCGTGGCAGGAGGTCCCGGCGATGACCCCGGCGGGCTCCTACGACGCGATCGTCGTCGGCGGTGGCCACAACGGGCTTGTGGCGGCCCTGTACCTGGCACGGGCGGGGTGGTCGGTGGCCGTGCTGGAGCGCAACGCGGCGGTGGGCGGCGCCATCGCCGGAGGTGAGGCCACGCTCCCCGGGTTCGTGCACGACCTGTACTCCACCAACCAGAACCTGTTCCTCGGTTCCCGGACGTACGCCGACTTCGCTTCCGGTCTGGCCCGCCACGGGCTGCGGTTCCGCACCACCGACCGTCCGTATGCCAACGTCTTCCCGGACGGGCTGAGCCTGCGCGTCCATTCCGACTACGAACGCACCCTCGGGCACTTGGCCGCGCACAGCACGGGGGACGCCGAGGGCTTCGCCGGCCTCTATCGGCAGTACAAGCGATTCGCCCCGTACCTGTTCGGCCTCTACGGAAGTGCCGTGCCCTCGGGCGCGGCCGTCCGACAGGTGCTGAGCCTGCTGCGCCACCGGGGCGTGCGCGGCGCGGCGGAACTCACCCACACTCTGCTGATGAGCACCCGGGAGCTCGGCGAGACGTGGTTCACCACCCGGGAGGCACGTGCCATGGCCGCCTGCTGGGGCATGCATCTGGACTTCGGCCCCGACGTGGCCGGCGGCGCGATGTTCCCGCTGCTGGAGCTGTTCGCCGACATGGAGAACGGCATGTCCGTGGTCGAGGGAGGCGCCCAGCGGCTGCCGCAGGCCCTGGGTGCCCTGCTGGCCGAGCACGGTGGCGAGGTCAGCACCGGTGCCGAGGTGGACCGCGTGCTGTGCCGGAACGGACGAGCCGTGGGGGTGCGCTGCGTCGACGGCAGCACGGCTGCGGCGCGTCGTGCCGTGATCGCGGACGTCGGGCCCGCCGCCCTCTATCAGCGACTGCTGGAGCCCGGGCAGGTGCCCGCGCCGGTACGCCGCGCATCAGGCCGTTACCGGTACGGCCCCGGCACCATGATGGTGCACCTCGCGCTGGACGGGCCGCTGCCCTGGGCCGCGGGGGACGAGCTGTCCGGATTCGGGTACGTGCACGTGGCACCGTACGTCGGCGATCTGGCGCGTACCTATACCGAGTCCCTGTCGGGCCTGCTGCCCGCGGAACCGCTGCTCGTCGTGGGGCAGACCTCCGCGGTGGATCCGACCCGGGCCCCGGCGGGCCGCCATGTCGTGTGGATCCAGGTCCGCACCGTGCCCCCGGTCATCTCCGGCGACGCGGCAGGCACCATCCGGCAGACGCGCTGGCCCGAGGCGGTCGAACCGATGACCGACAGGGTGCTGTCCAAGCTGGAGCGCTACGCCCCCGGCAGCACATCACGGATCGCCTGCGTCACGGCATACACCCCTCAGGACCTCGAAGCGGCCGATCCGAACCTTGTCGGCGGTGACAGCACCGCCGGCAGCCACCACCTTTCCCAGAACTTCCTCTTCCGGCCGATGCCCGGCCACAGCGGCTACCGCACGGCGATCCCCGGGCTGTATCTGACCGGCGCCGCGACCTGGCCCGGCGCGGGCACCAACGCCACGTCCGGTCGGCTCACGGCCCGCCAGGTGCTCAAGGACTCTCGCCCGGGCGGCAGGTTCCGGACATCCCGTGGAGGGCGTTGTCCCTGAAGGACGCGCGGACGCCGTCTCCCAAAGGGCCGCGGAAGGCCGTGCTCCGGCCCATGACCCTGTGCGACACGGGTGTTGAGCTCCGCGCGGGTCACCAGGAGCGGGCCGCCTCGATGAGTCGCTCGCGCACCGCCTCGACCGGCGGGCGGGAGGGTGCGCCCGCCCGTGCCACCAGGAAGCCGGTGTTGATGGGCGGATCCTCCGGCGTCAGCAACTCCACCAACGCGCCGGACGCGAGCTCCGCCTCGCACAGGTAGCGGGGCAGCACCGTCGCGCCCGCGCCAGCGACGACGGCGGCGAGCACACCGCGCAGATCCGGCACGACGACGGCGGGCCGGGCGGTCAGGCGGGTGCGGAAGACATGGCGCCAGTACCGGCGCAGGATCGGCAGGTCCTCGGCGTACGCCACCAGCGGGACCTCGCTCAGCGGGCCGGGGTCCTTGCAGGTGAGCGGCCCGATTCCGGCGGCATGCCCCGGTGTCGTCACGAGCACGAACTCCTCGTCCATGAGCGGGACCGCTGCCAGGGTGCGGCCGCGCGGCCGCACCGCCGACAGGACGAGGTCGAAGCGACCGCCGTGCAGGCCCTCGAGCAGCCCCTCGGCGAGTCCGGTGGTGATGCGCAGCGGGATGCCCCGGGCCGCCAGCGGTGCCAGCACGGGCAGTGCGCGGACGCTCAGCATCTCCGCCGGGCCCGCCAGATGCACCGGTTCGGGCGGCGCCTCCAGGCCCCTGCGGCCGCGGTCGGCGACCTCCGCCAGCGCGTCCAGCGGCCCGGCGATCCGCCCGGCCAGTTCGTCGGCCACGCTGGTCGGCGCCACACCGCGCGGAAGTCGTTCGAAGAGCTGCCGGCCGAGCTGCTGCTCCAGGGCGCGCACCTGCGCGGTCACGGTGGGCTGGGAGATGCCCAGCACCCGGGCTGCCGTGGTGAGGGACCGGGCCCGGTGCACGGCGAGGAAGGTGCGCAGCAGGCCGAGGTCCAGGGGCCCGTCGCGGACGGCGGTGGACGGTGGGCGGACCAGTGGTGCGGCCGGCTCACCGTCGTCCCGCCGGGGACCGTCTCCATCGGGATTCTGATGTGACATCTCGGAATTCCTATTGGTTTGCTGATGACTGTGCTGCCTATGGTCGGGAGCGTTCCGCCGCCGGTCAACCGGCGATTCCTCGCTCGCCCGGGCAACGGCCCGGACGGGGTCGGGGAGCACGCGCTACATGGCAGGGGACGCACCGGCTCGCACCCGGTGAGCGGCGTACAGGCCCGCTCCTCGTCCCGCTGCCTGCTCCCGTCCTCCGCCGGGCGGCACCCGTGGTGCCCCCGGATCAGAAAGGTGTACGACATGGCAACGATCCTCATCACGGGCGCCTCCGACGGACTCGGCCGCGCTCTCGCGGAGGACCTCGCCGCCGACGGCAGGCACACCCTCCTCCTGCACGGCCGTGATCACGACCGCCTCCGCGAGGTGGCCGTGGCCACCGGCGGCGAGACCTACCGGGCCGACCTCGCCTCGCTCGCCGGGGTCCGGCGCCTCGCCGCGGACGTCGCCGCCCGGCACGACCGGCTGGACGTACTCGTCAACAACGCCGGCGTCGGATTCCATGCGGAGGGCACTCGCCGGCAGACGTCCGCCGACGGGCACGAACTGCGCCTGGCCGTCAACTACCTGGCGCCCGTCGTGCTCACCCGGGAACTGCTCCCGCTGCTGCGCCGCTCCGCGCCCTCCCGCATCGTGAACGTCGCGTCCGTCGGCCAGCAGCCCTTCGACTTCGACGATCCCGGACACACCCGCGAGTACACGGACGTCGCCGCCTACTGCCGCTCCAAGCTGGCGCTCGTCTGCCACGGGTTCGACCTTGCGGGGGAACTGTCCGACAGCGGTATCACCGTCAACAGCCTCCACCCCGCGTCCTTCATGCCCACAACGATGTCCCGGCGTTCCGGGATGGACGTCGTCGACACCCTCGAGCAGGGCGTCGCGGCCACCCGGCGCCTGGTGGACGCGCCTGAACTGGCAGGCGTCACGGGGCGGTACTTCGACGGCGAGAAGGAGGGCCGGGCGGCGGCCGAGGCGTACGACCCGGAGTACCGGCGGAGCCTTGCCGAGGTCACCGCATCGCTGCTCTGACCCCGGACGGACACCGCTGAAGACGACCCGGCCGGCGGTCCCCGGCCCGGGGAGCACGCCTCATGGCCCTGGGGCATCTGCGGGCACCGCCCGCTTGTACTCCGGTCCGCCGGACTACGGGCCGGTGCGCCCGGCCGAGCTGCCCGTCGGCTCGGGAGACGGCCGGCCAGAACGTGTTCCGGGCCGCCGTTCGTTGCCCCCGCCCGGCTGTGAACGCACCGGCGCGAGCACGGACTTCCAGGACCGGTTCCGCTTGAAAGGCATCTCGAAGATCCTGGCGAACAGCCACGCCCCCGACAGCGAAGCGGGCAGTGCCACGGCGAGGGTGAACCAGAACGTGGGCAGGCCGGGGGAGACGAACTCCGGGGCGATCCTCCTGACGACGGTCATGACGATCGGCAGATGGATGAGGTAGAGGCTGTACGAGCAGTCACCGAGACCTCGAACGGGGCGGGTGGTCAGAAGCCGTACAAGACGGGCTGGTTTTCCCGTGGCGACCGCCGCCAGGAGCATCGTCATGGCGGGGGCGACGGCCAGATCCACCCAGAAGTAGTGGTTCACCGTCCACACCGGTCCCTTGACGGCGACCAGAGTCAGGACCGGTGTGGCGGCCACGGCGGCGAGCCGATGCCAGGGCAGGCGACGGACCCTGTCCGACGCGACGACGATTCCCGCGCCCACCAGACCCGCCACGAAGACGGGGGCGAGATGCGGAGTGAGCCAGTTGTCGCCCTCCACCGGCGTCGCCCCGGCCGCCGTCAGGCCGCGGACGGCCACGAGGAAGGTCGCGGCCGTGAGCAGCACGACGGCGCCCAGCCGCCGCCGGACGAACAGGAGGAGCGGAAAGAGGAGATAGAGCTCCGCCTCCACGCCGATCGACCAGAACGCGCCGTTCGGTGTCGGCGCGGTGAACATGTCCTGAGCGACCAGGCCGTACACCAGAATCGATCGGTCGGTCGGTGGTCCCACATGCGAAGCAGGCACCACGAGCCAGGAGACCACCAGGCTGAACGCGAGCGCCGCCCAGTAGGGAGGCAGGATGCGCCAGGCCCGCCGGCGCAGAAAACGCGAGACGCCGCCCGGTCGCCAGCCGTTGTGCGCCGGAGAGACGGCCAGGGAGAAGCCGGACAGCACCAGGAAGAAGACCACGGCGATACGGCCGAACATCAGCCCGTCCAGCCACCAGGGAGCCGAACTGTCGGGATAGCCGGGGAAGGTGTACAGCCAGCAGTGGAACAGGAGCACGTACAGCGCCGCCAAACCGCGAAGTCCGTCCAGCCCCGGCACCTGCTGCCGAACGTTCGCCTCGCGCACCGCGTCCCCCGGCCTCACGGTGGCGGGTATGTCGAGAACGCCGCCGGCGGCACGGCTCGCATCGCTTGAGATCGTTCGGCCCTCTCTCCCGGCGGTGCCGCATGCGCGCCACGCGGCCGCCACCTCGGTGGTCGCCACGCGGTGCGGTCCCGCAGGGGCCCGCACCTGCCGGCCCCTGCACCGCCTGGCAGTACAGCGGGTGACGCGGCGCCACCCACGGTGACTCATACGTGGCATCCGGTCCGGCGGTTCAAAGGGCGAGCGCCGCGCCTTCGGACGATCAGGCCCATGGGCATACGTGAACGGTGCGCCGTGCCTGGGGGGCCCGGCGCACCGTGGGGTGCCGGTGACCGGCCCCGGGTGGGGTCGGTCACCGGTGGGTGGGGTCAGCGGTGGTTGCGGTAGCCCCAGGAGGCGGTGTCGATGACGCGGCCGCGGTCGTTGCGCAGGGTGGCGGTGTCGATGTGGTTGTCGCGGTGTCGATGACGCGGCCGCGGTCGTTGCGCAGGGTGGCGGTGTCGATGTGGTTGTCCCAGGTGTAGTTGCGGCGGTCCTGGTAGAGGTCGGTGCGGGTGTCGTGGCCGATGCCGGTGTGGACGCGGACGGTGGCGCGGCCGGCGAGGCGGTAGTGGTGGAAGGTGTAGGTGCGGTGGTCGCGGCCGGTGAGGGTCCATCCGCTGAGGTTGACGGGGCGGCGGGTGTTGTTGGTGATCTGCACCCATTCGGCGTTCAGGGAGCGGTTGGAGCGGTCCTCGCGGCCCGGGGAGTCGTACTGCACGCGGGTGATCTGGACGTCCGGCCGGTGGGGGCGGTGGTCGGCGGCGGTGGCCGGGACGGTGGCGGCGCCGGCCAGGGCGGCGGCGGTGAGGGCGGCGGCGGCCAGGCGGCGTGCGGTGGTGGAAGTGGTCACAGGTTCCCCCTGCTTGGTGCGGGCACCGTCCCGTGTGTGGTGCGGGGTGGTGCGGTGTGCGGGTGCGAGGCCGGGTTGGCCGCGCCCTCATACCGTGCCGTCGAGGTGGGGGTGATGTGTGTGAAACATGAACCGTGTTACGGGATGCCCATGTCTCTATGACTGTCATCTGTATGGTCCATTTATCGGCGGAATGCGATGGGTTGACGCCGTGTCAGGTCGTTCGCCCTTGCAATCACTGGCTTGAGGCATGTGTCCGACAGGGTCCGCCACCCCACCCGTTTCCCGGGCGTCACCCGAAAGTGAGTAACAGCCGCATGACGCCGTACCGGGCCAGGTCAGAGACCTGCGTGTCGC
>NZ_LMWH01000294.1 GCF_001507435.1 Streptomyces sp. NRRL F-5122
CCGATCGCCTACCCGAACTGGATCCAGGAGCAGTTCGCCCCGACACGGACCCCGGCCGGCAACCTGGCCTGATCACGACGCCGACCATCCGGCCCAGTGGCTTATCCGTTTGGCGCTCCGGCCGGGTTGAACCGGGACAGGAGTGGAGGCCCGACCGGCGACCAGACCGCACGCGTTGAGCGGAACAAGCTGCCCGACCGTCGCGCCGACGATTTCCTCGACTCTCGCCCCACGGGCTCACTCACCCCCGCTGGGAGAGACGTCTCCCTATTCCACACCCAACCCACTCCCAGGGTGCCTCCCAAGAACGCATCAGGCCCGGTCTCCTGAGAAGGAGACCGGGCCCGGCCTGGTGCTCTATCGGTCGCCGCCGCATCCCTCGCCGCGCCGCAAACGCCACACCCTGCGCACCCAAGCCCGCGAACTGCTCGCCGAGGTCGGACTCAACCACCGGCTACACAACCGGAAACTGCTGGGCCGCACCCGTGCCCGGGTGCTCGAGGCGATCACCGAACGCCCCGGCTGCACCACCACCACGGAGCAGGCCGCTGCCGCCCGTATCGCCGTCGCCAGCGAGTACGCCGCCGTTCTGCGCCAGGCCGGGCTGATCTGCACGGTCCGGCACACCGCACCCTGCACCTCCACCCCACTGGGCCTGGCGCTCCTGAACAGCCGATCGCGCACCAGCTGACTGCAGCGAATCGGCAGCGTGAAACGCTGAGTTGATTGACCTCAGCTCAGCCACTTGCCGCCGCTCTCGGACCATGAGCCCTGCAACGTGGCGGCGATCGGGAGAATCCGCCCCAGAGGGGACCAACTTTTCAAGCGTCGCTTCTGATCCACTCTTCAGCCGTCGCCGGTAGAAGTTGGAGGGGGTGAGAAACGGGACACGACTGCGACCCCGACAAAGAGGAGCGCGAGCCCGGTCAACATGCCGTACAAAGGCGGCCCAGGGCGGGCTAGCCCTGATGCGATAAGCAGCGCGGTGGACGCGGCCGGCGGATGATTGGCGTTCAAGAGAACGAGCAGCAGGATTGTCAACCCTACTGCCAAGGTCTGGGCGGCGATCTGGCGCCAGTTCTCGCGGTGCTGTTCGATAGCAGACGGATGGTGCCACAACCCAAAAGCCGCCAGGCACGCCAAACCGCTGGCGGTCGCGCACGCGTGGCCAAGAAGGCAACAACGAAGCCGGGCGGATTCTGCCTGTGGATGAGCAAGCAGCAGGTACGCCGTCGGGCCGATGGTCGTGGTGAGCAGCCCCCAGCCGACAGCCTGGCCGACAGCGCCGACACCTGCAATGAGGGCGACTGCCAACACCAGCAACCTGGTTCCTGACCGCAATCGCTTGCGAAATCGACTCTCTTCCCATTGCTGTGGAGAACGGCGAATCCTTCCTACTTCCATCGTGATCTCCTGGTCACTCTGGCCGTCGGTGATTACCACAGATTCCGTCTCGTCGACAGCCACCGCCTTGGTGAGCTGACCGCGCGAACATGTGTGGTCAGGTGCTGTCACCGTCACCGTGCCGCTCGATCAGCTGGTCGGCGATCGCATCGAGGGCTGTCCGATGAGATCGGGTTGCGGGCCGACGTCGAGTGGCGCGTTGCTCTCACGAAGGATGGGCGCCGTCTGCCAGCCGGCCGCCGTGGCGCCGATCGTGTTCCAGACGTGGCAGGCGACCAGACAGATGTCGGCCGGGTCGACGTCGAGTGCGGAGGACACCGATCGGTAGGCCTCCGGGGCGGGCTTGTGGCGGCGGGCGGTCTCGTCGACGCTGAACCGGCGCTCGGACAGGTGGGTGAGGCCCGCCCGATCCAGCTGCCGTCCCGAGATGTCGAGAGTGTTGTCGGTGAGCGTGAACAGCCTAAAGCCGCGGTCGTTGAGGCGGCGCAGGGCGGCGGGCACCTCGGGGTGGGGCGGCATGACGGCGGGATCGTCGAAGATCCTCTCGAAGGCGGGGCGGATCGCGTCCAGGTCGAGCAGGGACTCGTTGACGTCGAACACTACGATCGGTCGCTCAGGCATAACCGGGCTTTCGTTCAACCGTGGGCCGGAAGGCTCGGGCCGCCACAACAATCGGGCCGACCGGGCAAGGCGCGCGACCACGACGAAGGCCCACCGGAATCCCCCGGCAAAGACGCCGTTGACGGCATCGACAGTATGAGGTGCGAGCCACGCGGTGGAAGGCCGTACACGACAACGCCGCGCAACTCCGTACCCGTCACTCACCCGCGTTGAGCTGATCGGGTTATGCAGACGTGGTCGGTGTCACCGGCCAGCTCGACATCCGGGAGCGGACGAAGCGACGGGATCTGATCCTCACGCGTTGCCCGGCCTCGGCTGCGAGTGAATCTGCCTGCCGTTGGGGTTCGTGGGTGGGCGCCATAACCAGCTGCGCCAGTGGCTCGCAGCAGGTGCGGCCCAGGGCGGCGAGCTGGGGCCTTGTGCAAGTCCGTATGGCGTGCTCGCCCGCGTCCGGGTAGTGGGTGGCCATCGCGTCGATCGACAGCTGGGTGCCGGGCGGCGGCGTAGGAGGTGTGCGCCGAGGTCTGGCGGCTGGAAGAACAGAAGCGTCGAGGATCCCAAGACTGTTCGGAGTGGAGAGAACCACTGCCAAAGCGAGTGTGTGAGTGGGAGATTCCTACCTCTCTTGGCTCCGGAACCGCATCTAGGGTGACTCGCGGTACGTAGCGGATGCTGCGGCGAGAAGCCACTCATGAACCTGGATCTCATCCTTTGCCACCCACTGTGTCTACAAAAGCGTTCACACTCCCGAAAGAGGCCGCCAACGGCACTTGCACGCCGCACGCGGGTTGCTGTGGCCACGAAGGTGTGCCGACGCGCCGCCGAGATCGCACATCGCGGTCGGGGCGTGCGGGCAGGCCCGCTCGTGGGGGTCGGACAGAGTCCTCTCGCAGGCAGTAGAGCCGGACCGGGGTCGTCCGAGTCGACATTGACGACCTGTACGCGCCCGCCCTTGGCCGAGATACTCACACGTCGCTCGATCCGTGGCCCGCCTCGTGGGGCGGAGCCCAGACCCGCCGGCAGAAAGAGATGACCTATGCCTGATCCGTCCCGCCTCACGATCGTCGCCGGAGCCGATCACGGCATCGGCGCCGCCGAGTGCCTTGCCCGGGAAGGCCACGTCAAGGACGAAGGCTCCGTCACGACCTACCCGGCCCTCCACACCGCGGGTGGTGCCCGGTGCTGAAGGTGGTTGGTACAAGCGATGTCATGGACGGGCTGATGCAGCCAAGGCCGCTCACTATCGCACACATCCTGGAACGTGCCGAGCGGCTTTATGCGCACAAGCACGTCGCAACGGGCGGCACCGAGCGGCTCACATATGCCGACGTGGCGGAGCACGCTCGGCGAAGCCGTCCGCCGCGGCGATCCCACGCGGCCTGCCCGACGTCGGCGTCGTCCAGCACCACCAGGACGTCCTTGCGGCCCATCTCGACCCGCACCCGGCCGCGGCGCTCCTGCGCCGCGCGCTCGATACGCATGCCGACCACGGTCGAGCCGGTGAAGGAGACCGCCCCCACCCGGGGTCGCGGACCAGGGGGCCTGGCCGACCGCCGCGCCCGTGCCGTGCACCACGTTGAGCACCCCGGCGGGCGGGCAGCCTGGCCCGTACCAGGGTTTCGGTGAGGTGGCGGGTGGAGAGCGAGGTGAGCTCTGCCGGCTTCAGCACCACTGCGTTGCCGCTGATCAGCGCCAGCGGCAGCTTCCAGGCGGGGATGGCGATCGGGAAGTTCCACGGGGCGATCAGCCCCACGACGACCCCGACCGGCTCCCGGGAGGTATGGACCATGGTGTCCGGCAGTGAGCTGGGCAGCACCTGCCCGCCGAGCCGAAGAAACGAAGCACCTCGATGGCCCGCCGGACCGGCCCGGCAAGAGGACCGAGCACGTGCACATCGACGCCCTGTTCGGCGAGCCGGGCAAGAACGTCATCGGCTTCGACCTGATCGGGTCCCAGTTCCGGCACTTGATGAAGGTGGCCGTCTCCGTGCGAGAGGGTGCCGATCTCCTCATCCACGCTGCTCAAGCGGCTAGTGCCCTGATCACGGCTACGACTACGGCTTCGTGCGGGCGGCTGAGGCTTGCCGAGTGTCCGCGCCGGAACTGACGTGTCGCTGGGTCTCCTGGGGGCCGTGCCAGTCCAGGCACATCGCTGTGGCATCGTCTTCGAGCCGGCCGCCAGCGGCGTCCAGGACTGCGGACGTCAGCGTCAGTGCGGTCTCCCGCGGGTGCAGGTCCCGGGTGCGTTCCAGCAGGGCGGCCAGGTCGACATTCTCCGCATGCCGTTCGAGCATGCCGTCGGTGTACATGAGCAGCCGGTCGCCGGGGCGTAGATCGATGTCCTGAACGCGGTAGGGGTGAGGTGCGGGCACGGACAGCCCGAAAGGATGGTCTACCTCGCAGGTGATCGCTTCCACAGCCCCTTCGCGCAGGCGTAGCGGCCAGGGGTGGCCGGCGTTGACGAGCTGGGCCTGCCCGGTGTGGAGGTTGATGCGCAGCAGCTGACCGGTGGCGTGACCGCCGCCGTGGTCGGCCAGAGCCTGGTCGGCCCGGTGGGCTTGTTCGGCCAGGTCGGCTCCTGCGCGGCGGGCGCCGCGCAGGGCGCCCACCAAGACCGTGGCGGCCAGGGCGGCGTCGATGTCATGGCCCATGGGGTCGGTCACCGACAGGTGCAATGTGTCGCGCTCCAGGGCGTAGTCGAAGGTGTCGCCGCTGAGGTCTTCGGAGGGCTCCAGGCTCCCGCACAGCGTGAACTGTGCAGCCTCGCACGACAGTGACGTGGGCAACAGCTGGTACTGGATTTCTGCAGCCAAAGTGGGAGGCCTGGAGCGTTTGCCCCAGGTGTAGAAGTCGGTGAACCGCCCGTTGGCGATCACGATGTAGGCCAGGATGTGGGCGGCTTCCCGGATCTCGGCGAGCGCGTCCTCGCCGAGATCGGCCGGCAGAAGCAATTCCAGCAGCCCGATAGCATCCCCCCGGTTGGTGACCGGAACGATCACCCGCTGTTCCTGGCCGGACGCCTCCTGATACAGCCGCTGAGTGCGGATCACCCGCTCGTAGACGCTACCGAACAGGGGGATCCGCTCCGCTTCCTGCCCGCCCTCCCCCGCGCCGACGGTGGACAGCCGCGCCACCGCCTTTCCCGTCAGGTCCACGATGAGGAAAGTGGCCTTCGTAGCCTTGAACCGCCGCCGCAGGTCCTCTGCGACGACGTCGACGGCCTCCACCGGCGCCGCCGTCTCCGCTGCCGTCAGCAGCCGGGGAAGTCTGCTGTGCCCGCCGCTCACGACCCGCTCCCTTCCCCAGCCCCTCCTACCAGCTTGGGAACCTTCACGGTGGGCGTCAATCTGTGACCAGCCACGATAGTGAAGGCGGTCACCCTATGCGTTCGCAGAGGTCGGCCCGAAGTACCACACGCCCCGCTTCCTGCTTGTCCACTCGACTCCGCGCCGAGCTCGAAATCCGCACCCCCGCCGACCGCGGCCCCGGCCGCGGTCGGCGGGATGGGCCCGGCCATCGACGCCGCTGGCTGCGCAGGTTAGAAGTAGAAGCGGGAGCACTTTCAGCAGGTGGGACTTGCCGGTGCCGGAGTCGCCGATGAGGCAGAGTGGCAGGCCGGCCGGTCGTGCTGACCACTCCACTTGCATGCCGCGCTGATCGGCCCCCACCTGGTCGCCGCAGGCCCGGGAGGACGGGCACACACGGACAACGGCGACGCGTACACCGCGGCAACACCGGAGCTCGTGGTCGAGGTCCTGGCCGGCACGACACGACACGCTGTCGCGTCTGCTACACGAGTGCGGTGGTTCCAGGCCGACCGGACGGACCAACACACTCGGTCTTGGGCTGTCGGAGGTGTACGGACGGACGGGGCAACCTCCATCCGGGTTCGGGTGTCGCTTGACTCTCCCTGGGAGGGAGAGATCAGCCTTGCGGACATGGACGAGTTGCTGGCCATCGGGGACTTCGCGCGGATGACCTTGCTGACCGTGAAGACCCTGCGTCGCTATCAGGAAATCGGGCTGCTGGTACCGGCTCGGGTGGACCCGGACACCGGGTACCGCTACTGATCGCCGGACCAGGTGCCAACCGCACAAGTCGTACGCCGCTTCCGCGACCTGGGGATGCCGCCGGCAGAACTCACCCAGCTCGTGCACGCACCCGACGTGACTGTACGTAACCAGACGATCTCAGCGCACCTGCGCCGGATGGAGACCGAATTGGAACGCACCCGCACCACGGTGGCGTCCCTGCGCCGCCTTCTGGAAGGCCCGCCGCCCTCGGCCACGGTCACCTTCCGCACCGTCCCGGCTACCCGGGCCTTGGGCATCCGCGCGATCGTCAGCGAGGAGACCGGGCTGGGCTGGGTCGAGGAGGCCCACCATGAGCTGCGTGCCGCCCTGGCGGCAGCAGCCCTGCGTCGGGCCGGGCCGGACAGCGCGCTGTTCGCCCCGGAGATGAGACACATCAACCTCGCGATCCTCGGCACGCGAGTCCATTCGCGTCCCTTGACTCTGTGCGTGGTGAAGAAGGTCACTTCGGCGTGCTACTCGAACTTGAAGAAGGAGAAATCGAGATATCGACGAAGTTCCGGGCTCCCCGATCCACTTGCCTGAAGTACTGGCAGACGATCTCATGTCGCTGAGCCAGCGTTTCGTCGTTCATGGTCTTGCTACCAGGGCACCTCGCCGTTCTCGTCCTGGAAAGTACCAGTCGGACCGTCCGCGTCGAGAGTCGCCAGACGCAGGACGACCTTGGCGCTTTCTTCCGGCGCCCTTCCGATGCCGAATGCCGCGGTCAGGTCGGTCGCGGTGGTACCAGGCTCGACGAGCGTGTCTGAAAGATCGTGTAGGTCCGTGATGTGACAGGCTGGCCGAGGCTCAGCCTCGGGCCCCTGGCCAGCCGGGACGGACAGAACATGACGGACAACGAAAAGGCGCCGGTCGGCGAGCCGGTCGAGGACAAGCTGGTGGACGAGGTCGTCGAGCGGCTGATGGACCGTGCCGACGCCTCAGGAGCCGCCTGGGCGAGGGCGGGCTGCTGACCGAAGTCACGCGGGCCGTGCTGGAGCGGGCCCTGGACGTCGAGATGACCGAACACCTCGGCTATGAGAAGCACGATCCCGCCGGCCGCGGCTCGGGCAACAGCCGCAACAGGGCCTCGTCGAAGACCGTGCTGACCGACGCCGGCGCGGTCACCGTGGCCGTTCCCTGGGACCGCAACGGCTCCTTCGAGCGGAAGCTCGTGCCCAAGCACGCACGGCGGCTGGCGGGCTTCAACGAGCAGATCCTGTCCCTGTACGCCCGCGGCATGTCGGTGCGGGACATCCACTCCCACCTCGCCCGGCATGTACGGCATCGAGGTCTCACCCGACCTGATCAGCAAGGTCACCGATGCGGTCACAGACAAGCTCACCTCCTGGCAGAACCGCCCGCTGGACGCGGTCTGGCCGATCATCTACATCGACGCACTGCGGATCCAGATCCGCTCCGGATCGGTCGCCTCCAAGCCGGTCTACCTCGCCGTCGGCGTCGACATGGACGGCTGCAAAGACGTGCTCGGCCTGTGGGTGGGCGACGAGGGCGAAGGTGCGACGACCTGGATGACGGTGCCGTCCGAACTGCGCAACCGCGGAGTGGAGGACGTGTGTATCGTCGCCTGCGACGGGCTGAAGGGCCTGCCGGATGCGGTCACCGCGACCTGGCCCAGGGCCACCGTCCAGACATGCGTGGTCCACTTGATCCGCGCGTCGCTGCGGCTTGCCTCCAAGCAGCACCATCCCGCGCTGGTCGCCTCGCTGAAGGCGATCTACACCGCGTCCACCGAACAGGCTGCTGAGCAGGCCCTGCAGGAGTTTGCCGCATCGGAACTGGGACAGCGTTACCCGGCGGTCCTGCGCACGTGGCAAGCCGCGTGGAGCGAGTTCACGCCCTACCTGGCCTTCCCGCCCGAGATAAGGAAGGTCGTCTATTCGACGAACCTGATCGAGTCGATCAACGCACGGCTTCGCAAAACCACCCGCAACCGCGGGCATTTCCCCTCAGAGCAGGCCGCGCTGAAGGTGCTCTACCTCGCCGTCCGCGAGCTGATCAACCCCAAGGCCCGCGATGTCAACCACGTCGCGGCACACTGGAAGAAGGCGCTGAACCAGTTCTCACTCTTCTTCGAGTACCGGCTCAACACCAGGTGAACCCCAAGGACTTACACAAAGCCACTGACACGTCCTCCACAACTGGTCGTTGCCGGGCTGGGAGAAGTGGGGCCTGACTTCAGCGGCAACGACCAAGGACGAGAGGTGGAGTTGGTCTGAGGCTCTGAGGAACTGCCTGGAACAGAGCCGAAAGGGGTGGCATCAGGGCTCGTCGATCAGTTCGGTCGCACGAACAACGGCGCTGAGAGCATCCGCGCGGCCTGTGCGTTGGTGAACGTCGAGACAGGTGTCGGCGAGCTTGATGACGTGTTCGTCCTGGTGGCGGACGGCCAGGGCGAATGTCTCCTCTGCTGACTGGGGTGCGGCGGGGAGCGTGTGCCGAGGGGCGGGTGCGTCAGGAGTGTAGGCGGCGGCCACGGCCGCGCTCGCCCCCCAGGCCGCGTGCAGGCTCATGACCCACTGGGCGCTGGGAAGTGCAGGCAAGGTACGCAGCACAGCCATCGGTGCGGTTGCAGCGTGAACCAGCATGACAGGCGAGCCATGCGCGTTCGGGAGGTAGTGCAGGGCGGCAGCCGTCGTCAGTTCGGCCAGCAGGTCCCGGGCCGCCCCGGCGTCCTCGGCGGGTCTCAGCGCGGCCAGCGCGCTTGGCCAGCCGGTCAGGCTGGTGAGCTGGTCGAGCCGGTGGTTGATGCCCCCGGTCTGGTCGGGAACGCGCGGAACGCCCGCAAGAGCGGACGCCGCGTCGGCGGTTCCGGACGGGGCGGCGGACGGCACCCGCTGCCAGCGCGCCGCCCAGTAGCCGAGGGCTTGGCCGAGCTCGGCCAGGCGCGGTCCGTCCTCGTGGTCCAGCAGGGCGTGGACGGCGTGGCCAGTACGGATCACACCGTGGGTGGCACCAGCCGCGATACCGGGCAGAAGCCGCGGCCACCACGTCTCCAGTACCACGCGCCAAGGCCGTTCGGTCATCTCTCGTTCGAAGAACGCAAGCCAGTCACCGAGACGATGCGGATCCCCGAGCGCTGTGCGCCATTCGGCGGCAGTGATGGGCGAGGCGCCGCGGGGGCGATCGTCCAGCCGACTCATGTAGAGGTCCAGCCAGCGGTGGACCTGTCGCGCGTATCCGCGTCTGACCATGGATTCCACTGCCATGGGACCGTGATTGGTCAGCCAGCCTTCAAATTCCGGTCCGGTCTCATGTAGCCGTTCGTAGGCCTCGTCGAGCGTGCCGTCGTTTCCCATGTGATCTGACTGTAGCCACGCGATGACGCGCCATCATCGGTCCAGGGATCCAGACCCGCCCCTACGCCGGACTTAGGACCTTCTGCTTGGGCACACTCTTGAGCCCCAGCTACAACTCTTCACGCCATCGCGGCTGACCAGGCGTTTCAGCTTGGCCCTGGCTCAGCGCGAGCATGCACGTACCTGCTCAACAATGCGCACTGCATCGTGATCGTGCAGCAGAATCAGAAGAAACTCCGCAAGCAACTGAAGTCTTTACGGACCGAGGTGGCCTGGTGGGCCCATGCCTTGTCATGATCACCGGATGAGTGATGACCAGCGCATGGCACCCTCCAAGGTGGCGGACGACCGTGTGTCGCTGACCTCGTTCCTGGACTACCAGCGGGCCACCTTGGCCATGAAGTGCCGGGGGTTGACCGCTGAACAGCTGAAGGAAAAGGCGGTGCCGACTTCAGGCCTGTCCCTGCTCGGCCTTGTCAGGCACGCGGCCGAGGTCGAGCGCAGTTGGTTCCGTACGGTGCTGAGCGGAGAACAGGGCGCGGCCCTGTGGCCCGCGGTCGATGGTGTCTTCGGCGAGTTCCATGTGGACGACGCCGACGTGGACGAGGCGTTCACGCTCTGGCATGAGGCATGTGAGGACTCCCGCGCTGTCACCGACGCCTTCAAGTCCCTTGATGACAGGGTGCAGTTCCGAGGCGAGGTCATCTCGCTGCGCTACGTCCTTACGCACATGATCGAAGAGTACGCACGTCACAACGGCCACGCTGACCTGCTGCGCGAGGCGATCGACGGGGCGGTCGGCGAGTAGGCCGCCGGGCGAAACTGAACGCAACGTCGCCTCTGAGCCCTGCCACTCACATCTCCAGGATCTCCCCGACCGGCCCTGAACGATAGAAGCACCACACGCGTGGGGCGGATGCCGTACACCCAGGACTGGGTATGTCGGGGCCACAACCTGAGCAGGTCGGGACTGGCGCGGTGTGCGGCGCCCCGCTCCCAGTCCCCAGATCTGATCACCCGACCATGTTGTGGGGCACAGCCAGGTCTTTCCGGGCGAACAGGCTGGTCAGGGCAAGCGGATCGTCTTTGGAGCAGACATCGGCGACCTCGTCGATAAGCTGGTCGTAGTCGGGCCCCGTATTGCCCTGATAGGCATCGGTCATGCGACCCCATTCGTCCCAGTTCAGCATTTCCTTCTTGCAGAGCGCGGCGAGGTCGCGGACAGCGTTGCCGCTGATCTCGGCCGGTCCCCAGGCGAAATCGACACCGGCCACCCCGAACTTCTGACCGTCGACCAAACCCTGGCGATATTGAACCCACGCCTCACCGCCGGTCAGGAACTCGCCCACAGCGAGATCCTCGGGACGCTCGACATACGTCTTGCCGAGATGTTCGGTGTCGACGCGCACCCAGCGCCGCTGTCCGGCGTCCCAGTACTCGGTGATCCAGTGATCGACGCCGCAGCCCTCCAGAAAGTAGGTCCCGAAGCCGCACCGGGCCCGCGAGGGGATGCCCCTCGCTCGCAGGAATGCACAGGCGATGGTGGCGAAGTGCCGGCAGGTGCCGATCACTCGTGTCTCAGCGGTGCGAGCCTGCTGCAGCGGGGACGGATCGAGGGCGATCAGGGCGGCGATGAGCTCGTTGACCGGCCGGATGTTCTTCTCCGCGAGCCGGGCCTCAGGAATCCCTACCTTGGTGGCGTCAGCGGGCTGAATGACCAGGCCCTGCGCGGCCGCGCAGATACCAACGGGGTCATCCGGCAGGCTCCCGATGAGCTGGAGCTGCGTCGCGTGCAGGCTCGTGAAGGGTCCGGGCTGGGAGTAGTCGAGCGCGTCATCGGCCATAACCCGGCATAGTATGCGGCGGGTCTGACATCCGGCCCCGCACAGCGCCCAGCCGATGTGTTGCTGAGACTCGCCGACATGTCTGCCGCCAAGCACGCTCAACCGTTCCCAGAACTCGCCGTCCGACGTTGCTGCTTCCCACCGGCACAAGCGCCCAGGAGGTTGCCACCGATTCGGGTGATGGTTGAAGTGAACCGCTCCGGGTCTGGTGGAGGCTTTGAGGCCGGATCATGGCATGGGCCCCGGACATCCATGAGGTGGCCAGCGGCCTTGCTGTGGAACGTCACGCGTAATTCCCCATCAGCGGCGTCAGCTTCCCCGCCCACACGTTCCAACGCCACGTCTCAGGTCTCGGGGACCCATTCCAAGGGAGGGGGCATGCGACTGTAGTGGGGTCCCCTGGTGCCGTACTGGGCGAGGTGCAGGATCTCACCGCCGACCTGGAGCTCTGCCGGCGGAGGGTTGGGAACGGAGATCCGCGGGTGACGTTGGCCGTCGATAACGATGCCCTCCCGGAGTTGGTTCCGGCCGTCCGCCCAGCTCTGGGCCCGCTCGCGAGTCCAGGGGTTCTGCAGGGTCCGCGGGGCGGCCGGGTCGTGATCGTAGCCGTTGAGGCTACGGACGAGACCTTCGCTGTAGACACCCTTGACCCGGAAGTTCTCCAGGTCATCCGCGCGCACGACCATGTTGACGTACCGGCGGCCGTTGCCTCTGTGCCGCCCGACCGCATGCCAGCGACCCCAGCCAGGGTCCCAGCGCATGGGCGGGATCCACAGCAGGGCGCCTGCCGGGAAGTGCTTTGTGCCACGCTGGATGTCGAGACCGCTCTCGCCGCGCGCGGTTTCCTGCGCCACGTTGGCCACCAGGCACCAGCCCAGCAGCCCGTCCGGCGTCTCTTCTTCGGTAGGTTCCGTGTCTGCCACACCGAGAATCTTCAGGCACGAGACGGGACGCGAACCAGCTCTTATCAGCTGAGCCGACCGGAGCAAACCACATGCGGATCACCAACCGCGGGAGAAACCGGCCTCGTTCGAACGTGTGGGCGGGGAAGTTGACGCCGCTGGTGCACGAGGACGTAGAGCCAGAGTACGTACGTCTTGGCGTCGTGCGTGCCCTGCTCGGCGTGGTTGTGTACGCCCTCGCAGGCGGTCTCGGCGCGCTCGTACACCCGATGATCGCGCTGATCGCTTTCCTAGTGCTCCCCCTCTTCTACTTCCTCACCAGTGAAGGATTCCTCCTGGCCGGGGCAGGCACATCCTCTCCGGCTACCTGAACCGCTAGCGGCCGACCCGTGTCAGAAGCACATCCACTCCTTTAGGGTTGGATGACGACGGCGCCGCGCGCTTTCTTTTCTGCAATGGCGCGATAAGCGTCCGGTCCATGGTCGAGGTCGAAGGCTTGCGCAATCGGGAGAGGCCTGAACTCTCCGCGCTCGAAATAGGGGCTGATCCGCTTCAGACGCTCGGCAGAGGCGGCTGCGTCCAGCTTGCGGCTGTCCGCGCCCAGCATCCGCAGTTCGCGGTGGTAAAAGTCGCGCAGGTCGATCTCGACGGTCGAGGTGCCGATCGCGCTGATAACGACGAGACGTCCCCGGTTGGAGAGGGACGCGACCGCGGATGGCGTGGTGACGCCGCCTACGGCGTCGTAGACGACGTCGGCGCCTTGGCCGCTGGTGATGCGACGGATCTCGGCTGGCACGTCGGTGTCGTCGTTGAAGGGCACGAACTCGTCGATGGCTTCTGCCGCAGGGGAGCCGGCGGCTGGGGCGTGGGGGGCGACACCGAGAACGCGGTGGGCGCCCATGGCACGGGCGATCTGTGCGACGGCTCCACCGACCCCTCCGGAGACGCCGAAAACAGCGATGGTCTCCCCGGCGGCAAGTCGGGCGGTCTCGATGGCACCGAGCCATCCGACCACATAATTTACGCCGATCGTCGCTGCCTCGGCGAAGTTCAAGGTTTCGGGCTTGCGGACCAAGGCGTCAATGGGTAGCGCCATGCGCTGTGCGTGGGAGCCGTCGCGGGTGAATCCGATGTCGCCTCCCGTGCCCCATACCTCTGCGCCCACCCAGTCGTCGGGTCCTTCAAGGACAACGCCGGCGAAATCACGGCCGGGGATACGGGGGAGGGTGGTGCCCTCCATGCGTCCTGAGACATCCATTAGGTCTGAGGGGTTGATCGAAGCGGCTTTGACAGCAACGATCGCCATGCCGTCGTCCGCAACCGGGTCCGCGACCTCACCGACAGTCAGCACCTCGGGTCCACCGAATCGCTCGAACCGTAGCGCGCGCATACTCGCTGTCCTTTCCGTGCGTTGCATGAGGTGTGCTGATCAGCGGGGCATGGAGAAGCGTGCATCGGTGTCGATGTCCACATCGAGCGCATTAATCATCAAGGCAAGCCCGCTCCACCGGTTGATGATCATCAATACTTCCAGCAGTTGCTCGTCGTCCAGCCCCTCGCGTACTCGCTCCAGCGTGCCTGGAGCCAGCGACGCGGTAGTGACTAGTTCGGTAGTCATCTCCAGAACCGACTGCTCGAGTGCGCTAAATCCACCCTCGGTGAGGTGGCCGTCGGCAGCTAGGGCGTCGCGTTGCCGCGATCCGACACCATGGTCTTCAGCCTGGGGAATGTGCTGCACGATCTCGTACGGACACCTCATTAGGTGCCCAACACGCAAGATGACCAGCTCTCGCAAGCGCGCGGATACTGCTGTACTGGTCAGCGCAGCGCGACCGGCGATCATCCACCCCTCGAAAGGCTTTCCCGCGTACGCCAATGCTCGATAAACGTTGAGATTTCCACGCTCGGTGACCAGGTCACGGACCTGGTCGGACATAGTGGTGCAGTAGGAAATCCGAGTCACTGGGAGGTCTCCAGTCGGGCCTCGTGATCAATGTCAAGATCGACAGCGTTCAGCACAAGGGCGAGTCCGTAGTAGAGGCTGACCAGCAGCAGCAGTTCAGTCAGCTCTGCCTCATCGAGCGCGGCCCGGGTCACCTCGAAGGTCTCCTCCGTCACGGTGCCGGTCGTGCACAGCTCATCGACGAAAGCCAACACGGTTCGCTCTGTCTCAGTGAAGCTGGGCGCCAGCCCCTCGGCGCTGAGCGCATCAATCTCTGTCTCGCTGATCCCGGCCCTGCGCCCCACGTAGGTGTGCTGCGCGATCTGGTAGGCGCAGTGCTGGACGTGGGCGATCCGCAAGACCGCCAGCTCGCGGAGCCGAGGGCTGAAGGTACGGCTGTCCAGTTGTGCGTCGACCATCTGGCTCCAGCCGTCGAACACTTTGGGCGCCCCCGCCAGAAGACGGAAGACGTTCAGCTCACCTCGCCGGCGCATGAAATCCCGGGCGTCGGGGCTTGCGGACGCGGCTGGGCTCAGCGGAATACGTGACATCCTCAGTCCTCCGCGCGGGACAGGACGAACGTCCACTCGACGGTCTGGAACGGCTCGTTCATACGGGTGCCGTCCGGCGCGGTCTCACCCGCATCGTGGTGGACGAAGTCCGCCACCAGGTTGCGTCTGACCCCGAAGACCGCGTCGTGCTCCAGGTAGGGGTCGTCGCTGCGGACCAGCATGGTGATGAGCGGCTCGAAGCCGTCAGCATGCAACCAGAAGTGCACGTGCTCGGGGCGCATCGGCGAACGCTTCGCGGCACGGAGGATCTCTCCACAAGGCCCGTCGGTGGGCACCGGGTAATACAGCGGCGTCACCGAGCGGTACCAGAACCGGCCTTCGGCGTCGGTGGTCAGCAAGGCTCGCATGGCCAAGTGATTGTGCAGCTTGTCCTGCATCTGCACGTCGTAGAAGCCCTCCCCGTCGCTGTGCCACGTATCTACCTTGGCGTTGACCACGGGGTTACCATCCGAGTCGAGCACCCGACAGTTGACGAACATCGGGGTCCCCTCTACCTCGCCGGAGATGTCCGATCCGTTCTTCGCCGTCGGTCGGCCTTCGACGTAAAAGGGGCCGAGTAGCGTGGAATCTGTCACAGACCCACCGCCTGGATGGTAAATCAGATCCACAAGTACGCTCAAACCCAAAATATCGGACAGCAGGACAAATTCCTGCCGAGTCGGCGTGCAGGTCTTGCCCACACGCTCGAGAAAATCCATGGCCTTGAACCACTCTTCGCTGGTCAGGCGTACCTCGCGTGTGAATTCGTGCAGATGCCGCACTAGGCAGGTGAACAGCTCTTTGACGCGCTCGTCCTCCGCGCCGTCGAAAGTCTTCTGCACTTCCTCGGTGATCGAGATTGCCGTCAGATCGATAGACATCGCTCTCCCGCCGTTCGTGGGCCGCACCGCACGGGACCCATAGTGCGCAGCCTGTGGATCTTGTCCATTAACCCAACAGACAATTACCAGGATTGCCTCGCGAGCAATCACGGGCCTGCGCCGCCTGGCGCATGTATCCGCCAAAGAGGTGAGCTTCTCGTCGTTATCGCTGCGTCTGCTTGCGAGGTGCGGCGCAAGTCGCTCTCGAGCATGGCCGTGCCACCGCAGCAACGACAAGGCTGCGAGCGACAGCTACGCCGCCAGCTCAACATCAGCAGCAAAGACCCTCACAAAGCCCGCGTATCAGTCCCACGCTCCACTGTCCGTCACGGCCAGTTCAACGCAGCCGCCGATCGACGGCGCCCTCCTCTCGCGGCCATCGAAGACCCCCGCACGACAAACTGACCACCGACTTTCAGAAAGAGATCGGGACCCGCCACTCGCAGTCGAAACGATCGGTGCGCGGGCGAAGGAGCCCACTCGGCAGCTACAAGTCGCCATCACCTCCGCGGGGGCCCAACCTTCGCGAGGAGGAGACGACACGATGACGCGGCCCTCGAGGGCCAAGGTCAGCGATGGCCTTCAGCGGTCAGCACAGGTGGAAGCGGCCGGGGTTCACGCCGCCCGCCCCGGTTGCAGGTGCATGTAGGCGATCACGCGGTCTCGGCATTGCTCTTGACAGCGCAAGCCCAGGCCCCACGGTGGTCAGTCGCATGCTCGCGCGATAACTCGGTGTACACGAGAACGGAAGGCGCCACCTCTCCCCCTTGGCGGCAGCCTGCCGCCAAGGGGAGGGTCGCTGCTCGTTCAGATGACTCCGAGTAGTCCGTTGCCGCCAAGGAGGGTGCTGTCCTTCTGCGGGAAGCCGACGGACGGGGCAGTGATCATGCTGCTGCCCTTGGCGGTGGGGCCGTTGATGCCGCCCGGGAGCACCCAGACCGCGCCGGTGACGTTGTTCTCCTCCGCGGCGCTGATGAAGAGTTCCGGTTTGCCGTCCTTGTTGATGTCGCCGACGGCCACGGTGGTACCGAACATGTCGTCGGTCTCGTCGCCTCCGGGGATTCCGGCGGTGTTCTGGGTGAAGGCGTAAGCGCCGGTGCCCAGGGCCCCGGTGCGGCGGCCGGGGATGACCGTCACCTGCCCGGCGTTCGGCTTGCTCGTGTCCTCCAGCGGCGAGCCGACCACGATGTCCGCCAGCCCGTCACGGTTCAGGTCGGCCAGCGCGAGGGCGCCGCCGAAGTTGTCCCACTTCTCGCTCGAACCAGGGACACCGGGGGTGTTCTGGGTGAGCTGCGCCGGCTTCGCGTCCCGCGCGATGCCGTGGGCCGAGCCGTACCAGAGGAGTACCCGGCCGCCGAGCACGCCGTCGGCTCCGGCGTGGTCCGGCTCGTCCGGGTCTCCGACCACGAGATCGGCATAGCCGTCGCCGTTGATGTCCCCGGTGGCCGCGATCAGGCCGTTGCCCAAATGCTGTGCGCCGTCGTAGACAGGGTTGATGTACACCTCGCCGCCGCTGAGGTCGCTCAGCCGGACGGTGACGGCCACCTCGTCCGGGGACCCCCCGTGGTCGAAGTCGCCCAGCGCGACGCTTCCCACGGAAGCGGTGTCCCGGTTCTCCACCGCCTGGCCGTAAGTGCCGCGGCGACTGAACGGCCCCGTGAACGCCATCGACCCCTCATACCCGGCGACGAGCACCTCGGTCTTCGCACCGGGTCCGGTGCTGGCCGCTGCCACGTCGAGGCCGTAGTACTTGCCGGCAGTGGTCGCCCTCAGGTCGGTACCGGACGTCAGCCCCTTGCTGCTGCCCCAGAGGACCGTCACCGTGCCGGCATCCTCGCCCCGCGTGGTGTCCTCGTACGGCGCGGAGACCACCAGGTCCGCGTAACCGTCCCGGTTCAGGTCGGCCGTCGCGGTGGCGGCACCGAACCCGTCGCCCCGCTCGGCCGTACCCGGCACCCCCGCGGTGTTCTGCGTGATGGTCGCCCGCCGGGACGTCGACAAACCCGCCTTCCCCCCGTAGAGAACGACCACGGCACCGGCTCCCGCCTTTCCGCCAATGTTCGCCCCCGGCGCAGGCAGCACGGCGTCGCGGTAACCGTCACCGTTGAAGTCACCGGGCACCGCACCGTGCACGGCCGCCGCAGGCGCGGCCGACAGCAGCGGAGCGCCCACCACAACGGCGACCAGGAGCGCCCCTGTTCTCCATCCACCGCGCAAGCCATGTCTGTTCACCATGAGCTGGATCCCCTCCCCCTCGACGCACCTGGCGTGCGCCGCAGTCAGGGCATCGTAAGGGGCGCCCCAAAGGGCCCGGGCCGCCTCCCCCAGCAGGCCGCCGTCGTCCCCTACCGGGACGCCGACCCAGCCTCGGCGAACAGTGACACCCCGACAGCGAGCTGGGCTACCAGGCGCGGGCCGCAAGCGTACGCCGCAGGCCCGTCCGGGTGCTGCTGAACAGGACGCCGAACTTGCCTCGCTTGCTTGGGAGTTGTCACCTCACAGCGATCCGCACCCATGAGCGCAGTCGTGAGCGAGTCGTCGCAAACCCCGGACCCCTCCTACACCAAGGCCCAGCTGAGCGGGCCGCCGGAGGCCGTCGCCCGGCCGCCCGCCGCTCTCTGGGAGGCGCGGGCGAGATGACGACAACGAGCGGGGCTCTGGCTGCTGTCCCCCTGTGGAACAGCACGTGCTCCTCCGGGCCATGGACGTCCGGTGTGCGCTGCTACCGTCTGCTTCCCGGCAGCGCCCCGAAATGTGTTCCGGGCGCGGCCGCCATCATGCGGTGGGCTACTGCCCGTCGTACTCGTACATGAGCGTGCCGTCATCATCGCGGTTGGACTGACCGAGGCCGTCGAGGAGCGGCCGATAGGAGGCCCTGGCCAGCGGGCGTGGTGGGCCGTCGAGTTCAGCGAGAGTCGGTGGCCCCGGGCCATTGGGGAGCACGACCCCGAACGGCGGCTCTCCGGTGGCTCATGTGGTGGTGCGACCGTGGCCCGGGCCGCCAGTGAAGCGGATCCGGGTGTGGTCGTCGTCGCGGTAGAGCGGCAGCAGTTCGCCGAGGCTACTCACGTCGTGGGCTCCTCGTCCGGGCGCCCCCAGCCACGGCCGTTGAGGTCCGGGTGCGTCATGAAGAACAGGCGCGAGTGCCCGCTCTGCAGAGCACGGGGAAGACGGATCGCGTCCACGTGGAGCTCGACGACGATCGGCTCCGACTCAGACTCGCCGGGCTGATGGCTCATGCGGTCCCCTCCTCGCTGACCGCCGTGAGCGGCTTGAATATGGTCCGCAATCGGAGTGCCGGCGTGGAGCCGCCAAGTTGTGCTGCCTGCGTCATCGCTGCCATCTGCCCGGCGAGGCGCTGCTCAAACCGTGTCATCGGCCTGGGCTCGGCGCGCGGTCCGGTCTCGTCGTTGTGGCGGTCGAGTCGGTGCAGGGCGCGGTCGCCGTTCCGGTAGGGGCGATGCGTCATGTGGTCTACTCCCGGCGCTCTTCACCAGCCGTTGCAGGGGCTCACGCGTCCATCCGGTGATGCGGGCCCGGTGGCTTGGGCGCCACGCTCGTCGGTCTGGCGGAGGAAGTGCCCGTGCGGCAAGCATGTCTCCCTCGCCGACCGCGGCGACCTCCGCCGCCACAGGCAGCGGCAGGAATAACGAGGCGACGCCGTCCGCCCTGCCGAGGTGGACGGCCGGTCCTGGCCGGCGCCGCGACCTCGCGTCACTGCCGTCTGTCCTACCGTGCGAGGAGCCGCCCCTGCCCACCGCTGACGTCCTCACTGTCGAGACGTCCTCCGGCCTCGTGCACGCCACCGCCGACCTGCGGTGCAGTGACGCCGACGTCGGGTGACGTCGCGAAGGTCCGCAGGTAGTCGATGGCGGTCTGCAGCGCGTCTTTCAGTGGAGCGATGTTCCGTGCGACCTGGGCGAGGAGCGTGCCGCCCTGGAAGGCGGCAAGGAGCAGAGTGGCCAGCCGTGCGGGATCTGCCTCGGCGCTGATGCGGCCGAGTTGCTGCATGCGCTCGATTCCCTCGCGGAAGGTGTCCCTCCACTGGTCGAACGCGCTTGCGAGCTCGTCGTGGACGTCGAGGTCCGTCTTGATGATCTCGCTCGCCAGGGAGCCGAGGCTGCAGCCTTCCTGGTAGGCGTGCTCGTAGCCGATGTAGAAGTCCGCCCATGCCCGGAACGCATCGAGGCTGTCGAAGCGGGCGAACTGCTCGCTGCGGTGGAAGCTGAGGACGCTCTCGGCCTGCCAGGCGATCACGGCCAGGACGAGGCTCTCCTTGGTCGGGAAGTAGTGGTTGAGCTGGGATCCGCTGACGCCGGCGGCGCGGCGGAGCTGCTCGTTGTTCGTCGCGTGGACGCCTTTGGCGTAGATGAGCTGCGCGGCGTGCTCCAGGATGCGGGCCCGCGTCGCCTGCCCCTTGCCGGTGAGCTTGTGGGGGTCCCGGGCTCCCGTGGTGGCTGTCATGGTTCCGAGAATACCTCGATTGGGCTTGACAGCCCAATGGTGGGCAGTATTCACTCAGGACTGGGCCGAACAGCCCAAAAAACTCAGGCACGAGAAACCCGTGCTGACGACGCCCACCCACCGGAGACCGATCACCCAATGTCACGACTGAACGCTCCCTCTCCCGACGACGTCCCCGAGGCGGCGCAGGGCATCCTCGACAACATCGGCGCGCAGTTCGGCTTCGTCCCGAACATGTTCATGACTCTCGCGTCGAACCCGACCGTCCTCGACGTCGTCATGACGCTGCAGGGCACCTTGAGCCGGGTTCTGGACGCCAAGACGCGGCACACCATCGCGCTCGCCGTGTCGCAGGCCAACGGCTGCGACTACTGCCTGGCGGTGCACACGTACGTGTCGTCCGAACTCGGAGGCATGTCGAGCGACGACATCGACCTGGCCCGGGCCGGGAGCTCCATCGATCCCCAGCGCGCCGCGGTCGCCCGTTTCGCCCAGCAGGTGGTGGCCGGCCGCGGTCAGGTGAGCGACGCCGACCTGGCGGCCGTACGAGGCGCCGGGTACACCGACCCGCAGATCCTGGCGATCGTCACGGTGACGGTGCAGGTCCTGCTGACCAACTTCCTCAACAACGTCAACCAGACCGACATCGACATCCCCGCCGTCAGCCCCGTCGGTACGGCGGGATAAGCGCCGACGTCCCCGTCGAGCCGGCGCATCCAGCCGCTCGATCCGTCACTACCTGCAACGATCACTCGGGAAAGGCTTCGCTATGTCGGGCTCTGAACTCTATGAGAGGTTCATGGCGCTGCACACCCGCGACGGTGGCTTCGTCATGCCGAACGCATGGGACGGCCTCTCCGCGCTGATGCTGGCCGATGCCGGCTTCGAGGCGATCGCGACATCGTCAGCGGCCCTCGCTGCCACGCTCGGCCGGTTGGACGGGCGTCACAACGTCACCCGTGGCGAGCACCTCGGGCATGCGCGGCTGCTCGGCCGGCTCACCGGGCTGCCCGTCAACGGAGACTTCGAGGACGGCTACGGCCACACCCCCGAAGACGTCGCTGCGACCGTGGAAGCCGCCGTGGCGTCCGGCCTGGCCGGTATCGGGATCGAGGACACCTCCGGCAATCCCGATCAACCCATCCGCGACTTCGACGATGCCGTCAACCGCATGCGCAGTGCCGTCAACGCGGCCAAGAAACGCATCGTCGTCACCGGCCGCACCGACAACTTCATCCAGGGGCGGCCCGATCTCGACGACACCGTCCGGCGCCTGACGGCCTTCGCCGAGGTCGGCGCGGATGTGCTCTACGCCCCCTACCCCCCCGACCTCGACGCCCTCGCCACGATCGTCACCGCCGTCGCGCCGACACCGGTCAACGTCCTCATCTCGCCGGCGGACAAAGTGCTGACCGTCGCCGAACTGCAAAAGGCCGGCGTCAAGCGCATCAGCCTGGGGCCGGCGCTCTACACCCACGCCATGGAGGCACTCCACCAGGCCACCCAGGCCCTTGTCGCGGGTGACCTCACCACCGCGACGACAGGAATCGGCTTCGACCGCATCAGCGAACTACTCGCCCGCGGCACGAACTAGTCCCAATCCTGCGCACCACGCTCCCCCACCCACTCACCGCAAGAAGACAAGGCAGATCGGCATGAACCTCGACAAGCTGATGAGCAAGCACCTCACCCGGTATTTCGACCCCAGCAAGACCATTGCGGAGGACACCCTGCAGCAGCTGCTGCGGTTCCTGCGCTCCACGCCGTCATCGGTGAACGTACAGCCCAACC
>NZ_LMWH01000295.1 GCF_001507435.1 Streptomyces sp. NRRL F-5122
TCGCGGCCGCCGCCGCGATGAAGATGACGTGCCCGAGATGATCGGGTTGAGCCGTCCCGGCTCCTGGCTGAGGTGCCTGCGCTGTGCTGGTCACGTGTGAAACTCCTCGGGCCACCGGCGACGCCGGATGGAGTCAGCCGTTCGGGGACTAGATGAAGGGGGCAAGATATTGGTGACTGGTGACCGAGGCGGCGGTGATCATCACAGCCGGCAGCATCCTTAGAGCCTTCACCACGAGGTGCTGCCTACGGTCGTTCGGTGTGTACCTGTCGTCGAAAACCCTGGTCGAGGCGGGCACGTATGTTGTTCCCTGAACCGACTGCTCATCGTTCATGCCATCTGTCGACACTGAGATCCAGCTTGTGGCTTGCCGGTCTGGGTACGAAGTCAATCGTGGGAACTCGGCGGTCAGACCCAAGTGCGCCAGGGCTGGAGGAAGCGCTTACGGTGCCATGTACGTCGAACGTGCCGCTGCTTCCCGTGTATTCGGGATCCACCTCGTAAATGACTGAGCCCACCGGTCGTATGCGCTCTTCCTTGTTGAACCTAGTAGGGTCGAAATAGAGCCCCGCAGTAGCGCATGCTGTATGTCCCGACGTTGGAATCTCAGCCACCTGTCTCGAGCCATCAGCTGACTGAGTTGAATCTCTCTCCTTCCTCGTTGCCGTATATGCCCAAGTGCGGGGACACCAGCAGTGCGTGTTTCGTCTCCGCAGTTGGCTCTGCAGATCGCTTCGGAAGTGAGCGCCCTGGACGAGCAACTTCTTACTGAGCTGGTTCCGATGTGCGGCCTGTCGACCACTGCACGACCAGCCTGTCGCCTATTCCCCTGCCGAACTACGCCGCGCGCGGTACGCTCGACCCGTCAGAGCCCGCTGCCTGACCTGTTCCACTGCATGCGTGAGCGCACCGACGTCGTAAGGCGCATCGACCGCCACTGCCAGGTCTGTCAGTGGGTCTGTGTCACCCAGCAGCGCCTGTGCTCTACGTGTCGCAGGCAGCAGGCCAATCACCCCGGACGCCACCCTGCTGACCGCGAACGAACGGACTAGCGTGGCTAGGATGCCGATGCGTGCCTCGTCGAGTTCCTCCCCTTCGAATGCCAGGTCAGCGATTAGCAGCGATACCGTAAATGCGGCGGCTCACCGGGGCGGCGACCGCCAACGGAACCAAGCAAAGAGTCCCCCCGAAAATGCACGCAGCGATGCCTCAAGCACAACATCTGCCGCCAGATCCTCAAGATCCTCGAGCGAAGGAACCAGCAGAACCTCGAGGAGCTTCCTCAAGCGGCTCGACACGACGTAGCAGCCTCGGAGGGAGTCTCGACGACTGCCATCTACAAGCCTCAAGGTGATCTGCCCTCACGGGTTGCGGGCCATCGCTGAGGCAAGTTCGGTCCGCGAACTTACACCGACCTTCGGGTAGATCCGGTAGAGATGGGTGCTGATCGTCCGCGGTGACAGGAAAAGCCGGGCGGCAATCTCCCGATTGCTCAGTCCCTCCGCAACCAGGCGAGTAACCTGCAGCTCCTGCGGGGTGAGTTGGTCAATCCCGTCGGATTGGCGGCGTCGCGTCTCACCGGAAGCGCGCAGCTCGGCATACGCCCGGTCGGCCCACGGTCGTGCGTCGAGTGCCTCGAACGTCTCGGCGGCGGCACGCAGTGCAGGCCGGGCGGCGGACGGACGGTCGCGCCGCAGCAGGACTCCGAGGGTGAGCTGCAGTCGGGCGCGTTCGAACGGCCACTCGGTAAGATTGGCGTCCAGTGCTTTCCTCAATGCGTGCTCTGCGCCCTTGCCTGTCGCGAGCAGCGCCTTCGCACAGTGCAGGTGCACGCGCAACAGCGGCGATGCACCGGTGGCGCCGATCGGCTCGAGTTCGAGGATGCGGGCCGCCACCTGGTCGTGGCGGTCGCTGTGGGCTCCGGCTTCAGCCAAATGCGCAAGCACGGAGAAGCGCACGTATGGGTGGTATCCGATCGCGGAGGGATCGCAGACGGCATCGAGCTCATCGTGAGCCTCGCGATAGCGCCCATCGGCAAGCGCGGCGACACCGCGGGCAACCCGAACCAGGCAGAGCATGGTGTGCGCGCCGTTCCCGAGAAGCGCGCGTTCGCTTCGCTCGGTAAGGTCGCGCACGGCCTCGACGTTGCCGCATAGTGCCTCCGCATGCGCACGGTTGAGCATGTTGGGTATCACGTAGTTGCGTTGGCGGGTCTCGGTTGCAAGGGTGTCGGCCTCGGCCGCTGCGGCGCGTCCGAGGGAGGCATCGCCGCCCTGGACGGCGGCCCAGGCCTGGTAGGCGAGTGCGCGGGTCAGCGTGACAAGGTTGCCTTCGCGGCGGCTCTGGGAAACGGCCTCGGCAGCCAGTCGGGTCGCGTATCCGAACGCACCGACGCCGGTGGCGGCCGCAGCCAGATCCGACAGATCCGAGCCAGGCAGGCCGGGCTGGGCCAGCAGGACGTTGAGCCGGTCGACGACCACCGCACCCCGTTCGACTGGCGCAACCAGGCCGAGGGTCGAGACCAGCTTCGGTGTCAACGGTGGCAAGGAGAGGCGTTCGAGCAGTCCGATGATCTCGTCGCGCAGTTCCTTGCCGGGGTGGGAGAAGTACGTGCGCACTGCGACGCGATGCAGAACCTCCAGTGCCCGTTCGTCCAGGTTTGATTGCCGTAGTCGCTCGGAAGCCTCGAGATGGCTGGGCAGCCGCGTGGCGCCCGACCAGCCGCCGACCTCGACTTCTGCCAGCCACTGCCGAATGATCCGATCCTCGGGTAGCAAGTCGTCTGGAACGATCATCCTCAGCAGCTGGTCCACCCCGTCGTGGTCAGCGAGCTCCAACGTGACCTCTACGGCTCGTAGCAGCAGGCTCGCACGCCGTCTGCGGTCTGAGGTCAGCCGGGCGGCCTGCTCCCAGGTCCGCGCCGCCTCGCCGGACGCGCCGCGTCGGTGCAACCGGCTGGCGAGGTTGTCCAGTTCTGCAGAGACCTGCTCGTCCGTGCCGACGGTGGCAGCGGCCTGGTGGTGAACGGCCCGGTCGGGGTCGGCAATCGCTAGGGCTAGCCCGGCGTGTGCCTGCTGCCGCCGCGACAGGCTCGCGCCCTGCTGGATCGCCGACCGGATCAGAGGATGGCGGAATCGCATGCGGAACGCATCATTTACATCGACCAGACGGGCGGCGATGGCCGGTTCCAGACACTCCACCGATACCGGAGTCCCCATCACGATGCTGGCCGCTGCAAGGATCTCGTCGAGACGCTCATCTTGGTCAAGCGCAGCCACCAGTAGGAGCATTTGGGTCTCCGCCGGCAGTTCCACCACGGCGGCACCGAAAGTACGTTCCAACCGGGTCGTCAGCGGCAGAGTGGTGGGAAACAAGCCCTCCTCACCGAGTCGGCTCGCGGCCACGGCGAGTTCGGTGAGGGCAAGCGGGTTGCCAGCCGCTTCGGCGAGCACCCGGGCACCCAGCGGGGCATCGAGTGTGGGCGCGCATTTGTCCAGCAGCATGGCCGATGCGCCGTCTGTCAGTGCTTCCACCAGCAGCTCGTCCACCGACAGGCCAGTGAGGCGTGCTTCCGTCTCGGCACCGTCGCGCATCGCCAGGATCAGTCCGACCGGGTCCGCCGAAAGTCGTCGGCCGACGAACACCAAGGCTTCCCAGCTTGGCGGGTCCATCCATTGCGCATCGTCCACCAAAAGCAGCAGCGGTCCGCGCGAGGACCGGTCGGTCAGCGCCGCGAGTAGCACCAGAGCGAACTGGAATCGGTTGTGCTCGTGGCCACCGGCAACCGGAGGCGGCAGGGTTCCTCCGAGGAGGGCCATCATCGTGTGGGCGGCGGCGAAGGGGAGACGTGTCTCGGCCGACACCGCGGTGAGGGAGAGCGTCTCGATATCCAGACCCGCCGCGTCCGCGGCCACCGCCTCGAGTAGGGATGACTTACCGATCCCGGCCCCACCGCGCACGACTAGCATGCCGCCTCCGTCCGGTAGCCGTGTGAGGAACCGATGCAGCTCAGCCAGTTCCGACTCGCGTCCGTACAGGTGGGTGACGGCGTGAGGCCATCCCGAACCGTTCAAGGTGTTGTCCCATCTTTTTCCCCCGGCACGCCGCAAGATTTACGCACCCGCGTTCGGTGGTGCGGGAGCCTCGTGGCGCGGCTAATCCATCGCCGTCTCGTCCGGGATGAGCTTCTCCGGACGCCTTCATGTCACTTATGTAATGTCGTCATGACCCTGCAATCTCTATGGTCCCTTAGCGGTGTCGGCATCCACCTTTTTCGCGCAGATACGGGAATTGTCTGCACAGTTCCGGGACCGGCCTAGTTAGCCCGCAACATTGAGTTCGGCGAGCAGGATCCTATACAGGTAGACGGAAACACCGGTCTACCGCCGCCCGTTCAGATACCGTCCACACGTCTGTCCAGTGCCGAACCATGGCCCTTTCGGCAGCAGATGCCAGGCGATGTCGTTGCAAAGAAGGCAGGTCGAGCAATCAGAGCATCACGACGACCGAATCATCCGACTGATCACGGTCGCTCAGGCCACTTCAAGAGGGTCGCGTTACGAGCTCTTACTTGATATAGCACGGCTGATCCAACGGACTTTGCAACGGTGCTCTTTCAAGGGAGCACTTTTCCACACCGGCAGCGCCCTCTTCGTAGAGGAGGCAGCGTGCCTGTTCAACCCTCTCCGGCGTGATGTCGTGACCAGATGCCAGTACTACATCTTCTGGGTCGGGCAACTGCTCCGTAACCGGTTGGAGGGCTACATCTGGAGTTGACTCTCCTCCACTCATCACTGTCTGCGTCTTCAAGCATCGCGTCTCTACGTCCGAACGAGCGTGACAGGCCTCGCTCCACGCCATGCCCAGTGCGAGAGTTCGGCCATTCAAGCGCTGGCAACTTCACTGATCGCCCGAGCGCTCGTGCTGGTTCACAGCCCAGGCAAACGTCTCCGCCAGGTCCTTCAAGGATGCGGCGACTGCTCCATGATCCTGGCCGCTAAGAGCGTCACGTGAGCATTCCCTCGCGCTATAAAATTGAGGTTGCTCACGATGCCCCTCTGAATGCCAGTCCGGCTTTAAATTTCAGACCCAGCCTGACGCTGGCTCGCGCTGAAACTGACGCACCTTGCAAGCGCGAGTCAGCACAAGTCCGATCAGCACGTTGTTTCATCGCAAATAGTAAGGCACCTGAATCTACGGCCCATCTACGCGGGATCGACACTCGTCTCGAGAGTTGAGTCACTCGGCAGCAACAGTCTTCTCTTTGTGTTTCAGGCTGTCCCATGAACGATCACGGGTGGCTGTCTTGTGCGCGGCACATGATGGAGGGTTCGCAGGTCATAGGCCCGTTGGCCAAGCCTTAACCTGCCTTCGTGGACACGGCCCTGGACGATGCACAAGATGGCGGATGAGTTTGCACAGTTGCTCGGGATGGCTCCTGCCGGTGTGGACGGCTGCAACCTCACGTTCGCAAGGGGAGACTTGCAGTCCACACTCTCGATCTGGAAAGACCGCTACGACCGGGCGGCCTTCGGCTGGATGGTCGTCACCTACGACACCGCCCTCCATGACCAGATGGAGAGCTTCGGCGGAATGAGCATCCGGATCGACCACCCCACGCCAAGCGGCGAAGCGAACCCGACCAACATCCCCCCGCAGGCCTGGTATCCCTGGCCGGCGAGTGGAAGTCCCTTGGGAGGGAGGCCACTGCCGCCGTCACTGAGCACGGGCGTCCCTCCTTGCACTTCGTCCGCGACCGCCACGACCTGGGCCTGCTCCTGCTGGCGGATACCCACGTTCACCGCGACAGCGTCTGGGCTTTCGCACCGACCAACAACGAGCCTGGACGGCTTGCACAGGCGATCCTGCTCGCCCGGCACTGCGGGGACCACGAGCTAGAACGGGCGGCCGTGGCCAAGCTGCGGACGCGAGGCGAGGAACCTGTGGCGCCCTGGCCCGACTACCTCTTCCGACAAGCCGTCGCCGACTGGGCCAAGCAGTTCTCCAAGGCCACCGAGCTTGACCTTGGCGACTTGGCCAAGCTCAAGCGGAAATGCCCTCACTATCCCGAGGCCCCGTAATCCCAAGGTCACCGTTCCAGTGCTTCCTCATCCGGCAGCATGATCTCCATGCGACTGCCGTGATCACATCTTCGGAACCGTGCTGGATAACCCCGTTCACGGGGCTGACCCCGCAAAGCTTCAACAAACTCGTTGCCGCATTGCGCAGCGGCGGCGCCGACGATGCACGGCGGGGACGGCCCTGGAGTCTTCCGCTGGAAGGCCGCATGCCTCCTTGTGGCTGCGTACTGGCGCACCAACCTCACCATGCGCCAGTTGGCACCGCTCTTCGGGATCTCCAAGTCTGCCGCTGATCGCATCATCGACCACATAGCTCCTCGGCTGACCCTGCAACAGCGCAGGCGCTTCAGCGACGCCACCGTGCTGACCGTCGACGGCGCCATAGTGCCCACACTTGATCACACCACGGCTGAGCAATCGAAGAACTATCGGTACTCCACCAGTCACCAGGTAGTCGTCGACGCCGACACTCGGCTCATCGTTGCGGTCGGCCGGCCCGTGCCCGGCAACCGCAACGACTGCATAGCGTGGGAGCTGTCCGGTGTGAGCGGCTGTGTCATTCGATGATGTTGGTGGTGCGAGCCCGCCGTACGGTGACCCATTGCGATGCCGGAGTCACTTCAGCTCCGACACAGACCGGCACATGGGTGTGTGCTGGTGTCACGAACGGCTGCTGAGCTTGTTCCATAACCTCCGGCCGTCCCGTAACGGCACAGGCTGATCTCCAGTCCACGACCTGGTGCGAGGTGTCCTTGGCGATCAGCGCACGGTGACCGTATGGAGAGCCTGAGCGACGTCCATAACGGATCATGCTTCAGCTCCGATGAGCGTGAGGCGGCTGCGTCCGACGGAACAGGCGCAGGCGTGCATTGTGGTCGCGTTGAAGCTTTGCCACAACTCGGGCCGGCTTCAGTACGTCGGATTCGAGTCTGCGGGCGGCTTCGATGTGGCCGGCGGTCCACACGACGCGGATCGCGGTGGCGGAGAGCCGGCCTTCGTCGTCTTTGAGGTCTCGCTCTACGGCATGGATGAGCCGAGCTCCGGCATCCTGGTCTTGGTCGGCCCAGTCGGGTACCTCTCCGAACCCTGATAGGGCACTCGCCGTAGCCTCGAACCAGGTAGCGAGAGCGGTTCCGGCTTGGTCAATCTCTGTGCGCGCCGCGGTCCTGTCGCCAGCATGTGTTCCTTGGTCTCGGCTCCAGAGATCGAGCACCGCGTCTGCGGTCAGGCGTAGCACCGCAACGGTTGTGACCAGCGTCGTTGCGTCGGACAACGGCACATGTTTCGTGCCGCGTTCCGCGAGGAATCCGCGGAACGCGTCATCCAATCGGCGGGCTGCAGCGGCTGCGCGGGAGCGCTCGTCTTCGGGAAGGGGGGCTGTTGGGGTGAGGCTGTCGCAACGGGTTACGCCGTACCCGATCGCGCTGCGCAGGTAACGGACGCTCTCGGCAAAGGCTTCTGCTACAGCCAGGCCTAGCGCCGATCCTGCGCCTCGGGGCCAGAACAGGAGTCCTATCAGCACGCTGACCGCACAGCCGATGGCAACATCCTCGATGCGCACCAGGCCCACCGTCCAGCCGGTGGGCTCAAGGATGTTGAACAGGATGAGGATCGAGATCGTGAAACCTGCCTGCCCAGCGGCAAAGGAGATCGTTGCCGGTGCCAGGCCAGTGAACAGCACGGCGGCGGGAAGCAGGGTCCACAAGAGCGCAGTGTTCGTCCCGACGAGGTATATCAATGCGCCGCCGACGACAATGCCGGCTGCGGTGCCAGCGATCGCGCGCAAGGAACTCTGGCCAGTCAGGAGTGCGTTCGAGCGTAGGACGGCCAGGGTGCCGAAGGCGACCCAAAAACTGTGCTGCACTCCGGCGAGGTCGGCTACGAGTACGGCCAGGGCGAGGGAGATGGCTCCTCGAACACTGTTGTGGAGCCACACTGAGTGGAGTTCGACGTGCGACTTGGCCCGCTCTTGAGCCGAGGCCAAGGTCAAGCGCATGCTTTCGGGGTGCTGGCCGCTAAGCCGCTGCCACAGGGTGCGTTGGCGGGCCTGGACGACGAGCCCCACGTTGGCTGCGATAGCGGAGATTGCGAAGCTCATCTCTTGGGCGCGGAAGCTCGGCTCCAGCGAGCTGACGAACCGGCTCGCGGCCGACGTGCGTTCGGTGTCGCTGCGCGCCGGGTCGTGTGCGCCGCTGTCGGTGTCCGTCAAGCGGGCTGACACGGCGGCGCGCTCCATGGCGGAGCGGGCCTGCGCGAGCTGCTTCGCGGTGGAGCCCAGTTCGTCGAGAGCTCGGTGCTCGGTTGCTGCCAGGAATTCGGCGCTCGATTCAAGCAAGTCGGCGGCCGTTTTTTTGAGCGTGCAAACCTCAGCGTCGGCGAGGCCTGCCTTCTCAGTGAAGGGTACTCGGTCGAGGATCGTCTCCAGCCAGAGGACCTCGTCGACGAGGCGGATGAGGATCCGGGTGGACGTAGTCAGCCCTGTCGGCCGGTAGGGCGTCGCGTAGAACGAGGTGCGCAGGGCTTTGAGCGTTGCCTGGGTAGATGGGGTGATCGTCTCGAGCCTTGCCTTGTCCACGGGTTCGAAGCCGCTGAGAATGCAGTCGGCCTCGGCTCTGAGCCGTGACGCTATGGCGTTGCAGGCTTGTGCGGTGGCGCTTCTCAGTGGCTCCTTCGTGGGCGTCGGCCACAGAAGCCAGATGGCTGACAGTGACGCGGCGCCCGCCATGGTCCAGCCCGCGAGCCGGTCCGGTATGGCCTGGGCGGGTCCGGGAAGGCTTGCGGCCAGGATGAAACTGATAAGCAAAGCCGTACTGGCGGTAGCGAGGGTGGAGCTGACCGCGCCGGAGAACAGTATGAGGAAGCCGATGACGGCTGTTGCCAGTGTGGCGAGCCACGCCTCTCGGGATGTGAGTGTACCGAGGGAAATCAGGACCGCGCCGGCTGCGATCAAAGCAGTCTGCGCGATGAGCCGCTCCCGCATGGGACCGCTGAACTCGACGAACAACAGCATGGCGATGGAGCCGAAGGCTGCGAAGAACGGCACGGTGGCGTCGTCTGTTATGGCGGTGCTGACGGCGAAGAGCCCCGGCGCGACGATGGCCGCCCTGGCTGATCTGCGAAGGGCGGTGAAGCCTGCGTCCCGTTGGCGCAGGAACTGCATCGTCTTCACGGCGGGCGCCTCCCATGGGCGAGAGCAAGCCCCGGCGCCGGGGTATTGAGGTCGGCGGGGCTGGACAACAGGTAAACAAGTTGCGGCTATGAGCGTGGACTGAATTCGCGCGCCTGCTTGCACCGCGTGTATCGCGGTGTGTCCAGAAGCACCGTCATTCGTTCGAGACCGATGCCTGTTCGGCAACTGTCACACACGCCGAACGTCCAGTCGCGGAGTCTCGCGAAGGTCTGCCCCCGCAGGCATCGGGTGTTCTCGACCGCGGCGAGCGTGGGCCGGACTGTTTGGTCGGTGCCGCTGGTGTCTGCCGCATGGTCCAGTGCCTTGTCTGGGCGGAGGTGTGAGGCGTACCTCTCCTTCGCCGCGAAGCTCCGGTCTCTGTCTCCCGAATCCTCACGGCCGAACGCGGATGACCGTCTTTCCGTTGATCCGCTCAGTCGTGTTGAAGGCAGCGACCGCTTCGTCGAGGGTCGCGACTCGGCCGATGTTCGTCCGCACCCGTCCGTCACGCACCCGACGGGCGATCTCACCTAGCTGTGCGCGATCGGACACAACAACGAAGTCGACTGCCAGGCCGTCGATCGGCCGTGCCTCGGGCGGCCCGGCGACGCTCACCAGCATTCCGCCAGTTCGAACCAGACCCGCGGACCGGTTGCCGATATCGCCGCCAAAGACATCGAACACCAGATCAACTCTGCCGATGTCTTCCAGCGCGTCGTTCTCCAGGTCGAAGAACTCCTGCGCGCCAAAGTCAAGCGCCGTCTGATGGTGGGCAGCACGTCCAGTACCGATGACATAGGCGCCAGCCTCACGTGCGAGCTGTGTCGCCATCGAACCGACTGCTCCGGCCGCGCCGTGCACGAGGACGCTCTGCCCAGTTCGAAGGTGGCCGTGCTCGAACAGACCTTGCCACGCAGTCAGGCCCGTCATCGCGACGCCCGCGCCCACCGTGAAGTCGACATCGCCCGGCAGCGGCGCAAGGTTGCGTGCCTCAACGACCACATACTCTGCCAGCGAGCCGTCGCGAGTCCAGTCTGTGAGACCGAACACCCGCTGTCCCACCGACAGCCCCGTAGTGCCAAAGCTGAGGGCGGTGACCACTCCGGCTACCTCGTGGCCGGGAATCGAAGGTGTGCGGTCACGACCGAGGCGATCGGTCCAAGTCGAGGGCCACTCCAACTCATTCCCGGTGAACCCCGACGCATGAACCTCAACGACGACGTCGCCGTAGTTCGCACCCTCGAGACTGGCGAGCCTCGCTGCCTGCGGCTCGGGCCGCTCCTCCAGCATCATCCCCGCCGTTCCGGCGGCCCGGTCCGTCACGACGATCGCCTTCATCCGGCACCTCCCTGCACCCTGTCGTCCCCTGCATGGATTTTGAGTTTGCAACTGTTAGCGGCATCAGACCTCGGTGCCTTACCAGGCAGATCAGTAGAAATTTTGACGCGAGGCCGTCCTTGTCGAGTAACGCTTCGAAGTGGCTTGGCTGGACGCTTATGGTGCGTGCCTGTTCGCGTCACCCGTCATTGTGTCGGTTCCGTTGTGCTTTCCGGTGCAGGCGGGGCTCGTACAGGGCGGCGCGGCCGTGCTGGTCGCTCACAGCGCACCAGAGGAGGTTCGTGCGGTGCGTTCCCGGCTGGGTTCACTGCCGGCCGCATCGGAGCAGGCAGCGCAATCAGGCCAAGGATGGGTGCTTGGGAACGTGGCCGCATTCCGAACGGCCCGGCCACCCCCGACCCCGCGGAACGTGCGCGCCGGACGGCACAAGGAACGAAGCAACTACACCCTCATGAGACGAGTGGAGCTCAGGCGGCCAAGATCGACGGTTTAGGTACTGACTCAAGATCACCAACCCGAGACCGTTTTCCAGGTATCAGCCTGCATCCCCAGGGCAATACACCTACCCCGTCGCGGGGAACTGGGCCGGCGCGTCGTCAACACGGCGCGCCTCGCGGCCTATCGCAAGAACGACTCGCAGACCGTGTGGGGGTGGAGACACTCAGCAGTCAGCACTACGAGGTCGGCGAGCGAGAGCCCAGATACGTAGACCTGCTCCTCAGCGCCCGTGCCCAGGTGCGGAAGTCGTCGGGTTCGTGAGCTGAGCATCCCCGGCCTTTGTGGCATGCATGGATGCGATCCCGCTCGCTCCTTCGTATTGAAGGTGACGACGGAAAACGGCCTCAGCTCCTTCGGTGAGTCGGACTGGGGCCGTCAGGCTGGCTAATACGGGGAGCCCACCTCTCATGTCATCAGTCTGGGCTCCCGTGTCAGACCGCGTGCCGACACGTCGACGTCGCACCTGAGCGAGTGTTGTGCAGGGCGGCCGCTAGTGCACACCCGCAGCCGCCCTGCCTACCTGGTGCGCCCACACGCTGTGAAACTCACCAGGACCGTTCAATAGCGTCGGGCGGCTGGGACTTCTTACACCGAGGCGAAGGTCCGCATGATGGGGTCGGGCAGACGTACACGGTGATCCCGCCGGCTGATGTCGAGACGTGGTTGAACTTGGTCGGCTTGCCGGTGATGACCTGGTGGCAGTGTGCGCAGATCTTCATCGGGTGATCTTACGGTTCGGCACGACGTGCTCTGGAGCTACTCGCGTAGGTCGCCGTGGCACTTGCGGTGTCGGTTAGGATCGGGCCCGGCGACCTGGTAGTCGGTTAACGTGGTGATAGTGCCGAGGTCGACGCCGCTGAACCCGACAGGACCGTACCGCTTGTCCTCGGGGACCTCGCAGGTAGCGATCAGGTAGAACACACGGTCGCGTTCCACCAGATCCGATTCGTCCTGGCTGTACTCGCGCAGCATCTTGAGGCCGTTAGCACATCCGCAAGTACCGGTGGGGTGAGCACTTCTGATTGCCTTCATACTTCACCGCCTCGTGCGGCGGAGCACCGCTGGTAATCAGCAAGGAGTGCATCGAGATCCAGAAGGGACTTGGCTGAAGTCAACAGTGCTGGCCCCGCGGGCATCTACGAGTCAGAGCGATCCAGAGAGGCGATTCCTCCCAGGCGTGAACGACCGGGGTTCCACGCTAGGCCAAGCTGACCACGGTCTGGGACGTACGCGCGGCGGGTTCACTACAAGCTGCACCTGCGTGTTGAACAGGCCTGAAGCCGATGTCGATTGTCGTGACGGCCGGGCAACACGGCGACTCGTCGCAGTTCGAGTCCGTGCTGAAGAAAGTCTACGTGACCCCAACGTTAGTCGTGTCCAGGGAAACATCAGGAGCGAGGATGACTATGCGCGTATTGCTCACTGGCAGCACTGGCTATATCGGAGCCTCGGTGCTCGACCGGCTCGTCTCAAGCGGGCATCGGGTGACCGCCTTGGTACGCTCCGCAAAGGAAGCCGAATCGGTGCGGTCCAAGGACGTGGAGCCGGCGATCGCTGACCTGTCCGACCGAGACGTGCTGGGAGAATTCGCTTCGGCGAGCGACGGAGTGATCCATGTGGCGTTGCCGGGTGACGAGACCAGCGCAACCGTGGATGAGGTGGCCGTCACCAGCTTCCTGATCGCGCTGGGAACACGGACCGGCCGTTCGTGCACACCACCGCTGTCTGGGTGCACGGCAACGGGATGGCGATCACCGAGTCGACCGCCATGAATGCCCCGCGGCTGACGGCGTGGCGCGTGCCGCTCGCTAGGTTGGTCCGCAGTACTCGGGGTGTGCGGACCTCGGTGATCGCGCCTGCGGTGGTGTACGGGCACGGTGGTGGCCTGCTGAACGTGGTCGCGAAAGGCCCACGGACCACGGAAAACACTCCGGCGCTGGTCATGGTCGGCACAGGTGACCAGCACTGGAGCACCGTGCACGTTGACGACCTGGCGGAGCTGTACGTGCTTGCGCTGGAGACGGCCCCTGCTGGTTCCTATTTCCTCGGCGCCGGCGGTGAGAACCCCACCGTGAGGAAGATTACCGAGGCGGTGAGCTGCTCTATTGGTCTGGGCGGGCGAGTCGAGGCCGAACCCGTCGCCAAGACGCGCGACCGTCTCGGGCCGCTCGGCGAGGCCCTCCTACTCGATCAGCAGGCTTCGGGCGACACAGCGCGGCGCAGGCTCGGCTGGTCGCCTCAGGGCCCGTCGATCTTCGACGACATCGCACGTACGGACTTCTGAGCCACAACCGGGCGCCTTCTGTATGCGCCATTGCATTTCCATCGGTTCTTCAAAGCGTCCAGCCATCACGCTCCGGCGCGGTGAGGCCGGTTGAGCGTTGCCGACGGATCCGGGGCTTCGGTGGGCGCGGCTGGCGCCCCAGCGAAAAGCGAGAGGTCCAACGGCAGCCGCGCCCGTTCGGCGAGTGCGGTCACCTCGCGCAGCAGCTCCGTATCGCCACGTTTGCGGGCCTGTTCCTCGGCCTCCCGCAGCAGCCGGCCAGCTTCCTCCCGCGCCCCGGCCGCCGTGTGCGCCACCGCCGCACCGAACAGTGCTTCGGCCAAAGGATAGGGACGCCCGGTCGGCCGCAAGGCCTCCACCGCCCGCACCCACACCTCCGGCGTGTTCCGGCCCTCGGCCCGCGCCAACTCTCCATCCAGCATGTACGCCCACCCCTCGTACAGCGGCACAGCGCGGGAGAGTCGCTGTGCCTCCCGACGGATCCGCTCCAGCACCTCGGCACGGCCTACGTCGGCGTCCGGCAGACCCCGGGAATCGGCTTCGGCGACAGCGCCGTGTACCAGTAGCGGCCAGGCGTAGTGATCCATGCCGACTGGTATTTCGTCCTCGATGGCGGTGAGTAGCTCGGCCCGCGCGTCGGCGAACCGTCCCGAACGAGCCGCGATACGCACCGCCAAGTCCGCTCTCGACAGCATCCTTTGTGGCTGCTGTTGCTGGGAAGAGGGGATACGAGCCAGCCCGTCGACCGCCCCTGCCAGGTCACCGCGCAGGAGCGCAAGCTCGGCGTGCAGCCGGTTCAGATCATCGCCTCGCTGCATGCCGCCGGTGTCTTCTAGGCTGGAGGTCAGCGCAGCCTCGGCCTCCTGAAGCCGTCCCTGGGCGAGGAGAGGCTCGACCAGGTTGCCGAGAATCCGTGCCCGGTACAGGCGGTTCAGTCTGTTGCGGTGGGCGGTCGCAAGGCCCTCCCTGGCTATCTCAACTGCCTCCGAAGAACGTCCCAGTTGCTCGTAGTGGGCGGAAAGATTGACGTGGAGCCGGGCCTGAAGATACGGACTGGCGATCTCGGTTGCCCGCGCCAACACCTCGCGCTGCAGGGCCAAGCCCGCCTCTATCTCGCCCAGGAAGACGCACAGCATGCCCAGGGTGACCTGAGCGTGCAACTCGACCGCACTGGCGCCCACTTCGCGGGCGATACGGACCGCGCGCTCGCCAATGGCGATATGCTCCCGCGACGGGTGGGTCAGCGCACCACCCAGTGAAATCTGGCTCAGGACATCGGCTTGCACCGCCGTCGGAGGTCGTCCTTCGAGCAGCCTCCGCGCCCGTTCTGACTCCTCCTCGCCTGTGTCGCCCTGGGAATGGGCTGCACGCGCGCGCTGCAGCCAGAACCAGGCAGCACGCTCCGGTTCGGCGGTCTCGTCAATCACACGAGAGGCCATCCTCGCAAAGCGCACACTCTGTTCCGGTTCCCCCGAACGGCTCGCGGCGACAGTGGCGTCGGCCAGCACATCCACAAAGTGCAGCCGACCGCCATCCGCCGTCCGGTCGTCGCCTTCTACTGCTGTTGGATAGGCGTCATCGGGCCAGTGGTAGCGCCGCAGCTCACGCAACACCTCGTCCGGGACTTGCTCCCACAACTCCAGCGCCCGCTCCAGCATCCGCACCTGCTCGGCGAAGGCATTGCCGCGCCGAGCCTCCCGACTCGCCTTCAGGGCCGCTGGCAGCACGCGGGCCGGATCATGGGCGAGATACCAGTAACTGGCGAGTCGGCCCGCCCACTGATGCGCTGCCACCAACCCCGGGTGACTCTCCAACGTCATCGCGTAACGACGGTTGATCCGGCTGTGCTCCCCCGGTAGCAGATCGTCCAGTACGGCCGCACGCATCAGCGCGTGGCGAAAGCCATAGCTCTCACTCTCCGCTTCGGGCACCAGTACGTGGGCGCTCACCGCAGCACACAGGGCGTCGAATAGGTCGTCCTCGGGCAGGTCAAGTACAGCCGACAGTAGAACGTGTTCAACGCTGGAGCCGCCACCGGCCGCCACCTTGATGACCTGCTGCGCCGGTTCCGGCAGCGCCTCGACCCGCACGAGCAGAATGTCGTGCAGCGAATTGCCCAGCCCGACCGCCTCCTTGTCATGGTAGGAGTAGGCGAGCTCCTCAACGAGGAACGGGTTACCCTCCGAACGCTCATAGATCCAGCCGACTAGCCTGCGGTCGGGCTCCGAGGTATCCAACAGCCCGGCCAGTAGTCGCTCGACCTCGGGACGCGCGAGGCGCTCCAACTCCATCCGCTGTACCCCCTGCAGCCGCTCGAGTTCGGCAAGATAGGGGCGCAGCGGATGCCCGCGGTGCAGGTCGTCGGTACGGTAGGTGGCCACCACCGTCACCCGGGAGCGGTGCAGGGTGCGGATCAGATACGCGAGCAGTTCGCGGGTGGAGCGGTCGGACCAGTGCAGGTCCTCGATGGCCAGCACGAGGGCGCGGTCGCCGGCCAGTTTCTCGAACAGGTTGACAGTATGCTGGAAGAGTTGGGCACGCCCGTACTCATCATCTGGAGTGTGACCCGGTCCGCCAAGGTCGGGAAGCAGGCTGGCGAGTTGGCCCTCAGAACCTTCCGCTGCGCGTTCCAGATCCGTGCCCAGATCCCGGTGCAGCCTGCGCAGTGCGGTGACCAGGGGCGTGAACGGCAGGTCCTCGGCGCCCACTTCGAGGCAGTTACCCAACGCGGTGACCGCACCGGCCTCCTCGGCCATCGCCAGGAACTCCTGCAGCAGTCGGGTCTTGCCGACACCCGCCTCACCCCCGACCAGCACGGCCGACGGTTCTCCGGCAGACGTTCGGCGCAAGGCCCCATCGAGCACTGTGAGTTCACCGCCGCGGCCGACGAAGGCCGAGCTGACCGCGGTGTGGGACGCAAGATCGACGATGTCATAGAACGCCGACGCAGCAGCCACTGCTCCAACGCGCTCCGTTGAACGGGACACCAACGTGCCTTTCTTTCTGTAGTGCGGATGTGATTGCGCTGCCGGACTGGCCGGGGTCAGGGCCAACGCATATCGGGCGGCCACTTCGGCACCGTCCTCCTGATCCGCTCTGCTCCGTTCCGTCCCGGGTGGGCGCTTGGCCGGCGGATACGGCGGCATATGGACCTGAGCCACCAGGCGCCCTCGGTCGGGCCGTGTCTGGGAGCCTTTCCTTCTCGTGCCGGCGGCCGCGACTCATGAATCGCTCTGCCCTGCGCCTGTCAGAAGGAGCTCACGTTCCCGGGCGCAGGTGTGCTGCAACTCAAATCGCCCCCAGTACAACCTGGCCATCACCGAGGCGATCGCGGCTCCCCTGATGTCTGCGATCTCCTGGTGCCCGAAGCCCTCGACGCCTACCAGGTACAGCGCAATCCGCGACCTCTCGGGTATCACTTCCGGGGCGCCTGCACCACGGAGAGCGGCGAATGGTCCACTGCCTCCGTCGTCCGCGAACCGGCGAAGACGCCATCCGTCAGAATGCGGTGAAGCCATCGCGATGCCGGTATACACCGACCCGGGCGCGGCGGGGTTCCCGCCGCGGCGCAGCTCGAGTACGCGGCTCGCGAAGACCCCCTTGAACCGGATGGTAGGCACTGACCGACACGGAATTGAAGGTCGCCGAAGTCGTCGCTTCATCGCCGGCATGGCCGATGCTCCTTCCTGTCCTGGCGCATCGTCGAAAACCCGGGTGTCCCCACATCGTCGCCAAACTCAAAGTCACGCGCCTGGTTCGTCCAGCAGTAAGCGGATTGATCGGTGATCAAAACGTCGGTCTGCAAGGGAAGAACTCTTTTCTTGGCCTGTGACACCCACGCTGGTTCACTGACAACGGTCTGTGGCCTGTCAGTTCAACTTGAGGCGGCTGCTTCGGGATCAAGATGATCCGAGGCAAGGATGGAGTCGTCGTACGGTAGGGCACCGGGCAGGTGGAACCGCGCGGCAACCAGAGCGGCGTCGATGTCGCGGGTTCCGGTGGCCACACACAGCGTGTATGACACGTCCTCCAAACGCCGACTGGTCTGTTCACTGTCCTGACTACTCAGCAATGTGACGAGAGCTTCGTACTCCTCGACCAAGGGGCGCAGGACTGCGGGATGGGCCATGAGCATGCTGGTTCTCCGATCTGGAACGATCTGACTCTGGGGCAAATAGGCACGGGCACCACTCAACGAGCCTGAACATCTCCAAGGGGCCTGGCGATCCAGCACTGCGTCCACCGCGGTGCGGATGCCGTGTCGATCTCCCCCGAGGGCACGACGGTTGCTGCGTCCGTATCTCAGTCGCGCGTCGCCCGTACTGACACGTCGGGCACAGCTCGGCCCGGCCGTCCTCGACCAGCGAGCCCCATCCGTTGCACTCACGGCACTCTCGCGCCCTGGACACATCCACCCACATCCGGCCTGCGGTCTTGGCCCTAACCGGGGTGGTGCGCTGCTCCGCCCGCGTTCCGGCAGCCGGCCGCGTCACTGTGCCGTCCCACCGGACGTGACGTCCGACCGATTCGCCAGATGCCCGCACGGCGGCCGGCCGCCAACCCCGGGACAACCTGCCGCGCGACGACTCGTCGTCCCGCAGGTGCTCGGTTCGGCCAGGCAAAAAGCCGTGGTCCAGCACCACAGCCTCCTCTCATGTCTCTGCCCAGTGCTCGATCGCAACTTCGGCATCCAACAAAGAGACTGCCCGCCGTGCCGGCTCCCCGGCATCGGCAACCTGCCGGAACTTCATCTGCCCCAGGCCCTTAGGACCCGGGGCAGACAGCCTTAGAAGTTGTCCTCACCGAACTCGATCGCTGCATCCTTGCTGGTCAGACGTAGTAGGGGAGTGGCGTCAGGAGCGGGGCCGGGTCGTGTGCTGAGGGAACAGCCGCATCCGGTGAGCGGCGGCCGCCGCTTCGCCGCGGTTACCCACCTCGAGCTTGGTCAAAATATTGGAGACATGCACGCTGGCCGTCTTCGGTGAGATGTACAGTTCCTCGGCGATCTGACGGTTGGTGCGGCCCAGTGTCAGCAATCTCAGCACATCACACTCACGGGCCGTGAGGCCGAGCGCCGCCGACGGATCCGGGACCGCCCGCGAGTCAGCTGGCAGTTGGGTGGGGATCGAGGGGTCCAGCGGGAGCCTGGCGCGTTCAGCGAGTGCAGTCACCTCGCGCAACAGCTCCGTATCGCCGTGCTTGCGGGCCTGATCTTCGGCCTCCCGCAGCAACCGACCGGCTTCCTCCCGCGCCCCGGCTGCCGCGTGGGCCGCGGCTGCTCGGAACAGCGCTTCGGCCAGCGGATAAGGGCGTCCAGTCGGCCGCAGCACCTCCACCGCCCGCAGCCACACCTCCGGGGTGTTCCGGCCCTCGGCCCGCGCCAGCTCCCCATCCAGCAAGTGCGCCCACCCTTCGTACAGCGGCACAATGCGGGAGAGCCGTTGTGCCTCCCGGCGGATTTGCTCCAGCGCCTCGGTACGGCCCGCGTCGGTGTCCGGCAAACCTCGGGAGTCCGCCTCCGCAGCCGCGCCGTGCACCAGCAACGGCCAGGCAAGGTGATCGAACCCGGTCGACAGTCCGTTTCCGATCGCGGTGAGCAACTCGTTACGCGCCTCGGCGAACAGTCCCGAACGTACCGCGATGCGCACCGCCAAGTCAGCCCAGGGAAGGGTTCTCTGCGGCTGCCGATCACCTACATTGCCGTTGCTGACTCCAGCCAGATACTCGGCAGCACCAGCCAGGTCACCACGCAGCAGTGCAAGCTCGGTCTGCAACCGGACCACGTTGTAATTTAGAACCGCTTCGCCGGTCTGCTCCAGATTGGAAGTCAGCAGCTCTTCCGCCTCCCGGTGTCGCCCCAGCGGGAGGAGGGACTCGACCAGGTTGCCCAGGATCACCACGCCGGAAATGGTGTTCAGCCCGTAGTGTCGGGCGATGGCCAGACCCTCCCGAGCGGTCTCGACAGCCTCCTCCGATCGACCCAGCTGCTCCTCCAGGGAGGAGAGGTTGTTGTAGACCCGTGTCTGGAGATACGGATCATCAATCTCGCGCGACTGCACGCAGACTTCGCGCAGCAGGGTGAGACCCTCCTCGATCTCGCCGAGGAGGACGCGGAGTGCTCCAACAGTGTTCAGGGCATGCAGCTCGACTGTCCTAGCCCCCACTTCGCGGGCGATGTGGGCCGCACGCTCGCCGATGGCAAGGTGCATCCGGGACGGATGGTTCAACATGCCTGTCACCGCGATCCGGTGGAGGACGTCGGCGCCCACAGCTGACGGCGGACCGTCCTCGACGAGCCGTCGTGCCTGCTCCGACTCCTCTTCACCGATATTGCCCTGGTAATGAGCCGCGCGTGCACGCTGCAGCCAGAACCATGCGGCGCACTCCGGCTCCGCGACCTCGCTGATGTGCCGCAAGCCAGTCTTGGCGAACCGGACACTCAGCTCCTGATCGCCCGAGCGACTCGCTGCAACCGTGGCGTCGGCCAACACATCCACATAGCGCAGCCGACCTGCATCAGCCCCGTCCTCGGCCTGCGACCGTCTTGGATAGGCCTCATCGGCGCAGTCGTAACACTGAAGGTCAAGCAGTACCTCGTCTGGGACCTGCTCCCACAACTCCAGCGTCCGTTCCAGCATGAGCAACTGCTCGGCGAACGCATTGCCCCGCCGGGCTTGTCTTCCCGCCTCCAGGGCCGCCGGCAACGCTCGGGCCGGATCATGGGCGTGATACCAATAACTCGCCAGCCGACCTGTCCGCTGATCCGCAGGAACCAGGCCCTGATCACTCTCCAGCGCCGTCGCGTAACGACGGTTGATCCAGCTGCGCTCCACCGGCAACAAATCGTCCAGCACCGCTTCACGCATCAGCGCGTGGCGAAAGCGATAGCTGTCGCCATCCGCCTCGGGCACCAGCACATGAGCCCTCACCGCCGTGCGGAGCGCTTCGAACACATCCTCCTGCGGCAGCTCCAGCACCGCGGCCAGCAGACCATGCTCCACGTTGGAGCCTGCACCTGCGGCCATCGTGACAACCTGCCGGGCCGGTTCAGGCAACGCCTCCACCCGCACCAGCAGAATGTCACGGAGCGAACTGCTCAACCCGACCTTTCCCGCACCCTGGTAGGAAAAAGCGAGTTCCTCGACGAAGAACGCATTGCCCTCGGAACGGTCGTAGATCCAGCCGACCAAACCCCGGTCGAGCGCTGCCGTGTCCAGCAGTCCGGCCAGCTGCTGCTCGACCTCGGCACGCGCGAAACGCGCCAACTCCAGGCGCTGGACCGCCCGCAGCCGCTCCAATTCGGCGAGATAAGGACGCAGCGGATGCTGGCGGTGCAGATCGTCGCTGCGGTAGGTGGCCACGAGCACCACCCGGCAGCGGTGCAGGGTGCGGATCAGATACGCAAGCAGTTCCCGGGTGGAGCGATCGGACCAGTGCAAGTCTTCGATCGCCAGTACTACAGTCCGGTCGGCCGCCAGCCTCTCGAAAAGCCTCGCCGTGTACTCAAAGAGCCGTGTTCGCGCATACTCGTCACCCGGGGTGGGACCCGCACCACCGAGATCTGGCAGCAGGCCTGAAAGCTGCTCCTCGTATCCCTCTGCGGCCCGTTCGAGCTCCACACCCAGCACCCGGTGCAGTTGGCGCAGCGCGGTGACCAGTGGAGCGTAGGGAAGTCCCTCGGCGCCCACCTCCAGGCAGTTGCCCAGCGCGGTGATCGCGCCGGCTTCCTCCGCCGCAGCCAAGAATTCCTG
>NZ_LMWH01000296.1 GCF_001507435.1 Streptomyces sp. NRRL F-5122
TGCGGCTCACCACCGAACGCACGCCGCAGTCCGCCAGCGAGAGCCTCCAGCTCACCACTTCGGCCGACGAAGGCCGAGCTGATCGATGCATACGCCACAGGACCGAGAATGCCACAGAACCTTAACGCAGGTCCCACAACTCCAGTCTGCATCGAGCGTGACAGGCCAGTGACCTTCCATCCGGACCTCCAGGTCGGCACTCCCCCAGCAGAGCGTCGCCTGGGACGGTTCACCAGTGGCTGCAACCCTCACCGAGTGCCAGAACCCCGTAGTTCGGGTATAGGTTCTGATCTTTTTCTTTAGCCTTTCCGATCTTGGTGCTCGGCGATGGTGAGGTTGCGTTTGACGGTCTTTCCGACGTCATAGGGACGCTTCGCCGGCTATATCGCCGAACCGCTGCTGGTCCCGGGTCTTGCTGCGAGGATGGTCAAGACCAGGTCGACGTAGTGATCGATGACCTCGGCACGGGTCAACGGCCCGTTCGGTGAGAACCATTCGCGGATTCCGTTGAGCATGTCCAGCACGGCCATCGTCGTGATCGCGAGGTTCTCGACGGTGAACTCGCCAGCTTGAGCGCCTTCCTTGATGGTGTCGCGCACCGCATCGTGGTAGATGGTCTGCAGTTTGACGCCCTGTTCCTTTTGTGCAGGGGCCAGTGCGTAGCGGATCGGATTGCCGACGAGGAGTTCCGGGCGGCGGTCATCGCTGATCTCGATGTGCAGACGGACCGTTCGGCGGATGCGTTCGGTTGGGCTCAGGGACCGGTCGCTCAAGGTCGGGACGGTGGCCTCCACGAAATCCGTCATGAAGCGAAATACTATGGCGTGCAGCACGTCCTGCTTGTTGGTGAAGTGGTGGTACATCGTCGAGGAGGAGATGCCGACGGCTTCGGCGATGTCGCGGATCGATGTGGCGCCGAAACCGCGCTCGTAGAACAGGCGGCTGGCGCACTCCAGGATCTGCCCGCGCAGCACGGGGCCGTCGTCGAGGGACTTCTTCCTGGCCACGCAGTCACCTTACGCGGGGGACGGGGTTCCGCGGGATGCGGGTCGCGGCCACCACCTTGTTCATTGATCGACAAGGGCGGCTCGAGCGCCTTGACACTCTCGGAACGTCCGCGCTAACTTCCGTGCCGATCGAATGATCGGCACGGCGCTCGCCGTCTCGACCACGAGCCGGATGACGAGGGGCTCATGATGGCGCAGTTCAGGTCGGACTGGTCAACGGTCCCCGCTGCGCACAGCCGGGTGGTCGTCACAGGTGCGGCCGGCGGCCTGGGTCATGAGCTCACGACTGTACTGGGGGAACTGGGCGCCGAGGTGGTCGGGATCGACCGGCCTGGAACCGAGGCGGCGCCCGGAGTGCGCCTCGTGGAGGCCGATCTGACGGACGACGACGCAGCGCGTCGGTCCGTCGAGGCCGCTCGAGAGCTGCTCGGCGGGATTGATGCATTGGTGGGCGGGGCGGGGATCGTCGACACGATTCATCGGGCGCGGACCTTTCCTGTGCACGCCTTCCGACGGGATGTGGATGCGAACCTGGTGACACAGTTCGCGGTCGCTCAAGCGGCATACCCGGCCTTGAAGGAGGCCGGATCCTCCTCGATCGTGTTCCTTTCGTCGATTGCGGCGCAGGACGGCCTCCCCGGGCAGGTCGCGTACGCGGCGGCCAAGGCAGGGATCCTCGGATTGACCAGAAGCCTGGCCACGGAATGGGCCGGCGACGGTATCCGGGTCAACGCGGTCGCGCCGGGACTGTTCGCGTCCCCGAAGGTGCTCGCGATGCCCGAGTCGGCACGTGAACGACAACTCGCGTCGGTGCCGTTGGCACGAGTGGCCACCCTCGGCGAGGTCGTCGGCTCGGTGCTCTACCTGCTCTCCCCAGCAGCCGGTTACACGACCGGCCAGACCCTTCGCCTCGACGGTGGCGCCGGGCTCACGCTCGGCGGCTTCCACCGCTGAGGTCCTCCGCCCTGCCACCCCCTCTCTCGCCTCTTCGCGTGCGGCGACATCACCGACGGATCGGATCCTCAGGAGCTGCGCATGTACTACATCGGTGTGGACATCGGTGGAACGTTCACCGACTGTGTGCTGGTTGACCGGAGCGGCCACCACCGTGCAGCCAAGACACTGTCCACCAAGCACGATCCGGCCTTGGGCGTGCTCACTGGGCTCGAGCGCCTCGCCGAAGCCGAGGGCATCGACTTGCCGACCCTGCTGCGCCGGACGAGTCGTTTTGGGCACGGCACCACCATCGGCACCAACGCCGTGCTGGAGCGCGCCGGTGCACGCGTCGGCTTGGTCGCCACGGCCGGACACGGTGACGCGCTGTCGATCATGCGGGGGTCCGGGCGAGTGGCCGGTCGGCCGATCGAGGACGTTTTCGCCGTGCACGGAAGCCGGCTGCCGGCCCCAATCGTCGTGCGTGGTGCGGTGCTTGAGGTGCACGAGCGCATCGACGCCTCGGGTGCGGTCGTGGTTGCCCTGGACGCCGCACGCGCGGTCGAAGACATCAAGCGGCTGATCGCCGAGCACCGTCTGGACTCGATCGCGATCGCGCTGCTGTGGTCGTTCGTGAACTCCGATCACGAGAAGGCCCTGGCCGAGGCGCTCGCGATCGCGGCACCGGACATATTCGTGTCGAGTTCGGTGCTCGTCTCTCCTCGGCTCGGGGAGTACGAGCGCACCGTTGCCACGGTCATGAACGGCTACGTCGGCCCCGCGTGCTCGCGCTACCTGGGCGGGCTCGCCGAGCGCCTCGGTGAATCCGGGCTGTCCGAGCCGCTGCTGGTGATGCAGTCCAACGGCGGTGTCCTGCCTGCCGAGGCGGCGGCGACGACCTGGCTGGGTACCGTCGATTCCGGTCCCGCCGGCGGCCTGACCGGAGTCGCCTCACTGGCCCGGGCTTTCGGCCATGACCGCGTCGTCGCAACGGACATGGGCGGCACGTCCTTCGACATCGGTCTGGTGGTCGACGGCAAGCCGGTGATGGCTGACGACAACGTTATCGACCAGTACACGTACCGGATACCACGCCTCGCAGTGAAGACGATCGCGTGCGGCGGCGGCACCCTCGCCCGGTTCGATGAGGCCACCGGAGGCCTTCGGGTCGGCCCCCGGAGCGCGGGTTCCGAACCCGGACCGGCCTGTTACGGGGGCGGCGGCACCGAGCCGACGGTCACCGACGCAGACGTCGTGCTGGGATTCTTGCGCCCCGAGGCTTTCCTGGACGGCCGGATGCCGCTGGACCGCGACGCCGCGACCCACGCGATGGCCCGGCTCGCCAAGCAGCTCGGCCTCTCGGTCGAGGAGACCGCATCCGGCATCCTCGAGATCAACAATATGCGTGCGGCGACAGCGATCCGCCAACAGACGCTCGAACGCGGCCACGACCCCCGCGACTACGTGCTCTACGCCTATGGCGGTGCAGGCCCGGTCCACGCCTTCGGGTACGCGGCCGAATCGGGTGTACGCGAGGTCGTCATCCCGCTGGGCAACGGCGCATCTACGCTATCCGCCTACGGAATCGCCTCCGGCGACGTCGTGCTCTACAAGCAACTCGAACGCAGCCTGCTCGCCCCGTTCGAGGGGGCGCGAGCCGACGCTCTCGCCATGGCCGTCGCCGAGGTGGAGACCACCGCGAGGGCGGACCTCGCTGCCGCCGGGTTCGGTAGTGACGATGTCGTCATCGAGGTGGATGCGCTGATGCGGTTCCGTGAGCAGCTGATGCACAGCCTGGAGATCCCCGTGCCGCTGCCGGCCGACCCGGACACGGGTGCCCGGCTGCTGGACGGATTCGACACCGAGTACGTGCGACGTTACGGAGTGGGCGGGACCGCCCTGTTCCAGGCCGTGGAAGTGTTCGCGTTCCGGGCGCGGGCATCGGTGGCGGCGGGCATCCCGACCCCGCAGGCGGAGGCCAGGGACGCGATGCCAGCCCAGCGGACCGACGTGTACTGGCCCGGATGGGGCTGGACCCCGACCGACGTCCACCGCGGCTCGCCCCACAGCACCGTCCCTGGGCCTGCGCTCATCGAGCTGGCTCACACCACCATCGCCGTCCCGCCCGGGGCGTCACTGTCCACCGGTTCCCGCAACGAACTCCGCCTGCGACTCGCCAGCCCGAAGGAGTCATGATGACCGAGACGGTCTCCGCACCGGCTCCCGAGGGCTCCGAACCCTCGGCCGAGACACCCACCGTCGTCTGGGACGGCATCGCCCGTGGGTACGTCCCGACCGAGCCTCTGCCGGTGCCCGCATCGGTGCGGCTGCACACGACCGCCGTCGACGACGTCGACCCCGTGACGTTCGAGGTCGTGCGCTACTCGTTGATGAACATCAATCTCGAACACGGGCAGACGCTGCAACGGCTCTGTGTCTCACCCGTCACAATGATCACTCGCGACTTCCAGCCGTCGATTCTGACCGCCGACGCCGATGTGGTGTTTCTCGGCCCCTACTTGCAGTACTTCTCCAACGCCCAGTCACTGACGATCAAGTGGATCCTTGAGAACCGGGCCGAGGACCCCGGCATCGCGCCTGGCGACATGTACGTCTCCAACGACCCGTTCGTCGGGACACCACACCAACCCGACACCATCGTCGCCGCACCGGTGTTCATCGGCGACGAGATCTTCTGCTGGGTGTCGAACGTCCTTCATCACAGCGACGTCGGCGGCTCGGTCATGGGCAGCTTCTGCGTCGACGCCACCGACATGTTCCTCGACCCGCCGGCCTTCCCCCCATTCAAACTCGTTGACCAGGGCAGAATCCGCCCGGACATCGAGCAGATGTTCCTGCGGCAGTCCCGAGTGCCGAGGAACGTGCATATGGACCTGCGCGCAGCGATCTCAGCCAACCTGGTCGCAGCCGAGAAGATCACCGCTCTGCTGAAGCGGTACGGCGCCGACACCGTCAAGGCGGTGATGAACCGCGTGCTCGACTCAGGCGAGAAGACGGTCGCGGAGCGACTCGCCAGGATTCCCGACGGCACCTGGTCGCACCGTATGTACGCGGAGGCCGCCCACACCGGGGATAACGCCACCTACGTCTACCGGATGACCGTGCGTAAGGAGGGCGAACACCTCTACGTCGACAACCGCGGCACCGACTCGCAAACCGGTTCGATCAACGTCACCTACGCCGGGTTCGTCGGTGCTTTCCTCTCTGCGCTGACCGCCTCACTGGCTTCCGACCTCGCCGGTGCCTACGGCGGGGTGTACCGGCGCGTGCACTTCGATCTCGTTCCCGGCACGCTCTCCTGCGCGGACTTCCCAGCCGCCGTCAGCCCGTCGGGGATCTACACGATGGAGACGCTGATCAGTCTGGCCGGCACCGTCATCGGGCAGATGCTGGCCTGTGCCGAGCCCGAGATCGCGCGGCTCGCCATCGGTCCCGCACATCCGGCGTTCTACGCGATGATCAGTGGCGGTACGACGGCGGACGGAACCCCCTTCATCGCGACGAACGCCAACAACATGATCGGGTCGCTCGCTGCCTCCCCCGCCGAGGACGGCGTCGACTTCGGCGGGCACTTCTGGATTCCCGAGGGAACGGCGAGCAACGTCGAGGAACTCGAACTGCTCTGGCCGATGCTCTACCTCTACCGGCGCGCGATGCCCGGTGGCGCTGACGGAGCGGGACGTCACCGCGGCGGTCGCGGGTTCCTGGAGGCCGCGATCCCGTGGGGTGCGCCCGGGCTTGCCGCGGCGGTCTATGTCGACGAGTCGTTCCCCAAGGTGGTCGGTGCGCGCGGCGCGAACCCCGGTTCGGTCGGCCACTTCCGCCTCAAGCACGGTTCGGACGTGCACCGGTCGTTCGAGGCAGGAAAGATCCCGCAGGACTTCGACACGATCAGCGGTACCCAGGCTGCGATCGAGGCCAAGGGCCCGGCGCTGATGGTCGCCGAGGACGCGGTGTGGGAGTGGACCGGCGCGAACGCCACCGGGTTCGGTGACCCGCTGACCCGCGAGCCGGAACGGGTGGCCGTCGACGTCGCCGCCGGATCACTGCCCGCCGAGGCCGCCGAGCGTGTCTACGGGGTGGTGCTGACCGGCACCGGCACGACGGACGTCGCTGCGGACTCGGCGGCGACGGATGTGCGACGACGGGACCTGCTCGCGGCCCGTCTCGCCGCGGCCTCCGCGCCCGGCCTTGTTCGCACGGCGCCGGCCGACGCCCGGCTGCACCTGCTCGGCGGCGAACTCGCGCTGGCGGAATTCAACGGGGCTCGCCATTTCGTGAGCGTCACCGGTCGAGCGGTGCTGGGGCCGGTGACAGGCAACTACAAGGACGGCTGTGCCGTGCTCGAACGACCTGTCCGCGACCTCGCTCCCGAGTACGCCACTCACAAGGCGCGCGCCGGATACGCGGTGCGTCACCGCGAGTACCTCTGCCCGGTCACCGGGCTCCGGATCGAGACCGAAATTCTCCGCGACGGCGACGAGCCTCTCCACGACATCGCTCTCGCACCGACCAAGGAGTCATGATGCGAGCGGAAACCCTCCCCCGGATGTTCATCGAGATCGCGCATGAGCACGGGTCACGTGAGGCACTGGTCGACGGACCCGTCCGGCTCGAGCATGCCGAGGTACTGCGGCGAGCCGCCACCGTCGCAGTCCGGTTACGAAACAAGGGGGTCAAACCGGGCGACCGGGTCGCGATCCTCTTGCCCAACTGCTGGCAGTACGCCGTCGCTTACATCGGCGCCCAACTGGCCGGCGCCATCGCCGTCCTGGTCAACACCCGGCTGACCGGTCCGGAACTGGACCATATCCTCACCGACAGCGGTGCGACGGTGCTCGTCACCGACGGCGTCGACGGGGTCCTCGGCGCCCGCGTCCCGGCCGGGCTCGCCGATCTCATCGTGCCCGCCGAGGTGCTCGTCGCCGATCCGGAGGCCGGCATAGCCGGGGTCGACCCGAGCACGTTGCCTGGTTGCGACCGCACCGCCAGCGACGTGGCGCATCTTCTCTACACCTCGGGTACCACGGGCAGGCCCAAGGGCTCGATGCACAACCATGCGAACCTGCTGTTCAATGCCCGTACCGTGCGCGAGCGGCTCGGTGCGGGACCGGAGGAGAGGACACTGATCGCGGCTCCTATGTTCCACGCGACCGGTGCGGTCTCCCAGTTCGTCGGATTCTTCAGCGGTGGCGGGTGCTGCGTGTTCACCCCGGCTTTCAAGGCGGAGACAGCCGTGGCGCTCATGGCGCGGGAGCGGATCACGTTCTTCGCCGGTGTCGCGGCCATGCTCCGGCTGATCCTGCTCAAGGCCGAGGACACCGCCTCCGATCTGTCCGCCCTGCGTCTGTTCGTTATGGGCGGGTCCCACGTCCCGCAGGAATTTCCCGCCGAGGTCGCAAAACGCCTGCCTGGTCTCAACCTCGGCAACGTGTGGGGCCTGACCGAGGGCACCTCGATCGTGACCTACACCGAGGGGGACGAGTACCTCGCCCACGCCGACACCGTAGGCAGACCTGTCGCTGGGCTCGAGGTCGCCGTTTCGCGCGGCGGAGCACCTCCTCGCGATCTGCCGGGCGTCGTCGGCGAGTTGTGCGTGCGCGGTCCCGTGGTGACCGCTGGCTACTGGAACAACCCGGATGCCAGCGCGGCCACGTTCGTGGACGGCTGGCTGCACACGGGCGACGTCGGCAGCGTCGACGCCGATGGGTTCGTCCGGGTCCTCGACCGCCTCAAGGACATGATCATCCGCGGGGGCGAGAACATCTACAGCCTCGAGGTCGAGAACGTCCTGGCCGGCCACCCGGACATCGTCGATGTCGCCGTCGTCGGGGTGCCCGACCCGATCTTCGACGAGCGGGTGCGCGCGGTCGTGGTGCCCCGTCCGGGACGCGCTCCCAGCGTTGAGTCGCTGCGTGCCCACGCCGCCTCCGCCCTGGCCGACTACAAGGTTCCCGCTGAGATCGTCTTTGCCGAGCAACTACCGCGCAACGCGTCCGGAAAAGTCCTTAAACGACAGCTCGCCGACACCGCCTCCGACCACGATGGTGCAACCGATCACGCGGAAGGCCCGGCCGCTAAGGAAACAGATGGCATCCCCGGCTGACTCTGACCGCACCGAATCCGGGACCCCCACGGTCGACGATGTCGACGTCGTGATCGTGGGGGCCGGTTTCAGTGGGCTAGGCGTCGCAGCTCTGCTCGACAAAGCAGGAATCCGCTCGTTCCGCATTCTGGAAGCTGCCGACGACCTCGGCGGAACGTGGCGCGACAACACGTACCCGGGGTGCGGCTGCGACATCCCCTCACCGCTGTACTCCTACTCATTCGACCAGAACCCCGACTGGAGCAGACTGTTCGCCGGCCAACCGGAGATCCTGGACTACCTGCGCGTGGTCGCCCGCCGCCGAGGCCTTATCGACCGCACCCGATTCGGCCAGGAGGTTCGCGAGGCCCGGTGGGTCGAGGCCGATGCCCGTTGGGAGGTGGTGACTTCGACCGGCGAATGCCACCGCTCCCGGTTTCTAATCTCCGCGGTCGGACCACTGCACCATCCTGCCTCTCCGGACCTGCCCGGCATCGAGACCTTCGGCGGACCAGCCTTCCACTCGGCGGCTTGGGCGCACGACGTGGACCTGACCGGCAAACGGGTCGCGGTCATCGGCACCGGTGCCAGCGCCATCCAGTTCGTCCCCGCGATCGTCGACAAGGTCTCGTCGCTCACCGTCTTCCAACGCACGCCGCCCTGGATCGTCCCGAAGGCTGACCGGCCCTTCGACATGCGTCATCGTTTCTTGGCCCGGTGGTTCCCGCCCTACCGGTGGTGGGTGCGCGAGCGTCTGTTCTGGATCCACGAACGGCGCGCCGTCGGATTCGTCAGCAACCCCGAGGCCATGGCGAGGACCGGTGCACTGGCGCGCAGACTGATCGAGAAGCAGGTCGCCGACCCTGAGCTGCGTGCCACCGTCACGCCCGACTACACCATCGGCTGCAAGCGGCTGCTGATCTCCAGCGACTGGTACTCCGCGTTGTCGCGCCCCCATGTTCACGTGCGTCGCGGCGGGGTCAAGGAAATCCGGTCCGGTGTCGTCGTCGGAGAGGACGGCGCCAAGGTTGATGCCGACGTCCTCATCTACGGCACCGGCTTCGACGCACAGCACACCATTCGCTTCGACATCACTGGTTGCGGCGGACTGACGCTCGCCGACGCTTGGCACAACGGCAACCAGGCTTACCTTGGCACTACGGTCGCCGGCTTCCCCAACATGTTCCTCATGGTCGGCCCGAATACCGGACTCGGACACAACTCGCAGATCTTCATGATCGAGGCCCAGGCCCGCTACATTGTCGGCATCCTGCGCGGCCTCCGCCGTCGCGCTGCCGACTCGGTGGAGGTGCGCCCCGAGGTCCAGCAGGCGTTCAACGATTGGATGAACGGACGCATGGCAGGCACGGTCTGGCAGTCGGGCGGGTGCCGTAGCTGGTACCAGGATCCTCGATCAGGACGGAACACCGTTCTGTGGCCCGACACCTCGATTGCCTTCTGGCGCCGGACGCGCCGTGTCCGGCTGACGGACTATCGGCTGGCTTGAGGACGGTGACCACCGGTACCGGTGGATACGCGGCCGATCCGGGCCTCGCGGTAAAGCGGCCCGAGTCGCTCCGTAGGCATGCTCGGCGGGCGCCTCGCGAAATCCCAACGGCTAGCAATCCGTGGGACGTTGCTGGCGGAGACGGTCCCGCTCTGCCTACGGCGAGCCGTCTTTCTGATCACCACTAGGCCTGGTTGGGGCTGCCACCCAACCGGGTTGCCGGCAAGCCTGTCTGGGCCACAGTGTCCGGCACCTGAGACCGGGGTCCGTGGAGGACGGCCTTCGAATCCGGTCCCGGACGACGAGCCTTGCTGTGGCGGTGCTGTGGCCGAGAGCAGGGAGATCGGTACGTTGTGCCGCCAATTGGGCTCTCCGCCGCCGAGTCGTTGATGTGCTGCCCGTCCCCCACCAACGATGGGGGGCGGGCTAGGGTTGCTTATGCAGTACCCAAGTTGGTACTGCTCCTGCCAATCGTTAGAGAAGCCACCAGAGGGCGCTTCCGGCCAGCGGGGCGGCGGGGTGGTGCAAAGACCACCTGCTCTTCAACGAACGCACTCGGGAGCGGCACCCTTCACCGCTATCCCGCCCATGTTGGCAGGTTGGCACTTTCCGGATCAGAAATCGCTTTGCGGTGAAGTAATACAACGCCATACACGCGGCGCAGAACACGTACGACACTGAACGAGGGGAAGTGCACCTCGCCGCCGCCGGTCCTCGGTAGTGGCCCCCGGGGGAAGAGAACCCCGGGTGCTTCGATCGAAGACCGGCCCGCACCGGAAGGAGCGCTTCTCC
>NZ_LMWH01000297.1 GCF_001507435.1 Streptomyces sp. NRRL F-5122
TCAGGATCGTCGGTCGAGGTTCGGTGAAGCGGCTGCCGAGGTGCTCACGGCCCGGGCCAGTCCAGGCACAGGACGGTGGCATCGTCGCGTGGGTCGTGATTTGTGGCCTGCAGGACGGCGTCGGTGAAAACACGCACGGCATCACGCGGGTGCCAGTCGCCGGTCTGCTCGATCAGACTGCGCAGGCCGCAGTCAGTGCCGTGGGGCTCCAGCATGCCGTCGGTGAGGAGGACCAGGCGGTCGCCCGGACGCAGGTCGAGGCTCTGGACGCGATACCCCGGGTTCGGTGTCACGCCGAAGGGCAGGTCGACGAAGAGGGCGATCTCCTCGACCTTTCCGTCGCGCAGACGCAATGGCCAGATGTGACCTGCGTTCACGACGGCGGTGTGGCCGGTGTCGAGAGCGACACGTAGTAGCTGACCGGTGACCATGGCTTGGCCGCCGTATTCGGCGATGGCCTCATGCACCTGATCGGATCGGTCGGAGTCGACCAGATGAGCCTGGTTGGCATAGCGGGCGACTGCCCGATGGGCGTCCTTGGCCTGCGACGCAAGGCCGGCGCCCGCGCGGCGGGCGTTGCGCAGGGCGCCGACGACCATTGTGGCCAGCAGTGCGGCCTGCACGTCGTGGCCCATGGCATCGGTGAGGGACAGGTGCAGGGAGCGGCGGTCGAGGGTGTAGTCGAAGGTATCGCCGCCGATGTCGGCAGCCGGTTCCAGCGCTCCGGCGACGGTGAACCGACCGGCATTACAGGTGAAGGAATCGGGCAGCAGGCGGTGCTGTATCTCCGCTGCAAGCGATAGCCGTGTGGTGCATCGACCCCATTCATACAGATCGGTGAAGCGTCGGTTCACGACAGAGCGTGGGCGGCCTCGGTGATGCAATGCACCGTCTGCGGGTCGGGACGCCCCGACGGCAAGTGGAATGAGCCGGCGTGCAGGGCCTTGGCCGGCGGCCAGTACCGGCACCAACGACTCGGACGCGAAGCGGTCAGAGCACGGTCCGGACAAGTCGGTTGCGTCCCTGGAAGTGGCGTAAGGGTTCCACCTGATCCCGGGGTTTGCTTCGGCTTCCGGCGGATGCCTGCATAGAAGAACGGCCACCCGCTGATCAAAGAGGCGTAGATCGCCGGCAGCACAGACCGCCGGGACCGGAATACGCAAGAGGACGGGACCGAACCCGTGAAGCAGCGGCGGAAACCCTGTGGAAATGGTGTCGGTGGTGCCGCTTATGCTGCACCGGACGATCAAGCGGAACGTTGGGGGCGGGGCATGTTCGACAGGCTGTTCGGCAGAGGTGGGGAGAGGCCGGCGGCGGATCCGTACGCCCTTCCCGCCCCGCGCAGGGCGCGGAACGGGATGTACACGCTGCGCGCGCTCGGAGACTCGCGGGTGCTCGCGCTGGTGGAGGCGGCAGGCTCGGGTGACTGGGTGGCGGTCAAGGCGGCGCTGGCCCCCTTCGATCTCGGCCGCGACGATCAAGTCCTCGGTGAGCTGGCCGACTTGGACGGTGTGCAGGACTGGATCGGCCGGGCCGTCGAAGAGGACAAGGAACATCGCGCGACGGCGCTGCTGATATCCGGCGCGCGCCACGTCAACTGGGGCTGGGAGGCCCGCACCAGCGCTCGTGCCGTGGACGTCTCGCAGGCGCAGTGGCGGGTGTTCCACGAGCGGCTCCAGATCGCCGAGGAACAACTGCTCGAGGCGGCCGAGTTGCAGCCGGAGTGGGTCACGCCGTGGCGCCGCCTGCTCACCTCCGGCCGTGGCATGTCGCTGGGCCCCGCCGTCAACGAGACCCGGCTCGACGCCGCCCTGCGCCGCGATCCGCTGAACCTGGACATCCACATCCAGTGGGTGTCGCAGTTGCAGCCCCGTTGGGGCGGCAAGCCGGGCGAGGCCCTGGCATTCGCCCGTGAAGCGTTCGCCGGGGCGCCCGACGGCCATCGCCTCGGCTGTGTGATCGCTATGGCCCATATCGAGGAGTGGGTGGAGTCGGACAGCAAGAACTGCCTCGACACACCCGGCACACAAGAGGAGTTGAGGAATGCGGCCAGGCGCAGCATCCTCCACCCCGCCTACGAGCGACGCCCGGGCTGGCAGGAGGACTTCAACATGTTCGCCATGGCCCTGGCGCTGTCCTCGGAGGGCATCGTGGCCCCGCGTGTCTTCTACGAGCTGGGTGGCGCCTACACCCCGTGGCCATGGAAGTACATGGCCCAGCCGGAAAAGATGTACGCCCGCTTCCGACGCACCGCCTGAGCCCGCCGCCCCGCCTGTCACTCCTCGCTCACCTCACCCCGGACTGCCCGATGACTCTGCACGACACCCCGTTGAGCCCGGCCGGCGCCGACCGCACCTTCCAGGTGGATCTGCGCGGCCTCGTTGATCTCCTCTCCCACCACCTCTACTCCAGCCCCCGCGTCTACCTGCGCGAACTCCTCCAGAACGCGGTGGACGCGCTGACCGCCCGGCACGGCCTCGAACCGGGCGCCCCTGCCGACGCCTTCGGTATCCGCCTGTACGCCGACGGCTCGGTGGTACGTGTGGAGGACGACGGCGTCGGTCTCACCGAGGACGACGTGCACACCTTCCTCGCCACGATCGGCCGCAGCAGCAAGCGCGCCGAGCGGATCGCCGAGCAACGTGCCGACTTCATCGGCCAGTTCGGCATCGGACTGCTCTCCTGCTTCCTGGTCGCGGACGAGATCCACGTCCTCAGCCGTTCCGCCCGCACCCCCGACGCCCCCGTCGTGGAGTGGCGGGGCCGCGGCGACGGCAGCTACACCGTCCGCACTCTGCCCTCCTCCGCACACCCCCGTCCCGGCACCACCGTCACGCTGACGCCGCGCGTCGACGCGGGCGAGTGGACCCGGCCGGCACAGGTGCACGCGCTGGCCCGGCACTTCGGCTCCCTGCTGCGCCACCCCGTGACCTTCGACGACGGCACGGGAGGCCCGGGCGCATCCGTCAATCCCGAACCCGCTCCGTGGGCGCGTACGTACCCCACGCCGGGAGCACGCTCCCGCGCGCTGGCCGCGTACGGCGAGGAGACCTTCGGATTCACCCCGCTGGACACCATCGAGCTGGACCTGCCGGCCGTGGGCCTGAAGGGCATCGCGTGCGTGCTGCCCGAGGCGGTGCCGGCCGGACGCCGCCACGGCCACCGCGTGCACGTCAAGGGCATGCTGCTGTCCGAGCAGGCCGAGGAGATCCTGCCCGAGTGGGCGTTCTTCGTCCGCTGCGTCGTCGATGCCGAGAGCCTGCGCCCTACGGCGTCCCGCGAGTCCCTGTACGAGGACGACACCCTCGTCGCGGTCCGTGACGCTCTCGCCGAGCGGTTGCGCGCGTGGATCGCCCGGACCGCCGCCAGCGACCCGGATCTCCTCGGCCGCTTCCTCCAGGCCCACCATCTGGCCGTGAAGTCGCTGGCGGTGCACGACGACGAGATCCTGCGGATGCTGCTGCCGTGGCTGCCGTTCGAGACCACCGAGGGGCACGCCACACTGGACGAGTTCGCGCGCACCCACCGCACCGTGCTCGTGACATCCAGCGTGGAGGAGTTCCGGCAGGTCGCGGCGATCGCCTCGGCAGCCGGGCTCGGCGTCGTCAACGGCGGCTACACCTACGACCGTGAACTGGTCCACCGGCTGCCGGAGATCAGGCCGGAGGTCAGCGTCGCCGACCTCGACCCGGCGACGCTCACCGCCCACCTCGACCCCGTCGACCGGGAGACGGAACTGGCCGCCGCGGCCTACCTCGCCCTGGCCCGCGACGCCCTCGCCGTCTTCGACTGCGACGTCGCCCTGCGCACCTTCCAGCCCGCCTCCGCCCCCGCCCTCCTCCTCGACAGCCGGGAGGCCCGGCACGAACGCACCCGTTCCCAACTCGCCCGCGAGCAGCAGGGAGGCCTGTGGGGCGACATCCTCGGCCACCTGCGTCAGGAGGCTCCCCGGGCCCAGCTGATCCTCAACCAGCTCAATCCACTGGTCCGTACGGCCGTCGGCATCGACGAACCCGAACTGGCCCGCACCAGCGCCGAAGCCCTCTACGGGCAGGCCGCGATGCTGTCCCGGCGCCCGCTCAGGCCCGCCGAGTCGAGCCTGATCAACCGCTCCTTCCTCGACCTCCTCGCCCACGCCCTCCGCAAGGACAGCTGACGATGCCGACCGCACCCCAGAACACCGACGAGCTGTACCAGGCGCTCCAGGAGAACGACCGGCGCCCCTACGGCCGTACCCGCACCGTCACCGCCGAGGAACTGGTGGACGCCGCCGAGCAGTTCGCCGAGCCCGTTCCGCTCGTGCACGCGCTCCTCGAGCTCCAGGAGGCGTATACCTACGGCTCCGAACCCCGGAAGTCGCCCGTGGTCTTCGCCCGTCTGCTCACCCTTTTCGAGGAGCAGCCCGACGTCTTCGACGAGCGCCTGCGCCACACGTTGTTCTGGCGGTTCAAGTGGGTGGCCAACGCCTTGCGCGCACTGCCCGAGATGCCGCTGGCCAGCCTCCGCCAGTGGCTGACGGAGATGCGCGACCGGTACGAGAAGGCCGGCCTCGGACTCCAGCCCTACTACGGGCAGGCGTACCAACTCGCCGCCCACGTGGGCGAGGACACCGCCCTCGCCTACGAGTTGTGGGCGAGCCGTACCCGCACCAGGCTCAGCGACTGCGAGGCCTGTGAGATCTGCGAGCGCGCTCTGTACCACCTTGCTGCGGGTGACGACGAGCGTGCGCTGCGTACCTGGGAGCCCGTCCTGACCGGGAAGGAATCCTGCCAGGAGGAGCCCGCCCGCTCCGTGTCGTACGCCCTGCTTCCCCTGCTGCGCACGGGCTGCACCGACCGGGCGCGCGAGGCGCACCTGGCCGGTTACCGCGCCTGCCGCCGCAATCCCTCGATGTCCGGGGAGGTCGGCCGGCACCTGGAGTTCTGCGCGCTGACCGGCAACGAGGCTCGCGGTCTGGAACTGCTTGCCGAAAACCGGAACCTGTTCGACGAGGTCGACTCGCCGCTGGACCTGCTCAGCTTTCTCACGGGCGCGGAGGTCCTGCTGCAGCGCGTCGAATTTCTCGGGCACGGGGAGCTGCCCGCAGCCGGATACGCGGGCCGCACCTGGACGGTGGCCGGTCTGCGCGCCGAGGTGCACGGTCGCGCCGACGACCTGGCCGCACGCTTCGACGCCCGCAACGGAACCACGGCCCACACCGACCGGCGCAGGGCCCGCCTCGACCGTGCCCCCCTCCTGGACGCGCTGGAACTGACCCTGCGCACCCGAGGCCTCGACGATGTGGCGCCGGCCGCCCCGGTTGCCGCGCCCGGCCCCCGCGCGACGGCCGCTGTCCCCGAGTCACTGCCCGAACTCATCCTCCGGGCAAGGGCGTTGGAGGAGCTGGGGCATCCGGATGCAACGGCCTGCTGGGCACGGCTGCGCACACTCGTCGCCGCCCCCGACTACGTCCATCCCGCCGACCCGGCCGTGGGGCCGCTCGTACAACTACGCGCGGACCTGCTGGAGGACGAGGCGAGCCGAGCGGGTGACAAGGAGGCGTTCGACGAGGCGGCCGCCCTGTACGAGAAGGCCGCGAGCCTGTACGACGATGCCGGAGCGCCGGGTCACGCGGCGCTCGCCCGCGCCTGCGCCCTGATCCCCGCGGGTGAGCCCGCGGAAGGTGCCGATGGCGCCGAGGCGAAGGCCGCCGAGCTGACCGCCGCACACGCGGCTCTGGTCCGTCTGCACGAGGAGACGCCCGACTTCGCCCCGTACCAGGAGGCCCGTGTGCTACGGCTGCGGGCGACCGCGCTGGGCCTGCGTCTGCAGACCTCCAGGAACGAGGAGCACGCCGCGCCGGTCCTTGCCGAGACGGACCTGCTGCTCGCCTTCGCCACCCGGCACGACATCGCCGCGCAGGTCTCCGGCGCCCTCCTGCTGCGGGCCAGTACGTACGCCATCTCCGGCGATCTACCTGCCGCGCTGACGGAGACCGACGCCCTCCTCGACCGGCTGAGGGCGCACGGCCCTGCCTGGCACCTGCCCCGCACGCTGGGCCTGCGCGGCCGGATCCAGCTCGGCCTCAAGGACGCCCAGGCCGCCCACGCGGACCTGACCGAGAGCCTGCGAGTGGCGGCCGAGTGGCCGGTCGGCACCATCGACACCGCCCGCCTCCAAGGTGATCTGGCCGAAGCCTGCATGCACCTGGGCCGCCCCGACGAGGCACTGCGGCACCTGACGCGCTCCGCGGAGCTGGAACTGCGCCACGGCAGCCGCACGGACGCGTTCCACTCCTACAGCAACGCGGCGCGGCTCAGCCTCGACCTGGGCCGCGTCGAGGACTGCATCGCGCTGCTCGACTCCCTCCTGACCGAACCTGACGTCGCCGCCGGAGAGCTGGACGACCGGCTCGTCGCCCAACTGCGCCTGACCCGCGCCCGCGCGTTGCACGCGGGTGAGGATCTGAAGGCCGCCACGGTGGAGTTCGCCGCCCTCGCGGCCGAGTCGGCCGGCTGGGACGACGATCCCGGAAGCCACGCCATGATCGCCGCTGAGACCGCCGTGATCCTCGCCGAGTCGGGCGAGTTCGGCCGGGCCCGCGAGGCCGCGGACCAGGCTCTCGCCGCCCACGCGCGGGCCCCGCGCTACGAGCAGCTCAGCAGCTGCCTGCGTGAACTCGCCCGCCTCCAGGCCCAGCAGCAGGGTTCGGAGGGCCTGGCCGACGCCCTCGCCTGCCTCGAGGACGCGGGCGGGATCGCCGACGAGGCCCGCGCTGCCGAGTACGAGGCCCGTGGCCGCTCCCTGGACAGTGCCCTGGCCTATGAGCACGGACGGGTCAACGCCTACGCCGGCGAGTACGAGACCGCCCTGGCCGCCCTGGACAAGGCTCTCGTCCTGCTCGGCGAAACGGGACCCGACGAGGACCACGCCGACGAGTGGGCCGAGTGCGTCCGTCTTGCGGGTGCGGTGGAGGGCATCTACCTGGAACGCCCCGCCCCGGCCCTCACTCGCCTCGACGCGGCGGTCTCCCGCCTCACCGCCCTGGGCCACACCGAGGAGACCGAGGAACTGGTCTCCCTGGCGGCCCGGCTGCGCGACGAAGGGTGACGCGGCGGGGGCGGGGGGGGGGGGGGGGGCCCCCCCCGCCCCCCCCCCCCCCCCGCCATGACGGGTGGTGTGTCAGACGGCCTGGGCGGTGGGCAGGATGGTGATCTCGGTGAGGTTGACATGGCGCGGGACGGCGGCCATGAAGGCGACGGTCTCGGCGATGTCCGCGCTCTGCAGGACGTCGATGTCGTGGATGAGGTCGGCCATCAGCTTGGAGGCGTCGGGGTCGGTGACGTGGTCGGGCAGCTCGGTGTCGACCATGCCGGGCTCGATGGTGGCCACGCGGACCATCTTGGGGCCGAGTTCGACGCGCAGCAGCCGGGTGAGGTGGCTGATGTAGGCCTTGGTGCCGGAGTAGACGGAGAACTTTGTCAGGATGCGAGTGGCCGCGATCGACGAGGTGTTGATCAGGTCGGCGGGCCGGCCCGCGGCGGCGGACTCCGTCAGGTGCGGGACGAACGCGGCGATCACGTTCATTAGGCCGCCGATGTTGAGGTCGATCTGGCGCTGCCAGTCGTCGACCTTGAGCTCCTCGATGCCGGAGATGAGCTGGACACCGGCGTTGTTGAACACGAGGTCGGCCTTGCCGAAGCGCTCGGCGACCTGGTCGGCGGCGGCCTGGACCGCGGCGCGGTCGGTCACGTCGACGGCCAGGGCGAGCGCGGTGCCGCCGGCGCTCTCGATGTTCTTGACCACACCGTCAAGACGCTCCTTGCGCCGGGCCAGTACGACCACGGTCGCGCCGAGTTCGGCCAGGCGCTCGGCGGTGACGGCACCCATGCCGCTGGAGGCGCCGGAGACGACGGCGACACGGCCGGTGAGGGGGGTACCGGTGAGCAGGACAGCAGACATCACAAAACCTCAATCTCTTTGATCACAGGTGGGGGGAGGGAGAAAGGGAGGAGGGAAGGCTCCGGGTACCCGAGCGGGTCGGGCACCGGGTGCGGAGTGTCAGGCGGCGTCGTCGTGTGCGGTGGCCGCGGACTTGTCGCGCCAGGGCGCGAGGTCGTCCTGGACCTGCAGGTACTTGACGTCGAGCCGCTCCAGCGTGTCGCGCCCGAGGTAGAGATGCGTGGGCAGTTTCTCGGTGGAGGTCGCCTCGACGATGAGGGCGGCGCCCTTCACGGGGTCGCCGAGCTGGGCGTGGTTGGCCCGGTCGATCCAGTCCAGGGTGACGTGCGCCGGGGTGTCGTCGTAGTCGCTGATGCGGTTCTGGGCGACCGACAGGGAGCTGGCGTCCAGGAAGTCGGTGCGGAAGACGCCCGGCTCGACGACCATCGACTGGATGCCGAAGGGCGCCATCTCGGCGGAGAGCGCCTCGCTGATGCCGGCGACGGCGAACTTCGAGGCGGAGTACAGGCTGACGCCCGGCTCGCCCTCGAAGCCGGAGCGGGACCCGATGTGCACCAGCCGGCCCGAACCCTGCTTGCGCATCACGGGCAGCACGGCGCGGGTGACGTTGATAAGGCCGAAGACGTTGAGGTCGAACAGCGACCGGGCCTCCGCGTCGGTGATCTCCTCCAGCGCGCCCAGCAGGCCGCGGCCGGCGTTGTTCACCAGGACATCGATGCCGCCGAACCGCTCCGCGGCGGCCTCGACCGCCTGCGGGATGCTGTCGTTGTCCGTGACGTCCAGGGCGACCGCGAAGACCTTGTCGGAACTCTTCAGATCGTCCGGAACACGCTCCGGATTTCGTACGGCGACCACGACATTGTTACCGCCTGCCAGAGCGGCACGGGCTATTTCCGCGCCGATTCCGCGGGAGGCACCGGTGACAAACCACGTAGCCATGGGAAAAACCTCTTTCGTTGCTTTCCCCTTGAGGGGGATTTGCTGTTGACGTATTCGAGTCTGTCCCTCCTCCAGGGCGATATGAAGGCAGCGATTTTCCTGGGAGTCCCACACCCAGGATGAGAATGGGACTTGGCAGACTGTGGCATGTCCGCAGCTTGAAAGTGGGTACACCCCTGTTCAGCCAACGATGACCCGACTGGCCGGTCCGCAGGCCGGACCGAAAGCCGGTGGCGCGGCATGCTCGGCGCGGTAGCGGCCAACCGCGCTTGAGCAGATATGGGCGGATCCACATGACGGCTTTTCGACCGACGGGCGGATGGCGAAGTGGATCTCTCAGGAAACCCTCTGAGTCGAATTCCAGGTGCCGTCGAGGACGGCTGCCGCAGTATCGGCTCCCCTTTTCGTCCCGCGAACCTTGCCGGCACACATGAACGTGCCTGCAGATGGCCAGTGACGGCAGCTCGCCCTCAGGTGCCGTGCGCGGGGTTCTGCTGGTGCGGCACGTCGGGCACGCTGACGGAGCCCAGCAGGGCCAGCCCGTCAGCGGAGGGGGAGCCGGGCTCGGCCTGCAGGATGACGAGCTGCTGTCCCGGGGCGCTGCGGATGTTCAGGGCCTCGTGCCGCAGCTCCAGATCGCCCACGAGCGAGTGGTGGACCTGCTTGATCTCGTAGGGCGGGAGCCGGGTGTACTCGCGCGCCCACAGGGCGCGGAACTCGCCGCTGCGCACCGACAGCTCACCGACGAGCTCCAGGATGCGGGGGTCCTCCGGAGTGCTCGCGGCGGTCTGCTGGAGGTCGGCGACCGCCCGGTGCCTGGCCCGTTCCGGACTGCGGTAGAAGGTCTTCGCGGCGGGGTCCAGGAAAAGCATGCGTAGGACGTTGTCGTGCTGGGCGAAGTCGCGGTAGAGGGCGTCGGCGAGCGCGTTGGTGGCCAGCAGGTCCTGGGCGTGACCGAAGATGAACGCCGGTGTCCCGGTCCAGCTCTCGATCAGCTGCCGTAGGTGCGGCCGGACACGCTCGACCCGGACAGGCGCCTTCGTGCGGCGGGCGGCCGGCTGGGCCAGCCGGAACAGTTCCCGCTTGTCCTCGTCGCCGAGTTGCAACACGCGCGCGATGGCCTCCAGCACTCGGGGTGAGGGACTGAGCTCACGGCCCTGCTCCAGTCGGCTGTAGTAGCTCGGGCTGACCCCCGCGAGCGCGGCGACCTCGTTGCGCCGCAGCCCGGGCACTCGTCGCCGACCGGCGGCAGGCAGCCCCGCGGCTGCGGGGCTGAGGCGTTCCCTGCCGGCACGGAGGAACTGACCCAGCCCTTCCACCGAGTCAAGGCGCGTTGCGTTGTCCATACCACCGAGGTTAGGCGGAAAACGCCAGGAAAAGTCCCGCCTATGGTGGGTGCATTACACCCAGGATTGCGGGCTCTCAGGAGCCTGGGCCTTGTGGGGGCTTGGCGTGGCCCCTGGCTGTCTGCGGTCGCATTCACCCTCTTCCGGCAGCTGCAGCTACTGCGACGAGTCGCCGGGAATCCACGCCGCAACATGCGCGGGATTGAAGTCACCTCATGTGATGCGCGTGCTACGTGATGTCATGCTGTGCCTCTGAGGGATCCCCATGGCGCGAAAGCCACCTAGTCTTGCAGCATGAGCAATGGGACGCCTTTGGGTGACTTTCTACGAGCCCGCAGAGAAGCCCTGAAGCCGCACGACGTCGGTCTGCCCGAACACGGGCGGCGCCGCGTGCCGGGACTGCGCAGAGAGGAAGTCGCGCTGCTCGCCGGAGTCAGCTCCGACTACTACATCAGACTGGAACAGGGCCGCGAGAACAGCCCCTCCCCACAGGTCCTCGACGCCGTGGCGCAAGCGCTGAAATTGGACGCGGAGTCCACCGACCATCTCAACCGTCTCTGCCTGGCCGCCTCGCAACGCCCTCACGACTGGGGCGAGGCGGACGTCAGTCCACAGCTCCTTCAGTTGATGGAAGGCTGGGATCACACCCCTGCCTTTGTCGTCGGTCCGGCCCTGGACATCATGGCGGGCAACTCTCTTGCCACAGCTCTGCACAGCGGTTTCGACAAGTTCGACAACCTTGCCCGGATGGTGTTCCTCGACCCGGCAGGGCGCGACTTCTACCAGGAATGGGAGCGGGCCGCGCACTCCTGCGTCGCTGAGATCAGGGCCGCCTACGGCCATGACCCCGAGTCCGTCCGCATCGCCGAGGTCGTGGCACACCTGTCCGCCCAGAGCCCGGAGTTCGCCGCGCTCTGGCAACGGCACGACGTCAAGAGCAAGTCTCAGGAAGGCAAGCATCTGAAACACGCCCAGGTCGGAGACCTCCACATCAAGTTCGCGGCCTTCACCGTCAACGGAGCCCCGCACCAGCAACTGGTGGTCTACCAGGCCGAACCCGCCAGCCCTACAGCGGCCGCGTTCGAGACGCTGAGGAGCATGGGTACGCAACCGAAGCAGGCCCGGGCTGAGGCGACGGACGCGAGCATGTGAGTTCCGGTGGAGGCCGGCCCTGCCACACACAGGAAGAACGCGGCCTTCATGGCGGTGACGCCGTCTGCCGACACTCGATGCCACAGACCGCACGGCACCGGGAGCAGACATGATCACCGTAAAGGACCTTCAGCCGCACCCCCTGGACCAGGTTCACCGTCTCATCGAACCGGGCCCCGTCATCCTGATCGCCACCCGGCACCGCGGCATTCCGAACGTGATGACCAACGGGTTCAACATGATGGTGCGCCACGCGCCGCCGCTGATCGCCTGCACCATCGGCCCCTGGGACCACAGCTACCAGGCCCTGGTAGAAACGGGGGAGTGCGTCATCTCGGTCCCTACGGCCGATATGGCCGCCACCGTCGTCGACATCGGCAACTGCTCGGGGGCCGACGTCGACAAGTTCGAGGAGTTCGACCTGACCGCCGTGACCGCCGAGAAGGTCCAGGCACCGCTGGTCGCCGAATGCTTCGCCAACATTGAGTGCCAGGTCGCCGACAGTAGTCTCGTGGCCCCCTACAGCCTCTTCCTGCTGGGGCCCGTCAGGGCCTGGACCGACCCCTCGCAGCCCCACCCGCAACTGTTCCACCACCACGGAGACGGCACCTTCACACTCGACGGGCCGACCATCGACCTGAAGGACCGCATGACCAAGTGGCAGTACCTCCTATAGACGGGCCCGGGACCAGGCGACGATCGCCCGGCCTTCTCGGCCGGCCGACAGCACAATCAGGCGATCACAGGCAGTCGGTCTGGTGAAGGGGATCACGTGGTGGCACCGAGTGGTGTGCCTGGGTGCGCTCACGGTGCCGTAGTGGTTCGCCGCGAAGATCACCTACCGCTTCGTCGCCGGTCACCGGACGATGAGGGGAGGATGTGCGCAGTGCGACTTGGTGCGCAGGCGGGGCGGGGGTTGTTCCGTGCCGCGGTGGCGTAGCGCGGACAGGGCGAGCAGGACGCCCAGGGTGAGCGCGACGACGATGACCCGGAGAACGCCGCCGAAGCCCAGTCCGCTCAGCGCGCCGGTGAGCTGGGGGCCGAGGCCGGCGCCGATGAACATGCTGCATCCGTAGAGGGCGACGGCCGCTCCGCATGCGTGCGGAGCGGCCGCGTTGACGGTCTCGACGACGGCACTGGCGGACCCAGACCAGTGCCCGCGGAGCGCTCACCGCCGCCGCGGGGTGACGCCGGAACCGGCGGGGAGACGGCGAGGAGGAGGAGCAGCCGGGGGGCTGCGGAACGAGGGTGGGGACTCTCAGACGGCCGGGGTGTTCAGCACGTACTCGCGTGAGGCGTGTACCTTGCCGCGCAGGGCGGCCAGGTTGACGTCGAGGACCTGTCCGTTCCACTTGCGGGTCTCGCCGTTGATGAGGACGGCGCTGATGTTGCGGGCGTCGGAGCCCAGCACGATCGTGCCGATCGGGTCGTTGAGCGGCATGTTGTTGAGGTCCTCGGCCTGGATGACCAGCAGATCGGCCTTCTTGCCCGGGGTGAGTGAACCGGTGACGCCGACCAGGCCGTTGGTGCGGGCGCCCTGGAGGGTGGCGAAGTCGAGGACGTCGCGGGTGGTGATGCGGGAGGGCTGACGGCCCGTGCCGTGGGCGGCGTTGACCGCGCGCATCCGCTGGATGGCGTGCAGGGCCCGCATCTGGGTGAACATGTCGCTGGCCAGGGCGACTTCGACGTCGATGCTCAGCCCGGGACGGATGCCGGCGGACAGCGCCTCATCGACGGCGGGGATCGCCGTCTCCAGGCCGATCTGGGCGTCGGAGGTCGGCGCGAGGGCCACGGTGGTACCGGACTCGCCCATCGCCTGCCACGCCTCGGGGGTCAGTCCGGTGGAGTGGATGAGGGTGACGTCGGGGCCGAGGATGCTGTCCTTGGCCCAGCGCAGGACCGCGTCGGAGGAGGCGCTGCCGAACACGGCATCCACGCTCACCCCGACGCCCAGCTCCCGTGCGACGCGGGCGAGTTCGGGGCCGTAGGCGAGCGCGGGTCCGGCGATCTCGTCGGTGGCCAGGGTCGCCAGGCGCAGCGTGAGCAGTTGGTCGTCGCTGCTGAAGTACTGGCTCTTGAGGCGAGGCAGGTCGCCGGGCCACTGCCGGTCCCAGTCACCGAAGTGCGGGCCCATGGCGGCGTGCACGCCACGGATGCCGGTGTCGCGCAGCGCCTCGACGGCGGCGTCGGAGTGCTCGCGGGTACGGGAGTTGTGGGAGAAGTCGAGCATGGTCGTGATGCCGCTGTCGATCGCGGTCAGAGCGGCCAGTCTGGTGCCGATGTACATGTTCTGGGGCCGGTAGACCGTGGCGTAGCCGGCGAGGGTGGCCATCACATAGCCGCCGAGGTCGTCGACGTCCGGCATGATCCGGCGCAACTGGGCTTCCCAGGCGTGCCGGTGGGTGTCGACGAAGCCGGGGGCGAGGATCGCGCCGGTGGCGTCGACGACCACGGCGTCCGGCGCGTCGAGGCGGGGGCCGACGGCGGTGATCGTGTCGCCCTCGACGAGGAGGTCGCCGCCGTCGAGGACACCGAGGCCGGAGTCCATGGTGACGACGGTCGCGCCGGTGAACAGGATGCGCCGCCGGTCGGCGGGCCGGCGCCGGAGCTCTTCGAGGACGGCGGCGCTGGTGGTGTGGTTGAGGTTCATGGGACTCTTCTCTCGGTACGGCGGGGGAGGGAAAGTCAGCCGACCTTCATGACGTAGCCCGCGTGGTGCAGTTCGTCGCCCTGGAACTCGCCGTAGGCCCGGAAGCCGAGGTCGTCCAGGTAGTCGATGCGGTTGCCGTCGATCCAGTAGCGGCCCTGGTAGGCGTACGGGCGTCCGCCCCGGGTCTCGTCGTAGCGCCCGTCGGCGGTGAGCTCCTGGTGCAGGAAGTCGTTCCGGTCGATCCACACACCGACGCGCGGGCTGCCGGTCAGGTCCTCCGCGGCCGGGATGCCCGTCTCGGGTGCGGCGGCCCGGCCGGGGACGTCGGTGCCGGCCCACAGCACCGGCCGGCCCGCCGAGACGAGCGCGCGGACCCGCTCCGGGGGGGCTCAGGAGTGCGGCCACCGCGCTCGGCACGTCGTCGGCGAGTTCGTCGGGCACCACCAGGAAGTCGGTGGTGTTGCCCGGTGCCAGGGTCGCGACGTACTCCGAGCGGTGGCCGCGGCCGCCGGCCAGCGCGATGGCGTCCATGACGGCGGGGAGGATGGTCGTGCCGGTGGCGTCGACGACGATCGCGTTGTCGTCCCCGGCTGCCGTGACGATGCTGGGGCCGACCCCCACGATCAGGGAGCCGACGAACAGGATGTCGGCGCCGACCATGGCACCGATCAACGGGTCCATCGTCAGGATCCGGGCATGCGAGAACAGGACGGGACGTCCCTTGTCGTTCGAGAGGATGTCATCGAAGGCCTCGGGGTTCCAGCTCACGGTGCCGGTGGCGGTGATGTTGTGTACTCCTCGGTGGAGTCGCCTCATCGGTGTGTCCGCTGCGGGAGTGAGCGTCGACGCGGCTCCGAGGCGAGTGTCCGGCGGCTACGGCAGGCGCCTGACCATCAGGTTCGTGGCGCCGCGGTACCGGAACCAGGCCGCTCTGTCCCTAGGTGTCGGGCTGCCACGATCCGGCCGGCTCGCGATGCTGGGTGCGCGGTACCCAGGAAACACTCACCTGGGGAGACGGCGGCCTGGTTGCCGCCGCCCGCCAGGCCGATTGTGGCGGCATGACCAGCAACGACATGCCCCGCGACCCGCACCCGTACGTCGGGATGTGGGTGACCGCCGACGGATTCATCCGCCAGGAACTGCTGCCGAGCGGCCGCTACGACGAGGCCCGTGGCAACCGTCGGAGCGCCTACACCGGCAGCTACACCGTCACCGGCAACCACCTCGAGTACGTCGACGACACCGGCTTCACCGCCACCGGTGACATCCGCGACGGTGTTCTCTACCACGAGCACCTGGTTCTCTACCGCGAGGGCGACGAGCGGGCCGGGCGGGTGAGCCGACCATAGCCAAGGTTTCTCGATGGGCAGGGTCGGTGGGGTTAAGGTGCGTGCTCTAGAAGGTGCTGGTCTGCTGGGCGGGAAGTCCGCCTACGCGGGCCGTGTGATGCCGCAGGGGCACGCGGTCCGGTCGATCGACAAGAGCCTCGCGGCTACCGGCCCGATGGAACTCGACGCTGCGAAAGCCTCCGGCGGGGGCCGGCGATGGCGGTACGACTTCCCCAGCACTGGCAACACCTGCCTGGCCGCCGACGGAATCCGCGTATTCCTCGTGCACGACCGCGAGTTCATCGCCCTCTGTACGTCCTGAAACTACTCCTGTCCCAACGCTGTACGGGCGCCCCGTGTTCGAGATAGCGTCGCCTCGCAACTGGGAATTGAAACGATTCAGTCCTGTCTTGCTCAGGGAAGAGTGGGGAGCGTCATGGCGTCGAACAGCACACCGGACAAGGGCCTTTCCCGGCGCACGGTTCTGGCCACGGCTGGCACTGTCGGGCTCACGGCAGTATCCCTCTCCGCCGGACTCCCCTCAGCCGAGGCCCTACCCGTCCAGGAGGCCTCCACTTCCGTCAACGGGGGACCGTCGCGCCGCCCCGGCGGCTGGCACCGGTACGTCCAGGGCCCGTCCTCCCGCACGGTCCGCCCCGTGCGGATCGTCGCGGCGAGCGGCGACGTGACGAAGCCCGCGGCGTTGCTCGAGCCCGGCGGCGCCAGATCCGTCCTGCGGCGTCCGCGCCCCGCGGCGGCGCCGCGCTGGCCCGACGGCACCACGGCCGAGGCCTCGTCGGCTCATGCAGGCAACAACGGCAACGACGGGCAGCCGCGCACCTACGACGCCGCCAACGCGATCGACGGCAACCCGGACACCTTCTGGAACGACGACACGCCGGGGGCGTTCCCCGACGTCCTTACCATCACCATGCCGCAGGTCACGCCCTTGACGGGCATCACGGTGATCTCCAACAGCGACGGCGTGCCGACCGACTACACCGTTGAGGTGTGGCGCGACGGCAACTGGCACACCGCTGCCACGGTCACCGGCAACGACGCGGTCCAGAAGGCCGTTCCGTTCACGGAGGAGATCAGTACCGATCGCGTGCGCATCACGGTGACCAACGCGCAGGACACGCCGCACGGTTACTTCACGCGGATCAACGAGGTCTGGCCCGCGCCCGTCGCCCCCATTCCCGTACCGAGCATCACCGTGGACTTCGGCAAGGTGGTGGTCGGCTATCCGCAGATCCGGTTCACCTCGGCGTCCGACAATTCCCCCGGTGTGCGGGTGGCGTTCTCCGAGACCCGGCAATTCCTCACCGACCGCTCGGACTTCACCCGCTCCGACCAGGCGGGCGGTGCCGGGCAGGGCACGGATCAGTTCACCGTCCCCGCAATGGGCGCCAACTGGACGGACCACAAGGGCTTCCAGACGGGTGACCAGGTGTTCGCGGACGGACTGCACGGTTTCCGGTACCTCAGGATCAGCCTCGACGCGCTGGCCTCCGACAGCCCTGCCGCCCAGCCCTGGGGGACGGTGGAGATTGACTCGATCGCGCTGCAGTTCACCGCGTATCTCGGCACGCCCAGCACCTACCGCGGCTGGTTCCTCTGCTCCGACGACGAGTTGAATCGTTACTGGTACGGTGCCTCGTACACCAACGAACTGGTCACCGACACCTTCCGCCAGGACGACGTCGATCCACGCAACGCCTGGAGTGCCTCGCTGGAAGGGAAGCTGGTCCTGCAGGACGGCGCCAAGCGCGACCGCGACCCGTATGTCGGCGACCTTGCCGTCTCCGCGCGCACCCTCTACCTGACCCACGACGATGCCGCCGAGGCAGCCCGCAACGTCCTGGCCGACCTCGCCGACCACCAGCGCGCCGACGGCTGGATCCCGCCCGCTTCCATCGGCAACTACACCCTTCCCCTCTTCGACTACCCGCTCTACTGGGTCACCTGCAGCTGGGACTACGTCCTCTACACCGGCGACCGCCCGTACGCCACCCGCTACTACCCGACCCTGCTGAAAGTCCTCGACACCTGGTACCCCAGCGTCACCGACGACGCCGGTCTGCTGAGCAAGGGCCTCAACGGCACCCAGGGATACGGCGACTACGCCTTCCTGGGCCGCACGGGCCGCGTCACCTATTACAACGCGCTCTACGTCCAAGCCCTCCAGGACGCGGCCCGGCTTGCCCGGCTGCTGGGGCAGAACGCCGACGCCTCACGCTGGAGCGCCAGGGCGGACAAGGTCGCACAGGCCGTCAACTCGCTGCTATGGGACGCCGACGCGGGCGCCTACCTGGACTCTGGGACCGGCGCGGCGCGTCACGCCCAGGACGGCAACTCCCTGGCCGTCGTCACCGGTATCGCCGATGCCGACCGTGCGGCATCGGCGCTCGCGCATCTCGACGCGACGACCAAGCGGGCCTACGGGAACGCGTTCATGGACAACGACACCCTCTTCGACCAGGCCTCCCAGCGGGTCTACGCCTTCACCTCCTATCCGGAGATACAGGCGCGTTTCCTGGCCGGCCGAGCCGACTCCGCCCTGGATCAGATCCGCCGCACGTACGGCTGGATGGACAGGAACGACCCCGGCATCACCCACTGGGAAGGCATCGGGCCGGGCGGATCCCTGTACGAGGACGCCTACACCAGCATGGCTCACGGCTGGTCCACCGGCGTCCTGCCGGCCCTGACCCACCACCTGCTCGGTGCCCGGCCGACCTCGCCCGGTTACGCCACCTGGGAGGTGCGCCCGCAACCTGCCGATGTCGACTGGGCGACGGGCCAACTGCCGACCCCTCACGGCCCCTTGAGCGTCGAATGGGCGAACAGCGCGGGCTCCTTCCGCCTCACCGTCCACGGGCCTGGGCGTACCCAGGGGGCGGTCGCCTTCCCCGGCGACCCGCGCGGGCAACGCGTGCGCACCGCCCGGCGGACACTGTGGGACGGCCGACGGGCATCGACACGCGACGTCGCCGTGGTCGACGGAACGCTCACCGTCTCGAGCCTGGGGCCGGGCCACCACACCTTCGTGTGCGAGCGGCACGGCGGGTGACCGTGCCGGCTCCGACCACGGTCGGCGGGCGACCACCCGCCGACCGCCATCTGCCGCTCCGCCTCCGGCCGGGCACGGTCACCAGCACCCGTCACGGAGAAGATCGAAGACCTCCTCAGGCCCACCCTGGGCTGGAGCAGAACCTGCGAATGTCCTGAGCTCACCGCCTCGCGGAACCACGGGGCGGATCGCAGACAGAGCCGCGATGAAGTGCCACACCCAGAAGAACTGCTCGCACGGCAGATGCCACCGGGCGCGACGTATCAGGAGACAGCGCACCGGCCGCCGATATCCGCTTGCAAAACTTCGTCACGCGGGCCAACGTCGCCTGGCACCCGACGAAGGCAGAGAAGATGACCACGCAGACCCACCCCGCCGACCACGAACTGATCCAGGTCGCAGCCCATATCGCGCGCACACGATGCCAAGGGGACAACCACACGATGGCAGCCGTGGCCCGCTCCGTCGATGGCCGCATCATCTCCGCTGTAAACGCCTACCACTTCACGGGAGGCCCCTGCGCCGAACTGGTGCTCATCGGCGCAGCGGCTGCCCAGGGCGCCTACGAGCTGGACACCATCGTCGCGGTGGGTGACCGTGACCGGGGGGTTGTTCCACCGTGTGGCCGGTGCCGTCAGGTCCTTATCGACTACTTCCCTGCCCTCAAAGTCATCGTCGGTGAAGATGACCACATCCGGACCGTCCACATCTCCGACCTACTGCCCGAAAGCTACATCTGGGCGGATCACCAGCTCGAGGCTGAGTAAACGCTCCTCAGCACGGGCCGTCACCGCGAGCCGTCAACCGGGCAGACGTTTCCTAATTCCCCGTTACCGGTGGCGCGATGAGCTGTGAGCCTTGTGGTGCTGTTCGAATGTTGGACCGTGACGTCTACACGTTGCCTGGCGACTGACGCCTCGCATCAGAGCGGCGCACGGTCCGGCGTATCTCGTGAGGGCGGCTGCGTGGGCACCTGGCGAACACGGCGTTGATGCCTGCGCATAGAGCGGTGACGCTGGGCTCCGCGACCGCCACCACGTCAACACCCCTCGCGTGATCACTCGTTGGTGTGGGTGGTGCGAGCCCACTGCACGGTGACCTCTTGATACGCCCGAGCCGTCCTAGCTCCCACCTAGACCGAGGCCCGTGGGGTGCGCTGGTGCCATGACGGCTACTGAGGTTGCGGACCAACTCTGGTGCCGGGCGGGGGCACAGGCTGGAGGCGCAGATCCGCTAGGAGACACGCTGGATGGCGAGGAGAGCGGCATCATCACCAAGGCGTCTGTGGGCGTGGGTCAACAGGTCTTCGGCGGCTTTAGCCCAACTCCAGCACATGGCGTCTCCGTCGTCACATCCGAGGAAGATAGTAGCCATGGACACAGTGTCCATGTAATCTATTCTTCATGAGCAAGGGTTCATCGCCGAGCCCCACGCCCGGCTTCCTGGTGTGGCGGCTCGCCAACAAGTGGCGTGTCGCGGTCGATCGCGCGGTGGCTCCGCTGGGTCTCACGCACGCGCAGTACGTACTGGTTGCGTCGCTGCTCGGCATGCAGCGCGCTGGCGAGCGGCCCAGTCAGCGCCGACTCGCCGACCACACCGGCCTGGAGGCGTTGTACGTCTCGAAGCTGGCGCGCGCCCTGGAGTCGGCCGGTCTGATCGAGCGCACCCGCGATCCCCGCGACCCGCGTGCCGTACAGCTCGCGCTCACCGAGCAAGGACAGGCTGTCACGCGGCAGGCCATCGCGGTGGTCCAGGAACTGCTTCAGCAGTTGCTGGAACCGCTCGGCGGCCTCGACGCCCTGCGGACGCGCGCGTTCACCGACGAGCTGACGACCCTGCTCGCCGCGCCTCTCGCTCCAACCGTACCGAACGACCAGAGCACTCAGAGGAGAACACCGTGACCACCACCACATCCACCGCTACCGCGCCCGTTGCCGACGCTCGCGCCCTCGCCTTGGCACACTATGCTGCCCGCGGCGTCCTGGAGCACGTCCTGGCCCGGTACGGCGCCACGTTTCAGCAACAGGTCGCCTTGCGCACCGCCATCACCACCGAGACCCCGCAGACGCCGGACGATCTCATCACCCAGGTCCAGGGCTCCCTCAAGGCCGATCCGGCCGACATCCGCGCCACCCTCGACGAATTGCTGGCCAAGCAGCTGCTCGTCGCGGACGGCGCGTACCTTCGCCCCACGGACGCGGGGCGCGAGCTGCTCGCCGCCGCCGGCGCCGAGACCGCCCCCATCTCCGCCCGCATCTGGGGCGGGATCCCCGCAGAGGACCTGGCCGCCGCCGGCCGCGTTCTCGCCCTGGTCACCGAGCGCGCCAACGCGGAGCTTGCGGCGTTGAGCGCCTGACCTCCCCATCGGTCGTGTAACTGGCTGTGATCACAAGGTGGTTCGAGTTTGATCCTTGATCCAGATTATGGAGGCGCGGAGATGCAGGCCGGCGAGGTAGCTCTCGGGTCTCTTCTCGTAGCGGGTGGCGATGCCCCGCCAGGCTGCAGCTCGGTGATCAGGCGTTCGACGGTATTCCTCTCTTCGTAGAGGTCGGTAACGTGCCCGACGGGTCGGGCGCTCCCGTTGCCCTCTATTCCTCCGGTTGGCGGCCTGGTCCTCCTTCTCCGGAATGACCGCCTTGATCTGGCGTTGGCGCGGGCGCCGCGGGACGAGTCTTGTCCCCGGCGACCGCGTCGGGCCGGGTGCGGGACGGCCGACCGACTGGCGGACCGCACCTTCTTGAGCACCGGGATGAACACGCTGCCGGAAGGAGGTGGCGCGGCACGTGTACGAGTTAGGGGGCGCGGTCCCCGCGCTTGCTGCCACGCGCGGGTATTCGGTACATCAGTTCGCTGTCGTGAACCACGACCATCCGGTCGTCGTCCCGCTCGGCGACGTGTCCATCGACGCCCCGTGCGACCGGCCCTCGATGGCATAAGCGCAGCTCAGCACCTAGCGCCGGGCCCGCGACCCGCCTCCAGCACCGCCGACCCGGACCTGAGCGGATTTGGTACCGCGCCAATGCTCGACGAGATCGCGGTGCCCGCCAAGCCGACCGTCGAGCAGGGCTGGGGCTCGCGGTGGCCAAGGTGAAGGAAGTCCTGCGCAGCCACACCGGCACCCGCGAGAGCGGCCACTGAAGAAAACCCGAAAAAAATTTCAGGAATAAGGGGTCGGTCGTCGGGTACGCGCCTGCTTGCCGGAGGACAGGCCGGCGGGATGAGACCGAACGACCGGGAGGGGCGCGTCGTGG
>NZ_LMWH01000298.1 GCF_001507435.1 Streptomyces sp. NRRL F-5122
AAGACGGTGCCCGAGTCGAAGATCGTGGAGACCCTGATCGAGGAGGCCATGAAGCTCGCCGAGCAGATGGAGAAGGACGGCGTCGCATCCGGCGAGCCGTCGGTCGCCGTGGCCGGCTGATCCCCTCCTGCTTCCACATCTCGTCCACGCCCCGTCGCAGAGGTCTGTGACGGGGCGTACGTGTTCCCTTCGCGACCTTCGTCGGTAAGGGGACCGGCGAGGGGGATCCCCACGGCACCGCCTTCAGGGTGCGAACCGATCCGCGGCGCCCGGACGCCCCTCCCCACGGGCACCGTCAGCTCGAGTGAACACGTCCTCACGGACGGCGACTTCACCACCTGCAGCGACAACAAGGGTGTCCTGCCCACGTGTTGCGCCTCGACCTGGGTCGGGTGCCCGGGCGTCCTTCCTCGGCGTCGGCCGGCGCGAGCGGTCACCCACGTACAACCGGGAGGCTTCGGGCGGAAGGAGGGCTCCGCGCGGATCAAGGGCCGCGCGGTGACGACGTGGTCACTTGGCGTGAGATGAGGGCCGGTTGTGCCGGAAAGCGGCGGAGGGATTCGCTTCGTCGACCTCGGTGCCCGGCCGCGCCTCCGGTACCCGAGGCTCGAGGTGGCGACGACCCGGTCCGCGGCCTCGGTTCCTGCCTTCCACCAGCGGCTGGGAATCGAGGAGATCCAGGTCGGATGCGGCCACCCCCGCGGGCCGCTGTCGTCCCGGTGGTCCCTGCGTGCCGCCCACGGGCCGGGACACCGGGCGGCGCGTGGTCAGCGCGCCAGGTACAGTGCGGAGATCAGCAGACCCCAGGGTGAGGCTCCCGCACGTGTTGACGCAGACCACCACCAGGGTGCTCGAACCGAGTGACCTGGACGCCGCGCTCGCCGTTCTCGACCGCGAGCCGGTCACGAACGCCTTCGTGTCGTCCCGCGTCCAGGTCGCGGGCCTCGACCCCTGGCGCCTCGGCGGCGAGATGTGGGGCTGGTACGAGGACGGCATGCTGACATCGCTGTGCTACGCGGGCGCCAACCTCGTACCGATCTGCGCCGGCCCCCGCGCAGTACGGGCCTTCGCCGACCGCGCCCGGCGCGCCGGCCGCCGCTGCTCGTCCATCGTCGGCCCCGTCGAACCCACCGCACAGTTGTGGCGGCTGCTCGAGCCGGGCTGGGGCCCGGCCCGCGAGATCCGCGCCCACCAACCCCTCATGGTCACCGACCGCATGCCCGCCGACATCGCTCCGGATCCCTACGTCCGCCGCATCCGCAAGGACGAGATGGAGACGATCATGCCGGCCTGTGTGGCGATGTTCACCGAGGAGGTCGGCGTCTCACCGCTGGCCGGTGACGGCGGACTGCTCTACCAGGCCCGGGTCGCCGAACTCGTCGGATCGGGCCGCTCGTTCGCCCGACTCGACGACAGCGGCAACGTCGTCTTCAAGGCGGAGATCGGCGCGGCCACCCCCCAGGCCTGCCAGATCCAGGGCGTCTGGGTGGCGCCCGAGTACCGCGGCCAGGGTCTCGCTGCCCCCGGCATGGCGGCGGTCCTGCGGTACGCGCTGGCGGATGTGGCGCCGATGGTGAGCCTGTACGTCAACGACTTCAACACCGCGGCGCGGCGGACCTATCTCAGGGTGGGCTTCCAGGAGGTCGGCGCGTTCATGAGCGTGCTGTTCTGAGGGAGCGTGGCGCGGGCCCAGGGCAGCGGGGTGCCGCGGCCCGGTGGCACGGAAAACCACGGCCGGTCCCCGGGGCGACGGCGACCCTCGTCCCCGGCACCGCCCCGTGAAGCGCCCCGGTAGGCTCCCCGGCATGCTGCGCTTTCCCGGTCGCGGTCACCGCGAGCCCGACGAGGTCGTGATCGGCCCCCTGGACCTGTCCGCCCGCGTCGACGAGGCGCTCGCCGTGCAGGCCCTCGCATTCGGGCTCGGGGCCGACGAGATCGCCGTACGCCGCCAGATCGTGCTGCGGCACATGGTCTATCCGGGGGCCCGTGCGTTCGGAGCCACTCTCACCGACGGGCGCCTCGTCGGATTCGTCTACGGTATGCCCAACGACCGCACGCACTGGTGGTCCACGGTCGTCGAACCGTATCTGCGGGCCCAGGGCCACGACGCATGGCTCGACGACTCCTTCGTGATCACCGAACTGCACGTCCATCCGCGCTACCAGAACCGCGGCATCGGACGAGCCCTGATCACCACCATCACCGCGGGCGCGACGCAGCCGCGCTCCATCCTCTCCGCGATCGACATCGACAGCCCGGCCCGCGGCCTGTACCGCTCCCTGGGCTACGAGGACCTCGCGCGGCGGGTGGCCTTCCCCAGCGCCCCCAAGCCGTACGCCGTGATGGGCGCACCGCTGCCGCTGCGCGCGCGCCGATGAATTTCCGCCCGCACCGGCTGCCCGGCTAACCTCCTAGCCATCACCCTTACGCAGCAGGAGTCGAGAGATCATGGCGAACGCACCGGTCCAGCGCATGTCCCAGTTGTTGGCGAAGACGCTGCGCGACGACCCGGCGGACGCCGAGGTCCTCAGCCACAAGCTGCTCGTCCGCGCGGGCTACGTCCGCCGTACCGCTGCCGGGATCTGGAGCTGGCTGCCGCTCGGCAAGAAGGTCCTCGCCAACGTGGAGCGGATCGTCCGCGAGGAGATGGACGCGATCGGCGCCCAGGAGGTGCTGCTCCCCGCCCTGCTGCCCCGGGAGCCCTACGACGCGACCGGCCGTTGGGACGAGTACGGCGCGGAGTTGTTCCGGCTCAATGACCGCAAGGGCGGTGACTACCTCCTCGGCCCGACCCACGAGGAGATCTTCACGCTGCTCGTGAAGGACCAGGCGTCCTCGTACAAGGACCTGCCGGTGATCCTCTACCAGATCCAGAGCAAGTTCCGGGACGAGGCCCGGCCCCGGGCGGGCATCCTGCGCGGCCGTGAGTTCCTGATGAAGGACTCCTACTCCTTCGACCTCGAGGACGAGGGCCTCGCCCAGTCGTACGCCCTGCACCGCCAGGCCTACCAGCGGATCTTCGAGCGGCTCGGTCTGGACTACCGGATCTGCGCCGCGACCGCGGGCGCGATGGGCGGTTCCAAGTCCGAGGAGTTCCTGGCCCCGGCCGAGGCGGGCGAGGACACCTTCGCCGACTGCCCCAACTGCGACTTCGCCGCGAACACCGAGGCGATCTCCTACCCGCTGACGCCGGAGGACCCCTCCGGGACGCCCGCGCTCGAGGAGATCCCCACCCCCGACACCCCGACCATCGAGACGCTCGCCGCCTCCCTCGGGGTCCCGGCCTCCGCCACCCTGAAGAACCTCCTCGTCAAGGTCGACGGCGAGATCGTCGCCGTCGGCGTCCCGGGCGACCGCGAGGTCGACATGGACAAGGTCGAGGCGCATTTCGCCCCGGCCGTGGTCGAGCTTGTCACCGCCGAGGACTTCGTGGGGCGTCCCGACCTGGTACGCGGTTATGTCGGCCCGCAGGGCCTGGAGAAGGTCACGTACATCGCCGACCCGCGTGTGGCCCCCGGCACCTCCTGGATCACCGGTGCCAACAAGGACGGCATGCACGCGAAGAACGTGGTCGCAGGCCGCGACTTCGAGGTCGAGGCGTATGTCGACGTCGTGGTGGTGCAGGAGGGCGACCCCTGCCCTCGCTGCGGCACCGGCCTCAAGCTGGACCGCGCCATCGAGATCGGCCACATCTTCCAGCTGGGCCGCAAGTACGCCGACGCCCTCAAGCTCGACGTCCTCGGCCAGAACGGCAAGCCGGTCCGGGTGACCATGGGCTCCTACGGCGTCGGTGTCTCCCGCGCGGTGGCCGCGCTCGCCGAGCAGACCGCCGACGAGCAGGGCCTGTGCTGGCCCAGGGAGGTCGCCCCGGCCGATGTGCACGTGGTGGCGGCCGGCAAGGCCCTGCAGACCGAGCTGGCCCTCGACGTCTCCCAGCAGCTGGCCGCGGCCGGCGTGCGCGTGCTCGTCGACGACCGGGCCGGTGTCTCCCCGGGCGTGAAGTTCACCGACGCCGAGCTGATCGGAGTGCCGCAGATCCTGGTGGCGGGCCGCCGCTCCGCCGAGGGCGTCCTGGAGCTGAAGGACCGCAGGACGGGCGAGCGCGAGGAGCTGACGGTGGACGAGGCGATCGCCCGCCTCACGGCCTGACCGGCCGAGGTCCGTCGACGGGCCGCCCCCGCGGGCGGCCCGTCACAGGTCGGGCCGTCCCGTCCGCGGGGCCGACGGCACATCGCGGTGGAGGCCGCCGGTCACCGACCGGCGGCCTCCGGACGTCCGCCGGCCCGACGGGCCCGTCACAGCCAGCCCGCGAACTCCAGCAGCAGTTCCGCGTCCTGCGGCCGGCCGACCCGCTGGGCCCGCACCCCGGACTCGACCGCCCTGAACAGCGTCCAGCCGCGCAGCCGCTCCTGGTCGAGGTCGAGCGACTCCGCGAGCCGCTTCACCCGGCGCCGCGTGATCGACGCGCCGGAAGGTGAGGCGATGAGGTCCTCCACCCGGTCGCGCACCAGCCGCGCCAGATCGAAGGCGCACTCTCCGACCACCGGGTCCGGGCCCACGGCCAGCCATGGCATCCGCTCTCCGGCGAGCACCTTGCTCTGCCGGAAGGTGCCGTGCAGCAGCCGCTCCTCGGGCGGGTCGGCGAGCAGCTCCTCACGGGCCGCCAGCGCCGCGTCCACCAGGGGCGCCACGTCGGGGTCGGTCCCGGCGCCCGCCCGCATCGCCTCGGCCTGCCGTCCCGTCCGCCCGGCCACCGTCTCGAAGGAGTGACCGGGGGAGGGCTCCACCCACAGCCGCCGCAGCGTACCGGCGGCCTCCAGCAGGGCCTTCGCCTCGGGCAGTGAGCGCACGGACATCTCGGGGTGCAGCCGCTCCAGCAGCAGCACGCCGTGCTCGGGGTCGGCGTCCAGGAGCCGCACCGAGCCGAACCCGTCCCACCGGGCCAGCGCGGCGCACTCGCTCTCGGGACGTGCCCGCGGCGGCGCCAGCTTCAGCACCGCGGGTGTCCCGTCGGCCTGACGCACCAGTACGACCAGGCTGCTGCGGCCGCCCGGCGCCTGTACCCGCTCCACGGTCAACTCGCGTAGATCGACGGCCTGTCGGGCGAGCCCGGGAAGCTTGTCGAGCCACTCGGCGCCTCCGTCCCGCTGCGTCTCGCCGAGCGCCCGAAGAAGGCGCTGCGGCGGTTCGAAAGCCATGCGCGAGTTGTTCCCTTCCAGGTCGGCTTCGCACGCGTGCGGTGTGCGCGTACTCCTCACGTCCGCGGTGTCGTCGCCGACGCGGACGAAGTGGTCGCTGCCCGCTCGGCGAGACCAGGGAAGGCTACGCTCTCGCCGCTCCAGCGCACCGCACGCACCGCCGCCTCGCGCAGCGCTCCGGCGGCGGAGCCGCGCCTCGAGCCGGTCGCCGCCCGGACGAGGTCGGAGTACACCCCGGCCAGCCGCTCCTCCAGTTCGGCGGCGAGCCGCACGGCGGCGGCGGAGTCCGTGACCGGGAAGGGCAGCGCGTACCCGGCCGCGGCGGGGTCCGGTGTGCCGCCCAGGTCCCGCACGGCCCGGGCCAGTTCGTCGCGTCGGGCGCGATGGGCGTCGTAGGCCGCCCGCGCATCCTCGCGCCTGGCCTGCTCGATCCGCCCTCCGACGACGCCGTAGCCGTAGACCGCGGCGTGCTCGGCGCGCAGTGCGGCCTGCAACGCCGTGAGTTCGGCGGTCCCGGGGCCCTGGGTGCCGGTGCTCGCGGCCGGGGTGCCGGGGGCGGTGCCCGGGGTGTCCGTGGTCGCGGCCGGGGTGCCGGTGGTCGTGCTCACTTCGCGCCTTCCGTCAGCAGGTACGCGTGCGCGGCGCCGGCCGCTGCCACCGAGGCCATCAGCCGTGCGAGCTCGCCGGGGACGTCCAGCAACGCCCTGGCCCGCCGGTCGGCCAGGGTGCGCTCGGCGGAGGCCAGCTCCTTGAGCGCCGACTTGGGGTCACCGGGCACGGGGGAGGCACTGGGGGCGGTGGGCGCCGAGGCCGATGAGGAGGCCGATGCCGAGGACGACACCGACGGGGACGCCGAGGCGGCGGCACCGTCGCGGAACGCCTGTGCGTGCCGGACGACCTCCGCCCGCAGCGGCCGCAGTCGCGCCGCCAGTGCCGGATGGGCCCCGATCACGGCCGCGTACCGGTCGGCCAGGACCTCACTGTCACCGGCGGCACGTGCGCGGGCCCGGTCGGCGGCCGAGAGGCTGCCGCCCGCGGTGGTGGAGTCGGGGGTGCCGGAACAGCCCGCGAGCAGCGCGGCGCCCGCTGCCGAGGCGAGCAGGCTCCGTCTGCGCAGGGCGGTGCGCGGGTGCGGGGGGAACGGCACGGCGGACGTCCTCGATGGCCGGAGACGAAGGGGTGGGCGACTCGCCCGTGATCACCGTACCGGTGCCCCGCCCCGGCACTCGCCACCGGCTCGGCCGATCGCGCCCGGGCCGGCGGTCGGCCCAGGTGGACGGCAACACGGTCCGGGACCGGATACCCTTTGACCTGACACGCGACCATCCCACAACAGCACACGCGGCCGAGGAGTCACCCGGATGAGCACGACCCAGAGCGAGAGGCTGCGAGAACTGCTCGAACCGCTCGTCAACTCCCAGGGGCTCGATCTCGAAGAGATCGCCGTGGACTCCGTCGGGCGAAAGCGTGTACTGCGTGTCGTCGTCGACTCCGACACCGGTGCCGATCTGGACCGGGTCGCCGATGTGAGCCGTGCGCTCTCGGCGAAGCTCGACGAGACGGACGCCATGGGCGAGGGCACCTACGACCTCGAGGTCGGAACGCCGGGCGCGGAGCGCCTGCTGAAGGAACACCGGCACTACGTACGGGCCGTCGACCGGATGGTGAAGTTCCAGCTGGCCGAGGGCGGCGAGCTGATCGCCAGAATCCTGAAGGTCGACGACGAGGGCCTCGACCTCGAAGTGCCGGGTGTGAAGGGCCGCAAGGCCACGAGCCGCAGACTCGCGTTCCCGGAGATCACCAGGGCGCGCGTCCAGGTCGAGTTCGCCCGCAAGGACAAGAAGGACATGACGGAAGAGGAGGAGGCGTAGCCGTGGACATCGACATGAGTGCCCTGAGGGGCTTGGTTCGGGAGAAGGAGATCTCCTTCGACCTGCTGGTCGAGGCGATCGAGGCGGCCCTCCTCATCGCCTACCACCGCACCGAGGGAAGCCGCCGCCACGCGCGCGTGGAGCTCAACCGGGAGACCGGCCATGTGACCGTGTGGGCGAAGGAGGATCCAGAGGACCTGGAGGAGGGGCAGGAGGCGCGCGAGTTCGACGACACCCCGTCGGACTTCGGCCGCATCGCCGCCACCACCGCCAAGCAGGTCATTCTGCAGCGCCTGCGCGACGCCGAGGACGATGCGACGCTCGGCGAGTACGCGGGCCGTGAGGGCGACATCGTCACCGGGGTGGTCCAGCAGGGCCGCGACCCGAAGAACGTGCTCGTCGACATCGGCAAGCTGGAGGCCATCCTGCCGGTGCAGGAGCAGGCGCCCGGCGAGACGTACGAGCACGGCAAGCGGATCCGGTCCTACGTCGTCCGGGTTGCGAAGGGTGTGCGCGGTCCGTCCGTGACCCTCTCCAGGACCCACCCCAATCTGGTGAAAAAGCTGTTCGCGCTGGAGGTTCCGGAGATCGCCGACGGTTCCGTCGAGATCGCCGCGATCGCCCGTGAGGCCGGCCACCGTACGAAGATCGCCGTGCGGTCCACCCGATCGGGCCTCAACGCCAAGGGCGCCTGCATCGGACCGATGGGCGGCCGGGTGCGCAACGTCATGGGCGAGCTGAACGGCGAGAAGATCGACATCGTCGACTGGTCGGACGACCCGGCCGAGATGGTGGCGAACGCCCTCTCGCCGGCCCGTGTCTCCAAGGTCGAGGTGGTCGACCTCGCGGCCCGTTCGGCACGTGTGACGGTCCCCGACTACCAGCTGTCGCTGGCGATCGGCAAGGAAGGGCAGAATGCCCGGCTTGCGGCCCGGCTCACCGGCTGGCGGATCGACATCCGCCCCGACACCGAGCAGCCGGCCGAGCGGCACGACTGAGGCATCTGACCTCGGCAGGGGACGCATCCAGGCCGTGGGTCGCCGAGATCACGACAGTTTTATGCGCGGCAAGTGTTCGATTCTTGCCCCAAAGGGGTGAGGTCGCCGCGGGGAGGTAGACTTAACGGTGTCTGGCCGGACGCATGCCCGCGCATGCCCTGAGCGCACCTGTGTGGGGTGCCGGGAGCGAGCGGCCAAGATCGAACTGTTGCGGACCGTGGTGGTCGAGGGTGATTGCGTCCCCGATCCTCGCGGTACGCTGCCCGGCCGGGGTGCGTATGTGCACCCCGTGTCGGCCTGTCTCGACCTGGCGGTCCGCCGTCGGGCGTTTCCACGGGCGCTGCGCGTCCCGGGCCCGCTCGACACAAAGGCGTTGCGCCAATACGTGGAGCAGGCAGAAAGTTGCTGAGCAGGCAGACAGCACCGAAAGACATGCCGTACGGAAACCTCCGTGCGGCCTGGTACCTCGCGAGTCGAAAGCAGGTCGAGATTGCGATGAGCACTCGATGAGTACGCGATGAGTACGCCCATGAACTAGCGACGGTCCGGCCGCAACCCGGACCTCAAAGGAGCGAAGTGGCTAAGGTCCGGGTCTACGAACTCGCCAAGGAGTTCGGTGTGGAGAGCAAGGTCGTCATGGCCAAGCTCCAGGAACTCGGTGAATTCGTCCGTTCGGCGTCTTCCACGATCGAAGCGCCCGTAGTACGCAAGCTGACCGACGCCCTGCAGCAGGGCAACGGCGGCGGTAAGTCCGCCGCCCCGCGCAAGGCCGCACCGGCGAGGCCGGCCGCGCCCTCCCCGGCGCAGGCCGCACGTCCGGCTGCCCCGCGTCCGGCGGCGCCCAAGCCCCCGGCCGCCGAGCGGCCCGCGGCCCCTGCCCAGGGTCCGCGCCCGACGCCGGCTCCGAGGCCCGCGCCGCGCCCCGCCCCGGCGGCTCCGGCCGCCCCGGCTTCCCCGGCGGCTCCGGCCCCCGGTGCACCCGAGTTCACGGCGCCTCCGGCGCCTCCGGCGGCTCCGGCCGCCTCGACCCCGCGTCCGGGTGCCCGTCCCGGCCCCGGCGGCCCGAAGCCCGGCGCCCGTCCGGCCGCGCCCGGCCAGGGCCAGGGTCAGGGAGACCGGCCCGCTCGTTCCGGTGGCCCGCGTCCGGGTGCTCCCGGCGCGCGTCCCGGTGGGCGTCAGGCCGGCCCCCGTCCCGGTAACAACCCCTTCACCTCCGGTGGCTCCACCGGCATGGCGCGCCCGCAGGCGCCCAGGCCGGGCGGTGCTCCGCGCCCCGGTGGTCCCGGTGCCCCCGGTGCTCCGCGTCCGCAGGGTGCGGGCCAGGGCGGTCCCCGTCCGCAGGGTGCGAGCGGTGGTCCGCGTCCCCAGGCTCCGGGCGGTTCCCGTCCGACCCCGGGCGGCATGCCCCGCCCGCAGGGTGGCGGTCCGCGTCCCGGTGGCGGCCCCGCCGGCCCGCGTCCGAACCCCGGCATGATGCCGCAGCGTCCCGCTGCCGGTCCGCGTCCCGGCCCCGGCGGCCGTGGCCCGGCCGGTGCCGGTCGTCCCGGTGGCGGTCGTCCCGGCGGTCCCGGTGGCGGCGGCGGTTTCGCCGGTCGTCCCGGTGGCGGTGGCGGCGGTGGCGGTCGTCCCGGCGGCGGCGGCGGTTTCGCCGGTCGTCCCGGTGGCGGCGGTCCCGGTGGTGGCGGCGGCTTCGGCGGTGGCGGCGGTGGCCGTCCCGGCTTCGGCGGTCGTCCCGGTGGTCCCGGTGGCCGTGGTGGCACGCAGGGTGCGTTCGGCCGTCCCGGCGGTCCGGCGCGTCGTGGGCGCAAGTCGAAGCGGCAGCGCCGTCAGGAGTACGAGGCCATGCAGGCCCCGTCGGTCGGCGGTGTGATGCTGCCTCGCGGCAACGGCGAGACCATTCGCCTGTCGCGCGGTGCGTCGCTCACCGACTTCGCGGAGAAGATCAACGCCAACCCGGCGTCCCTCGTCGCGGTCATGATGAACCTGGGCGAGATGGTCACGGCCACGCAGTCCGTCTCCGACGAGACGCTGCACCTCCTCGCCGGCGAGATGAACTACACGGTTCAGATCGTCAGCCCCGAGGAGGAGGACCGCGAGCTGCTCGAGTCCTTCGACCTGGAGTTCGGCGAGGACGAGGGCGACGAGGAGGACCTGGTGGTCCGCCCGCCGGTCGTCACCGTCATGGGTCACGTCGACCACGGTAAGACCCGCCTGCTCGACGCCATCCGCAAGACGAACGTCATCGCGGGCGAGGCCGGTGGCATCACCCAGCACATCGGTGCCTACCAGGTCGCGACCGAGGTCAACGGCGAGGACCGGGCCATCACCTTCATCGACACCCCGGGTCACGAGGCGTTCACCGCCATGCGTGCCCGTGGTGCGAAGTCGACCGACATCGCGATCCTCGTGGTCGCGGCCAACGACGGTGTGATGCCGCAGACGGTCGAGGCCCTGAACCACGCCAAGGCGGCCGAGGTGCCGATCGTGGTCGCGGTCAACAAGATCGACGTCGAGGGCGCGGACCCGACCAAGGTGCGCGGTCAGCTGACCGAGTACGGCCTCGTGGCCGAGGAGTACGGCGGCGACACGATGTTCGTCGACATCTCCGCCAAGCAGGGTCTGCACATCGACAGCCTCCTGGAGGCGGTCGTGCTGACCGCCGACGCGGCGCTGGACCTTCGGGCCAACCCGAACCAGGACGCGCAGGGCATCTCGATCGAGTCCCGTCTCGACCGCGGCCGCGGTGCCGTGGCGACGGTCCTCGTCCAGCGAGGCACGCTGCGGGTCGGCGACACGATGGTGGTCGGCGACGCGTACGGCCGCGTCCGGGCGATGCTCGACGACAACGGCAACAACGTGGCCGAGGCCGGCCCGTCGACGCCGGTGCAGGTCCTGGGTCTGACCAACGTCCCGGGTGCCGGCGACAACTTCATCGTGGTCGAGGAGGACCGTACGGCCCGCCAGATCGCGGAGAAGCGTGCCGCCCGCGAGCGGAACGCGGCGTTCGCCAAGCGCACGCGCCGTGTGTCGCTCGAGGACCTGGACAAGGTGCTCAAGGCCGGCGAGGTCCAGCAGCTGAACCTGATCATCAAGGGTGACGCTTCCGGTTCCGTCGAGGCACTCGAGTCCTCCCTGCTCCAGCTGGACGTCGGCGAAGAGGTCGACATCCGCGTCCTGCACCGCGGTGTCGGTGCGGTCACGGAGTCGGACATCGACCTGGCGATGGGCTCCGACGCCATCGTGATCGGCTTCAACGTCCGTGCGGCAGGCCGCGCGGCGCAGATGGCCGAGCGCGAGGGTGTGGACGTCCGGTACTACTCGGTCATCTACCAGGCGATCGAGGAGATCGAGGCGGCCCTGAAGGGCATGCTGAAGCCGGAGTTCGAGGAGGTCGAGCTCGGTACGGCGGAGATCCGCGAGGTCTTCAAGTCGTCCAAGCTGGGCAACATCGCGGGTGTTCTCATCCGCTCCGGCGAGGTCAAGCGGAACACCAAGGCCCGCCTCGTCCGCGACGGCAAGGTGGTCGCGGAGAACCTCACCATCGAGGGTCTGCGTCGCTTCAAGGACGACGTCACCGAGATCCGCGAAGGCTTCGAGGGTGGTATCAACCTCGGAAACTTCAACGACATCAAGGTCGACGACACCATCGCGACGTACGAGATGCGGGAGAAGCCGCGGGTGTAACAGCCTCCGGTTCGCGCCGGCCGACGGGACGTGTTCCCGTCGGCCGGCGCGCCGTGTGGGGGGCCTGTGGCTCCCCACACAACCGCCCGGACCCGGGCGGTCCGTCATGGAGCGAGGACGGACCGCGTCGCGCCCGGGCGGGCCGGACGCTGTCCGGCGAAAACTCCGTCGAGCCGCTCCGGTGTTCGTTGTACGGTTTTCGTGTCCCTGCCCATACCGATGGCGGGGCCATCGATCCCGTACCGGCGGGTCATCCGGACGCACATGTACGTGGGGACTCTGTCCTTCGACCTCCTCCTCGGCGACGTACGGTCGCTGAAGGAGAAGCGCTCCGTCGTCCGTCCGATCGTCGCCGAGCTCCAGCGGAAGTTCGTGGTGAGCGCGGCCGAGGTGGACCACATGAACCTTCATCGGCGGGCACTCATCGGGCTCGCGGTGGTCTCCGGCGACGCGGGGCATCTGACCGACGTGCTGGACCGGTGCGAGCGGCTGGTCGCCGGGCGCCCCGAGGTGGAGCTGCTGTCCGTGAGGCGGCGTATCCACGGCGACGACGACTGAACCGAGAACAAAGACAGGAAAGAACGGGAGACGGACCAGTGGCCGACAACGCGCGGGCGAAGAGGCTGGCGGACCTCATCCGAGAGGTGGTGGCCCAGAAGCTGCAGCGCGGGATCAAGGACCCGCGGCTCGGCACGCACGTCACCATCACGGACACCCGGGTGACGGGCGATCTGCGGGAGGCGACCGTCTTCTACACGGTGTACGGGGACGAGGCGGAGCGGCAGGCGGCTGCCGCCGGTCTGGAGAGCGCCAAGGGCATCCTGCGCTCCGAGGTCGGACGGGCCGCGGGCGTGAAGTTCACGCCGACCCTCAGCTTCGTCGCGGACGCCCTCCCGGACACCGCGAAGAACATCGAGGACCTGCTCGACAAGGCGCGCGCCTCCGACGCCAAGGTGCGCGAGACGGCGACGGGTGCCTCGTACGCCGGTGAAGCCGACCCGTACCGGAAGCCCGGCGCCGACGACGAGACGGACGACACCGCCGAATGACCCAGCAGCACAACACGCCCGACGGCCTTGTCATCGTCGACAAGCCGTCGGGCTTCACTTCGCACGACGTCGTGGCCAAGATGCGCGGTATCGCCAGGACACGGCGTGTCGGCCACGCCGGCACCCTCGACCCGATGGCGACCGGAGTGCTCGTCCTCGGTGTGGAGAAGGCCACCAAGCTCCTCGGCCACCTCGCTCTGACCGAGAAGGAGTACCTGGGGACGGTGCGCCTCGGCCAGAACACGGTCACGGACGACGCCGAGGGGGAGATCACCTCCTCCGCCGACGCCTCCGCGATCACCCGCGACGCCGTCGACGCCGGGATCGCCAAGCTCACCGGCGACATCATGCAGGTGCCGTCCAAGGTCAGCGCCATCAAGATCGACGGAGTGCGCTCCTACAAGCGGGCGCGTGAGGGCGAGGACTTCGACATCCCGGCGCGGCCGGTCACCGTCTCCTCCTTCTCGCTGTACGACGTCCGGGAGGCGGTCGCCGAGGACGGCACCCCGGTGCTCGACCTGGTGGTCTCCGTCGTCTGCTCGTCCGGCACCTACATCCGGGCCCTCGCCCGCGATCTGGGCGCCGACCTCGGGGTCGGCGGCCATCTCACGGCACTGCGGCGCACCCGCGTCGGTCCCTACAAGCTGGACGCCGCCCGCACCCTGGAACAGCTCCAGCAGGAGCTGACCGTGATGCCGATCGCCGAGGCGGCCGCGGCCGCGTTCCCGCGCTGGGACGTGGACGCCCATCGCACCCGGCTGCTCAGGAACGGGGTGCGCCTGGAGATGCCCGACGAGTACGCGGGCGCCGGTCCCGTGGCCGTCTTCGACCCCGAGGGTGTGTTCGTCGCGCTGGTGGAGCAGTCCAAGGGCAAGGCGAAGAGCCTGGCCGTCTTCGGCTGAACTCCGCCCGTGGAGCGGCGAACACGGGGTTCGAGCCGCCGCTCCACGGTCCCCCCTCGGTTCCCCCTCACAGAGGTGTATCCATCCCTCTGCGGTCATTCACCCCATCGAGCAGGCGCTCGGAGTGAACCGAGGGTGCGGAAGGGGGCGCGTTCGCCGCTCGATCTGTTCCGCTGATCATCGTCGGCCTACCGTCGGATCCAGGTACGGCGGGGAGGTTCGGGGATGGCGGGACGAGGCTCTCGAACAGTGGACTGCGGAAGGGACGAGCCGGGCGCGGGGCCAGGGCTCGTGCGCCTGTATGACCGGGCGGGGCGTCCGCGCGGCACCGGGTTCGCACTCGACCACGACGGCACGGTGGTCACCGGTCACGAGGCCGTCGACGGCGTCGAGGGGCTGCTGCTCCAGGGCCCGGACGAACGCGTCTGCGTGGTGGGAGCCGAGGCGGTGACCCCGTTGCCCCACGCCGGACTCGCCCTCGTCCGCACCGAGGGGCTCGGTCTTGCTCCGCTTCCCGTCACGGCGCGGGACCGCATCGAGGCCGGTACGTACGTCCGGATCGCCGCGGGCGGCTGGCGCGAGGCACGCGTCCTCGGCACGACGCCCGTCACCTACCGCGCGCAGGACCGGCCCCATCACCTCGCTGCCGCGCTGGAGTTGGCGATCGGCACCGCCGGTACCGAGGCGCTGCGCACGGCCGGCGGCGCCGCCGGTGGCCCGGTGCTCGACGCCACGACCGGCGCCGTGCTGGCCGTGCTCGGCACCGCACTGCACACGGAACACCGCACGACCGGCTTCGCGGTACCCCTGCGAGGGCTCGGACAGCAGCTGGAGCGAGTGCTGGCCCGCAACACGGAGACCGTGGCCGCCTACGGGCCGGACCTGAACCTGGCGGGCGTCCTCGCCCTCACCGGAGCGGCGACCCCGGCGACGACGGGTCCCTACGATGCGCACTTCGTCCCCGAGCCCGTCCGGCGCGGCGCCCTGCTCGAGGAGTTCGCGGCCTTCGAGAAGGGCTCGGCGGCCGTCCTCGGACTCGTCGGGCCGCCGGGCAGCGGTCGTACGGCGGAACTCGCCTCGCTCGCCGCACGGCGCACACGCGGACCCGAACCGGCTCCCGTGCTGTGGCTGCGCGGGGTGGACCTCGAAGGCCCGGACACCTCCCTGGCCGACGCGGCGAGACGGGCGCTCGAGCGGGCGTGCCGGATCGTGGGGGCATCCGGGACCGACGCCCCAGCGGGCCGGCAGTGCGATGTCAGCCCCGAGAGCCTGGCCCGGGTCGCACGGAACGCCGGACGCCCGCTGCTGCTGCTCCTGGACGACCCCGAGTGGATGCCGCTCGCCCTCGCCCCTGGGCTCCCCGGCTGGACGGCGGCCACGGCCGCCTGGCTGCGCGAGACCGGATCGCGGCTCGTGGTGGCCTGCCGCCAGGAGTACTGGGAGTCGGCGGGCGCGGAGTTCCCGGGGGAGATGCTGCACCGCAGGCGCGCCCCGGCGCTAGAGAACCTCCCGGCCCTCCCGCCCGCTCGCACATCGTCACGAACGGGGGAGGGCCCGACCGTCGCGCCATGGTCCCCGGCCCCTCTGCCGCCCTGTGTCCGGCTCGGCACCCTCACCCCCGAGGAGGCCCTTCAGGCCCGCGCAGGCCACGGCATCCCCGACGGTCTGCTCGACGACGGCGCCGCCCGGCACCCCCTCACCCTGCGACTTCTCGCGGAGGTGCGTGCGGCCCTTCCCGCCGTCGTCGACGGCCCCACTGACAGCACCGCGCGCCGAGCCCGCATCAGCCGCGACGATGTCCTCTGCGCCCATTTGGACCTGATGTGCCTGCGCATCGCACGACGGCTCGCCGCCTGGAACGGGCTGCGCGGCACCGCCGTGCGCCGTCTCGCGGCCAAGGTCTCGGGACAGGTCCACGAGGCCGCCCGGCACTGCCTGGGCCCCGGACAGGGCGCACTGGACCATGCGACCTTTCAGGCCGTTTTTCCCGGTGGGCCCGCGCAGGCGCCATGGCTCGGCCGTATCGAGGGCTGGCACTCCGCCGTCCTCGCCGAGGGGTTGTTCGTGCCCGTGCCCGGCGGATACCGCTTCGCCCACGAGGATCTCGCCGACCGGCTCCAGGGCATGCACCTCGACCTGGACACCGCCCTGCACACCCTGGTGCACGCCCGGGTGCGGGGTGCGGTGGAGCGTCCGGTGTCGTCCCTGGCGGCATCGGCGGCCGTCCGCCGCCGCGATCGTGCCGTGCTCCGGACCGTCCCCTCCCGCACCCTGCCGGTTCCACGCCATCGCATCGGCCCCGTCGTCCAGGCCCTGCTCCTGCTGCCCCGCCAAAAGGGACGCGCCGAGCTCGCCCTGCGGCTCGAGGAACTGGTGCACGCTCTGGACACCCTGCCGCCGTCCCCCCAGGACCCGCTGCACGACGCCGTCTGGTGGGCCACCCACCTGCTCACCGAAACCCTGCTTCGGCTGGCCGACGCGACGCCTTATCTGCACGCGCTGCGCCTCCTCGCGGAGCACGTGGTACGCCGCCGCGCCCGGGGTCTCGCCGTGCCGGGCGAGCTCGGCCCGTGGTTCTGGGAGGCGCTTCCGGTCTCCGGTGCGGAACGGCTCGACCTGCTCAGAAGGCTCGTCGCGGCGGACGAGGCGCCCCGCACGGCCGGCGGGATCGGCTCGGAACGCGCCGCGGGTCCTGTCCCCGCCTCGCCGGGCGTTCCCCGGTACCTGGACGCCGTGGCACGGCTCCTCGCCGCCGACACCCTCGCCGTGCAACGCGAGCTCACCCGCTGGTTCGACGACGAGCGCACGCTGCCCGCCACTCCGCATGCGACCGTGGCCACCGCCGCACAGGCACTGCTGCACACGCACCGGCGCCGGGCCCTCGACGACCTGACCGAGGCGCTCCTGGACAGCGCGCACCGGCGCGGCGAAGAACTGCTCGCCGTGCTCGCCGAGGAGGAGCCGTCCGCGGTGTGCCGGGCCGTGGACCGCTGGGCGCACGACGAACGGCCCGAGCGTCGGACGGCGGCCGTGGCCCACGGACTGCGCGCCGCCCCGCACGTCCGCACCGAGGCGGATCGCGAGCTGCTGCGCCATGCGGCCCTCGCCATGGTCGCCCGCCCCGCCGACTGCACCGCGCACGGCGGCGCCCTCGCCCTCCTCGTCCACGACCCGCTGACCCGTGACCGGTATCTCCCGCAGGCCCTGACACGGTTCGCCGCCGGTGATCCGCAGCTGCCCGCCGGTGCCCTGGTCCCCGCGCTCGCCACCCATCCGGAACCGGTGCTCGCCGCGTTCCGCCCGCGGCTGCGCCAGTGCGGACCAGACGTGGACGACACCCTGCGCACGCTCGTCGACTCGACGACGCCCGCCCTGGCCGGGCAGGTCGCCCGTCTCCTGCGCGACCTTGTCGCACTCCTCCCGGAGCCGGACGCCACTTCCCACGAAGCCGGCCCGCCGACGGACCTCGGGGAGCACATCGCCGCCCATGCGGTCAGGCACCTGGAGCATGGCCGCGCCAACCGCCCCGTGCTGCTGCCGCTGGTCACCGGACTGCTCGACGGCGGACCGGCGCAGTTGCGCGCGGCGCTCGCCGCCGCGCTGGCCGCACCCGGCCGCGTGGAGTCCCGTTCCCTGCGGTGGGAACTGCTGGATCTGCTGCTCGCCCAGGAGCGGGATCCCATGGTCCTGGAGCGCCTGCTGCGTGCCGCGGCCGACGGTCTGCACCGGGGCGGTGAGGGGCACGCCCGCCATGTGATCCACCGGGTCGGCCTGCTTCTGGCCCGTACCGGCGACGGCGCCGCACACTTCGATCGGGAACTGTTCGACCTCGCCCGGCACGTCCCCGGATTCGCCCGGCTCGTGGCCCGCTGGCTCACCGAGGCACCGGGGGAATGGGCTGTCCTGGTCGGCCCGAGCACCCGTCGGATGATCGAGAACCTGGGCGGTCTACGGGTCCCGGCCTGACCCGGCCGACCCGCGGTGTCCGACGTGCCGCCCGTCACAGCACCCATGCCGATGCCGGCCGGGACCATCCGGCATGGCACCCTTAGACCTGCGTACGAGGCAGACACGGACATGGGTTCGACGAGGAGCGGTCACAGTGCAGCGCTGGCGTGGCTTGGAGGACATCCCCCAGGACTGGGGGCGCAGCGTCGTCACCATCGGGTCCTATGACGGAGTCCACCGCGGACACCAGCTGATCATCCGGCATGCCGTGGATCGTGCCCGTGAGCTGGGCGTTCCCTCGGTGGTCGTGACCTTCGACCCGCACCCGAGCGAGGTCGTGCGCCCCGGCAGCCACCCTCCGCTGCTCGCCCCGCACCACCGTCGCGCCGAGCTGATGGCGAAGCTGGGTGTCGACGCGGTCCTCATCCTGCCCTTCACCACCGAGTTCTCACGGCTCTCGCCCGCCGACTTCGTGGTCAAGGTCCTGGTGGACAAGTTGCACGCCAAGGCCGTGGTCGAGGGCCCGAACTTCCGCTTCGGCCACAAGGCCGCCGGAAACGTGCAGTTCCTGACCGAGCAGGGCAAGACCTACGACTTCGACGTCGAGGTCGTCGACCTCTACGTGAGCGGAGACGCGGGCGGCGGCGAGCCCTTCTCCTCCACGCTGACCCGGCGGCTGATCGCCGACGGCGACGTCGAGGGGGCGCGCGAGATCCTCGGCCGTCCGCACCGGGTCGAGGGCGTGGTGGTGCGCGGCGCCCAGCGGGGCCGTGAGCTCGGCTTCCCGACCGCCAACGTGGAGACGCTTCCGCACACCGCGATCCCGGCCGACGGCGTCTACGCGGGCTGGCTGCACGTCCAGGGCGAGGCCATGCCGGCGGCGATCTCCGTCGGTACGAACCCGCAGTTCGACGGCACCGACCGGACCGTCGAGGCCTACGCCATCGACCGGGTGGGCCTCGACCTGTACGGGCTGCACGTCGCCGTGGACTTCCTGGCGTTCGTCCGCGGCCAGGCCCGGTTCGAGTCGCTGGACGCGCTGCTGGAGCAGATGGCGGAGGACGTGAAGCGCTGTCGCGACCTGATCGCGGCGGACGACACCGACTGATCCCGGGGGCCGCCGGGTCGGATTCCCCGACTGTCCCTCGTAGAGAAGAGCACGTACAAGAACGGGGCGGCCCGCGCCATCAGGCGCGGGCCGCCCCGTTCTTGTCGCCGTGGTGTCCCCCGTCGGCCGGGCCGTCCGGCTACTGCTCGGGCGGCGCGGGCGGCGTCTGCCCCGGCTGCGGCGGATAGGGCTGCTGGGCCGGCGGGTAGGGCTGGTGGGCGGGAGGATGCGGCTGCCCCGTCTGCCCCGGCTGCGGTGCTGCCGGGTGCGATCCGCTCGGCTGCTGCGGCGGACCCTGCTGGGCGTCGGGCTGCGGGTACGGGGGCTGTGCGTATCCGTGGGGTGCCTGGGGCGGCATCGGGGCGTGGCCGGGCGCTGCCTGCCCGGGGACCTGCTGGCCCGGGATGTACGGCCGGCCCGGGATCTGCTGCCCCTGGACCTGCTGAGCCGGGATCTGGCCGGGGAACTGGCCGGGCATCGGCGGCGCGGCGACCGGGGGCGGATTGCCGTCCGACGTCCACAGGCCGTGCGACTGCTGGTGGCGTGCGATGTCCTCGGCGACCATCGCGGCGAGCGTGAAGTACGCCTCTCGCACCTTCGGCCGCATCATGTCGAGGTCGACCTCGGCACCCGCCGCCAGATGCTCGTCGAACGGCACGACGACGACGCCGCGGCACCGCGTCTCGAAGTGCGACACGATGTCCTCCACCTTGATCATCTTTCCGGTCTCGCGGACTCCGGAGATGACGGTGATGGACCGCGCGACCAGGTCCGCGTATCCGTGGGCCGACAGCCAGTCCAGCGTGGTGCTCGCGCTGCTCGCGCCGTCGACCGAGGGCGTCGAGATGATGATGAGCTGGTCGGCGAGATCGAGGACTCCGCGCATCGCGCTGTACAGCAGACCCGTTCCGGAGTCGGTGAGGATGATCGGGTACTGCTTGCCGAGCACGTCGATCGCGCGCCGGTAGTCCTCGTCGTTGAACGTCGTGGAGACGGCCGGGTCGACGTCGTTGGCGATGATCTCCAGGCCGGAGGGCGCCTGCGAGGTGAACCGCCGGATGTCCATGTAGGAGTTGAGGTACGGGATCGCCTGGACCAGGTCACGGATGGTGGCCCCGGTCTCGCGGCGCACGCGGCGCCCGAGGGTGCCCGCGTCCGGGTTGGCGTCGATCGCAAGGATCTTGTCCTGCCGCTCGGTGGCGAGCGTGGAGCCCAGCGCCGTGGTCGTGGTGGTCTTGCCGACACCGCCCTTGAGGCTGATGACGGCGATCCGGTAGCACGACAGGACCGGCGTGCGGATCAGTTCGAGCTTGCGCTGCCGCTCGGCCTCCTCCTTCTTGCCGCCGAGCTTGAACCGGCCACCGGCGCCCGCCGGACGGCTGCTCTTCGCCTTCTGCCTCTTGTTGTTGAGCAGCCGGTCGGAGGACAGCTCCACCGCGGCGGTGTAACCGAGCGGTGCCACTCCGGGGTTGGTCGGCTGCCGCTGGTCGTGCTGGACGGGCTGCGGCCAGGCGGCACCGACGCGCGGGTCCACCGGGGGCTGCGGCTGCGCGGGCGGCTGCGGGAAGCCGTAACCGTCGGGCTGCGCACCCGAGTTCGGGGCGGGCTGCGGGGGGAAGCCATAGCCGGGCTGAGGGGTCGGCTGGTTCGGCACGGGGGCGTTCGGGTACGGGGCCGCGGCCGGGGGCTGTGCCTGCGGGACCTGGGCGTCGGGCGCCTGGGCCTGGGGGGCCTGGGGGTTCGACTGGGGGAAGCCGTAGCCGCTCTGCGGCGGCACGGGGACGCCCGGCTGCGGGAAGCCG
>NZ_LMWH01000299.1 GCF_001507435.1 Streptomyces sp. NRRL F-5122
CCCGGATTCGACCCCATCGCCGCCGCCTTCGACGCCGACCACGACACCAACACCGGATTCGCAGAAACCGAACAATACTGACCCAACACACAGGCACCGAGTCACGGAAAGCCACACAACACCAGCCAACCGCACCCCGCCCCCACACCCCACACCCGGCCAACGGCCCAACCGGCAAAAAGGCAGACGCCCGAAAGTCCCTGAAGCCTGACAGGGACGGCAAGGGCGTCCCCCCTCCCGCCCCCGCCCCTCCCGGGGCGGGGGCGGGGGCGGGAGGAAACGTGTCGTGATGCCCTGGTGGCCCCTGTGCACCCCAGGGCGCAGAGCGACACATATAGGCTGATCATGCAACTGCGCCCGCGGAGGAGCGGCTCAACTCCTCACCAGGGCGAGCAAGGCGGGGACTTGCCCAACGGCTCTACGTACGCGTATCCCTTCCCCTGTGACTCAGCGCAGACTTCGCCCACTCCGGTTACCCGCACGCCTGGCAGCAGCAATAGTGCTGGCACCCCTTGCTCTGACAGCGTGCGCAAGCCACGGCGGCAAACCAGCCGACACCCCCACCACACGCCCCTCGACGGCCCCGCCACCGTCGACGGCTGCAGACCCGACGGCAGTCGCCGCACCGCAGCAGACACCGCAAGCCGACACCCCCTCACCCCGATCGACGGACGACGACGCCTTCGCCGCTGCCGGGCGCGAGGCCGACGAACAACGCGCCGCCGCAGCCGCCGACGGAGACCCGGTCGCCCCAAAGGACACCCACATCCCGGCTCCCGACGAATACGGCTTCGGAAAGCCGGCCGCCACCGCGCAACACGGCGAAGTCGTCGCCTACACCCCGCGCCGGGAATCCGGCCGCCTGATCATCCCGCTCACCATCCACAACGCAAGCGACGACCGCGTCAACTACCGCGTCACAATCACGGCCATCGCAGCAAGCCAGGACTCCCCCGTCACGGTCACCACCCGAGCAGACAACGTCTTCCCCCACACCACATGGCCGACCCAGGTCGACATCACAGCGCCAAGCGCCGACACCAGCCCCACCCGCATGCGGATCAGCCTGCACGTGATCCAGGACGCCTACCCCTTCGGCGACGTGCACTGACATCCCCATGCTGCGCCGCCACACGGACACTCCCGCCGCCCATGCGGGGCCCGAAAATCCCGGAGTCGGGAAGACCCCCGTTCAACAGGGAGCCCCAGGCAGGTAATTGGATCATCGCAGCAGGCATCACCGCGGTCGGCTCGTCATGCCTCACCACTGCCGTATCGGGCAACGCCCGATACGTGGCAACGCCGACCGGCCGTTGACCAGGCCCCAGGGGGCCGCACACGGCCGCAGAAGACCCGTGGCCGCCCACACCCGCGTAGGGTGCCGGGGTGTTCATCGCCTTCAGGTCACGGCAGTGCCACCGGGCCCCCGATGGGCCGCCCAACTGCAGGTCCGGATCGACGACGAGGACGTGGTCGCGCAGACGGTCGGAGAGGGCGCCCGCGGCCCGTTCACGCAGGAAGTGCTGCCCATCGACGGACACGGCCCCCACTGGGCCACCCGTGAGGGACGACGCGTCGTACTGGGCGAACCCGAATGCACGGGCGGATGCTGCGGCTACCTCTCCGTACGCGTGCAGCGCCACGGCCAGAACGTGGAATGGACCGACTGGGAAGTGCCCGTCAACCAGGTACCGCCCCCCCACCATCGCTGTGCGCCTTTGATAATCCGTTGCCTGGGCAGGTGGCGATAGCCCACGATGCCCGGATGCGTTTCTCGATCAATATCCCGAACTTCGGCGACTTCGCCGACCCCCGAAACGTGGCAACCGTCGCGGCGGCAGCCGAGGAGTCCGGGTGGGACGGGCTCTTCGCCTGGGACCACGTCCATGATCGGGGGTACTCGGGGCGGCCCTTCGGGGACGCGTGGATGCTGCTGACCGCTGCCACACTCGCGACGTCACGGATCCGGGTGGGGACGCTGCTTACTCCGGTAGCTCGCTATCGGCCGCAGCAGCTGGCGCGGCAGGTGGCCACCCTGGACAACCTCAGCGGAGGCCGGGTCGTCTTCGCCGCGGGCCTGGGCGGGGCGGTCGAGGACGAATACGGCAGCTTCGGCGACTCCACCGATCGACGTGCGCTCGCCGAGCGGCTGGACGAAGGACTGGAGTTGCTGGGACGGTTCTGGACGGGCGAGGCCGTCGACCATCACGGTCGGCACTACCAGGCGCGGAACGTGAGCCTGCAGCCCGCCACCGTGCAACGGCCCCGGCCGCCCGTGTGGATCGGAGGATTCTGGCCGAACCGTCCACCCATGCGACGGGCCGCGCGGTGGGACGGCGCGGTACCTCTGTTCAAGAACGCCCTGCATGGATACCCGCCGAACCCCAAGGACGTGCGGGAGTTGATCAGCTATGTGCGCGGTCATCGAGAAGGCGACGCCCAGCGCCCCTTCGACCTCGTAGTCGGCGGCGCCACTGCGGCGGACGCTGCCAAGGCAAAGGACGTGATCGGCCCGCTGCGCGACGCGGGTGCCACGTGGTGGGACGAACGGCAACTCGATCCCGGCCCCGATGTGGACTGCCTGGCGTCGGTGCTGCGGCGCATCGAGGCGGGGCCGCCGGTACTCAATTAGTCAACCAGCACCGCGCGCCCCCGGCCCGGGTGAGGATGGCCGGTTGCAGAACGCAGCTGGGGTAGACCCAGTCCGGCTACTGTCAGCCGTTGCTCTGCTGGGTCCTGGCGCATGCGAGGCGGTAAGAAACGGTGCCGGTCTCGATGATGTTTCCGATAACACCGGTGGGGCCAGCCGTGACCGTCAACTAGGGCCACAGACTCCGTCAAAGCCACCCACGGCCCCGAACAGGGGTCGCGGTGGCCCGCCAGATCTATAACGGATTCGCTGCAGCTCCCACACCAGGCGGGATTCAGGCCCGGATCCGAGGCGTAGCGTGCGCGCTCGTGGATGAATTGATCTTCAAAACGAAAGACCGGCACCGCCCCTCCTGGCGGCACCTCATGCCCCCGCTTCTCATCTGCGTGCTCCAAGGGGCCTTCGTCCTCCGCGACACCAACACGGTGACCCCCTCCTGGTGTCCGGCACGCTCCTCCTGCTGTCAGGCGTGAGCTTCCTCCGCATGCGCCGCAGTGGGACCACGGTCGGCGCCGACGGCATCACCATCAACTGGGGCATAGGGCATGGCCGTACCCACCCCTGGAACCAGATCCAGTGGATCGACATACGCGAAACCCGAACCGACTCAGGGACCGTACACACAGCCCGAATCACCCCCACAAGCGGATGGCGCCGCGCACTGCCGGCACTGAGCCACAGCAACCTCTACCCCCTCCCCGACTTCGACACCGATGTCCAACGAGTCATCAACCAGTGGGAGCTGAACACCGACCCGGCCACGCGGATCCAACCAACGAAACGACCACGGGACCGGATCACACCGCAGACACTCGGCGTCATCCTCGGACTCGTCATCACCGCCGTCATCGCACTCGTCATCCTGGCGCAGAACTAGGGGTTCTCGTCTGGACCAGCCCTGGCAGTACAGCGGCAGGCCGATCCTTCGCAGACAACAACTGCGCCCCGTACGCAAAGGGCCACGGACGTGGTGGCGCATCGACCAACGGTGGAGATACGAGAGTTCCGCGACGAGGACGCGTCCGTGCCCTGGACACCCAGTACAACGGTCACCGTGCCGCTTCGGCACTCCTCCCCCACACGAGAGCCCAGATGGAGACATCGGTACCATGCTGACCACCGAGCCCGCGGGACTCCTGCACGTATTGAGCGCCTACGAGTGCCCCTCGCGCACCGGATGGTCTGCCACGCCCGCAGCATCAGCCGGGAGCGGGGGCCTTCCTCGACGACTCAGGGCTCCCGGCGGACAGCCCACCGGGAGCCGTCACTGCCGGTGCTGACGGTCAAGCGCAGGACAGATATCCGTCCCCACAAGATCGGGTGTCCGCTATGATCATGGCATGTGCTGCTGTGCTCCCATGACTACAACCGCCGCTTAGCGGCGGTATTGCGGTTGCTGTAACCGCGGCCATTGCCCCCGCGGGACAGTGCCAGGACATACCGCCGGATCAGTGTCCGGCCGGCAGTCACTCGTATTCCTGTGATGCCGGGTCATCCTGCCTGATCAGGGAAGTCATGTCTCAGTCGCAGCGTTTCAATTCACAGCACCCGCACGCAGCCGGACCCGGCACTACTACGCAGCACCCGCGTGCCGCCATCCTGCTCCTGATGGTCGGGCTCCCCGGGGCCGGGAAAACCACCCGTGCCAAAGAGCTCGCCGCAACCCACCGGGCGCTGCGGCTGACCCCGGATCACTGGATGATCCCGCTGTTCGGCGATTCGATGGCCAACGGCAAGCGCTGGGTACTCGAAGGGCGGCTCATCTCGGTCGCCCTGCAGGCGCTGCGACTCGGGACCAGCGTCGTACTCGACTACGGGCTCTGGAGCCGTGATGAACGGTCGGCACTGCGCTGGCTGGCCCGGTCGGTCGGGGCATCATGCCAGGTGGTCTACCTGCCCGTGGACAAGGACGTCCAGCTTGCCCGCATCGCGCACCGCCAGGAATCAACACCGCATCAGACGTTCCCGATGAGCGAGGCCGACCTGGATGCCTGGCGGGAGCAGTTCCAGGTGCCTGACGCCGCCGAACTCGACGGCGGTGAGATTCCCGCCCCACCGGCGGGCTGGCCGAGCTGGCCGGAGTGGGCGGTAGACAAATGGCCCTCGTGCACCGACAGCTAACCCGGACGGCCCGCCAATCGATCACCAGCCTTCGGTGATAACGCTCAACCTTCGCTGCGAGAGGCCAGTTCTCGGCGAGGACGGCGGCGCCGGAGGCCCGCCGGTTTTCGTTCCGATGTTCCAAACAAACCGCTGGGACGCTTCCGGACGCACCAAGCCAAGCAGGAGATCCCCCAGGCCAGCGCCTTCCTTGCCCTCCTCGCCGACCAAGGCCGCATCATCGAGCAGTGCCGACAGTCCGTACTCGACTCCTGGCGCACCGAGAAGCTGGCCACCCGGCGCCCGGCGCAGGCGTTCCTCCGCTGGTGCATGAAGACCGGCGGGATGCCCCGCCTCACCCTTCCGCCCCAGGTCACCACACAGAAGCAAGCGCCGCTGCACCAGCACCGCCGGCTCGCCATTCTCCGGCGGAGAATTAACGACGCCTCCCTGCCCCTGCGGGCCCGGGTCGCCGCCGCGCCCGTTCTCCTCTACGCGCAGCCCGTCACCCGCATCGTCCGCCTCACCACCGACGATGTCATCGACGACGGGACCACCGTCACCGTCCGGCTGGGAGATCCCGCCATCCCCGCATTCGGAGCCCGTTGCCGACCTCATGCGGGCATACGTCCAGTCCTGCCAGCACCTGCCCTGCGCCAGCAGCAGAAGCTCACAGTGGCTCTTCCCCGGCCGCCAGCCCGGGCAGCCGACGAATCCGGTCAGCCTCCAAGTCCACCTGCGGAAGATCGGCGTCCCTGCACGGCGCGGCAGGACCTCCGCGATCCGCCAGCTCGTCCTCCATGCCCCGGCCCCCGTCATCGCGAAGGCGCTCGGTTACCACGACAAGACAGCCACCCGTCCGGTCACCGAGGCCGGGGGAACCTGGAGCCGATACGGCTCGGGAGACCCCACACGGTGGCGAGACACACGGTCGTCACCGAGGACTACATACCAGTAGGGCCGGGCCAAGCAGAGCTGTCACTGGACGGAGGCGCATTGGGTGGAGCTGCAGGGCTGTGAGGCAGTGGGGAACTGTAGTTCCAGGGTTGCTGGGATGCCACCTGAGGCAGTGGATGACCGATGCGTGCTTCAATCTCGGCCTGAAGGAGATACCCGAGTGCTTCACGATGTCCCCGCGCTTGGGCCTCGATCTCGCTGAGACCAGCCACATCCGACAAGCCAAGCACGACTCTGCGCAGCTGTCGGGTGACCTCCCACATTCCTGTGATGACGGGACCGCTCCAGTTCGCGCCGCCGCTCGGCACTCGGTGAAGCTCGACACTAGGCCGCGCGAGATCGGTCACCGAAGCAGTCAGCGTGTCCATAGCCGACTCGGTGGCCTGGTCGAAGTCAGTGATGTCGACCGCCCTGCCTGCCTGGAGATCCTGAATGGCGCGATCTATCACGCGAAGCCACGCGTGTCCGGCTTGCCGTGCCGTTGCCACCGTCGAATGGGCATCGCCGCTTTGCTGTGTGGTGTTGCGACGCCTCTCCAGCAAGAGCGGTCCATACACTCCGGCGACCGCCCCTAGAACTGCACCGCCAAGGCCGCTGATCATGCTGGATACAGCCGTCGCATCAACCACAGCACCAAGTCTCTCTCAGAAACGCGCACTTGGGGCCAAGAGGCTCACGACGAGTACTCACCGTGACATTTGAGCCGTATCCCAGGGAATACGCGACACCTCGACATGCGGGCCTACCAGTCTCAACCACCGCATACTGGATCACGCCCTTGTCGGGGGTGCTGCGCGGTTGCCCGATGGGGGTTCAGTCGGCCAGCGCCGCCGCGGTGGCGCTGGCGAAGCCTTCCGGGTTGTCCAGCATGATGTTGTGCCCGCAGTCCGGGACCAAGACCACGCCCACCCTGCGATGAGCACAGCGCGAGAGGGGCCTCGCGCGAGTGGCCTCGGCTGTGGTGGACGGTGCTGCGCGGCTCTTCACCTTGGAGGCTGGCTGTGACGTTGTTCAGCGGCCCCGGCAGGACGTCTTCCAACGCCCCAGTTGCTGGGCTCGCGGGTGCATTGCGGGGTGACAGGCCAAGTGCCCCCACCTCCGCTCTCGCAGTGAGACGGTCCCCACGGTCTCCGGCAGGGGCGGTGCTGTGGATGTCCATGTCCAAGCAAGAGTTGTTCGACCGGATCCGGCGGAACAGCTGGCAGCGGCAACTGTCGATCCGGGCTCTGCCACGGAAGTACGGCCTGAATCCCCGCCCCGTACGCGAGGCACGGTACTCGCCGGTGCCCACCCCACGCCGCCGGCCAGGACGGACATCACCTCGGATGGAGCCGTACAAGAAGACGGTCGATGCCTGGCTGCAGGGGCACCCACTGCGTCTGATCGCACTGGGCACCGCAGCGGCCATGGCCGGCTATCGCGTCCACTACACACCACCGCCGCGCCCCTGGTGAACGAACGGGTCGAAGCAACAGACGACAAGCAACTGGGCAAGACCATCGCCGCTACGGACGGGTGGACCTTCTCGAAATCGACGAGCTGGGCTACCTCGAACTCGACCGCCGCGGCACGGAAATACTCTTCCAAGTTCTCACTGAGCGTGAGGAAAGGAACAGCATCGCGGTTGCCCCCAGCGAGGCTTTCACCGGCTGGAGCCGGACCTTCACCGATCCACGGCTCTGCGCGACGATCGTGGACCTCCTCACGTTGCACGCGACCATCGAGACCGGAACCAAGGCCTACCGCCTGGCCCGCACGAAGGCGCAGAAGAACGACGCTGCGAAGTACACGCTCAGGACGCCACGGAGTAGCTGAGATCTGTCGCGGTGAGCGAGGCAGGCATCAAGCGCAGCCACATCGTGCCCCGTTCGCCCGGATCACCGTGCAGGTAGTGCACGAAACGCTCGTCCCACAGAGCCTCGTCCGCACCCAAGTAGCGGGCAAGTTTGCGTTGCCCCCTTGGCACATCGAAGGGCACAAGCTCGGCCCGGCCCCGAGCGATCACCTGCCGGACACGGCCCGTCGCGAGATCGCACTCGTCCACCACGAGAGCGACGTTCGGGTCATCCTTCACGCGGTCGAACAACCGGGCCCGCGGGCCTGTCAAAGTCCAGAACACTCCCTCTTCCCAGAGGAACCAGACAGGACGCACCGTTGGCCCGCTCGTCGCGATGCGGGCGGTGAGCGGCTGCTGCAAGAAGGCGTCCACATCAAAACCAGGAGATTTCATGTCTCCCATCCTCTGGTGCCGTCGATCACTTCACCACCGGCCTACGACCTACGACCAAAGCCTCAGACGCCCCGAGCCCTCGGAAGAGAAAAGCCCCCCATGTGGCCCCGCGCGGACCAATCCCCGGGGCCAATTGAAGACGTCCAGGAGACACAGGATCTTCATCAACTGGGGCCGCTGGAAGACGTCCTGCCGGGACCGCTGAACAACGCCACGCCATCCCGGCAGATACCTCGTCTTCGCCGTCGGTGGTGCACACCTTCGTCGGCAAGCCATCGGCCACGCCAACGTCCCCTGCCGCAACCAGATCCCGCCGCAGCACCTCGAGTCCAGGCAGTGCCGTAACGCGTCGTAGCAGGGACCGCCGGGACCGCGTGATTGACCCTGCCGACTGCCCGGGTGAGACGCCACGGTGGGACGGTAAGCCACAGGGGACCGTGTCTCTCGGAAAAAGACATCCGAAACCGGAACCTGCAGTAGAACCCAAGAGCACGCCGGTGAACATCCCGACAGGCACAAACGGACCGAACGGGATGACCCTCTGGCGTCCGGCTCGGCGCGTGAGGATGAGCCCGACGCCGTACAACGCGGCGAGCAGGTATCCGGCGAAGGCCCCGATCACAACGGTCCGCCATCCGTACCAGCCCAGGACAGCCCCCAGGAAGAGGGCGAGTTTCAATCACCGAACCCCAAGCCCCTGCTGAGGACGAAGAGCACGAAGTAGCCGGCCCCCAGGACGAGAGAACCGAGCAGCGCGGACGTCCAACTGCCTTCGGCACCGGGAAACACCGCGGCGACGCCTCGCACGGCCAGCGCGGCCGCGGCGAGCGGCAGGGTGAGCACGTCGGGCAGTCGGTGCGCCGCATAGTCGACGGCGATGGCAAGCAGCACGGCGGCCGGGGTGAGTAGCAACCAGACCACCAGCTCAAAACAGGCACCGGTGGCGGCCGCCAGCACGGCGCAGACCACGGCCGTGACGAAGGCGACGGGCAGTGCGCTCGAGCCGTAGGCGTCTCCGGCGGCGCAGCAGGCACGCCCCAGCCATCAGTGACCGGTGCCCGTGAGGGGATGGCCTTTGGGACACGAGCCCGCCCGGGTTCCTCGAGGGGCACGGAGAGCCGGTACACGGGACCGGGGTATGAGCACGCCCGTACCAATGCCCCACAGGGCGCCGCCATGATAATCAGCAAGGTCTGCAGCGGACGGCGCCTGCGGTCAGCTGCCCTCGGTCCATTCCTTCAGCGCTGCAGCCAAGGCGCGTACATCCACATGCCCGGCCGACACCTGGTCGGCAAGGTCGGCGGCTCCCTTGGCGGTGACCCCTACGGAAAAGCCGCTGGCATACAGGTAGCCGGACGCGACCGTTGCTGCGAAGAGTTCGTTGCTGTGCTCGAGCGCCGGCACCCTGGCAAGGGAGTGGAAAAGTGCGGCGGCCCGGTGATGCGGCCGCGGGTATACAGGTTCGTCCAGGACGTGGAAGGCATGCCGTGCGCGGGCCGCTTCCAGGGCTCCCCAGTCCGTCACATCCGGGTCGCCCAGCTGCGTGCGGGCGATCTCCATCAGCCACGCAAGATCTACCGTGAGGTCCACTGAGTCGCTGCCCGCCCTACGCCGCGGACGCAGCCGCGCCAGGCTTCGGGCCGAATCGGCCGGCGAACTCCTCGCGGACACCGGGAGTGCTGAGGAACAGGGCGCTCCCCTCGAGGAACCGCCCCCTGTTGAGCTCCTGGGTCAGGACACGTTCGGCGTACACCGTCGGATCCTCGTGCCGCTCGCGCGCCGCGCGTGTGAGGCGCTCGTAGTGTTCGTCATCGAGCTCAATGCGCAGTTCCTTGCCCATGGCCTCCACGGTAGCCGGGACACGCTCCCGGCGGGAAGGAATTGGCTGGTGGGCTTCGACTGTCGGCGATGGTGCGGCGTATGAAGGTGAGAATGCGCTCCTTCCTCCCGGTGAGGTACTCGACCCGGTGATGGGCCGCCCTCCCGACCAGAACTCGCTTCGAATTCTGAGGCACGTAATACCGAACACATGAACGGCCCTGCGTCGTCCAGCTGGATCTGCTGCACTTCGCTCGCCGTGTCGTCGTCCAGCAGTCCACGGCGGCCCTTGACCACATCGACGCATGGATCGCAGCCAAGGAACAACGGCAGGCGGCACGACAGCGCGCTGAGGAGATGCGGCCGACCCTCACCCTGTCCGCCTGCAGGACCCGGCGAGCACGTCGGCGAACCGGCTCCGGAGAACAGCTGGTGAATTGATATACCCGCTGTTGCCGTTTTCCGATGTATCGGTTTCAGATGTACCGGTTGCAGATGCATCGGTGACAGATGTCGAAATTCCGGCAGATGCACCATATGACAAGCCCCTCGAGATGCTCAGTCGCCGACACAACTCCACGCGACCACCCCCCGGCGGGCATTCCGGCCCCGGCGGTGAACCTGCAGCTCCACTCCGCCCGGACACCGAGAACCCCCCCCATCACCCCCCACACGGCCACCGCACCACCGCAACCCCGTACCGCACCCCCGTACCGCACCCCTGGAGCGCAGGCCTGCAGCCGGTGCGATCCGCCCGCCGGGCCGCCCGGGCCGGTACCGGGGCGGGTGCCCGGGACCTTGAACATCCGGCGTCGGGCATCCGGCATCGGACCCGGACATCCGCCTTCGCCGCCTCGCCAGCCCTACCAGCACCCTCGGATTGCCCGGGCTGGAGTGTGGCGGTGGCGGGGTCTCGGAATCTCCCCTTTGCGTCGTAGCTGCCTGCCCCAGAACATAGGCGGCTACCCCGTGGGTGCAGGTCGAATGACGGGTGGCGCTGGCACCGGTGGCCTGCATCGGGGTAGCGCGGCAACGAGGCCAACGACGATCTCCGGCGGCCGGCCAACCGGGCCGCTCACCGAGGTGCTCCCGCCAGACTTCGCGGCGGCTCGCTGAGCACCGCGCGCATGTCGCGCACCGCGTGCCAGGTCCCTCGCCAGGTACCCGTGACCTTGGAACGGCCGGCGCGCGGGTAATACGGCACGTCGACCTCGCGCACCCGCCATCCGGCGTCTGCGGCGCGAACAACCATCTGCAATGGGTAACCCGACCTACGGTCGGTCAGGTCTAGGTCAAGCAGGGCCTCCCGGCGGGCTACCCGCATCGGGCCGAGATCGTGCAGGTGCAGGCCGGTGCGGCGGCGGACCAGTCGGGCCAGCTCGCGGTTGGCGAGCCGGGCGTGCATCGGCCAGGTACCCTGCGTCGTCGGCCTGCGCCGCCCGAGCACCAGGTCCGCCTCACCGTCCAGGACGGGTTGAGCGAGGGACGGCAGCAGCCCCGGGTCAAGGGTGGCATCGCAGTCACAGAAGCAGACCACGGGGGCGGCGGCGGCGCGCAGCCCGGCTGCGCAGGCGGCGCCGAAGCCGCGTACTGGTTCGCCGACGACGTGGGCGCCCAGCGACGCGGCGAGCTCGGCGGAGCCGTCGGTCGAGCCGTTGTCGACGACAATGGCTCGCCAGCCGGGCGGGATCCGCTCCAGCACCCAGGGAAGGGCCGCCGCTTCGTTGAGGCACGGGAGTACGACGTCCGCCAGGGGCCGATGTCTGTCCATCACGTCTTTCAGAGTATGGAGAGAACTGTGATGTCGCGCCCGGAGCTCACCCGATGTGCGCTGGCGCGGTTCGGATGCCGGGCGCTTCCGTCCGCTGGGGGCCCGCAACGTATCCGGCGGCTGCGGGCTCAAGGGCATCTCCTGCACGCGCCCATACCGAGGCTCCGATGTCTGGCCGCGCAGCGGGGCCTTCGCGGATTCCCGCATGCCGACGCTGAACGGTACCTGAGGCAACCGGCCGGGTTCCTGGCGCAGCCGTGGCGAGGAGGCGGTGATGTGGCGCGCGTCGCCCAGCTGGTACTCGCCGGTCACCACCGGCTCGGGCCCGCTGCGGGCCTCGGAGAGCGAGGTGGCCATCACTCCCAGGGTGTGTGGGCTGCCGCTGCCCGAGGTTGTAGGCGCGGAGTGTCTCTCCCTGGCGAGGGGCCGACCGCGTCGGCCGCCGCCAGGTTGTCAGCGGCTACGCCGGCGACGTGGACGAAGTCGCGGCACTGGCCACCGCTTCGCGCTCGCACGCGGCGCGAGCCGGAGCGTGCCTTCGAGGCTACGGCTGGATCAGGACACGCGGCGCCGAGAGGACTGCAGGCTCGTTCGCAGCTGCCACTGTGGCGAGTGTGGGAGTACGTACGCTCTGCGCCACGGCACTGCTCGCCGCCCTTGTTGCCGTCGTCACCGCTACGGTCCGCTCAGGCGGTGATCTCGGCCATCCGGCTACGCTGCTGGACTGGTATGCCGCCGCATGGGTGCTGTTCGCCGGCGCGGCGTGGGCGGTGAGGCGGGTGCCGGTGCGCACTGCCGTGGCGCTGATCCTGGCGGGGGGAATCGCCCTGTGCGTTGCGGCGCTCTCGGCTCCGCCACGCACCAGCGACGACATGTACCGTTACGCGTGGGACGGTCGCGTGCAGGCCGCGGGGATCTCCCCGTACGCCTACCCCCCGGACGCACCGCAGCTTGCCCGGTTGCGTGATCCATGGCTCTTCCCCGCCGGGACCGCATGCCGTGGGTGGGACCTCCACTCAGTGGCGGGTTCGTGCACCCACATCAACAGGCCGTCCGAACGCACGATCTACCCGCCCGTGGCCGAGGGGTGGTTCCTGCTGGTGCACGCCGTCTCCCCGTCAGGCGGGCGGCATAAGCCACTGCAACTCGCCGGTGCGGTGCTCGCCGTCGTTACGACGATGGCGCTGCTGCTGGTGCAGCGACGTACGTGTGGAGACATACGACGGGTGGCGCTGTGGGCATGGTGTCCGGCGGTGCCGTTCGCCGCAGTCAACGACGCCCATGTGGACGCTCTCGGAGTGCTCCTCACGGTGGCCTCCCTCGGCGCGGCCGCGGGAGCATACCGTGGAGCGCTGCTCGGGGCGGCGATCGCCGTCAAACTGCTGCCCGTGCTGGCCCTTCCGGGCGCGCTGTCGGGGGCCCTAGCCCCCGGGTATGACCTGCGTGTCCGAGGGCGGGAGATGGCCGGCGTGCTACTCGCCGCCGTTGGTGTTGTGGCGCTCGTCTATCTCCCGTACCTGCTGGCGTCCGGTTCCGCGGTCCTGGGTTATCTCCCCAACTATCTGCGCGAGGAAGGGTACGAGCCAGGAGACGTTGGCCGCTTCGCACTGCTGCGGCTGGTACTGCCGGACGCGTGGGCCGGTCCGGCTGCCGTCGCACTGGTGGCGCTCAGCGCCTGGTACGTCCTTCGACGCGGCGATCCAGAGCGGCCGTGGCACGGATCGCTGCTGGTCACGGGTACTACGCTGCTGCTCACCTCGCCCGCGTACTACTGGTACGCGCTGCTCGTCGTCGCCCTCGTGGCCATGGGTGGCCGATGGGAGTGGCTCGCCGTCGCTGCCGCAGGCACCGTGTTGTATATCGCGGACGCACTGCAGTGGCATGACATCCAGGTCACCGCGTACGGGATGGCCGCCGCGGCGGTGCTCGCTGGTGCTCTCGTCCGGACGCGGGCGCGTGGTGGCATAGAGCGGCGGCGGGACGGTGCGTGAGTCGGAGGTGCCGACCGGGTGTGAGGGAGTCATCGGTGGCGGCGTCTGAAGACGACCATCCGCAGGACGGTGAAGCGCACCAGGGTCACCAGGGCGAAGCTCGGTACGAGCACCAGGGTCTCCGCTGCTGGTGAGGCGGTTGGCCGGTAGTGGCGGAAGAGCAGGACAGCGCCCGAGGTAACCACATACGCCAGGACGAACAGGCCGCCTGCGGCCAGATGCGCCTGGAGGACCCGGACCGCAGACCCGCGGAAGGTCAGCCGGCGGTTGGCCTCCGTGTTGAGGACGGTGACGGCAAGAAGGGACGCGAAATTGGCCAGGATGGGCGGCGACCAGTGGCGCAGAACCCAGTACAGCAATGCCTGGGCCACCGTGGAGGCGGCACCGATCATGACGAACCAGAACGCTTCCCTGGTCAGCGCGGCGCGGCCGGGCCGGGTGGGGGCGCTGTGCTGTGCGCTGAGACGTCGCACCCCACCATCATGAGGCCACGTGCGACCCGTCGAGCCGTGCGGAGCGCTGGTTCAACCGTTCGGCTGGCAGCGGACACCCGCATGCACGCCAGGCACGGAAAGTCGACCCGATCTGTGCCAGTTTGTAGCTGCCGACTTAACGGGCACCGATGGCTCTGTGGGGTTCAATCCCCCCTTGGCAGTCGGCCTGGGACAGAGGAGAAGGCCGATGGGCAGTGGCGGACGGCCGCCGGCCCCGGGCTCCGGCGAGCCGCAGCGCCCGAGATCGGTAGAGGGCCACGCACAGGGGCGCCTCGAACGCGTGCGTGCTGCCGTGGCGGCGCAGGCCGTCAAGGGGGCCGCTCGTACCCGGGCCCTCGTGAGCCGGGTCGAGCAGACTCCCGCGCCCCCGGGGCCGTTCCGCCCCGGCTTCTGGCGCAGTCCCCTCCGCGGGCCCTGGCTGACGTCCGTGTTCGGCCTGGTACTGCTGATCGGCATCCCGCTGCTCTTCGTCACCGGGATGCTCTCCTACGCCTCCTACAACCCGGGACTCGACCGCATCAACGATCAGACCCCGGACAAGGGCCTTTTGGGCTTCTACCTCTTTGCCTGGCCCACTCATCCTTACTGGCTGTACCGGCTTACCCAGGGCGTGCACGTGACGCTCGGCGTGGTCCTCGTGCCCGTACTGTTGGCCAAGTTGTGGTCAGTGATCCCGAAGCTGTTCGAGTGGCTGCCGGTCCGCTCCGTCGCCCACGGACTGGAGCGGTTGTCCCTGCTGATGCTGGTCGGCGGGGTGATCTTCGAATTCGTCACCGGGATCATCAACATCCAGCTTTTCTACGTCTTTCCGGGCTCCTTCTACACCCTGCACTTCTACGGCGCCTGGGTGTTCATCGCCGCCTTCGTCGTCCACGTGAGCCTCAGACTCGGCCGGATGATCCGCGCCCTGCGCTCCCGCAGCCTGGCCGCGGAACTGCGCACCGACCTCGCCCACACACGGCCAGAACCCCCGGACCCCGACGGACTGGTCCCGACCGCCCCGGCCCCGCCGACGATGACCCGGCGCGGTGCGCTCGCCATGGTGGGGGGCGGATCGCTGCTCCTCCTCGTGGCTACGGCAGGACAGAGCATCGGCGGCTGGCTGCGCAGCACCGCCCTCCTCGCGCCGCACAACCGTCCTCCGGGCAGCGGCCCGAACGGCTTCCAGATCAACAAGACGGCAGCTTCCGTCGGCGTAACCTCCGTACACGTCGGACCAAGCTGGCGACTGGAGATCCACGGCCCCGATGGGACGCTCGTCTTCACTCGCGCACAGCTCCTCGCAATGCCCCAGCATGCCGCCGCGCTGCCGATTGCCTGCGTGGAAGGGTGGTCTACCCCCAACCAGCAGTGGAGCGGGCTTCGGCTGGCCGACCTCGCCGCCCTGACGGGCCTCCCCCAAGCCGGCAGCGTCCTGGTGCAATCCGTCCAACCACCCGGCCCCTACAGCTCGGTGGTCCTGCGGGGCAATCAGATCCACGACCCTCGATCGCTTCTCGCCCTGCGCGTGAACGGCGCGAACCTCTCGCTCGATCACGGTTACCCAGCCCGCGTCATCGTCCCGGCCAACCCCGGAGTGAACAACACCAAGTGGGTACACCGGCTCACTTTCAGGACGTGACCATGGCACGCTTCGTCCGCTGGTACGGCTCCGGCCCCCTCCACCTTCTCGTCCTGATCGCCTCGTTCGCGATCGCCGGCTACGCCATGGTGCGGCTGTTCGCTGTCCGCCCGCTCGAGGTCGCGATCTGGTTCGTCGGCGCGGCAATCCTCCACGACCTGATCCTGCTGCCCCTGTACTCACTCGCCGACCTGTCGGCACACGCTGTCCTACGGCATCGCGCCACCCGCATGCCACAACCGCCGTGGATCAACTACCTGCGCGTACCCACCTTTCTCTCCGGTGTGCTCCTGCTCGTCTGGTTCCCCCTCATCTTCGCCTTGTCGACCCCCTACCCAGGCGCCACCCGGTTGTCCATAGACGTCTACCTCGGCCGGTGGCTGGCCGTCACCGCGGTGCTCTTCGCTGCCTCCGCCATGGCCTTCGCTCTCAAACTCCGCCGCGTCCGGCGGGTCGCCCGCGCCGGCGAGGAACGACCTGCACCAGGTCATGACGCCGCATCGTGACGACCGATGAGGACGGCTCGCCCTGCACCGAAGGAGACCCCTTTGCGCTCGCCTTGGAGGTTGGCCACGGGCCGGTGTATCTGCGGCTGGCGGACGGGGGTCGGATCCGGATGCCGGTGAATCGCTGGTATGCGCATCCCACCGTGGCCGACGAATCAGTACTCAACCGCTGCGTCGGCCCCGTTCTCGACGTCGGCTGCGGACCGGGCCGGCTCTGCCGGGCGCTCCTGAGTCGCGGAGTCTTCGCACTCGGCGTCGACGTAACCCCCCGCGCGGCGGCCCACACCATCGCTTTCGGCGGAATCGCACTGTGCCGATCGGTGTTCGACCGGCTACCAGCAGAGGGAGGCTGGCAGACCGTTCTACTGATCGACGGCAACATCGGAATCGGCGGCGACCCACGCGCCCTGCTGGGCCGCTGTATCCAGCTCACCACTCCGGCGGGCCTTCTCCTCGTCGAAGTCGACCCCGACGATGTCGAGGAACGCTGCACCGCTCAGTTCGAAAACATTCATGGCCACGAAGGCCCGCCGTTTCCCTGGGCACGTCTGGGAGCACCAGCGCTCCACAGACTCGCCGAGGACCTTGCCCTCAGCGTCACCGACCAGTGGATATACGGCCGCCGACGCTTCCTCGTCGTCGGCCGCCAGGACTCGGCCTCGGGACCATGCTGATGAAGCGGGGCCGCCACGCCACGCGACAGCGGGGAGACATGACGTACAGGCGGGCGCCAGGCCGTGCCACTCGGTCGGGGCAACTGCCGGTAACCAGCACGTGCGATGCGCCGATCGTGCTGATTGGCTGGAGGGGAATCCACCGTTGAGGGAGACTAAGATCCATAACACCCGTCAGGCACCGGGGGAGACCAACGGCGCAGGCAACTGCTCACGTCGTCCCGGCCGGGCCGCGTCCGGCACAAGGTGGACGGGCTGCAACGCATGAGTACGCGGCCGATCGGTGACCACGCCCTGTTGTCCGACTGCCGCTCGGCCGCGCTGGTGACCTCCGACGGCTCGGTGGACTGGCTGTGCCTGCCCCGGTTCGACAGCCCAGCGATCTTCGCCCGGCTCCTCGACGAGGACGCCGGCCACTGGTCCATCCGCCCTATCACCGGCCCGGTCGACATCAGCCGCCGTTACATCGAGGACACCCTCGTTCTGGAGACGGTCTTCCGCACAAAGGGGGGCACGGCAGTCCTCCGGGACGCCCTTGCCCTGGGACGACGCGAACGCGGACACGCGCTCGGCACCGCTTCCCCCGGAACGCTGCTCCGGCAGATCACCTGCACCGAAGGGCAAGTGGACATCGAGATCACCTACGCGCCACGCCCGGAGTTCGGACTCGTCCACCCACTCCTCTCAACCGTGCGAGGCGGGCTCGCGGCGTACGGGGGCGCCCATGTCCTGCTGCTGTCGAGCCCCGTCGACCTGCGGGTGAGCGGCTCCACAGCGCACGGCCGAATCCCACTCGCGGCGGGACACCGCCTCGGATTCGCCCTGCACGTCGCACCAGCGTGGGAAAACAAGTCAGTGGGCTGGCGGGCAGGGCGGATCCGACACCGCATGTCCAACACCATCAAAGGCTGGCGCTCCTGGTCCAAGCTCCACCGCGGCTACGTCGGCCCCTGGCAGGACGAGGTGAGCCACAGCGGACGCGTACTGCGAGCCCTGACCTTCGCTCCCACCGGAGCCATCGTCGCCGCAGCCACCACCTCTCTACCTGAGACAACGGGCGGGATGCGTAACTGGGACTACCGCTACACCTGGGTCCGCGACGCAAGTTTCACCCTGCAAGCGCTCGCCACGGCCGCCTGCGAGAAAGAGAAGAACCGGTTCTTCGACTTCCTCGCCCGGGCCGCGGCAACCCAACTTGACCGTGGCATCGACCTGCAGATCATGTACGGCATCGGCGGAGAACACGACCTGAGCGAGCGGCTCCTCCCCCACCTGACCGGCTGGCGCAACAGCCGCCCCGTTCGGATCGGCAACGACGCTTGGCGCCAACGCCAACTCGACGTCTACGGTGAACTCCTCGACGCCGCCCACGAATGCCTCCCACCCGGAGAGCGCCTGGACCCGCCCACCCGCGCCTTCCTGGCCCAAGCGGCCGACACAGCCGCCCGCCGCTGGACCGAGCCCGATCAAGGCATCTGGGAGAGGCGCGGACCCAGCAAACACTTCCTGCACTCGAAACTGATGTGCTGGGTCGCGCTGGACCGCGCCATCTCCATGGCCCCCGCCCTCCAGGCCCACGAACGCGTACCCCATTGGCGCCACGAGCGAGACAACGTCCGCCATGCCATCGAAGAGCGCGGCTGGAGCCCCCGTTCGGGTGCCTTCACCCAGGCGTTCGGCAGTGACGAACTGGACGCCTCCGCGCTGATGCTGCCCATCGTCGGCTTCCTGCCTCCGCAGGACCCTCGTGTTCAGTCCACCGTGCTCACCATCGCCACCCAGCTCACCGACCACAACGGCCTAGTGCGCCGCTACGTGGGCGACGAGATCAAGGAAGCGGAAGGAGCCTTCCTGCTCTGCACCTTCTGGCTCGCCCACGCTCTCGCCCTGACCGGTCATGTCGTCCGTGCGCGACAGGTGTTCCAGGCCGCTCTCGCACGCGCCAACGACCTCGGCCTGCTTGCCGAGGAAACGGACCCCAACACGGGAGAAGCCCTGGGCAACTACCCCCAAGCCTTCAGCCACATCGGACTCATCAACGCCGCCCGTGCCGTCCGCGACGCCGAACAACATCCCCCGTCGCAAGGAGTCGAGTAAAACCGTCCCCTACACGGATCGAGGACTGCCTCACGTACGCAGCTGGGGGCAGGCCAGCGTGGATGACTCACCCTGCGCACCCGTCTCTCTACAGTGAGCGGCATGCGAGGACACCCGCCCCTGACAGCCGTAGCGGCCACGGCGGCACTGCTGGCGTGCGCTTCTTGCTCCGGCACGTCAGAGCACGCCCCCAGCGCACACCCGCCCGCCACGGCCACCACACGCACCACCACCGCGTCCGCCGGACCACTCGCCCTCACGCGAGGACAGGGATTCGACCGCACCGGAGCATTCACCTCGCTCATGACCTGCGACGACCCAAGGGATTACTCGCCAGGCCTGAACTTCGCGAACGTGCCGACCGGAACACGGGAACTCGCCCTGACCATGGTCGACCTTGATAACCACAAGATTCACTGGCTCCAACTCGGGATTCCCCCGAGTGCCCACGGAATCAGCGCCCACCGCCTTCTCCCAGGCGCCCGTGAGGCACTCAACGACTTCGGGGAAGCCACCTACGACGGACCATGCCCTCCCCACGGCAAAACCCACAGGTACCAGCTGACGCTGTACGCGCTTCACAAACCGATCCCAACCTCCTTCGACGGCAGCACACCACCGACCCGGACTCTGCAGGAGATCAAGCAGCGAGCCTTCGCCTCGGCGGTACTAGTGATCCCCTACACACGCCACTGACACCACCGAGGGCCACCACGTCTCCGACGTCACAGCCTCCCGGACAGCGGCCGGCCAGGTCGGCCTGGCGGGCGGCACGGGGCGCCAACGTCATCGGTCCGATCCAACCCCGGCGGGCCACGGCGATCTGGGACGGCAGCGGCGATACCAGGTCGACGGCCCTGCCCCGTGACCAGTTCTCCAGCAGCCCCTCGGTCGTCTCGACCGCGGACACCACCAAGGTCACCTCCAGATTCCCCTCACCTCAGGTGTTCCACAGGGTCCAGCCCTGGAGCCTGGGCGCGACGCCGAGGCGCGCGCACGCCTCCTCGTAGCTCTCCTGCACCCCGGCCGGCATGACCTGCGGCCTGAACACGGCGGCGCCGACCAGTCTGGTCAAGGGCCGGTCCTCCTCCGTGCATCCATCTCCCGGGAAGTGGTAGCTGCGCAGGGTCCGGGCCAGCGCGTTCACACTCGCCTGGAGCGGTGCCGCATCCTCGGGGTCGTCCGGAAGGCAGACCCAGCCCTCCCGGGAGGCATCCACACTGACGCGGTGGGCAGGCGCTCGATCTCCCGGAGATAGTCCCCTCTACCAAGCTCGGGTGCGGTCATAGCGGGAAGTGTCGCAGCACGGCACCCGGCGCCGGCACCGGTTATCGGCGGGGGCACACACGTGCGACCGGCCGGCCCGGGGGCCGTTGTCAGCGGCCGCGGCTAGTGTGCGGCGCAACTGACCGTATGCCCCATAACCGGGAGGAATCATGACCTCACGCCTCAACCCGTACCTGATGTTCGCCGGCGACGCCCGGCAGGCCCTTCAGTTCTACAAGGAGGTCTTCGGCGGCACCCTGGTGCTCAGCACCT
>NZ_LMWH01000300.1 GCF_001507435.1 Streptomyces sp. NRRL F-5122
TGTGGCCCCTGTCATCTTTCTGACCGCTCGCCACCAGATCACCGACCGTCTGTCCGGGTTCGCCGCCGGAGGCGACGACTACCTGCTCAAGCCGTTCCATCCGGCCGAACTCGTCGCTCGGATCAAGGCCCTTCTCAAGCGCGCAGCCCCCCAGACCGCGATGTCGGCCGGCGATCTCGTCCTCGACCCGGTGAACCACAGCATGTCTGCACCCGGAGCCCGCATCGGCCTGTCCCCGACGGAATTCCGGCTACTGGCCACACTCACCGCCGCCGACGGCACCATCGTGCGCCGCAGAGAGCTGGTCCGGGCCGCCTGGCCCGAAGGAGCGCAGGTGAGTGACAACACCCTGGACCAGTACCTGAGCCGGCTACGACGAAAGCTGCGCGAGGCGGGCAGCGACCTGACCATCGGCACGGCCCGCGGAATCGGACACCGCCTGTCATGAAGGGACTCTTGACACGACTGGCGCCTCGAACCCTGCGGGGGCGCCTTTCCCTCGTGGCCCTGACGGCCGCATCGCTGCTGATGGCGGTCCTGACCGTCCTGTTCAACGTGACCATGGACCGGCACCTGCGGCACCAGGCGGACGACGAACTGCGCAACCGGGCAGCCGCCGTAGCCACCACCGTCGACACGAGCGGCCCCCACGTGCGTGTGCTGGAAACCGTCAACGACCGCCTCCTCGATACGAACGTGTGGATCCTTGACGGGGGGCGTCTGCTGGAGAAACCGCCATCGGTCGCGTCCGCCGGGCCGCTGTCCCAAGCCGTCGACCGGTTGGCCGCACAGCCAAGGCACGCCTGCACGACCGTGACCGCGCGCGGTGACCGGCCTCTGCGTCTGTGTTCCGAGCCCTTGTCGGGTGGGCGTGGTGGCGCCGTGGTCGTGACCGCCCTGGACCTCGGCCCCTATCGCAGTTCGGCCGACACACTGCTCCTGGGTTCGCTGGTGCTGGATGCCGTGATGCTCCTGTGCACATACGTGCTCACACGTCTGTCCGTCGCCCGGGCCCTTCGTCCGGTACGGCTGATGACCGATCAGGCCACCCAGTGGAGTGCCGTGCACTCCGACGACCGTTTCGGTGCCAAGGATCACCCGGCCGAACTCACCAGCCTGGGCACCTCATTGGACGCGCTCCTGGATCGCATACGGACTGCGTTGCGATACGAACAGCAGCTGACCGCTGAGCTGTCTCACGAACTGCGCACCCCGCTCACCCGTATCATCACCGAACTCGACTGGTGGAGACGCCGTCCGCGCTCCGCCGAGGAGACGCGCGCCATCCAAGCGGTGATTGCAGAGGCGGCTCAGGCCATGCGCACGATCTGCGACACCCTCTTGAACGACGCCCGAGAGAGCGCGCGCAATCCGGCGACCGTGCCCGGAACCTCGGACGTCGTATCGGTGCTGGGCCGCATGATTCAACACGCAGGCACACCGGATCAGGTGCACAGGTTCGTAGAGGCCGAGTCCTCGGTGCTCGAGGTGGGAGTTCCGCCCGCCCTTCTCGAACGCATCGTCAGCCCATTGCTCACCAACGCTGTTCGCTATGCACGTTCAAGCGTGAAGGTCCGTGCGCGGAGGATCTCGGGCGTGGTGCGAATCGATGTCGTCGACGACGGCCCCGGTGTGCCGCAGACGTTCATCGCCGAACTGTTCCAGCCAGGTCGGCGTGCCGATGCCGACGACGGGCACGACGGCGCCGGCCTGGGGTTGCCGCTCGCCCGACGTCTCGCCCGGGCTGTGGGCGGTGAAGTGTCCTACGACTCCGCCCATGCACCTGGGGCCAAGTTCACCGTCAGTCTGCCGGCCGGCTGATCAGCATCCGAGCCGCGAACGGTGAGCGGAGGTCCTGATCCGGGCACAGGAGGCACGCGTATCCAGCGCAGCGTCGGGGACGCCGGAGACCGGGTGCGGCTGACGGTACCCAGGCGGGTAGCTTCCGTAGGTTCGTAGGACTCCGCGGCACTCGCCGTGGTCGGTGACGAGCGCCCCGGAGTCGAGCCGAGCGGCGACCTCTGCCGGACTTTCGGGTCGCGGCCCGGTCGCCTGCTGATCAACCGCTCAGGCCGCGTGTCGGTTGACCGGCTTGCGCTCCGTGACGTCCCTACGCGTCACTGCGAGGTACACCACGAGGCCGAGGATGACCGCCAGGAACAGCACGCTGGTCACCACGGTACCGATTCCCAGGCCGCCATCGGCGGTTGGCTGGGACAAGTAGTCACCGATGGAGGCGCCGAGCGGACGGGTCAGGATGTAGGCGACCCAGAAGCTGCCGACCGCGTTGAGATCCAGCGCGAATCGCGCCAGGGCGACTGCGGCGATGCCCATGGCGAACAGTACGGCCGACAGCCAGTAGCCGAGGGACATGCGCTCGGAGACGAGGTCGCCTGCCGCAGTGCCCAGGGCGAAGGTGAACAGGACGGCGAGCCAGTAGAAGGACTCGCGGCCGGTGGAGTCGATGTGGTGAATGGACAGCGTGCGCTCGCGCCGGTACCAGACCAGGAACACGATCGCGAGGAGCAGGGCGAACACGACGGTGCTGGTCTCCAGCGGCACACCCATGTTGTCGGTGAGGTTGTCGCTGATCAGCGTGCCGACGACGCTGATGAGAGCCACAGCGAGCCAGTAGATCCCGGGTCGGTAGGCCCGCGTGCGGAACTGTACGACCAGCACGATGGCCAGCAGGGCACTCATCAGCACCGAAACACCGGTCAAGCCGAGTCCTGCGTTGGAGTTCAGCAGATCGGCCGCGGTCTCGCCGACGGTGGTACACAGAACCTTGATGATCCAGAAGTAGACGGTGACTTCGGGCACCTTGTTGTAGCGCGACGCAGTGCGCTGCGGAGGGGCCGGTGCGTCGACTGCGGGAAGTCCGGCGTTTCCAGGGGTCTCGTACGTCATGGTTCCCGACCGTGCCATCGGACACCTGAACGCATCCTGACTGCTGCGGGGCCCTGTCCGTCCGGCCCGACCTGCGCTACTCGGCCGTCGGCCCGCTGATCGGCTGACGAGGCCTGGACGCGGTGCCGGTGCGCTGGGGAGCGAGGAACACGGCCATCACGGGGGCCAGGTACAGCGTCCAGATGATGATCTGGAGCACGGTGGGATCGGGCTGGAAGTTGAAGACACCCTTGAAGAGTGTGCCGTACCAGGAGTCCGGGGGGATGGTGGTGCTGATGTCGAAGGCGAGATCGTTCAGCCCGGGCAGGAAACCTGCTTCCTGGAGGTCGTGAATGCCGTACGCGAGGACGCCGGCGGCAACGACTACCAGCATGGCTCCGGTCCAGCGGAAGAACCTCGCCAGATTGATCCGCAGGGCACCCTTGTAGAACAGCCATCCAAGCGCGGCGGAGGTCGCGAGCCCCAGCAGCGCGCCGATCAGCGGGCGGATGCCGTTACCAGTGGCTTGTACGGCGGTCCAGATGAACAGCGACGTTTCCAGGCCCTCGCGCCCCACGGCGAAGAATGAGGTCACCACCAGCGCGCCGGTGCCGACGGCCAGGGCCGCGTCGAGCTTGCCTTGAAGCTCGCTCTTCAGATGGCGTGCGGTGCGCCGCATCCAGAAGACCATCCAGGTCACCAGAGCTACCGACAGGATGGACAGGGTGCCGCCAAGGGCTTCTTGAGCCTGGAAGGTGAGCGTCGAGGAGCCGAATTGCAGGAGCGCGCCGAAGGCCAGGCTGAGGAAGACAGCCAGCGCGACCCCCACCCACACGGGAAGCAGCTGCCGCCGGTTGCCGCTCTTGACCAGGTACGCGACGAGTATGCATACGACAAGGCTGGCTTCCAGCCCTTCACGCAAGCCGATCAGGTAATTGGCGAACACGCCCAGTCCTTCCCTCGGTTGAGTCAGTGGTGTCTGGCGCGTCGTTGGGCGAAGAGCCTGCGCCGTCACGCGACGGCGCGATACGAAGGAGGCTGACGCGCCTTCTCGGTAGATGTGTGTTGACCTCATGCGCGTGGCATGCGTCGACTCATTTCACGACGGCAGCGGCAAGCTTCGAGAGCGGCTCGGCCAGTGCATTCACTCCGTCGGAGAGCTCCTTGCGCTGGGGCTTGGTGACTGTGTCGTAGGAGGCGTAGGCGTAGTCGCCGGTGGTGCGGTACTTCTCCAACAGCTGGGATAGTGCGACGAATTGGCTGTCGAGTTCCTTGGTCAAGCCGGTGTCGTTCCTGGAGGCGAGCGGCTTGAGAAGCTCGTAGGACTGTTGAGCGCCCTCGAGGTTGCCCTTGAAGTCCACCAGATCGGTGTGGGAGTAACGTTCTTCTTCGCCGGTGACCTTGTTGCGAGCGACCTCGTCCAACAGGCTCTTGGCGCCGTTCGCCATCGATGTCGGGGTGATCTCCGCAGTGCCGACCTTCTTCACCCACGTGTTCAGATCGGTCATCAGCCGGTCGGCGAGTTCCTTCTCGCGGGCGCCGATCTTCCCTCCTTGCCATAGCGCCTTCTCCAGGCGGTGCCAGCCGGTCCAGTCCGCGGCCGGATCCTGACCTGCCTCGAGGCCGTCTTCGCGGACGTCGACCTTCGGATCGATGTCACCGAAGGACTCGGCGACCGGTTCTGTGCGTTCCCATCCGATCCGGGAGGGTGCGTAAAGCTTCTTCGCCGTCGCGACATCCCCGGCCTTGACGGCGTCGGCGAAGGCCTGCGCCCGAGGAAGGGTCTGTTCAGCCTGTGCAAGGACGTACGAGCGATCGGCAGCCACCGCCCTGTCCGCCTCAGGGCTCCGCTTGGAGGCTGCGTTCTTGCCGGTGACCGTCACCGTCTGACGGATGCCGTCGCCCTTCATGCCCGGCTTGCAGGCAATCCGGTACTCGCCCGACTTGATCTCTGTGGTGATCGACGACTTGGTGCCCGGCCCGATGTTCTCGCGTTCCGCTGCGATCCGGTCGTCCGGGAACAGCACGTACACCTCGGTCACCTTCGAGCCGGTGTTCTCGATGCTCACAGTGACATGGCCTGCGGGGAATTGCGTCCGAGAGACCTCGCACTTGGAGTCCGACGCCGTAACCCGAACCGATCCGTCGCTGCCGTCGGATTTCTGTGCGCACCCCGACAGTGATACGACGGCCGCTGTGGCAGTGGCGGCGCAGGGCAGCAGGTAGCGCGAACTCGCGGACATGGAGGATGCCTCGTTTCACACGGGAAGGAAGGCGTGGGCGAAGGCCCGATCGTCCGCTGAGTCTACACAGCAGTAGACGGTTAGGAAAGGCTGCCCTTAGTGTCGTTCGCGAGTGTCGTGTCAGTGGGAGGGCATCTCGCCCTGGGCGACCTCGACGCCGCGGTGCAGGAGCGTGGCTCCGCCGAGGGAGGATGCGGCGGCACCGGTGCACACCAGGACCATGGCCAGCAACGCCGGAACGATCCGTCGTGTCGGTGCCTCGCTGAGAAGTGCCCTGACACGGGCGGGCACCGGGCCTGTCACCGCTCCAGGAATCACCACCGGCAGTCGGGTGCCTCCGTGCCGACGAGCGGCGGCCAGAGCGGCGCGCCCCACGGCGTGCGCGGTCAGCCTTCGGTCTCCTGCCTCGCGGGCGGCAACCTCATCGGCGGCGCGCTCAGCCGCAAAGGAAACGGGGTGCACGACAGCGGCCAGCGCGGGATGACACTGAGCGGCGATGAGTGCGGCAGCGAGAAAGAGGTGATGCCGACCGGCCAGATGGGCGCGTTCATGAGCGAGGAGCACCTCCCGTTCGTCGCCGCCCAAGGCGCGAAGCATGCCCGAGGTCACCACGATCCGCCCCCGCCCACGCAGGCCGTCGGGCAGCGCATAGGCGTCCGGCTGCGGGTCATCCACCACACAAAGCCCTCCGGCGTCCGGAAGCACGGCGACACTTCCGCGGGCGGCACGCAGACGGCGCACCTCCGACGTCACGCGGCGCGCCCCGGCGACAACGGTGACAGCCGCAACGCCGGCAGCCAGCGCCGAAACCCCCAGAACCAGCGATTCGGGACCGGCCTTGAGTGGCTGGATCAGATCCACCAGGACAGCGAACTGAGGAACCTGCAGGGCGAGAGGGAGAAGCAGTGCGCCCAAGCACGCGACCACGCCGAAAGCGAGCGTGGCGGAGACGGCGGTGATCGACCACAAGGCGATGTCCGGCCGTACTCGCTCCGCGGTACGTCGGGCCAGAGGCGGCAGTAACCAGGGGAGGACAAGCGGGACGAGCAGCAGTGCGATCATCGTTCGCCTTCCTCGAGAAGCCGCCTCAGCTCCTCCTCGTCGGCCTGGCTCAGCCCTTTGACGAATCGCGCCAGCACCATGCTGCGGTCACTGTCCCGATCAAGTTCGTGATGCATCCGCCGAGTCGTGAGACCGTGCGCGTCATCCATCGGGAAGTAGACGAAACCGCGTCCGCCGGGACGCCTGCCGATGAGGCCCTTCTGATGTAGACGTGCGAGCAGCGTCGCCACGGTCGTCCGAGCCAAGGGTTGCGGCATGGCCTCCCTGACCTGCGCTGCTGACTGCGGCCTGCCGGCCGCCCACAGCGCAGCGAGGACACTGGCCTCCAGCTCACCCGCCGACCGCCGCTCACCGTCGATCTCAGCCACCGGCCAGTCCCCTCTCTCGGATCATCCACAGCACACGGATCGACCACTGCACTGTAGGCGCAATGGTGGTCACTCTCGACTCCCGGAAGCGCGGTGCGCGTCGAGACCGCCCGTACCAGGGTAGGGCCAGGTCCAGGGCGTCGGTCGTGGTGAGGGGGCACGACTGGTGCCACGGCACACGACTGGAACCACGTCATGGATTCCTCGATCAGCCGGCAGACCGGTAGCGAGTGCGTCGCCGAACGTGTCCGTGGCGTGGCTCGTGCAACTGATTGACGTATGAGAGCCGTGCGGCACCGTGGGAGCTTCGGACGCCGGGCCCCTGAGCGAGCCTTTGCGGCGGGACGAAGCGCGCAAGTGACCAGTAGTTTGTAGATGGCGCTCGCCGCAGGGGGCGATGCCGGCAGATGTCTGCGCGCTCTGCTCCGGAGAAGAGCTCAGGCTGAACGGGCGGCACCGACAGTCACAGGTGCGTCACTGAACCTCCATATATCATCCACATCAAGTCCCGCGGCGTTACCGTCATCCCCTCAAACAGCAGGGGGGACAAGATGAGCTACCCGTACACCGGACCACCCGTACCACCGCAGCCACCAGCTTTTCGTCCAGTACCGAAATGGGCCCGCAAGCGCTTCATGCTCCCCGCGCTGGGCTTCGCCTTCCTTGTAGGTGTCGGAGTCGGTGCCGGCGATCAGAGCACCACAAAGAGTGACGCCAAGCAGGTCGCGGCCGAGCCGCAACCCACCGCCACGGTCACCGCGACGGCGACGGAGACCGCCGCCCCTGAGCCGGCTCCTACTGTCACTGCCACCAAGACCATCAAGGTAAAGGTCACTGTGACTGCGAAAGCGGCCGCAGGCGGCGGATCCGGCAGCAGTAGTGGTGGTGGCAGCAGCAGTGGTGGTGGTTCCAGCGATGGGGGCGGCAGCACCTACTACGCCAACTGCTCTGCTGCTCGCGTCGCTGGAGTCACTCCACTGCACGCGGGGGAGCCTGGCTACAGTCGCCAACTCGACCGCGACGGCGACGGAGTGGCCTGCGAATAGGCAGCGGGATCACCGATAGGGATCAAGGGTCCTGTCGCGTCAACTCAAATAGGAGAAGAGTCCCGCCGCCCGATCGGGCGACGGGACTCTGATCGGTCGGTTTCCTCTTCACAGGTCCGGCCCCGCTCCCGGAACAGGTCCTGATACGCCACGCGTTCGGCGCGGTGCCGGCCTCGGCGCGCGTCCTTCAAGGTGTCGCACGGGATCGCCCACACTGCGTCGTTCAGGCTGCTGAGACCGGAACCGGGGATTGCCATGGCCGCGGCCGGCAGGTTCTCACACAGTCGTTGCCGGGCCTCCGCCGCGCCGGATGCCGACAGTCCCACGCCGGATGCACGCCCAGCGTGGCGAGTCCAGCCCCTCTGCTCCGGGTCTGCGGCGGTGACGGTCGCTGAACGTCTTCGGTAAGGCCGCTTCGGCGACCGCTACGCCGACCTCACCCCAGCCACCATCCCAGCATGGGCAGGCCCGGGGCGATGATCGCATAGCGGGCGATCACGCCAATGGGTGCCATCAGCTCGCCCGGCCTGCTGCCGTTCGCCTCCCAGTCCACGATGCGACGTGCCAGCTCGCGATGCTGACCCGCCAACGCCAGCGGAAGCCCCAGCAGGATCCCCGAAGCCGCGCCCAGCCCTGCTGAGACGGATCCATGATGAAGGACCACCCCGGCGACCACGCCGACGGCCACCACGGGCACGACAGCCACCTGATATCGGGTTGATGGTGTGGGCATCCAGCGCACCATTGTTGCCATGTAGAGCGCGCAGAGTCCCACAGCGATGGCCCACCAGGCACCAACCGGCAGGGAAGGGGGTGCTGGCAGGGACAGGGAGTTCATACGCACTCCTCAAGTGGCGCTGTGTGCTGGTGCCCGGCGCAATGTATTACGTGAATCTGTGCGCGGGCGGTTCCCTTGATATGCGCCACTCCGCGCTCCAGCGGCGTACAGGAGAAGGCCATCAGGTTCCCGCACTGTCTGGTGCGCGGAGCCGGCCGGCGTACCGCTCCCCGCGCTCGGTCGGCGGGCAGTCGCGGGGCTGTTGGCTCGGCCGTGAAGTCCACATGGACGACGTAGGCAACACGGCGCCGACCCTTCCACCACAACGCCGGTCCCACGCCGCGAGTTTGAACGGACATCGCGTTCCCATCCGTGGAGGGAGCGCGGCCTCAGCCCACTGCTTCCCAAGGGCCCTCGGCTTCTGGTCGCGCTCCAGTTTGCGAGTGCTCCCTGCTCGGCGCGCGCCAAGCCCATACCGGCACGCGCCTCTGTGACATGGATCACCTACGCCGGTCCCGCGGAGCCGTCACGGATCCTTCGGCCGTCCGGTCCTAGGTTGCAGGCGGTAGCTGAAGCGTTCCCGGTGGACGGGAGCGGTGGGTGGTCCACCGCAGCCTCTGCCGTCGTCCTCACCCGTGTCGGCGACCCAAGTGAGAAGACGTTGAACAACTCACCACAGCTCAATATCGACGAGACGCCTGCCAAGGCACCGATCACGACGCTCGAAAGTCTGCGTGAGCATCTTCAGTGGGCGATCGAACTGGAACACGCGACGCTGCCGCCCTACCTCTGTGCCCTCTACTCGCTGGATCCGCAGCGGAACCCGGACGCCGTCCAGGCTGTCAGCGGGGTCTTCGTCGAGGAGATGCTGCACCTCGCGCTGGCGGCGAACCTCCTGAACGCGGTCGGTGGTCAACCCGTCCTGGACGCACCCCACATGCTGCCGGTCCACCCACGCGCCCTGCCCCACGGCGACCGCTCCATGCAGCTGTCGCTCCTCCCGTTCGGTCCCGATGCCCTGGAGATGTTCCTTCGTCTCGAACAGCCGGCGCTGCCCGACGCCGGGGCAGAGGGAGACGACTACGAGACGATCGGGCAGTTCTACGACGCGATCGAACAGGGCCTGCGCCACCTCTGCGCCGAGCTCGGTGAGCAGAAGGTATTCAGCGGTGACCCGGCTCGGCAGGTCACGGCTGGGCCTTTCGGCCACACGAGCGGGAAGTTGACCGCGGTCACCGACCTCGCCTCGGCGCTGGCGGCGATGCAGGAGATCGTCGAACAGGGCGAGGGGACAGATCGCGGCGCAGTCTGGGACAGCGACCAGGACGTCTTCCACCCCGAGCACCATGAGGTCTCGCACTACTATCGCTTCCTCGAGCTCAAGCTGGGCCGCCGCTACCAGCCCGGTGACACGCCGCAGACCGGACCGACGGGCGAACCGGTGGTCGTCGATTCCGAAGGCATCTACCCGATGCGTCCCAATCCCCGACTTGAAGATCACCCTGCGGGCGATCCGATTCGGAGCGCGCAAACCCAGTTCAACCAGGCGTACTGCACGCTGCTTCAGCAGTTGGAGCAGACGTTCAACGGCCGGCCGCAGGCGTTCGGGGCCTCGATGGGCACGATGTACATGCTCAAAGGAAAGGCGCAGAGCCTGCTGCAGACCCTCGACGGCGACGAGAACACGGCCGGCCCGACGTTCGAGTACGTAACGCCCGAACTGCGCAGTTGAGCGCCGCAGGCGCCGCGGGCGATCACAGGACGGCTCGTCGGTGCAAAACGGTGAGCCGTCCGCCCCCACAGTCCGGGCGGCAACATCCAAGATCACGTAAGCCAACGGAGGGCAACAAACGATGACGACGTCCCAGGGTGATCTCCCCGTACCCGAGCACGGCCTCCTCCTCACTCACTTCCTGACCGTGCGCGACGTGGTGGTTGCGCGGCGCTTCTACGCGGACGTCTTCGGCGGCGAGGTCGTGATGGAGGACAACCCGGCAATCGTGAAGGTCGCCAACAGCTGGATCATCATGAACCCCGGTGGAGGACCGACTCCCGACAAGCCGGACGTCACTTTGGAAGTGCCCCGGAGCCGCGATCGGGTGTCCAGCTTCCTGAACGTGCGCGTGGCCGACATGGCCTCCTTCTACGCGCACGCCGTCGCGAAGGGTGCCCACTTCCTGACCGAACCCCTCGACCGCACCTCCGAACTGCGCTGCTATCTGCGCGACCCCGACGGCTACCTCATCGAGGTCGGCCAGTCCACCGGCCTGCTCAATGGAATTCTGGCCGCCCGGCCGAACGGGGACGGGGATGCATCGGACGGACCGGCTGCTTAGCGCCGAGGCGCGCCGACGTCGCCACCGAGCGCGGCGATCCGCAGATCGAGAGCCGCGCCCTGCCTGAAAGGCGGTTCCCGCACCGGCGCCATCTCCTCCGTCGGCATGGCGACTCTCTGTCGACACCTCCCACACACCACCCTCAGAGACACATGCTCACTGCGCACAAAAGCCTCGCGGTCGGAAGAACCTGGCGCGAAGTCATGCGTGCACGAGCGTGAGGACGTGATTGTCACGTCTGAAAGGGCTGCTCGGTCATAGATGCAGGGGCAGGTGGCCCCAGCCGCGTCCCGGCGGCTGGGGCCTGCGGGTCCGGAAGCAGTCGTGAGAGGAGTCGGTGAGCGGTGGGGCGGGACAGGACGTGTACCTTGCGGGCAGAACGGCCGGAGGCGGACGACCTCGGGGACGCCGTGGAGGTGTTCGACAGCGTCCGTCCCAGGTTGTTCGGCATCGCCTACCGGATGCTCGGCAGCGCCGCGGAGGCCGAGGACGTCGTGCAGGACGCATGGGTGCGGTGGCAGACCACGGACCGTTCGGCCGTCCTTGACGCCACAGCCTTCCTGTCGACGGTGACGACACGGCTCGCCATCAATGTCGCGACGTCCGCACGGATGCGCCGCGAGACGTACGTGGGACCATGGCTCCCCGAACCGGTCGACACCGGTGCCGATCCGGCCGTCGGTGCGGAACGGGGCGAGGCACTGGACTTCGCGGTCCTGCTGCTCCTCGAAACGCTGACGCCGACGGAGCGGGCTGCCTACGTACTACGAGAAGCCTTCGACTACTCATACCGGGAGATCGCCGCCGTCATCGGCTCCAGCGAGGCCAACGCCCGCCAACTGGCCCGCCGGGCCCGCACGTACATTGCCGGTGAGCGGCGCAGCCACGTCGGTGCAGACGAACACCGCAGGCTGCTGGACAACTTCATCACGGCGGCCCGGACCGGCGATCTCGCGGCGCTCGAGGCCTTGCTCGCCTCGGATGCGGCCAGTTACTCGGACGGCGGCGGCGTGCGAGGCGCGTCGCGCATCCCGGTGTTGGGCAAGAGCCGTGTCGCGCGGTACATCGTGGCTTTCCAGCCGCGTTTTTGGCCCGGTACTCGCACTCGCTGGGTGGAGGCCAACGGCCGTACGTGTGCGCTGATCACCCGCGGCACACACGCCATCGCCCTGCTGAGCGTCGACGCGGGCGCGGATGGCATCACGCGGCTCCTGTGGGTGCTCAACCCGTCGAAACTCAACGGCTTTTCGGCCCTGGCCTGACGCCCCACCACATCGCGAGGCACCAGGTCCTGCCCATACGACCCAAGACCAGCGGGGCCCCTCTGCACGGGCATGTCACGGATCCACCTCGTCGTCGGTCATTCCCTATGAGGTGTCCATGGTTGCCGATTGCCAGGAGGACGGTTGCGTCCGCTGGTGGGTCGGGCCCCATGACGTCGAGGACCTATGGAGGTGCGACACCATGTCGAACAATGCGCAACACGACCACGGTCACGGCCATGACGGCGGCGCTGGGGACGGCCCGAGCTGGACCAGGGCGGCGAAGCTGCTTCAGGACGCCGCTCCGATCACCGTCCCCGAGGGTGCCTCGGCGATGACCATCCATGTGGAGTGGGAGCCCGGCGATCCCGGCACTCCGCCGCACCGCCACTCGGGTCCGGCGTTCGGCTACGTCGTCGAGGGCGCGGTCCGCTTCGAACTCGAGGGCGAGCCCGAGCGCATCGTCGAGGCCGGCGGCACGTTCTGGGAGCCGGGCGGCGACGTCATCCACTACCAGGACGGCAACGCCCTCACCGACGCCAGGACCTCGTTCGTGGTCACCATGATGTGCGCGCCGGGCAAGCCCATGCTTGAACTCGTCGACGAAGAGGAACTCGAGCAACGCGCCCACCTGCGCGCCCCGCGGCCCTGATCTGTCCTCCGCCCCGCCCGCCCGCCGGTTACGGAGACGACCGGCGGGCGGAAGGCGCTGGAGGTCGAGCAACGAGCAAACCGAGGTCACCATGGCAAACGAAAGTGTTCTGCACCCGAGCCTGATCGTCCCGGTCGGGCACGTCGAGCCCGTACCGCGCAGGATCAGAGGACTGATCGGAGGCCGCGTGGTCTTCGACACGCGGCGTGCGCTCTATGTGTGGGAGTGGCGCGCGTACCCCCAGTTCAGCATTCCGGTGGAGGATCTGGTCGAAGGGGTGCTCATCGACGACGATCACACCGAGCACCGTGGCGCGGGCCCCGCTCGCCGGCACACGCTGCAGGTCGGCTCGGAGGTTCGCGAGGGTGCTGCGTGGGTGTGGGAAGAGGGCAGCCCGGAGCGTCTGCTCAACACCGTGCGCTTCGATTGGGACGCGCTCGACTCGTGGTTCGAGGAGGACGAGCCGGTCTTCGTGCACCCCAGAAGCCCCTACTCTCGGGTGGACGCGCTGCGATCGGCGAGCAGCGTACGGGTGGAGCTGGACGGGGTCGTGCTGGCGGAGGCGCCCAACTGCGTGAAGCTGTTCGAGACCGGCCTGCCGACCCGCTACTACGTTGAGCGCATGCACGTCGACTGGACGAAACTGCGGCGCTCGGACACGGTGACGCGATGCCCGTACAAGGGGACAACGAGCGGCTACTGGTCCTTCGACAGTGACACCGCTTCCCACGAGGACATCGCCTGGGCCTACGACTTCCCGACCATTCACGCCAACCGCATCGCGGGCTTGGCAGCGTTCTACAACGAGCACGTCGATCTGTACGTCGACGGCGTTCTGCTGCCGAGGCCCACCGACCCCACCCGGGGCCCTGCCAAGTAGGACTGAATGCCGCGTCGTTCGGGAGCGAACCGGTCGACGGTGCAACGCCCGGCGGAGGCGGAGCACCGTCGGCCATGGCCAGAGAGAAATCGGTCAGGGGCGCAGCCGGCCGCGACCAGGGGAGAGCGAACGCATTCGGTTGTCCGGAACGCATACGGGCGTTGACAGCGGGAGTCGTCCGCCCGGCCTGCGCCACCGCCGACGGGCGCCGACGGACCGCGTCAAAGACGCATGGCCGGCCGGATGACCGGCGCGGCCAATCCGCCTACGGTCACGCCGTTTCGGCGTACCGCTCACCCGCGTATGCACGCAGCACCGGCACGACCGCCGTCACGCCCCCCGGCAACCGGTCCAGTCCAGGTAGGACGTAGGCCCGATGGCCGTCGGACAGATGGCTGGGATGGTCGTGGGCGTGTGTGCCGGGCAGCGGCCACACGGTGAGACAGGGATGGGAGTCGGAGCTGTACGGCTGCGGCCCGACCGAGACGGCGGCTATCTGCGCCCACTGGAAGTACCTCTCCTCACCGGCCACCTCGCGCATGCCGATGCCTGCACCCCCGATCCGCAGCCGCAACGGCTTGCGCCAGCGGACGTAGGAGGAGCGCACCTTAATCCAGAAGACGAGTGCGGCGAGGGCCGCCACCGTGACGGGGATCCCGGCTCCGGAATCGTAGTCGGCCTTGTCGGGGTGATAGACCAGGTAGAGGTTGAGCGACACGAACACCGCGCTGCACAGCAGCGCCAGCAGCGTCCAGATGACCGCCTTCCGGCGGGCGCCCTGATCGGCCGTGAAGGTCCGCTCCCCGCCGGGGACACTCAGTTCGGGTCCGGCGACGGTCACCGGGATCGGCGGCCGTACTGCGCGCGGCGCCGTCTCGAAACGGGCGCCGCCGTGCTTGGCGAGCGCAGTGGTGAGCTGCGAGACACTCTGGTCGAGGTCCGAACAGTTCACCAGGGTGTAGCGATTCCGGGCGTCCCAGGTGCGGTCCTGTTTGCGCGGTAGCGTTACGCCCGGCGCCGTCCAGAGCATCAGCCGCGGATCGGGCGGTGTGGTGTCGCTGTCCGCCGCACGATCGTGCCACAGGGCGACGGCATCGACCTGCTCCCAGGACAGGGCGGCGTCGTGCAGCGTGATTCCGCGGCCGTCGATCTGCAGCCGGAAAGGGCCTCGGGCCTTGCGCAGATCATTCCACCCGTGCCAGACCGCCAACGCGGACAAGATCCCGACGAACGCCGCGCCGGGGACGGCGTTTCCGAAAGAGCCGATCAGCCATACGAGCGAACCCGTCAGCACGACGAGCCCCCAACCCGTCCACCGCACCCCGCGTCTTCTCAAGGTCCGCTCGACCGTGAATTCCATTGTTCCGTACCCCCCTTGTCGTTCCTTCCCGGCACCATGATGCGGCCCCCCACCAGCCCTTCAAGGCCCTGCGGATGGGGTGGTTGCCCTTCTGTGACGCCCGTGGGACACCAGCCCCCTTGCCGCCTCCGTCCGTTCACCGTTCTGGCTCCGTCAGGACCGCTTCACCGTGCGGTGGGTGGGCGACGCGCTGTTGGTCTCCCACGCGGTGTTCGGTCCGTCCCCCCGCATCATCCAACGGTTGACTCACGTGGAGGCACACGCCCGGGATATGCCCATGTCTACTGCGACGTGGGCGACCGGAGCCTTCGCCCTCAGACAGGTTTCAGGTCCCGCTGGAACCAGTGGTGGGCGTAGGGCTCGTCGTTGAAGGCCTCGACTTCGACGAATCCAGCTGTCTCGTAGAGGCGCCGTGCCTCGGTGAGTGTCTGGTTGGTTTCCAGCCGCAGTGTCGACGTCCCCCGTGTTGAGGCCTCTTTCGCAAGGCACTCCAGCAGCCGCCGGCCCAGCCCGAGCCCGCGGACGCCAGAGGAGACCCACATACGTTTGACCTCGGCGATTCCGGTGTCCGGGTGGAGCTTGAGGGCTCCGCACCCGACCGGCGATCCCTGGACCGTCGCAACCAGCAGCAACCCGTCCGGCAGGCTCATCTCCTGGTCGCCGGCCGGGATGCTCTGCGCTGGATCGAAGCCGCCGTCGAACCGACGTCCCAGCTCAGCGAAGTAGGACCGCAGGCAGAATCGGGCGTCCGGGTCCCGAGGGTCGGTGATCTCGATACGCACGAGCGACGCGATGACGAGCTTCTCGACTTCGGCCATGGCGGCGACCAGACGATCGCGCTGCGATGCGGTGAGCGGCTCAAGCATCGATGCCGCGAGCTCATCGGAGGAACGATCCAGCAGTGCTCGCTCGGAGGCACCGGCGTCGGTGAGCCGCACCGTCCGCACTCGCCCGTCGTTCTCATCGGGATCGGTGGTCACGAGCCCCTCTGACTCCAGACGCCGCAGCTGGCGACTGACATATCCCGAGTCAAGGCTCAGCCGGGAGCGCAGGACGCGGACCTCTGCGCCCTCGGATCCGATCTCCCACAGAAGCCTCGAGAGGCCGAGCGAGTGCTCGCGTGAAAGGTACGCGTCCTCGAGCGCGCCGATCCGTTGCGTGATGACCCGGTTGAACCGTCGGACCGCCTCGATCTGCTCGGCTTCCATTCTCTGACCATAGTCAGAGAATCGTCGAGCGGGCAAGCCCTCCCTCCGGCGTCAGCAACCTCATGAACCACAACAGTCGGGCGGGCCCATTCCCCGTGCCCCGCGGGAGCGACCGCTCAAGTGAGGACCAGCCAGCGGCGGCCGTCGATGAGCTCTCGGGCCGCGTCGAGGTGGCCGGCGTGGCATGCGGTCTCGGTGATGACGTGCAGCAGGACGTCGCGCAGGGTGTGCAGATGCGGTTCACCGAAGAGGTCATGCGGCCACCAGGCCAGGGCGGCATCAGCAGGGGTGGCGGTGATGACGGCGTCGGAGAGTTCTGCCTCATGCCGATATCCATTGAGCACGTCGACGGCCGGTACTTCCGGCGCCACGTTCCATGCTTCGTCGCCGCTCGTCAGGCCGTGGATGATCTCCGGGTCCCCGGCGAGGACTGCGCGGAACCAGAAACGCTCGACGTCCAGCGCGAGGTGCTGGACCAGTCCCAGGCAGTGCCATCCGGAGGGCAGTACGGGCCGGCGCAGAGCCTCCGCGTCGAGCCCGTCGAGGATGCCCAGAACGTGGCGGCGCTGCCCGTCCAGGGCCCTGAGAAGCGCCCGCACCTCGCTGTCCGGGACCCGTTCGCTCATATTTTCGGTCACGGCCGTCCAGGATCCCTCATTTTCGACGGTGGCGCAGCGAGTTCTCCGATACCCGGGCCACACGGGAGGGGGAGGCCGGCCCGACGTCATCCTGGCCTCATCTCCGCCGGGCACCGCTCCCGTCGGCGCACGATCGGCGCTGGGCCACGCTCACGGTCACCGTGAGTGCCCGGCCCTTGTGAGGAGCGCGCCGTACGTCTCGCCCGGGTCGGCGCTGAGCGCGGCCTTGGCCAAGCGGGTGTCCTCGTCCGCGATCACTTCCAGAGCGCCCGCCTCGAGGCCGTCCAGGGCTTGACGCACGACATCCGCCGGATCGTTCTTCGGGATGTCCCAGCCGCTCATCATGTCGGTGTCGGTGGCGCTCATGAGCAGGCCGGTCACCTGGGTGCCCTGCTCGGCCAACTCCAGGCGGACGCCATTTGTCAGACTCCAGGCCGCCGCCTTGGCTGCTGCGTAGGAGTTCGCCCCCGGATAGGAGAGCCACGACATCCGCGACAGCACGTTCAGGAACGCACCTCCACCGTTTGCCGCGAGGACCGGAGCGAAGGCGCGTACGACGGCCAGCGTGCCGTAGAAGGAGGTGTCCAGCTCGCGACGGATCTTCTCCAGGTCGCCCGTGACGAGGTCCTGGTAGAGGCTGACGCCCGCATTGTTGACGACGAGTGTGACGTCCGCTGCGGCCTCGGCCGCGGCGGTGACGGACGCAGGGTCGAGGAGGTCGAGGCGCAGGCGTTCGACCCCCGCGACGTCCACGCGTTCGGGGTCGCGTGCGGTCGCGTACACCTTGGCGCCGCGTGCGAGGAGCTGCTCGGCGAAGTGGCGGCCGAGGCCACGCGATGCCCCGGTGATCAGTGCAGTGCTTCCTGAGATCTTCATGCGCTCACCGTATGACGCACATGATGAGTCAAGCGATAGCTGTTTTGCGCAATGCGATGGCCATTTGTCTTGCAGTGATGTCCAGGTAGGGTGCATCCGTGGATTTGCTCGCAGAGGTGCTGGCGCTGTCGGACGTGCGGGGAGCGGTCGGTGCGCGGATCGAGGCCGGCGAAGACTGGGGCTGGTGGTGGACATCGGCGACACCACGTGCGTCGCTGCACGCGGTCACCGCGGGAACTGTCTGGGTGGGTCTGCCCGACGGCGCGCCCCTGCAGCTGATGCCGGGGGATGTCGTCCTGCTGCCCGGAGGGGCTGAGCATGCTCTCGGCAGTGACCCGGCAGCAGTGGCCCGCACCGGGCCCCACATGTTCGACGACTGGCACGCCACCGCCTCGGGAACCGTGTCGATCGGTACCGGACCCGTGCGCGCCCGCGTCCTGTGCGCCGAGTACGACCATGATCAGAGCGTCGCGACGCAGGTGCTTTCCCTGCTGCCGGAGGTGCTCCACCTGCGCGCCGATTGTGACCCGGACGGGTTGGCCGAGGACACCGTGCGCCTGCTCGGCCGCGAACTCGCCGCCCAGCGTGCGGCCACCGGCGTGGTTCTTGACCGGCTGGTGGACGTGCTGCTCGTCCAGGTGCTGCGGGCCTGGCTCGCTTCCGGTGGGACGTCGGAACCCTCTTGGCTCGGGGCCCTGGGCGACTCCGTGGTGGGAGCCGCCGTGACCAGGCTTCATGAGGAGCCCGCAAGGCCATGGACGACCGCCGCCCTCGCCCGTGAGGTCGGCGTCTCGCGGGCGACGCTCGACCGCCGCTTCACCACTGCGACCGGTGAGTCACCGGGCGCCTACCTCACTCGCTGGCGGATGGACCTCGCAGCCCGGCGTCTACGTGACACCGACGACAGCCTCGATGCGATCGCAGCCTCGGTCGGCTACTCCTCCGCCTATGCCTTCAGCCGGGCCTTCCGCCGGGCACGCTCCCAGCCGCCGGGCCGGTTCAGGGCCTGCACCCGCTCCGAAGACGGCCCGGCCCGGACCGGCGTTGCCACTGCGGACGACTGATATCGCCGACACGAGTATGTCGGGGTCGGTGAAGTCGGTGGCCGCGCCCGTCTCCGGGGCGCGCCTTCGATCCGCGCCCTACAGGTCCGTGGCCATGGAGACGCCGAGGGCAGCAGTGACGACCCACGCCGACGGCTTCGTCACGCGGTCGGAGGCCGGGATCGAGATGAGCCTGAGGCATGGTTTGCGGCGTCCTCCGCATACCTGGCGAGTCCTTGCAGCATGCGCTGCGTGATGGCGATCACTCGGTTCCTCGAGGATGCCCGGGCCTTGAGGTCGGGGAGGAATTGGACTCCTGCGGAGCGGAGCAGGGCGGGGGAAGGGCAATCGCCGCCGGGGCGATTGGCGGTCCACCACGGCATGGGGTGAGAAGGCCCGTCTTGATCAAGAGCTCTCAACTGTCAGTCCTCCCGGATAGATTCGGGTTCATGACGACGGACGCGACGACGAATGGGGATGCCGGGCACGCCCGGTACACGTACCGTCTTCGCGTGTCCGCCGGCGCGCGGGCTGCACTCGAAGCGGAGTGGGACCGGTGCCGCTGGATCTGGAACGAATGCGTGGCCAAGTCCAAGGCCGTGTACCTGGACAACAAGGTGCGTTGCGAGGACAAGCTGACGTGTGGTCCAGCGCAGCTCGACAAGGTGCTGACCGAGGCGCGCCGGGTGACGCCGTGGCTCGCGCAGGGCGCGAGTGTGCCGCAGCAGCAGGTCATACGCGACTTCGCGACATCGCGGGCGAAGGCGCTGGGGGACATCAAGGCGCGGCTGCCGATGCGGCAGCGTGCAGGGATGCCCCACTGGAAGAAGAAGCGGGAGGCGGACCCGTCGTTGAACTACACCCGGCGTGGGTTCCGTCTCAAGGACGGGCGCCTGCACCTGGCGGGCGGGATCGTACTGACGGTGGTGTGGTCGCGCCGGCTGCCCAAGCCGCCGTCCTCGGTGCGCGTGTACCGCGACTGCATCGGACATTGGTACGCGTCCTTCGTGACCACCGCCACCACTGAGCACCTGCCAGAGACCGGCCGCATGATCGGGATCGACTGCGGCGTCAAGGAGACCGCGACCACCACGAGCGAGGACCACGACCTTCCCCACGCCCAGCACGGGAAGAAGGCCCAGGCGAAGCTATCGCGCTACGACCGGATGATGGCCCGACGCCGACCGGCCAAGGGGCAGGCCTCCTCGAAGGCCTACCGAGAGGCGAAGAAGCTGCGCGCGAAGGCGTACGCCAAGGTCGCCGGGCAGCGTCAGGACACCGGCCGCAAGTGGGCCAAGTCCGTGGTCTGTGACCATGACCGGATCGCGGTGGAAGACTTCCGCCGGAAGTTCCTCGCGAAGACCACCATGGCCAAGAAGGCGGCCGATGCCGCTCTCTCGGCTACCAAGCGCGCCCTGATCGAGATGGGCCGTAAGCATGGGCGGGATGTGCGCCTGGTGCATCCCGCGCACACCACGATGGAGTGCCAAGAATTCCGCGTTCGTGATGCTGGTCCGGGTGGGTTGGTGCCCGGCAGGTGCTGAGGGCTTAAGACCTTCCGGGCCGCTGGCCCGGAAGGCTGCCTGAGCCTGGAATTCCCACACACGCCCGAAGGCGCCCCGCAAGGGGCGCCCGGCCACAAGGCCGGGCGGGAATCCCCCGCCTTCAGACGGGGAAGCCTTCAAATCTTGCGGTGCTTGCGGTCGCGGTCGGTAGACCGACGGCCGGACGCCGACGTGGCGCAGGAACGCCGACGACAAGGGGCCGGGGCCGGCGAAGCCACACCGCTCGGCGATCTGCTCAATGGTGAGGGTGGTCTCCGACAGCAGTCGTTGTGCCAACTCGATGCGTAGCCGGGTGAGATACCGATGTGGCGTCTCACCGGTGGAGTTCCGGAAGACGCGTACGAAGTGGTAGACGCTCAAGTGCACCTCGGCCGCGATGTCGGCGAGAGTGAGCGGCTCGGCCAGACGGTCCTGCATGATGGCTGTGGCATTGCGGACAGCGGTGTGCTCACCGTCCGGTACACGCGGATCCCGCCCCTGAGACAGCAGGTGTACCGCGAGGAACGCGGCAGCCGACTCGGCGTAGAGGTCACCCGCCTCCCGATGGGCCGACAGCGACTGTACGAGGTGTTCCAGCATCGGGTCACCCGTGCCCAGCCCGGCCGATATGGCCTCGAAGTCCGGCTGTCGCTCACCCAGTTGAGCCGCTGTCCGCTCGTTGACAGCGCCCGGGATGCGCACCTGGACGGTGGACAGGGCGGATGTCGCTGCGTAGCTGCGCATGGTCGAACGACCCGGCACCATGAGTTCCAGCCGACCGGCCGTCCAGCGTCTCTTCGACGACGTCCCTTCGGAGCTGACCTGCATGTCGGCCTGCCCGGCAGTGCAGAGCACGAGATGCAGGTCGGAGGTGCCGGGCAGGTGCAGGTCCTCGACCTGGCGCGCGTGCGCGAAGCACTGCACAAGCAACGAGCTCCAGTCGGAGTCGTTCCAACTGCAGTAGCTGCGCCGTACGTACTGTGCCATGTCGACATCGCCGTAGGGCGCCAGATCGAAGTCGGGCGAATCGAACATGCCGGGAGCTTGGCGATGTCCGATGCCGGCCGACGGCGTGAAGCGGCACATCACCAGCCCGCATGCCGGGCAGTGGCGGCAACGAGACGCCTCCGCCCTGCGTTACATCTTCAGGGAAGGCACTTCTGACGAGCCTCCAGCCCCGTCCGCTCACCGAGCAATGGGGTGGCGAGCGGGCCGGTGGTCGGGTAGGAGTGTGCCTTCAGCCCCAGGAACACGTAGTGGAACAGGAGAGTGATGTTGGATTCACCCCCACAGCAGGTCGGTGTCGTCACCGAGGCCACCGCCGGGGAGACCCGTGTGGCGGCCACACCGGACAGTGTCCGCAGGCTCCTGTCCCTCGGCTACGAGGTCGTCGTGGAGCCGGGCGCCGGGGCGGCCTCGGGCTTCTCCGACGACGCCTACAACGAGGCGGGCGCGCGCGTCGGCGACGCCTGGCAGGCGGACGTGGTCCTGAAGGTCAACGCCCCCTCGCACGAGGAGATCCAGAAGCTGCGCGACGGAGCGGTACTCATCGGCCTGATCGCCCCCGCCCACAACCCCGGCCTCGTCGACGAGCTTGCCGAACGGTCGATCACGGTCCTGTCCATGGACGCCGTACCGCGTATATCCCGTGCCCAGTCGATGGACGCGCTCAGCTCCATGGCCAACATCGCCGGATACCGGGCGGTGATCGAGGCGGCCCACGTCTTCGGACGCTTCTTCACCGGTCAGGTCACCGCGGCCGGCAAAGTGCCGCCGGCCAAGGTGCTCGTCGCCGGGGCGGGCGTGGCGGGTCTGGCCGCGATCGGTGCGGCGGGCAGCCTCGGCGCGGTGGTCCGGGCCACCGACCCGCGGGCCGAGGTCGCAGAGCAGGTACGTTCCATGGGCGGGGAGTTCCTCGCCGTGGAGGTGGAGCAGGAGGCGAGTTCCGACGGCTACGCCAAGGCGACCTCCGAGGCCTATGACCGGCGAGCCGCCGAGATCTACAGCGAGCAGGCCAGAGACGTCGACATCATCATCACCACCGCGTTGATCCCCGGCCGCCCGGCTCCGAGGCTGATCACCGCGGCTGACGTGGCATCCATGAAGCCCGGCAGTGTCATCGTCGACATGGCCGCCGCGCAGGGAGGCAACGTCGAGGGCACCGTCAGCGGGAAGGCGATCGTCACGGACAACGACGTGACGATCATCGGGTACACCGATCTCGCCGGCCGACTGCCCGCGCAGGCTTCGCAGTTGTACGGGACCAATCTGGTCAATCTGCTCAGGCTGCTGACGCCCGGTAAAGACGGGCGCCTGACGCTGGACTTCGACGACGTCGTGCAGCGGTCGGTGACGGTGGTACGCGAGGGAGAGAAGACCTGGCCCCCGCCGCCCGTCGAGGTGTCGGCGGCGCCGGCCCGGCGGATCCCGGCGCCGCCGGCAGCGTCTCCGCAGATCAAGGAGGCGCGCCTGTCGCCGCCTGTCCGCTACGGCCTGATCGGTCTCGGCATGCTCGCGATGTTCCTCCTCATTGCCTTCTCCCCAGCCCAACTGGTCGGCAACTTCACGGTGTTCGCGCTGGCCGTGGTCATCGGCTACTACGTGATCGGCAAGGTCCACCACGCCTTGCACACACCTCTGATGTCGGTCACCAACGCCATCTCGGGGATCGTCGTGGTCGGGACGCTGCTGCAGATCGGCCACGCGGGACCGGCCGTCAGCGTGCTGTCGTTCGTGGCGATCATGCTCACCACCGTGAACATCTTCGGTGGATTCGCCGTCACCCGCCGCATGCTCGGCATGTTCTCGAAAGGCTGATGATCGATGAACTCGACCACGGCGGCCCAGGCCGCTGACATCGTTGCCGCGCTGCTGTTCATCTTCAGCCTGGCCGGACTCTCCCAGCACCGTACCTCGCGCGCCGGAGTGGCCTACGGCATGGCCGGCATGGCGCTGGCGCTCGTGGCCACCGTGGTGGCCGCGTCGCAGGACGTGTCGGCCACCGCCGTCCTGCTGATCGTGGTCGCCACCGTCATCGGCGGCGCCGTGGGCCTGTGGCGGGCCCGCAAGGTGGAGATGACGCAGATGCCCGAGCTCATCGCGGTACTGCACAGCCTGGTCGGTCTGGCCGCCGTCCTCGTCGGCTGGAACAGCTACTACGAGGTCGAGGCACACGGCGCCGCGCAGACCGCTGTGACCCAGGACCTGCTGGGCATCCACCATGCCGAGGTGTTCATCGGCATCTTCATCGGCGCGGTCACCTTCACCGGCTCCATCGTCGCCTTCCTGAAGCTGTCTGGGCGGATCAAGTCCCGCCCGTTGGCGCTGCCGGCCAAGAACGCGCTCAACCTCGGTGCTCTGACGGCCTTCGTGGGCCTGACGATCTGGTTCACAGTGGCCCCGAGCCTCGGCCTGATGATCGCCGTGACAGCCCTGGCGCTGACACTCGGCTGGCACCTGGTGGTCTCCATCGGCGGCGGGGACATGCCGGTGGTCGTCTCGATGCTCAACAGCTACTCGGGCTGGGCGGCAGCGGCAGCGGGCTTCCTGCTCAACAACAACCTGCTCATCGTCACGGGTGCGCTCGTCGGTTCCTCCGGCGCCTATTTGTCGTACATCATGTGCAAGGCGATGAATCGTTCGTTCATCTCGGTGATCGCCGGTGGTTTCGGCGTCGAGGCGCCGTCGGGCGGCGAGACCGAGCAGGGCGAGCACCGCGAGACCACCGCCGAGGAGACCGCGGAGCTGCTGGAGAACGCCACCTCCGTGATCATCACCCCCGGCTACGGCATGGCGGTGGCCCAGGCCCAGCACCCGGTGGCGGAGCTGACGCAGGCGCTGCGCCGGCGCGGGGTGCAGGTACGGTTCGGCGTTCACCCGGTGGCCGGGCGGCTCCCGGGGCACATGAACGTGCTGCTGGCCGAGGCCAGAGTGCCGTACGACGTCGTGCTGGAGATGGATGAGATCAACGACGACTTCGGCGGCACCACGGTGGTGCTGGTCATCGGCGCCAACGACACCGTCAACCCGGCGGCGGAGGAGGATCCGTCCAGCCCCATCGCGGGGATGCCTGTGCTGCGGGTGTGGGAGGCCGAGAACGTCATCGTGTTCAAGCGGTCCATGTCCTCGGGCTACGCGGGTGTACAGAACCCGCTGTTCTTCCGCGAGAACAGCCGCATGCTCTTCGGCGACGCCAAGGAGAGCGTGGAGCGCATACTGCGCTCGCTGAGCGCGACGGACCCAGGTTCAGCCGCGTCGAACGAGGGCCGGGAGGCGGCCGGACAGCCCACCCCCGTGTGAGAAGCGGCGGTCGCGGTGGGGCGGGGAGGCGACGGCCTCCCCGCCCCACCGCGTTTGGCCGGGAGCCCTCCCCCCTGCGCACACCGAGGGCCAACTTCCGACCAGGGCTTGCCAACCCCCGAAGCCACTGTCCGCCATAGGCGTGCGCGGCGTGCTCCAGGTGGTGGTCTCAGTCTCGGGGCAGCATCGCGAGCGCCTGGGAGCGCTGTGCGACCAGCTCGGCGTAGCTGCCGTCGCGCTCCGCCCAGCGATGCATCTTCACCCGCTCGACGAGTATTTCGTTCGGGGTGGGGTCCTGAGCCAGGAGCTGCATGACCTCGGTGGCGAAGGCGTCGAGCGGCAGCGCGTGCGGATTCACCTGATCCTGTCCGGCTGTGGCCACCGCCGGCGGCACGAGTTCGACGACCTCGACACCAGTGCCGTCCAGCTGTGCGCGCAGCGCCTCCGAGTAGGCGTGTACGCCGGCCTTCGAGGCGGCGTAGGTCGGCATCGGGGGGAACGGCAGGAAGGCGATGCCCGAGGTGACGGTGATGATCGTGCCGGTGCCACGCTCGATCAGATGCGGGGTAAAGGCATCCACCACCCGGATGGTGCCGACGAGGTTGGTGTTGATGGTTGCCTGCGCGGCTTCGAAGTGTGCCGGGTCGCGCAGATCCTCCAGCAGCATGACACCCGACATGGCCACGACGGTGTCGAGGTCGGGGTGCTGGGCAAGCACAGCGTCTCGCGCCCGGCTGACGGAGCCGTCGTCCGTGACGTCGAGCTCGGTGGTGCCGAATCCTTCGGCAGCGAGCTGGGCGAGGACTTCCGGATTGCGGCCACCGACGATGACGGTGCTCCCCGCGGCGGCGAATCGCCTGGCGAGTTCACGGCCGATGCCCGAGGTGCCGCCGACGACGAGAACGGTGCGTGAGGTGATGTTCATGAGATCCCTTTCCAAGTGGACCTCTCAATCCTGCGAGGCCTCGTCGGACCGGGGGAGAGCCCCGCTGGGACGGGGAGTGGCAGGACCCCCTCTGCCGTCGGCCGCATACGAGGCGAGCAGCCGCAGCTTCTGCTCGCTGTCGCTGCCGTGATCGGCGTAGTAGACGACCAGGATCACGTTCTCCACTGCGAACTTGTCGCGGTGCAGATCCATCTCGCCGACGACCGGATGGCTGACGCGGGCAGTGCCGCCCTCAAGCTCGCGCACGTCATGGCGCGCCCACAGTGCGCGGAACCGCTCGCTTGAGAGAGCGAGCTCTCCGACCAATTCGATGAAGCGGGGATCGTCGACGTCTTCGCCTATTTGTCGGCGGAAAGCGGAGATGAAGTCTGCCGCCGCAGTCGTCCAGTCTCGGTGAAACGCCTGCTCCTCGGGGTCGAGCATGAGCGAGCGCAGCCGGTTCTCGCCCGGCCGGAGACGCGGCGAGAACGCCACTGCCAGGTCGTTGGAGGCGAGCACGTCGAAAGCGCGGCCCTCGACGAAGGCCGGCAGTCCGATCGTGGCCAGAAGCTGATGCAGGCGAGCCGGGACGCGCTCCGGTCGGTGACGTCTGCGGGTCCGCACACGCGGCGCGATCATGCCCAGCAGATAGCTCTGCTCCACCTCGTCGAGCCCCAGGACTCGGCCGATCGCCTCGAGCACCTGAGTGGAGGGATTCTTGTCGCGTCCGCGCTCGAGCCGAAGGTAGTAGTCCGCGCTGATCCCCGCCAACATCGCCACTTCCTCGCGGCGCAGGCCGGGCACGCGCCGGTTGGCGCCGGCGGGGATTCCCGCTTGCTCCGGGCTCACCAGCTCGCGACGCGCGCGCAGGTACTTGCCCAGCCGGTTGTCGTCGTGCGAATCGCTCATAACGGCAGCGTATGCCGCACAGCACGAAGGATCCGGGGCCCTGTGAGACCCCCCTTGTATCCTGCGGATCCTGCGCCACGTCCTGCGATCATGCGAATCGGTGGCGGCCACGACGCTGCACCGAGGCGCTGGTCGCACGAAGGACGCCGAAGAATTCGGTGCGGGCCGAGCGGCTCGTCGGCCTGTCGCCCAGCTGACAATGCGGGCCCGCCGCCCCGGCCCCGGCCATGGACGGCCGCCCCGAGTACAGCCGCGAGCACATCGAACGCTCCTTGAAGCGACCGGGCACCGACCACGTCGGCCCGTACTGCCCATCGTTTCGACCCGGACGTGCCCATCGGGGACACCATCGCAGTCATAGCCGAGCTGGTCGGCGAGGGGAAGGCGCGCCGGCTCGGACTCAGCGAGGCAGCCGACCCGACACGCATCCGGCGGGTCCATGCCGTGCAGCCGATCGGATCAGCGCGGTGCCGACCGTGTGGTGCCTTCGCGCCCTGCCTCGAGCTGGGCATCGGCCTGGTGTCCTGCAGGCAGCCCTGCGGCTCGGACGATGGTACAAATGGGTTAATTGCCGGTTTTGTGGTGCGGCCATACGGTGGATTTATGGCTATCGCAACGACGAGTCCTGTGACAGGTGAGGTCCTCCGGAGCTTCGACGAGCTGACTCCTGAGGAGCTGGAGGACAAGCTCGCCAGGGCGGCGGCAGCGGCCGCCTCGTACCGGCTGACGAGTGTCGAGGAGCGGGCGGAGTGGCTCCATCACGCGGCCGACCGTCTTGAGAAGGAGATCGAGAGCGTCGGCCGGATGATCACCTCGGAGATGGGCAAGACGTTCCGTGCGGCGGAGCAGGAAGTGGTCAAGTGCGTCCATGGGCTGCGTTTCTACGCCGCCGAGGGCCCCGCGTATCTGCGGGACCTGGAGGCGGACGCAGGCCGGGTGGGCGCCAAGCAGACGTTCGTCACGTATCAGCCGATCGGTGTGGTGCTCGCGGTGATGCCGTGGAACCTTCCCCTGTGGCAGGCCATGCGGTTCGCCGCGCCCGCTTTGACGGCGGGGAACGTGGGGCTGCTCAAGCACGCCTCGAACGTGCCGCAGTGCGCTCTCTACCTGGAGGAGCTGTTCCGTGAGGCGGGCTTCCCGGACGATGTGTTCCAGACCCTGCTGATCTCCGCGCGCAGGGTGGAGCAGGTGTTGCGCGATCCGCGGGTGGCGGCCGCGACACTGACCGGCAGTGAGCCGGCGGGGCGGTCGGTGGCGACCATCGCCGGTGACGAGATCAAGAAGGTGGTGCTCGAACTCGGCGGTTCCGACCCGTTCATCGTCATGCCCTCCACGGATCTGGAACGGGCCACCGATGTCGCGGTCACGGCGCGGTGTCTGAACAACGGCCAGTCCTGCATCAACGGCAAACGGTTCTTCGTGCACCGGGACATCAGCGACGCGTTCATCGACATGTTCGTGGCGAAGATGGGTGCGTTGGTCGTGGGCGACCCGATGGACGAGGGCACCGACGTGGGACCGCTGGCCACGGAGTCCGGCCGCCGGGATGTCGAGGCCTACGTGGAGGACGCCGTCGCGAAAGGCGCGAGGGTTCTGTTGGGCGGTGAACGCCCGGACGGGCCGGGCTGGTTCTACCCGCCCACCGTGCTGACCGGCATCACACCTGAGATGAACATGTACCACGAGGAGGTCTTCGGACCCGTGGCGCAGGTCTGGACGGTCGACTCGCTCGAAGAGGCCCTGCGGGAGGCCAACGGGCATCCCTACGGTCTTGGTTCGAATCTGTGGAGCGAGGACGAGGCCGAGCGGGAGATGTTCGTCCGCGACGTGCAGTCCGGCATGGCCTTCATCAACGGCAACACGACCAGCTTCCCCGAGATCCCCTTCGGTGGCGTCAAACGCAGCGGATACGGACGCGAGCTGTCCGACCTCGGCATGCGGGAGTTCATGAACGCCAAGACCGTCTGGATCGGCCAGGACACCTGAACCCGGTAGCTGGGAGGCATTCGACACCAATGGCCTGCGCGCCGGACATTGCGGCACGCAGGCCCGCCGAGCGCATGGAGACGCGACGATGAGCGGAAAGCACCGGAAGACGTCGTCAGGGCAGAAGCGGCCCATGGTCGCGGTGCTCGGCACGGGCACCATGGGAGAGGCCATGGCACGCAACATCGCGGCGGCGGGGCTCGGGGTGCGCGCCTGGAACCGCAATCGTGCCCGCGCCGAACCGCTGGCCGGCGCCGGCGCCACGGTGTGCGACACGCCGGCCGAGGCATGCCGCGGCGCCGACGTCGTGCTGACGGCGCTCGCGAACGAGAAGGTGGTCGCCGAAGTGATGGACCAGGCCCGTGACGGCCTGGGCGGCCACCCGATGTGGGTGCAGACATGCACGGTGTCCCCGGACGGGGGTCGCCGTCTCGCGGAGCAGGCGAGCCGCCTGAACGTCCCGTACGTCGAGGCTCCCCTCCTCGGCACCAAGGAACCGGCCGTGGCCGGCACCCTGACCATCCTGGCCGCCTCGCCCCAGCAGGACGCACGGGAACGGGTGCGACCGGTGCTGGAAGCGGTGGGTTCGCGCACCGTATGGCTCGACGATGTCGGTCAGCCGAGCAGCCTCAAACTCGCCTACAACGCCTGGGTCCTGACCACCGTCGAGGGCATCGCCGAGTCCCTCACCCTGGCCGGCACCCTGGGGGTTGACCCTCACCTGGTCATCGACGTCATCGACGGCAGTGGTCTCGACAGCCCGTACGTCCAGAGCAAGGGCCCGAGGATGCTCGACGACGACCTCGACACCCCGTCCTTCCCTCTCGAAGCGGCGGAGAAGGACGCCGGCTTGATCACTGACACCGCACGCGCCGCCGGCCTGCACCTGGGCATCGCGGAAGTCGTGCGCGAACGCCTCGACCGTGCGGCCGACGACGGACTCGGTCGCGCGGACGTTGCCGCGACCTACCGTGTGTCCCGCCAGGTTGCGACCTGACCCGGCCGTCCTTCGAGCGAGGCGAAGGAGGAACGATGACCGGCGCCGGCATCGCCGCCGCGCGTTCGAGCACGGCGCAGCTGGCCGAGATCGTGCCCCAGGTGGACGACGTGCAATGGGAACTGCCGTCCGCGTGCGACGGCTGGCGGATCATCGATGTGGTGGCCCACCTCGCGGCCCTCGCCTCCGAGGCGGTGGACCCGCCACCGCCCGATCCCTCGCTGCCGAAGAACCGCGAGCGCTACCACGACGTGCGCGTGGACGAACGCCGCGGCTGGAGCCATGAAGACGTCCTCGACGAATGGCGGCGCAGCAGCCCCCGTCAACTGGACCTCCTGGAAGCGGCCCAGGAGCCGCCCGGGGCCGGTGAGCCCGTCGAGGTACCCGGACTCGGAACGTATCCACGCCATCTCCTGGCGAACACCATGGCGTTCAACGTCTTCTGTCACCTGCGCAACGACATGCTCGCCCCGGACGGCCCCCTCCCCTTCACCCTCCCGGAACCGGCTGACGACCAAGTCGCCCCCGCCGTCGAATTCATGCTCGCCGGCCTGCCGCAGATGCAGGGACCCGAACTCACCGTCACTGTGAACCGGCCGATCGTCCTCGACCTGACCGGGCCGGGCGCCACGACCGTCACCATCCTCCCCGCGAACGGGCCCACTGGGCAGTTGACCGTGACACCCGGCGCCGACGCCACCACCCAAGTCCGCAGCACGGCCCTCGACTTCATTGCATGGGCCACGACCCGGAAACCCTGGCGCGACTACTGCAGCATCACAGGGGACGCATCCGCCGCGACACCGTTCCTCGACTGCCTCAACATCATTTAGGGGTTTCGACAGAAGCAGTTGATCATGTACGTCCCGGTCCGGTTGCTCGTTGGTGCAGCTGCCGGGGAAGTGCCTGCCGGAGTCGGTGCGTACCCGTGCCATTGCGAGCTGCGTGTCAACTACTGCACCGTTGTGACGACCGCATGGCGGTCCGCGAGCAGCGGCACGATGCGCTCCAGGACGAGGGTGCGGAAGTGGACGCTGTTGCGGTGCGCGTCCAGCGCGGACTGGTCGGCGTAACGCTCGACGAGCACGAAGTCGCCGTTGTCGGCGCCGTCCGGGCGGTACGCCTGGTAGCCGAGGCAGCCGGGCTCGGCTCGAGATTGCTGAATCAGTTCGGGCAGCAACACTGCGATCGTCTCGCTCCTGCCGGCACTCGGACTCCAACGAGCGATCACGACGACCTCGCCGGGTCGCGCATCGTCCAGAGGCCAGACGGTCGTGGGGGTGTCGCTCACGGGTGTGCGCTCCTCGTGGTCGCAGGGACAGCTGGTCCCGACCCCCGTTGCCGCACTGCTCCGGGGTCGGCCGTGCATCAGGGAGGCACGACGGCGGTCAGGGTTTGCCACGATCCGAATCCTTCTTGACTCGCGGGCTCCTGAGGCCGTTCGACACGGGAAGCGATGTCACCAGTGGCGGTATCCGAGCCTACGCAGCCACCACACACCGCGTCCCGCCCGCCCCTCCGTTGCCAATGACCGGCCACCGCCCCACGAACTCGTGGTCTGAGTGATCGGCCAGTCTTCGCCAGGTTGTTGATGGTCGGACGGCGCGAATGACCGGGTCACAACGCCAACTGTCCCCGCCTGCAGCGAAGCGCGGCCACGCCGGGCCCCACGTGCCACAAGCGGGGATGAAGCGAAGCGGATCAGCGGCCGGTGAGTGCGGCGACGATTCGCTCGGCCAGCGGCTTGCTGGAGGCGGGGTTCTGGCCGGAAAACAGATTGCCGTCGACGACGACGTTCGCCTGCCACGCCTCTTCCGCGGAACGGACGACCGCCCCACGCGCCGTGAGCACGGTCTCGACCAGCCATGGAGCCCGGTCGGAGGTGCCGTTGAGCCGCTCTTCCTCATTGGTGAACACGGTCAGGGTGCGTCCGGCGAACTGCCAGCGTCCGCCCGGCAGATTCGCCGACAGCAGCGCGGCCGGCCCGTGGCACACCGGGGCGATGATCTTCCCTGCGGTGTCGGCTTCCACGAGCAGGCGCCCGAGATCGGGGTCGTGAGCCAGGTCCTCCATGGGCCCGTGCCCACCGGGGAGGAAGATCGCGTCGTAGTCGGCAGTGTCGACGGCGGACAGCGCGACGGGGTTGGCGAGGGCTTCGGCTGCCGCGCCGATGTAGTCGGCAAAGGCCTCCGCCTCGGTGCCGGCGACCTCGGGCCGCAGGCTCACAGGGTCGGCTGCCGGCTTGCCGCCCTCCGGGGCGGCGACGTCGACGGTGAACCCGGCCTGAGTGAGGATGCGGTGCGGAACCACGAACTCCTCGGCCCAGTAGCCGCTGGGGTGCTTGCTGCCGTCGGCCAGCGTCCAGTAGTCGACGCCCGACATCACCATCAGGATCCTGGTCATATTGGCACTCACTTTCTTCGGTCGGTATGCCATCTGCGGATGAGCAGTAGTGAGGGACGGGAAATTGGGCCGGTCCCTCCGGTGGGCCCCGCGATCCAGGACAACACGCGACTCCGGCAGCGCACGGGCCGCTTCCCGGCCCTGAACTGCCAGGGAAGCCGCTGCGTAGGACTCAGCGACCCCCCTTCCCCGGTCGACCGAGCACAGCCGCGAGGGAGAATGGAGGTATGGCCCGCAACGTCGAGCTCAGCGAATTTCTGTGCCGTTCCCGCGCACGTATCACCCCCGAATCGGCCGGACTGCCCGAGCGCGGGGCCTATCGGCGGGTCCCGGGGCTCCGCCGCGAAGAGGTCGCCCAGCTGGCCGGGGTCAGCACCGACTACTACACGCGCCTGGAGCAGGGACGGCAGATCAGCCCGTCAGCCGCTGTGCTCGAGTCAGTGGCCGCAGCGCTGCGGTTGGATACCGCCGAACGCGCCCACCTGTTCGACCTCGTCGGGCCCAATCCAGGCCGAGCCCGCCGTTCGGCACCGACCGTGCAGCGCATCCGGCCGGGGGTACGGCGTTTTCTGGACTCCTTCACCGACCAAGCCGGCTTCATCCTCGGCCGCCGTACGGACGTACTGGCCACCAACCACCTGGCCCGCGCGCTCATGACCGACTTCGACGCCATGCCCGCGCGTGAACGCAACCTCACCCGCTGGATCCTGCTGGATGAGGAGGCCCGCGCCCTGTATTCGGACTGGGAACAGGTCGCCACCGAGATGACCGCCATTCTGCGGCTGGATGCCGGCCGTCACCCCGACGACACCCGAACCGCCGAGCTGGTGGGCGAGCTGGCGATGAAGAGCGAGCACTTCCGCCGCTGGTGGGCCGACCACCAGGTCTTCGACCGCACCCACGGCCACAAGCGCCTGCACCACCCTGTCGTCGGCGACCTTGTCATCGACTACCAGGCCTTCACCGCGCTCGGCGAGACCGACCAGACACTGTTCCTGTACCTCCCGGCCGAGGACCAGGCCTCCCGGGACGCCTGGAAGCTGCTCGCCAGCTGGAGCGCCCAGGAACCAGCAGCACCGCCGGTGAGGGACGGCCACAGCGGCGCATCCCTACGAACCCCGCACACTCGGTGACATTCCCGACGCTGCGTGTGACACCCGGACTCCTGACACCGCAGCCCAACCCACCCGGCGCCACGGCACATGAGAACGCAAGGCTCACCTGCCGGGGTGGCGCCGGAGCACTGTGTCAGGACGGGGCGAGGACGCAGAACTCGTGGCCCTCCGGGTCGGCGAGGACCGTCCACGGGACGTCGCCCTGGCCGAGGTCGATGCCGCCGGCACCGAGGCCCCGCAGCCGGGCAACCTCGGCTGCCTTGTCGTCACCGGGGTAAGGCAGCAGGTCAAGATGGACGCGGTCCGGCACGGTCTTCACGTCGGGCGTGCGGAGGAACTCGAGATACGGGCCGACACCCTGCGTCGAGCGCAACACCGCCTGATCGTAGCTGCGGTCGCCAAACAAGGAGCAACTCGCTCACCGGCCGCCATGGTCGGCCCGCGTCGGTGGAGACCCCAGCCGGGTTTTACGGGTGCCCGTCGGGCTGCGGTGAAGCGTCCGCAGTCCGACGGTCAGCGTTCTGCCGGCGTCCGAACGAGTTGTCCCTTCGGATGACTCCGTGACCTTGCGGACCAACGGGAAGGCACGCCCACGGAGCTCAGAAGACGATTCTGGCCCTGCGGGCAGCCGCGAGGGCGGACTCGGCTCCGGAGACCAGTTCCAGTGCCACGTCGGTGTCACGACCGGCCAGGGCGCGCATGTAGTGCAGCGTGTCAGCGCGTATGACCGCCTTCGGCTCGCCGGAGCCGATCAGCCAGGTGCCGCCTGCAGGTCCGGTGAGTTCGAGAGCGATAGGTGCCTCGGACCAGGTCAGGCCAGATCGCGGATGGCCCGTTCGACGATCTGCCCGTCGTGATCGCCGATGGTGATGGTCTGTCCCGTCGCCCTTGCCAGATCGATGCGGTGCATCCATAGGTCGCGGTTGTAGATGGTGTCGAGCAGGTGGCCGACGGACACCCGCGGGGCCGAGGGCATGCCGATGTCGAGATTGGCACGCCGCATGAGCCCGGGACGGCTCCGACGGGCTTGCACGGCCCGGGGCCACAGCTCAGCGAACTCGGCGACCAGGCCAGGGCCCGATGCCCCGGTGTGGTCTTCGACCTGTGCCGCCATGTGGGCATCGATGGGGCCCTTGCTGCGGTGACGTCGCCTTCCCGCGATCTCCCGGCGCAGCATCGTGCGCAGGCTGATGTTGTCCTCGCACTGCGCGACAAGATGGGAGACCAGGGTGCGCACATCCCATTCCACACAGTCGGTGGGACGCTCCCAGTCGTCGTCGCCGAGCTTCTCGAGCACTTGCAGAGCAGCCCGGCCCTCGGCCTCAGCGATCACGGCCGAACGGTCGCGGTCGATCTGCGCCAGACCTGCGGCATCGACAAAGGTCTGAGTCATCTCACTCGCCCTCCCTTGGGGCGTAGTAGCGGAAGAACATGTCCACTGCCATGCCCGTGAGTCGGGCGAAGCGGCCTTCTTCGACCTGTGCGGATGGTTCATTGGCGAGCTGCTGGCTGATCACGCCGGAGACCAGCGCCGTGTAGAGCGCCACGCCTTCGTCGTCGGCGGCTTCGGCGGCCAACTGCCCGGCGTGCACGGCGGCCTGGAGAGCTGATCGCAGGACTTCCAACAGACGCACCGAGGGTTCGTAGGCCTGGGGGGTTGGTTCGAAATTGGGTACGGGCCGCCAGTACAGCAGCTGCGCCAACACCGGATTGGCCATTGCCCAAGCGACGCTGGCCTGTTGACCCGCCACGATGACAGCCCGCGGATCCTCGGCGAGCCGGGCACTGTAGGGCTCCAGGACATCGGCCGATTCACGTACTCCGCGCTCGAACAGGGCGTCGTAGATGGCCATCTTCGATGGGAAGTACTGGTAGAGCGAGGGTGGACGCACTCCCACCCGCCGGGCGACCTCGGCCATGCTCAGCCCGGCCACGCCGTCCTCCGCCATGACTTCGATCGCCGTGTCGAGGATCTCCTGCACGGTCTCGTTGCGCCGTCGAAGCCTCCGGTCTTCCCTCATGTAGATAAGAAAACCTAATGCCAGTAGGGAAGTCAACGCCTCTTCAGCTTTTCCGACGTCGAGGCAGGGTCAACTGCTCGCGCCCGTCGTCCACTTCCCCCACGTCAGCGTGCACGGGACCGGTCTGTCCCCAGGTCCGCTCCGAGCGGCATCTGCATCACCGACAGGCAGCGGGCCCGCCGTGCAGCAAACTCGGCCCGGCCCGCTGGTCCTTGAGGCGGTGCCGACTTGTGGCCTCAGCGCAACTGGTAGGGGCTGAGGCGGAGCCGGGGTCCTGCCGAGCCGAAGTCCTGCTGGGGCCGCAGTGTTGCCGGGATAGGGCGGGTGCCGGTGCGTACTGCAGCGCCGGTAGGGCTGGAGTCAGGCTTGGTGGGCGCTTTCAAGGGGTGTGTGGGTCGTTGTAGACGAGGGTGTCGAGTTGGATGTTGTAGGCGTGGTGGAGGGTCCAGAGGGTGGTGAGGCTGGGTTGTTTGGTGCCGGCGGCTGTTTGGTGCCGGCGGCGAGTCGGTGGAGGGTGGATCTGCTGATGCCGGTGCGTTCGGCCATGGCGGCGACGGTGTCGTCGCCGTGTTCTCTGGCTTTGACCAGGAGTGTGGTCATGTGTAGGCGGAGCATGGTCTGGGACCCCCTCTGGGAATGCGTTTGTGCGGTTGGCCCACGCGCACGCAACGTATGCAAGTTGTCGGCTTGGAGTGACGCAAGGGTATTTTGATGCGCACAGGAGTTCGGTGTTGGTGATGTGGCCTGTGTGTTTGTGGATCTAGGGCTGTGACCTGCGAAGGTGCAGGTGTGCAACTGGGGGGCAGTAGTTGGCATGTGCGCTACCCTTCGGGGTCGGCGCGCTACTCTCCGGGCATGCGGAGTATGGAAGATCCCCCCCACGGGAGTCGGGCAAGGCGGCAGGCGCAGGCGCGTCGGGTCGGTGCGTTTTTGACGGCGGTGGCGACCGCGGCCGGGTATGACGTGCGGCGGCGGCAGGGCGGTCGGGCGCAGTTGGCGGCCGTGACCGGTTTGAGTTTGACGACGATCAGTCGGACGTTGGACGGCAAGACGTTGCCGCTTCCTTCGCAGCTGACGACCTGGGCGACGGTCCTCAATCTTGATCACCGCCGGATGCTGGTGGAGAGCGGTCTGATCCCGGAGCAGCGCGGGCCGCAGACGGTGGAGAAGGACGTGGTGGTGGCGTCGGCGCTGTCCGTGCAGGAGGCGATGGATGCGTGGGGGATCACCGATCCCATCATCCGCAAGACGCTCGGCGGGAGCATCACCCAGGCGATCCAGTTGCAGAAGGAACTGGACTCGGCAGGGGACTGGGGGGAACTGGACTCGGCAGGGGACTGGGGGGCGGTCGCCCTGGGGTGACACGGACTCGACAGAGGAACGAGCCCCTTCTTCAACCGGAAGATGCAACGTCCGCCCCAGCGGCGGCGGATGAGATCGCCGAGCCTCTCGGGTGCTGCCGGCCTGCCGTGTCCGCTGCTCTGGCCGTGTGGTGGTGGCGGGCGCGGCCCCTGAGTGTCCAGGGTGGTGCCGCATGAGTGATTCGCGGTCCCGGCCAGGCGTGCGCCTGCGGGTTGTTCACCTGCTTGCTGCTCCGCGTCTGTCCCGTTGAACGCCGTGTGAGGGCCAAGTCGGGTGCCTGGTGGGCCGGGTTGCCGTCGCGGCGCATCGCGAAGAGTGTCGGTGCGTCGTGACGTCAAGCTGAGGCGCGCTCCAGGGGCGTGTCCGGGTTTTCGCGGGTTTTTCTGGGTTGATGCGTGCCAACACGCCCAGAGGTATGGGGGAGTACCGGGGTTTTTGTGTGGGCGTGTCAGGATCGGCGGGTTGGTTGTCAATGCCGGGGAGAGGGGCGGCGGATGCTCGTTGTGCAGGGTGCCTCGGTGACTGCTGTCGTTCGTGGCAGTACGGGTGAACCGGTGATTTTGCTGTCCGGGAACGGGCATCGGGGTGTGCCGGAGCAGGCGCTGCTGGAAATGGTGCAGGCGGCTTCGGCTGTTCTGAGTGAGGCGGAGTTGCGTGTGGTCAGCCATGCGATCCCGCGTCTGCGGGCGGGTCGGGCGGATTCGCGCGTTGCGGTCGACGGTGAGGTTTTGACGGTCTACAGGCTGTCCGGCGACTGACCCGGGCTGGAGTTCGGAGTTCCCGATGGCAGCGGCGGGCTCGGGGCCCGTCTTCTTTCTTTCCGGGCAAATACGCGTCGCCCGCCGTCGGCGGAATTTCGACGGCGGGCGACGCGGCTTCATGGAAGGTGGATGTGCTGTTGGGTCAGTGGCGGCAGCAGTCCCAACCGTAGGAGTACAGGCTGTAGCGCCCGTGGCGGTAGCGGCCCAGGTCCCAGCCCGAGTGCCGGTCGCAGCGGTTGCGGTACCTGTCCCAGCGCCAGTAGTCGCGGTCGTTGCCGCGGTACCGCCGCAGGTCGATGCCG
>NZ_LMWH01000301.1 GCF_001507435.1 Streptomyces sp. NRRL F-5122
GGCGTCGCCGCACTCCACAACCTCAAGCTCGACATCCGGTAAGCCAACCACCCCTCGCGGGGCAGCAGGTCCCGGCCGGCATTACGTGATGGCTCTTAGCCTGTGCTCACGGGTAGTTGGCCATTTCGCTCAGCCGTCGCCGGCCGGTACGGTAGCGATTCGTCGCGTGCTGTGCTCAGGCATGCTTGGTGGGGGCGCAGCGGTCGGCTACTCGCCAGTGACGCCATCGATGGCCTCGCGGAGGAGATCCGCATGGCCGACGTGGCGGGCGTACTCCTCGATCACGTGCTCAAGGATGAATCGCACATCAGTGTCACCGAATTCCGGGTTCGGCACGATGCGCGCGAGGTCAACGGTCACCTTCGCGAATACCTGCCGCGACTCCTCACATGCCTTGAGGTAGTCCTCGTAGACGTCCCTGGCCGGCGTAGCGTCCGACTCGTCGTACCACTCGCCACCGTCAGCGGTGACATAGGTCCGATAGGGAAAGAAGCGAGGCGTCGTGCCGGCCAACGTCCGCTGGAACCAGGCACGCTCAACCCCCTGCAGATGGCGCATGAGCCCCAGCAGGGTCAACGCCGACGACCGCACAGGACGTCGCCGCAGTTGTTCATCCGCGAGCCCCTCGCACTTCCACAAGAAGGTCGCTCGGTGGTAATCGAGATTCGAGGCGATCACCTCCAGCCACGGGCCCGATACTGCGCGCTTCGGCCGGACGATCTTCTGGACCACAATGTCGCTCACGCTGGAGTCTCCTCACCGGTCATCAAGCTTGGTCGAGTTCGTACGTGCCCACGATCCGAGGACTGGGCGGCGCCTCTAATGGCACCTCACGAGCACGTCCGCCCAAGAAGACCTCTCTTCGTATCGGAACTCATCGCTCGATGCTGCCTCGGGAGTGGCCCTCCACGACTGCGAGTGGCCAGGTATCGCTGCGAGTCACAGGTGGCCTGAACCCAACCCGGCGAACCTGTGCGGTCACAGGACTAGCTCGCGGCTGACCATGAGCAGGGACGGCAGCGACTGCCGGTCGCCCTTCAAGGCCCACTCACCGTAGTTCACCGCCTGGTCCAAGGCGCCCTGCCGTTCAGCGACCACGCCGAGGGCGATCCTCGCCTCCGCCATCCGCATCGCTTCTGGAGGCCACGGAGAACTTGCAGAAGATGCTCGCAACCATCCCGCTGACGGACGACGAACGTGCCGGCGTCGACCACGGCCAGGCCGCACTCGACCAACTCCTCGACCGACTTGCTGACGTCCCCACCCCCGCCGGCCCGACGCCACGCCAACTCGGAATACCCGCGACAGGCACGTTGCTTCCCCTCGTTGAGGTTCGGCACAGCAAGCAGTCGGCGAGGAGCCACGAAGAGCCGTTCGCCACCGGCGGCACCAATTGAAGGGTGAAGCGTGACGTCTCAGCCTGTCCCGAACCTGGAGAGTCTCCACCCTGAACTCGGCCAGGACGGAACGCTCCAGATCGCCCTGCAAAGGGCCGTTCACCAGGCCGGATATCGGATTGACGTGCTCTCCGAACGAGCCCCAGGGTGGAAGAGAACAGGAGCCCGCGCGGACGGTCACGAGCGAACGACGGACGTTCACCTGGGCATTCAGGAACGCTGCTTCGTCATGAAGGGGGCGGTGTGCGCTCGCCGGCCGAACAGGACGAACAGGGGGTTGGAGTGACGGGGACCTGCGTCATTCTCGATATCGGCGGCGTACTGGAGATCACGCCGAAAACGGGATGGGTGGAGCGGTGGGAGGAGCGGCTTGCGCTGCCGCCAGGCACCGTGCATGAGCGGATGAGCGACGTGTGGCGAGCCGGGAGCGTCGGGAGCATCAGTGAACGAATGGTTCACGAGCAAGTGGCAGCACGTTTGCGGCTCGACGCGCCTCAGGTGGAAGCCTTCATGGCTGATCTCTGGGCGGAATACCTGGGAGCGCCCAACGAGGAACTCATCGCTTATGTGCGGGGGCTGAGAGGAAGCTGCAGGCTGGGCATCCTGAGCAACAGCTTCGTCGGCGCCCGGGAGCGGGAGACGGCGCTGTACCGGTTCGACGAGCTGGTCGAGCAGATCGTGTACTCGCACGAGATCGGCATCGAGAAGCCGGACCCGCGTGCCTTCGAGGCCGCATGCGCCGGCCTGGAGGTGCGGCCGGAGAGCTGTCTCTTCATCGACGATTACGCAGTCAACGTTGACGCTGCCCAGGCGGCGGGCATGCAGGCGCATCTGTTCGAGGACAACGCCCGGACGATCATGCGCATCGCCGCTCACCTGGACGCTGATCCCCGGGTGGCAGGGCCTGTCCGGCTCGGGTGACGTCGCCTGACCGGCGTTCAGCGGTTGCCGGCCAGGCGGTGGGCCCGTTGGTCAGTGCTTCCACGTGTTCGGCAACCGGCTCGGGTGCTGGCTGGACGGTAGGAGTTGGTGCCGGTCTCGATGGTGGTGCCGTCAAGAGTGAGCCGGTCCACTGGTGAACAAAACCGTGGGTCGGCCTTGCGGCCGCCGTGCCCGTTTCGGTGCGTGCGGCGGTGATCCCGTCAGCCGAGTTTGCGCAGCACCTCGTCCAGGTGGGCCCGGTAGGTTCGTAGCGCCGTGAGGTCGGCGGTGTAGCGGTCGGGGTGGCGGGCGATGTCCGCGGCCTGCTTCTGCGCCAGTACGGTGTGCCAGACCTCGGCCGTGTGGTGGCGTTGCTTGCAGGAGACGTCCGCGACGGCGGTCGCCCGCTCCCGTTGCGTGTGCCGGGTGTTGCCGTCGCTGCCCCGCTGCCAAGCGGCGTCCGTATAGGCCGCGACGGGGTCGGGGTAGCGGGTGAATCCTCGTGCGGCCACACAGCGGGACCACACATCCCAGGCCGCGCGCAGACGCGGGTCGCCCTTGACCGCCTTGTCGACCTCGATCGCCCGCCGGCCCGCGTAGAGCCAGTCCCGTGTGAGGTTGATGCCGCGCATCAGGTCCCGGGAGGCGTCGGCGCTGCAGGCGGGCCAGTCCGCGTACTCGGCGCTGGTCATGCGGCGGCCCTTCGGCAGGGGGGAGGGGTGCAGTGCCGGGTCCCAGCCGTAGCCCCAGCGGCGGGCCGTGTCCGGGTCGAGGACGCCGTACTCGGTGGCGACGGCGGTGCCGACGATGGGGTCGCTGGGGAAGCGGGGGTCGAGCGGGAAGTCGCGGTGGCCGCGGCCGGCCATGCACTGTCGGACCAACAGCGCGGACGCCTGCTGGGAGCGCTCGTAGTCCTGCGCCGTCAAGGTGTAGCGGTCGGCCGGCAGGGGGCCGAGGTCGGAGGCCGCGCGCACAACCTCCGGCTGTTCCGGACCGGAGGCGCAGATGGCCGCCAGTACTGCCACCCCCGCCACGGCACCCGTCCGCCACCCCCGCCACACCATGGCCAGGATGCTAGCGGGCGGCTGTCCACGACCGGCCGCGACCCCCGCCCGCGGTACCGGGTCGCTGCCTCCCTCAGCTCAGGTGGGCTCCCTTGGCCGCTGCTTCCTCCTCGAAGCGTGCGGTGTCGGTGGCGAGTGTGCCGGACGCGTTCTCCAGGTGGGCCCGCACGAACCACTGGAACTGCTCGAGGTCGCGCAGCTGCTCGATCAGGAGGTCCTCGGTGGCGGGGTCGACCTGACCCGCCTCCTTGATCGAGGTGCGCACATCCTCGATCAGGCCGGTGTAGACGAGGTCGAGCGCTGCGAGGTGCGCGATGGCGTCGGCGCGGCCGATGGCGTAGTCGTCCCAGGTGCGTTCGCTCACCAGTGCGCCCGGCGTGCCCTGCGCCACGCCGCCCAGTGCGGCGAGACGTTCGGCCACGTCGTCGGCCATGTCGCGGACCCGGTCGACCTGGGGGTCGATCATCTGGTGGACGGCGATGAAGTGGTGGCCGACGACGTTCCAGTGGACGTGCTTGAGCGTCAGGTGGAGATCGTTGAGGGCGTGCAGCCGCATCCGCAGCAGGCCGATCAGCCGGCCGGCGGCCTCACGCTCGATACCGGGGACGGTGTACTTGGGGGTCAGGTCCCGGATCTCCTTGGTCATGGTTCACCTCGTGTCACTCGGTGGGGCATGCGATGTCGCATGAGCTCTGGTGCCCCGCCCCGGCGCTGTCAGACATGTCCGATCCGCCAGTGGTGCTGCCAGGCGAGGGCCGGCACGTGCAGGGGGCAGTGGTCGGTGAGCCTGCCGCACACCTTGCGGTCTCTCCCGCGCGTGGTCGTCAGGCGTGTTGGCCCGGCTCCTGAGACAAGGGCCCCGTCACGCGGAGCCCCGCTAGTAGTAGCCCTTTGTGCCGTCGAGGAGTTCCCGGACGATGTCCGCGTGCCCCGCGTGCCGCCCCGTCTCCTCGACGAGGTGGATCAGCATCCAGCGGAGGTTGGCGCTGCCGGAGCGGAAGTCGGGGTGGCGGCCGACGTCGTCCAGGGATGCCGTGGCGACGATCTCGTTGCTGCGGGCGCACTGGGTCTTGTCCTCCGCGAGGAGCTCGGTGAGGGGGCGTCCGTCCGTGTGCCAGTCGGCGTCGTCGGTCGACTCGTCGAACGACGGGTTCTGCTTCTCGTCGCCGCCGAGGAACAGCACCTCCAGCCACATGTGCTCGGTCCAGCGCATGTGGGTGATGAGACCGGCCATCGTCATGAGCGGTGAGGTCGGGATGACCGGCCGGTACGCGTCCTCATCGCTCAGTCCCTCGCATTTCCAGCGCAGGATCTGCCGTTGCAGGTCCAGCCAGCCGATCAGCGCGGTGCCTTCGTCTGCTTGGAGCGGGGTCGTTCCAGTTCCGATGTCATGCCGGCGCACGCTACCGGGGCGGTGGGGTGGGGACACCTGGATTTGGGCAGAACCTCCAGTCCAACGCGCGTCTGAGTAATCGCGGGAGAGGCCGCTGGGCGCACAACGTTCCTCCCACGCTGCTGCGGGCGGGATCCCGGAACGGTGCTGAGGCCGATGCGGAGGCTTTCAAAGGACAGGCCGGCAGGCCGGCAGGTCTGCCCCTGATGCTGCCCGTGTGTACCTTCCGCGGACCGGATGCGGCCCGTCAGGCTGGCCATTTGCGGACATGCGAGGGGCCGACCGGCCGTGGTGGCGGGGCCTGTACGACGGGAGTGGTGGGGAAGCGTTGCGTGCACGAGAAGAAGAACCGGGCCGGGCATCAGCCGGTGCCGCCGTCCGCGGTGCCCTGCGTACAGGAACCGGCGGGCCGCTGTCCGGTCCCGGTGCCGCGCTTCACGAACTCCAGGCGACAGTGGGCAACTCGGTCGTGGTTGAGCTGGTGGCTCGCGCGCACGATCCGGGGCCGCAGGCCGTGCCGCCGGTGGCCGTCCAGCGCGCCGGGAGCGGTGTCCAGGAACGCTGGGTGTCGACCGAGGAGGCCGGGTCCGGCCTGCTGCGGAAGGAAGGTGGCCTGTTCAGTTACACGCCACTGGCGGGTGAACGTCTGGCGGGCCTGTCCCAGAAGGAGGTCGGCGAGAAGCTCGGCAGGTTTACGTCCATGGCCCCGTTCGCCTCTCGTCCGCCGGAGGAGTTGACCAACGCCACCGGCATCCCGGGCATGGTGATGGAGTTCGACGACTCGCACTACTCTTTCGCCCACCGCTCCTACAACGGCACCTCGGCGGGACCGAACGGGCGTGTGCAGCCGAACGACCATCTCACCGTCGAGAACTCCCTGGCGGCGATGCTGGCCCATGCCGGCCGCGACCCGAAATACATGCACGACTTCCTCACCGAACGCATGGGCAAGATGAAGCCCGACTTCAACGGACAGTTGGGCTGGCATGAGTACGGAGAGATCGACAATCTCCACTTCCGTCCCGGCGTCGACGAGCAGCGCCGCGCCAATGGAACCGCGGTGGACGTGTCGGATGTGGACACGGCGGTCTCACTGCGGCAGTTCCTCGACTTCGTCGACGACACGGCGGAAAGACTGCGGCTCCACGCGACGATCCGAGATGGGCTCAGAGCGTCGGCCGAGCAGGTCCAGGGCCGGATGGGGATAGCTGTCGACCGCATGTACTTCGGTGTCTCCGGCAGGCGCGACCTGGCGAAGTTCGTCGTTCTGGCACGGCAGCTGACGGGCCAGTCTGTGCCTGAGGAGTTGCAGGGGCTGTCCAAGCAGAGGGCGGAGCTGCCCTACGACGGCGTGATGCGCACGGAAGGCAGTCCGGGTTTCACCGATGCGGTCAAGGAACTCATCGGCGGCGAGAGCCCGGGAAGGTACTGGCCGGAGATCGTGGCATGGGCGACGAACCTCCAGCCGGCACAGCCCGTCGCCACCGGGAGCCCCCGCTGAGCTGCCCGCACCCGTACGCCCCTGGTCTTGCGACGGCGCAGAAGCCTCGCGTATCCCCTTCCCGGCGCATCCCCCCTTTCCAGCCGCGCCCCGTGGTGAATGCGCGAGGCCCCAGGGTCCTCACGAATTGCCCGCGCAGCCATGCGACCCTGCCCATCCGTACCTGGTTCCCGCAGCCGCCCACCGCGTAGGTAAGAGGGGAGTCGGTATCCCTTCTTTTCAAAGAGGCTGTTGTGCGGGACCACGAACACGCCGAATCGGTCCGGACCGAGAACCGCCGCACTCCGGCGGCCGGAGCCGGAGCCGGCACACCGTCCTGGGGGCTGCTCGCGCTGCAGAGCACCGCCGGAAACGCGGGTGTCGTCCAGATGCTCCGCCGGGCAGGGCACTCCTGGGAGCGGGGCCAGCATGAGCATGGCGCCCACTGCGGCCGTCAGGCCGAGCCGCCCGTCGTGCAGCGTTCCGCCGTCCATGATGTCCTGCGTGGTGGCGGGCGGCCCCTGGACGGGGCGACCCGGTCAGATATGGAGGCCCGCTTCGGTACCGACTTCTCCGACGTCCGTATCCACAATGACGCCGCGGCAAGGGTGTCCGCCGCCGAAGTCGGGGCCCGCGCCTACACCTCGGGCAGCCACATCGTCGTCGGCCACGGGGGAACTGACAAGCACACCTTGGCCCACGAGTTGACGCATGTCGTCCAGCAGCGTCAGGGCCCGGTCGCGGGCACCGACAACGGCGCGGGCCTTATGGTCTCCGATCCGTCCGACCGGTTCGAACGCGAAGCGGAAGCCAACGCGACCCGGGTGATGGCCCGGCCGGCCCCCGAGCGTGCCCCCGCCGCAGACGGAGGCGGGGTGCCTGTGACGCGGACGGTACAGAGGGCCGTCGACATCGGTCTCTGCGTGGTCGACGGTAAGCACAAGACGATCAATGAGCTCGCCCGCTGGAAAGCGAACGTGCCCACCTTCTTCACCTTCAGCCAGAAGACAAAGGCCAGGTGGGGTATCCGGACCGCGAGTGACCTGCAGCGCGTCCAGGGCGAGCTGTTCGACACCCTGAACCGCTTGATCGACTCCGACGAGATTCACCAAGCCAGCACCGCGGATAAGCTCACTACATTGGTCAAGGGAATGCATGGAAAGACCCCCGCCGCTTCGGCCGCGAACCCCGGGCCGTCCGCCGCCGTCAGCGCGAGTGATGGCTCGCCCGTGCATCCGGCCGCGAGTACGGTCTTGGCCGAGCTGATGGCGATGGGGAACCGCGCCTTCCCGCGGGATGAGATCCAATCCCTCGCGCGGAAGGCAGTGCCGGGCAGCGGATGGTTGTACGAGCTCCAGATGGGTCTGATGGCACTGAACGAGGACCCGGAGTGCGTGGTCCAGTTCGGTGCATGCAGCCTGGCCGACATCAACCACTACCTCGGCATGGCGTCGGGCGCGGAGGGCGACGGCAACCACATCGCTGCCTATGAACCGGAGAAGCGGTCGGGCAACGTCGGCGCCGACTGGGTGATCTGGCGGTCCGTCGCCTCCGGCGGGGACGCTAGCGCCGGGGCGGCGCAGGCGGCCGGTATGTACACGGGCGAGTTCGTCCAGGCGAAGCAGACGGTCGAACGGAACTTCGCCGCCAATCTCAAGGCGGCCGCGTTCCAACTCGAAGGAAAGAACGCCAGCGGGCAGGGCAACGCCACGACCGAGCCGGAGCTCACTCTGCGTTCGGGAACGGGCAGCGCGAACCGCCACAGGGGAACCATTTCCATGCAGGTCACCGACGACATCCGGGAGTTGCGCAAAGTCGAGAACGCCATTGAGAAGGAACTCAAGGGCCCGGGCGGCAGAAACCCGAGGCCCTATGTTGACCGCGTCATCCTGGAAGAGGGCGCGGCGGGTGGAAGTCGCACGGTGTACGAGTTCAACAGCGGAAAGATGGTGAAGACGACCGTGCCCGCGACCCAGACGGAGCCGGCCGTGACGGACCAGCGATGACGGCACGGCCATCTTCCCCGCAGGCTCAGGCCCCCGGGCGACGGCCCGCCAACGATTCCCCTGGCGGACGGCCGACGGGTGCCGACGGCTGCGGGACAGGCCGAGGCCGGTGCGGTTACAGGAAGCGGCGGATCGGGGTGATGGCGGCTTCCTTGGCGCGTTGCAGGACCGCACGTCGTTTCCAGCGGGTCAGGTCGATGGCGACGCTGTGTTCCAGGTCGCGTTCGTAGTCGGCATCGAGGGCGGCGGTGAACGTCTCGTCCAGGACGGCGAGCATGACCTCTTCGTCGTGGTCCATGGAGCGGCGGTTGAAGTTGGTGGAGCCGATGAGGGCGGCGACCGAGTCCACGGTGATGATTTTGGCGTGCATCATCGTCGGCTGGTACTGCCGGATGTGGACGCCTGCCTGAAGCAGGCGTGTGTAGTGGTGCTGGCCGGCGAGTTGGCAGGCGCGCTGGTCGGTGTGCGGGCCGGGCAGGAGGATCTCCACGCGCACGCCGCGGCGCGCGGTTTCGCACAGCAGGTCGACGAAGTAGGTGTCGGGGGCGAAGTAGGCGGTGGCCAGGCGGAAGCGCTGCTCGGCGGAGGTCAGCATGATGCGGATGAGGGTCTGCATGTCCTGCCAGCCGATGCTGGCGGAGCCGCGTACGACCTGGACGATGGATGAGCCGGCCTGCGGGTGGTCAGTGAAGCGGTCGTGGTCGTCGAAGAGTTCGTCGTGGCATTCGGCCCAGTTCTGCGCGAACGCGGCGGCGATGCCGTCCACGGCGGGGCCGCGCACCTTTACGTGGGTGTCGCGCCACTCGCCGGGGTTGCGGGCGTTGCCGCACCATTCCTGTGCGATGCCGACGCCGCCGGTGAACGCGGTGTGCTCGTCGACGACGAGGGCTTTGCGGTGGCAGCGGTGGTTCTGTTTGAACGGTGACAGCCAGACCGGTTTGCGGAACCAGGCCACCTGCACACCGGCGGCGTCCATGAGGTCGAGCAGGCGTGGCTCGATCTTCTGGGCCCCGAAGCCGTCGAGCAGCAGCCTTACCCGCACTCCTGCGCGGGCGCGTTCGGCCAGGGCGGCGGCGAAGTCGTGGGCGATCTGGCCGCGCCAGTAGACGAACGTCATCATGTCGATGGTGTGCCGGGCTGAGCGGATCGCGCCGAGCATCGCGGGGAAGATCTCGTCGCCGTTGCGCAAGGGGACCAGTTCGTTGCCTTCGGTGGCGGCCACGCCGATCAGCCGCTCCAGGCGGCGTCGCAGGCGCTGCTTGCGGGCCCGCACGTCCGCTTCGGCGCCGGGCTCAGCGGGTGCGGGTATGCCGTCGAGGATCACGCCGGAACTCCCGTAGGGGCAGAAAGGACTATGAGGATGGTTCGGGCCGCCTGACGCGCCCGCAGGAGCAGATGCCCGGCAACCCCCGTCTCACTCCCGGCACCGGCTCGACGCTACCCGCGGCACCCGGAACCCGCGCGCTGCGGCACTACCGGGCGGGTCTCTTCGAGGAGGCGTGCCGTCAGTGCGGGCGGCCTGGGGTCGATGCCTGCGCTGTCGGCGCATGACCCGTGATGCGCAAGGCCGCCGATGGCGGCCCTCTCGGCACCGGCCCTGCGCCTACCCGCGGTTACGACGCCTGGCGAGGCCGGGGGAGGGGGTCGGTGGCGGGACGCGGCGGGAGGTGGCGTGGGTTCCTTCACGTGTGCCGGTCCCGCCTCCGACCTCAACCCGCCTACCCGTAATCCCTTCGGGAACCTTTGCCCCGCCCGGCCGTCACGGGTGAGGGCAGCGTGACTGCGATGGCCGGGCCGGGCCAGGCGCGGTGTCGGTCATGAGCCCGTTCGGGTGGAGAGATGATGGCCGGATGTTCTATGAGGATCTCAGCCCCTACACCTACGCGGACGCAGGCGAGGTGTTCACTGACCGCGTCGACGGTATGCGGTTCGTCAGCTTTCGGCCCGCCTACGAACGCCTCAACGTGGGCTGGCTGGAAGCCGGCCACCGGTGGAGGGCCGGCCCGGCTCCCGAGGCTTTCACTGACAGGCTCCTGGCCATACTTGAGGCTCAGCAGGTCAACGCGATGCTGGGGCTGCACGAGTGCGACCTGTGCCCCACGCCCCTGCCGGAGTCGCACGCCTGGTACAAGCCCCGGCAGGGGCATCTGCGCGCGAGCGCCGGAACGGCTGAGATCCGTGTTCCGGGAGCCCCCGGCACGGTTTTCGCAGCTCCGCATCTCATCGGCCACTACGTCGCCGATCATGGTTACCTGCCGCCGGAGCCTTTCGTCGACGCGGTCCTTGCTTTCGATCCGTACGGCCCGTGGCCGGTGAGGTTTCCCGGGATCAGATTTCCCTGGATCCCCGATGACGCCGTCCTTCGCCATGTCGACGACATTGAATTCCGCGACATCTGACGAGGCAGGGTGCCACCACATGAGACCACGCCGTCAGGGCCCGGCCGTCAACGACGGCCGGGCCCTGACAAGGGTGTGCGTATGCGCCGGTCAGGTCACCATCGGTACCAGCGGCCGCGGCTGCCGCCTGCGGAGGTGGAGCGCATGAGGAAGCCGAGCAGCCACACCACGAGCACGGCCAGGGCGACCCACCACAGGATTTTGACGGCGAAGCCGGCGCCGAAAAGGATGATTGCGAGCAGCAGAACAAGAAGCAAAGGAACCATTGTTATCTACCTCCTGGCCCGCCGTGTGCCCTTCCAATGCTGGTTCATTCACCCAAGGTGCCTTGTTTGTGAAGGGGATGCCGGGGCACGTGGGCGTCACCGCGACAGCGGCATCCAGTTGTGAGGAGGCATGTTCATGAGTGCAGGCGAGAAGGCGAAGGCGAAGGCCGAGCAGGCCGAGGGCAAGGCCAAGCAGACTCTGGGAAAGGCCCTCGGGAACGACCGTATGGCCGCGGAGGGGCAGGCGGAGAAGAGTACGGGTGACGCCCGTGAGGCCAAGGAGAAGACCAAGGACGCCTTCAAGCACTGACGTCGGCTGTGCCTGTGGACGGTGGTGAGCCTTCCGGCATCGGGGAGGGCTCACCACGGTTCGGCGTGCCGGCGTGTTCTGATGCGGGCCGGCGCGGATCTTGCGCGGTCCAGCCAGGGCGGGTGCGCCGAGGTGACCGTTTCTCGCCCTGCTGTCTCAGCCGGGGCAGCATCCTGGAGCGGGTGGCGTCGGCCGATGCCCGGATGCAGGAGGCCTTGTCCGGACCAGGTCGAAGGGGTCCGCGCCGTGGCGCAGCAGCGCCTCGCGGGCGGGATGTGGTCACGGAAGACCGGGTAGGAAACCTTGATACTGCGGGGCAGTTCGTGCACGTGCACCACGGGGACCGCGCCGATCATCGCGCCGTAGTACGGCAGTAGGCCCTTCCGGCGCAGGACCTTCGTCGAGGCGCGGAACGTGGACTCCGCTCCGTTGTCGAAGACGACGTCCACGCCCTCGCCGTCGGTGGGCTGCCCGGATGACTCCGCTTGCGCTGACGGGTGGACGCGTGGGACCGGCTCCCGCCGCTACCGGGGCCGGATCGTCATGCCCGGCTTCGTCGACAACCACCGCCACACCTGGCAGACCGCGTTCCGGGGAGCCGGCGGGGACTGGACGTTCCCCAGTGGGCTACGGCCATGCACGGCACGGTCAAACCCCACTGCGGGCCCGAGGGCGTCTACGTGGGCACCGTGCTCGGCTGCTTGGAGGCTTCGCACTCCGGCGTGACCACGATGCTGGACTGGTACCACGTCGCACGGAGCCACGAGCGCGAGGATGCCGCCGTCGCCGCGTTGCAGGACGCGCCGGGGCGCTCGATCTTCTGCTCGGCGCCGGGTGGGGTGAGCTGCGGATGCTCGCCGACGCCGGCAGCCCCCTGTCGATCAGCCCGGTCGTCGAGCTGAAGATGGGGTTCGGATCGCCGATGACCGGCCGGGTGCTGGCCGCCGGTCTGCGCCCGGCGCTGTCCAGAGACACGCATCCAAGGGGTGCTTCCCGCGGGTGTGGCATCGCCGCGGCAGGCGTCGGTCATGAGTACTACCTGGGGCAGGCGCCAGGCATCGTCTGGGCCGCTCTCATGCGACCCATCCGACCGCCCGTCAACATCTTGCGCATCTTGCGAGAGCCTCAGACCGCGTTTGAGATCTGCCGTGCCTGTGCGATGGAGCGGTCGTTGAGCTCTGCGTGAGTGGTGTTGGGGGTGGCTATCCGTCGGATCTGACGGACGAACAGTGGGTGTTGGTAGAGCCGTTGTTACCGCCAGCGCGGGTAGGGCCGAGGGGCGGACGTCGGGAGAAGCACCCATGTCGGCGGATCGTGGACGCGATCTTCTATGTGGTGCGGACCGGGTGCCCCTGGCGGCAGCTGCCGAAGGACTTCCCGCCCTGGCCGACTGCGTATTGGTACTTCTCCTGGTGGCACGACGACGGCACCGTCGAACACGTCCACGACGTCCTGCGCGGCAGGGTCCGTGAGGCCGACGGCCGAAAGGCAGAGCCGAGCGCAGGGCTGATCGACTCGCAATCTGTCCGCACCGCCGACACTGTCCCGGCGGCCACCAGGGGCTTCGACGCGGGCAAGAAGGTCAAGGGCCGCAAGAGGTTCCTGGTCACCGACACCCTCGGCCTGCTCGTCGCGATCCATGTCGTCGCAGCCAGTGTCCAGGATCGGGATGGCGCGAAGCGGCCGCTGCTGTGGACTCGACTCGACCATCCGCAGATTCGGAAGATCTGGGCGGACCATGCTTCGCTGGCCGCTTGGTTGACTGGACCGCCCAGATGCTCGGCCGCGAGCTGGACATCGTCCGCAAAGATCCTGGCCAGTGCGGCTTCCAGGTCCAGCCCAAGCGCTGGGCGATCGAACGCACCTTCTCGTGGCTTACTGCTCACGGTCGCCTCGCCAGGGACTACGAGACCAGCCCGGCCCGTTCCGAGACCATGATCCGCTGGGCAATGACCGGCCTCATGGTCCGCCGCCTCACCCGCGGCCGACCGGCGACACGGCAGGGCCCGCGCCCGCTTGCGCGAAAGGTTTCATAGGTACGCCGGTCCGCCCACCCATGGGTAACATCCCGCGTCAGCGCGCTACTGAATCAAGAACCGCTCAACCTTCTGTTGCAGGTCAGGTGGCAGGTCGATCAACTCCGAGACGAGCGCGCGAAGCTCTCGGCCGAGTCCGGAAGACTCGGTCCAGACCGCTGGGTTCCTGGTGAGGACCGCGGACAGCAGATCACCTTCGTACATGTCACCCGCCGCCATCGGGTTGTCCCGCAGCACCTTGAGGGCCAGCGGCAGGAGGTAGGACAGCCCTATGTCCTGCCCGATCAACAGACGTATGTCCTCGACTGTCAGCTCACCGATCGGCCGACGCAGCAAGGCGTGCGCAGTAGCGACTAGACGGGTGGTGTCGGCCGACGGGGCTGGCCAGCGGTCGCGTTCAAGCTCTTCAAGGGAGAGGTCACAGTTCGGGGGTCGCGTCACCGCCCGATTGTCCTACGCCGAGATCTCAAACGCGGTCTGACACACGCCGCGCGCCGCACCCCCACAGCAGCCGACAGAATGGGCCCCGCGGGCTGACCCTGGTCGCCACTGCCGGAGCGCGGAAGTAGCCGTTGCCGATGTCCGCACAGGTGACATCGCCGATGCTGTCGCAGAAGGTGACCAGGTCGGCCGCGACGTGGCTCGCTAGGGTCTGTCGTCAAACGATCTTGCCTGGTAGATCATGGTCGGGTGATACGTCGCCATGAACTGACGGATGCCGAGTGGGAGTTCGTGCGGCCGTTGCTGCCTCGTGCGGAGTCGGGGCGGAAACGGCCGGATGACCGGATGGTCCTGAACGGGATTGTGTGGAAGTTCCGGACCGGGTCCGCCTGGCGGGATGTGCCCGAGCGGTACGGGTCCTGGGCCACCCTGCACACCCGGTTCCGTCGGTGGGCGGCGGACGGCACCTTCGAGCGGATGCTGCGGGCGGCACAGGCGAAGGCGGATGCGGCCGGTGCTGTCGACTGGATGGTGTCGGTCGACTCCACCGTCGTGCGGGCCCATCAGCATGCCGCCGGGGCCCGAAAAGGGGGCTCCGCAGCTCAGGGCTCGGACGGTCCCGGGGCGGCCTGACCAGCAAGATCCACCTCGCGTGTGACGGGCTGGGCCGCCCGCTCGGCTTCACGGTCACCGGCGGCAACACCAACGACTGCACCCAGTTCACCGCCGTTATGGAGGCGATCCGAGTGCCGCGGCTCGGGCCCGGCCGACCCCGGACCAAGCCCACGCATGTCATCGGCGACAAGGGCTACAGCTCCAAAGCCATCCGCACCTGGCTACGGGCGCGGGGCATCGCCCACACCATCCCCGGACGCGCCGACCAGATCCGCAACCGGCTTCGCCGTGGCAGCCGCGGCGGACGACCTCCGGCTTTCGACAAGGCGGTCTACAAGCGCCGCAATGTCGTGGAACGCTGCTTCAACCGCCTCAAGCAGTGGCGTGGAATCGCCACCCGCTACGAGAAGACCGCCCGGTCCTTCCAGGCCGCCGTCGCACTCGCGTCACTCCTGATGTGGGCGTGACGTTTGACGACAGGCTCTAGGGCAAGCGCGCGAGCCGCGGTCTGATCGTCGCGGTTGGCCACCGGACCTCGTTGGTACCAAGGGGCAGCCGCGCCGACGCTCGAACTCGCCTGTCATTGCCGTGAGGGTCCCGCAGACTCTATCTGTCCACGAGGCCAGCCAGGCGCTCTCGGCCGTGGGTTACGTCGGCGGGCCGGTCGGTTCTCGGAAGCATCCGGCCCTCATCACCTGCGCTGCGATCTTCGGGTGCCGGCCCGCTCCGAAGCGGTCGGGAACGCGGTGGCGCGGCGTGAAAGTGCGGTATGGGGCGGGTGCAGCGCCGAGTCGGCCGTTCCCGCCCCGCCACCCTCATGGCTCGATCACGCGGTGGAGCCGTTGAGGATCTGGCCGCCCGTCACGGCGTTCCCTGCATCGTGCCGGTGTCGAGGGCGCGCGACCATGCCTAGCAGGGTGGAGGAGGGCCTCGTACGGCATGGACACTCGCGCGGTGGCCGTAGCCCCTGTCCGCGTGGGCGGTGTACTGGGGCCTTGTGCGTGCACAGTCCGCCGGCAGGTCCGCCCGACCGGGAGGGATTCATGTGTGGGGGTGCGGCGGTGAGTTCACGCTGCTACGGGCTTTGAAGGACTTTTCCGCAAGCTGGTGCATGGGGGCCGGTTGGCGGGCAATCCGCGAGGGGTGACACGTGTGGGAATTGTCGTTGTTGCCTTGCTCGCCGGGCTCGGGGCCGTTGTGGCCGCGGTCCGGGTCTCGCCCTGGTGGTGGCCGGCTGCTGTGCTGCTGGTGTGGGCGGGGGTCTTGGGTGGGTGGGATGTGGTGCAGCGCCGGCATTCGGTGCTGCGCAACTATCCGGTGCTGGGCCATGCCCGTTTCCTGCTGGAGCGGATACGCCCGGAGCTTCAGCAGTACTTCATCGAGCGGAACTTTGACGGGCGTCCCTTTGACCGGGATGTGCGCAGCATTGTCTACGAGCGGGCGAAGGGGACCGACGCCGAGCAGCCGTATGGCACCGAACGGGATGTGTATCGGGCCGGCTACGAGTTCCTGGTGCCGTCGATGGCGCCCTGCGCGGTGCCCAAAGGGCCGCCGCGGGTGCGGGTCGGTGGGCCGGACTGCTCCCGCCCCTACGACATGGCGTTGTTGAACGTGTCGGCGATGAGTTTCGGTTCGCTGTCCTCCCAGGCGGTCCTCGCGCTCAACGGGGCGGCCGCAGCCGGTGGCTTCGCGCATGACACGGGTGAGGGCGGGCTGTCCGAGTACCATCTGCGTCCGGGCGGTGACCTGATATGGGAGATCGGCACCGGCTATTTCGGCTGCCGGACGGGCAACGGTGATTTCGATGCGGCCGAGTTCGCCGACAAGGCGGCGCACGATCACGTCAAGTGCGTGTCGCTGAAGCTGTCGCAGGGAGCCAAGCCCGGGATCGGCGGCGTGCTGCCCGGGGCCAAGGTCGATGCGCAGATCGCGCGGGTCCGGGACGTACCCGTCGGGCGCACCGTGGTCTCTCCGCCGTACCACCGGGTGTTTGCCACGCCGCGCGAACTCGTGCGCTTCGTCGCCCGGATGCGGGAGTTGTCCGGGGGCAAGCCCGCCGGTTTCAAACTGTGCGTGGGCTCGCGCCGGCAGTTTCTCGCCGTGTGCAAGGCCATGCTGGAGGAGGGCACGGCGCCTGACTTCATCGTCGTGGACGGAGCCGAGGGCGGGACGGGGGCTGCGCCGCTGGAGTTCGCCGATCATGTGGGTGCCCCGCTCACCGAGGGCCTGCTCACCGTGCACAATGCCCTGGTGGGCACGGGCCTGCGGGATCGTGTGCGGATCGGGGCGAGCGGCAAGATGGCCACCGGTACCGACCTGGTCAAACGCATGGTGCAGGGCGCCGACTACGGCAACGCGGCACGGGCGATGATGTTCGCCCTCGGATGCATCCAGGCCCAGCGGTGCCATACCAACACCTGCCCCACCGGTGTCACGACCCAGGACCCGCGCCGGGCCCGCGCTTTGGACGTGCGGGACAAGACACCGCGCGTGCAGCGGTTCCAGGAAGCGACCGTGGCCAGCGCGGTGCAGATCATGGCGGCCATGGGGGTCACCGATCCCGCACAGCTGCGTCCGCACATGCTGCGCCGGCGCATCGACCCCTGCACCGAACGCTCCTACGAGGAGCTGTACGAGTGGCTGGCGCCCGGGCAGTTGCTCGATGAGGCGCCCGCATCGTGGGCGGCCGACTGGAAGGCCGCAGACCCCGACCGTTTCACCGTATGAGCTGGAGGATTCACGTGGCCCGAACCGTTGCCCGTGTCATCGTGGACGCGTTGAGCGACCTGGGTGTGCGCCAGGTTTTCGGCGTCGTGGGCGATGCGCTCAATCCCCTGACCGACGCCCTGCGTACCACCGAGGGCCTGGAATGGGTGGGCTGCCGGCACGAGGAGGCGGCGGCGTTCGCCGCGTCCGCGCAGGCACAGCTCGGCGGCCCCCTCGGGGTGTGCATGGGCACGGTGGGGCCTGGTTCGGTCCACTTGCTCAACGGGCTGTACGACGCGGCCAAGAGCCACGCCCCGGTTCTGGCGATCGCCGGGCAGGTACCGCTCGCCGAACTCGGCAGCGACTACTTCCAGGAAGTCGACAACGACGCCCTCTTTCGTGATGTGGCCGTCTTCCGCGCCACCCTCACCTCGCCCGAGCAGCTTCCGCAGATGCTGGAGACGGCCGTGCGCACCGCCTTGGGACGCAAGGGCGTCGCCGTCCTGACCGTGCCGGGCGACCTGGGTGAGCGTGAGGTGCCGGACGGGCGGCCCGCCCGGTTCGGCCTGAGCCGCGCGGTGAGCCGGCCGGAGGAGCCGGCCGTCCAACGCGCCGCCGAGCTCCTTGACCGCTCCGAACGCCTCACCCTGCTCGTCGGGGCGGGCGCCCGCGCGGCCCGCACCGACGTCCTCGCCCTCGCCGACCGCCTGGCCGCACCGATGGTGCTCACCCTCAAAGCGAAGGAGAGCTTCGAGGACGACACCAATGACTTCCAGGTCGGCCAGACGGGCCTGATCGGCAACCCGGCGGCGGCAGCGGCTTTGAAGGACGCCGACACCCTCCTGCTGCTCGGTACCGACTTCCCCTACCGGGACTGGTATCCCACCGACCGCACCGTCATCCAGGTGGACACCGACGCCACCCACATCGGACGCCGGGTACCGGTCGACGTCGCACTCGTGGGCGACACCGGCGCCACCGTACGCGACCTCCTCGACCACCTCGCCTGTCCGCCCGCCGGCGCGGACAGGGCAGACGGGGCACGCGACCGGTCGCACCTGACCAAGGCCCGTGAACGGTTCGAGCAGTGGCGCACCGGTCAGGCCCGGCTCGCCGACCCGGCGCACGACACGGGCCTGGTCGGCCGCGTCCGCTCCGCCCTGGACAACCGCACCCACGATGTCCGCCCCGAAGCATTGGCCGCGCTCGTCGACCGGGTCGCCGCCGAGGACGCCGTCTTCACCTCCGACACCGGCATGGCCACCGTATGGCTGTCGCGGTTCGTGCAGATGCGCGGCCGGCGAGCCCTCATCGGTTCCTACAACCTCGGTTCGATGGCCAACGCGATGCCCCAGGCCCTTGGCGCACAGTGCCTGGACCGCGACCGGCAGGTGGTGGCGTTCTGCGGGGACGGTGGGCTGAGCATGCTCCTGGGCGACCTGATGACCCTGAAGACGTACCGGCTGCCCGTCAAACTCGTCGTCTTCGACAACCGGCGGCTGGGCATGGTGAAACTCGAACAGGAACAGGCCGGCCTGCCCGAGTTCGGCACCGTCCTGGACAACCCCGACTTCGCCGCCGTCGCCGACGCCATGGGCATCACCGGCATCCGCGTGACGGATCCGGCCGACCTGGAGGACGCCGTACGCCGGGCCTTCGGCACTCCCGGCCCGGTCCTCCTCGACGTCCTGACCAACCCCGACGAGATCGCGGTGCCCGCCAAGCCGACCGTCGAGCAGGGCTGGGGTTTCGCGGTGGCCAAGGTGAAGGAGGTCCTGCGCAGCCACACCGACACCCGCGAGAGCGGCCACTGAAGAAAACCCGAAAGAAATTTCAGGAATAAGGGGTCGGTCGTCGGGTACGCGCCTGCTTGCCGGAGGACAGGCCGGCGGGATGAGACCGAACGACCGGGAGGGGCGCGTCGTGG
>NZ_LMWH01000302.1 GCF_001507435.1 Streptomyces sp. NRRL F-5122
TGACCAAGCTGATCGAGCGCAACACCACGATCCCGACCAAGCGGTCCGAGATCTTCACCACGGCCGAGGACAACCAGCCGTCCGTGCAGATCCAGGTCTACCAGGGCGAGCGCGAGATCGCTGCGTACAACAAGAAGCTCGGCATGTTCGAGCTGACCGGTCTGCCGCCGGCGCCTCGCGGCGTCCCGCAGATCGAGGTGTCCTTCGACATCGACGCCAACGGCATCATGCACGTCACGGCGAAGGACCTCGGCACCGGAAAGGAGCAGAAGATGACCGTCACCGGCGGCTCCTCGCTCCCGAAGGACGAGGTCGACCGGATGCGCCAGGAGGCCGAGCAGTACGCGGAGGAGGACCACCGCCGCCGCGAGGCCGCCGAGACCCGCAACCAGGGCGAGCAGCTCGTCTACCAGACCGAGAAGTTCCTCAAGGACAACGAGGACAAGGTCCCCGGCGAGATCAAGACCGAGGTCGAGGCCGCCGTCGCCGAGCTGAAGGAGACGCTCAAGGGCGAGGACACGGCCGAGATCCGTACCGCCACGGAGAAGGTCGCGGCCGTCTCGCAGAAGCTCGGCCAGGCCATGTACGCCGACGCCCAGGCCGCTCAGGCCGCGGGCGGTGCCGGTGACGCCGGTGCCGGCCAGGCGAAGGCCGACGACGACGTCGTCGACGCCGAGATCGTCGACGAGGACCGTAAGGACGGTGCCGCGTGACGGAGGAGACCCCGGGCTTCGAGGAGAAGCCCGACGTCCCCTCCGGCGCCACCCCAGACGACGCCGAGCCGCAGGCCGCCTCCCCCTCTTCGGAGGAGGCGGCGGCCCCGGCAGGGGACGGAACGGCACAGACCGCAGGTCTGGTGGCCCAGCTGGACCAGGTGCGCACAGCGCTCCACGAGCGCACCCTGGACCTCCAGCGCCTCCAGGCCGAGTACCAGAACTACCGCCGCCGCGTGGAGCGCGACCGGATCACGGTCAAGGAGATCGCCATCGCGAACCTCCTGACCGAGCTCCTGCCGGTGCTCGACGACATCGGCCGCGCGCGTGACCACGGCGAGCTCGTCGGCGGGTTCAAGTCCGTCGCCGAGTCCCTGGAGACGGTCGCGGCGAAGATGGGTCTGCAGCAGTTCGGCAAGGAGGGCGAGCCCTTCGACCCGACGATCCACGAGGCCCTGATGCACTCGTACGCGCCGGACGTCACCGAGACGACGTGCGTGGCGATTCTGCAGCCCGGGTATCGCTTCGGCGAGCGCACCATCCGCCCCGCGCGGGTGGCCGTGGCCGAGCCGCAGCCGGGGGCGCAGACGGTCAAGGCCGAGGAGACGAGCGAGGCGGGCGACGACAAGGAGAGCGGTGGCCCGGACGAGGGCTGACGTGATCGACAGGGGTGTCCGCACCGGGCTCCCCTCGGAGAACAACGCGGAACGGAAGGAGGGGCGTCGGGGATGAGTACCAAGGACTTCATCGAGAAGGACTACTACAAGGTCCTCGGCGTCCCCAAGGACGCCACCGAGGCCGAGATCAAGAAGGCGTACCGGAAGCTCGCCCGCGAGTTCCACCCGGACGCCAACAAGGGCAACGTCAAGGCGGAGGAACGTTTCAAGGAGATCTCCGAGGCGAACGACATCCTCGGCGACCCCAAGAAGCGCAAGGAGTACGACGAGGCGCGCGCCCTCTTCGGCAACGGTGGCTTCCGTCCCGGTCCCGGGGCGGGAGGATCGTTCAACTTCGACCTGGGCGACCTCTTCGGCGGTCAGGGCGGCAGTGCCGGGGGGAACTTCGGCGGCGGCATCGGTGACGTCTTCGGGGGCCTGTTCAACCGCGGCGGCGGCGCGGGTACGCGCACGCAGCCGAGGCGCGGCCAGGACATCGAGTCCGAGGTCACGCTCAGCTTCATGGAGGCGGTGGACGGCGCGACCGTTCCACTGCGCATGTCCTCGCAGGCGCCGTGCAAGGCCTGCTCGGGCACCGGCGACAAGAACGGCACGCCGCGGGTGTGCCCGACCTGCGTCGGCACCGGCCAGGTGGCGCGCGGCTCCGGCGGCGGATTCTCGCTGACGGACCCCTGCCCGGACTGCAAGGGCCGCGGACTCATCGCCGAGCACCCCTGCATGGAGTGCAAGGGCAGCGGCCGGGCCAAGTCGTCCCGGACGATGCAGGTCCGCATCCCGGCGGGTGTCACGGACGGGCAGCGCATCCGGCTGCGCGGCAAGGGCGGTCCCGGCGAGCGGGGCGGCCCGGCCGGCGACCTGTATGTCGTCGTGCACGTGGACGCGCATCCCGTATTCGGCCGCAAGGGCGACAACCTGACGGTGACCGTGCCCGTGACGTTCACGGAGGCGGCGCTCGGCGGCGACATCCGGGTCCCCACCCTCGGCGGACCCCCGGTCACGCTGAAGCTGCCCCCGGGCACGCCCAACGGACGGACCATGCGCGCCCGTGGCAAGGGCGCGGTCCGCAAGGACGGCACCCGCGGGGACCTGCTGGTCACCGTCGAGGTGAGTGTTCCGAAGGACCTGTCGGGGAAGGCTCGTGACGCCCTGGAGGCGTATCGCGAGGCGACCGCGGGCGAGGACCCGCGGGCGGAGCTGTTCCAGGCGGCGAAGGGAGCATGAGGAGATGGACGGCCGTCGACGCAACCCGTACGAACTGACCGAGGAGACCCCGGTCTACGTCATCTCGGTGGCGGCCCAGCTCTCCGGCCTGCACCCGCAGACGCTGCGCCAGTACGACCGTCTGGGGCTCGTCTCCCCGGACCGCACGGCCGGCCGGGGCAGGCGCTACTCGGCCCGCGACATCGAACTGCTCCGTCAGGTGCAGCAGTTGTCGCAGGACGAGGGCATCAACCTCGCCGGCATCAAGCGGATCATCGAGCTGGAGAACCAGGTCGCCGCGCTCCAGTCCCGGGTCGCGGAGCTTCAGGCCGCGCTCGACGGCGCGGCGGCGACGATGCGGCAGCGCGAGGCCGCGGTGCACGCCTCGTACCGCCGTGACCTGGTGCCGTACCAGGAGGTGCAGCAGACCAGCGCGCTGGTCGTGTGGCGGCCCAAGCGGCAGCAGCAGTCCGACTGACATCACGCCGAAGGGGCGGCACCGGAAATGTCTCCGGTGCCGCCCCTTCGCGCGTGGCCGGAGCCAGGAGCCGGTCCGGTCGGTGGTCGGCAGCGCTGTCGCAGTCGGTCCTTCTCGGTGTGCCGGACAGGCTCGTGTGCGCGAAGAACTGCCGTTTGAGGACCGGCTGAGCACAGGAGGCCGCGGTGGCGGTGCTTTGCGTTCGGCCCGTCTCGTCGTTCCCGAGGACTCGAAACCGGTTGTCCGGTGCCCCAGTTGTGCTCGATCGCCGATGATGAGGAGTCTCTGTCGATGTGCCCCTTAATGGAGAGTTCGTGAAGAACTCCCGCCCGACGACGGAAGACGCGCGGGTCATCGTGCGCAACCGGCTCGCCGGCGATGCGGTGCGCGATGGCCGGCTCTCCGGAGGAGAAGCGATCGCCCGGCGGCACGTGACGTAGATCACGTTTGGGTCGATCGATGAACGTCTTTAACTTTCAAGGAAGTTGATGGGGTGTCGGTTTCCCGATCCGCGCAGGTCGGAGCTCAAAACTCCACCCCGCGAAGGTTCGGAAACGGCTCGCGCACTACACTTTCTTTGGTTTCACGTGACTTCCACACGGGGGCTGTTGCCATCTCGTTAACCGGTACTTCTTGACGCTGCATACCGTCGCCGCGTTGGCTTTCAGCCACCTGGGTCGCAATGCTGCTCCCTCGCCCGGAAGGCACCTGATGTGAACGCTCGTACCACCCGTAGGACCGCTGTGCGTCGTACCGCCATGGCCCTGGCCGCCTCGGTGTCGGCCGTCTCGCTCGCCGCCTGCGGCGTCATCGACGGAGTCGGCGGCGGCAGCAGCTCCGCGACCCCGAAGAAGGGCAACGACATCACGGTGGGTCTCCTTCTGCCCGAGACCGACAATCCGCGGTACGAACAGTTCGACCGTCCCATCATCGAGCGGCAGGTGAAGTCGCTCACCCACGACAAGGGCAAGGTCGTCTCCGCGAACGCCGGCGCGGACGCGGCCAAGCAGAGCCAGCAGCTCGAGCAGATGATCGCCGACAAGGTGGACGTGCTCCTGGTGGACGCCGTGGACGCCAAGGCCATCGAGCCCGGTGTGCAGAAGGCGAAGGACGCGGGTATCCCGGTCATCGCCTACGACCGTCTCGCGCAGGGCCCGATCGACGCGTACATCTCCTTCGACAACGAACTGGTCGGCCAGGTGCAGGGCCGGGCGCTCGTCGAGAAGCTCGGCACCAAGGCCTCCGGCAGCACGATCGTCATGATGAACGGTTCGCCCACCGACCCGAACGCCGCACAGTTCAAGGCGGGTGCGCTGAGCGAGCTCCAGGACAAGGTGAAGATCCCTAAGGTGGGGGAGTTCGACACCAAGGACTGGAAGCCGGAGAACGCCAAGGCCAACATGGACAAGGCGATCCAGGCCATCGGGCTCGGCAACATCGCCGGTGTCTACTCCGCGAACGACGGCATGGCAGGCGCCGTCATCGAAGCGCTGAAGGACGCCGGCGTCACCAAGATGCCGCCGGTGACCGGGCAGGACGCGGCGCTGGACGCGGTGCAGCGGATCATCTCGGGCGAGCAGTACATGAGCGTGTACAAGTCGTACCCGGAAGAGGCGAACAACGCCGCGGAGATGGCGGTCGCCAAGGTCCAGGGGCGCTCCATCGAGTTCGACGCGCTGACCCGCGACAAGGTCGACAGCCCGACGACGAAGAACATCCCGTCGATGTTGGTGCCGGTGGTCGCGCTCACCACGGACAACATCAAGGACACGGTGATCCAGGACGGCATCTACACCGTGAAGCAGATCTGCACCGACAAGTACAAGGCGGCCTGCGCGGCGGCCGGTCTGCACTGACCCTCCGGGCGGGCGGGTGTCACCACCCGCCCGTCCGAGGCGTTCCCACACCTGAACTCCACCGCCGCCCACGGCGGTCCCCCCCGGCACCCTGTCCTCCACGTCCCCCGTGCGGTGGCCTCGTGGAGGTCGCGGCCGTCCGCCGCGCACTTCCCGTCCCACCCCCGGGGCACGGCGGTCGTGACCCGGTCCGGGTCATCCGGGCGAGCGCGCACCGAGGTTCGTCCGGTCGATCGGCCGCGGCCCCGGACGAACCCGCATCCGTGCGGCTGCCGTTGCGCGACGGATCGGACATGTCCGCCATCACCCGAGGTCAAGTGCCCTACGTCACACGCCGGTCGCTCCGGCGTGCCCGGAAGTGCCCACCGCATGCGAGACGGGACGCCCTGTCGACCGTCAGCTTGGTGCAGCGGAAGTTCCGGAGGTAGGGAGGATACGGCTGATTCCGGGGCATTAACGGGCGTTGAGGTGCAGGAACTTGTTGCGGAGGCGGGCGGTGCCGCGCATAGTTGCGCTGCGAAGGCGTGCGGGACGCGGCACGGACGGTGAGCGCCGGGACGTCGCTGGTGAGCCGCATCGCTCAGGACGCTGGGGCCAGGAGTCGGAGCCAGAGGTGGAAGATGGCCGGGCACGGGACGGACGCGCATCCACACGGCGCTGACCGACTCTGCGAAGCGGGGAACCGCGTGTACTCCCGGGCCGTTCGCCGGGGCCGGGTGTCGCGCGCCGACGCCGGGCCGGTGCCGTGCCTGCTGGAACTCGCGCTGCTGCATCCCGACCCCGACGACATGGACTGGCTGGTGCCGACCTCCCCGCAGGAGGTCATGACCCGGCTGCTGCGCAGCGTGCACGAGGAGGTCAGCGCGAGCCAGGCGCGGGTCGGGACGGCGGTGGCCGCGGTCGAGTGGTACGCCGGGCTCGGCGGCCGCGAGCAGGGGTCCGGGGAGGGCGTTGCCATCCGCGTGCTGGACGGGCTGCCGCGGATCAGGGCGGCCATGGACGAGGCGACGGAGCAGTGCACGGCCGAGGTGCTGACGGTCCAGCCGGGCGGTATCCGGCGGGAGGACGAGCTCTCCGAGGGGCTGCACCGGGCCCTGGAGATGCGCCGCCGGGGTGTGCGCATGCGCGACCTGTACACCCATGTCGCCCGGCACGGACAGGGCCTGCGCAACTACATGGAGATGATGGGTGACTCGGCCGAGGCGCGCACCCTCGACGAGGTGCCCGAGCGGCTGATCCTCTTCGACCGCACGGTCGCCTTCATCCCCGCGAACACGGACCGCACGATCGCCCTGGAGCTGCGGCACCCGGCGGTGATCGACTATCTGGTGACCGCCTTCGAGCGCTTCTGGCGGCTGGCGATCCCGCTGACCTCGCCGCTCCCTGACACGGGTATCGACGGCATCACCCACCGGGAGCGCTCGATCGCCGCACTGCTGGCGGAGGGGCACCAGGACGCGGTGGTCGCCGAGCGCCTCGGCATCAGTGTCCGCACGTGCCGTGCGCACATCGCCCGGCTCTCGGAGACCCTGGGCGCGGCCAGCCGGACGCAGCTCGGGGTCCGTATCGCCCAGGTGGGCCTGGACGGCCCCACTCTCGCGGCCGAACCGCTGCCGGTCACGGCACCCGGCGCCGCCCGGGAGTCCTCGGGCGACCTGTGAGCCGTCCGGGCCGCGCCCGACTTCCCCTGCCGGTGGTGTCCTCGGCGGTGGGGTGTTCCGCGCTCAGGGCGGATCCCGTGTCCCCGCGCCCCCGGCAGAGGTGCTGGACGGCCGCTGAAGCGGCTCAGGGCGGCCCAGGGAGGGCTGTGGGCGGTCCTGGGCCGGGGACGGGCCGGTCCGCCGCCACAGCCGCTCTGTGGCGCGTTCAGCGGGCCGGCTCCCCCGCGCCCGGAGGTTCAGTCGCCCTGCTCCAGGATCCCCGACTGCGCTATCAGGTAGCCGAGCTGGGCCCGGCTGCCGCTGCCGAGGGTGGCCGCGATCTTCGCTATGTGCGCCCGGCAGGTGCGCACGTTCATGCCCAGGCGGCGGGCGATCGCCTCGTCCACATGGCCCTCGATGAGGAGTTTGGCGATCGAGCGCTGCACTCCGGTGATGCCGTTGGGGTCAACGGCGTTGGGCACTTCCTCGGTCAGCGGGACCGCCCGTTCCCACAGCCGCTCGAAGACCATGGCGAGGTACCGCACAAGGCCGGGGTGGCGCAGTTCCAGGGCCACGCTCCGGTCCTCGCTCGCCGGGATGAAGGCGACGGTCCGGTCGAAGATGATGAGCCGCTCGATCAGCTCCTGGAGCGTACGGACCTGGATCTTGCCGTCGGAGATCCGGTCGACATAGGCGAGGGTGCTCTGGCTGTGCCGCGCCGTGTGCTGGTAGAGCGTGCGGATGCTGACCCCGCGGTCGGCGAGGGGCCGGTCGCGCTCCAGGGCCTCCATGAGGGTGTCGGCGGGACGGCCGCCCCCCGGCTGTACGGTCATCATCTCGCTGCGGCACTCCGCCGTGGCCGAGTTGAGTGCCGCGTTGATCCGGTCGAATCCCTCGAGCACCGTGATCGAATGGAGGCTCGCCTGCGGGCTCTGCGTGCTGATCGTGATGAACGGGTCGAAGGACTCGGTCAGCTCGATCGTCTGGCGCCGCCGGTCCTGTATCTCGCGTTCCAGCGGGTGCAACCGTTGGGCGAGCGCGACGGACGGGGGAACCGGCCGCAGCCAGTTGGCGTCGTCCGGATCGGGGTGGAGCAGGGCGAACTCCAGGAGACACGGAGCCGGCTCCACCTCGGAACGTGTGATCCTTCCGGACCGGAGCGCGTTGGCATAAAGCCGTGCTCCGTCGTCGCACAACTCGGTGACGCCGTGGGGATGTGTCGGCTTTGAGTTGTTCGTGGTCATTTCTCCACCCCCCAGGGTCATGAACGTGCAGGAACATGATGCATCGCCCCTGTGGCATTGACGTGCCTGAATGAGCCATCGTCTTGTGCTGCGGGGGAGAGGATTCCATCAAGTGAGGACGAAGCCGACTATGCGACCGAGATTGCTTGGTTCAGTGCTTGCAGCCGTCTTCTCCGCCGCAGCGGTTCTCGGTGTTCAGAGCGGCTCGGTTCCTGATCCCGGGCAGACCTCGTCGGTGGTCCGGTCGGACAGTGGCTGGAACGCCGTCCAGGCCGACAGTGGCTGGAACGCCATCCAGGCGGACAGTGGCTGGAACGTCGCCCCCTTCGACAGTGGCTGGAACGCGATTCAGGCGGACAGCGGCTGGAACGCCGTACAGGCCGACAGCGGCTGGAACGTCGTCCCCGCCGACAGTGGCTGGAACGCGATTCAGGCGGACAGCGGCTGGAACGTCGCCCCGGCCGACAGCGGCTGGAACGATCTCCCCGCGGACGCAGACGCATGATCCCTCCCGACGACCGCTCGTTCCGGCGTGAGATGGCCACCGCCTATCGCTCCGGCTGGCACTTCATCGACCTGGCGACCGCCATTCCCCACAGTGGTGACTCGCTGATGGTGACCGTCTTCGGACAGCCGGTCGTCGTGACGCGGGACGAGGACGAGGACGTGCGGGCCTACCGGCTTCTGCGGCGGCCTCGGGGGGCGCCGCAGCCCGTGCGGTGCGCCATACGGTACGGAATGATCTTTGTGAATCTCGACCGGCGTGACCACCGGCTGTCCGAACCGGGCAGTCCGGAAGTACAGACCATTGCCACCCCCCGCAGTGCCTGACGCGATTCCCCCGTCGTAACAGATCGCTCAGGTACTTCCCCCCGCAGCGGCGTCACCGTGACCTGAACACGGTGACGCCGCTGCAGTTTGTGGGGACATCTCCGGCTATAGCCCGGAGCGGACAGTGGCTGGAATCAGCCCCGTCCCATCGCCCGGGTGAGGGCGATCTCGATCACCACCCGTGACGGGTTGGGTGCCGGCACCCGTCCGTAGCGCTCGGCGTAGCGCCGCTCGGCCTCCGCGACCCGCTCCGGGTCGGCCGACACCCGTGCGCGGCCCTCCAGTGTCGCCCAGCGCCGGCCGTCCACCTGGCAGACCGCGACGCGGGCGCCGTCCGGGCCCGCGTTCGCCACGTGCCCGACCTTCGCCCCGGACTTGTTCGCGATCACCCGGGCCAGCCGCGCCTCGGGGTCGTACGTCACGCCGACCGGGACGACGTGCGGGCTGCCGTCCGGACGCAGGGTGGTCAGCGTGCACAGGTGCCGCTCCCGCCAGAACCTGAGGTACAGGTCGTCGGGCGAGCCCGGGTCTACGGAATAGGTGGCCATGGGTGCGGAACTTAGCCGGTGTCTCTCCCGAACGCTGCCTTGAGTGGAATAGACTCAACTTTGTGCACGTTGCTCGGGTCAGAATGGAAGGGCAACGTCTGAGCGCGGCCGACGCAAGGAGGAGAAGGCGAACGTGGACGCCGAGCTGACCAACAGGAGCCGGGACGCGATCAACGCGGCCAGCAACAGGGCCGTGTCGGAGGGTCACCCGGACCTCACCCCCGCCCACCTGCTCCTCGCGCTGCTCGAGGGGCAGGACAACGAGAACATCATCGACCTGCTGGCCGCCGTCGACGCGGACCAGGCCTCGGTGCGGGCAGGTGCCGAACGGGTGCTCGCCGGTCTGCCCAGCGTGACCGGGTCGACCGTCGCACCGCCCCAGCCCAACCGGGAACTGCTCGCGGTGATCGCCGACGCGACCCAGCGCGCCAGGGATCTCGGGGACGAGTACCTGTCGACCGAGCATCTGCTCATGGGTGTCGCCGCGAAGGGCGGCGCCGCCGGCGAGGTGCTCTCCCGCCAGGGGGCGGACGCCAGGAAGCTGCTGGACGCGTTCCAGAAGACCAGGGGAGGACGCCGGGTGACGACCCCGGATCCCGAGGGCCAGTACAAGGCGCTCGAGAAGTTCGGTACCGACTTCACCGCCGCCGCGCGCGACGGCAAGCTGGACCCGGTGATCGGCCGGGACCAGGAGATCCGGCGCGTGGTGCAGGTGCTGTCCCGCCGTACGAAGAACAACCCGGTGCTCATCGGCGAGCCCGGCGTGGGCAAGACCGCCGTCGTGGAGGGGCTCGCCCAGCGCATCGTGAAGGGCGACGTGCCCGAGTCGCTGAAGGACAAGCGGCTGGTCGCGCTCGACCTGGGCGCCATGGTCGCGGGCGCGAAGTACCGCGGTGAGTTCGAGGAGCGCCTGAAGACGGTGCTCGCGGAGATCAAGAACTCCGACGGGCAGATCATCACCTTCATCGACGAGCTGCACACCGTCGTGGGCGCGGGCGCCGGCGGCGACTCCGCCATGGACGCGGGCAACATGCTCAAGCCGATGCTGGCCCGTGGCGAACTGCGCATGGTGGGTGCCACGACGCTCGACGAGTACCGCGAGCGGATCGAGAAGGACCCGGCGCTGGAGCGGCGCTTCCAGCAGGTGCTGGTCGCCGAGCCGACCGTCGAGGACACCATCGCGATCCTGCGCGGACTCAAGGGCCGTTACGAGGCCCATCACAAGGTGCAGATCGCGGACAGCGCGCTGGTCGCCGCCGCGACCCTCTCCGACCGGTACATCACCTCCCGCTTCCTGCCGGACAAGGCGATCGACCTGGTCGACGAGTCGGCCTCGCGGCTGCGTATGGAGATCGACTCCTCCCCGGTCGAGATCGACGAGCTCCAGCGTGCCGTGGACCGGCTGCGCATGGAGGAACTCGCGCTGAGCAAGGAGACCGACCAGGCATCCAAGGAGCGGCTGGACAAGCTGCGCCGCGACCTCGCCGACAAGGAGGAGGAACTGCGCGGCCTGACCGCCCGCTGGGAGAAGGAGAAGCAGTCCCTCAACCGGGTCGGCGAGCTGAAGGAGAAGCTCGACGAGCTGCGCGGGCTGGCCGAACGCGCCCAGCGCGACGGCGACTTCGACTCCGCGTCGAAGCTGCTGTACGGCGAGATCCCGGCCGTCGAGAAGGAGTTGGAGGCCGCCTCCGAGGCCGAGGAGGAGGCCTCCAAGGGCACGATGGTCAAGGACGAGGTCGGCCCCGACGACATCGCGGACGTCGTCGGCTCCTGGACCGGAATCCCCGCCGGCCGCCTCCTGGAGGGCGAGACGCAGAAGCTGCTGCGCATGGAGGACGAGATCGGCAGGCGGCTCATCGGCCAGGGTGAGGCCGTGCGTGCGGTGTCGGACGCCGTGCGTCGCAGCCGGGCCGGCATCGCCGACCCGGACCGCCCGACCGGCTCGTTCCTCTTCCTCGGCCCCACCGGTGTCGGCAAGACCGAACTGGCCAAGGCGCTCGCCGACTTCCTCTTCGACGACGAGCGGGCGATGGTCCGCATCGACATGTCGGAGTACAGCGAGAAGCACAGCGTCGCCCGGCTGGTCGGCGCCCCGCCCGGCTATGTCGGCTACGAGGAGGGCGGCCAGCTGACGGAGGCGGTCCGCCGCCGCCCGTACAGCGTCGTGCTGCTCGACGAGGTGGAGAAGGCCCACCCCGAGGTGTTCGACATCCTCCTGCAGGTGCTGGACGACGGACGTCTCACGGACGGGCAGGGCCGCACGGTCGACTTCCGCAACACGATCCTCGTGCTGACCTCGAACCTGGGCAGCCAGTTCCTGGTCGACCCGATGACGAGTGAGGAGGAGAAGCGGGAGCAGGTGCTGGAGGTGGTCCGCGCCTCCTTCAAGCCGGAGTTCCTCAACCGGCTCGACGACCTGGTGGTCTTCTCGGCGCTGTCGAAGGGCGAGCTGAGCCGTATCGCCCAGCTCCAGATCGACCGCCTCGCCAAGCGGCTGGCCGAGCGGCGACTGACCCTTCGGATCACGCCCGAGGCGCTGGCCTGGCTTGCGGACGAGGGCAACGACCCGGCCTACGGTGCCCGCCCGCTGCGGCGCCTCGTCCAGACCGCCATCGGCGACCGCCTGGCCAAGGAGATCCTGTCCGGCGAGGTCAAGGACGGGGACACGGTCCGGGTGGACCGCTTCGGCGAGGGGCTGATCGTCGGGCCCGCGACGGGCAAGACGCTGTAGCCCCGGACCCCCGCCGCCGTACGGCCCCCTCCTCCCGCTCACCGGAGGGAGGAGGGGGCCCGATTCCGTTTCGGTCACGTCCGGTGCCGGGGGCCGCTCAGTACGTGAACGCGGAGAGCCGCACACGCGCGGTGCCCGCGTGTTCGTGCACCACCTCCACGCTCACCGCGTCGGCGCCGGTCGGCCCGCCGTCCTGGGGTCCGACCTGGAAATCGACATCGAGACAGAGATCCGCGCTCTGTGCACAGTCCGTCGTGTGCGGCGGCGGAGCCTGCGGCGCAGGGGACCTCGTGTGTCTTCTCCCCGGATCCGCCACCGGGCCGGAACCAGTCCACGGCCATGGCGGCGGAGCCGGCCAGAGCCAGTACCGGCGGGGCCACGACGGCCGCGACCAGCCGCGACCAGCCGCCACCTGGTGCCTCCCGGCGGTTGCTGCGGCCCGTCCAGCGGTGCCCTCTTCCCCGGCAGCGTGCCCGTCATGAAACCCCACCCCCGTGCCGGGCTTCCCATGAACCGGCCGGATCATGTCAGCCACGGGCGGACACACCCCGTCCGGGGTTGCCACCCCCCTCCCCGCATGGGGGAGGATGGCGGAATCCGTACGAAGGGAAGAACACGGTGAGCATCGACCCGTCCTCGATTCCGAACTTCGGGGGCCAGCCCGAGCCGCAGCCGCCGGCGGGCCCCGTGGTTCCGGATCAGGACCTCGTGAAGCAGCTCCTGGACCAGATGGAGCTCAAGCACCTCGTCGACGAAGAGGGAGACCTCGTCGCGCCGTGGGAGCAGTTCCGTACGTACTTCATGTTCCGCGGCGAAGGCGACCAGGAGGTCTTCTCGGTGCGGACGTTCTACGACCGGCCGCACAAGATCGACGAGAAGCCGCAGCTGCTGGAGTCCATCGACGACTGGAACCGGCGGACGCTGTGGCCCAAGGTGTACAGCCACACGCACGACGACGGCACCGTCCGCCTCATCGGTGAGGCGCAGATGCTGATCGGCACGGGCGTCAGCCTGGAGCACTTCGTCTCGTCGACCGTCAGCTGGGTGCGGGCCGCCATCGAGTTCGACCGGTGGCTCGTCGAGCAGCTCGGCCTCGCGGAGGACGTCGACGACTCGGGGAAGCCCGAGGAAGACGGAGAGTAGACCCGGCTAGAGGGGCGACCGGGCCAGCACCACGAGATACGCCCCATAGACGAACGAGAACCCGGCCAGGGCGCTCGCCACCACTGCGGCGTGCCAGGGCCGGGCTCTCGCGGTTCGCGCCAGCGCCTGCGCCACCACGATCAGCAGGGGGAACGCCGGCAGCAGGAAGCGCGGCTTGGACTCGAAGAACCCCGAGCCGCCGAGCGCGACCACGAGCAGAAGGCCGCTGTAGACGACGAGCGGCAGCGGCGCGCGGTCGGCCAGGAGCAGGGCGAAGAGCACCGTGCCGACCGCCACGATCACCAGGGCCATCGGAAAGTGCAGCCGGGTGCCGTGCAGCATCATCCGCTCGGCGAACTGCAGCGAGCCCACCCCGAAGTCGAAGCGCGACCCCCACAGCCGTTGCACGGTGAAATAGCCGCCGAGCGGGTCCCCCCTGCGCCGGCCCACCCACAGCACATAGCCTCCCCAGCCGAGCGGGGCCAGTGCCGCACCCGTCCACAGCCTGTGGGGAACCTCTCGCCCGCGCATCCGCCAGACCTCCTGCACGGCCGCCGCCAGGACCGCCGCGGCCACCGCGAAGCCGTTGGGCCGCGACAGGCCCGCGAGCGCGGCCAGAGTGCCGGCCCACACCCAGCGACGCGTCAGGACCGCGTACAGCGACCAGGCGGCGAACGCGGTCAGCACGGGCTCCGTGTATCCCATCGACAGCACGATGGAGTGCGGGAGCAGCCCCCACAGGACGACGAGCACGGTGGCCACGGACGGCCCGTGCAGCAGGCGGCCGACCTGGTGGATGCCCAGCGCGGCGACCGCCGCGGCCGTCCAGGACACGAGCAGGCCCGCCGCCATGCCGTCCAGCGGGGTGAGCATGCCGATGCCGCGGATCAGGGCCGGGTACAGCGGGAAGAACGCCAGATCGTTGTGGATGCCGGTGCCGCTGCGGCTGTGCAGCGTGTGTCCGTAGCCGTGCGAGGCGATCCGCAGATACCAGACGGAGTCCCAGGACCGTCCGAGCAGGAGCAGGGGCCGGCGGTCCGAGGGCCGGGCGACCACCGCGAGCACAAGACAGCCGCACAGGCGGGCGGCGACGAAGAGCCCCAGGGCGGCGACGGCCGAGGTCGGCAGCCGCCGTCCTCGGCCGATCGGACGGATACGGGCGCGGTCTGCGGGGACCGCTTCGGCGGCGGCCGGGACGGTGCTGGCATGGGTCACACCCGCACCATGCTGCGATTACGGCTGATTTGCGAACCTTGCGCGCGTGAGAGGCGGGGAATTCCCACGCCTAGGTGTGCGCCGCCGGACACCCGGCCGCCGTGGGACCCGCCTGCGGCCTCAGTCCGCCAGTGCCTTGAGTCGCTGGACCGCCTCCTCCAGGACCTCCGTCCGCTTGCAGAAGGCGAAGCGGACGAACGGGGCGCCGGCCTCGCGATGGTCGTAGAAGACCGCGTTCGGGATGGCGACGACGCCCGCACGCTCGGGCAGGGCGCGGCAGAAGGCGAATCCGTCGGTCTCGCCGAGGGGCCGGATGTCGGTGGTGACGAAGTACGTGCCGGCAGGCCGGAACACCTCGAAGCCCGCCTGCGCCAGGCCGGAGGCGAGCAGATCCCGCTTGGCCTGCATGTCCGCGCGGAATGCCGCGAAGTACGTGTCCGGGAGGGCGAGCGCCTCGGCGACGGCGTACTGGAACGGCCCGGACGCCACATAGGTCAGGAACTGCTTGGCCGAGCGCACCGCCGTGACGAGGCCGGGCGCCGCCGTCACCCAGCCGACCTTCCACCCGGTGAACGAGAAGGTCTTCCCCGCCGAGCCGATGGTGACGGTGCGCTCGCGCATGCCCGGGAAGGACGCCAGGGGCAGGTGCTCGGCGTCGTCGAAGACCAGGTGCTCGTACACCTCGTCCGTGACCACGAGCAGGTCGCGCTCGACGGCGAGGTCGGCGATCGCCCGCAGCTCCTCGCGGGTGAGCACGGTTCCGGTGGGGTTGTGCGGGGTGTTGACGAGTAGCAGCCGGGTGCGGTCGGTGACGGCGTCGCGCAACTCGTCGAGGTCAAGCCGGAAGCGGGCGGTGTCCTCGTGGTGTGGCCGCAGCGTGACGGGTACGCGCCGGCCGCCCGCCATCGCGATGCAGGCGGCGTACGAGTCGTAGTACGGCTCGAGCGCGATCACCTCGTCGCCGGGTTCGAGGAGGGCCAGCAGGCTCGCGGCGATCGCCTCGGTGGCGCCCGCGGTGACCAGCACCTCGGTGTCGGGGTCGTACGACAGCCCGTACCGCCGCCGGTGGTGGGCGGCGACCGCGGTGCGCAGCTCGGGGATGCCGGGGCCCGGCGGGTACTGGTTGCCGCGACCCTCACGCAGCGCCCGCACCGCGGCCTCGCGGATCTCCTCGGGCCCGTCCGTGTCGGGGAAACCCTGCCCGAGGTTGATGGAACCCGTGCTCGTCGCGAGGGCGGACATCTCGGCGAAGATCGTCGTCCCGAACTCGGCGAGCCGGCGGTTGAGGAGAGGGCGTGCGCTGGAGGTCATGGCCGCCATCCTGCGCCGAAGCTCCGGGACTCCTCAACCTGCCCGCAAGGACGGGTGCCCGTGCCGGCGCCCGGAGCACCGCCTGCGAGCAGCGGAGGAGGCGTCCGCACCCGTCGGGCTCCGTATTGTGGGACGCCCTCGGACGGCCCACCGGCGGTCGGCCGGGCACGAGCGGCGGCGGGGGCGCACGCCGAGCGGGACGGCATACGGCGTGACGGGCATGGCCGACTGCGGACGGCGGCGCCCGGCGCTGCGGGGATATCCGCTTGCCGGGGTCGAGAGCACCGATCTAGGTTCCCGGCATGTCACTCCGTGCTCGTATGCGTCAGGCACTCCCCGAAGCGATGCGCGCCCGCGACAAGGCCGCGGTGAGCGCCCTGCGCGCGACGCTCGCCGCGCTGGACAACGCGGAGGCGGTGCCCGTCGGCGAAGCCGACCTGCGCGGCCTGGCCCTGGAGCAGTCGCCGGTCGGTGCCGGCGCCACCGAGGCGGTGCGACGCGAGCTGACCGAGGGCGGCGTGGCGGAGATCGTGCGAGCCGAGGCCGCCGAACGGCTCGACATCGCAGAGCAGTTGACTGCCCCGGCGCACGCCGACCGGGCCACGCGGCTGCGTGCGGAGGCCGCTGTGCTGCTGCGTTTCCTGGACGGCCCCGGCGCGGCGTAGCACCCGGTTGAGGACCACGGCCCATCGTCGGCCACGGCGCGACCCGCAAGGCCGGCGAACTGTGCATCCTTGCAGGTCAGGGGCTTTTTCCGGGTCGTGACCCTCAGAACTTCCTCAACTCTGCTTTGGCGGAGGGAGCCCGGGGGCATCCCCCGTGCACCCGGGAACACGGAGGGGCCCACGGGGGGCCGGTCCCGGGGAAGAAAGGGGGACGAAGTCATGCTTTTCGGCATCATCCTGGCGATCATCTGTGTCGGTGTCGTCGTACGCCTCGTCATGGGCGGGCGCAGGCGCGGCAAGCGCCGTGGGCTGCGGGCAGGAACCGGTGGGAGCGCCGGCAGCTGGTGGGCCGCGGGGAGCGACGGCGGTTCGTCGTCGGGTGGCCACCACTCGGGCGGCCACCACTCGTGCGGTGGTGGTCACTCCTCCTGCGGCGGCCACTCCTCGTGCGGCGGCGGTGGCGGATGCGGCGGTGGCGGAGGCGGGTGCGGCGGAGGCAGCTGACACGGTCGGCCGGGCTCCGCAGGGGGCGTGTGTCCGCCGCGACGACCGCGGTCCGCAAGTGTCCCGACGGGCGTGCGGCAGTACACCCGAGTGGGGGGCGTGAGGGCGCACGTCATCGGCGCATTGCGTCGAGCGTGCGCTCGCGGCCCCGCTGCCGGAACACGTCCGACCTGCGCATCGTCGCTCCCGGCGTACGTGCTGGTTGAACAGTTGAGCTGCGGGGCCCCCGGTGGGATGGAAACCCTACGAACTTGGGTAAAAACGCTGTGGCGCCGCAGCAGTTCATGATTCGCTCTCAACCACCGACGCAGCCTTCGGACGCCCGTATTGCAGGCGTTTCGCCCGGCCCGGCCGATCCGGACGGCGTGCCCGACCGGCTGTGCTGAACCGGCCGAAGCCCGGTGCCGACCCGGAAGTGCCGGGACCACTCCCCATTTTGTGTGCTAGCGGAGCCGATCCATGCTCACGACCCTGAACACCTCCTACACCGACACGCGCGCGGCCGACCTCGCCTGGACTCTGGGCCGTGAGCCGTTGCCCGCACTGGCCACCCTCGATCTGGAACTCGCCGGGGCGCGGCTTCAGTTGAGACTGCTCGGCGCATCCCACCAGGTGCTCCTGGAGGAGGAGCGGGGCACCTGTTCGGAGACGGTGGCGTGCATCGCGGGCTCCAGCGCCCCGCTGCCGCTCGGTGTCGCCAAGCGGGTGGGTGACTGGGAGTACGAGTTCGCGGCCCGTGTCGAGGTCCTGTCGCCGGGCTCCTTCGCGGGGCGGGCCCAGGAGTTGCTGGCCCTGGTGTCGGATCATCCCCACGGCCTGGCCGGGGTCTTTCCCGGCAGCCCGCACGCCTTCACGGCGATGCTGGCCCAGCACCACGGGGGCCAGGTCCACTGGCGCACCTGGCACGCGTATCCGCAGGACGGGCAGTTGGTGGCGACGCGGACGAGGGTGGGAGTGAAGGTGCCGGCGGCACGGGAGGCGATGAGCGGGCGGGTGTGAGGACGGTGCCGTACGGCACGCGGCGAAGGTCGGGGGAGGCGGCGTCCAAGTGCGGGACGCCGTGCGTCGCGGGCGTTCCCGGACCGGGCAGTTCCACACGTGTGGGTGACAGGGCCCAGCGCGAGCGTGACGTAGCGTTCCGACCGTGATCGAACCGCACGCGCCCGCGCCGCCTAGCGCGCCACGCTCCTGGAGCGGCGATGGCGGCCAGAGCCGGACGGCACTTCCCGTGCGTCCGGGCACAGGCAGGTTCCTCGTCCTCGCCGGGGTGTTCGTCTGCGCGGCCTGCGGTCTCGTGTACGAACTCGAACTCGTCGCCCTGGCCTCCTACTTGATCGGTGACTCGGTCACCCAGACCTCCGTCGTGCTGTCGGTCATGGTCTTCGCGATGGGCATCGGCTCGCTCGCCGCGAAGCGGCTCCGCTGCCGCGCCGCCGCCGGATTCGGTGCGGTGGAGGCGGCACTCGCCCTGGTCGGCGGTTGCAGTGCGATGGCGCTGTACGCGGTCTTCGCCTGGACCGGGGGCTGGGGCGGAGTGTGGTCCGGGGGCCCGCGCTGTCTGCTGGTGGCCTTCTCCCTCGCGATCGGCCTGCTCATCGGCGCCGAGGTCCCGCTGCTGATGGAGCTCATCCAGCGCGTCCGCCGCCAGGACGCGGGCGGCGCGGTCGCCGACCTGTTCGCGGCGGACTACGTGGGCGCGCTGGTGGGCGGGCTCGCCTTCCCCTTCCTGCTGCTCCCGCAACTCGGCCAGCTGACCGGCACCCTGCTCACCGGCGCGATCAACGCGGTGGCGGGCGGTGCCCTCGTCCTCGGGCTGTTCCGGCGGGACCTCTCCCGCCGCGGCCGGCTGCTGCTCGTGGTCGCCAACGTCGCCGTGCTGGGTGTGCTGGCCGCCGCCGCCCTCCTGGTCGACGACTTCGAACGGGCGGCGCGTCAGGCGGTGTACGGGGGCGACATCCGGATCGCTGTGCACACCGGTGCCCAGGAGCTGGTGCTCACCGGCGGAACCCACGGCCGTCCGCTCGCGCTGTTCCTCGACGGCCGGCTGCGGGTGAGCGGCCGCGACGAACGTCTCTACCACGAGGCGCTCGTGCGTCCCGCGATGAGTGACGGCCCGCACGCGCGTGTGCTCGTCCTCGGCGGCGGCGACGGCCTCGCCGCACGCGAGGTGCTGCGGCACCCGGACGTCGAGCGGGTCGACGTCGTCGACCCCGACCCGGCCGTGGTGCGGCTCGCCCGCCGCGACCCGGCGCTGTCCGCGCTGAACGGCCATGTCTTCGGCGACCCGCGGGTGCATGTGTGCACGGCGGACGCGTTCCGCCGGCTCAGGGACACCCGGCGCAGTTACGACGTGGTGATCGCCGACCTTCCCGACCCCCGCGTCACGGCGAGCACGAAGCTGTACTCGCAGGAGTTCTACGGTCTGGCCCGCCGGGTCCTGGCGCGGGGCGGCCGGCTGGTGGTGCACGCGGGCCCGGTGACCTCGCGCCCCCGGGTCTTCTGGACCGTCGAGGCGACGATCCGGGCGGCCGGTCTGAGGACCGCCCCGTACCGCGTCGGCGAGCGTGCCCCCGCGCCCTGGGCGGGACCGCACCGCCCGGCGGGCGCGCCACGCGACTGGGGCTTCGTGCTCGCCGCCCGCACCCGTCCCGCCCTGACCCTGGACCGGGACGCCCCCCGCCCGGCCACACTGTCCCCGGAGGTGCTGCGGGCGGACGCCCGGGCGGCGGCGCGCACCCGGGTGCCGGGACTGCCGCCGTCGACGCTGGTGCGGCCGAGATACGCGAACTGAGCCGCCCGGCCTGCCGGAGTCGAGAATCCCGTGATGCACGGGTGCGGTTCGGGCGCTGCTGGGTAGGCTCGGCTGGTATGGAGCATGAGGCGTTCGTTCCGGTACCCGCCGAGCGGCTGGGGGAGGCGCTGGCCGATCCCGTCCGGGTCGCCCGCGCGATCCCGGGGCTCCAGCAGGACGCGGAGGCGGAGCCGGTCTCCGGCAGGCTGAAGGTGCGCGTCGCCGGCCACACGATCACCTACCGCGGTGTGCTGCGGGTCGCCGCGCGGCCCGACGGCTCGTACACGGCGCGCTGCGAGGCGACGGAGGTCCGCGGTACCGGCACGGTGAAGCTGTCCCTGTCCGTCCGCCTGCTCCCGGCCGACGGTGGTACGAACGTCCTCTTCACGGGAACGGCCACGGGCGACGGCCGGATCGCGGAACTGCCCGCGGACGCGGTGGCGTCGGCGGGGGCCCGGCTGCTCGGACGGTTCGCGGAAGGCCTCGGGGCGGGCGGCACGGCCGGGGCCGCGGCGTCCGGGGAAGCCGCCGGCGACCGGACCTCCGAGGAGCCGTCAGGACAGGCACCGACCGAGGAAGCGCAGGCCGCGGCCGGACAGGCGCCGGAGGGGTCCCCGGAGAAGACCTCCGGGACGTCGTCCGCGGACGCTTCCGCGACGCCCTCGATCCACGACACCGAAGTCCCGCCGCCGTCCCTCGACCCCCTGGCCGACGCGGACGGGTTCGTCGGCGAGGAGGAGCCCGAGGAAGACTTCGACGGCGAGGGGGAGCTGCCGCCCGCCGAGGCGGCACACGCCCGGCGCACGATGATCGGCCGCAGCGCCGAGGAGGTCGACCACGCGCCCCCGCGCGGCCGCTACGCCCCCGTACCCGTCCCCGAGACCGTGGCGGCCGGCGCGACCCTGCGCTGGGCGGCCCCGGCGGCGGCTCTGCTCCTGGCCTCCGCGATCGTGGCGGCCCGCCTGCTGCGCCGCCGCCGCTGATCCCGCAGGTTCCACGGCACAGCGGCGTCCCGGCACGCCCTCTTGATCGGCCAAGTAGGGTCGGCTCCGTGAGTAACGACGAGATCACGTTGACCGCGGGAGACGCGGAGGTCGTGCTGGCGCCGGCGAACGGCGGGCGCGTGCGGAGTCTGCGCGTCGGCGGCACGGAGCTGCTGCGGCAGGGCGAACGGTTCGGGTGCTTCCCCATGGTCCCCTGGTGCGGCCGCACCAGGGACGGCCGGTTCCGCGACGGGGGCACGGTCCACCAGATGCCCCTCAACTCCCCGCCGCACGCCATCCACGGCACCGCGCGGGACGGCGCGTGGCGGGTGGCCCGCGCGGACCGCGCCGAGGCGGTGCTCACCTACGACCTGGTCGACCCTTGGCCCTACGTCGGCCGCGTCACCCATCTCGCCACGCTCACCGACGACTCCCTGACGCTCACCATGTCCGTGGAGACCTACGAGTCCTCGTTCCCGGCCCAGATCGGCTGGCACCCCTGGTTCAACCGCACCCTCGACGGTGTGGACGCGCGCATCGACTTCAGCCCCGCCTGGCAGGAGGAGCGCGGGGACGACCACCTGCCCACGGGGAACCGCATCGACCCCCGGCCCGGCCCCTGGGACGACTGCTTCGGGATGCCCGGTGGCGTCGACGTCGCGGTGCTCTGGCCGGACCGGCTGGAGCTGCGGGTGACCAGCCGGGAGGAGTGGGTGGTGGTCTACGACCAGCAGCAGGAGGCCGTGTGCGTGGAGCCGCAGACGGGTCCGCCCAACGGCCTCAACACTCTTCCCCGCCTGGTCACGCCCATCGAGCCGCTGGAGGCGTCGACGACGTGGAGCTGGCGCCGCCCGTGAGCACCCCCCTTTAAGCTGACTCGTATGAGTGACGTACGCGGCGACCTGCTGCAGCAGATCAAGGACAAGGCCGTGGTGCACGGCAAGGTGACCCTGTCGTCCGGCCTGGAGGGCGACTACTACGTCGACCTGCGCCGCATCACCCTCGACGGCGAGGCCGCGCCGCTGGTCGGTCAGGTGCTGCTGGACCTGACCGCCGACCTGGACTTCGACGCCGTCGGCGGTCTGACCATGGGCGCGGACCCGGTCGCGGCCGCAATGCTGCACGCCGCCGCCGCGCGCGGGAAGAAGCTGGACGCCTTCGTCGTCCGCAAGGCGGCAAAGGCGCACGGTCTGCAGCGGCGCGTGGAGGGTCCGGAGATCAGGGGGCGCCGGGTCCTGGTCGTCGAGGACACCTCCACCACGGGCGGCTCTCCGCTCACCGCGGTGGAGGCGGTGCGCGAGGCCGGGGCCGAGGTCGTCGCGGTCGCGACGATCGTCGACCGGGCCACGGGCGCGGCCGAGAAGATCGAGGACGGCGCCGGGGTCCCCTACCGCTTCGCGTACTCGAAGGACGAGCTGGGACTGGACTGACCCGCACGGTCATCCGCTGGACAGGGTGTCCGAAGCATCCGGTCAAGTCTGGAAAGATGGGGCCGACGATGACGTCACACCCTAGGTCAGGGCCGTACGTACGCAGAACGCACCCGCACATACAAGGAGCGGACAGATGCCCATCGCAACCCCCGAGGTCTACAACGAGATGCTCGACCGGGCGAAGGCAGGCAAGTTCGCCTACCCGGCCATCAATGTGACCTCGTCCCAGACCCTGCACGCTGCCCTGCGCGGCTTCGCGGAGGCCGAGAGCGACGGCATCGTCCAGATCTCGACGGGCGGCGCCGAGTTCCTGGGCGGGCAGTACGACAAGGACATGGTCACCGGTTCCGCGGCCCTGGCCGAGTTCGCGCACATCGTCGCGAAGAAGTACCCGGTCAACATCGCGCTGCACACGGACCACTGCCCGAAGGACAAGCTCGACGGGTACGTGCGCCCGCTGCTCGCGATCTCCGAGGAGCGTGTGGCCCGCGGCGAGAACCCGCTGTTCCAGTCCCACATGTGGGACGGTTCGGCGGAGACCCTCTCCGACAACCTGAAGATCGCGCAGGAGCTGCTGGAGCGCGCCCGCGCCGCCAAGATCATCCTCGAGGTGGAGATCACCCCCACCGGCGGTGAGGAGGACGGCGTCTCCCACGAGATCAACGACTCCCTCTACACCACGGTCGACGACGCGATCCGTACGGCCGAGGCGCTGGGCCTGGGCGAAAAGGGCCGTTACCTGCTGGCCGCCTCGTTCGGCAATGTGCACGGCGTGTACAAGCCGGGCAACGTCGTCCTGCGCCCCGACCTGCTCAAGAACCTGAGCGAGGGTGTGGCCGCCAAGTTCGGCCTGCCGGCCGACAGCAAGCCGTTCAACTTCGTCTTCCACGGCGGCTCCGGCTCCACCGAGGAGGAGATCCTGACGGCGCTGGAGAACGGCGTGGTCAAGATGAACATCGACACCGACACCCAGTACGCCTTCACGCGTCCGGTCGCCGACCACATGTTCAGGAACTACGACGGCGTCCTGAAGGTCGACGGCGAGGTCGGCTCCAAGAAGACCTACGACCCGCGGACCTGGGGCAAGCTGGCGGAGGCGTCGATGTCCAAGCGCGTCTTCGAGGCCTGCGGCCACCTCCGGTCCACCGGTACGCGCATGAAGTGACACGGGTCGGCGGGGTGCCGTACAGCGGCGGCACCCCGCCACCACCGGCCGCCCGGGCCGTTCGGTACAGCACCGGCACGGCCCCGGTCTGGCCCGGTGCCGACGGACGCGGGATGATCCCCACATGGCCGTCACCGCACAGCAGGGGCCCGTCGTCAGGATCGGCACCGCGCAGGGGAAGTGGATCCTCCTCACGACCGTGCTCGGCTCCAGCATGGCCCTGCTGGACTCCACCGTCGTCAACGTCGCCCTTCCCCGCATCGGCAAGGACCTCGATGCGAGCCTCGCCGCCCTGCAGTGGACCGTCAACGCCTACCTGATCACGCTCGCCGGCCTGATCCTTCTCGGCGGCTCCCTCGGCGACCACTACGGCCGCCGCAAGGTCTTCGTCATCGGCGTGGTCTGGTTCGCGGCCGCCTCCCTGCTCTGCGGACTGGCCCCCACCTCGGGCTTCCTCATCGCCGCCCGCGCCCTGCAGGGCATCGGCGGTGCCCTCCTGACGCCCGGTTCGCTCGCGCTCATCCAGGCGTCGTTCCACCCGGACGACCGCTCACGGGCGGTCGGTCTGTGGTCCGGTTTCGGCGGCATCGGCGCCGCGATCGGCCCGTTCCTCGGCGGCTGGCTGGTGGACGGCCCGGGCTGGCGCTGGGTCTTCTTCCTCAACGTCCCGCTGGCCCTGCTGTGCGCGCCCGTCGCCGTCCGGCACGTACCGGAATCGGTCGGAAGCTCGGCCCGGGAGGTGAGCGGGGCAGAGCGTTCGCGCCGACGCTTCGACGCCCTCGGCGCCGCGCTCGGTGCCGTGTCCCTCGCGCTGGTCACCTACGCCCTCATCGAGGCCGGCAGCGGTTCCCCGGTCGTGGTCGTCATGGCGGTCGCGGGCCTGGCCGCGGGCGTCGCTTTCGTGTACGTGGAGAAGCGCCACCAGGACCCGATGATGCCGCTCGACATCTTCGCCTCCCGCCAGTTCACCTCGGTCAATCTGGTGACCCTCTGCGTCTACGCGGCCTTCGGCGGTTTCTTCTTCCTCACCGCGCTCCAGCTCCAGGTGGTGGCGGGCTACTCGCCGCTGCGGGCCGGCACGGCCCTGCTGCCCACGACCGTGCTGATGCTCCTCTTCTCGTCCCGCTCGGGCGCCCTGGCCGAGCGCATCGGACCGCGCATACCGCTCACCGTCGGCCCTCTGCTGTGCGCGGTCGGCATGCTGATGATGCTGCGCGTCGGCAAGGACGCCTCCTACCTCGCCGACGTGCTGCCGGCCGTGCTGGTCATGGGCGCGGGCATGGTCACCCTGGTCGCCCCGCTGACCTCGACCGTGCTCGCCTCGGTGGACACCGACCGGGCGGGCCTGGCCAGTGGCATCAACAACGCGGCGGCCCGCGCGGCCGGGCTGATCGCGGTGGCGGCGCTGCCGGTGCTCACCGGCATGGGCCCGGAGGCGTACCGCTCGCCGGACGCCTTCGACGCGGCCTTCGACCGGGCGATGCCCCTGTGCGCCGCGGTACTGGCGGTCGGTGCGGTGCTCGCCTTCGCGACCGTCCGGAGTCCGGCTCCGGACTGCCGTCGGCCCCAGTGCCGTACGTACAGCTGTGTGGCCGCGCCGCCGCTGGAGCCGCCGCGCGGGACCGCGGTCGCCAAGCCCGATCCGGCCACCTGACCGGCTTCTCGCCGGTGCGGACACCCGGCGTCCGCCGGGCCGCGGGACCGGTCGGCCCGGCCGCCGCTGGAACGGATCCTTCCGGAGGGAGCCCGTGCGACCGGCGGTGATCGAGGGCGATGCCTCACACTGGATCTCATGACCCTTCACGAGAATCTGCTCGGGGGCCCGCCCCCGACCCACCTCCCGGACGACCCGGGGCCGCGTGAGCTCCTCGCGAGCGGCACGGCGTCCGCCGACGTCGCCGCCAAGTACCCGGCCTCCTCGCTCGCCTGGGCCCAGCTGGCCGACGAGGCGTTCGAGCGGGGCTCGGTCGTCGAGTCGTACGCCTACGCGCGTACCGGCTACCACCGGGGTCTGGACGCCCTGCGCCGCAACGGCTGGAAGGGCCACGGACCCGTCCCCTGGGAGCACGAGCCGAACCGGGGCTTCCTGCGCGCCCTGCACGCCCTCGCGCGCGCCGCACAGGGGATCGGCGAGCAGGAGGAGTACGAACGCTGCTCGCAGTTCCTGAAGGACTCCTCTCCGACTGCGGCCCAGACGCTCGGCTAGCCCTTGGGAGTGGCGGGGCCCGCCTGTGACAGGGCGGGCCTTGCGAGGACCTCGTGTTTTACGCAGGATGCCGGTGGGGACCGGGGCCCCCGTGCCGGCATCGGCAGGGGCGGACCGCTACCCGAAGCACACAACAGGAGACAGCGATGTCCCAACAGGCTCATCAGTCGCACGAGACTCAGGAGCCCGAGACCCCGCATCTCGACTTCCAGGGCACGACGCCGTACGAGGACTACGTCAAGGCGGATGTGCTCACCCACCTCCAGCACACCCTCTCCGACGACCCCGGTGAGATGGTCTTCCTGGTCACGACCCAGGTGATGGAGCTGTGGTTCACCGTGATCGTCCACGAGTGGGAGACCGCCGCCCGGGCCCTGCGTGAGGACCGGGTGCCGGTGGCGATCGACGCGCTGAAGAGGTCCGTACGGGAACTGGACGCGCTGAACGCGTCCTGGCGCCCCCTCGCCCAGCTGACACCCGCCCAGTTCAACTCCTACCGCTCCGCCCTCGGTGAGGGCTCCGGTTTCCAGTCGGCGATGTACCGGCGCATGGAGTTCCTGCTCGGCGAGAAGTCCGCCTCCATGCTGGTCCCGCACCGCGGTGCGCCGCGTGTCCACGCCGAACTGGAGAAGGCGCTGCACGAGCCGAGCCTGTACGACGAGGTGCTCCGGCTGCTCGCGCGCCGCGGGCACGCGGTTCCGGACGCGGTGCTGCGGCGTGACGTCTCCCGTCGCTACGAGCCCTCGGCCGAGGTCGAGGCGGTGTGGACCGCCGTCTACTCCGGAGATCCGATGGACGAGCTCGCGCGGCTGGGCGAGACGCTGACCGATGTGGCCGAGCTGGTCTGGCGCTGGCGCAACGACCACCTGGTGGCGACCCGCCGCGCGATGGGTGCCAAGTCCGGCACGGGCGGTTCGGCCGGCGTGGCCTGGCTGGAGAAGCGGACGCAGAAGAACGTGTTCCCCGAACTGTGGACGGCGCGGTCGTATGTCTGAACCCATCCTGAGAGCGCAGAAGCTGGACGCTGCCGACGAACTGGCCGGACTGCGGGCGAAGTTCGTGCTCGACGAGGTCGTCTACCTGGACGGGAACTCGCTGGGCGCGCTGCCGGCCGCCGTACCGGCCCGGATGGAGGACGTCGTCCGCAGGCAGTGGGGATCGCTGCGGATCCGGTCCTGGGACGAGAGCGGCTGGTGGACGGCGCCTGAGCGGATCGGCGACCGGATCGCGCCGCTGGTCGGGGCGGCGCCCGGGCAGATCGTGGTGGGGGACTCCACCAGCGTCAACGTCTTCAAGGCACTCGTGGCGGCCGTGCGGCTGGCCGGCGAGGGCCGGGACGAGATCGTGGTCGACGCGACGACCTTCCCGACGGACGGCTACATCGCCGAGTCGGCTGCCCGGATGACGGGCTGCACACTGCGACCGGCGACGCCTGCGGAGGTGCCCGACGTCGTCACGGGCCGTACGGCGGCGGTGCTGCTGAACCACGTCGACTACCGCACGGGACGACTGCACGACCTGCCGGGGCTGACCGCGGCCGTGCACGAGGCGGGTGCCGTGGTGGTCTGGGACCTGTGCCACAGTGCGGGCGCACTGCCGGTGGGCCTGGACGAGCACGGTGTCGATCTGGCGGTCGGCTGCACCTACAAGTACCTCAACGGAGGTCCCGGCTCTCCCGCCTTCCTGTATGTGCGACGCGAACTGCAGGACCGCTTCGACTCCCCGCTGCCGGGCTGGAACTCGCACACGGAACCCTTCGGGATGCGCCCGTCCTACGAACCGGCGGCGGGCGCGGTGCGCGGTCGCGTCGGCACCCCGGACATCCTGTCCATGCTCGCTCTGGAGGCGGCGCTGGAGGTGTGGGACGGCGTCCCGATCGACGCCGTGCGCGCCAAGTCCCTCGCACTCACCGACTTCTTCCTGGAGTGCGTGGCGGCTTATGTCCCCGAAGGCGCCGTCGAGTCCCTGACGCCCGTCGCGCACGCCGAGCGGGGCAGCCAGGTGGCGCTGCACTGCCCCGGCGCCGGTGACGTGATGAAGCGGTTGATCGAGAACGGCGTGGTCGGCGACTTCCGGCCGCCGGACGTGCTGCGTTTCGGTTTCACGCCGCTGTACGTGGGCTTCGCCGACGTGGAGCGGGCGGCCCGGATCCTGGCGGGCACGCTGTCCTGACGGACCGGTCCCCTCCCGGCCCGCGAGGGGACGGAAGGGGACCCGGCGGCGGTGCGCACCACGCTGCGAGACCGCCGCCCAGCCGTCGTTGTGCAGCTCGGGCGGCGGTGCCGGCCGGCGGGCGTGTCACCGCGCGAGTATGTGCGCCGTGGCCGTGGGAGACGGCAGAACCGTTTGCCCTTCACCGAGCGTGACATCCCCGTGGGGACCCGCCTCGCCCGCCTGATACCGTCCCCGCCAACGGCCGATTTCCTTCCGGCCCGCGTACGTATTCCGTTTCGCCGCTGAGAGGTTGGAGCATGTCGGACGACGCCGCCCGGGACGCCGCGGCCCGTGACGCCGCCGAGGAGGCCTCCGCCTTCTCGCATCCACCGGTCGAGCCCGACTCCACCGCCGCGTACGGCGACCACCCCGACCAGGTGATCGACTTCTACGCCCCGCGGGAGCCCGCCGACTCCGCGGAGAAGGCCCAGGTCCCCCTGGTCGTCGTCCTGCACGGGGGAGCATGGCGCTCGCCCTACGACCGCAGGCACCTCACTCCGTTCGCGGACTATCTGGCCCGCCGGGGCTTCGCCGTCGCCAACGTCGAGTACCGCCGGGGAGCGCTCATCCCGGCCCAGGCCGACGGTGCGGACGGCGGCACGGGACCGGTGTCGGGCCGCTGGCCCGATACGTTCGACGACGTCGCGGCCGCGTTCGACGCGCTCCCGGCGCTCGTCCACGATGTCCTGCCGCAGGCCGATCCGCGCCGCACGGTGATCACCGGCCACTCGGCGGGCGGTCATCTCGCGCTGTGGGCGGCGGCCCGCCATGTCCTCCCGCCCGACTCCCCGTGGCGCACGGACCGCCCGGCCCCGCTGCGCGGTGTCGTCGCGCTCGCGCCGATCGCCGACTTCCACATCGCCCGGAAACTGGAGGTGTGCGGCGGGGCGGTGTCCCAACTCATGGGCGGAGACGACATGTTCGCGGAGCGTCAGCCGTACGCCGATCCGGCTCTGCTGCTGCCCACCGGCATCGCCACGACCCTTGTCCAGGGGCGCACGGACATCGTGGTTCCGCAGGCGGTCGCCGAGGCCTACGCGGAGGCTGCGGCCAAGGCGGGCGAGGTCGTGGGCCTCACCCTGCTCGAGGACGTCGGACACTTCCCCCTGATCGACCCGGCGGCGGACGCGTGCGCCGTGGTGGCCGAGGAGATCGCGCAGTTGGCCTGGTGACCGGCCAACGCCCCTGTGAGCAGGGCGAGTCGAGGAGGACGTTCGGGCCCTCCCCGCGCCGTCCCGGTCATACCCGTCATACCTGAGAGCTACTTCCCAGGTGAGTTCCACGGCGTGATGCCGACGACACGTCACGCTTCGTAACGTCCCCTCCAGGACGGCCCGATGAGCGGGCCGGCGGAAGGGAGGGACGCCATGGGCCTGCGGGGGTGGAGCCCGGCCGCCGTCATCGGCGCTGCCGGGTGGGTGCGGAACGGCGGCCGGGCCGAGGTCGGTGGGAGCGAGGAGGGCGATCGGACCGGGGAAGCGGAACGGCGCCGGTCGCGTCGCGGACGCCTGCGCCGTACGCTGCTGGCCGCCCTGGTCATGAGCGCGGTGGTGGTCCCCCTCTCGGCCGCCGTGCGGCCCCGGATCCCGGCACCCGCGCCGGCGGCGCTCGCCCCGCTCTCGGTGGCCACCCTCAACGCGACGTACCGGGCCAACCGCGCCGACGCCGCCGAGGCGTCCCGGACGGCCGCGGCGCACGGGGACCGCGGGCGCGCCGCGAAGGACCGCGCCCTGGCCTCCCCCGCCCGTGACCTGCTCGCCTTCGACGGACGGGGCACGGGCCGGGCGACGGAGGTCTTCGGCGACCTGGCCACGGCGCGGCGGATAGCCGTCCTGGTCCCGGGTTCGGACACCACGCTGGACACCTATGACCGCCTCCGCTCGGGCGCACAGAACCTGCATCGCGCGGTGGGCGGCAGCACCGCCGTCATCGCCTGGCTCGGGTACGACACGCCCCGCACGCTCAGTACCGGTGCCTTGACCACGACCGGCGCCGAGCGGGCGGCGCCGCTCCTCGAGCGGTTCGTGAGCGAACTGCGCGGCGCGCTGGGGCCCGCACCCCGTATCTCCCTGCTCTGCCACTCCTACGGCACGGCGGTGTGCGCCCGCGCCGCCTCCGCCGACGTGCAGGACGTCGTCCTCCTCGGCAGCCCCGGTACGGGCCTGGACTCCGTCGCCGATCTGCACACCCGTGCCCGTGTGTGGGCTGCCCGCGGCAGCGGTGACTGGATCGCGGACGTGCCCCACCTGCGCGCCGATCTGTTCGGCACCACCGTCGGCTTCGGCACGGACCCGGTGTCCCCGGCCTTCGGCGCCCGTGTGTTCGCCGCGGGCGACGGCGGCCACAGCGACTACTTCGCACCGGCCTCGGGCTGTCTGGCCGGCCTCGCCCGGATCGTCCTGGGCAGGACGCCGGAGGTGCCCCGTGCGTGACCGGAGCACCCGCGTGCCGGTCCGCGACGCCCTGTGCACCGCGGCGCACCGCATCGATTCGGCCACCCCCGCCGGACGGGACCGCGCGGTCGACGCCCTGCGGGCCCTCGCGATCCTCGGCGTCGTCCTGGGCCACTGGCTGGTGACCGCCCTGGTGGCCGACGGCGGCGCCCTGCGCACGGCCAGTCCGCTGCACTTCATGCCCTGGCTCGCCCCGATCTCCTGGGTCTTCCAGACACTCGCCGTGTTCTTCCTGGTGGGCGGTCGTACGGCGACCGGGAGCCTCGCCTCGGCCCGGGCACGCGGGGTCACCTACGGCCGTTGGCTGCGCTCCCGAGTGACCCGGCTCTTCGGGCCCGTCGCGGCCGTGGTGGTGCTGTGGACGGTGGCGGCGTGCTGTCTGCTTCTCGGCGGCGCGGACGCCGGCACGGTGCACACCCTCGTGAAGCTGGCCCTGTCGCCGCTGTGGTTCCTGCTCGTCTTCGCGGTCCTCACGGCGGCGACCCCGTTGCTGACCCGTCTCAACCCGCTGTGGCCACTGGCCGTCGTTCTCCATGTGGACCTCATCCGTTTCGGGTTCGGCGGCCCGTCCTGGCTCGGCTGGACGAATCTGGCCGCCGGCTGGCTCGTGCCGTACACGCTGGGCGCGGCCTGGACGCGCGGTGAGCTGGAGGGCCGACGAGCCGGCTGGGTGCTGCTCGCCGGTGGCGCCGCGGCGACGGCAGGACTGGTGGTGTGGGCGGGTTACCCGGCGTCGATGGTGGGCGTCCCGGGTGCCGCGGTCTCCAACCTCGACCCGCCGACCCTGGCCGCCGTCACCTTCGGTCTCGCGCAGTGCGGACTGGCGCTGGTGCTGCGCGAACCGCTGCGCCGCGCGCTGCGCCGCCCCCTGGCCTGGGCGGCCGTGGCCCTGGTGAACCTCTCCGCGATGACGATCTTCCTCTGGCACCAGACGGCCCTGATGGCGACCACGGCGACGGGTCTCCTCGCGGGACGACTGCCGGGGCTGCACACCGTCCCGGACGGGCCCTCCTGGGTCGCGGCCCGGCTGGTCTGGCTCCCGGTGTTCGCCCTCGCCCTCGCCCTGTGCCGGTCCGCCTTCCGGGTCCACGAACAGGGGCCGCGCCGGTCGCGGGGCCGCCGTTCCCGTGTGGTGGCCGTCCACCGGTCCGGGCGGGCGCGCATCGAGGCGGCCGACCGTGCCTAGGGCGGATCCGACGGACGAGGGGCGGTACGCGGAAGGCGGCGACCGGCCGCCGGGAGCGCGCCCCCCGGCCGCCGCGCCGCCGCCGCATCTTTCCGGCGTCGCCGGTCCGGGCGCCTCGTGGGTTCGCGGGCGTCTGCCCGGGCTGCTCGGCCTTCTCCGGGACGACCTGTGGACGTTCTCCTCGGACCCGCTGCCGCCGCTGTCGCGGCCGCGGCTGCTCCGCCGGGCGCCGCATGTCCTGTTCTGCGCGATCGCGCTCGTCCTGTCGTCGGGCGCCGTGGGCGAGTTGCACAGCACGTATGCCCTGACTCTCCCGCTCGCCGTGCCGATCGGCGGCGCGCAGGGCGGGGCCGTCGCGCTCGCCCTGTGGCGTCCGCTGCCCGCCTGGTGGCTGTCGCTGGCGGCGCTCGTGACGGCAGCCCAGGCGAGCCGGGTCGCCGCGGGCGGTGTCTCGCACCCGTCGCCGGACCCCCCGCCGTGGCCCTGGACCGGATCGGGTGTCGTGGCGTGCACGCTCGTGCTGTTCCTGCTGGCCCTGCGGGTCCCCACCCGGGTGAGCGCCGGAGCGCTGGCACTGACCGCGTTCGGCACGTATCTGCTGCAAGGCGTCGAAGGCGCCTCCTCGTACTCGCCGACCAGCGTGCCCGCGATGGTCGTGCTCACCGTCGTCGTCCTCATCGGCACGGCGCTGCGCGGCCGCCGGGTGGCCCGCAGCCAACTCGTCGAACTCGCCGGTGTCACCGCCGAGGAACGCGCCCGGCGCACGCTCCTGGAGGAGCGCAGCCGCATCGCCCGCGAACTGCACGACGTGGTCGCCCACCACATGTCGGTCATCTCCATCCAGGCCCAGGTCGCCCCGCACCTCGTGGAGAACCCCTCCGAGGAGCTGAGGGAGAACCTGGACGGCATCCGCAAGAACGCCTTGGAGGCACTGACCGAACTGCGCCGCGTCCTCGGTGTCCTGCGGTCGGAGAACCCCGCGGACCCCTACGGCATCGGCAGCGGCACCGGTCCCGCCCCCGACGCCCCGCAGCCCACCCTCGACCGGCTCGACGCCCTGGTGGAGAACACCCGCACGGCCGGCCTCGAGGTGCAGACGGAGATCACCGGCGAGGTGCGCCGGCTGTCGCCCGGCGTGGAGCTGTCCGCGTACCGGATCGTGCAGGAGGCGCTCAGCAACGCGCTGCGGCACGCCCCCGGATCCACCGTCCGCGTCCAACTCGCCTATTTCCCAAGGGGGCTGCACGTCCGGATCGCCAACTCCGCTCCCACCCGCACCGCGCCGCCGTCACCGGGGGCGGGCCACGGGCTGCTCGGCATGCGGGAACGCGCCATGATGCTCGACGGCACGCTCGTCACCTCCGCGACTCCGGACGGCGGTTACGTCGTGGCGTGCTTCCTGCCCGGCACCGAGGGCCTTGCGCCCGACGACCCCACCGGCACGACAGGAGAAGAGGACCGATGACGAGCAGTACCGTCCGCGTACTGATAGCCGACGACCAGATGATGGTGCGGCAGGGCTTCACTGTGCTGCTCAACGCCCGGCCCGGCATCGAGGTCGTCGACCAGGCCGTGGACGGCGAGGAGGCCGTCGCCAAGGTCGCCGAACTCGCCCCGGACGTTGTGCTGATGGACATCCGCATGCCCGGTCTCGGCGGCATCGAGGCGACGCGCCGCATCACCGCGGACGCCCCGCATCCGAGGGTCCTGGTGCTCACCACCTTCGACCTGGACGAGTACGTCTACGACGCCCTGCGCGCCGGGGCGTCGGGCTTCCTGCTGAAGGACGCCTCGGCCGACCAGCTCGCGGAGGCGGTGCGGGTGGTGGCCGCGGGTGACGCACTGCTCGCGCCGGGGATAACCCGCCGTCTGATCGCCGAGTTCTCGCGGCTCACCGATGCTCCTCGGGCTCCGCTCAAGCAGCGCGTCGGCGATCTGACCGAGCGGGAGACGGAGGTCCTCGCCCTCATCGCGCAGGGACTGTCGAACGCGGAGATCGCCGGCAGCCTGGTCGTCGCCGAGCAGACCGTGAAGACCCATGTCGGCCGGATCCTGGTCAAGCTCGGCTTGCGGGACCGGACGCAGGCGGCGGTGTTCGCCTACGAGTCGGGGCTGGTCCGGCCGTCGGGACGATGACCCGGGCCACCCGTAGTACTTGAGGAGGACCCTCGAGGACCCCCCTCACTGGTGACGACCGCGCCCCTGTCCTCGGCCTACCTTTTCACCGTGACCGAGACGACCCAGACGCACGAGACGCCGGACGGCGCGCACAGCCCTTACACGCCGCGCAGCCCGGAGTACCGGGCGGCCGTGAACGCCCTGCACGGCCTGCGGCAGGACCTGTTCCACGACGCCTTCGCCTACCGCCCGCTGCCCCGGCCGACCGTCGACGGGCCCCTGGCAAGGCGGCTGTCCGGGCGTATGAGGCAGTACGCGGCCTGGACACCGCGGGCCGCGGTGGCGGCGGCCGGGCTGCTGGCGATGCTCGTCGCCTGGACGGGCGACGACGGACCGGCGGCCCTGGTGTCCGGTCTGCTGGCCCTGGCCCCGGTGCTGCTGACCCTGGCCCGTCCGGTCGGTGCGTTCTGGCTGTCCCTCCTTGCGACCTCCGTCTCGGGGGTGGTGGCCGGCGGCTCGGGGGACTGGCCCTGGACGCCCGGGAGCTTCGTCTCGCATCTGACGGTGCTCACCGTCGTGGCGGTGCGCACCCGGCCGCGCACGGCGGCCTGGATGTGGCTGCTCACCGCGACCTACGCCTCCTTCGCCGAGGGAGTCTTCGGCTATCACTTCGGCAACGACTCGGCGCCCATGCTGGTCCTGTCGGCGTTCGCGCTGCTGGCCGTCACCGTCTGGCACATCCGCCGGAACGCCGCGCAGGAGGTGACCGCCCAGCAGACGGAGACCGCGCACGAGCGCTCCCGCCGCACCCTGCTGGAGGAGCGCACCACGATCGCCCGTGAACTGCACGATGTGGTGGCCCACCACATGTCGGTGGTCGCCATCCAGGCCGAGGCGGCGCCCTACCGGGTGGAGAACCCGCCGCCGGAGCTGGAGAAGGCCTTCGCCACCATCCGGGAGAACGCGGTGGCGGCCCTGACCGAGCTCCGCCGTGTCCTGGGCGTCGTACGGGCGGAGGACTACGAGGCCCCGGACGCCCCGCAGCCCACCCTCGCCGACCTGGACGCCCTGCTGGCGAACGTGCGCGAGGCGGGCCTGACCGTCGACAAGGTGGTCACCGGCGCGGTGCGGGAACTGCCGCAGGGCGTGGAGCTGTCGGCGTACCGGATCGTCCAGGAGGCGCTCAGCAACACCTTGCGGCACGCCCCGGGCGCTTCGGCCCGGGTGGAGATCGGCTATGTGCTCGGCGGTCTGGGCCTGCGCATAGTCAACGGGCCGCCGCCGCAGGCCGATCCGGGGAAGTCCACGCACGGCGCGGGGCACGGGATCACGGGCATGCGCGAGCGCGTCTCGATGCTGAACGGCGAGATGACGGCGGGGGACAGCGATGACGGAGGGTACGAGGTGACGGTGTTCCTGCCGGTGGCCGCGGCGGAGGAGGCCGCGTGAGCGGCACCGTCCGGGTACTGATCGCCGACGACCAGATGATGGTCCGGGAGGGGTTCTCGGTGCTCCTCGGGGCGATGCCCGACATCGAGGTCGTCGGGGAGGCGGTCAACGGCCGGGAGGCGGTCGAACGGGTCCGCGAGCTGTCCCCGGACGTCGTGCTCATGGACATCCGCATGCCGGAGCTGAACGGGATCGAGGCGACCCGGGAGATCGTCGCCGCGGACGGGTCGGCGAAGGTGCTGGTGCTGACGACGTTCGATCTCGACGAGTACGTCTACCAGGCGCTGCGGGCCGGTGCCTCCGGCTTCCTGCTCAAGGACGCCTCGGCACGGCAGCTGGCCGAGGGGGTGCGGGTGGTGGCGGCCGGCGAGGCGCTGCTGGCCCCGTCGGTGACGAAGCGGCTGATCACTGAGTTCTCCAAACTGTCCGAGGGACCGCGCCTCGCCCCCTCGGCCCAGGCCGCGTACGGGGACCTGACCGAGCGGGAGACGGAGGTGCTGGTGCTCATCGCGCAGGGTCTGTCGAACGCGGAGATCGCCGCGCGACTGGTCGTCGCCGAATCGACGATCAAGACCCACGTGAGCCGGATCCTGGTGAAGCTGGGGCTGCGCGACCGGACGCAGGCGGCGGTGTTCGCGTACGAGGCGAGACTGGTGACGCCGGGCTGAGGCGCCCCGCCGGGTCCGTTCTGCGTGGGACGCCTCTGGTCAGGCGGGGGGAGGCCGGGTTAGCGTCCGGGCATGGCAGCCCGTTCCGACCTCGCGTTCGATCCCTGGGACCCGGCGTTCCTCGCGGACCCCTACCCCGCCTACGCCGACCTGCGCGAGCGGGGCCGTGTGCACCACTACGAGCCCACCGACCAGTGGCTGGTCGCGCACCACGCGGATGTGTCGGCGCTGCTGCGCGACCGGCGGCTGGGCCGGACGTACCAGCACCGTTTCACGCACCAGGAATTCGGCCGGACCGCCCCGCCCCCCGAGCACGAGCCGTTCCACACGCTCAACGACCACGGCATGCTCGACCTGGAGCCGCCGGACCACACCCGCATCCGGCGCCTGGTGTCGAAGGCGTTCACACCGCGGACGGTGGAGCGGCTGGCGCCTTATGTGCGGGAGCTCGCGGGGGAGCTGGTGTCCCGGCTCGTGGCGCGCGGGGGCGGCGATCTGCTGAAGGACGTCGCCGAGCCGCTGCCGGTCGCGGTGATCGCCGAGATGCTCGGCATCCCCGAGGCGGACCGGGCCCGACTGCGGCCCTGGTCGGCGGACATCTGCGGGATGTACGAGCTGCATCCGTCCGGGGAGTCCGCGCAGCGGGCGGTACGGGCGTCGGTGGAGTTCTCCGCCTATCTGCGGGAGTTGATCGAGCAGCGCCGCAAGGAGCCCGGCGAAGACCTGATCTCGGGTCTGATCGCCGCGCACGACGAGGGCGACCGGCTCACCGAGCAGGAGATGATCTCGACCTGCGTGCTGCTGCTGAACGCCGGACACGAGGCGACGGTGAACGCCACGGTGAACGGCTGGTGGGCGCTGTTCCGCCACCCGGACCAGCTGGCGGCCCTCCGCGCCGATCACTCGCTCGTCCCGACCGCCGTGGAGGAGCTGATGCGCTACGACACCCCGCTCCAGCTCTTCGAGCGCTGGGTACTGGACGAGATCGAGATCGACGGCACCGTCATCCCCCGGGGCGCCGAGATCGCGATGCTGTTCGGCTCCGCGAACCACGACCCCGCGGTGTTCGGCGCCCCTGAGCGACTGGACCTGACCCGTCGGGACAACCCGCACATCTCCTTCAGCGCGGGCATCCACTACTGCATCGGCGCGCCGCTGGCCCGCATCGAGCTGGCGGCGTCCATGACGGCCCTGCTCGAGAAGGCGCCCACGCTGCGTCTCGCGGCGGAGCCGCGGCGCAAGCCGAACTTCGTGATCCGGGGGCTGGAAGGACTGAGCGTGGAGATCGGCTGATCTCCCCTTCGGACGACCTGCGTGTGAGCCGGGTCGGCGGTCCCGGGGCGCCCTCGCGCCCGGCCGCGCCGACCCGGAGGACGGACGAGGGTCACGCACCCGGGAAGGCCGGCGAGAACGCCGGCCTTCCCGGAGGCACCCTCAGGTCGACAGGTCGCGCCTGCGCAACCCCGTCAGCCCCGCGGCCACCAGCACGGCGGCCAGTGCGGTCAGCAGGAGCACCGGCGGCCAGTCCATCTCCCCGCCCGGGAGCTTCGGCAGATGACCGAAGGGCGAGATGTCCAGTACGGCCTGCGGCAGGTCCAGCGCCGGGCCCACCCAGCCGATCAGCAGCGCCGCTCCCGCCACGCCCCACGCCGCCGCCGCACCCTGCGGGAACACGCCGTAGAACAGGACCGCCAGTCCGCCGATCACCCAGATCGCCGGGAGCTGGACCAGGCACGCGCCCAGGATCGGGCCGATCTCCTTGCCGTAGCCCACCGCGAAACCCAGCCCCGAGAGGATCATGATCAGTGCGGCGCCGCCGAAGGCGATCACCAGATGGCCGCCGGCCCACCGCAGCCGTCCCACCGCGTTCGCCAGCACCGGTTCGGCCCGCCCCGACGTCTCCTCGCCGTTCAGGCGCAGCACGGACGCCACGATGTAGAGCGCGGCGACCAGGCCCATGATGCCGACCATGGCGGCGAGGAACGTGTCCGTCAGCCCGGACTGCCCGCCCATCCGCTGGAAGATCTCGCGGGCCTTGTCGTTGTCGCCGACGAGGTCCGTCGCGCCGTCGGTCATACCGCCGTAGACGACCCCGGCGAGGAAGAAGCCCACGCTCCAGCCCAGCACACCGCCACGCTGCAGCCGCCAGGCCAGGGCGCCCGCCGAGCCGAGGCGCCCGGTGGCGGGACCCGGCCGGGTGGGCAGGAAGCTCATACCGATGTCACGCCGCCCGGCGAGCGTGTAGGCCAGCATGCCCTGGACCAGCACCGCCGCCGCGAACAGCAGCAGCACCCACCAGCGTTCGCCGGCGTAGGGGCGCTCGTTCTCCAGCCAGCCGAGGGGGGAGAGCCAGGTCAGCACCGACGAGCCGTCGCTCGATCCGGCGTCGCCCGCCGCCCGCAGCACGAAGGCGGCGCCCAGCACCGCACTGGTCAGACCGCGGGCCAGCCGTGCGCTCTCGGTCAGCTGTGCGGCGATCGCCGCCATCGTGGCGAAGACCATGCCGACTCCGGCGATCCCCAGCCCCAGCGCCAGCGCGCCCGTGGCGCCCTGCCCGGCGAGACCGCCCGTGATCACCAGCGCCAGGACCGCGTTCGCGACGGCGGCCGTGAGCAGGGCCGCCGTCAGCGGGGCACGTCGCCCCACCATCGCCGAGGAGATCAGCTCCTGCCGTCCGCTCTCCTCCTCGTCACGGGTGTGCCGTACGACGACGAGCAGGGACATCACCGCGGCGAGCAGCGCGGCGTAGACGCCGATGCGCCAGGCGGTGAGGGCACCGAGCGACTCGCCGAAGACCGGTCCGACCATCGCGCGCAGCGAGCTGTTGGTGGCCATCTGGTCGGCCAGGTCGGCGCGTTGGGCCGCCGTGCCGTACAGGCCCTTGAGCGTGCCCGGCATCGACAGCACCATCAGGGCGTTGATCGCGACCCAGAGCGGGATCATCGACCGGTTCCGGCGCAGGGCGAACCTCAACAGCGTTCCCGTTCCGGCGAGTTGCCGGGATCCTCCGGTCCGCACGGCGAAGGCCGGCGCGACGGCGGTCATCGGGCCCCTTCTTCCTGGAGTTCGTCCTGGTAGTGGCGCAGGAAGAGCTCCTCGAGGGTCGGCGGTGTCGACGTCAGCGACCGCACGCCCGACTCGCCGAGCGACCTCAGCACCGCGTCCAGCTTGTCCGTTTCCACCTGGAGCCTGACCCGGCGGCCCTGGATGTCGAGGTCGTGGACGCCGGGCAGTCCGGCCAGTCCGTTGGGCGTCCCGGCGAGTTCGGCGGTGACGCTGGTGCGGGTCAGATGCCGCAGTTCGGAGAGTGAGCCGCTCTCGACCGTCCGGCCCTTGCGGATGATGCTCACCCGGTCGCAGAGCTCCTCCACCTCGCTGAGGATGTGCGAGGACAGCAGGATGGTCCGGCCGCGCCGGCGCTCCTCCTCGACGCACCGCTGGAAGACCTCCTCCATCAGCGGGTCGAGGCCGGAGGTCGGTTCGTCGAGGATCAGCAGGTCGACGTCCGAGGCGAACGCGGCGACGAGGGCGACCTTCTGCCGGTTGCCCTTGGAGTACGTCCGCCCCTTTTTGGTGGGATCCAGTTCGAAGCGCTCGATCAGCTCCGCCCTGCGCGCCTGGTCGAGGCCCCCGCGCAGACGGCCGTACAGGTCGATGACCTCGCCGCCCGAGAGGTTGCGCCACAGGGTGACGTCCCCGGGGACGTACGCGACCCGCCGGTGCAGCTCCACCGCGTCCGCCCATGGGTCGCGGCCGAGCACCTGGGCGGCTCCGGAGTCCGCGCGCAGCAGACCGAGCAGAACCCTGATGGTGGTGGACTTCCCCGCGCCGTTGGGGCCCAGGAAACCGTGGACCTCGCCGGCCTCGACCCCCAGGTCGAGGCCCGCGAGCGCGTGCGTCCTGCCGAACGACTTGTGCAGTCCGGAGACGGTGATGGCCTTGGTCATGCTTTGGAAGCTACGCTATCTTCAGAAATTTGTGAAGTTAAGGAAACGTATAAACTCCGGATAGACTGGCGAGGGGTCTACGAGCAGGGGAGATGATCGCGGGATGACGGAGCCGGGTACGGAGGGGCGGGACCCCGAGGTGGTCTCCAAGTTCGTGGAGGGCTTCGCGGCGCAACTCGTCGAGGCCGGTATGCAGCGGATGCCCGCCCGGGTCTTCGCGGCGCTGCTGTCCTCCGACCCCGGTTCCCTGACCTCCGCCGAACTCGGTGAGCAGCTCCAGGTCAGCCCCGCCGCCGTCTCCGGCGCGGTGCGCTACCTCGCCCAGCAGCACATGGTCGCGCGCGAGCGCGAGCCGGGATCGCGGCGCGAGCGGTACCGCGTCAGCAGCAACCAGTGGTACGAGGCGCTGACCAACCGGGACGCGGTGCTCAAGCGCTGGGAACACGCCCTGCGTGAGGGTGTCGACAGCCTCGGCGCGCAGACCCCGGCCGGCCGGCGGCTGTCGGAGACGCTGGCCTTCTTCGAGTTCATCGACGGCGAGATCGCCAGGATGATGGAGCGCTGGCGTGTCCATCGGGACCAGCGGTACGGCGCGGACGGGGCGGGCCACGTGGGCTGACCCGGGGGGACCCGGGCGGACCGGCGAACCGGTCGGGACGCCGGGACGCGGGCAGCAGTCCTCACCCGGGCAGCGTCAGTCCCCACGCCGCCTCGCGCACCACCCACGTGCGCGTCCGCACGGGCCCGCCGACCACGGAGTCCGCCCGGTAGCGGAAGTCGGCGCCGGACACCGTCACCCGGCGCCCGACCGCGTTGAGGGGTGCGGCCTCCGCCCCCACCGACACCGGTCGCACCTGGACCTCGGCCACCCCCGGATCGCCCGGCACCACGGACACCCCCGCCACGGGCTGGTCGAGGTCCACGAGCATCAGACCGTCGACCTCCACCCGCAGCCGGGAGGGCCGGGCCGGAGGGGACGCGGGCTTCGGGGGGCGCGGCGCCAGCGTGCGGACCAGGGACTGCCGCATCCGCAGCCACGACCGTCCCTGCGCGGCCTCCTCGCCGACCGGCGGGCCGTCGTATCCGGGGGGTGCGGCCGGTACGGACGGAATCCGCAGATCCCCGAGGACCACTCCGTCGCTGTCGTCCACCAGCAGATCCAGTCGACGTACCGCCCCGTCCAGCACGGCCCGGGCCGCCGCCACCGCCCCGGTGGGCACCCCCAGGGACCGCGCGAGCGTCAGCACGGCCCCCACCGGCACGAACGACAGGTTCGTCGTGCCGAGCTCGCGTCTGCGGTGCAGCTGGGTCACCGCGCGCAGCAGGGCCCGGTCGTCACCCACGACGACCGGTCGCCGGGCCCCCCGGCGATCCAGCGCCCGGGCGAATTCCTCCGGGCCGTCCGGGAGGCACACCTTGGCCGCCGCACCCGCGCTGAGCACGTCTTTCGCGATCCGTACCGACTCACCGTCACTGTGACGGGCGACCGGGTCGATGACCACGAGGAGCTGGTCGGAAGTCGCCACCTCGGTCCTGCCTCGCTTCCTCGGGTAGCATCTTTGTGCAAGAGCCCCTTGCGCTATTGCGCCAGGGGCTTCGTCTATTCCGGGGCATCCGGTCCGACGGTTGCGACCGATGACGGTCGCGGTGCACGCGGCGGTGGACCCTCCGCGTACGCCCCTGGCCTTGGACATGCCCCGCCCGGAAGGGGTGTACGCGCGTGCCCGCACTTGTGCTGCTCGGTGCTCAGTGGGGTGACGAGGGCAAGGGAAAGGCCACCGATCTGCTCGGCGGCTCGGTGGACTATGTAGTGCGCTATCAGGGCGGCAACAACGCCGGCCACACGGTGGTCGTAGGCGACCAGAAGTATGCGCTCCACCTCCTCCCTTCCGGAATCCTGTCGCCCGGATGTACACCCGTCATCGGCAACGGCGTCGTCGTCGATCCGTCGGTCCTGCTCTCCGAGCTGAGCGGTCTGAACGAGCGAGGCGTCGACACCTCGAAGCTTCTGATCAGCGGCAACGCTCACGTCATCACGCCGTACAACGTCACGGTCGACAAGGTGACGGAGCGTTTCCTGGGCAAGCGCAAGATCGGCACCACCGGTCGCGGCATCGGCCCGACCTACGCCGACAAGATCAACCGCGTGGGCATCCGGGTCCAGGACCTGTACGACGAGTCGATCCTCACCCAGAAGGTGGAGGCGGCCCTCGACGTCAAGAACCAGGTCCTCACCAAGCTGTACAACCGGCGCGCGATCGCCGTCGACCAGGTCGTCGAGGAACTGCTGGGCTACGCCGAGAAGATCAGGCCGTACGTCGCCGACACGGTGCTCGTCCTCAACCAGGCGCTCGACGACGGCAAGGTCGTCCTGTTCGAGGGCGGCCAGGGCACCCTGCTGGACATCGACCACGGGACCTACCCCTTCGTGACCTCGTCGAACCCGACCGCGGGCGGCGCGTGCACGGGCTCCGGCGTCGGCCCGACGAAGATCAGCCGGGTCATCGGCATCCTGAAGGCGTACACGACCCGCGTCGGTTCGGGCCCCTTCCCGACCGAGCTGTTCGACGACGACGGCGAGGCCCTGCGCCGCATCGGCGGCGAGCGGGGCGTCACCACCGGCCGTGACCGCCGCTGCGGCTGGTTCGACGCGGTGATCGCCCGCTACGCGACCCGGGTGAACGGACTGACCGACTTCTTCCTCACCAAGCTCGACGTGCTCACCGGCTGGGAGCAGATCCCGGTCTGCGTCGCGTACGAGATCGACGGCAAGCGGGTCGAGGAGCTCCCCTACTCCCAGACGGACTTCCACCACGCGAAGCCGGTCTACGAGTACCTGCCGGGCTGGCAGGAGGACATCACGAAGGCCAAGACCTTCGCGGATCTGCCGAAGAACGCCCAGGGGTACGTCAAGGCCCTGGAGGAGATGTCCGGCGCCCCGATCTCCGCGATCGGTGTGGGCCCGGGCCGCGACGAGACGATCGAGGTCAACTCGTTCCTGTAGACCGCGGATCCGCCGTCCGCCCCTGCCCTCGGTGTGGCTCCGGCCACTTCCGGGGGCAGGGTCGTTCCACGGCCCGTCCTGAAGCCTGTGCGCGGCCGTGGGGCCGCCTCAGCTGAAGACGATCATCGAGCCCTGGGCGAGGCTCCGGGTCACCGCCGTGTGCAGGCCGAGCCACACGTGCCGTTCACGCGCGAAGGGGCTCGGGTCGTACGGAGCGGGAAGCGCCGGTTCCTCCAGCTCCGTGGGGGCGGCCGGGGGTTCCGGCGCGGCGGGCGGGTTCGCCGGGTCGATGCCGATGGCCGGGGCCACCAGCTTCAGCTCCCGCAGCAGCCCGTGGGAGGAACCCAAGGGGCCGCCGCCCGTGAGGAGTTCGTCGTTCGACAGCGGGTGCGGGAAGTCGACCGGGACGTACGCGCCGGCGTGGTCGTAGTGCCAGACCAGATGGGACTGCTGGGCCGTCGACTCGAACATCTCCAGCAGCTGCTCGTAGTCGCCGCCCAGTTCGTCGACCGGGGTCACGGCGAGACCGCACACCTGGAGCAGGTACGCGCGGCGCAGGAAGTGCAGCGCGTCGTAGTCGAACCCCGCGATCGGGGCCACCTCACCGGTCAGCCCCGGCATGTACTGGTACACCGGCACCGGCGGCAGTCCTGCCTCGCCCAGCACCTTGTCGTAGAGGGCGAGTTCTTCCGCGAACGGATTGTCGGGTGTGTGGCACAACACGTCGACGAGCGGGACCAGCCACAGGTCACAGGCCAACAGTCGGCTCCTCCGGTTATCGGTGTGGTCCAGGCAGAGTAATGGTCGCGAGGGCGGTTCGCCTCAACCGTGCAGGTCCCATACCCATACTCCGCCGACCCACCTACCCGGCCGCCCCACCAGCTTGTCCACGGCCTGGCGCAGCTGGTCCTGGTACTGCTGCGGGGGCAGCACCAGCACCCCCGCCTTCCAGTAGGCGAAGTCGGCGCGGGCCTGCGCCTGCCAGTTCCTGCCGATCACGGGGACCCGGCCGGTGAAACTGACGTCACGCAGCATGTTGGACGTGTAGCGGGGGGACGCGGTGTAGATGCCGATGCGCTCACTGCCGTACGGGCCGTTGAAGTAACCGCCGGGCAGCCTGAACCCCAGGCCCGCCGCGGTCTGCCAGTGCAGTGCCTCCGCGTTGCCCGAGTCCGGCAGCGGGATCGGTACGAGCGTCTCGTCCTTGCCGAGGTACGACTTCCAGGTCCCGTCCGCGATGAAGGCGGGCACCTCGGCGCGTTCGACCGACTTCAGCGGGGCCGGGACGATCGGGATGAGGGCCGCGGCGATCGCGGTGAGGCCGATGAACTGGTTGCCGATGTTCGGGGTGCGCACCAGCCGCTCGATCGCCACCGCCAGCAGCATGCCGAGCGCGGGTGCGCAGATCATCGCGACCCTGCCTTCGATGACCGACTCGAACAGGGGCTTGTCCGCGAGCAGGGCCCAGGGGCCGGGGAGCGTGGAGTCGCTGAGCGGGATCCGGAAGCGCGGGCCCAGCGAGAGCAACGCGGCCGCCGCCGCCGTGAACGCCAGCGCCTTGACCAGGACGTGCTCCCACAGCCGCACCACGATGGCGAAGGCCAGGGCCACGAGCGGCCAGCCGTAGAAGGCGTTCTGCTCGGTGGGGTTCAGGGAGAGCGCGCTCGCCCTCGCGTCGTTGCCCGCGACCAGCGAGCGCCCGGCGAAGGAGAGCAGGGCGAGCGGACTGTTGCCCGCGTTGTCCCCGTGCAGCACGCTCTTGTAGCTCTGCGGGCCGAAGAACTGCCAGTACAGGGGCAGCGCGATCAGAGGGAGGCACACCGCCGCACCGATCGCGAGGCCCTTCAGCAGCGGCCGCCAGGCCGCCTTCGCCACATCCGGGCGCAGGACCGCGTACGCGCCCGCGAAGAGCACCATGCCGATGCAGGCGAGCAGCAGCGGCTCCTCCCCGAGGAAGATCTGGTACACGAGCATCAGCCCGAGGACCACGCCGTTGCGGACGACCCGATCGCCCCCGCACAACCGCAGCGCGCGCTCGATGATCAGCGGGATCATGAACAGCACGATGAAGTTCGGGTGGGCGTTGGCGTGGCTGACCATCGGGGGCGCGAAGGCGGCGAGCGCCGCGCCGACGAAGGCCGCGCCCCGGTGCCGGACGACCCGTTTCACGATCAGCCGGTACCAGGCGGTGGCCGTGGCGGCCAGTCCGACCGTCATGACGAGGGCGAGGGTGATCGCGGGGCCGAGAAGCAGGGTGACCGGAGTCAAGGGAACGGTCAGGCCCAGCATGACCGTGTTGGCCATGAGGTTCACGCCGTCGGGATAGCCCTGCAGGGCGGTGAAGAGGGGGTTGCGGAGATGGGCCACGTTGTCGGCCGTCACCGCGAAGAACCACTCCCACTGGTTCTGGTCCTGGAGCGATTCCGGGAGGTAGCGGTGGTTCGGGTCGGCCCAGCGGCCGGCGTACAGGCAGACCGCCATCACCAGGAAAGCGGCCACCGCGAGGAGGTCGGCGGGCCGGACGGAACGGACCTTCAGGGCGGTAAGCTCGGCCAGGACGCGGGCGTAGTCCCACGGGCGGACCTTGGAGCCCGGCTGGTGCGCCCAGCGCACCGGGACCTCGGCGACCGGCCAGCCCGAGCGCCGGAAGTGCTGGAGTATCTCCACGTCGATGCCCCAGCCGCGGAGCCGGGACCCGGCGAAGGCCTCGCGGGCCCGCTCGCCGTCGAAGAGCTTGAAGCCGCACTGCGTGTCACGTATGCCGGGCACGGCTATCCGGCGTATCAGGAAGTTCCCGGCGCGCCCGAGCACTTCGCGAGCGCGGCTCTGGTGCCGCTCTATGGTCGCGCCCGGAGCCGAGCGCGAGCCGATCGCCGCCGAGGGCCCGTCGGCCAGCGCCTTGTCGAGCGCCTCCAACTCCTCGATCGGGGTGGCCAGATCGGCGTCCGTGACCAGCACCCGGCGGCCGCGGGAGGCGAGTACGCCCAGGCGCAGCGCATGGCCCTTGCCCTGGTTCTCGGCACTGGTGACGAGCCGGACGCGCCGCTCGCGGGCCGCGACGGAGGTGACCACGTCGCGGGTGCCGTCGGTCGACCCGTCGTCGACGACGAGGACCTCCCACGGGCCGAAACGGCTCCCGCTCGCGCCCAGATAGCCGACGATCGCCTCGAGGGTGGGGCCGAGCCGCTGTTCCTCGTTGTGGGCGGGGACGACGACGGACAGGTCGAGGGGGGCGGCCGGAACGTTCTTCCTGACGTCCGTGGCCTGGGGCGCGCTCATCCGGCCGCCAGTCGCTCGAGGAGGTCGAGGGAGTGCGTGTTGTACGCCTCGATCAGGGCGCGCGCCGCCGCGGCGTCGCGGCGGGCGAGCGCGTCGACGAGTTCGGTGTGGCCGGCCCAGAGCCGGCCCTTGAGGTCGGTCACCCTGCGCAGATGCTGAACCGCGCAGACCCACGACTGCACCCGCAGCCGGTGCAGGAAGTCGGCGAGGTAGGGGTTGCCGAACACGGCGCTCAACTCGCGCCAGAATCGCAGGTCGTACCCGATGAGGATGTTCAGCTCGCCCGCGGCGGCCGCGCGCTGGGCCTCCTCGCCGCGGCGGCGCACCGCGGTGAGGGCGGCGGCATGGCGGGGTTCGGTCAGCACGGCCGCGCCGTCCCCGGTGGCGAGGCGGTGGAAGATCCCCTCGGTGACGAGGCTCCGGGCCTCGATCATGTCGCGGTAGTCGTCGAGCGAGAAGGCGCGGACCGCGAAGCCGCGGTGCTGGACGGCGTCCAGGAGGCCCTGGGCCGACAGGTCGACCAGAGCCTCGCGGACGGGAGTCGCGGAGACGCCGTACTGCTCGGCGATCTCCTTCACCGTGAACTCCTGCCCCGGCTGCAAGCGGCCGGCCAGCACCTCGTCGCGGAGCGCGTCCGCGATCTGCTGCCGCAGGGTGCTACGGGTAACGGTGCCATTGCCGGGCATCGTGCTCTGGATCCCCCATCCGCGTACGGTCTCGTGTTCCTCATCGAGCACGTCACCTTACGCGGTGGGGGTTCCCGGAGTGCCGCATCCCGTGCGCTCCTGTGCGGCGTGATCCGCCTGCGCGGCGGAGGGCGATCACTCCGTGTGCTCGTCCGCCACCGACAGTGCCGCGTCGAGGGCCGCGAGGCCCTCCTTCGCCTCCGTCTCCGTGATGGTGCAGGGCGGGACCACGTGCGTGCGGTTCATGTTGACGAAGGGCCACAGGCCGTGGGCCTTCGCGGCGGCCGCGAAGGCGGCCATCGGCGCGTTCGCCTCACCGGCCGCGTTGTACGGAACGAGCGGCTCCCGGCTCTCCCGGTTCTTCACCAGCTCCAGGGCCCAGAACATGCCCACCCCGCGCACCTCGCCCACCGACGGGTGCCGCTCGGCCAGTTCGCGCAGCCCCGGCTCGATGACCTGGGCGCCGACCACCGCCGCGTTCGCGACGACACCCTCCTGCGCCATCACGTCGATCGTGGCGACGGCCGCGGCACAGGCCAGCGGGTGCCCGGAGTACGTCAGACCGCCCGGGTAGGGCCGCTTGCCGAAGGTCTCCGCGATCCTCCCGGAGACGGCGACGCCGCCGAGCGGCACATAGCCGGAGTTCACGCCCTTCGCGAAGGTCATCAGGTCGGGGGTCACCTCGAAGAGGTCCGCCGCGAACCATTCGCCGGTCCGTCCGAACCCGGCCATCACCTCGTCGAGCACGAAGACGATCCCGTACTTGTCGCACAGGTCGCGGACGCCCGCCAGATAGCCGCGCGGCGGGACCATGATCCCGGCTGTCCCGGGAATGGTCTCCAGGACGACGGCGGCGATCGTCCCGGGCCCCTCGAAGGCGATGGTCGTCTCCAGGTGCTCCAGCGCCCGCTCGCACTCCTGCTGCTCGGTCTCGGCGTAGAACCGCGAGCGGTACAGGAACGGCGCCCAGAAGTGCACCACCCCCGCCGCGGCACCGTCGGAGGCCCAGCGGCGCGGGTCTCCGGTGATGTTCACGGCCTGCTGGGTACCGCCGTGGTACGAGCGGTAGGCGGACAGCACCTTGGGGCGGCCGGTGTGGATGCGCGCCATGCGCACGGCGTGCTCCACTGCGTCGGCGCCGCCGTTGGTGAAGAAGATCTTGTCGAGGTCACCGGGCGTGCGCTCGGCGATCAGCCGCGCCGCCTCCGACCGGGCCTCCACGGCGAAGGCGGGCGCGAACGTGGTCAGGGTGGCGGCCTGCTCCTGTATCGCGGCGACGACCTTCGGGTGCTGGTAGCCGATGTTGGTGAAGACGAGTCCGCTGGTGAAGTCGAGGTAGCGGTTGCCGTCGTAGTCCCAGAAGTACGACCCCTCCGCACCGGCTACGGCGAGCGGGTCGATGAGGTCCTGCGCTGACCAGGAGTGGAAGACGTGCGCACGGTCCGCGGCCTTGACGGCGGCGCCGGCCCGGGGGTCGATCTGAGGGGTCATGCGGCGAAGCGTAGGTGTCCGGGGTGCGGACGCGACATCGGCGTCCTGTCTGCGGTCGGGACGTGAACGCGACAGTGTGTCGACGTGGGGGGGCGTTCATGGAACCGCGGGCACCGGGCCGGCCGACTACGTGTACGGCGGCACTATTCTCTGGCTGTCGCACAGGCAGGGGCGGGGCAGGTGACGCGGTGATGGACAAGCTGGGGGCGGGGGATCCGCAACGGATCGGGGCCTATCGGCTGCTCGCGCGGCTCGGGGCCGGCGGCATGGGGAGGGTGTATCTGGCCCGGTCGGACCGGGGCCGGACCGTCGCCGTGAAACTCGTCCGGCGGGAGCTGGCCGAGCAGGAGGAGTTCAGGGCGCGCTTCCGGCAGGAGGTGCACGCCGCGCGGCAGGTCGGCGGGTACTGGACCGCACCCGTCCTCGACGCCGACACTGAGGCCGACATCCCCTGGGTCGCCACCGGGTACGTGGCCGGACCGACCCTCCAGGCCGTGGTCTCGCACGATCACGGTGCCCTGCCGGAACGCTCCGTGGGCATCCTGGCCGCCGGACTCGCCCACGCCCTCCAGGACATCCACGCCGCCGGGCTGATCCACCGCGACCTCAAGCCCTCCAACGTCCTGGTGACGATCGACGGGCCACGGGTCATCGACTTCGGCATCGCCCGCGCCCTGGAGACCCTGGCCGGCGCGGGGCTCACCCGCACCGGCGCGCTCGTCGGATCGCCCGGGTTCATGGCGCCCGAGCAGGTGCGCGGCGACCGCATCACGCCCGCGTGCGACGTCTTCTGCCTCGGGTCCGTGCTCGCCTACGCCGCCACGGGCACCCTTCCCTTCGGTGACGCGAACAGCGCTGCGCACGCGCTGATGTTCCGCATCGCGCAGGAGGACCCCGACCTCGAGGGGCTGCCCGAGGGGCTCGACGACCTCGTGCGGGACTGCCTGCGCAAGGACCCGGCGGCCCGGCCCGCGCTCGCCGAGATCCTGGAGCGGTCCGGTGCCGAGGACACGGTCTCCGGCGGCCGGAGCAAGGACCCCTGGCTGCCCGGCGTCCTGGTCGCGCAACTCGGCCGCCACGCGGTACGGCTGCTGGACACGGAGGACCCGGAGGAGGGGACGCGGGGCACCGCCACCGTGCCGGTGACGGCTCCCGGGGGCGCCATGGGGCAGGCCGTGGACCCGGGGCACTTCGGCCCCGCGGCGCCCGCTTCTGCCGGTGCCGTGCCGGAGGGCGCGATGGCCGGCGCCGGCGCTGAGGGCCCCCGGGTGCCCGGAGCCGAGGGCGGCGGGCAGCAGGTGGATGCGGTGGGCGGTGACGGGGCCACCGGACGCGGGGGTCCCACGGTCTCCGTCGAGGCCGGACCGCGGGATCGCGCGGACCTCATCGAGCAGGTGCCGGCGCCCCGGGCGGCCGGGGTGCCGCTCGAGCACGCTTCCGCGGCGGACCCGGCGGACGGCACCGACGGCCCGGACGCGCCCCCGCCGGGCGGGTCCCGCGACCTCGAACGGCGGCCCACCGAGGTGGTCCGCGCCGATCACACCTCCGTGCCCGCCCCGCACCCCGCCCACGGTCATCCCCAGCAGCACCTCCAGCCACCGGCGTACGGCTACCCGCAGCACGCCGGTGGCCGGGGCGGCGCCACGGACCAGGCCTACGGCCCGACCCCGCCGTACGGGCCGTCCTCGTACGGGCCGTCTCCCTACGGTGATCCGGGGCAGCCGGAACCCGCACGCAGAAGCGGCCGCTCCACCGCCGTGCTGATCGTCGTCGCCCTGGTGGTGGCGCTCGGCGCGGGCGGCTCGGTGTTCGCGCTGATGCGGGGCGGGGGGATCGGGACGAGTGGCGGGGCAGCGCCCTCGCACACCTCCGCCGCGCCCACGACCCACGGTCCGACCACGCCCGCGCCCTCCAGCCCGGCGAGCGCGAGCCCCACCTCGCCGTCGCCGGCTGCCGGCGCCGTGCCGTACGCCTACCTCGGAACCTGGAACGGCAGCATCGACAACTCGGGCGGCCACAGCACCCGCAGCCTGGTCATCGAGCAGGGCGCCGTGGGCGACCCGGTGCTCTCCCTGACCGCGGAGGGCCCGGCGGGCAGCGGCACGTACCACTGCGTCTTCCGGGCGAAGCTCGCCGAAGAACCCGCCTCCGGCGGCCCGTTGAGGATCGGGCCGTCCACGGTCACGGTCGGCAGCCCCGCCTCGTCCTGCACCCCGGGCGCCGCGACGGAGCTGACGATCCTCCCGGACGGCCGGCTCGAGCGTCTGAACACCAGCACCGGCGAGTCCCTGACATACACGAAGGTGAACTGAACTCCCGTCATCCGCTTGTCCGTTGAACGTCATTCGAACTTCGGCGGGCGACCCAGGCCCGTTTCCGCCCGCAGTCGTACCGTGACCCCACGATCGGCTCCGGGAAGTGGCGGGGGACCCACGATGGAGTGGTTGAGCGCAGAGAACGTCGTGGCCGTGGGGACAGCCTTCCTCGGCATCGTCGCGTCCGGTGTCATGGTCTGGTACGAGCGCCGGGTCCCGCGCCGCAAACGCATCGGCTACCGCGTCCAGATGGACAACCCGATAGGGGACGACGTCCGTTCGGGCCGCGCCAACAGACGTCTCGGTCTCTTCGACGAGACCCCGGGCATGGTGGACGCGACGCTCGTGCTCCTCCGCATCGAGAACGACGGCTCGCAGGGCATCGACCGCGACGACTACACCGGTCCCGAACGCCACGGACTGACCGCGGTGTTCACCGATCGCACCATCCGCGGTGTCTCGGTCACGCAGCCGACCGACACGGACCACCTCATGGACCACTTCACTCCGGAGCGCGGGTTCGGCTACGAGGGCAACCGGCTGCGCATCCCGCGGGTACCGCTCAACCACGGCGACCACTTCAAGCTGCTCGTGCTGCTGTCGGGCGGCGACGTGGGCCGTGCGATACGGCTCACGGGCGGCATCCGGGACGGCGAGGTGCACCCCAACCGCAGCGCCACGCCGGACGACAAGCCGCCGCTGTTCAGCCGGGCCGCCCGGCTGATCAGCATCACGCTCACCCTGAGCGTCGTGACGCTCGCCGGCATCGTCGTCGCCCGCGACGACAGCCCGCCCAAACCGCCGCCGATGGACTGCGCCCGCGGCTCCCTGAGGATCACCGGCTCGACGGCCTTCGCTCCTGTGGCGCGGGAGGTGGCGAAGGAGTACGAGGAGAAGTGCGCGGGCGCCCGCATCACCGTGGATGCGCGCGGCAGCGAGGCGGGCGTGGGCGAACTCACCGGCCGGGGAGCCAAGTCCGGGGGCTCGCCCTCCGTGATCGCGTTCTCCGACGGCCTCACCGCCGACGGGTCCCGTGAACTCGTCGCGAACCGGGTCGCGGTACTGGCCTTCACCCTGGTCGTGAACAAGGGCATCGACCTGCCCCACGGGCTGTCCCTGAGCGACGTACGGCGCATCTACCGCGGACAGGTCACACGCTGGAAGCAGATCGACCGCCGGCTGCCCGATCTTCCCGTGGTCCTCGTCAGCCGCAACGCCGACTCCGGCACGCGGCAGATCTTCCAGCGGCAGGTGCTGGGCAGTTGGGAGCGCGCCCCCAGCACCTCGCTGGACTGCGTCCACAAGGACGACCGGTCCGCCCCCGTCATGCGCTGCGAACTCGACTCCACGCAGCAGGTGCTGGACAAGGTGGCCGAACTTCCCGGCGCCATCGGCTACAGCGAGCTGAACCTCGCTCTCGGCCACAAGGGCGTGCGCCGGGTGTCCTTGGACGGTGCCGCGGCCTCGGTCGAGGACATCGAGCTCGGCAGGAGCCACTACCCCTATCGCGGGGTCGAGTACGCCTACACCTATCGCAGCCCGGCGGCCGGCTCCCTCGCGGCCGGCTTCCTCGCCTATCTCGGCCAGGGTGTGGGCGGGACCGTGATCCGGGCACACGGCCATCTGCCGTGCTCCGCGCCCGCGGTGCTTCCGCTGTGCGCGGACGACGAGGGCTGAAGCCGGCGGCGCCGGGCCGCCGCCGGCCCTCTCAGCGCGGTTCCGGCGGCCGCTGCCGGGGCATGTTCGGCCGGGTTCCGTTCGCCGGCGGGAACCTTCCCGGCGCCGTCCCCTCCACCCGCGGCGCGGTCACCCCCGCCGACTGCATCCCCAGCGGCCCGGACCTCGTACGGAACTCCACCATCCAGTCCGCCGTCTCCGCCCGCACCAGCTCCGTGATGTCCTCCGAGAACCGCCGCAGCACCGAAAGGCACCGCTCCGCCGCCTCCCCCGCGGTCCCCTCCGTCGGTCCCAGCACCTCGCGCACGCTCTCCGACGCCCAGTCGAACTGCAGCGCCTGGAGCCGGCGCTGCACGGCCTGCGCGGTCGCCACGTCCCGCATCCATCCCGACGTCACCCCGAAGAACCGGTCCGCCGCCACGCACGCCGCTCCCAGCAACAGGGACAGATACGCCCAGGGCGCGACCCCGCCGACCGCGCCGGTCAGATCGAGCAGCGGCAGCGCCGCCCCGCAGACGGCCCCGGTCGCGGCGCCGGCCCGCAGCGCGAGCGCTCCCCGCCGCTTCCACACGCGGTTCGTGAGGTACCAGGTCGCCGTCTCCAGCGCGCGGCGCTCCACCCACCGGTACAGCTCGTCGAGCTGCTCCGCGGGCTCCGTCCAGTCGCCGTGCGGGAAGGGGCGCCCGGTGAGGTCGTCCGGCCGCAACCCGGTCGCGTCGTCGCCCCGGCCGTCCTGGAGCGGACCCTCGGGCTGCATCTCCGGCTGGCTCACCCGGCACTCCCTCCGTACGGCTGTCACGTTCCGTGATGTACACCCCGCGGTGCGCGTCGGTTCGCGCACGCTCCGCGATCTGTACGTGACGCGTGGTACTGAAGCGCCTGACCCTTCCTACCGCCCAATGGGTGGCGAGGGCCCGGGTTTCATTGCTTTTCCGCCCGGAAGTGGGCCTTGGTCAGGTGTAGACCGGCAGGCGAAGTCACTCGAAAGAGTGCTGACCCCGTTCCTTCCGGGGTCCGGACGGACTACCGGAGCGAGCGTCACGGTGACCACGTAGGCTCGTGCCAGGCGGCAAAAACCCGCCCAGGCAGCGGTACGAAACCGCAACCGCCGTACCGAACGAGACCAGGAGCTGATCGTGATCCCCGGTGGTGGCCAGCCCAACATGCAGCAGTTGCTCCAGCAGGCCCAGAAGATGCAGCAGGACCTCGCCAAGGCGCAGGAGGAGCTGGCGCGTACCGAGGTCGACGGCCAGGCGGGCGGTGGTCTGGTGAAGGCCACGGTCACCGGCTCCGGCGAGCTGCGCGCCCTGGCCATCGATCCCAAGGCGGTCGACCCGGAGGACACGGAGACGCTCGCCGACCTGATCGTCGCGGCCGTGCAGGCGGCCAACGAGAACGCGCAGGCCCTCCAGCAGCAGAAGCTCGGCCCGCTGGCCCAGGGGCTGGGTGGCGGCATCCCCGGCCTGCCGTTCTGAGTCCACCGGCCCGTCTCTTCTAAGCGAGGCGAGGGCCAACTACCGTACGTACCAAGAAACCCAGCCCGGCTACGGTACGTACCGACGCTCTCCAGGAAAGGCAGTCCGTTGTACGAAGGCGTGGTCCAGGACCTCATCGACGAACTGGGGCGGCTGCCCGGCGTCGGTCCCAAGAGCGCGCAGCGGATCGCCTTCCACATCCTGCAGGCCGAGCCGACGGACGTCCGCCGGCTCGCCCAGGCGCTGCTCGAGGTGAAGGCGAAGGTCCGCTTCTGCGCGATCTGTGGCAACGTCGCACAGGAGGAACTGTGCGGCATCTGCCGTGACACGCGTCGCGACGCCTCGGTGATCTGCGTGGTGGAGGAGCCGAAGGACGTCGTCGCGATCGAGCGGACCCGCGAGTTCCGGGGCCGCTACCACGTCCTGGGCGGCGCAATCAGCCCGATCGAGGGTGTGGGCCCCGACGATCTGCGGATCCGGGAGCTGCTCGCGCGGCTGGCCGACGGCACGGTCACCGAGCTGATCCTGGCGACGGACCCGAACCTGGAGGGCGAGGCCACGGCCACGTATCTCGCCCGGATGATCAAACCCATGGGCCTCAAGGTCACCCGCCTGGCCAGCGGCCTCCCGGTGGGCGGCGACCTGGAATACGCGGACGAGGTCACCCTCGGCCGCGCCTTCGAGGGGAGACGACTCCTAGATGTCTGACGCCACGCTGCACTCCACGACGATGGACCCCGACGACTTCGCGGTGCAGATCGCGGACCAGATCGAGAGTTTCCTGGTCGCCGTCACGGAGGTCGCCAAGGGTGACGAGCCGGACTCGGCCATCCCGTTCCTCCTGCTGGAGGTCTCCCAGCTGCTCCTCGCGGGCGGCCGTCTCGGCGCGCACGAGGACATCGTGCCCGACGAGCGCTACGAACCGGACTCGGGCCCGGACGCGGACGCGGACGACCTGCGCGAACGCCTCGCCGCCATGCTGGACCCGGTCGACGTCTACTCGGAGGTCTTCGACCCCTACGAGCCGCGCAAGGCACCGGTTCCGGCCCGTATCTCGGACGACCTGGCGGACGTCATCACCGATCTGCGCCACGGCATGGCCCACTACCGTGCGGGCCGTACCACCGAGGCCCTGTGGTGGTGGCAGTTCTCGTACTTCTCCAACTGGGGTTCCACGGCGTCCGCGACGCTCCGCGCGCTGCAGTCCCTGGTGGCGCATGTGCGGCTGAACCAGCCGCTGGAGGAGCTCGACGGCCTCGATACCGACCAGGGCCTCGGGGACGACACCCTCGCCGAGGAGGCGGGCCGGGTCATGGCTCAGGAGATCGCGGGACCGCTGGGGCTGCGTCCGGTCAAGTAAGCCCGGCGAACCCCTTCGCGAGCGCGCTCAGGCCTCCGGCGAGCGCGAGGAGCAGGACGAGGGTGCGTGCCCGGTTCTCGGGCACGCGTCCCGTGAGCGCGCGGCCCGCCAGCGCGCCCGCCGCCAGGGCGGTGACGGCCACGGCCCAGACCGGGGCGGTGAGCCGGGGCAGCCCGTTGGACGTCACCGACACCAGGTTGACGACGACACCGTAGAACTGCGCGTTCGGTACGAACTCGCGCACCGTCCAGCCCGCGTTGAGGGCGTACAGGGAGACGGGCGGTCCGCCGACACCCGCGGCCGAGTTCATGAACCCGCCCAGACCGCCGGCGACGACGGCGCCCCGGCCACCGCGCAGGGCGGGCACCCGCAGGCCGCGCATGACCAGTGCCACCGCCCCGGTGACGAGCGCGCCCAGGCAGGCCAGCAGCGCGGGTTCCGGCAGCTGCCGGGCCACCCAGGTCCCGGCCGGGACGGTGATCACCGCGGCGAGACACAGGGGAGCCATCACGGGCAGTCGCACGGCGCGCCGGCCGTCCACGAGCCCGAAGGCGCTGATGGCGCCGGCGGCGCAGTTGGCGAGCACCACACCCTGCGCGGGCCCGAGCAGGAGCACGAGCCCGGGGACGGCGACCAGGGCGAAGCCCATCCCGGTGAGCCACTGCACGCACCCGCCGAGCAGCACCACCCCGGCCAGCAGCAGTTCCGGCGCCCACCCATCCGTCACGGGCCGGTATCCTCCCGCCGCCGATCCGGCAGGATCAATGGCCGTGCACGGATCCGTCGCCGGTCGTGGTGCGGCGGGCGGTGCCCCCCGTCGGAGAGGTGATGCACCCGGCACGCCTGTGACACGCGGCACTTTCCGAGTACGGGGGTCCTGCCGGGGCAGATGGGCTGCTGGAGCGGCCGGAGCCGCGCGGTGGACCCTGCGGTGAAAACCGTCGCAGGCCCGCCGTACGTCCGGAGAAAAACCGGGATGATCCCGGGGTGAGCGAGACATCTCACCATGCGGTATCCCGGAAGGGAAATTCGGTCGCTCGATAGACTGAGCCGACCGCACCCGCACATGCGCAGGTGCGGAAAGAGACGGATTGAGCGAGGAGCGCACGTGGGCCTTGTCGTGCAGAAGTACGGAGGCTCCTCCGTAGCCGATGCCGAGGGCATCAAGCGCGTCGCCAAGCGGATCGTGGAAGCCAAGAAGAACGGCAACGATGTGGTTGTCGTGGTTTCCGCGATGGGCGACACGACGGACGAGCTGATCGATCTCGCCGAGCAGGTTTCCCCGATGCCTGCCGGGCGTGAGCTCGACATGCTGCTGACCGCCGGAGAGCGGATCTCCATGGCGCTCCTGGCCATGGCGATCAAGAACCTGGGCAACAAGGCCCAGTCGTTCACCGGCAGCCAGGCGGGTGTCATCACCGACTCGGTCCACAACAAAGCCCGGATCATCGACGTCACGCCGGGCCGCATCCGTACCGCGCTGGACGAGGGCAACATCGCCATCGTCGCCGGTTTCCAGGGCGTCAGCCAGGACAAGAAGGACATCACGACCCTGGGTCGCGGTGGTTCCGACACGACCGCGGTTGCGCTGGCCGCGGCCCTCGACGCCGAGGTGTGCGAGATCTACACCGACGTCGACGGCGTGTTCACCGCCGATCCGCGTGTGGTGAAGAAGGCCCGGAAGATCGACTGGATCTCCTTCGAGGACATGCTGGAGCTGGCCGCGTCCGGGTCCAAGGTGCTGCTCCACCGCTGTGTGGAGTACGCACGCCGTTACAACATCCCGATCCACGTCCGTTCGTCCTTCAGCGGGCTGCAGGGCACGTGGGTCAGCAGCGAGCCGATTCAGCAAGGGGACGTGAAGGTGGAGCAGGCCATCATCTCCGGTGTCGCGCACGACACCTCCGAGGCCAAGATCACGGTCGTCGGCGTGCCGGACAAGCCGGGCGAGGCCGCCTCGATCTTCCGTGCCATCGCCGACGCCGAGATCAACATCGACATGGTCGTGCAGAACGTGTCCGCCGCCGCGACCGGTCTCACGGACATCTCCTTCACCCTTCCGAAGACCGAAGGGCGCAAGGCGATCGACGCCCTGGAGAAGGGCAGGACCGCGATCGGCTTCGACTCGCTGCGCTACGACGACCAGATCGGCAAGATCTCGCTGGTCGGCGCCGGCATGAAGACGAACCCCGGCGTCACGGCCTCCTTCTTCGAGGCGCTCAGCGACGCGGGCGTGAACATCGAGCTGATCTCGACCTCCGAGATCCGTATCTCGGTCGTCACGCGCGCCGACGACGTCGCGGAGGCCGTGCGTGCCGTGCACACCGCGTTCGGTCTGGACTCCGAGAGCGACGAGGCCGTCGTCTACGGAGGCACCGGGCGATGACCGGCCTCCCCTTCGGGGGCACGGGACGTACGGAGTCGTCGGCCCTTGCGTGCGGCGGGCCGTCGGCAGGCCTCCTGCGCGGGGGCCCGGGCCGTACGGAGCGCCGATGACGGCGCGGACCGGGAAGCCGACGCTCGCGGTCGTGGGAGCGACCGGGGCCGTCGGCATGGTCATGCTCCAGATCCTGTCCCAGCACGCGGACATCTGGGGTGAGATCCGCCTGATCGCCTCACCGCGCTCGGCCGGCCGCAAGCTGACCGTGCGCGGGGAAGAGGTCGAGGTGGTAGCGCTCAGCGAGGAGGCGCTGTCCGGCGTCGACGTGGCGATGTTCGACGTGCCGGACGAGGTCGCCGAGCGGTGGGCGCCGATCGCGGCGTCGCAGGGCGCGGTCGTGGTGGACAACTCGGGCGCTTTCCGGATGGACCCCGAGGTCCCCCTGGTGGTGCCGGAGGTCAATCCGTATGCCGCCCGGGTGCGCCCGCGCGGCATCATCGCCAACCCCAACTGCACGACCCTCTCGATGATCGTGGCCCTCGGTGCGCTGCACGCCGAGTTCGGGCTGCGCGAGCTGGTCGTCTCCTCGTACCAGGCCGTGAGCGGGGCGGGGCGTGCGGGCATCGACACGCTGCGGCAGCAGTTGTCGCTCGTCGCGGGCACCGAACTGGGCACCAGCCCCGGTGACCTGCGGCGTGCGGTGGGTGACAACACGGGACCCTTCCCGGAGCCGGTCGCACTGAACGTGGTGCCGTGGGCCGGGTCGCTGCGCGAGGACGGGTGGTCCTCGGAGGAGATGAAGGTCCGCGACGAGTCCCGCAAGATCCTCGGGCTGCCGGAGCTGCGCGTGGCCGTCACCTGCGTGCGTGTACCGGTCGTCACGGTCCACTCGTTGACGGTCCACGCCCGTTTCGAGGGCGAGGTCACGGTCGACCGGGCCCGCGAGATCCTCGACACCGCGCCCGGCGTGGTCCTCTGCGACAACCCGTCGGCGGGCGAGTTCCCCACGCCCGCGGACGTGGTGGGCACGGACCCGACCTGGGTGGGCCGGGTGCGCCGAGCCCTGGACGATCCGACCGCCCTGGAACTGTTCGTGTGCGGCGACAACCTGCGCAAGGGCGCGGCCCTGAACACGGCTCAGATCGCCGAGCTGGTGGCCGCGGAGCTCGGAGCGTCGTAGGACGTTCGGGACGCCGCGCCCCCGCCTCCGAGTGAGGACGCGGGGCGCGGCGTCCCGTTCGCGATGGCCGGTGCGGGTCCCGGACACGCGTCATCGACGCGTTCTCCAGGTGACCCCTTTGTGTGGTTCGCCCGATGAGCGGCATCCGTCGACGGGTGTCATGTGACACACGTGATACGGACGTTCTGCGGTAACGCATGTCCACGGGCCGGAAACCCCGTGGTCATCGGCCGAATCATTTGTAGGATCTGTGTCGGATCCGTGGTCCAGTCCTATTGGTTGAGACCACTTGATCGACGTCTCCCGGCGTTCGAAGATTTTTCTCCCCGCCCCCGCAACCGCGCACAGGCCGGAGAGCGTCTTTGCGGTCGCCCTTCGGGGGCCGAGCACCACCACACATGGGGCATAGGGGAAGAGCTGGTACGCATGGCACTTGACGCACGGTCCGGTGCGCTGGGGGGCAGACGCGAGGACGCGCGGCCGGGCGGGACGCCCGAGGCAAAAGCGCTGTCTCCCGCGTACAACCCTGGCGGGGGGAGACGTGTCCAACAAGCGTGGCAGAGGTACTCGAATTCACCGCGGTACGGGCGAGGGGCACGACCCTGCGTCCTCCCCGCCGCCCCCGCATGCCCGGCGCGCCCGGCGGCATGCCGGTGATCGCCCCCATGCCCGCAGCGCGGCCCACCCGCATACCGAATCAGCGCGAGGGCGCCGACGAGACGGCCGCCGGCACCACGGTCGACCATCTCACCGAGACGTACCGCGCCCACTACCGCTCCCTCCTGGGCCTCGCGGCGCTCCTCCTCGACGACACCGCGTCCTGCGAGGACGTCGTCCAGGAGGCGTTCATCCGGGTCCACTCCGCGCGCAAGCGCGTCCGCGACCCGGAGAAGACGCTCGCGTACCTCCGCCAGACCGTCGTGAATCTTTCACGCTCGGCGTTGCGGCGCCGCATCCTCGGCCTCAAGCTGCTGTCGAAGCCCATGCCCGACATGGCGAGCGCCGAGGAAGGCGCGTACGACCAGCTGGAGCGCGATTCGCTGATCAAGGCGATGAAGGGACTTCAGCGCAGGCAGCGCGAGGTCCTGGTGCTGCGCTACTTCGCGGACATGACCGAGGCCCAGGTCGCGCAGACGCTGGGCATCTCGCTCGGGTCGGTGAAGGCGTACGGTTCACGTGGCATCGCCGCGCTCCGTACCGCCATGGGGGCGCCGGCATGAGCAAGCACGACGAGCGGCGCGGGGCGTCCTGGGGGAGCGACGCCCAGCACCGCCATGAGCCCTATGAGTGGCATCAGCCGACCGACCGGACCGAGCCCCATGAGGACGACCAAGACCAGCATGCTGGGAACGGAACTGTGAACCACCGCCCCGAGGACCAGGACCGGCGCGAGCCCGGACCGGACCGCGCCGCTGCCGACGCGACCGCGGGCGACCACCACTCCGTGCCCGGGCCCGTCGGTGTCGACGGCGGGGACGACACGGACGCCGATCGCCCCGGTGCCGAGCGCGAGAACTCCGGCGCGGACGACGAAGGCCCCCGTACCGACCGCCACGGGCCCGGCGGGGACCGGCTCATGGCGGCACTCGAGGGCCTCGGCCGGGACGATCTCGGATCAGGCGTCTCAGGAACCGACCGGACCGCTTCGAACGGCGGGGGAGCCGCGACGGGCCCCGAGGCGGAGGCGGCTCCGGAAGGACTCGCCGAGGACGAGCTGGCGCTGCGGCGGATGCTGCAGCAGGCGGTGAGCGAGATCGAGCCGCGCGACGGCTCGCTGACGCATCTGCGGCGTGCCGTGCCCGCCCGGCGGGCCCGGAAGCGGCAGGCCGTGGTCGGCATGGCCGCCGCCGCCCTGTTCATCGGCACGGCGATCCCCGCACTCGTCCACGTCTCGAACGCCACCGGCTCCAACGCCGACCCGTCCATCGCCGGCCAGGCCTCGCAGGCCCAGGGCGGCACCTCCCAAGGCAAGGGCCCGGACGGCGGCTCCAGCGGCGCCGCCGGGACCGCGGGCACCGCCAAGGACAAGGGCGGGAACGGCCAGAAGGACAAGGGAGACAAGGGCAAGGGCGTGGGCACCGGGGCGACCGGCGAGGTCGACCCGTCGGTCTCCGCGGGGAGCGCACCGGCGTGCACGGTGGACCAGCTGGGGGACGCGACCGCCACTGCGGGCGCCCCGGACTCCACCGGCGCGATCTACGGCACGTTCCGTGTCGCCAACACCTCCACCGCGAGCTGCACCGTCTCCGGCGCGGGCAGTGTGACCACCGTCGCCCAGGGCGCCGCCGACCAGTCCAAGGTCAGCGTGGTGAACCACGTCGTCGGCGACCCGGCGACGGCTCTGCCGGACCCGACCCAGGAAGTCACCTCGGTGGTGCTCAAGCCCGGGACGGCATACGACGTGAAGTTCGCCTGGGTCCCCTCCCAGACCTGCCCCACCCAGGGCGGCAACCCCGGCAACCCGTCCCCCAACCCGAGCCCCTCGGACACCGCGACCACGGGCAGCGGCTCCACCACCGACGGCACCCTCGGCACGGCGCCCCAGCTGATGACGGAGGACGGCGTCGCCGACGGCAGCGTGGCGGTCACGAACACCCCGGTGACCGGTTCCGCCGCGTCCACGGCGACCATCCCGAACGCCTGCGCCGGCACGGTCTACCGCACGGGAATCCTGCTGCCGACGTCCTGACCCGGAACACCGGACCTCCCAAGGCCCTGGTTCCGCCGGCCTGCCGCATCGGCGGCCGGGCGTCCGGCCTGTCGGGTCCGTGCTTCGGGGGACGGCGCGCGTGGTTCTCTTCGGCGGATGGCGCGTCCGGTGCCCCGGCGGATGACGCGCACGGTGCAGCATCGGCCGGCTCGAATCGCCGGCCGGTCCGTTGTGCCCGTGGCGTACTCCTGTTCCGACCGTGAACGGCGGTCCGGGGCGCGGTCGGCTGTGACGGCGGTTCGGGGGTCTGCTGTGCGGACGTCCGGCACGTCCTGCCGCCCCGCCGGATGCCGTTCCGAATGTCCGGTACGCCTTGCTCGCCGTGTAGCAGGCCGTCAGAGGAGTTCGACGAGGCGGGGCTTTCATGGGTGCTGGGGCGTTCGTGAACGGTGGAGACGCCCGCGGGCGAACGCTCGGTTCAGCGGGCGCGCGGTCCTGCTACGACCCGCGGTGAGGCTCAGGCCTTGGTGGCGCGGGCACGGCTCTCGCCGCCGGATTCCCCGCTCACGGCCCCCTCGATGAGGGAATCCTCTTCCGGGGCCTCGACTGTCGAACCGTCTGCCGGGTCCTCGCCGGTCGGACCTTCTTCCGGGGCCTCACCCGTGGGGCGTTCTGCCGGGGTCCCGTTCGTCGGGCCCTCCGCCGAGCCGCCGGCCCGGGCGGCAGCCGCCCCGGAATCCGTGGCCGCCGTTGTCTCCGTCACGAGCCCCAGTTCCGCGTCCCGGGCGTATTCGGCCTCGCGTCGCAGCAGCCGGAACCACATGAACACCGTGAATCCCGCGAAGACGAACCACTCACCGGTGTAGCCCAGGTTCTGGAACGCCTTCAGATCCAGCCCGCTCCCCGCCGGTGCCGTCGCCGGTACGGCCTTCATCCCGGCATCGGCCTTGTCGAGGGTGACCCATGCGTCGTACACGTCGTACGGCACCAGGTTCACCAGCGACGCCGCGCTGATCGCGGCGGTCTGACCGGTGGGCAGCCCACCGCCCGCGCCCACTCCGTTCGCCCCGGGGCTCTCCGACGCCTGCAGCGCTCCCGTGACCGTGACCTCGCCGGACGGTACGACCGGCGCCTTCGCGGCGTCCGCGTTGCCCGGCAGCCAGCCCCGCACCACCGGCAGCGCCTTGCCGGAATCGGTTCGCAGCATGGTGAGAACGTAGAAGCCCTGCCTGCCGTCCAGCGCCCGGTCCGGCACCAGCAACTGCTTCCCGTACCGGCCGGTGACCCTGGCCCGCATCCCGGACGTCTTCTTGTCCACCGGCAGCAGCTGCTCCAGAGGCCGGGGAGCCTCCTTCGCACCGGCTTCGGCCTGCTCGGTCTGCGTGCGGTGGTCCTGGACCCGGGACTCGAACCGGCTCAACTGCCACGACCCCATGAAGATGCAGAAGGGGATGGCCAACAGCACGAAGACGTTGATCCCCCACCAGCGGGGCGTCAGCAGAAACCGGTACACGACCTCCACGGTACGGTGCCGCCCCCGCGGACCCGCCCGTGGGGCCCTGGGGATCCGCCCGCGGTCCCCCGGGGGATCGGCCGTCGGCCTCCGGTGCACGGGGCACACGCGCATGCCCCGTACATCCGGCCCTGCCTCACACCTGCGGATACGCCGCTCGCCCGGCGCAGCGGCCCGGCGCACCGCGTACTTCACCGCCCGGGGGCCACGCCCTGTCCGGCGCTCGCTCCACCTCCCCCTATGCCGTCCCGAGGTGCCGCGAGGCGAAGTCGAGCTCCAGCCGCACCTGCTTGATGCGCTCGTCGACCACCAGCGAGCCGTGTCCCGCGTCGTACCGGTACACCTCGTGCATGGCCTTCCGCGCGGTGAGCCGGTCCACGTAGTTCTCGACCTGGCGGATCGGGCACCGGGGGTCGTTCACCCCCGCCGAGATGTACACGGGCGCCTTCACCGCGTCGACGTAGGTGAGCGGCGAGGACGCCTCGAAGCGCTCCGGGACCTCCTCGGGTGTGCCCCCGAGCAGCGTCCGGTCCATCGCTTTCAGAGCCTCCATCTCGTCGTGGTAGGCCGTCACATAGTCCGCGACGGGGACCGCCGCGATGCCGATGGTCCACGCGTCCGGCTGTGTGCCGAGCCCGAGCAGCGTCAGGTAACCGCCCCATGAGCCGCCCGTCAGAACGAGCCGCTCGGGATCGGCGAGCCCGGACGACACCGCCCACTCACGGACCGCCGCGATGTCCTCCAGCTCGATCAGCCCGACCCGGTGCTTGAGCGCGTCCGTCCAGTCCCGTCCGTATCCCGTCGAGCCCCGGTAGTTGACCCGCACCACCGCGTACCCGTGGTCCACCCAGGCCGCCGGCCCCGCCGCGAACGAGTCGCTGTCGTGCCAGGTGGGGCCGCCGTGGATGTCGAACACCGTCGGCAGCGGCCCGCTCGCCCCCACGGGCTTCTGGACCAGGGCGTGGATACGGCCGCCGGGCCCGTCCACCCAGACGTCCTCCACCGGTACCGTCCCCGGGGACTTCATCCCGGGCGGGTCCAGCACGACCGCGCCGGAGGTCGAGCGCACCACGGGCGGCTCGGCGGCCGACGACCACAGGTACTCCACGGTCCCGTCGGGCCGGGCCGTGGCCCCGGACACGGTGCCGGGCGGTGTCGGCACCCGCGTCAGCTTCCGCGCCGCGAGGTCGTAGCGGAACAGCTCGCTACGTGCCTCGAAGCCGTGCACGATCAGCAGCGCCGAACCGTCGGGGTACCACTCCGCGGCCACGTCACCCGGCAGGTCCAGGCCCAGGTCCGTCTCCTCGCCGGAGGCGACGTCCCACACCATCGGCTCCCACCGACCGCGCCGCTGGTGCCCGATCAGCAGGCGCGTGTCCCCGGCGACCGGCGCGAAGCCCAGTACCTCGAGGCCGAGTTCGATCGTGCCGCCCTTGGTGTCGTCCAGCTCCGCGAGCGTCGAACCGTCCGGCCGCAGCACACGCAGTGCGGAGTGCATGGCGTCGCCGTGCTCGGTGTGCTCGACGGCGATCAGCGAGCCGTCCCACGAGAGGTCTCCCACCCCGGCGGATTCACGGTGCCGGTAGATCTCCACCGGGTTCTGACCGGCCCGGACGAGATGGATCGTCGACCCGTCCTGGTCGGTCGAGCGGCCCACGACCGCGGTCCGCCCGTCCCGTCCGATCACGAGTCCGGCCGGGTACGAGGGCTCGAGTCCGGGAGCGGCCGGCGCGTCGGGTTCCGAGCTCCGGGCTGCGCCGGAGTCCTCACCGGAGGCGCCGTGCGCGAACCGCTGGCGTCTCCAGATCCCGAACTCGTCCCCGTCCGTGTCGTCGAACCACCAGATCCACTCGCCGTCCGGCGAGAGCACGCCGTCCGTCGTGCCGTTGGCCCGGTCGGTGACCTGGCGCTGCTCGCCCGTGGTCCGGTCCCACGCGTACAGCTCGTACGTCCCCGTCGCATTGGAGACGAACAGGGAACGCTGCGGTGCGTCCTCCGCCCAGTCGGGCAGTGACACCCGCGGCGCACGGAAGCGCTTCTCCCAGTCCGGCATGTCCTCGCCGTGCTCCGGCGAGCTGGACCCGTTGCTCTCAGTCATGGCCCCATAGTGCCTGGCCCGGCGGAGTTTCCGCGGGCGAGGTGCCCAGCCTGTGGAAAACTCACCCCGGAAAGGGCGTGACCAGGCATGATCCCCTGCTGCCGGTGCGAGCCGTACAGCGGCCTCACCGCCGGGCACTGGCTTTGGCCCCGGCTGCGGGGTCCGCGGCGCATGCGCGGGGGACGCGGGGCGTGCGACGTGGGCACGGCGGAGGACGACGGCCCGGTGCGGACGACCTGACATGGCGGGTGAGGGGCCTGGCGGTGGACGACTCCGACGGTGGCGGCCGGGCCTGACGGTGGACGGCCGGGCGGCGGTGGGCGGCGAGGGCGGTGGAGTGCGACGGGCGCGCCCGTGGACGGCCCGGCGGCGGTGGGCGACCGGCGCCTCGGCGACCCCACCGACCCGCACTCTGATCACTCACCTCTGCACCGCGCGCAACCACGGTCCGACTGTCAGTGGCGGGATGCACACTCTCGGCATGACCTCGATGACCGATCTGCGCAAGACCGTGGAGAGTTTCTGGGCCGCTGCGGAGGCCCGCGACTGGGACACGTTCGCGGCCACTCTGGCCGAGGACGTCGTCTACACCCTGCCGCAGACGCGCGAGCGCATCCGTGGGCGGGAGCGGTACGTCCGGTTCAACCGTGAGTACCCGGGCGACTGGCACCTGCGTGTCGAGCGCATCGTCGCCGAGCCTGAACAGGCCGTCACCTGGCTCCACTTCACGGTGGGCCTGGAAGAGATGCACGGCATCACCTTTTTCACCGCCGACCGGGAGGGACACATAGCCACGGTGACGGACTTCTGGCCCGAGCCCTACGAGCCGCCGGCGGGCCGCGAACACCTGGTCGAGCGCTTCTGACGGCTCCACGCAGGGGTGGTGCGACCCCGTCCGCCGCGCGCACTCGGGGACGTCCTGCCCACCTGCCCGCGAGCCGCCCCCGCAGTTTTCGCAGCTCCGGGCTCTCTCTATCCTCCGGTCGTCTCGCGGCGCCTGCGGCCGAGGAGTTCGGCCAGCCCGCGTCGTGTCGCCGCCAGGACCACCCGGTCCTCCGGTCGCAGGACGTAATCGGGCGACAGGTCCCACACCAGCCCCGGGGCGCGGGCCGGGGCGTCGGACTCCGGGTCGGACGACCGGCCGCGCTCGCCGGGCGCCGAGGTGTCCCGGGCGAGCACACGCCACGCCCCCGGACGGAACGCCGCGGCGACCGTCCGTCCTTCCAACTGCGGATGCCCGGCGACATCCACAGCCGCGAGCAGCAGCACGCGTCGCTCCACCGGGATCGCACCCAGGATCTGCCGTCCCAGCATGGCCCCGGCGAACGCAGGAGCAGCCAGGTGCGACACGCTGCGGCTGCGGGTCAGGGCGTGCGGGTGAGCGGCACGCAGTGTCCGGTAGACGGCCGTCGCGAAGTCGTCGTCGTAAAGACGCAGCACCACCCGCAGGTCGGGCCGTACGGAGCGGGCGTACAGCACCGCCTCGAGGTTCGTGGTGTCGGCGCTGGTCAGCGCGAGCAACGCGTGCGCCCGCTGGATCTTGGCCGCTTCCAGAACGCCTTCCTGCGTCACGTCGCCGAGCACGACGGGCACCCGCAGCCTGCGCGCCGTCGCCAGCCCACGCGCGTCGGGATCACCCTCGACGCACACCACGGGGATCTTCAGCTCACGCAGCCGGGTCATGACCCGGGTGCCGATCTTCCCGAGGCCGAGCAGCACCACATGTCCCGACAGTCCGCGCGGCGGTTTGCGCAGCGCGGACCCGTTGCGGAAGGTGCCGAGCGCCTCCAGCACGGCTGCCAGCAGCACCGGAAGCAGCAGCAAACCCACCAACCCGGACAGCAGTTGGAGGATCTGCCGCCCGGTGGGCTCACCGATGGCCGGGTTGTTGATGGCGAACAGGTCGAGGAGCGTCAAGTACGTGGCTCGCAGCGGAGTTTCGTCGGTGACGGCCATGGACGCGACGGCGAGCGCGACCACGCAGCCGACGAGTCCGGCGAACGACCAGCGCAGCCGCCGCGACAGCAGCGAGCCGAGCGGCACGGGGCCGCGCCCGGCGGCCAGGGCGGGACCCGCGTACGAGACGGCCTCCAGGACGACGGTGCCGCGCCCGGTGGCCTCGGCGACGGCCCTTTCGTCGGGCAGGAGCCGGGGTCCCTGCTCACCGCTCACCTCCGAACCATCCGCTCCCGCCGGATCGTTCGCCGTCGCGGACAGCAGGGCGAGTGTGCACAGCCCCGGGTCGGCGACCTGACCCGGCGGGGGCGGTGGACGCTCGACGGCCCTCAGCATCAGCCCGTCGGTCTGTACGACCTTGGTGGTGCCGGCGACGGCGGTCGCGGCCAGCGCGGGCGCGGCGGTGTCGGCGTCGGACAGGACGGTCGTGGATGCGTCGGACTCCTCCTCACCGCCGGGCCCGCCCGAGGCCAACGCCGCGGCCTGGTCGAGCAGTGCCTCGATGTGCTGTCCCAGGCGCCGGTTGTACAGGCGCAGCACGAGTCGCAGTCGAGGATTGATGCGGCGGGCGGTGAGCGCGGCCCGGATATTGGTCTCGTCGTCGTCATAGACGAGTGCCAGCGCCGTGGCCCGGTCCACTCCGGCCTCGGCCAGCACGGCCTCGGACGCCTCGGTGGCCTCCAACAGTCTTACGGAGCCGGGGGATTCCGTCGTGGGGCCGCCGCCCCTGGTGGCGGGACGTGCGTCCGTACCGTTTCCTTGACCGTTGCCGTTGCCCGCCGCTCGTGTGACGGCGGCCGAGACCCGGTCGAGCAGCCCCGATCCCCGGGCGCGCCCCACGACCGGCTGCCGGGCGACTCGTTCGGCGGGCGGTACGACAAGCGTCACCTGCTCGCCGTACACCCCGCGCAACTCGGCGGCCAGCCGGTGCGCGAGTCCGTCGTCGCCGCACACCACCATGTGCGCGACGGGTTCACCCGACCCGTTCTGCTGCGGAACGCCTGCCACGGGGAGAAAGACTGCCCTACTGAGGGCGCTGGTTCCACAGGGGTGGGCAATGCGACGTGCGGTTTCGGGAAAGGCCGTCCCGTGGGACGGAGGGCGGAAACCGACGGGTTCGACTCGGGCCCCGCTCAGGCCGGTTCGGGTGCGCTGGATCACACGGTGCGCATTGAGCGGATTCCCCGGCCGATGTGCGTACCCACCCATGACGATCGGGCTCCGGATGCAAGGATGGTGTCCGTCATGGCCGTCGGGTGGTGTTCTCGCACGCTACGGGCCGCGGTGTTCGCCGCCGTGTGCGTATCGCTCGCCGCCCTGGGGCACACGATGATGTCCGGTTCCCCGCTGCCCTGGTGGGGGCCGGCCGCCGGTGTCCTCGTCACCGGTGGCGCGGGCTGGTTCCTGGCCGGCCGCGAGCGCGGACGTCCGTTTGTCGTCTCCGCCGTGGTCGTCGCCCAGGCAGGACTGCACGTGGGGTTCTCCTACGCGCAGTCGGGGCGGCACCTCATGGCGCCCGCCACCACGGGCGGAGACCTCATACCTCGGGAGCCCATGGACTGCGCGGACATGGGGCCTGCGTCGACGGGTCCCATGGACGGCATGGACATGGGCGCCACGATGGCCGGCGCCGACATGGGACTCCTGGATCCAGCCGGCCTCGGACCCGCCGCGGCGGCAGCCTCCGGCGGCATGCTCGTAGCCCACCTGTTCGCAGCCGTGTTGTGCGGCCTGTGGCTGGCATACGGCGAGCGGGCCGCGTTCCGGGTCCTGCGGGCGGTCGCCGGCCGGCTGTCCGCACCGCTGCGCCTGCTGCTGACCCTGCCGGTCCCTCCGGAGCGGCCGCGGGTCCGGGCCCGCCGTGGCCGGGCCGACCGCTCACCGCGTCGGCTTCCCCTCGTTCACTCGATCACCTCAAGGGGCCCGCCACCGGGAACCGCTGTCCTCTGACCGACAGCCGTTTCCCGAGGCCGCGACACCGCGTGCCCCGGGCCACGGCCGTGATCCGGCGCAGGCGCCGAACGCACGACGCCGACCCTCACGGCCGCACCCCACTCACCGGACCGCGGGCGCCGCCGGCGCGTGCCCTTTGCGCGCGCGTGCCCCGGTGCGGATCCCGCATGACCAGAGAAGGACACCAGGTGATCACTTCTGCCCTGCCCGCCTCCCGTGAGGGACGCCGGCCGACACGATCGAGCGACGACTCGATCACCGCCTGGGCACTCGCCGCCCGTCGCGGCGACGCCGACGCCGTCGAGCGCTTGGTCCGGGCCCTGCACCGCGACGTACAGCGCTACGTCGCCCACCTCTGCGCCGACCCGCAGGCCGTCGACGACCTGGCGCAGGACACGTTCCTGCGGGCGCTCGGCAGCCTGCATCGGTTCGAGGGTCGCTGCTCCGCCCGTTCCTGGCTGCTCTCCATAGCCCGCCGTGCGGTGGTGGACAGTTTTCGGCACGCGGCCACGCGGCCTCGGCTGTCCGACGTCCACGACTGGCTGCCGGCCGCCGAGCGTGCCCAGTCGCCGCACGCGCCGGGCTTCGACGACGGTGTGGCGCTGCTCGATCTGCTGACGGCGCTGCCCGCGGAACGGCGGGAGGCCTTTGTCCTCACCCAACTGCTGGGGCTGCCCTACGCGGAGGCGGCCGTCCGGAGCGGCTGCCCCGTCGGCACGGTCCGCTCCCGTGTGGCCCGCGCCCGCGCCACACTGCTGAACCTGCTCACCGAGGCCGACCCCGCAGCCGAGGTCTGAGGCACTGGACGGGAGTGCCTGCGGCGACCGGCGATGTGGTGGCCGCCGCAGGCCGAGCGTGTGACGGCGCTGCACGACGGTCCCCACGACCGTGGTGCTCGTCGAGAGAGGAACTGCCCGGCACGTCTCCGCGTGGCCTTGCGAAGGGCACTGATCGGCGAGGAGCGAGGCGGCAGCCCATGAGTCATACTCAGATGTGAACCTCGACCGTGGCCACGGATGGGAGCGTACGTTCGAAATCCGCGGCGCATCACCGCCCGGGGACGGAGGAAGGCGGGTGCCGCACGGGCCCGCGGGAGTGCGTGGGCCGTTTGTGCTCCCTCCCGGCCGGTGAAAAAGGTCCCCGCAGGAAACATTCGTCCATCCAGGCCCGGACGGGTGCCATAGCCACACCCGGCAAGGGAGCGAGGCAGCCCGTATCGGGGGTGTACCGGCGGCCGCAGGAGCCGTCACCCGGCCGGACCAGTCCCTTAGGGGGCCATCATGGCTGTGGGAGTTCCGCCGTTGGTCCGCCCCTCCCGGCTCAGGCGCCGAGGGGGCCTCCTGGGCGAATGCCTCGCAGAGTTCCTGGGGACGTTCGTCCTCATCGCCTTCGGGTGCGGGGTGGGAGCCGTGGCGGTCGCCGCACTGCCGGGATCGGGTCGCACGGCGGGACCCACCACCATCTTTCTCGGCGCTGGAGACTGGCTGCTGATCACATGGGGCTGGGCCATGGCCGTGACCTTCGGTGTCTATGTGGCCGGAGGGGTCAGCGGCGCGCACATCAATCCGGCGGTCACGCTGGCCTTCGCGGTGCGTCGCAGATTTCCCTGGGCCAAGGTGGTGCCGTACATGTTCGCGCAGCTGACCGGCGCGTTCGCCGGGGCCGCGCTGGTGTACGGCGTCTACCACGATGCGATCCACGCCTTCGACAGCGCCTCGACGGATCCGAAGACCAATGGGCACACCCTTGCCACCTTCTCGATCTTCGGGACGTTCCCCGCCTCGTACTTCCACGGTGGCGTCTGGGGGCCGCTGGTGGACCAGATCGTCGGGACCGCGTTCCTGGTCATGTTCATCGTGGCGGTAGTCGACCTGCGCAACACGGCGGTGAAGGCCAACCTCGGGCCTCTGGTGATCGGACTCGCGGTCGCCGCCGTCGGCATGTCGTACGGCGCGAACGCCGGTTATGCCGTCAACCCTGCGAGGGACTTCGGGCCACGCCTGTTCACCTGGCTGGCGGGATGGCAGGAACTCGCGCTCCCGGGCACACTGGCCGGCTCCTTCAGCGACTACTTCTGGATACCCATCGTCGGACCCCTCGTCGGAGGAGTGATCGGCGTCCTCGCCTACGACCTGTTCGTCGGCGATGTCCTGCACATCCGGTCGCAGTCGCCCGAGCCGCCCCCGGCGGGCCGGACCCGTGCGGCGTCGAGCACCGACGACGAGGAATGACGGAGCCGTTGCGGGCAGCGGGCGGGGTGTGCATGGCTCGCCGGTCGCCGCCGTCCCGCACGGAGCCGTGGGCTGCGGATGCACACGAGAAGCCTCTTCAGGGCCCTCGCGCGGGCCGTGGCCCGGTGCGGTCGTCTGAGTAACGGCGCCCAGGAAAGGGGGAACCTTCTGCCTCGAAGGGGAACCTTCTGCCTCGGAGGACGGAAATACTTCCCGGGTCTTTCCATGGGACGGGGCCAGGCGATGGGGGCGCCGGACGTGCGAAGCCAACGGCTGAAATCGTCACGGGTTGCATATTTCTGCGACCTGTACTCGTCCCTGCTGCACGCGGTAATCCATCGTGCGCCTTCACGCTCACCGAGGTAACGTCAGGTCGACCGCCGTGCCGACAACATGAATATAAAGCCCCAAGTACCCCACACGGGCTTATTCATGATCGGCCGGATATCCCCTTCTTCGGTAAATCGCCGTTGCGCCGGACAAGCGTGTCGGGCAACACCCCCATGGGGCACCGCTGTTACTTTGCGCTTCCCGGGGAATTGCAACCCACAAAGGACCGAAAGCGCGCCGGCCGGCGAAAAGATGTGCCTCAGCCGAGTACCGGCCCATCCCGGTCGAGAGGATACGGACCATGCACGATTTTTCTCGCCGCGGCCTGTTCAAGGCGACGGCGGCCGCCGGTGCAGGGGCGGTCGTCGTTCCGGGTGTCACAGCCGTGGAAGCCCCGGTCGCGAGTGCCGCGAGCACGGAGGCCAAAAGCGGGAAATGCCCGCCGGCGCAGTTGACCGGTCGTATCGTCCGCCCCGAAAGTCCGGACTACACGGCCGCGCGTCTCGGCTGGGACCAGCTCTTCTCCCACTATCCGCTTGTCATCGTCTTCGCCCAGAACACCCAGGACGTGGTCAACGCCCTGACCTGGGCGCGACAGCACGACGTCGCGCTGCGGGTGCGGAGCGGCCGCCACAGCCTCGAAGGCTGGTCGAACGTGGACAACGGCCTCGTGATCGACATCAGCGAGCTGAAGTCGGTCCACATCGACACCGGCTCGCGTATCGCGAGAGTCGGCGCCGGGCTGAACCAACTGGAAGCGGTGACCGCACTCGCGCAGAAGAACCTCGCGGTGACCACCGGAACCGAGGGCAGCGTGGGCCTGGCCGGTGCGACGCTCGGCGGCGGCTTCGGGTTCCTCACCCGCTGGCTCGGCATGGCCTGCGACAGCCTTGTGGGTGCCGAGATCGTCGTCCCGTCGGGCGACGAGTGCGCCGAGGTGATCGAGGTGGATCTGAGGAACCACTCGGACCTGCTCTGGGCTCTCCGCGGAGCCGGAAACGGCAACTTCGGAATCATCACCTCGCTCACCTACAAAGTGACCCCGCTGAACAGCGTTGCTTATGTGCAGGCGACGTGGAACGGCATCGCCGGCCTGCCCGGGATCTTCGACGCATGGCAGCGTACGGCGCCGGTCGCGGACAACCGGCTCGGAACCCAGCTCGAGATCCACCGGAACCAGATCCTGTTGTTCGCCGTTCTCGCAGAAGGAACACCGGCGCAGGCGCGGCAGATGCTGGCCCCGGTCCTGTCGATCGGCAGCCCCGATGTCACCGAACAGAACGGTAACTGGGGTGACATCTACGCGGGATTCCAGGTCCCGATCCAGAGCGAGCCCGCGAACTGGAAGTTCTTCTCGCAGTTCACGAGAAAGCCGTTCCCGAGCGCGGCGATCGAAGTCATCGCCTCGTACATGTCCGACGCCCCCACGGATGACAGCAATTTCTTCACCCAAGCCTTCGGCGGGGCGGTCCGAAGGAGCCCTCGCGGCGGCACCGCGTTCCCGCACCGCGACGCACTCTTCTACTCCGAGCCCGGCGCCGGCTGGGGGACTCGGGGAACACAACCGGGCGTGTGCGACCCGCTCACCCCACAGGCCCAGGCATGGATCGCCGAGTTCAGCCAGGCACTGCGTCCCTACGTGAACGGCGCCTACGTCAACGTGCCGAACATCGGCATGCAGGACTGGGAGACCGCCTACTGGGGATCCAACTTCGACCGGCTGCGCGAGATCAAGGCGCAGTACGACCCCTACAACGTGTTCCAGTACGAGCAGAGCATCCCGCCCGCGACACGGCGGAACGGCAGGTGACCAACGCCGTCCAGGAGGCACGTCCCCTCCCTGACGGGCATGCGGACCCGGCTGCGTCCCGTCCGGCGGAGGAGGACGCCTCCCGCAACCCGGTCGGCGGCGGCACCGTTGCCGGCTGAGCCACCGAAGCCCGGCCAGGAAGGCGGGTGCTCCGAGCGAGCACCCGCCTGCTCGGCGGTGCGCCCCGGCACGCAACCAGGTGCGGGTCGGGGTGCACCGCCGAAGCGGCGTCGACCGCGGCCCGGCCCGGTGACGTCGGCTCCGGCGACCCGGTCACGGTGATCGACTTCCACCTCTGTCCGCCGGGCGGCGGTGAAGGGACGGGTTCGCCTTTCGCGGTCTTCCGCCGGAGTTCCCGGCCGGCACCGCCGTCAACCCAGTAGAGCCGCGACCACCACCAACACCGGCACCGAAAGCACCGTGGACAGCAGAATCGAGTCCCTGGCGAGCACCTCGCCCACCCGGTAAGTGCCTGCGTAGGTGTACAGGTTCTGCGCGGCCGGCAGTGCCGAGGTCACCGTCACGTCGAGCAGTGGCGCTCCGCGCAACCCGAAGACCGTGGTGGCGAGGGCCCAGGCGACGACCGGCTGGCCGAACGCCTTCAAGGCCACGGCGAGGAACACGGGGTGGCGTTCCCGGCCGCGGCCGGGCAGGGCGCTGCCGCGCAGAGAGATGCCGAAGGCGAGCAGGACCGCCGGGACGGACATGTTGCCGATGAGGGTGATGGGGTCCATGACCGGGCCGGGGACGTGGACGCCGGTCGCCGAGACCAGGACACCGCTCAGCGAGCCCAGCGCGATCGGATTGCGCAGCGGAGCCAGCAGGCGCCGCCACCACGGGCCCTTCTCGCCCCTGCCGGAGAGGTCGAGGACGGTCAGGGCGATGGGGGTCACCATGACGACCTGGAAGAGCAGCACCGGGGCCACCAGGGACGCGTCGCCCAGGACGTACACGGCGATGGGGATGCCGAGGTTGCCGGAGTTCACGTAGCTGGAGCACAGGGCGCCGATGGTGGTGTCGCCCACACCCCAGCGGCGTACGGCACCGACCGCGACGAAGGCGCCCGCCGCCGCGGCCGTGCTCATCGCCGTCACCAGCAGTCGGCTGGAGAAGATCACCGACAGGTCGGCACGGGCGAGCGTGGCGAACAGCAGGGCGGGGGACGCCACATGGAAAGCCAGCTTGGTCAGCACCTCCCGGCCGTGCTCGCCGAGATGGCCGCCGCGGCCGAGTAGATAACCGACGGCGATGACGGCCGCGATGACCGCGAATCCGCTCAACACCCCCTGCACGGCCACTCCTTGGCGGGCCGGGGGGCGTCGGGTATCCGGAACGGTGCCGATCCGGCGGATCCATGGTGCATGCAGCCAACCCTCGGGGGAGGGCTGGGCCGGGTCAATGTGATGTTCGCTGCTCCGGCCGACGGACTCCGCCGGTGTGCTCCCTGGCCACGCACGGGGTGCGCGTCGGTGTGCTTCCTCGTCACGCACGGGTGCACACAGATGGGACCCCTCGTCATGCACGCGCGATCGTTCTTCGCGCTGCCGGGGTGCCGAGGGGATGGGCCGGGAGTGACGCCCGCCACGGCGAGCCCGGTCCGGCAGAACTTGTTTTTCTTTCAACTTCATTGTTGAATTCGAAACGACCTGGCCTCGGCCGATCGACGCCCGAAGACGCCCATACCGGCCGAAGTCCCAGGTCGACTGCACAACTCCGCTCTTCACAACCTCTTTGGGAGTACCGACATGAGTGAAGCCGCCCGCGTCGCGGTCATCTACTACTCGGCCACCGGATCCGTGCGGAAGCTCGCCGAGGCGGTCGCCGAAGGGGCGGCCAAGGACGGTGCCGAGGTCCGCCTGCGCAAGGTCGCCGAGCTGGCGCCGGAAGCAGCCATCAACAGCAACCCGACCTGGGCCGAGAACCACCGTGACTCGGAGCACATCGCCGAGGCCACGCTCGACGACCTGGAGTGGGCGGACGCGGTGGTCTTCGGCTCGCCGACCCGCTTCGGCCTGCCGGCCGCGCAGCTGAAGCAGTTCCTCGACCTCACCGGCCCGCTCTGGGCCCAGGGCAAGCTGGCGAACAAGGTGTACTCGTCGTTCGCTTCGGCCGCCAACGTGCACGGTGGTCAGGAGAGCACCATCCTGGCGCTGAACAACACCTTCTACCACTGGGGCGGCATCATCGTCTCGACCGGCTACACCGACCCGCTGGTGTTCCAGGCCGGCGGCAACCCCTACGGCCCCTCGCACGCCTCCAACAACGGCGCCGACCTGCCCGACGAGAGCCGTCTCGAAGCGGCGCGGTACCTGGGTCGACGGGTCAACCACATCGCTTCGGCCCTTCGGCCGGGCGGCTCGCTCTGATCCGTGCACCGCTTCCCCGCGGTCCACGCGGGGACGGGGAAACCCCATCGTGAAGAGGGTCCGGAGACCTCCGGGCCCTCTTCCGTGCGCTCAGGGCGCCATGGCCACCCAGTCGGCGCCGGGCGCGGACTCGCCACCGTCCGCGTACCCGGCGGTCACCCGGTAGAAGTGAGTGGTGCCCTTGGCGGCGCCGGTGTCCTCGTAGGAAGTCCCTGTCGTGGCCGCCAGCTTCTCGTACGCCTTGGCGTCCGGGTTCCAGCGATAGACCTGGTAGCCGATGGCGTCGGTCACCGGATGCCAGGACAGTTCGACGCCCGCCTCTTTCGACGTGGCCGTCAGCTCGACCGGCGAGGCCTCCGGCGTCGACACGCTCGGTGTCATGTCGAGCTCGGTCGCGGTCACGACCCGGGCCTCGCCTGTCCATTCGAAGGAAGAGTTCCCGGCGTCGTCGACGGCATCGACGATGAAGCAGCGCTCCTCGCCGTCCGGAAGGGTGGTGTACGCGTACGAGGTGGTGTCGGCCCCCAGGTAATAGCCGGGGTGGAGGGAGCACCACTGCCCCTCCTCGTCGCCCTGCAACTCGCCCGGCCGGACCACGTACCGTGCCAGGTCCGCGGTCGGGTTGGCGTCCCAGTGCACCTCGAAGCCGTACTCGGTCGGGGTGACGGTCACCCCGGTGACGGCGGACGGCGGAGTGAGGTCCCAGAGCGTGCCGCTGACGGCGACGGACCGCGCGGACTCGTTGCCCGCGGAGTCGAGAGCCGTCACCCGGTAGTAGTAGGTGGTGCCCTCGGCGGCCGAGGCGTCAAGGTACGAGACCTGGGCGGTAGTGCCGACGCGGGTGTACGTCCCGTCCGCGCCGGTGGCCCGGTACACCCGGTACGACGCCGCTCCTTCGGCCGCGCTCCACCGGACCCGCAGCGCCTCCGGTTCCCGGGTGACGCTCGGGCCGGCCGGCACGGGCGGCGGGGTCCGGTCGACGGTGGTGACCGCCTGATCGGCGGTGCCGGCCGACTCGTTGCCCGCCTTGTCGTAGGCGCGGATCTCGTAGTAGTAGGCCGCGCCGGTCACCGGCAGGGTCGTGTCCGTGTACGACGTGGCGGTGGTGGTCGCGAGCCTCGTCCAGCCGGTGCTGCTCTTGGGACGCCGGTAGACCCGGTAGCCCGCCAGGTCCATCTCCTTGTTCTTGGACCAGGTGAGCCTGGCCTTCACCGTCGCCCTGTCGTACGACACGGATGTTCCGGCCGGAGCGAGCGGCCTGACCTTGTCGACGGTCGCGGAAGTGCGGGGTGCGTAGGCGAACTTGACGTTCGCGCTCCGGGTCCAGTTGACGTAGTCGACGCGGAGGGTGTGCTTGCCGGAGGGGACCGTCAGGTTGACGGTCCTGGAGACCGTCGACGAGACGTTCTTCCACAGGTCGATCTTGCGGCTGCCGTCGAGGTAGACACGGATGCCGTCCTGGGCCGACGCGGTGAGGGCGAAGGGGCCGCCGGAGCCGAAGTCGCGCGTCACCGTCCAGCGGACGGAGAAGTTGTCGACCGGCAGGGCCGAAGTGGGGCGGCCTGTGCCCCAGTTCTCGCTGATCGTGGAGTCGCAGTCAGTCTTCTTCGGTGTGCCCGAGAAAGTGGTGTTCGCGAAGAACTGCCGCTTGTAGACGGGGGAAGCACAGCTGACGGCTGCTGAGGCGGGCGTGGCGAGGGCGGTGAGCAGGCCACCCGCGGTGGTGAGCACGACGGCGGTGGCGGCCGCGGAGGCCACGCGTCGTCCGGCTGGGTTCATTCGGTCCTCTGATCGGTTCAGAACGCGGAAAGGAACGTTCGTGATCACGACACATGGGGCCGGGCGGAGGTTGTACCTTCACTGTCCGTCGACCCGGACTTTGCTCAGGGCCTCCGCGGTCCCTTCGCTCCCGGGCGAAACGCCGAACCGACCCGGCATCCGGTGCTCCTGCCGGGACGCGCGTCCCGTCCGTGGCGGGTCCGTACACGGTTACGAGGAAGTGATCTCCGGTACACCTGATGGGCCCGAGAAGTCGCGGCCGGGTGCTCCACATCCGGCCCGGCGGGCGGCAGCACCATGGATGACGCCCCGCCTCGCCCGAGGCGGGGCGTCCCGCTTTCCCCGGATCCCACCCGGTCGCTCTGTCAGGACCTGATCCTCACGGCTGGGATCGCCCGTCGGTCGAGAGCCTCTGCCCTTGCTGCAGAAGCTCTGTCCAGCCGGGCGACCACGGAAGCGGTCCACCCTCGACGACTGCGACCCGTGGCGCAGCCGGTCCTGGGGTCACGTTCACAGCGCCTCCGGGTCCACCGGCTGAACCTCGGCCTCCGAGTCCATCGCGCGCCTGCTCTGCCGGATGGTCTCCTGGACGTGACGCTCGATCTCCTCCGGATTCAGGCCGAGTGCCTTGCCCGTGTGCACCGCCCAGATTTCGGCGCGAAGATTGGTCTCGAAATCCAGATCGGCCCGCAGGTTCTCTCGTGCGGCTTGCCGATTCTGGCTCACCATCACGAACGTGGACAGGAAGATCGCCTCCAGACTCACGATCGTGGTGAGCAGCCCGAACGGGTAAGGGTCGAAAACCGCTGAACGGCCCAACAGCCCGAGGTTGAGAGCGATCCACACCGCGAACCAGACGGCGTGGACATAGACGAACCCCATCGTGCCCGCGAGGGCGGTGATCGCGTCCGCGAACCGGTCCTGCGACGTGCGCATCCTGGCGAACACCAGCTGTTCGTGGCGCAAGCGGGGATCGCGGCGGCGATGAGTACCGCCGGGAGCGGAGCTCTCTCGGACGGCGTGCTCTCCGGAGTGTGCGGTCATCGTGTCAGCCGTTGTCAGCCTTCCCGTATCGAACCGGTTGCTTCGCAGGGAAGACAGGGCACGGCCTGAATCTGTGACACCTCCCTGCGCCTTCTGCCTCGTACGGGACCGAAGGACGCCGATCAGCCGGTGACGCGGTGACCCAGTGATCGCGGCCGGAGCCGGAGCCGTCGTGGTCCTGCTCCTGCCGCGCACCGGGCGCGGAAGCCGCACCAGCATGGGCGGAGCGGCGGCCGCGCACCTCAACCCGGAACATCACCCCGACCGGGTTCCCGGCCGCGCTCGAGGAACCGTCAACCACCGCTGACCAGGAGGGCGGCCCGTACAGAGCTGATGGCCCTGACCCGGGTCGGGGGCAGGGCCACGTGCTGTGGCGGCAGCCGGTGGGCGTCGGGTCAACCGATGGGGCTCATCCGCCCGTCGGCGACAGTGCCGGTGATGGCGTGGCCGGCTGTGCGCAGTCCGGACGACCGATTGTCGTTGTCGTGGCGGGAGCAGAGGCAGACGGTGGCGGTGGAAGCCCGGTAGGCGTTGCCGCCGGCGAAGGTGGCGGTGCAGCAGGTGCGCTTGTCCTGCCTGCCGGTGTCGTGTTCGTCCTGTCCCTCGGGCACCGTGCAGGTTGCTTGGCCACGGGACGCGGGTGCCGTCCGGAGCCACCGCCACCTGTTGCGGGTCGTCGCCGACGGGGACGGTGGCGGTCACGGTGTTGGTGGCTGTGTTGATCACCGACACGTTGTCGCTGTTGTTGTTGGCGACGTAGGCGTAGGTCCCCGGTGGTACCGCCGCCCGGCCGGCCGGGAGGGCAACCACAGCCGAGGCCGCCATCGCCACGGACAACAGCAGCCTCGGCACGTACCGGCCGAGCCGCCCAACAGACGACATCCCCCCAGGGCGACCACCGACTGGCGCGCCTCCCTGCGTTCCGTCCCCCGCACACGACGCTGCTTCTGTGTCGGGGTGGCGGGATTTGAACCCACGACCTCTTCGTCCCGAATAATGTTGGGAAAGATCGCTGGCCAGCACCACTTGACTCCTGTGCAGGTCAGGGCGTTGGTACGAGTTGGTTTCTGTGGGTGGCCATCCGCGCGGCTTTCTTGATCCACTCCCCGTTCACTCCCCAGGGCCGACGCGTTGCCTGACCTTCTTTCCAGGCCGTGTCCGGGCGGCCTGAGAGCCGGTCACACCGGACGTGGGAAACCGGGGTCGGCCATGGGTGTGCGCTGCTGTTGGCGTACGGGTTGGCTGGCGTACGCCCGCGGTTCTCTCTCGGCTGGTCACGACAAGCCTCAGGTATGGCAGGCGTAGGGACGTAGGGCAGGGCCGTAGCCGTCAAATCGGCCAGGGGGTAGGCCCGCCGCCCCCGCCAACCTGGGGGCGGCGGGCCTTCTGTGGCGACGTGTCCCGTCGTAGTCCATGCCGACTGAACGGGCGGACACCAGGCCCTTCACGGATTCAGACCTCCCACACGGCTGGTCCGCCTCCACGCCACTCGATCAGCTCACCGACGTACTCAATCGGGTCCTCGGCCGCCAGGTCCACCTCGGTCAGGCCCTGGATGCCCGCGTGGCATAGGAACGCGCTGAGATCGTGCAGGCTGTAGGCCGTGCCGAGGATGCATCCGTCCACACGCACCCTTCGCCCGCCCGTCTTGGTCGGCGGGTAGACGATCACGCGACGCCTGGCCATATGCCCAGCCTCACCCGAGGACGCCGGACGCGCACTCCCGGCCCCGGCCACCCGCATGGCTGCTCCGGTTTGAGCTCCCGACACCGACCGGTCAGGATCGAATCGACTCCACGCGGCCTGGTGGTCCTTCCAGGTCAGGCAGGCTGGAAGTCGAGGCAGAGCGCGCCCCCACTCCTTTGGACGCAGGGAGTGGGAGGCGCGCTCGCGCGTTCGAGGTGCATCCGCGGCGCGGCAGCGTCACGCTTGAAATAGCGGAAGGCGCCCCGGGCGGCTGACCTCCCAGGCCGGCTCACCGGTCTGGGGTGCCCCCGTAGCGGGCTCACTGGCCCGCGCCGACAAGTACGCGTTGCGCCGAGCGTAGCCGCCCGTAGGTTGCCGGTGTCCATGCTGTCCTCACCGGTCGGCTACGCCCTCGATGCCCGCGCAACGCATCGCGCCCCCCGCACGAGCCACGCGGTGTGGGGGGCGTTTTAGCAGGCCGAGGGCGGCCGAGGTCGAGTCGGGACCGCCCTGCGCGGCTCATTTGCCCGCACCAACTCTCGGTGTGACCATGTGCTTGCTCGGTCCAAAGGGGGACAGAATATTCGTGAAATGCCGACCCCCCTTCCGCGGAGGCAACGTGGAGTCCCACGCGAATGAGCTCCCTGGCGCGGTCCCGGAGCCGGAAAACCATGCTGTTGATCAGATCAATGAGCTTCGGAGCAAGGTCGCTCAGCTTGAGAACGCCGTGGATTCGCACGCCGTGATCGACCAGGCGATCGGCATCATCGTCGCCGTCGGACGCCTGACCCCAGGTCAGGCCTGGGATCTGCTCCGTGAGGCGTCCATGTCCACCAACATCAAACTGCGGCACGTAGCCGAGCTGGTCGTCACATGGGGTGTGACCGGCAAGCTTGCCGCAGACATCCGTGAGGAGCTGGCGACTAGGCTGAATGGCTCTACTTGACCTGCGCCCAGATTGGCACCGTGAGCCCTTCGCACAGAGCCGTGCGGAGGCTCACGTCATTCCAGAATCCCCAGCTCGGTGTCCGGTCGGCAGTGTGTGCACGCCGGCACCTGCCGCCGTAGCGCGTCGATCGCCTGAGCTCGCGAGACGCCGACGCGCCTGCTGCTCTTCCGAATGGTCCAGCAGTCGCCGGTGTGCACGGCGACCAGGTTCGTCTTCCGCAGGCCGCGGTCGACTGCCCACTCAGGTGGAGCCGGCCGCATCTCGTCGGCTTTGCTGCTGGCGCGCCTCGCGCTCCTCTTCCTGGGCGATCCAGGCGTCGATTTGCGCGACAGCGGCTGTGGGCTGTCGGCCGATGACACGGCGACTGGCCGCCCCACGTGAGCCCTGCTACACCGGAGAGAAGGGAGGTGTGCATGCCTCGTGATCTCGTCAGGGGGTTGAGCGCGCTCCTTGCGGCAGTGGCCGCCCCGCTCGCCGTGTGCGTGCTTCTGCTGCCGGTGCGAGGCACCCTGTCCCACACCAACGTGGCCCTGATCCTTATGTTGGTCGTGGCGACGGTGGCTGCCCTCAGCTATCGCTGGGTCGCGGTCCTGTCGGCCCTGTCTGCCGCCGTGTGGTTCGTCTTCTTCTTCACCGCGCCGTACGGGAGCTTCATCCGCTTCGACAGGGCGGACGAGAGCGTCACCGCAGGACTGCTGCTTGTCGTCGGCCTTGCGGTCTCTCAGCTGGCTCGCCGCTACAGCCGCGAGCGCGCCATCGCCACCACGCTGCAACGCAGCCTGCTGCCGCGGGTGCTGCCGGAGACCAGCGCCGTCCGGCCAGCGTTTCGGTACGTGCCCGCCGAGGCCGAGGTCGGTGGGGACTGGTTCGACGTGATCCCTCTTCCAGGCTTTCGCACCGCGCTGGTGGTCGGGGACGTGGTCGGCCACGGCCTGCACTCTGCGGTCACCATGGGTCGGCTGCGCACCGCGGTCCGCAATTTCTCCTCCATTGACCTGCCGCCCGACGAGTTGCTGGCCCGCCTTGATGAGGTGGTCAATCAGATGGATGCGGAGGCGGGCGCCGGGCAGGATATGAACGTCGTGGCTACGTGCCTGTATGCGATCTACGACCCGGTCTCCTGTAGCTGCATGATGGCACGGGCCGGTCACTTTCCGCCCGCCGTCGTCCATCCGGACGGCCGTGTGGAGATTGTCGACCTACCCGAAGGACCCCCGCTCGGTCTGGGCGGCCTGCGCTTTCAGTGCGCCGAGCGGGAGCTGCCGGAGGACACGCAACTCGTGCTCTACACCGACGGGCTCATCCACAACCGGTACCGCGACATAGGGACCGGCCTGAAGCTGCTGTGCGACACGCTCTCCAGCGTGGGGCTCGACCCGGAAAAGGCGTGCGACATGATCCTGAAGGCGGTGCTACCCACCCGTTCAGTCGATGACGCCGCTCTCCTGATCGCCCGCACCCGCGCTTTTCCACGTGACCGTATCGCAGAATGGGACATTCCGGCCATTCCCGCCGCGGTGCCCGCCCTGCGCGCCGATGTGGTCGCGAAGCTGGCCGATTGGAACCTGGAGGAGACGGCATTCACTGCCGAACTCATCCTCAGCGAGCTGGTCACCAACGCCATTCGCTACGCGGCACCCCCTGTCCACCTGCGCCTTCTGCGCGACACCAGCCTGGTGATCGAGGTCAGTGACCGCAGTAGCACCTCCCCGCACCTGCGCTACGCAGAGGCCATGGACGAAGGCGGTCGCGGCATCTTTCTCGTCGCCCAGCTCGCCGAGCGGTGGGGAACCCGCTTCACCTCCACCGGGAAGATCGTCTGGGCCGAGCATCCAGCCCCATCAGTTCCCGTCGTCCCCCACCTGGCATCGGCTGCGTGACCGGGCCGGACCACCCGAAGCCCTCCACAGGGCCTGCCGCCCGGGGTGCTCCCGCCACCTTGCCCACCGCTCGCCCCAGCTCCCATCCCGTACGACCCACACACCGTGGAGCAGGCTTGGTTCCTGGCGTCCAGGTGGATGCCACTGTACGAACGACGTGGACGCCAGGGGCCGCGTGTGCTCGGCTCCGGCTGGGTCGGTGGCGTGCGGGATGGGGAGCCCCTAGCATCCGTCACGACAGGCCCGCGGTCGGCGACGGCGCCCCTTTCCATCCCGGTGCCGGCCAATCCCCCCTCCGGAGGCACTGTTCTGACCGCCGCGTATGCGGTGATCGACTCATGCCCATCGGCCCTATCCGCGTGTGCGCGCGTCGGCGCAGCGCGGGCGGAGCGGGCCGAAGGCAGGAGAGTCGCCCCCAGCGGAGCCGGGAGCACGCCCGGCGAAGCGGAGCGCAGCCTGGGCTTGAAGAAACTGAGCTGGACGACGACGCGGCGCGCGAAGTGGAGAAGATCGAGTCTCGACGGCACGGGGTCGTTCACATGTTCGATATTACGGCGTAGGCTTTCCCCTGCCACTTCGGGGCAACGGAAGGAGACGTCATGGACGTGGACGAACTGCTGCAGCACCACGGCGTCGACACCGCCCGACTCGAACCCGCGCCGCCTTCCCCCTCATGGAGGGAGATGCGGGATCACCTTGCACTCCCGGCCGGATGCGCAGTCTGCGGCGATACCTGCCTGAGCGCCTGGGTGGTCGACATGGGGAGCGGGCCCCGGTGGGTCGGTCTCTGGCGCGCCCGGCATCCTGTCCGAACTGGCCGCGCCGACCGTGCTCGGCAAGACAGGTGCCGTTCATGGATGACGCCGGCCGCTACCGCCTCACCCTGGTTCTGGACGACCGCCGAGTGATGGACGGCTGGTGGGGGCGCGAGGTCACGGGCCGCAAGAAGTTCTCCGCCGTAGTCGGCGACTACGGGCGCGACGGGGCGCGTATCACCCTCGTGGACACCGAGACAGACGAGGAGCTGGCCGCCTGGCCGAAGCCCGCAGTCAGCTCCACGCCGTAGATCAAGCCGAGGCCAGCTCCGGATGCCGGGCCTGCCTCTTCACATCTGCCTCAACGTCGTTGCGGGCCTGGCCCTCATTCTTGGCGTACTCGGTGATCGCCGCCTGGACGGCGGCCGCGCGATCACGCCAGGCGTGCCAAGCCTCCTCGTACGCCTCGGTCTGCTGCTCGGTCCATGGCTTCACGCTCGGGGGCCCGTACTCGTCACGGAGCTGCGCGACCTGCGCTTGTGCCTGATCGGCGACGCGTTCCATCTCCACAAGATCGTCAAAGGTGTGTGCCACGCATGGACCCTACGTCCGGGGTATGACAACGCCCCGCCTCGCAGGAGACGGGGCAGGGCAGGTATGCCAGCTGGCCTTACCGCGCATTCGACGGAGGTACGGAGCGCCGATTGGATCCCCAGTCGCAGCCCTGCATCACCGCCGTAGTGACCTTGCCCTTGAAGCCTGCTGCCGGCGTCAGCCGGTCCTTACACCAGCGATAGACGTCGTCCGCCATGCCGGATCCGGGGCCCTCCCCACGCCTGGCGAGAGCGGCAGCAAAGTCGTAGCCGCGCTCGTATTGGGCGTACGCAATCGAGCCGGGCTCGTACGGGTTCCCATAGATGATCGGGGGCGACGGTTCGGAGGCACCGCCTCGACTGATGAACGGGGCGATCAGCAGCGCAATGGGCAGGCCGACCAAGGCCGAGGCGATCAGCAGGCCCATCTTCGGGGACGTCCTTTTACCGACCACGTACGACAGCAGCGCCAGCAGAATGACTACAACGACCGCCGGGAACAGGATGATCACTGCACCACCTGCCACAGGTCAGGCCCCCCTTCGCGGCTCGGCGGCCTCAGGCTACGTGTCGCGATCGAGACACGGAGGCGCGGGGTGTGTGGCGCTCAGTGCCTGATTGGAATCTCTGATCGTATGCCTCTGCGGCCGTGATGCTGGAGGTCATGAGCTCTGGCGGGGCGTGCGGCGGTACTGCTCGGAGTGTGGGGCGCCGCTGCCGACGACGAAGTCGGCGGCAGCGGTGTTCTGCTCGGGTAGGTGCAGGTCAAGGCGGTGGTGAGCCCTGCAGCACACTCGGCGGCGGGTAGCGGCGATGCAGCGCGGGCAGAAGGACGGACCTGGTCTCCGAGGTCGATCGCCTGGAAGAGCTCGGCGCTGAGAGGCTCTCTGAAGAACTCAGCGAACACGGCTTTCGCTGGTTCGTCGTTGCCGACCCTGAGGGCAACGAGTTCTGCGTATTCAATCCCCCGTACAGCACCGCCGCTCTGCAGTAGTTACTAGGCCGGGCTGAAAGCCCCACATCGGCCCGTGAATCCGCCGCCAGCGGACTCCCAGGCCGATCCTGTCCGACCGTCGATTGCAGAGCCCGGCAGGGTCATCTGAGCCTCCAGCGCTGGTGTCCCACCTTTCCAGACACTCAGTCAGCGCCCGTGCCGCTGCTCACCCAGTCCCGGGCCGCTTTCCACTCCGCCCCGTGCTCGTCGACCACCCGCCGAACGTGGGCCGCCTCCACGTCCAGCCGCTTTGCCGATCCACCGCACCAACTCATCCATCCGACGCCTCTCCGGCCTTCGGTCGCGCTGTCCCCGACCCCTTGTGGTCGCGGAACACGTCCTGCAACGACCCCCTAACCTCGATCTTGCGTGAGGGTCCGTCGACGGAGTTGGCGGGTCTTTCCGCTTTCCGGGGCGGGTGGTGAGCAGGCCGGTGACCCGACTGTCGCGTCGGGTGGGCGCCGGGTTCCACTGCCCGGGGTCGGGTGGCTCTGTCGTCGGGACGGGAAGTTGCTGGTCAGCCTGGGCTGGGCAGGAGCGCGAGTCGTTCGAGGGCGGTGGTGATCTCATTTGTCCAGGGCCAGTGTTGGGTGAGGCGGAGGATCCAGCGGCGGCCGGTGGTGACGAGCTGGGCGGCCGCGGTGAACAGGCGGAACCGCAGCCGGCGGGGTTCCCAGAGCCGGGCCTTGCCGGTCAGGGCGAGCATGGGCATCCAGGCCAGCAGGTCGAGTGCGATCTGGACGATCTCCAGCCAGACCCTGTTCTGCGCGGTGTGGTGCAGGGGCAGGTTGCGCAGGCCGGTGGACCGGGCGGCGCGGATCCGGTCCTCCGCCCTGGCCCGCAGCCGGTGACGGAGCTCCAGCTCGGCGATCGGCCGGCCGGTGGTATTGGTGGCGAAGCATGTGATCCGCATGCCGTCCGCGTCGGTGATTCTCAACTGGGCGCCGGGATGGGGTCGTTCCTTGCGGACGATCAGCCGCATGCCGCCGGGCCAGCCGTCCAGCAGCCTGCCCGTGAGCTCGGCAACCCAGGCCCCCTCGCGGACCTGGCCGTCGGCCTCGACTGCGGGCGTCCAGGCCGGGCCCGGGATCTTCAGCACATGCTGGTGGATCGCCTCCGTGATCACCATACCGACCGAGTAGGACAGCCATCGGCCTCGCTTCGCCAGCCAGGACACGAAGTCGTGGGTGCCGCCGGCGGAGTCCGTGCGGATCAGCGTCCGCCGCCCTCGCCGGTACTTCTTCGGCAGTTGAGCCAGGGCCAGTTGGGCGGTGGCGATGTGGTCGGCGGCCGTGTTCGAGCCCGCGTTGCCCGGTCTGAGGAGAGCGGCGACCGGCTCTCCGGTCCCGCTCGGGCCGTGATCCACGAAGGCCGTCAGGGGGTGATGGCCGTAGGTCTTCTTCCAGGTTGCGGCCGCGTCCTCCTTGTCGGAGTGCGCGATCACCAGGACGCCGCCCATGTCGGGCCGGGTGACCTGCCCAGATCTGCCCTCTAGGGCGGTGACGGCATCGCGTCATATGACGCCGAAGAACCTTTCGCAGGAACGACGTGCCTGGGCTGGCGCGCTACTCGCACATCACCGCGCGGATGAGGAATCGACTCATGGGCGAACTGACCGAGCAGTGGGAGGAGTCGTTGGATGCGCGGTTGGCCATGCATCCTCGGTCCCCGGTGGGTGCGCTGGATGCCTTGCTGAGCGCGCGCCAGGGGTGACGTTCGGGAGCGGAATTCCTTGATCCACTCCCGTTTACTCCCCAGAAGCCCCGAGGAACGAGTCAGGGCCTGTCTTCCGTGAAGGAAGACAGGCCCTGACCTGGTATTTCGGCTGTCGGGGTGGCGGGATTTGAACCCACGACCTCTTCGTCCCGAATAAGGTCCGGGCAAGATCCACACCTGACCTATTTAGTGTCTACGCAGGTCAGGCCATTGGTGGGGCGTGGCATCCCTGGGTGTTTGGGGGCGCACTGGGAGAAGATCATCTCCCAGTTTTCTCCCAGCACCTGGAGGTTAGTCCCACTTGCTGGGAGCGGCGAACGCTTCGGCCAGTCGCTCGTGGTGAGCCTGGAGTAGATCCGCCACAATTCTGACCCACTGGCGCGGCCGGAGAACTCCATTGTCTCGATCGCGAAGTTGATGGGCGTCCTCAGGGTCACCATCTACTAGAACGTGTCAGAACTGCTGGCGGGCTGGGGTTCCCTGATGCTGAGCGGTCTCGCGCAGTCCTGTCGGATTCGCGTGACGACAGCGGCACCACAGGCCGGGACTGAATGTAACCGCCAAACATAGTTGAACTCTACCTAGGGCTAGGTAGAGTTGGAGCATGGGTAACAGATCCGCCCCGCAACCTCGGATGACACTGCAGACACAACTGGTGCTCCGGGCACTGCTGGAGAAGCCGTCCGAGGAGCTGTATGGGCTGGAGGTCTGCGCCAAGGCGGAGCTGCCATCCGGCACCATTCATCCGATCCTGGCCCGGCTTGAGAGCGCTGGGTGGCTGGATTCACGTTGGGAGGACGTCGATCCGCACGAGCAGGGTCGGCCGCGCCGCCGCTACTACCGCCTCAATCCTGATGGTGCCGCGCGAGCTCGTGACGCGCTCGCCCAAGCCACCGCATCCAGGAACGCACTGCGCGCCCTACGCCCCGGCATTGCCGGAGGTGCAAGCGCATGATCCGCACAATCTGGCGCAACTCCCGCGGCCTGGCGGCCGCAAGCCAACACACGCCTGATGCTCACCTGTCTCCGACAGGATTGGCTGCTCCGCACACATCTGGGATGGGGGAGCGCCCCCAATTCCAGATGTTCGTAGCACTCCTACCCCTGGTATTTGGCACGGCCATGTATTTGGCAGCTCATCAGATCTACATGCTGCTGTTCTGCCTCATGACTCCTGTGATGCTGCTTGGAGACTGGGTCACCCGGGTTCGGGAGGGCCAGAGGAGAGAGTTCGCTGAAGCAACAAAGGCCTCGACGGAGCTAGAGGAGCCAGCAACGGCCCGCAACCAGGTGAGTCCGGTCGCGCGATGGCTCACTGGGCTTGGCTCGTGTGTGCTGCCGGCGGGGATTCGCGCACGCTATGTGGAAGAGCAGGATAGCGAGCTGTGGGTTCTAGCTATTGAGGAACGCGCGTCACGGCGCCGCCAACTCGCCCACGCCCTGCGCGTGCTGTGCCGTCTGTGGGCGACGCGACGAGCGTTCCTGTACGAGCGACGCCGAACCGCGGGCGGGGGCTGAGAGGCAGTGCGTCCAGAACCAGTGGCTGCCCTAGGTTCTCCTCTTGCAGCCGTCCTCCAAGCTGGGATGATGCCATGGCCTGCAGCCCTGGCCCTGGCCCTATCCGGCCCGGCGGCTTATGCCTTGCACCGATGCTGGGCGTACCGACTCAGCCGGCGAGCACTCGAACGCGTCCCGGACAAGGACGTCGCCACCGTTCTCACCTGCTACACCGGTCAGCCTTCCTTGCCGCGGCAATGGCGCCGCGAGCGCCGCGATTCCAACGCTCAGCGGGGATAGGACTGGGACTCCTGGACTGCGCTGTCACAAAAATCGGCACTCTGAAGCCGCAGAGTGCTCGCTGCCCTCGGCTGTCACCTTTGGGTCCCCGTCCGGTCTGTGTGGCCCGGGAGCTCACTGAGCCTCCGAGCGACACTATGCCGGGTCGGTCAAGCGGCCACAGCATGCGCCGCGGACACGTCCGCCATCTGCATGGCTCGGCACCCCGCGGCACATCATCGAGGCCCAGTGCCGCTACGTGCCCGACTCCAAGGCGCTGGCCCGCTACCTCGACGAAAAGGTGCCTTGGGCCGACAACCCAACCGTGGCCATGCGTCGGGACCGTGACGGAGATCACTCCGGAGAGGGCCGGACGGGGTTGCGGAGCTAACCCCCCGCTCCTTCAAGGTCGCTGCAGCTCGCCAACCGGCGGGCCGCACCGACCCTTTCCGGAGGTCCGCATGTCTCCCGCGCCCGAACGGGGCAGCCGATGACCGTACAGATCGCCCCCCAAGCTGTGATGATCCTCGTCATCGGCTGCATCGTCGGGCTCGTTGTCTACAGACACACTGCTCGGACCCATACCGGTGCCCCGGCCCGGGGAGACCTGGTGGGTGCCATCGGAACGGCGGTGGGCGTCATCACCGTGCTCGCGCTCCTCCTCGGCATGGGAGGCGCCGGCGAGACGGCGCAGGGCCCGACCCCCGGGGCAACGGCTCCGACGAGTTCGGCTCCTCGTCTTCCGTGAAACGCATGACCGCACCACGCTCGTCGTGGCCCTGCAAAGCGCAGCCTTCGCCGTCGGTATCGCGTACAAGCGCCCGCCCCGCGCACCTTGGGACACGTCCCGCGGGGCCGGGGTACCCGGCAACGCCGAAGCCGGTACTTCATCGACGGGGCCATGGGCCGCCGTCATCACTTTGGGCAAGGCGTAGTAGCCGAAGGGCTTTCTACGACCTCTTCGTCCCGAACGGGATGGGGACCCTCGTGACCTCGGTTTATAGTCACTGGCCTACCTGTTCGCCTCCGACGCTGTCCACTACCGTCCGGCTCGGTATTGGTGCGGCCGCACGTTTGCCCCCGGCGACTACGCCTGAGGGCGCCCCGGCCGTGCTCCCCCTGGGAGGGGGTATCGGTAGGCGGTGGCAACGAGTTCCTCACGTCTTGGCAACCAGTCCGTCCAGGTGCGCCAACGTCCGCCATGGCAGCGGAGTTCGTCATCGAGCTCGATCCGATCTATCACTATGAGGCAGGTGGCGATGCCTTCAGCGTGGCGAACCTCTCCTTCGGTGAGGTCGATAGCCTCGCGGGTAGTGGTACTGCCCTTCACTTCTATGTGCGACTCCGTGCCGTCCCTGCGCACGGTGACGTCCCATGGCGAGTGATCACCCACGTCCTCAACCTCATAGCCCAGCGAGCGGTAGTGACCGAGTACGAGACCCATGGCGTAGCGCTCGACGGCCTGTCGCCGCTTGGCGTCGCGCTGCCGGCCGTAACCGGTCGACCTGGCCGGCTTGCGCGACGAAGAGGACGTCAGGTCGGGTACTTCCGGCTCGTAGGGCTCAGAGATTGCGGTCTGGCGCAGCTCCAGAAGCTCAGGGAGCTCGTCTATGAGTGCCCGCGGGAGCTTGGTGAGGTATCCCTGTGCCGCACGAAGTGGCCGGCTGTCCGACAGAGCGAAGGGGAAGTAGAGCGGTCCTTCGACTACCTCGGTGAGGTGATCCCTCAGAGCTCGGACGCTCGGCTCGATCTCCCGTAGGCGTTCCTGTGTGAGTGGGTGCTTCAACCGCCGATAGCCGCTGAGAGGCGCTTGCCAGGCTGCCTCCGGGCCCGATGCGCCCCGCTGCCGGCCGTATGAGCCTCGGCTCTGCCAGGTGATCGTAGATGCGAAGGCATCACTCTGTACGTGGGAGTACCCCACGACTCCGGGACCGTGGTTCTTGTCCCAGTGCAGAACGAGGTCACCGGGGCGCACCTCGCGGACGAGTGCGTAGGACCAGTATTCCTCCCCCCGATCATTGACTTGGGGTGCAAGGAGGTTGGTGCCGATGTCTTCGCGGTTGGTGATCTCCAGCCAGTAGCGTTCGGCTGGATCTTGTCTCCACCATCTATTTACGGGCACGGCCCGCTCCCCCCGAATAGGACTTTGATTGTCAAGCGGATTGGGATGAGCGGCTCAGGAAGGTTTACTCTCTGCATCCGGCTTCTGCTGGCCACTGTCGAATTCGAATTCGCGACTGACATTCTCGAGATTGTAGAAATCGCGCATCTCGACCGAACTTACGACAGTGTATTTATCGAGTGAACCGACCGTGTCTGATTTGCCGACATGACCGAGGACCATTTGAAACAGTGAGCCGCTCTCAGGGTATGGCGGCGCGCTCGGCTGCCGCCATGCTGTCGCAAACTCGGTTAGCAGCGCGTCAATTGCAGGTGGTCTGGCATAGTTGTTGGGTGTGTAGCTCGCGACCAGAGCGAAGACATTATCGGCGAAGCGTCGCCAACTGACTGGAGTCAAATTTGACGCGATGACTCCATCAGCAATTAGTTCTTGGAAGCGCTCTACGATCGAGTCTTTCGCAGCAATCTCGGGCCACTCTGACTCCGGAACTGCGCCAGAAACCTGATCGAACGCTCCAATGATCATTTCAATTTGCTCAACTGCAGCCTTTAGCTGCGCAGCGAGCCGTTGTTTTTTCCAGTCAACTCGGTCGCCCTTGTAGACTAGATCATGCGTAACCGTTGACCATGCATACTCGAATGCAGTGGCAATCTGAACTTCGAACGTAACGTTTTCGATGCCGGGTGCTCGTTCTGCTGATGCACCTTCCGAAAGGCGCGCATAGTAGCGAGTCGTATCGAATCGGAAAACTTCGGGAGCCTTCTTGGTCGTGCCTCGAGATCTCATGGAAACTCGCGCAAAGCAAGCGTCCAATTTGCGGATAACGCCAGGCTCGTGCGATGTTGTTGGAACTACGATGGTGCACGCATAGAGATCATCGATGTCTGACCACTTGGCAATGCGACCACCTTCTAGTTTTTCGGAGAGCGACTCAACTTGCTTGATACGATCAAAGAAAAGGTAGCCGGATCGGTCGCAATATGTTCGCAGGGTCTGCTCTACGTACTCCGAGACCGCCTTAAGTAGCGGCTCTACCTGGTTATAGGCGTTAGAGACGCTTTGCGGTACCGGCACCCCACACCCCCGTCAGGACATCCTTGACGATACCAATCCGAGTGCGGCGTTGCAGCGCGTCGTTAGATGCCGATCGGGCAGCTTCGAAGTATTGCTTAGCGACGTCGTCATTCGCCCGTCCGTCATCGCTGACTACCACATTCATGAAGCTGACCAGGCGCTCGTTCATTTCCGCCTTACCTGGCAGAGCTCCCTGGCGCGAGAGTTCCAAGATTGCGCCGTAGAGGGAGTAGAAATCCGCTTGATTTTTTAGACGCTTCCCGACACCGGAGAGTAGCTCGGGGTGGATTTCCGACATGGTCCGAATGGTTTCGCGGAACTCTACGTCTACCCTCTGCTGTTCGGACCATTCGTCTTCCCTCGAGCCGTACTCTCTGTCTAGGTCGTCCTGAGAGTATGCTCGCACTCCTTCTTCTGTGAGCAGCAAAAGATTGGTTACGAACTCGACATCTTTCATCTGACGGCGCGACGCTGGCGCAAAGCGGGGGAAGTCTGATGCCAAAACTACCGGAAGGACCTCGGCTAGCTCTTCGCAGGTTCGCGAGAACTGCCCGTTGTATCGAGCGTGACGCAACTCCTGTGGAGTTAGGCGCGCAACGTTTCGGTTGATCCTGTCGAAAATGTTGTTGAGAGTACTGTCGTCTGTTGTGGGAAGATATTCAACGGCGAACTGATAGGACCAAAATTCCTTCCTTTCCTCTTCGGACAATTGATTGAAGAAGAGACCCCGAGCGCGCTTAATTGCGCTCTTTTCGCTGACAGGGAATTGATTCGAGGTGAACTCGAAAATTGCACTCAGCCTCTGCTTGCCATCAACGACAGAGTAGGTCGCAATCCCGTCAGCCGACATGTTCTCGTAAATGAAGATCGCCGGGGCTGGGTACTGGAGCATTAGCGTTTCGATGAAGTAGTCCTTATAGGACTGATTCCAAACGCTTCTGCGTTGGTAGGGAGGGTCAAGCTCTAGCAGCTCTCGGGCCCAAAGATCACGAAACCATGCGACGGTTTGGGTGGTCTGTCGGCGCTCACGGGGCATTGGGGTTCCTTGTGGACGAGCCAATCCGGCCGCGCGGCGTTAGGCAACCGGCGGTAGGCAGTAGGCAGATGCTAGAGGGACTCTATCGTCGTAGTAACCCGAACGGTTGGGATACGGATGATAAGCCTGGGTGCCGCGTCCATCGGGTGGTTTCAGCGCGGCGGATCAGCGCGGAAGAGACCCCGGCTTCGTCTGACCCAACGCTTGAAGCCGTGCGAGGTAGTCCTGTGCCCGCCGTGACGCCCAGCGTGACGCGTGCTTCCGTGTTGCGCATTGGCGACCGTTCGGTGCCGTCGAAGTCCGTTCCTGCTCTCAGCACCTCTGCCGCCGCTTTGGGACCACCCATCTGTCGCGTAACGTCGGCGTGTGCTGGCACTCTTTGACCTCGACAACACGTTGATTGACCGACGTGAGGGACTGATGGACTGGGCTCGTGGGTTCGCCCGGTCGCGAGGCCTGCCCGCGGGAGCGGAGTCCGCTATCTGCGAGCGACTACGAGAGCGGGCTTACCCGGCGGACTTCGTGCATCTGCGGGTGGTGCTCGGACTGAACGACGATCCGGGCGACTTGTGGCGCGAGTACGTCGAAGGCGTCGCGCTGTCGGTGCGTTGCTTTCCGGGGGTGCGAGAAGGCCTTGAAGCACTGCAGGGTGCGGGGTGGAGCCTCGGCATCGCGACGAACGGCGCGGGGGACATTCAGCGGGCCAAGCTCACCGTGACCGGACTGGCGTCTTTCTTCAACGGGATCGCCGTCTCGGAAGAGGTCGGGGTCAGGAAACCTGCGTACGAACACTTCGAGGCTGCCGCAGAGCTGTGTGGTGCCCGGCTTGGTGCCGGCGGGTGGATGGTTGGTGACGGCCCTGAGACGGATATGGAAGGCGGTCGTGTAGCTGGGCTTCGAACGGCATGGGTGGCCAATGGCCGTAGGTGGGCCGAGGGCCCCCGTGAGCCTGACGTTGTGGTGCGAGGCGTGACGGAGGCCATTGAGGTGATCTTGGCGGCGACAGATTAGTGAGGTTCGTCGTCCGTACCGTGGTGTAGCTGTTCGAGTGCGTCGGAGATGCTCATGGATGAATCCCTGTGGCCATCCCATCGGCTCATGACCACGGCCGACGCCTCTGCCAGATCGGCGGGAAGCCCGACTTCCCGCAGGGCGGCGGCAACCTCGAGCATCTCGGGTCCCCAGCGCCATGCTCGCGCAGCCACCTTGGGAATGTAGGCCGTCTCCGCTAGGTAGCTGGTAGTGCGCCCCTGCGCGATGTCGAGTAGCTCTTCCTCGACTCCGTAGTCCTCGGCGAGGGCGTATGAGACCGCGGCGAGGATGCGGCTCGCCTTTTGATAGCTGCTGTACGACAGCTTTAGCGCGGAAGCGCGACCGATGCCGCCGGGCAGGGTGTGCGCCTGTACTGCTGTGCCAGCGAAAAGCGACGCCACGGGCGTGAGCGCGTCCGCCGGTCCAGACAGGTACAGGCGAGCGGACTTCGAGTCGGATGGGGGCGAGCCGATGACAGAGCTGTCGACAACAGTTGCCCCAGTTCGGCCCATGGTGGTGGAGATGCGCGCCATGCTGGCCGGAGAGATGGCGTTGCCGTCCACGTAGATTCCGGTGAACGGGTGTGCCGAGACCTCCACTGCGACGTCTTCTGCGTATGCCGGAGGGCAGATGCTGAGGATGACGTCGGCTCGCTCTGTCAGTTCGCCAAGGCTGCCCACCGCGGTGAGTTCGGACCTCTGGGCCCGTTCCGCGGTCGCGAGGCTGCGGCCGGTCGGGCACCACAGAACCTCGGCTCCGTTGAGCCTCGCCTGTGCTGCCACTGCGGCGCCCATGCTTCCCGGGTGAAGGACCCCAACGACTGTCATCCGACGAGTCCGTGGATGTCGCGCACCTCGGCGGGTGCACCGGTCAACCGTGCTTCATCGATGGCCTGCGCTGCCTGAGCCACGCTGACCAGGTCAGTTCTGATGACGAGCGACCACGGCTCTGCCGTGTGGTCCAAGAGATCCTGCCGGGTCTCGTGCCAGACCTTGAGCCGGGCTTCCAAGCCCGTGTCTCCGCGGTCCTGGCAGCGCTGACGCGTCACATCTTCGGGGCACCACAGGAGCACCCGTACCCAGTTGATGGGGTAGACCGCGACAGCGCGGACTCCGGCCAACTGGCCCATGTGAAGGACGGGGATGTGCCCGGAGTCGACGAGCGAGGAAACCTCGCTGCGGTCGATGGCGTACTCAGCGCCGTACCGGCTGTTGCGGTACAGAACCTCTCCGGCCTGCGCCAGTTCCGCGATGTGCTCGGCCGTCGTGAGCCTGTACCCCGTGGTCCGTCCGGGGCCCGCCTTGAGCCGCCGAAAGAGCGTGAACTCCTGCCGCGATGCGGACAGTTCGGCCGTGATCGTGTCTTTGCCGGACCCCGGAGGGCCGTACAGGATGACGCCCGTAGGTTTCACAGTCCGCCTCCACTCAGTACGTCACGGGCTTCGTCGACCAGGGCCACGGCGGCGCCGAGCCGGTTGTCGACGACGAAGTGCGGGCCTTGCGGGCGCATCTTCAGGTCGAGCCCTACGACGTATTCATCCCAAGCTTCCATCTTCCAAGCATCGCGCGCCGCCCCGCGGAATTCGATGTATTCGCGCATCGATTCCGGGTCGCACTCAACCCATATGGTCGCGACGGAGACGCGCTTTGAACGGCAGCGGTTTTGAAAGCGTTGCATCCACTCGGCCTGGGAGAATTCGGAGATGAACGGGGCGTCGAGGATCGTAGAAATCCCGCAATCCACGTTGTCCCATGCGGCTTCCATGAGGCACCGGTATTCGAGCGGGCGAACCTTTTCCCGGTATAGATCCGAACTCCGGTCGTGCGCCTCTCCGCCCAGTGCGACCAAGAGTTGGTCTACCAGGGGGCGCGTCAGTGAGTCCTTGTCGAGGATGGGCCAACCGGTGAGCCCGCCGAGGAACTTTGCGAACTCCGACTTTCCCGAGCCTGCAAACCCTCCGACCAGGACCACGGTAGGGCCGTCGACACTTCCCCCTGCCGTGTGGCGGCGCCATGCATCCACCACGCGATTGCGCAGCGCCTCACTGTCCACATCGTCGGTACCTTCACGGATACTGCTGAGCGCTTGACGTACTGCGTCTGGTTGGTCAGGGAGCTTTCGCTCGGCGGAAGCGGGCGCCGGCACGGATTCCACAGGGGCATCCTCTCCGGGCAGGGCTTTACGGAAGCCGAGTTGTGCCTCGTTGCGACGATAGAGACGGCAGTACGCCCGGCGGTAATGCGGACCGGGGTATACCGAGCCCTTCTCGTGGCCCCAGATAGTTTTTTGGAAGTTCGCGGCAATATTGAAGCCGTGACGCTCCGCGATTTCGCGGAGTTTTTCCCCGGTGTCTTCCAGGGTGAGTCCTATTTCCTCGCGGTGCATTCGCAGGAGATCGGGTTTCCAGTCTGGGTGCTTCCGAGCCATCTGCCCCTCCTAGATAGCTAGTCGAGCCGGGAGTGTAGCGGTTCGACTAGGTATATGGAAATTCGTGATAGCGCATGTGTAAGCGGATGTATAAAACCGCCAGGATTATCTCAAGTAGCGGGACGTGATACAGGTTTTCGCGCTGTGGCGGTGAACTTGTTCCCACGCCGACACAAGGAGGTTGAGATGCTGCCCGACGCGACCGCACAGGCCCCTTCCCGACCCGCCAAAAGGTCAGTTCTCTTCCAGGGTCACTACGCGTTGGCGCAGCTCACTAACCTCGCTCCGCAGCTTCTCGACTTCCTCGCGCAGTTCGGCCACAGCTCCGGCAGGATCGCTGATCCGGGCGGCGTGGCCGGCGTCGGGTGTCAGGAAGGCTCCCTTGCCCTGGTGGCTCACCGCCAAGCCGTCAGCCTTCAGCTGATTGATGGCGGCGCGGGCGACCGTGACCGTGACGTCGTACATCTCCTGGAGCTGCGCCAAGGACGGGAGCTGTCCGGTGCTGGCGAACTCGCCATCAGCGATGCGTCGCCGAAGGTCATCGGCCACTTGTTGATAGGCGAACTTGCCGGTCCACTCGACCATCTGCACCCCATGTCTCGTCTAGGTCTCTGCCTCATAGTGCCTAAGCCGCAGAGGTAGAACCAGCGTCCCACGCTGCCTGTTCCGCGAGGGGACTTGACGCACTCTGCCTCACAGTGCACTCTGAGGCAGAGTTGCTAGAACGGCTCACCCGAAAGGGCAGAGCGTTTGAACGACCTGCTTGACCTGCACGAACAGCGTCCGGATGTATCGCCCGGAGCAATCGCTGTGAAGAACTCAACAGAGTGCCGACCCAGCCGCATGAACACGTGCGGTCGATGGGTGCGGGTCACCATCCCGACCTCCCATGTTGGGCCGGGTGACCTGCCCGGATCCGCCCTCCAGGGCGGTGACTGGCACTGCGTGATCTTGCATCCGCAGAACCTTCCGCGGCAGTTGCCGCGCTTCCACTCTCAGCCCTTCCGCCGGGACGGGCGCCGTCTCACCACAAGCCTGCGCCCGTCCCGGCTTCCTTCCGTCCCTCCACCATCAGGAGTGCACTGTGCGTACCTACATCGGCGGTCATCAGGCCGTCTCTGTCGACGACTTCGCCGAACTGGCCCTGGGCACCCCGGTCGAGCTGTGGCTCGGGGTCGAGGGCGAGACGGACGAAGAGCGCGCCGCCCGCGAGGACGCAGGCCGCGACATCCTCGCGGACCACCCCGACATGCCCGACGACCTGATCCGCATCGCGGCCGGGGTCGTCGAGATGCACCCGGAACTGTTCGACATCGTCCCCCTGGTCCGCCCCACCCGCCGCCGCACGCCCCGCCGGGGGGTGGCGGCATGACGACGCAGGCCATCGAGCGTCCCGCCGTGCCGCCGCTGACGCGCCCGGAGATGGGTCTTGCCGGGCTGGGCGCGCTGGCCGCGGCTGGCGTCGGCGCCCTGGGACTGATCTCGTCCTTCGACGCGGTCTCCACTGCCGCGGCACACTGGGGTTTCGGCGCTCCGTGGATGCTGCCGGTCGGCATCGACGTGGCCATTCCGGCGTTCACCGTCGCCAACCTGCTGTTGATCCGGATGGATATGGCGCTTGCGTGGGTGCGGTTCGTGCCCTGGGCGCTCACGCTGATCACGTGCGGGCTGAACATCGCGGCCGGGCATTCCCTGTCGGCCAAGCTCGCGCACGGCACGATGCCCCTGCTGTGGGTGGTGTTCTCCGAGATCGGCGCCCACGTTTACGCCGTACGGATCGGTGCCGCGACCGGCCGGCGGATGGAGAAGATCCGGTTCTCCCGCTGGATGCTCGCCCCGCTGTCGACGTTCGCGTTGTGGCGTCGGATGACGCTGTGGGAGGTCACCTCCTACGCCGACGCCCTCGCCCGTGAGCGGGAACGGCTGTTGGCCCGCGCGGACCTGCGTGAGCGCTACGGCCGTGCATGGCGGCGCAAGACCCCTCGCCGTGAACGCGTGCTTCTGCACCTGGGAGAACTGAACCCCGCTGGGACCGCGGTGGAGTTCGCCCCCGCCACCAACCCGGCCCCGGCCCCGGCCCCGGAAGAGCCCACCTCTTCGGCGCCCAAGCCGCCGCGGAAGCGGCCCGCCAAGAGCAAGGCCAAGGCAGCGCCGCGCACCGTGGCCGACCTGCTCACCGAGGCGCGCACGGTCACGGCCGACTGGACCGACACCGCGATCAACGCCGAAGCGCTCCGTAAGGCCCTGCACTGCGGTTCCGGTCCCGCCCGGCAGGTGCGTGACGCCCTGCTCGCCGAACGCGCCGATGGCCGCACGCTGCACCCCATCGACCGGACCGCGGCCGACGCAGGCGACGGGGTGGCCGCATGAACACGCTCGCCACGATCCTGCTGTCCGCGCTGCCTCTGGCCGCCGGTTGGGCGGTGCACGTGCGGTGGCTCGGCCGCTGCCTAAACACCGCCCGGCGCGACCCGCTCACCGGGTTACGCACCCGCGACGGCTTCACCCAACGCGCCACGGGCCTGCTCAAGGACCCGCGCGCGGTCGTCGTGCTCGCCGACGTCGACAAGTTCAAGCACATCAACGACACCTTCGGCCACGCGGCCGGGGACGCTCTGCTGAAGGCGACCGCCGACCGGCTCGCCCACCACGTCGGCCGATCCGGGGTCGCCGGGCGGCTCGGGGGCGATGAGTTCGCCGCCGTCCTCATCGACGACAACGGCACCGCCGGCGACATGCTCGCCGTCCTGCACGGCGCGCTCGCCCGCCCCGTCGACGGCCAGGACCCTGCCGTACACACCACCGTCTCGCTCGGCTGGGTGCGCGCCGCGGACTTCCCCGACAACGACCTGTCCGGCCTGCTCCGGCGGGCCGATGAAGCCATGTACGCGGCCAAGCAAGCCCGCACCGGCACTCGCCGGGCGGGGCTCGGCAGGCTGTTCGCCACCCTCGCCGGCCGCCGCGCCGGACGCGCCGGCGCCCGCGCCGATGTGCCGGTTGTAGGAGTGGCGGCCTGATGTCCGCCTACACCAAGTGCTTCGACCCGACCGGAGCCCGATTCGGTATCCCCACCTTCCCGTGGCGGTTCGCCCCCGACGGCTACGCCACCCGCCGACAACTCAGGGCGGCCGGCCTGCGGCCGGGCGGACAGCCGGTCGCCGCACAGGTGATGCGCCGCCACCGGGGCCGCAAGTCGGGCGTGCAGGTCGCCTACCTCTACCGCGTCGACCGGGCGAAGCCGGTCCGGACGATGACGTCGCGCAAGTGGGGCGCGCTCGCCCTGGCGATGCTCGCCCGCCGCACCTGCCCCACGTGCCAGGTCACCTACAGCTACTGCATCCCGACCTCGCTCGGGACGTGCGTCCCCTGCGCCTACCCCGAGGAACAGCGCGCCGCCTGAACAGCCACGGGGCCCGGTCCCAAACCGACCAAAGCAGCGGCCGGGCCCCGCATCCCTCCCAGAGAGAAGGAACCCTCAGTGAAGCACCCCGACGACGACAACGAACTCTTCAACCGGCTGGAAGCCGAGATGGCCGCCGACTCCGGCGGCGAAGTGGTCGACCTCGACAAGGCCCGCTCGGCCCGCCAGGAGTCGACCGATCCGACCATCCGACCCGGTGCCGACCGGTCGGCCGACTCCGGCCCCGGCGAGTCGGGCAGGGAGTCAGCCGATCCGAACACGACGGTGTTGGTCGACTCGCCGACGCTGAAGGCGGCCGGTCCCGGCTACCTCGGTCGGCTCGCCGCAGCGCAGCGCCGTCCGGTCGTTCCGGCGTGGCTGCGCTCCCTGGCGGAACTGCGCACCGCGTCCGCGTGGGTGGCGCGTCACTACGCCCACACGGCCGGGTATCACGCGCTGCGGGCCCCGGTCTACGCCGCTCGCCTCACCCTCCAAGCCCCCGCAGGGGCCGCGAAGTTCGTGGGCGGCACGATGCGGTGGGTGGCCGACCGTGAGGGCGAGCCTGTCCGACTCGCCGCGGTGCGGCGCGAGGATGCAGCCGAGTATCTGAAGCTGTCGCGGCAGCGCGACGGCCGGGTCCGACTGCGCACCCTCGTCGCCGTGCTGGGGATGTTCGTCGGGCTGGCGACTGCGCTCGCCATCTACGTACTCGCCCCCGGCTGGCTGCAAGCCCTGTCGGTGAGCGCGCTGGTGATGGCGCTCGGTGCCGCCGGGCGCAGGGCCGATGCCCCTGTCATCCACAGGGCTGTGGAAATGCCGAAGGCGACCAAGCTCACCAGTGACATCGTGCTGCGGGCGCTCGGCTCCCTCGGTATCCCGGCCATCAATCAGGCGCAGGCCAAGGGCCGGGACGGGTTCGAGTTCACCGCCCCGATCACCCGCGACGGCCCCGGCTGGCGCGCGCAAGGCAACCTGCCCTTCGGCGTGACGGTCACGGACATCATCGAGCGCCGTGAGCGTCTCGCTTCCGGTCTGCGCCGGCCTCTGGGCTGCGTGTGGCCCGAGGCGGTGGCCGAAGAGCACACCGGGCACCTGGTGCTGTGGGTCGGTGACCAGGACTTGTCCAAGGCGAAGAAGCCCGCGTGGCCGCTGGCCAAGGCTGGCACGGTGGACCTGTTCAAGCCCGTCGCCTACGGTACGGACCAGCGCGGACGCTGGGTCGAGGTCACCTTGATGTACATCGCCGGGGTGATCGGCGCGATCCCGCGCATGGGCAAGACGTTCCTGCTCAGGCTCCTGCTTCTCATGGCCGCGCTGGATCCGCGGGCGGAGCTGCACACCTACGACATGAAGGGCACCGGCGACCTCGATCCGGTGGGCGATGCGGTCTCGCACCGGCATGCGGCCGGCGACGACGACGAGGCCATCCAGTACGCGCTTGCCGACTGGCGGGCGCTGCGCGAGGAACTGCGCCGCCGTACCAAGGTGATCCGCTCACTGCCGCGGGACATCTGCCCCGAGTCCAAGGTCACGTCCGCGCTCGCTGACAAGGGGTCGTTGGGGCTGCACCCGATCGTGGTCGGGGTGGATGAGTGCCAGGTGCTGTTCGAGCACCCCGAGCACGGCAAGGAGTTCGAGGAGATCGCGACCGACCTGGTCAAGCGCGGTCCGGCCACCGGCATCGTGATGCTGCTGGCCACCCAGCGCCCGGACGCCAAGTCGCTGCCCACCGGCATCAGCGCGAACGCCTCCACCAGGTGGTGTCTGAAGGTCATGGGCCAGACGGAGAACGACATGGTGCTCGGCACCTCCGCCTACAAGCGCGGGGTGCGGGCGACCATGTTCGCCTGGGGTGACAAGGGCATCCACTACTTCGTGGGCGAGGGCGCCGACGCCCGGATCGTCTACGGCACCTTCGTGGACGCCCCCGGCGCCGCAGCCATCGCCGCCCGCGCCCGCAAGGCCCGCGAAAAGGCCGGGCTCCTGTCCGGGCACGCGCTCGGGGAGGCCCCGGAGACAGTGACCGGGCCGTCCTACGACCTGCTCGCCGACATCCTCGCCGTCGTCCCCGCCGCGCAAGCCAAGGAATGGTCCGAGACCATCACAGCCCGGCTCGCCGAACTGCGCCTCGACGTCTACGACGGCTGGGACCCTGACGCGCTCGCCGCCGCCCTCAAGCCGCACGGCATCACCACCATCCAGGTGGGCCGCCGCGTCAACGGCAAAGTCGTCAACCGGCGCGGTATCGACCGCTCCCACATCGCCGCCGCGATCGCGGAGCGTGACGGGAACCGGGGCGCGAGCTGACCCGCCAGGGCGCTAACGATAGCGGCACGCCCCGCTAACGTTAGCGCCCCCGCTAGCGCCCGAGACCCTCGTTGATCAGGCCGCTAGCGGATAGCGGCCCACCTGCGGAAGCCCCTTGAAACCGCCCCGGAGGGCCCCCGATGACCCCATCCTCCTTGCTATCGCATGCCTGCTCACGGTCACGCTCGGTTACCTCGGGTTGTGTGTGGCCTCGCCGTTCGGCGACTGCTGGTGGAGCCCTTCCGCCAGCGCATCCACGAGAAGGAAGGACATGAGCTGCGGGACCGGCTTGCCGCGTGGGCACAGACCGTCCGCCACGTGGTCGACGGCGTGTTCCCGAGGCTTCCGGAGGGCATCAGCGACCGGCCCGCGGATGTATGGGAGCCCCTGCTTGCCGTGGCAGACGCGGCGGGCGGCGCGTGGCCGGAGAGGGCCCGCGAGGCCTGCATCGAGCTGGTGAACGCGGCGAAAACCAGCGACAAGGGCAGCATCGGCATCCGGCTGTTGACCGACCTGCGGGACTACGTGTTCAACGGCATCGACCGCCTGCCCACCGTTGCCATCCTCGACAGGCTCCACAGCCTCGAAGAGGCACCGTGGGCGGACATGAGCGGCAAGCCACTCGACGCACGCGGACTATCACGGATGCTGCGCGAGTACATGACCGCGGACAACACCCCCATCGCAGCCCGCAACATCAAGGCAGGCGGGAGCGTGATGAAGGGCTACTACGCAACGGATCTGAACGACGCGTGGCAGCGCTACTGCCCACCCCCCTCTGAAAGTCCGCTACTTCCGCTACCGCCGCTACCGGGCAGGTCAGAGCCCTAAAACCGGTAGCGGATCGGTACACCGCATCCGCTACCGCGCCGCTCCATCCGCTACCTGCCCCCGCCCGCGATTCTGTGCCGGTAGCGGCTCTATCCGCTACCGCTAACCCGATCCGCTACCTCGATCATGCCCCTGACCACGGCGGTAGCGGAGGTAGCGGAAGTAGCGGACCTGACAGGAAGGGGGCCACCGCCCCCGTCCTGCCTGCTCGACTCCAAGAAGGAGAAGCCATGAACTCGGGTCAGAAGAATGATGCGCTTCCGCCGACGTACTCACCTGCCCAAGTCGCTGAGGCGCTTGACTGCTCGGAGTGGTGGGTGAAGGAACAGGCGCGCCGTCGCCGCATCCCTTTCATACGTAGCGGCAGCGGCTATCGCTTCACGCGGACACACGTGGAGGACATCTTTCACATCCTTGAGGAGCGTCCGGACCAGGTGAATACCTCCGAGAACAAGGTCACTTCGGCGCGCCGTCGGAAAGGCGTCTCCTTCGACGCTCCTGCGGTGCAACTCAGGGCGCGACGTCCGCGACGTGCTCGGAACGCAGCCTGACAACGAGATGACGAGACGGGCGGGAGCCGAACCACCGGCTCCCGCCCGTCGCTTGTGATGAGAGGAAGCATGGGGTACGTCGAGAACCGCGGCACGTACTGGCGTGGCCGCTACAAGATCTCGCCGCGTAAGTACGGAACAGTGGCCGACGAGAACGGCAACGCCATCCGTTTCCGTACCAAGCGCGAAGCTAAGAAGGCCGCTGATGCCGAAGAAGCTAAGGTGCGAGGCGGCACATGGAAGGATCCGGCGGCCGGACAGATCACTTTTGGCGAGTACGCCTCACGGTGGTACGTGGCGCAAGATCTGGCCGCGTCCACGATGCAGAACTATCGCCGTCACCTGGAAGAACATCTACTTCCGGAGTTCGAGGACCGCTCGCTTGCGTCGATCCAACGAGTGGACGTCGACGTGTGGGAGAAGAAGGAAAAGGCGCTGTACGCCGCATCGAGCGTGAAGACGTGGCGCGGCACGCTTCACCTGGTCCTGGAAGACGCGGTGGACGAGGAACTCATCAGCTCCAACCCCGCTACGAAGCGCCGTGGCAGGGGGAAACGCGCCGGACGCTCGCGTGACCGCGGGCCGGAAAAGGTCGTCACGGATCCGCTCGGTATCCTGCTGTGCGCCGAGCGTGCGTCGCTACTCTCCGGGCGCGATAACGAGTTCGTAGCGCTTGTCACCAAGGGCTACACGGGGATGCGGTGGGCCGAAATCGTGGGCCTGGAGTCGGAGTTCATCCGCCCCTCAGCCGTGCGCGTGGAATGGCAGCTTTACGAACTCGACTCCGGAGAGTTCGAGCGCTGCCCGCCCAAGGACGACAGCTACCGCACCATCGACGCCCCGGCGTGGCTCGCTCGCCTGTGGACCGGGCACATAGCACGTACGCAGCCGAAGCCATGCACGTGCCACGGCAAGACGTACGTGTTCCGAGGACAGGGAGTGTCCCGTACCGGGGAGACCGGAGCGAAGGTGGTGGACGTGGCGCGACGCGCTGGCGTCTCCACCGGCACAGTGTCCAACGTCCTCAACCGGCCGGACGCCGTAGCCGAAGCCACCAAGGCGCGCGTTCGTGAGGCGATCGAGGCTCTCGGGTTCACCCGCGGCGGAGGCGCCGTCGACCAGGCGGAGCACTGGCGCCGGAACGGGTTCGCCACGTGGCTGTTCACGCCGGCCGCTTCCGGCTGGTACCCGAAGAAGGCTCCGCAGGAGGCGCGTCCCGTACCCGTGCTCGCCGAACCATGGCCCGGTGTGCCAGCGCGGGGGAGAGGCGCCCAAGCGCGGGCGGACTCCTGCTGGTTGCCGATTGCTAAGGGGCTCACGCCTCACGGGCTGCGCCACACGCACAAGACGCGCATGGAGGGATTCCGCACTCCGCCGAAGCTGATGGATGAGCGCATGGGGCACGTTGACGGCTCGGTGCAGTCACGCTATTCGCACATCACCCGAGAAATGCGTGCGGAGCTCTTGGCTCACCTCACCGCCGAGTGGGAGGCATCCCTCGATGCCCGGCTCGCGATATGTCCCACGTCACCGGTTGCGGTGTTCAACGATCTCTTGCGGGAGCGTCTCAGGGCGCGGCGGTAGACGCCATCTGAGAGCACGATCCCAAGATCTTCTCTCGGATTTCTCCGGAGGGGTCCCACACAACGAATCAGGGCCGGTGTGCGAATACACACACCGGCCCTGAAATACCCCTCTGCCGGGGTGGCGGGATTTGAACCCACGGCCTCTTCGTCCCAAACGCGCTCAGCCTTGTAGTGGCCTTTGCGTTCCGGAAGTGTCTTGGTCGGGCTGCTCAGTTTGGCCCCCTGCTTGATCCCCCTCTTCGTCTCCCGCGGGGCCTCTGGCTTGGTTCTGCTGGGACGGGTAGGCGAGTACGCCTGAGCTGGTCATGAGTAGCTCACGTGCGCGTGCGCTGGACAGGCGAGCTTCCCTGACATCCCTCGCGAGTCTAAAGAGATCGCGCGTGTCAACCACGAGGCCATTCTCTTCGGCGAATACCTCGATGTCGTCGGTTGCGCCAGAGAGGACGGCAGGTCTGCTGCTCGGGCTAGCCCTTAGGTTGTGATTGACCACGTACCAGCGAGCGGAAGGCGCCGTGCCGTGCCCCCGTTCATAGTGGCGCACGGCTCTTTCAATCCGCTGAAGATCGCTGGTTTTTGCTCCTTTTGCGTATCCGCGTACCTCCGCCAAGCAAACCCAGTCCTCATGAGTTATTTTGAGGTCCTCAAGGAGGTAGGCTCCCTCTCCTTTCTGTTCGTCGGAGTCGATAACTGTGAAGCCGATGTCTGATAGGGTCGATTCCACTGCGTCGACTAGTTGCTTACCCTGAGCTGTCAGAAGCAATCTCGTCGTAGAGTTCGCCGCTTCGGTGGCGCTTGCGATCTCTCGCTTGAGGACATTTGACTGTCGTGTCCTCCGTGAAACTATCTCCTCGGTCTCCCTGTCATGAGCCTTCAGGGCTTGCATGGCGGAGATTTCTTCAGCTGTGATCCAGTCGGGCGACGTGGTCCAGTCTTCTGTGCCGTTGGGGAACCTTAGGGGTGCAACTTTGTTCCACCTTGCGTAGAGGGCTGAGCGCCAGGTAGCTAGGCCGGGGGTGCCGCGAGGAAACCACCAAAATTCGCTTCCCTTACCTTCTGGTCTCCTCCACCATCCGACGCACGCAGAACCGTCTTTCTCGCGAATGATCGGAGTGACGTCAGCATTCGACCAATGACCCGAAAAACCGCTACGAAGCAAGGCGTGCGGCCGCTTGTTTCTGATCAGCTCGGCCAACTCGCGCAGTTCTGCAGTGGAAACGCCCTCAGGGGCGCTTTCCGTTTCGATCGTGAGGAGTGTAGAATTTCCCGAGGTGTGAACCAGGTACTGTTTAGTTCCCCAGCCATCAGTCACTCCGGATCCGCCAATTTTCATCACCATGAGATGTGTTGCAGGCGTTGCTGGCAGATTGCCAAAGACGATGGCGGCATCAAAATTTTCCTGTCGGACGTTAGAAATATGATCGACATGTTCTACCGTGCCTGGGATGGACTCGATTAGCTCTTTTTCGCTATTTGTAGCTGTCTTGCCTATTACGAAAGTCCAAGGCCGCGGCGACTCGCCGTAGATTTCCCCCATGTGCCCTCCCCTGCCGCTACTTTGGCCTTATTGTGACAGCGTGAGATCGCTGGTGCAGCCGTTTTTTGAACATCGCCGCAGACAGGTCATCTGGACAGGAAGTCGGGCTCTCGTTCGGATACCGAGCGAAGTCCTGTGCCGCTGGCTCGGTGCTGTACCGGCCCGCACCTCCGCGGCCAATTCCCGGCTGGTCATGATCAGCGGCGGCAGGGACAGACGGTCTCGTTCGAGGGCGCGTTCCCCCGTCGTGAGCTCCTGTTCCAAGTCCTTGTCCCGCACCGCCGTGACGGCGACCAGCTATCCCGAGCTGGTTACTGCAGAAGAATCTCTTCCGGGCGACGGTTAGTAACAACGCTCGCACGGCTGCTGAGGACACGCTCAATGCATGCGGCCAGGTCGCCCCCGTGGTCATCGCGGGCCATGCTGCGTAGTTCTGCGACGAGGCTCATACCGTTGATGAGGATGATCGGGTATTGATCCTCCACCATCTCTGTCTGTGCGGGTTCCGAGTAGGCACCTGTAGTTACATAGACGCCGATCCATCCGCGCCGGAGCCGAGCAACAACCCGAGCGATCTGCTCGGCCGTGATGAGGGTGTCGGGTCTGACGCACTTGGCCTGCCCGAGGACAACAAGACTTGTGCCAGCCAAGCCGGTACCAAGGTCGAGGCGTCCTACGAAATCAGCTCCGCCGTCACCTGACCGGCGCGTCAGCCAGCCTTCGACGTAGCCATGCCCAGCCCCGCGCAGCAGCCGGGCGGCCACCGCAGCGGCTACCGCCTCGAAATCGTGTTTGCGGCCGTCGAAGTACCTGTAGACCAGTTCGAGATCCGCGGCACCGCTACCACCGAGCTGGGGGCGCTGATCACGCACCTTGGTGACTTGGGCCTGTGCGACTCGTCGGCGAAGTCTGGGGAGGGCCGAGGAGCCGTGCTTGACCCACTCGCGCCATGCTCGCGGTGCCAGTTCGAGGGCTTGGGCGTGGGAAGTGCCTTTGTCTCGGCGGGCTTCGATCCAGTCCCAAGTAACCGCGTCACCCTCTGACGTGAGATCGATGAGGGCGATGTCGTAGACATAGTTCACGAACGTCGTGTGTTCGCGTCCGCCCCACTGCACCAGCCGCTCAGTCCGCTCGACGATGCCCACCCCGCAGAACTCCACATGTCCCTTGGGCTTGCCGTTCTGCGAGACGGCACGGAACAACAGCAGAGGAGCGGCAATTGCCCGCTCTTCGAGTGTATGCCCTTGGTGGCCAGTGAAGGCGTCGAGCAGAGCCGCGTTGCCGGTGGTGGTGCCGGGTGTGGCGCTCAGACCGGCTTTGTGGTCACCGAAGTAGCGGACGTGGCCGTTGTCCATGTCGAATACGTCGTGCCATGGCGTCTGCTCGGTACCAGCCTTCCAGGGGCTGGATCGAATGAGGATCGCCGGCCGGCGGGTGCCATCGGAGGTAGTCACCTTGGCCATGCCGTTGATGCCAGCCTCTAGCAAGGCGCGCTTGTGGACTGGCGAGTTGGTCACGTGGTGGAAGTTTGGGAAGCCATCCAGCGACGCTGGCTTTGGATCTTTGCCACTCGCGTAGCGATACACCTGTCCCACACGTAGCTTCCCGCCCACAGTCAGCTCCCCCCAGCAACGCTGCCCTATCGATCTTCTGTGACAGTAGCGGCAGCACCTCTGACAGGGCGGGGGTGGCCCGCAGTGGGTGACAGGGAAGTGAGCGGTTGCGGGCGCGTCGCGGGGGTTGGCTAGCAGCGAGATTCCAAGATCTTCTCCCAGATTTCTCCCAGGCAGACCCAGGAAACCGCTCAGGGGCCCGACCCGCGATGCGGATCAGGCCCCTGACCTGGTACTTCACTGTCGGGGTGGCGGGATTTGAACCCACGACCTCTTCGTCCCGAACGAAGCGCGCTGCCAAGCTGCGCTACACCCCGATGTCGCTGCTTGTCGCGGCGACGACGTTTACTTTAGCCCACCGGCAGCCGTAGACGAAATCCGGTTTTTCGGCGGTGACGGCGGGTGGGGTCGGGGCGGATGTGGTCCAGGGCGACCAGGAGGACGGCCAGGGCGAAGAACGCCAGACCCAGGAGCAGCGCGTTGGCGAGGACGCTTCGGTAGCCGAGTCGACCCACGTCCAGGAAGGGGTAGAGGTACCGGCCGGGCGTACCCGGAGTGATCAGTTCGCCGCGCACCAGGGATGCGGCCAGGTACGCCATGGGGTACAGCAGCCACGTCCGCGCTTGGCGCAGGGACAGCGGGGCCGGGCGCATGATCAGCAGCCAGTCCAGGAGTACCGCGATCGGCGTCACCGTGTGGATCACGTGGCTCGCGACCGCCGCCCAGACAGTGTGCACGGCGGGTCGGCTCGTCAGGGAGAAAGAGCCCGGCTCGTGCAGCAGGAGCACGTGGTAGACCAGGCCGGCGATCAGCACATAGAACAGCGCGCCCCCGGTCACCAGGGCGGGCAGTGGGCGGCGGGCCGTCGTGCAGCGCCACGCCGACAGGGCGAAGACCACGGCGACGATCACGTTGGCCTGGACAGCGAAATGGCTCAGCACCCGGACCGGACTGCCGATGAGCAGATCGAGGGCCACCGCCGCCGCGGCGACCAGCGCGACCAGCAAACGGTAGGCGGCCGCCATCGGACGATAGGTGGGGGCCACCACGGCCGCAGGAGGAACGAAGGACGGCCGCAGCCTCGGCCTGCTCTGCACCGCCGGCAGGTCGGGGATCTCCTTGGGTATCGGCGAGATCATGCCCTCACGCTAAGTGGATGGGGCAGATCGGGCGATATGGGTGGTCCAGTCGGGTTACGACCGCAGCCCGCGTCCGGGCCGCTACTCCTTGCCGACCAGTGTCAGCAGCGACGCCTCCGGCGGGCACGCGAACCGCACCGGCGTGTAGCGGTTGGTGCCGCAGCCCGCCGACACGTGCAGATACGACGCTCGTCCCTCGGCGGTGTGCCGGGACAGGCCCTTCACCCGGTCCGTGTCCAGGTCGCAGTTGGTGACCAGCGCACCGTAGAAGGGGATGCACAGCTGGCCGCCATGGGTGTGCCCCGCCAGGATCAGCGGATAGCCGTCCGACGTGAACGCGTCCAGCGTGCGCAGGTACGGGGCGTGGACCACGCCGATCGAGAAGTCCGCCGACAAGGACGGGCCGCCCGCCACGTGTTCGTAGCGGTCGCGCCGGATGTGCGGATCGTCCAGGCCCGTCAGCTCCACCTCCAGGCCGTCGATCTTCAGTGCCCCCCGGGTGTTCGTCAGGTTCTGCCAGCCGGCGGCGTCGAAGCCGTCGCGCAGGTCCTCCCAGGGGTTGTGGACGACCCCGACCGCGGGCGCGTTGCCGTTCAGACCGTGGCGGCCCTGCGTCTTCTCGAGCAAGTATCGGGCGGGGTTGCGCAGTTTGGGACCGTAGTAGTCGTTCGAACCGAAGACGTACGCCCCCGGGAACTCCAGCAGCGGGCCGAGCGCGTCCAGCACCTCGGGCACGCCCTCCGGGTCGGAGAGGTTGTCCCCGGTGTTGATCACGAAGTCGGGGCGCAGACCCGCCAGCGAGCGCAGCCAGCGCTGCTTCTTGCGCTGCCCGCTCACCATGTGGATGTCCGAGACCTGGAGCACGCGCAGTGGGCGCGCCCCCGGCGGCAGCACCGGGATCGTCACCCGGCGCAGCCGGAAGGAGCGGGCTTCGAACCCGGCCGAGTAGAGCAGTCCGGCGGCGGCCACCGCCGTGATTCCCAGGGGTACTCCGTATCGCGCGCGCATACGACCATCGTGTCAGAACAAGAGGCGGCGTCGACTCATCTGTGGACAACGGGGGCACCGCCGGACGAGCGCTTCCGCCGACGACGAGGGCCCGTTGCCGGCGCGTGTTCGGGGAGGGCCGTGCGAACCCCTGGAAATCAATGGGCGGCCGCGCCGTCACACCTGCGACAATCGGAGCCATGACCACGCTCAAGTCGAAGCTGCAGGAAGACCTCAACGCCGCGATCAAGGAGCGCAACGAGCTCCGCTCCTCGACGCTCCGGCTGACGCTCGCCGCGATCACCAAGGAGGAGGTCGCCGGCAAGGAGAAGCGCCAGCTCTCCGACGAGGAGGTCACCAAGGTGATCACTCGCGAGGCGAAGAAGCGCCGTGAAGCCGCAGACGCCTTCGCGCAGGGCGGCCGCCCCGAGCAGGCCGAGCGGGAGAAGGCGGAGGGCGAGCTGCTGGCCACGTACCTGCCCAAGCAGATGTCCGACGACGAGCTGCGGCAGATCGTCGCCCAGGCCGTCGAGGAGGCGAAGGCGGCCGGTGCCGAGGGCCCGCGCGCCATGGGCCAGGTCATGAAGATCGTGAACCCGAAGGTGGCAGGTCAGGCGGAGGGCGGTCGTGTCGCCGCCGTGGTCAAGCAGCTCCTCGCGGGCGGCTGATCGAACGGCCCCGCACCGGGGACAGGACGACGGGGCGCCCCTCACAGAAGGGGCGCCCCGTCGTCGTACGAGCATCACCTCGGCGCCGGCGCGGTGCCGACGGCCGCGGACCCGCGGTGCCGGCTAGCCCCGTTGTCCGCCGTTTCCGTTGCCGCCGTTTCCGTTCCCCTGGATCCATCCCTCGGGAATGGAGAAGGAAGGCGTCGGGAACCCACCACCGGTCTGACCGCCGTTGGCGCCTCCGCCGGTCAGACCGCCGTCGGTCAGGCCGCCGTTGACCAGGCCGCCGTTGTCGTTGCCGCGGCCGTGCCCGTCACCGTGACCGTCGCCGTCCCCCCGGTCCTGTCGGTCGGGGATGTTGACGAGGTTGAAGTTCTCGACCGGCTTGTTCTGCAGTGCGCCGTTCATCATGTCTCGCCAGATCGGGCCCGGGACCTGGCCACCGTAGACCTTGTCGTTCCACACGCCGCCGATGCGGATGCTCTTCATCTGCCGCTTGTGGGCCGGGTCGCCGACCCAGACGGCGCCCGCCATGTTCGGCGTGTAGCCGACGAACCAGGCCGCGTAGCGATTGTCCGTCGTACCGGTCTTGCCCGCGCTGGGACGGCTGTCAAGGCCCGCCTGCGTACCCGTACCGTCCTCGACCACGCCCTTCAGGAGGGTGCTGATCGTGTCGGCGGTGGTCTCGGACATCGCGCGCGAGCATGTCGTCTTCGGGACGGGCAGGGACTTCTTCTGGTTGGCGACGGTCTGCGTGATGGACTCGATGGCGACCGGCGTGCAGTACGTGCCGCGGTCGGCGAAGGCCGCGTAGGCGCTCGCCATCGTCAGCGGGGACATCTCCTGGGTGCCGAGCGCGATCGACGGCGCCTGGTTGATCGCCGTGCCGTCCGCCCGGTTGACGCCCATCTTCTTGGCCATGTCGATCACCGGGCAGATGCCGATGTCGCCGATCAGCTGCACGTAGTAGGTGTTGACCGACTTGGCGGTCGCCTCCTTCATGCTGTACGGCCCGTGCTCCGACTCGTCCTCGTTCGTCAGCGTGGTCGGCTTGTACGGGTCGTCCTTCCAGACCTTGCCGTCACAGATCGAGACCGGGCTCGGATACGCCATCTCGTACGGCGAGGGGTACTCCTGGGTGGCCGGCGTGCCGCCTTCGAGGGCGGCGGCGGCCACGATCGGCTTGAACGTCGAACCGGGCTGGTAGCCCGCGCCGCCGCCCATGGACTTGTCCACCGAGAGGTTGATCTGGGTCTCGTTCTTGCCGAAGCCGTACGGACGGGACTGGCCCATCGCGAGGATCTTGCCCGTGCCCGGCTCGACGATGGTCGCGGCCGTGGCCACTTCGTCGCTCTTGTAGACGTGTTCCTTTATGGACGACTGCACCGACTCCTGCGCCTGCGGGTCGAGCGTAGTGCGGATCGTCAGACCACCGCGGTTCCAGATCTTCGCCCGGTCCGCCTGAGTCTTGCCGAACGCCGGGTTGTTCAGGAACACCTCTCGGACGTAGTCGCAGAAGAAGCCCGCGCCCTTGACGGCCGTGATGCAACCGTTCTTCGGCTGGCTCACGTGCAGTCCGAGGGGGGTCGCCTTGGCCTTGTCGGCCTCGGCCTGGGTTATGTCGTGCACATCCGCCATGCGCTGGAGCACCACATTGCGCCGCTTCTTGGCCTCCGTCGCGTCGTTCACGGGGTCGTACCGCGTGGGTGACTGGACGAGGCCCGCGAGCAGCGCGGACTCCTGCAGGCTCAAATCCTTGGCGTGCTTGGAGAAGTACCGCTGGGAGGCGGCCTCGACGCCGTACGCCTGCTGGCCGAAGAACGTGATGTTCAGGTAGTTCTCGAGGATCTTCTTCTTGCCGAGCTTCTCCTCGATCTGGATCGCGTACTTCAGCTCGCGGATCTTCCGGCCGACGGTCTGCTGGGTGGCCTGGGCGACCTTCGTCGGGTCGTCGCCGGCCTCCTCCACGAAGTAGTTCTTCACCAGCTGCTGGGTCAGCGTGGAGGCGCCCTGGGCCACTCCGCCGCTCTGCGCGTTCTGATTCAGCGCGCGCAGGACACCCTTCAGGTCGATCGCGCCGTGCTGGTAGAACCGCGAGTCCTCGATGGCGACGAGCGCCTTCTGCATGTACGGCGAGATGTCCTTGAGGTCCACGACCGTGCGGTCGCGCGAGTAGACCGTGGCGATCTGGCCGCCCTGGCTGTCCAGGATGGTTGTGCGCTGGCTGAGCTGAGGGCTCTGCAGATTGGCCGGAATTTCGTCGAATCCCTTGACCGACCCCTTGGCCGCGAGCCCGAGCGCGCCGGCGGCGGGCAGCGCGATGCCGGCCATCACCGCCCCCGCGAGCACACTCACTCCGAGGAACTTGGCGGCCTGCTGCACGGGGGACGTCCCCCCGCCCGAGCGCTTCTTTGGCATGAGGGCAGCCTACGTTCTCATTCGGCGGACACGCGTCCAGGCATTGGCCTAAGCTGAACCCAACTGTCACAGCAGTAGGGCCACGTATCAAGTACGTCCGGCGACCCCGAATCGTTCCGGTGTTCTCCCGACTTTTTTGTTGGGTGCGTGCCCGAATCCGCCTTGTGTGTCACCGGGCGTCCGTTGTGGCGCAACTGAATTGTCCGGTTCGCCGGGAAAGTCACGTATGCCCCCAGCTCACTCCCCCGGGTGATCTGCCGTTTACCCATAGTCCGTTCGGGCCATTCAAGATTGGGCCCGAAGGGGGTGTTGCGCTGTGCCCGCCTTCCGTAACGTCCTCAACTGGCGGCGGTGAATATGCCGCTGCCGCCGTGGGGGAGCCTCGATTCGGGAGAGGACGGCGCCGGTATGGGCTGGGTAACCGACTGGAGTGCGCAGGCGGCCTGCCGCACTACCGATCCGGATGAACTGTTCGTTCAAGGAGCAGCGCAGAACAGGGCCAAGGCGGTGTGCACCGGGTGTCCGGTACGCACGGAGTGCCTGGCCGATGCGTTGGACAACCGCGTCGAATTCGGCGTGTGGGGTGGCATGACGGAGCGGGAGCGCCGCGCACTGCTGCGCAGGCGGCCGACCGTCACCTCGTGGCGTCGCCTGCTGGAGACCGCGCGTACGGAGTACGAGCGCGGCGCCGGCCTGCTGCCCCTCGACGAGGAAGAGGTGTACGAGAACTACGCGGCCGTGGGCTGAGGACCGGCCGGGTCCGGGATCGGCTCGAGCTGTCGATGGACGCGGACGCCTTCGGGGACTCCCCGGGGCGTCGGGTCGTCCCCGGCGTGCCCTCGGCGAGTCCACGGAGAGCGGTTCCGCCGGCCGTCGATGACCCGAGACGTCCGTTGCGCGGGACGCTCATGAGGTCTGCCGCACACAACGGCTGTCGTCACGACCGGCATCGTCATGCGGCAGGGTCGGCGTGAGCCTGCTGTCATGGCGGATCCGGGCCTGCAGTGGGCGCGGTCACCCCTGGCGGCCGGACCTGCGGGGTCGCTAAGACTACTTGCCCGGGACGTCCGTGGGGGCCCGTGTCCTCGCCGATCGGTGGACGCAGTCGCTCGGGCAGTGTGTGTGCGACTCGGTTTCCACAGCCTGTGTGTCGACTCCTGGCCCCAAAGGGCTCCCGGTTTCGGGACGGCCCCGGGGCGAGCGGTGCGGCAGCCGTGCCCGCCGGCTGGGACGCTCATGTGTGGTGCGGGTCGCGGAGGGATTCGGTCACCGCACCGGACGATCAGGGCTCCTTACCCGTGTGCCTCGTGCTCCTCGGGACGCTCGTCCTGATTGGCCGCGAGCCGGTCTCCGACGTCCCGCAGTCCGACGAGGTCGTGGACGTCACCGGGCAGCGCGGCCACTTCCGCCACCGCCACCTCGGGGTGGCGCGCGGTGAAGCGGTCACGCGTGCGCTGTTCACGGGAGAGCAGCTGCATGCGCTCCGCGTGAAGCCTCAACAGGCCTGCCGTGAGTTGCTCCACGCTCCGGTCCTGGTCCGTGGCGGCGGGGGAGCCTGCGTCGGTTTCAGGTGCCTCGGAGGCGGAAGAAGATGAACTGCCGTACGTGTCGGGAGAGTTACGAAGTCCAGCTTTCCCGTCCTGCTGATCCACAATGCGGGGCTCTTCAAGATTTTCCGCGGCGGCGAGTGCCCGCTCGGCCGACAGCTGGACGGCGTCGCTGCCGTGGACCCGGTTGAGCACCAGACCGGCCAGCGGCATGTCCTCGGCGGCCAGCCGCTCCACGAAGTACGCCGCCTCCCGCAACGCGTCCCGCTCCGGCGCCGCCACCACCAGGAAGGCCGTACCGGGCGCCTGCAGCAGCTTGTAGGTGGCGTCCGCGCGGGTGCGGAACCCGCCGAACATGGTGTCCATCGCGGCCACGAAGGTCTGGACGTCCTTCAGGAGCTGTCCGCCGAGCAGCTTCCCCAGGGCGCCGGTCATCATCGACATCCCGACGTTCAGGAACTTCATTCCCGCGCGCCCGCCGACCTTCGCCGGGGCCATCAGGACCCGGATCAACTTGCCGTCCAGGAAGGATCCGAGGCGCTTGGGGGCGTCGAGGAAGTCCAGGGCCGAACGGGACGGCGGGGTGTCGACGACGATGAGGTCCCACTCGTCCCGTGCGCGCAGCTGCCCCAGCTTCTCCATCGCCATGTACTCCTGCGTGCCCGCGAAGCCGGCGGAGAGCGACTGGTAGAAGGGGTTGCCCAGAATGGCGGCCGCCCGCTCGCGGTCCGCGTGCGCCTCGACGATCTCGTCGAAGGTGCGCTTCATGTCGAGCATCATGGCGTGCAGTTCGCCGCCGGCGGTGTCCTCGATGCCCTTCACCCTCCGGGGGGTGTTGTCCAGTGCGTCGATGCCCATCGACTGGGCGAGCCGGCGGGCCGGGTCGATGGTGAGCACGACCACTTTGCGGCCGCGCTCCGCCGCGCGCAGCCCGAGGGCAGCCGCCGTGGTCGTCTTGCCCACGCCGCCCGAGCCGCAGCACACGATGATGCGCGTCTCGGGGTCGTCGAGAAGGGGGTCGACCTCCAGGACGGGACCCGGGTTCAAAGCGCGCACGGAGCCCGTGTCGTGGAGGAGTGCCGCATCCGGTGCGGAGGCCGATTCGTCGCGTGTGGGGGAGGGGTCCGAGCTCATGAGATCCCTTGCTGACGCAGTTCCGAGGCCAGTTCGTACAGGCCCGCGAGGTCCATTCCCTCGGCGAGCAGCGGCAGTTCGCGCAGGGGCAGGCCCAGCTCCGTGAGCACGCCGCGCTGTTCGCGCTCCAGCGCGAAGCGCTCCGCGTACTCGTCGGCCTGCTGGAGCAGCGGGTCCACCAGCCGTTCGGCAAGCCCGCCGCGGCGCGCTCCGCCGAGTCCGGCACCCGACAGGGACTTGGCGACGGCGGTCCGCGGTACCGCGTGCGCGAGGTCGAGGTCCGCCTGGTCCAGGATCGTGGGGCGCACCATGTTCACGATGATCCGGCCCACCGGGAGCTTGGCGGCGCGCAGTTCGGTGATGCCGTCCGCCGTCTCCTGGACGGGCATCTCCTCCAGCAGCGTCACCAGGTGCACGGCCGTCTCCCGCGACTTCAGCACCCGCATCACGGCCTGGGCCTGATTGTGTATCGGGCCGATCCTGGCGAGCCCGGCCACCTCGTCGTTCACGTTCAGGAAGCGGGTGACGCGTCCCGTGGGCGGGGCGTCCATCACCACGTAGTCGTATACGAAACGGCCGCTCCGGTCCTTCCTGCGAACGGCCTCGCACGCCTTGCCGGTCAGGAGCACATCCCTGAGGCCGGGCGCGACGGTCGTGGCGAAGTCGATCGCGCCGAGCTTCTTCAGGGCGCGCCCCGCGCCGCCCATCTTGTAGAACATCTGGAGGTAGTCCAGCAGGGCGAGCTCGGGGTCGATCGCGAGCGCGTAGACCTCGCCGCCGCCCGGGGCGACGGCGATCTTGCGTTCCTCGTACGGCAACGCCTCCGTCTCGAAGAGCTGTGCGATGCCCTGTCTGCCTTCGACCTCCACGAGAAGAGTGCGCTTGCCCTCGGTCGCGAGGGCGAGCGCGAGTGCGGCGGAGACCGTTGTCTTACCGGTTCCGCCCTTGCCGCTGACGACCTGGAGCCTGCTCACGTCTTCGAGCCTAACCAGTCAGCGCGCGGCCTACGCGGGAGGCTGTGGACAACTGCGGCAACAGTCGGCCGCAGGCGCCCCCCTCCGCGGTGCCGGGCGGCCACATGCACCGCACGCCGCAGCGGCTACAGTCGGCCCCATGACCAAGTGGGAATACGCAACCGTGCCGCTGCTCGTCCATGCCACGAAGCAGATTCTGGACACCTGGGGCGAGGACGGCTGGGAGCTCGTCCAGGTCGTGCCCGGCCCGAACAACCCGGAGCAGCTGGTGGCCTATCTGAAGCGGGAGAAGCAGGCATGAGCGCGGTCGAGGCCCGGCTCGCCGAACTGGGTCTGACGCTCCCGGAGGTCGTGCCGCCGCTCGCGGCCTACCAGCCGGCCGTGCAGTCCGGGGTGTACGTGTACACCGCCGGCCAGCTGCCCATGGTGGAGGGCAAGCTCCCGGTGACCGGCAAGGTGGGCGCCGAGGTCACTGCGGAGGAGGCCAAGGACCTGGCCCGTACCTGCGCGCTGAACGCCCTCGCCGCGGTCAAGTCCGTGGCCGGCGACCTCGACCGCATCGCCCGCGTGGTGAAGGTCGTCGGCTTCGTGGCGTCGGCGACCGACTTCACGGGCCAGCCCGGGGTCGTCAACGGCGCCAGCGAGCTGCTCGCCGAGGTCCTCGGGGACAAGGGTGTGCACGCCCGCAGCGCGGTCGGCGTGGCGGTGCTCCCGCTGGACGCGCCGGTCGAGGTGGAGATCCAGGTGGAGCTGACCCAGGCGTAGTCGGGCTCTCCGGGACGGCTCCGCACCTGCGGAACCCGGGTTCAACCCGTGGCCGGCCCGGAAGAGCGCGCCCGTCCGGCGGTGGGGCGGCCGGGGGCCGATCACTGCCACTCGAACATCCGCCCAGTACGGGATAGCCTCCGGCCATGGCTAATGGGCAGTGGTTCCCACCGGAGTGGCCAGAGCGGATCCGCGCGCTCGCGGAGGGCACGCTCACCCCGGCCGACCCGAAGCGCGCGGCCACCGTCATGCTCCTCAGGGACACCGACGACGGCGCCCCCGCGGTCCACATGCTGCGCAGACGCGCCTCGATGGCCTTCGCGGGGGGCGCGTACGCCTACCCCGGCGGTGGCGTCGATCCGCGCGACGACGACCGGCTGGTCGGCTGGGCGGGCCCCACGCGCGCGTGGTGGGCGGATCGCCTCGGCGTCGACGAGACGTCCGCCCAGGCGATCGTCTGTGCCGCCGTACGGGAGACGTACGAGGAGGCGGGTGTGCTGCTCGCCGGCCCGACCCCCGAGACGGTCGTCGGCGACACCACCGGCTCCGAGTGGGAGGCCGACCGCGCGTCCCTGGTGGCCCGCGATCTGTCCTTCGCCGAGTTCCTCGATCGCAGGGGACTGGTCCTGCGTTCCGACCTGCTCGGCGCGTGGACCCGCTGGATCACCCCGGAGTTCGAACCCCGCCGCTACGACACATGGTTCTTCGTGGCGGCACTCCCCGAGGGCCAGCGCACCCGCAACGCCTCCACGGAGGCCGATCGCACGGTATGGATCCGGCCCTCGGAGGCGGCGGCCTCGTACGACAAGGGCGAGCTGCTGATGATGCCGCCCACCGTCGCGACCCTGCGTCAGCTCGTCCCCTACGCCACCGCCGTCGAGGCGCTGGAGGCCGCGCCCGGCCGTGACCTGACGCCGGTCCTGGCCCGGGCCCGTCTGGAGAACGGCGAGGTCGTGCTGGCCTGGCCCGGACACGACGAGTTCACCAAGCACATTCGGACGGGGGAAGCGCCCGCATGACCTACGCGAAGGAAGGTGCCGGCGCATGACGGACGCCACAGCTCTCCCCGGACAGCCGCGCGGCGGGGTCCTCTCGGGTCCCGCGACCGCCCGCGCCGTGAACGTCCTCGCGCCCAACGCCTCGCCGATGACACTCGACGGCACCAACACGTGGATCGTCTCCGAGCCCGACTCCGAACTCGCCGTGGTGATCGACCCCGGTCCGCTCGACGACGGCCATCTGCGGCATGTCATCGACACGGCGGAGAAGTCCGGCAAGCGGATCGCTCTCACGCTTCTCACGCACGGTCACCCCGACCACGCGGAGGGCGCCGTGAGGTTCGCCGAGTTGACCGGTACGAGGGTGCGCGCCCTGGACCCGGCGCTCCGGCTCGGCGACGAGGGTCTCGGCCACGGGGACGTCGTCGCGGTCGGCGGCCTGGAACTGCGCGTCGTGCCGACACCGGGCCACACCGCCGACTCCCTGTGCTTCCATCTCCCGGCCGACCGGGCCGTCCTGACCGGGGACACCATCCTGGGCCGCGGTACGACGGTCGTGGCCCACCCCGACGGCCGCCTGGGGGACTATCTGGACTCCCTGCGCCGGCTCAGGTCGCTGGCGGTCGACGACGGCGTCCACACCGTGCTGCCGGGCCACGGGCCCGTGCTGGAGGACGCGCAGGGTGCCGTCGAGTACTACCTCGCCCACCGCGCCCACCGGCTCGCCCAGGTCGAGACGGCCGTCGAGAACGGCCACCGAACGCCGGACGAGGTCGTGGCCCACGTGTACGCGGACGTGGACCGCTCCCTGTGGCCGGCCGCCGAGCTGTCCGTGCGGGCGCAACTGGACTACCTCAGGGAACACGGGCTCATCTGAAGGTTCGCCCGATCGGAGTCCGTACGGGCCCGGCACCCTGACACCGTGCACGCGCGCGTGCTCCTGAGCGGGGATCAAAGGCCCTCCGACGGAGCGATGCCGGACGGCCGGACCGCCGTTCGACTCGCGCGGGAGCACGGCCGTCGAGTGCGTCCGCCACGCCCCAGCGGGGAACGCGGCGAACGCCCCGGCGGCCGCACGACGACGGGCCCCGCCTCTCGAGAGGCGGGGCCCGATGGTCGTTGTGCGCGGCCGGCTCCGGAGTACCGGAGTCAGCGCGAGCGCTTGGCCAGCCGCTCCACGTCCAGCAGGATCACCGCGCGCGCCTCCAGACGGAGCCAGCCGCGCCCGGCGAAGTCCGCCAGCGCCTTGTTGACCGTCTCGCGGGACGCGCCGACCAGCTGGGCCAGCTCCTCCTGCGTCAGGTCGTGCACGACATGGATGCCCTCTTCGGACTGCACTCCGAACCGCCGGGAGAGGTCCAGCAGTGCCCTGGCGACCCGGCCGGGCACGTCCGAGAAGACCAGGTCGGACATCTGGTCGTTGGTCTTGCGCAGGCGCCGTGCGACGGCACGCAGCAGCGCGGCGGCCACCTCGGGCCGCGCGTTCAGCCACGGCTGGAGGTCGCCGTGCCCGAGGCCCAGCAGCTTGACCTCGGTCAGCGCGGTCGCGGTAGCGGTACGCGGGCCGGGGTCGAAGAGCGACAGCTCGCCGATGAGCTCACCGGGGCCGAGGACCGCAAGCATGTTCTCGCGGCCGTCGGGGGAAGTGCGGTGAAGCTTGACCTTGCCCTCCATGACCACGTAGAGGCGGTCACCGGGGTCGCCCTCGTGGAACAGTGAGTCCCCGCGGGCGAGGGTCACCTCACTCATGGAGGCGCGGAGCTCCGCGGCCTGCTCGTCATCGAGCGCCGCGAAGAGCGGGGCGCGCCGCAGAACGTCGTCCACGAGTTCTCTCCTTGTCGACCTGCTCAGGGGATCTCGTTCCCCCACGTACCAGGGGACCGTGTTCCCCATTTTGCCGGACGATCCAAACAGTGTGATCTGTCACAAGGATGCCGCACCGGCGCCGCGGGGTACGCGGCAGGGGTCCAATCGGGGGCTGATCCGCTGGCTCCGGGGCGGATGTCGGCGCCGGGCTTTAGGCTGGCCGGGTGTCCAAAACGCCGGTGAGAGCACAGGCCGAGGGGGCCGGGCAGGTGGTTGTACGTCGGGATTCCGCTGTGGGCGAACAAGACCCTGGTGGCGGAAGGAAAAGTTCAAAGTCGACAAAAGCGGCGCCCGAGGAGGCGACGCGGCGGCAGCCTGCCAGGAAGGCGGCGGCGAAGAAGACCGCAGCCAGGAAGACCCCTGCGAAGAAGGCCGCCGCCAGGGAGGGCGTGACTTCGGGAACGGCTGCCGGGAAGTCGGCGACCACTCCCAAGAAGGCTGCTCCCAAGAAGGCGGCGGCGAAGAAGGCACCCACGGCTTCCGGGAAGACGGCTCCCGCGAAGACCGCGATCAAGAAGGCCACGGTTGCGAAGGAGGCCACGGGGACGAGGAAGGCCACGGGAGCGAGGAAGACCGCTCACCCGGAGGTCGTCGGCGAGAAGACCACGGTCGCCGTGAAGGACGCCGCACCCGCGAAGACCATCGCCGCGAAGCCCCCCGGGAACGAGTCGCGCGCCGCACTGGTCCGCCGCGCCCGCCGTATCGATCGTGAGCTCGCCGAGGTGTATCCCTACGCCCACCCGGAGCTGGACTTTGAGAGCCCCTTCCAGCTGATCGTCGCGACGGTCCTGTCCGCGCAGACCACCGACCTGCGGGTGAACCAGACGACACCGGCGCTCTTCGCCCGGTACCCCGCTCCCGAGGATCTCGCCGCGGCCAATCCCGAGGAGGTCGAGGAGATCCTGCGCCCGACCGGCTTCTTCCGGGCCAAGACGAAGTCGGTGATCGGGCTTTCCAAGGCCCTGGTGGAGCAGTTCGGCGGCGAGGTTCCCGACAACGTGGAGGACCTCGTCAAACTCCCCGGCGTCGGCCGGAAGACGGCCTTCGTGGTGCTGGGCAACGCCTTCGGTCACCCCGGCATCACGGTCGACACGCATTTCCAGCGGCTCGTACGCCGGTGGCAGTGGACCGATCAGACCGATCCCGACAAGATCGAGGCCGCCGTCGGCGCGCTCTTCCCGAAGAGCGACTGGACCATGCTCTCGCACCACGTGATCTTCCACGGCCGCCGGATCTGTCATGCCCGCAAGCCGGCCTGCGGCGCCTGTCCGATCGCCCCGCTCTGCCCCGCCTACGGCGAGGGCGAGACGGACCCCGAGAAGGCGAAGAAGCTGCTCAAGTACGAGAAGGGCGGCTTCCCGGGCCAGCGTCTGAAGCCCCCGCAGGCCTATCTGGACGCGGGCGGGAAGCCGGCCCCGCCCCTGGGGGCCGGGTGAGGCGCCGGCGCGGGCTCGCGCAGCACCCGGGAGGGGGACGGTGTCCGGCAGGCCGTACGCCGGGACACCCGCACGAGGGACGTGCGGAACGATCGAGGGCCCGGCAGGCGTTGGGACCGGCAGAACGGGGTGGCGATGACGCACGCGAGCAACACGGACCGCATGAGCGGCACGGACGGCGGTCGGCTGAACACGGAGGGTCTGCCCGACTGGCTGGATCCGGTCGTACGGGTCGTGCAGACTGTCGAGCCGCTTCAGCTCAGCCGCTTCCTGCCGCCGACCGACGGCGGAGGGCGGCAGTCCGCCGTGCTGATCCTCTTCGGTGAGGGCGAGCACGGCCCCGAGCTGCTGCTGATGGAGCGCGCCGGCTCGCTGCGCTCGCATGCCGGCCAGCCCGCGTTCCCGGGCGGTGCCCTGGACCCCGAGGACGGCGACCCGCGGGCCGAGGGGCCGCTGCGGGCGGCGCTGCGCGAGGCCGAGGAGGAGACCGGACTCGATCCGGGCGGCGTTCAGCTCTTCGGCGTGCTCCCCAAGCTGTACATTCCGGTCAGCAGCTTCGTGGTGACCCCCGTTCTCGGCTGGTGGCGGCAGAAGAGCCCGGTCGGCGTCGTCGATCCGAACGAGACGGCGCGGGTGTTCACGGTCCCCGTGGCGGATCTCACGGATCCGGCCAACCGGGCCACCACCGTCCACCCCAGCGGCCACCGAGGTCCGGCATTCCTGGTCGAATCGGCCCTTGTCTGGGGCTTTACGGCAGGCGTCATCGACCGTCTGCTGCACTTCGCGGGGTGGGAGCGCCCCTGGGACCGCGACAAGCAGGTCCCGCTCGACTGGCGCGCATGACAAGGTGGCCCCCGTGCTGTGTATCCCAGGGTGCCGCCGTGCCCCATTGCCGCCGTGCGACGGTCCGGATCCCCGGCCGGACGAGTGCGGACCGAACGTGATGAGGCGAGGCTGGAAGCGTTGAACGTGCTGGACGTCCTGTTGCTGGTCGCCGCCGTGTGGTTCGCGATCGTCGGCTATCGCCAGGGTTTTGTCGTCGGCATCCTGTCGGTGATCGGCTTCCTCGGCGGCGGTCTCGTCGCCGTTTATCTGCTTCCCTTCCTGTGGGACAGGGCGACCGGCGACCACAAGGTGAGCACGACGGTCGCCGTCGTCGCCGTCGTCGTGGTCATCGTCTGCGCCTCCATCGGCCAGGCCCTGACCACCCACCTCGGCAACAAACTGCGCCGGTACATCACCTGGTCCCCGGCCCGTGCCCTGGACGCGACCGGAGGCGCCCTCGTCAACGTGGTGGCGATGCTCCTGGTCGCCTGGCTGATCGGTTCGGCCCTCGCCGGCACGACGCTGCCGACGCTCGGCAAGGAGGTCCGCGGCTCCAAGGTGCTCCTCGGCGTCTCCCGGGCCCTGCCCACGCAGGCGGACACCTGGTTCGCCGACTTCTCCACGGTCCTCGCGCAGAACGGCTTCCCGCAGGTCTTCAGCCCCTTCGCGAACGAACCCATCACCGAGGTCCAGCCCCCCGATCAGGCCCTGGCGTCGAGCGCGGTCGCCACGCGCGCCCAGCGGTCCATCGTCAAGGTCATGGGCACCGCGCAGAGTTGCGGCAAGGTGCTCGAGGGCACCGGGTTCGTCTTCGGCGAGCGCCGTGTGATGACCAACGCGCACGTGGTCGGCGGGGTCGACGAACCCACCGTCCAGATAGGCGGCGAGGGCCGGCGGTACGACGCGAAGGTCGTCCTCTACGACTGGCGGCGCGACATCGCCGTACTCGACGTGCCCGATCTGAACGCGCCCGCGCTGAAGTTCACGTCCTCGGACGCGTCAGGCGGCAACAACGCCATCGTCGCGGGCTTCCCGGAGAACGGCTCGTACAACGTCCAGCCCGCCCGCGTCCGCGGTCGCATCACGGCCAACGGCCCCGACATCTACCACCGTGGCACGGTTCGCCGTGATGTGTACTCGCTGTACGCCACCGTGCGGCAGGGCAACTCCGGCGGCCCGCTGCTCACACCCGAAGGCAGGGTCTACGGGGTGGTCTTCGCCAAGTCCCTCGACGATGCCAACACGGGGTACGCGCTCACCGCGGACGAGGTCCAGGAGGACATCGCCAGAGGCCGCGCCGCGAACCAGCAGGTGGACAGCGACAGCTGTGCGCTCTGAGGCGCAGTAGCTGGTGCGGATGTCGTCGGCCGGTTCGACGGGGGCGGGCTCAGCCGCGCGGGTGACGCAGACGTACCGAGACCCAGCGGGCCCGGCGGCGAAGAATGTGTGGGATGCCCACGCGTGGGTCGGTGCCCGCGAGTTGCGGGGCGCCCCCCTGGTGGGAGCTCGGCGCGGCGGCCGAGCGGCGAGTGCGTGCTACGTCACTGTAGTCGTGCGTCCAGCCCATACCCCGACGTCTGCCCCCGCCCCAAGGTCGATAACCGCCCTCATGCCGCCCAATTGGCCTATGCGGCAGGCATGTGGCTGTTCGAGGAACAGGCGTTCCTGCCCGGATACCGGGCGCGTCCGGGACATCACTGAACGGGGTCGGATTGCTCCGGACGGCCGTCCGGGTCGGTGGTGTACCGGGGCCGGATCAGCGGTCGGGTTCGGGGTCCTTGAGCCAGTTGATCAGCTCGGAGGAAAAGGCCACCGGGTCCTCCTCGTGCGGGAAGTGGCCGAGCCCGTCGAACAGCCGCCAGCGGTACGGCGCCTCGACGTACTCACCCGATCCGGCAGCGCTGCGCGTGCGCATCACGGGGTCCAGTGATCCGTGCAGATGCAGCGTGGGCACCCGCACGGGGCGCTTCATACGCCGGTTGAACTGGATGCCGTCGGGCCGGGCCAGGGAGCGCACCATCCAGCGGTACGGCTCGATCGAGCAATGCGCCGTCGAGGGGATGCTCATGGCGCGCCGGTAGGTGTCCACGGCCTCGTCGTCGGGCAGGTGCGGCCCCGACCAGTCCCGGATCAGCCGTCCGACCAGAGCGGCGTCGTCGGCGGTGAGCCGGCGCTCGGGGATCCAGGGCCGCTGGAAGCCCCAGATGTAGGACCCCGCGGTCGTCTGCTTGACGTCGCCGAGCATCGCCGAGCGCCAGCGCCTCGGGTGCGGCATCGACGAGACCACCAGCCGCCGTACGAGCTTGGGGCGCATGGCGGCCGCCGTCCAGGCGAGGTAACCGCCCAGGTCGTGGCCGACGAGCGCGGCGTCGGGCTCGCCCAGGGACCGTACGACGCCGGTGATGTCGAGCGCCAGGTTCGCGGGGTCGTAACCGCGCGGCGTGCGGTCGCTGCCTCCCACTCCGCGCAGATCCATCGCCACGGCCCTGAAGCCCGCGTCGGCGAGCGCCGTCAGCTGGTGCCGCCAGGTCCACCAGAACTGCGGGAAGCCGTGCAGCAGCAGTACCAGGGGCCCGTCGCCCAGCTCCGCGATGTGGAAACGCGCGCCGTTGGCGGCGACGTCCCGATGCGTCCAGGGCCCGTCGGGACGCACGACCGAGGTGGGTTGCGCCGAATGGGGGGCGGGGTCCGTCATGAGGACGAGCGTGCCACAGCGTCGACGTCCTTGTCGGCCGGGCTCGGCTGACGGGGGTGCGGCTTGGCGTGCTGCAGCACCCCGGCGCTCTCCTTCATCGACGCGGCGACCTTCTGCGGACCCTTGCTCTTCTTGGCCTTCTTCGCGAAGAGCAGGCCGATGAGCGCGAGCAGTCCGGCGACCAGGACGTTGGCGGCGAAGGACAGCAGGAAGCAGACGGCCATGTTCCAGCCGCTCCACGTCCGGATCCCGTACGCCAGCGCGAAGTTCAGCATGGGCAGGGAGAACAGCAATACGGCGCCCGCGGCGGAGAACGCGCCTCCGCTCGTCGCGCCACGCTTGACGTCCCGCTTGAGCTGGGCCTTCGCCAGGGCGATCTCGTCGTGCACCAGCGCGGACATTTCGGTCGTCGCCGAGGCGAACAGCTGGCCGATGCTGCGTTCGGCGCCGACCGGGCTGCCGTCGGGTGCGCTCATCGCGGTCTCCCTGTTCTCTGCGTGTTTCCGCTTTGCCTAGGCTGCGGAATTCTGTGGATGTGTCAGATCATGCCGGACGGTGGTTCTCCGTGCCTGCCCCGCCCACCACTTCGGCACGCTTGCCCTACTTCCCCTCCGGCGACCGGTCTGTGCCGGCCTTCGGCAGCCGGTCTCCTTCGGCCTCCGCCCGACGTCCCGTTCCCGGTCCGGCCCGGTTCCCCCGCTCGGTGGTTTTCCATGCGGCGGACCCTGCGTGCTGCGCGCCCCCGCGCCCGAGGATCTCCGCCATGCGCAGGTGGTGTGCAGGGCCGCCCTCCTCGTGGACGTCCGCAGCGCCGTCGAGGTCGTCGTCGCGATCCTCGTCGGCGCACAGGGCGCGGTACTTGGCGTTCCGCACCCTCAGCAGCACGCTCGCGCATGCGGCCGCGATGAGCGATCCGGTGAGGACGGAGGCCTTGACCTCGCCGGCGAGCGCGACATCGCCGGCAAACGCGAGTTCGCCGATGAGCAGCGAGACGGTGAAGCCGATTCCCGCGAGCGAGGCGACCGCGAACACGTCCGCCCAGGCGAGGCCCTCGCCGAGGGAGGCACGGGTGAAACGGACCGTCAGCCACGTACCGCCGAAGATGCCGATCGTCTTGCCGAGGACCAGGCCCAGCACGACCCCGAGCGTCACCGGCTTGGTGAACACATCCGCGAGTGCCTCGCCGGAGACGGCCACGCCCGCGTTGAACAGGGCGAACAGCGGCACCGCGAGGCCCGCCGACAAGGGCCGTACGAGATGTTCGATGTGCTCGCCCGGGGAGTGCTGCTCGTCCTCGCGGCGGTGGCAGCGCAGCATGAGCCCCATGGCCACGCCGGCGATGGTGGCGTGGACGCCGCTGTTGAGCATCAGGCCCCAGACGACCAGGGCGAGCGGGACGTACACGTACCAGCCGCGCACCCCCTTGCGCAGCAGGATCCAGAACACCACGAGCCCGGCGACGGCACCGCCGAGCGCCGCGAAGTCCACTCGGTCCGTGAAGAAGACCGCGATGATCAGGATCGCGAACAGGTCGTCCACGACGGCGAGGGTGAGCAGGAAGGCGCGCAGGGCCGACGGCAGGGAGGTGCCGATCACCGCCAGGACCGCGAGGGCGAAGGCGATGTCGGTGGCCGTGGGCACCGCCCACCCCGCGAAGGAGCCGCCGCCGGCGGCGGCTGTGAGGGCGTAGACGGCTGCGGGAGCGGCCATACCGCAGAGCGCGGCGACGACGGGGAGCACCGCGGCGCGGCGGTCCCGTAGATCGCCCGCGACCAGCTCGCGCTTGAGCTCGATCCCGGCGACGAAGAAGAAGACCGCGAGAAGGCCGTCGGCGGTCCAGTGCTGGACGGACAGCTGCAGACCGAGGGCGGCGGGACCCACGCGGTAGTGACTGAGGGTTTCGTGGCTGCCGTGCAGCGGGGGCAGATTGGCCCACAGCAGCGCCATGACCGCCGCCAGCAGGAGCAGCACACCGCCGACGGTCTCGGTGCGCAGCGCGTTCGCGACGAAGGTTCGTTCGGGCAGGGGGAGGCGGCCGAAGAACGTACGGGTGCGGGTGCTGGGCGCGGCCACGGCGATGGACCTCCGGGTCGGTACGAGTGGTTACGGCCGTCACATGCGGACGGCTTGCCGACCAGACTTCCCGGCACACCTTGAGCAGACCACTTTACCTGAGTATTACGATTGCGAATCGCGCGCTTCGGGCGAGAGCGGCAGAGGTGCCCGTGGGGCGGGTGCGGCGCGGGCCGCAAAGGCCCCGGCCATGGGCCACAGGATCAGGAAGAAAGCCCATGAAGAAGGGGCCCCGGCGCGCCGCCGGGGCTCCTTCGGGCGCAGTGGGACGGACTGCTCAGTCCTCGCTGGGCGCCGCGGGCAGCTTCGCCTGGATCAGGTCCATGACGGTGGAGTCGGTCAGCGTCGTGACGTCTCCGAGCTGACGGTTCTCGGCGACGTCACGCAGCAGCCGCCGCATGATCTTGCCGGACCGGGTCTTCGGCAGCTCGCCCACCGGAAGGATCCGCTTCGGCTTGGCGATCGGCCCGAGCGTCGCACCGACGTGGTTGCGCAGCTCGGCGACCAGGTTCTCGTCCTCGGACGCCGTGCCCCGCAGGATCACGAAGGCCACGATCGCCTGACCCGTCGTCTCGTCCGCCGCTCCCACGACCGCCGCTTCCGCGACCGCCGGGTGCGACACCAGCGCGGACTCGACCTCCGTGGTCGAGATGTTGTGGCCGGAGACGAGCATCACGTCGTCGACGCGGCCGAGGAGCCAGATGTCCCCGTCGTCGTCCTTCTTCGCGCCGTCCCCGGCGAAGTACTTGCCCTCGAAGCGCGACCAGTACGTGTCGATGAACCGCTGGTCGTCACCCCAGATGGTGCGCAGCATCGACGGCCACGGCTCGGTGAGCACGAGGTAGCCACCGCCGCCGTTCGGCACCTCGTTCGCCTCGTCGTCGACCACGGTGGCGGAGATGCCCGGCAGCGCCCGCTGTGCCGACCCGGGCTTGGTCTCCGTGACGCCCGGCAGCGGCGAGATCATCATCGCGCCGGTCTCGGTCTGCCACCAGGTGTCCACGATCGGCGTACGGTCGGCGCCGATGTGCTTGCGGTACCAGATCCATGCCTCTGGGTTGATCGGCTCACCGACGGAACCGAGCACGCGCAGGCTGCTCAGGTCGAACTTCGCGGGGATGTCGTCGCCCCACTTCATGAACGTCCGGATCGCCGTCGGCGCCGTGTACAGGATCGTGACCCCGTACTTCTGCACGATCTCCCAGAACCGGCCCTGGTGCGGGGTGTCGGGCGTGCCCTCGTACATGACCTGGGTCGCGCCGTTCGCCAGCGGCCCGTACACGATGTACGAGTGCCCGGTGACCCAGCCGACGTCCGCGGTGCACCAGTACACGTCGGTCTCGGGCTTGAGGTCGAAGACGGCATGGTGCGTGTAGGACGCCTGGGTGAGGTAGCCGCCGGAGGTGTGCAGGATGCCCTTGGGCTTACCCGTCGTCCCGGACGTGTACAGGATGAACAGCGGGTGCTCGGCATCGAACGCCTCGGGCGTGTGCTCCGCGGACTGCCGCTCGACGATCTCGTGCCACCACACATCGCGGCCCTCGGTCCAGGCGACCTCCTGGTCCGTGCGGCGCACGACGAGCACGTGCTCGACGTTGTCCACGCGCTCGATCGCGTCGTCGACGGCCGGCTTGAGCGCGGACGGCTTGCCGCGGCGGTAGCCGCCGTCGGAGGTGATGACGACCTTGGCGTCGGCGTCCTTGATGCGGGTGGCGAGGGCGTCGGCCGAGAAGCCGCCGAAGACGACGGAGTGCGCGGCTCCGATGCGGGCGCAGGCCAGCATCGCGACCGCGGTCTCGGGGATCATCGGCATGTAGACGGCGACCCGGTCGCCCTTCTGGACCCCCAGCTCCAGCAGGGCGTTCGCGGCCCTGGAGACCTCGTCCTTGAGCTCGGCGTAGGTGATGGCGCGGCTGTCGCCGGGCTCGCCCTCGAAGTGGATCGCGACGCGGTCGCCGTGGCCGGCCTCGACGTGCCGGTCGACGCAGTTGTACGCGACGTTGAGCTTGCCGTCCTTGAACCACTTGGCGAAGGGCGGGTTCGTCCAGTCGAGGGTCTCGGTGGGCTCCACGGCCCAGGTCAGCCGCCGGGCCTGCGCGGCCCAGAAGCCGAGCCTGTCAGCCTTGGCCTGCTCGTACGCCTCCGCCGTGACGTTGGCGCCCGCGGCCAGGTCGGCGGGGGGCGCGAACCTGCGCTCTTCCTTGAGCAGGTTGGCCAGGCTTTCGTTGCTCACGACATCTCCCTTTCCCAGGGTGTCCGTTGTGTCCCGTGCCACAGCTCATCAGACCGGGGGCTCGGTGACAAGGGCCGACCGGAAATTGGTTTAGACCTGTTGCGGGCTGTCATCGACCAGGTCACCTGAGGTCACGTATGCATCGCCGGCCTGGTTCATCCGGTGATGTTCGCACCTGCCGCCCGGGACGGAAGGCGGCGCATCGTGCAGATCACCGGCGTACGACCCGTGCGGCGGGCAGGACGACGGCCCCGCGGCCGGGCGCAGCCGTCCGGTCCGGACATGACGGTGCGGGGCCCGGTGGCCGGACCCCGCACCGCATGCTCCGTCACGCGGGGCTGCGCACCTCCCCGGCCGCCGCCACCTGCCCGAAGACACCGCCCTCTTCGGACGGCTCGAGCAGATACGCCTGCGCCTCGCCGACGTGGAAGTACATCCCGTGCAGTTCGAGCGCGTTCTCAGCGAGCGCCCGGGCCACGGACTCGTGCTCCCGCAGGTGCTCCAACTGCTGCACCACGTTGGTCAGACACAGCTGCTCGATCGCGTCGGCGGGCTGCCGCCCGGCGATCCGGGGGAGCGGGCGTCCCGTGTCGGCCATCCGCTCCAGGCCCGGCCGGCCGTGTCGCAACCAGCGCCGCAGAGGGGTGTTCCCTCCGTTCGCCCCGGAACCGATCAGCGCCTGCATCGCGCCGCACCCGGAGTGCCCGCACACCGTGATGGAGCGCACCTTCAGCACGTCCACGGCGTACTCGATGGCGGCCCCCACCGAGTCGTCCCCGCTCTCCTCGCCGGGCAGGGGCACCAGGTTGCCGACATTGCGGACGACGAAGAGGTCGCCGGGTCCGCTGGAGGTGATCATCGATGTCACGAGCCGCGAGTCGGCGCAGGTCAGAAAGAGCTGCGACGGCCGCTGGCCCTCGCGCGCCAGCCGGGCCAGCTCGCCGCGCACCAGCGGAGCGGTGTTCCGCTGGAAGGCGCTGATGCCGCGCGCGAGTTGTCCCCCGCTCGGTCCCGATCCGCCGTCCGGCTCACCCGGATCACCCTCGGGCGGCGCCGCCGCCGGCTGCTCGCACTGGTGGTTGCGCCACGGTGTCCAGGGCCTGCACCGACAGGTGGACGCCTCCGTCGGTCCTCGGTTCCCGGTGCGCGCGGGGGAGTCCGGCGACGGCATCGTGATGGGCGTTCCCGCTCGGCCGGTGAGGGCGATCGTGCCACCGCGCGCGCGATGTGTGCGCTGCCAGTCCTGCAGCGTCTCGTACGCGGCGTGGTCCATGAACGACCCGTCGAGCTCCACGACGGCGTCCGCCCATGCGGGCACCAGGTGCAGGGCACGGGTGAGCCGGGGCACCGCGAGGAACGTCAACTGGCCCCGGACGCGTACGAGATGAACCCCACTACGCTCCTCGTTCGTGATACGGGTGCGGGCGAGTCGGTGCAGGGCGACGCCCACGGCGGCGGCGACCCCCAGCGCCACGCCCTGCAGAACGCCCAGGAAGACGACGCCGAGCGTGGTGACGACGTAGACCAGTACCTCTCGGTGGCGGGTGACCGTGCGGATGTGGTGCAGGGACACCATCTGGATGCCCACGGCCATCACCAGGGCGGCGAGCGAGGCGAGAGGGATCAGCTCGAGCAGCGGGACCATCACCAGTGCGGCCGCCACCACCCAGACGCCGTGCAGCATCGTGGAGTTCCGGCTGATCGCGCCGGCCTGCACATTGGCCGAACTCCGGACGGCCACGCCCGCGAGCGGCAGCCCGCCCAGTGTCCCCGAGACGATGTTCGCGGCGCCCTGCCCGAGCAGCTCGCGGTCCAGGTCGGAACGGCCCATGTGAGGGTGGCGCCCGGCCGCCAGCTTGTCCACCGCGACCGCGCCGAGCAGCGACTGGACGCTGCACACCAGCGTGATGGTGAGGACGGCGGCGGCGATGCCGAGCACGGGGCCCTCGGGCAGTCCGGCAAGCGCGTGGCTGCGCCAGGACGGCAGCTCGACCTTGGGCAGGGTGAGCCCGGCGAACGAGGCGGTCACGGTGGCCCCGGCGACGGCGACGAGCGCGGCGGGGATCCTGCGCAGGAGCTGTCCCGCACGTCCGGGAAGCCGCGGCCAGGCCAGCAGGAGGGTCAGGGTCAGCACGCTCATCGAGACCGCGGCCGGTTGCAGGCGGGCCAACTGGGCGGGCAGCGCGGTGAGATTGTCGAGGACGGCGCTCTGCGGGGTACCGCCGAGCACGATGTGCAGCTGCGCGACGGCGATGGTGACGCCGATACCGGCGAGCATGCCGTGCACGATCGCGGGGCTGACGGCGAGCGCCGTACGTGCCACGCGCAGGCAGCCTAGGCCCAGTTGGGCGAGTCCGGCGAGGACCGTGATGGCGCATGTCGTACGCCATCCGTAGCGGTGGATGAGGTCGGCGGTGACCACGGTGAGACCGGCGGCGGGCCCGCTGACCTGGAGCGGGGAGCCGCCGAGCCATCCGACGACGATGCCGCCGACGGCCGCGGCCACGAGGCCGGACTGCAGCGGGGCGCCGGTGGCGAGGGCGATTCCGAGGGACAGGGGGAGGGCGATCAGAAAGACCGCGATCGAGGCCGACACGTCGGCACCCGCGATACGGAAGCGGCGGGGTGGGGTCGGCGGGGGACTGTGGGGCTGGTGCGCACGCTTCGGCCGAGTCGAGTCGGCGGCGCGGGCAGGGACGCAGGCGGGCATGGTTCCCGTCTCCTCCGGTGTGGCGCGGTCGCGGAACTGGTGGTCCCCGGCGGGGACCCGGGTCGGGCGCGGCCGTGGGTCACGGCGTACAGCGGCGGGATCTCAACACTCGGTAAATGAACCGTAATGCGAGGTAAAGGAAAACTTCTTCTATAGGAGAGCAAATAGATCATTACGTCACCCAGTGGGGTGAATCACTAGCCTCATCGGCTTGTCATACAAATTTCGGCAGTATCCCGTGTGACCTTGGCCGGGCCGCACGCGTCGCTGCGTGATTCGTCCGCACCTGATCGGCGTGGCCCCGGCTGAAGGAAGAAGGTGGGCCGAGATGACCGCCACCCGGAGGATCGCGGCGGGTGTCGCCCTGGCCGGGGCCGGCGCCGCGCTCGCCGGGTGCTCCTTCGGCGCACCCCGTCCCGGCGACGGCGCGCGAAGACTGCTCGGAGCCCATGCCCCGGGCAGTGCGGTCCGCCTGATCGGCGACGGCTCCACTTCCTACACCGGCGCCCAGCCCCATCTGCCGCGGCCCGACCGGCTCGCGCCCGGCCACGCGCCCCCGCAGTTCGTGGTCTTCTCCTGGGACGGGGCGGGAGAGGACGACCGGAGGCTGTTCTCGTACTTCCGCAAGGTGGCCAAGGCCAACAACGCGACGATGACCTACTTCCTGAGCGGCGTGTACATGCTTCCGCAGGACAAGCGCGTCCTGTACAGGCCGCCGGGACACCCGCCGGGCCGTTCGGCGATCGGCTTCAACGACAGGAAGGGCGTCAAGGAGACCGCCGAGCAGCTGCGGCTGGCCTGGCTGGACGGCAATGAGATCGGCACACATTTCAACGGCCACTTCTGTCGCGGCAGGGGCGGTGTCGGTCAGTGGTCGGTGGAGGACTGGAAGGACGAGGTCACCCAGGCGAAGGCGTTCGTGAAGTCCTGGAAGACCAATTCCGGCCTGACGAAGGAGCCTCCGCTGCCCTTCGACTACGACAAGGAGCTCATCGGAGCCCGCACCCCGTGCCTGGAGGGGCGGCAGAACTTCGTGAGGACCGCCCGGGAGCTGGGCTTCCGCTACGACTCCTCCGGTATCGGCCGGCAGCTATGGCCCAGGAAGCAGGGCGGCCTGTGGGACCTGCCCATGCAGCTCGTGCCCTTTCCCGGGCACGGCGTGGACCAGTTGGCCATGGACTACGACTTCATGACCGGCCAGTCCGGGACCCGCGGCCAGGGGGACCCCGACAAGTTCGACGCGTGGGGGGATCAGCTGCGGGACGGTCTGCTGCAGGGCTTCGAGCGGGCGTACGGCGGAAATCGGGCGCCCCTCGTCATCGGCAACCACTTCGAGTCCTGGAACGGCAGCACCTATATGCGTGCCGTCCAGGAGGTGGTCGAACGCGTCTGCACCCGGCCCGAGGTGCGTTGTGTCTCCTTCCGCCGGCTCGTGGACTGGCTCGAGGCGCAGGACCCGCGGGTCCTGGAGAAGCTCCGCACACTCCAGGTCGGCCGGGGCCCGGCGGAGGGATGGGGGTCCTTCCTGGGTGCCTCCCCCGTCCCGGCGGCACCCGGCGGCGCCCCGCACTCCCCGTCGGTGCGACCGTAGGCCCCGGACCGGACAGCGCTCACACGGCGGCCGCCAGACCCTCGTTCAGGACGAACCCCGGGTCGATCTGCGCCGCCAGATCGGTCCCGGTGCGTTCGTTGCCCCAACTCGCCGCGTTCTTCAGGTGGAAGTGCACCATCTGCCGTGTGTAGCGCTGCCAGTCGCGCACCTCGTACATGGCGTCCGCGGCGGCCCGAAGCGTGTGCAGGGAACGGCGGTTGGCGTCCTCCAGCAGTTCGAACCGCGGTGGACGCCCCTTCTCCATGGAGCGCACCCAGTCCGAATGACCGACCGTCACCAGCAGGTCGTCGCCGACCTCGGTGCGGAGGAAATCGAAGTCGTCCTGGCCCTGCACCTTGTTTCCCACGACCTTCAGGGCGACCCCGAAGTCACGGGCGTACTCCTTGTACTGGCGGTAGACGGAGACCCCCTTCCGGGTCGGCTCGGCGACGAGGAACGTCATGTCGAAGCGGGTGAACATCCCGGAGGCGAAGGAGTCCGACCCCGCCGTCATGTCGACCACCACGTACTCGTCCTGGCCGTCCACCAGGTGGTTGAGGCAGAGTTCCACCGCTCCCGTCTTGGAGTGGTAGCAGGCGACCCCCAGGTCGGCGTCCGTGAAAGGCCCCGTGACCATCAGGCGGACGGCGCCGCCGCCGAGCTCCACCGGGCGCGCGCAGGCGTCGTACACCGGGTTGTCCTCCCGCACCCGCAGCAGCCGTGAGCCCTCGCCGGGCGGTGTGGTCTTGATCATCGTGTCAGCGGAGGCGATCCGGGGATTGCAGCCGCGCAGATAGTCCTTGATCAGCCCCAGCCGGTCGCCCATGGCCGGCAGCGCGGCGGCCTCGTCCTCCTCGAGTCCGAGCGCGGCGCCCAGGTGCTGATTGATGTCGGCGTCGACGGCGACGACGGTCGCCCCCGCGGCGGCGAGATGGCGGATGAAGAGGGAGGACAGGGTCGTCTTGCCGCTGCCGCCCTTCCCGACGAAAGCAATTTTCATGTTCACCAACAGTAATCGCATGATTGCTGTGAGTGGCAGCACTCTATGAAGAAGACCACTCCATCGAAGGAGGGGGCACGGAGGTGCGTAGTGTCGTACTCATGAGTACGACAGGTGCGACCGCCGATCCGCTAGCGGCCCTGGGGACACTGCCCGGGGTGGCCGAGTCCGTGGAATCCGTGCGCAAGGCCGTGGACCGGGTCTATGGACACCGGGTCATGCGGCGCCGCAGCAACGAGGTCACCTCCGAGGCGGCGCTGCGCGGAGCGCGTGGCTCGGCGGCCCTGTCCGGGGCCGACTGGGCTCTGGAAGAGGTGCGCAGGCGCACCGACTTCAGCGGCGACGACGGCGCCCGCACCGTCGGTGCGGCCCTGCGGCTGACCGCAGAGGCAGGGCAACTGCTCTCCATCTGGCGGCAGTCGCCGCTGCGGGTGCTGGCGCGTCTGCACCTGGTGGCGGCCGCGGCGGACGACCCCCGAGTGGGGCGTCCGCGGCAGGACGGCGAGCCGGTCGACGAGCCGCTCGTGGAACTGCCGCTGCCGGGCGCGTCCGAGGTCGCCGGCCGTCTGGAAGGCCTCACCGAGCTGATCATCGCCGGAGGCTCGGCCCCGGCCCTGGTGACCGCGGCCGTGGTGCACGGCGAGCTGCTCGCCCTGCGCCCCTTCGGATCGCACAACGGCCTTGTCGCGCGCGCGGCCCAGCGCATCGTCCTCGTGGGCAGCGGTCTCGATCCCAAGGCGATCTGCTCCGCCGAGGTCGGCCACGCCGAACTCGGGCCCGCGGCCTATGCCGCCGCCCTCGACGGTTATGCGTCCGGCACCCCCCAAGGCATGGCGGCGTGGATCGCCCACTGCGGGAAGGCCGTCGAACTGGGAGTGCGCGAGTCGACCGCGGTCTGCGAGGCGCTGCAGCGCGGAGCGGCCTAGCGGCGTGCAGGACCCGGTCCCCGACGGTCCTGCACGGCCCCTGCACATGGTTGCGGCGGTACGAAGGCTCGTACCGCCGCTGGCATGCTCACAGGGTTACCAGGCGTCCTCGAAGTGTCGCCCATCAGGTCGGGAACTTCTGCCCGTCACCTGGTGCGGCTGGCCCGTAATCGACGGGTCGACGTCGCGTGGGTGCTCCGTGTTCATGCTGGGTCCGTGGGGCCAATTGCGTTTCTTAAAGGTGATCCCTTCGGATGTCCTTTGGTCTCGCGGGCCACTAAATCCTTTTGTACTCCAGCCCCGGGCCATGCGGAACCCCCGGCTGCACTTCTTTACTTTCACGTTCAAATGGGCATGAATCGGGCGCCGATGCGAAGTCGACGCACCTGCCGCCGATTCACACGGCCGAAGCGCGGCGCCGACTGGTGTACCAGACGAGCCCCGCCGTGGCGGCGGCAGCGCCTATGGCCGCCATCGCGAGCAACGCGGGCCGCGGAGGCACCGACAGCCGCTGCTTGAGCCGGACCGGGCGGTGGAAGTCCAGAATCGGCCAGCCGCGGGCGAGCGCCTCGCGCCGCAGGGTCCGGTCCGGATTCACGGCGTGCGGATGGCCGACCGACTCCAGCATGGGCAGATCGGTCACCGAGTCGCTGTACGCATAACAGCGCGCGAGGTCGTACCGCTCGGTCTCGGCGAGCTCTCTGATCGCCTCCGCCTTCGTCGGCCCGTACGCGTAGTACTCCACCTCGCCGGTGAAGCAGCCGTCGGCGCCCACGACCATACGGGTGGCCACCACGCGGTCCGCGCCCAGCAGTTCGCCGATCGGTTCGACGACCTCCGCGCCCGACGTGGACACGATCACGACGTCGCGTCCGGCGGTGTGGTGCTCCTCGATGAGGGAGGCGGCCTCGTCGTAGATGATCGGGTCGATCAGGTCGTGCAGGGTCTCGGCGACGATCTCCTTGACCTGTTGGACGTTCCAGCCGCGGCACATCGCGGACAGGTACTCGCGCATCCGCTCCATCTGGTCGTGGTCGGCGCCGCCCGCGAGGAACACGAACTGCGCGTATGCGGTACGCAACGCAGCCCTGCGGTTGATCAGCCCCCCTTGGTAGAAGGACTTGCTGAAGGTGAGTGTGCTCGACTTCGCAATGACCGTCTTGTCCAGGTCAAAGAAGGCCGCTGTGCGGGGCAAGGAGTGGTTTTCCACGGGCCCGAGCATAGGCGCCCACCATTCGGCGTAAGGTGTGGCGCGTGGGTTTGCCTGAGAGGCCTCTCGGGTACACCATGGAAGTCACGGATCGTTCGCGACCGTGCTAACCCGGTCCGACTCCTCCCCCCCCGAGTCGGCCGTGGGGACGACCCCCGCTCTCCCCCCCGGCGGGGGTCGTCGCATGTCCGGGTGGGTTTTTCGTCCTTCTCCGTGTGATCTCGGGCCCCTGCTGCGGTGCGGCGGGCTCCGCTTCTCCATGCCCATGATTCGTCACGGCGTGTAGTGGATCGAGTGCGCTGAGGAGGTTTCCCGGGCCTCGTCCGTTTGAGTGACGGCGATATTCACAACCGTTGAGTCGTCCACAGTTATCGACCAAGATCCACACGATTTCCAGGATCACCCGCACCGTGATTCCAGCGCGTCCACCGGAGGCGAGTTCATGGCCGGTTCGGTTTGCCGGGCGCGTTTGGCCGGTTCGTATCGGCCGTTCATATGGAGACCGGTTGCCGGTTCTTCACACGAGCGGGAAGCGCGGGGCCGCAGTGGGCCCGGCGGACCGCGCGGAAGAAGCAGCGAAGGGGGCTGGAGATCGTGGCGGGAGCCATTGCGCACGACGGGTCGACCGTCGTGGAAGGGCGGCGGAGCGGGCCGCTGATCGTCACCGAGGACGCCGAACTCCTCGACGACCTGCTGCGCCTGTGCGCGGCCGCGGGCGCCAGACCGGAGGTCCATCCGGGGGTGCCGGCGCACCGGGGCAGCTGGGAGGCGGCTCCTCTCGTCCTCGTCGGCGACGACGCGGCACGCCGTGTGCGCGGGGCCGCGCGCAGACGCGGAGTGGTGCTGGTCGGGCGGGATCAGGACGATCCAGGTGTCTGGCGGCGCGCCGTCGAGATCGGCGCGGACCACGTCCTGGTCCTGCCGGACGGTGAGCAGTGGCTCGTCGACCGCATCGCCGACGTCGCCGAGGGCGTCGGACGGCCCGCGCTCACCGTGGGCGTGATCGGTGGCCGCGGCGGGGCCGGAGCGTCCACGCTCGCCTGCGCCCTGGCCGTCACCTCGGCGCGCGAGGGCAGGCGCACGCTGCTGGTGGACGCGGATCCCCTGGGCGGCGGACTCGACGTACTCCTCGGTGGCGAGACCGCCGAAGGGCTGCGCTGGCCCGCGTTCGCCGCCTCGCGGGGCCGCGTCGGGGGCGGTGCCCTGGAGGAGTCCCTGCCGAAGCTGCATGCCCTGCGGGTGCTGAGCTGGGACCGCGGCGACACCGTGGCGGTCCCGCCCCAGGCGGTGCGCGCGGTCCTCGCCGCGGCCAGACGGCGCGGCGGAGCGGTCGTCGTCGACCTGCCCCGCCGCGTCGACGAGGGTGTCGCCGAAGTGCTCGCCCAGGTGGACGTCGGGGTGCTGGTCGTCCCGGCCGAACTGCGCGCCGTCGCGGCCGCGCGGCGGGTGGCGTCGGCCGTCGGCATGGTCCTGGGCGATCTGCGGATCGCGGTACGGGGGCCGTTCGCGCCCGGCCTCGACGACCGCGAGGTGGCGCGGCTGATGGGACTGCCGCTGGTCGGCGAGGTGCCCTCCGAGGACACCCCGCGCGATGGTTGCGCACCGCCCGGGGGAGCGGCGCGGGGGCCGCTCGCCCGGTTCTGCTCGGCCTTCTGGCAGCGGGCCTCGGCCGAGGCGGGTGACTGATCCATGGAGGCGGGATGGACCCGGAGGACCGCGGCGGATCGCGGCACGGTACTCGGTCCGGAGCTGGCTGAGGGCGCCGAGCGTGCGGCCGTGCTCGGCGAACGGACGCGGCTGCTCGACGGAGTGCGCCAGTGGCTGGCCGAGAGCGGGGCCGAGCCGACCCCCGCGCGCGTGGCACAGGCGCTGCGCGAGCAGGGGCGGGTGCTCGGCGACGCGGAAGTGCTGGGAGCGGCCCGGCAGTTGCGCTCGGAACTGGTCGGCAGCGGCCCTCTGGAGCCGTTGCTCGCCGATCCCTCCGTTACCGACGTCCTGGTCTCGGCACCCGACCGGGTGTGGGTGGACCGGGGCGGCGGACTGGAATTGACGGATGTGTCCTTTCCGGACGCCGCGGCGGTGCGACGCCTTGCGCAGCGCCTCGCCGCGGTGGCCGGGCGGCGGCTCGACGACGCCAGACCGTGGGTCGACGCCCGCCTGCCCGACGGGACGCGGCTGCACGCGGTGCTCCCGCCGGTCGCCGTCGGTTGCACGTGCCTGTCGCTGAGGGTCGTGCGTCCGCGGGCGTTCACCCTCGACGAACTGGTGGCGGAGGGGACGGTGCCGCCGGGCGGGGACCGGGTGTTGCGGGCGCTGATCGCCTCCCGGCTCTCCTATGTGATCAGCGGCGGGACCGGCACGGGGAAGACCACCCTGCTGAGCGCGCTGCTGGGCGTGGTGGGGCCGTCGGAGCGGATCGTGTTGGCCGAGGACTCGGCGGAGCTGCGGCCCGAGCACCCCCATGTGGTGCGCCTCGAGGGACGGCCCGCGAACCAGGAGGGCGTGGGGCTGGTGGAGCTCCAGGACCTGGTGCGGCAGGCGCTGCGGATGCGCCCCGACCGGCTGGTCGTCGGCGAGGTCCGCGGGCCCGAGGTGGTGTCGCTGCTTGCGGCGCTGAACACGGGCCACGAGGGCGGGTGCGGCACTCTCCACGCGAACGCGGCGGCCCAGGTGCCCGCACGGCTGGAGGCGCTGGGCACCGCGGCGGGTCTGGACCGGGCGGCGCTGCACAGCCAGTTGGCGGCCGCGCTGTCAGTGGTCCTCCATCTCGTGCGGGACCGGAGCGGGCGCCGCCGTATCGCGGAGGTGCATGTGCTGGAGCGGGACGCGTCGGGGCTCGTGGTGACGGTGCCCGCTCTGAGATGGGGCCGGGAGGCATTCACGCGGGAGCGGGGCTGGGAGCGACTGAGGGAACTGCTCCGGCACGGAAGGGACGAAAGCGGCTCGAGTGACGGAGATGAGGTGTGGTGACGATGATCGGTCAGATGTCACTCGCCGTCGGGCCGGCGTGTGCCGGGGCGGCGGCCTGGCTGATGAGCGGCTCGGGCAAGCGGGCGCGTCGTGCCCGATCGCTGTTCGCGGACGGCGGTCCGACGGCGGGGATCGGTCCGCCGCACTGGGAGCGGGCCTTGGCACGGGTGCGCCGGTTGCCGGCCGAATGGTGGTCGGTCGTCGGGGGTGTGCTGATCGCGGTGCTCGGTGCTTCCGCCCTGCCGCTGGCGGCCGGGGTGGTCGGGGTGCCGCTGCTGCGCCGGGTGCGGCGGGCACGCGAGGCACGGAAGGTGCGGGAAGCGCGTGGCGCTGCCGTGATCGCGTTGTGCGGGGCGCTCGCCGGGGAGGTGCGTGCGGGCCGTCAGCCGGGCGAGGCACTGCTGTCAGCGGCGCGGGACGCGGGCGGCCTCGGCGGAGCGCAGGCACAGGTGCTGGCGGCCGCGCGGTTCGGCGGCGATGTGCCGGGCGCGCTCGCGGCCGCGGCACGACAGCCCGGGGCCGACGGGTTGTCCGGGCTGGCCGCGTGCTGGCGGGTGGCCGTGGACCGGGGGGCGGGACTGGCCGCCGGACTGGATCGGCTGGAGGGCGCTCTTCGCGCCGAGCGTGATCAACGGGATGACCTCCGTGCCCAGTTGGCGGGTGCCCGGTCGACGGCGGTACTTCTCGCGGGGCTGCCTGTCCTCGGCCTGCTGCTCGGCACCCTGCTGGGCGCACGCCCGCTGCATGTGCTGCTGCACACCGGTGCGGGCCTCGGCTGTCTCCTGGTGGGCGGTGTTCTGGAAGGGGCGGGGCTGTGGTGGGCCATGCGGATCGTGCGCGGAGCGGAGGCGGCATGAGCGTCGGCCTTGTCCACAGGCTGGGGGTGCTGTGTGGGGTGGCGGCGCTGTGGTGGGCGATGCGCCTGATGGCAGCGGCGCGGCGTGAGCGTCGGGCGCGGCGTCGGCTGACCGCGGTGCTGGGGGCGGGCGGCCCGGCCGAGGTGCGGCGGACCCCGGCGTCCTTGTTGGTGGCCGGGTGGGGACGCGCGGCGGGTGCCGGGCCGGTCGGCCGATGGACCGGGGCGCCGGGTGCCGCGGCGGGGGAACTGTCGACGGGGGCTCCGGGTGCCGCAGGCCGGCGGGGCGACGCGCGGGACACCGCGCGGCGGTGGCTGCCCGTCGCGGGGGCGCTGTGCGCCGGCTGGGTGCTGCTCGGCGGATTCGGCGGACCGGTGGCGGGTCTGGTCGTCGGGCTCGGTGTGAGGCGATGGCGGGACCGGCAGGAAGCCGACCGGCTCGCGGAGGAGTACAACCCCGCCGTGGCGGCCCGTCGGCTTCCGTCGGCGGCCGATCTGCTGGCGGCGTGCATCGCGGCCGGTGCGACCCCCGTGGCGGCCGCACAGGCGGTGGGTGAAGCACTGGAGGGACCGGTCGGCGAGCGGCTGGCGCGGGGCGCGGCCGAAGTGCGGCTCGGGGCAGAACCGGCCGACGCATGGCGGCGGCTGGCATCCCTCCCCGGCGCCGCGCCGCTGGCGCGACTCCTGGAACGGGCGGGTGACTCCGGCGCGCCGGCGGCCGCGCCGGTCGGCCGGCTCGCTGCCGAGGCCCGCGCCGAGTGGGGCCGGACGGCGACGGCGCGGGCGCGCCGGGCGGGGGTCATGGTCACCGCTCCGGTGGGTCTGTGCTTCCTGCCCGCGTTCATCGCGGTCGGGGTGCTTCCCGTGGTGATCGGGCTCGCGGGAGGGCTGCTGGGAGGAGGTGGCCGATGACGGACCGGACCTGACGAACCGAACGAACGAGACCGACATCAGCAGACCGACATCAGCAGACCGATACAGGCAGACCAAAAAAGCAGATCAACACAAGCAGACCGATTCCGGCGAACCGGATCGGACAGATCGACGGACGAGAACCTCACGGGGGTCGGCATGGGCAAGGCGGTACGAGTACGGGTCCGGGCGCGTGCGCTGGTGCGCCGGGTACGGGCGGCGATGCGCGAAGAGGCGGGCATGGTGACGTCCGAGTACGCGATGGGGGTCATCGCCGCGGTGGCCTTCGCGACGGTCCTCTACAAGGTGGTGACGAGCGGGCAGGTCAGCGGGGAGCTGCAGGACATCGTGAGGCGGGCGCTCGATGTCCGGATGTGACCGGGCGGCGGGGCGCGGCGGGTCGGGCCCGGACTGCGACCGCGGGTTCGTGACGGCGGAGACCGCGGTCGTACTGCCCGCCCTGGTGCTCTTCGCCATGGCCCTTGTGTGGGCCCTGCTGGCCGTGTCCGCGCAGATCCAGTGCGTGGACGCGGCCCGGGCGGGGGCCCGGGCGGCGGCTCGGCAGGAGCCGCCGGAGGTGGTCGCGGAGATGGTCCGGCAGGCCGCGCCCGACGGGGCGAGGGTGACGGTGAACCGGCGGGGCGAGCTGGTGCATGTGCTGGTCGTCGCCCACCCACCGGGCCCCGACGCACTTCGGCTCGAACTGCGCCACGAGGCAGTGGCGTCGGCCGAGGACATCGCGGGGGAGGACCGGTGAGACACCGGGGCGGAGCGGTGAGGTTGCGCCGACTGCTGAAGGCGACGTGGCCGGGGCGCCGGCCGGCCGGAGACCGCGGCTCGGCGACTGTCTGGTGCGTCTGTGTGATCGGTGCCCTGTGTGCCGTGTTCGGGGCGCTGCTGGGGCAGGGCGAGGCCGTGCTGGCCCGCCACCGTGCGGCCGGCGCGGCCGATCTGGCGGCGCTCGCGGCCGCCGACCACTGGGCGGACGGGGAGGAGAGCGCGTGCGACACGGCCGGACGTGTCGCGGCGGCCCAGGGCAGCCGGCTCGTGCGGTGCGCGGTCGTGGGCGAGGTCTCCGACGTCACGGCGGCGTCGGCCTCGGGACCGTTCACCGCCGAGGTCAGGGCGAGGGCGGGCCCGGCCGAACCGGCGGCGCAGGGCGGACGCCCGGAACCTCCGCCTCGCTCTCCTTCCGCTCCGCGGCCTCGGCAGCGTTCTCCGGCGCCCCGCGCAACAGCACCGTGAGGAGCCGCACGGCGCCCCTCTTGTGCAGCGGATCGTTGCCGTTGCCGCACTTGGGGGACTGGATGCAGGACGGGCACCCCGCCTCGCACTCGCAGGACGCGATGGCCTGGCGGGTGGCGGTCAGCCAGGCGCCGGCCGTGTGGAAGGCGCGTTCCGCGAAGCCCGCGCCGCCCGGGTGGCCGTCGTAGACGAAGACCGTGGGGAGGAGGGTGTCCGGGTGGAGCGGGACGGAGACGCCTCCGATGTCCCAGCGGTCGCAGGTGGCGAAGAGCGGGAGCATGCCGATCGAGGCGTGTTCGGCGGCGTGCAGGGCGCCGCCGAGGATCTCCGGGTTGATCCGGGCCTCGTCCAGCTGGTCCTCGGTGACCGTCCACCACACGGCACGGGTGCGCAGCGTACGGGGAGGCAGATCGAGTTTCGTCTCACCCAGCACTTCACCGGTGATGACACGCCGACGCAGAAAGGAGACGACCTGGTTGGTGACCTCGACCGAGCCGTAGCACAGCCGTCCGTCGCCCCAGGGGATCTCGACGTCCGTTTCCAGGACGGAGATGGCCGTCGTGTCGCGGGCGACCGTCGAGTAGGGAGGGCTGGCCTCCTCGACCAGGGCCACGGAGTCCTCCAGGTCGAGGGTCCGCACCAGATACGTGCGGCCCTGGTGGAGATGGACCGCGCCCTCGTGAACCGTCGTGTGCGCGGAGCCGGCGTCGACCGTGCCCAGCAGTCGTCCGGTGCCGGCCTCCACGACCTGGACGGGCCGCCCGCCCTCCCCGCGGATGTCCGTGAGGTCGGCGGCCCGCTCCCGGCGGGTCCAGTGCCAGGCCTTGGTCCGGCGGCGCAGCAGCTTCGCGGCCTCCAGCTGGGGGAGCAGTCCCTCGGTGGTGGGGCCGAAGAGCTCCAGGTCCTCCTCCGTCAGCGGGAGCTCCGCCGCCGCCGCGCACAGATGGGGGGCCAGGACGTAGGGGTTGTCCGGGTCGAGGACGGTGGACTCAACCGGCTGGTCGAAGAGGGCCTCGGGATGGTGGACGAGGAACGTGTCCAGTGGGTCGTCCCGGGCGATCAGCACCGCGAGGGCGCCCTGACCCGCGCGGCCGGCGCGGCCCGCCTGCTGCCACAGCGACGCCCGTGTGCCGGGGTAGCCCGCGATGAGGACGGCGTCCAGGCCCGAGACGTCGATCCCGAGCTCGAGGGCGGTGGTGGCGGCGAGGCCGAGCAGTTCTCCGGAGTGCAGGGCGCGTTCCAGGGCGCGGCGCTCCTCGGGGAGGTAGCCGCCGCGGTAGGCGGCCACGCGCCGCGCCAGGGAGCGGTCGACCTCGGCCAGCCGCTCCTGGGCGATGACAGAGATCAGCTCGGCGCCCCGGCGGGAGCGGACGAAGGCGACCGAGCGGACGCCCTGCACGGCCAGGTCGGTCAGCAGATCGGCGGTCTCGGCGGTGGCCGTACGCCGGACGGGTGCGCCCTTCTCGCCGTGCAGCTCGGTGAGCGGGGGCTCCCACAGGGCGAAGACGAGCTCGCCGCGCGGGGAGGCGTCGTCGGCGACCTCGACCACGGGGACGCCGGTGAGGCGGCGCGCGGCCACCGAGGGCTCGGCGGCGGTCGCGGAGGCCAGCAGGAACACGGGTGAGGCTCCGTAGCGGGCGCACAGGCGCCGCAGACGGCGCAGGACCTGGGCGACGTGGGAGCCGAAGACGCCCCGGTAGGTGTGGGACTCGTCGATGACGACGTACTTCAGGGCGCGCAGGAAGGAGGACCAGCGCGGGTGGGAGGGCAATATGCCGCGATGCAGCATGTCGGGGTTGGTGAGCACGTAGTTGGCGTACTGACGCACCCATTCGCGTTCTTCCGGCGGTGTGTCTCCGTCGTACACCGCGGGGCGGATCGCCGTGCCCAGAGGTTGTGAAAGTTTCTTCACGGATCGGCACTGATCCGCCGCGAGCGCCTTGGTCGGGGCGAGGTACAGGGCGGTCCCGCCGCGGCCGTTCGGGGCCTCCGCGCCGTCCAGCAGGCGGGAGAGCACCGGCACGAGATAGGCGAGCGACTTGCCGGACGCCGTGCCGGTGGCGACGATCACGGAATCGCCGTCCAGCGCGTGCTCGGCGGCGAGGGCCTGATGGGCCCACGGGTGCTCGATGCCCGCGTCCTGCACGGCGGCTATGACCTCGGCGCGGATCCGGTCCGGCCAGACGGCATGGCGGCCCTCTCTCGGGGGCAAGTGCTCCGTATGAGTGATGCGCGCAGCCCGGCTCGGTCCCGAGGCGAGCCGGCCCAGGACCGTGCCCGGAGAGACGCGGGACACGGGGCCCGACAGGGTTCGATCGGATCGGTGATTCTTGGCCATCGGCACCGAGTGTGTCACCGGAGTGACGGACAATGGGTCCAAGGCGTCGTGCACGCCTGCCGGTAAGTGATTGAATGCCATCGCGGCTGGCGAACCGTCCCGGGGGTCTGCCGAGGTGTCCCGAGGGGCGACCGCTCGATAGCAAGGTGCTGGAGGATCCGTGGACCTGTCCCTGTCGACCCGTACCGTCGGCGATCGTACGGTCGTCGAGGTCGGTGGCGAAATCGACGTATATACCGCGCCCAAGCTGCGCGAGCAGCTGGTCGAGCTGGTGAACGACGGGAATTTCCACCTCGTCGTCGACATGGAGGGCGTGGACTTCCTCGACTCCACCGGGCTCGGCGTGCTGGTGGGTGGCTTGAAGCGCGTTCGGGCCCATGAAGGGTCCCTGCGCCTGGTGTGCAACCAGGAGCGCATTCTCAAGATCTTCCGCATCACCGGCCTCACCAAGGTGTTCCCCATTCACACCTCGGTCGAGGAAGCGGTGGCGGCCACCGACTGACTCCGTTCCAGGGCCGTAGTGCCCGGACGGCAGAAGCAAGAGACGGGGGGCCGGGTCCTTGCGGCCCGGCCCCCCGACCGCACGCCCGAAGTTCCGAGGGGGATGCATGGCCACCGTTGAACTCCTCTTCAGCGCGCTGCCAGAACATGTCAGGACCGCCCGACTCGTGGCGGCGGCCGTGGCGCGCCGAGCTGGGGTTGAGGAGGCCGTGCTCGACGAGGTCAGGCTCGCCGTCGGTGAGGCCTGCACCCGGGCCGTCGGACTGCACCAGAGCAACGGCATCTCGGCGCCGGTGCGGGTGCTGCTGACCGAGGAGGAGAAGCAGTTCTCCATCGAGGTCGGTGACGAGGCGCCGCACGTGGCGCTCGGTGGAAGAACGCCGGGTGCCGACGAGGCGGACGCGGAGGCCGAGGAGGACGAGATGGGCCTCGCGGTCATCAGCGGTCTTGTCGACGACGTCGAGGTCACCGCCGGGGAGAACGGCGGACAGATCAGGATGAGCTGGCCGACCGTGCCGCCCGCCACGCTCCCTGCCTGATCCTTCTCGCACCCCCTTTCTGTGCTTTTCATACGTTTTTGAAGGGCCCTGCCTGTACAGGGCCCTTCTTTTTGTACAGTCGCACCGGAATTCGTGAATCGCTTCACGATCAATCGCGTGATGATTTGATCAAGTTCTGATCCAGTCAATGGTTTTGAGGCATTACCTCTTTCGGGTTCTGTGGCGCACGTGCGATCTTTTGCTGAAGAGGAGGTGAAGGCCAATTCCGTTTACCGCGCACTGTTTTGATCAGGGTCCGCTACCTACAATCCGTCCACATCTTGAGCTCAGCCCAAGCGTCAAGGAGGACGAATGGCGGGGCTTTCTACCCCTCAACAGTTTGATCACCCCACAACCCTCGCAGCCGCAGTACTGACCGACAGCAACCGCCTGATCGTGGTGGTCATCGGGGTTGTCGCCCTGGCGGCCCTCGCGGTCGCCGGGGTCCTGGTCCGTCAGGTGCTCGCGGCAGGCGAGGGCACCGACAGTATGAAGAAGATCGCTGCGGCGGTGCAGGAAGGCGCGAACGCCTATCTGGCCCGGCAGCTTCGCACGCTCGGCGTATTCGCCGTGGTCGTGTTCTTCCTGCTCCTGCTGCTGCCCGCGGACGACTGGAATCAGCGCGCCGGACGATCGGTGTTCTTCCTGATCGGCGCGCTGTTCTCGGCAGCCACCGGCTATATCGGCATGTGGCTCGCAGTGCGGAGCAATGTGCGGGTTGCTGCGGCGGCGCGCGAGGCGACGCCTGCAGAAGGTGAGCCGGAAAAGGATCTCACCGCCGTCTCGCACAAAGCCATGAAGATCGCCTTCCGCACGGGTGGCGTCGTCGGCATGTTCACCGTGGGGCTCGGTCTGCTGGGCGCCTCCTGTGTGGTGCTCGTGTACGCGGCGGACGCGCCGAAGGTCCTGGAGGGCTTCGGCCTGGGCGCGGCGCTGATCGCCATGTTCATGCGTGTCGGTGGCGGCATCTTCACCAAGGCCGCCGACGTCGGCGCCGACCTGGTCGGCAAGGTCGAGCAGGGCATTCCGGAGGATGATCCGCGCAATGCCGCGACCATCGCCGACAATGTGGGCGACAACGTCGGCGACTGTGCCGGCATGGCAGCCGACCTCTTCGAGTCCTACGCCGTGACGCTCGTCGCGGCGCTGATCCTCGGCAAGGCGGCCTTCGGCGACTCGGGACTGGCGTTCCCTCTGATCGTGCCTGCGATCGGGGTGGTGACCGCGATGATCGGAATCTTCGCGGTGGCCCCGCGTCGCACCGACCGCAGCGGTATGTCCGCCATCAACCGCGGATTCTTCGTCTCCGCGGTGATCTCGCTGGCGCTGGTCGCGGCGGCCGTGTTCATTTATCTGCCGTCGTCGTACGCCGATCTCAAGGGCATCTCCGACGCGGCCATCCGGGCCAACGACGGGGATCCGCGGATCCTCGCGCTGGTGGCGGTGGCCATCGGCATCGTGCTCGCGGCCCTGATCCAGCAGCTGACCGGCTACTTCACCGAGACCACGCGCCGTCCGGTGCGGGACATCGGCAAGACCTCGCTGACCGGCCCCGCCACCGTGGTGCTCGCCGGCATCTCCGTGGGTCTGGAGTCGGCCGTCTACACCGCGCTGCTGATCGGGCTCGGTGTGTACGGGGCGTTCCTGCTCGGCGGTACGTCGATCATGCTCGCCCTCTTCGCGGTGGCGCTGGCCGGTACGGGCCTGCTCACCACGGTCGGCGTGATCGTCGCCATGGACACCTTCGGTCCGGTCTCCGACAACGCGCAGGGCATCGCCGAGATGTCCGGCGACGTGGTGGGCTCCGGCGCGCAGGTGCTGACCGATCTGGACGCGGTGGGCAACACCACGAAGGCGATCACCAAGGGCATCGCCATCGCCACCGCCGTCCTCGCGGCCTCGGCGCTCTTCGGCTCGTATCGCGACGCGATCACCACGGCCGCACAGGACGTGGGCGAGAAGGTCGGGAACGGCGGGCCGCTGAACCTGGTCATGGACATCTCCCAGCCCAACAACCTGGTCGGCCTCATCGTGGGCGCGGCGGTCGTCTTCCTCTTCTCGGGGCTGGCGATCAACGCGGTGTCGCGGTCCGCGGGCGCGGTGGTCTTCGAGGTGCGCCGGCAGTTCCGGGAGAAGCCCGGGATCATGAACTACACGGAGACGCCGGAGTACGGCAAGGTCGTCGACATCTGCACCAAGGACGCCCTCCGGGAGCTGGCCACACCCGGCCTGCTCGCCGTCATGGCACCCATCGCCATCGGGTTCACACTCGGTGTGGGTGCGCTCGGCGCGTATCTGGCGGGCGCGATCGGCACCGGCACGCTGATGGCGGTGTTCCTCGCCAACTCCGGTGGTGCCTGGGACAACGCCAAGAAGCTGGTGGAGGACGGCCACCACGGCGGCAAGGGCAGCGAGGCGCATGCCGCGACGGTGATCGGCGACACGGTCGGCGACCCCTTCAAGGACACCGCGGGGCCGGCGATCAACCCGCTGCTCAAGGTGATGAACCTGGTGTCGCTGCTCATCGCACCCGCGGTGATCAAGTTCTCGTACGGCAGTGACAAGAGTCTCGCCCTGCGGATCCTGATCGCCGTGCTGGCGATCCTGGTGATCGTGGTGGCGGTCTACATCTCCAAGCGCCGCGGTATCGCGGTGGGTGACGAAGACAACGCCGAACGAGTGTCCAAGTCGGCGGATCCGGCGGTGGTTTCCTAGCCGCTTCCACAGCACCCGCACTTCGACCTGGTCAGGTACGGGTCAATGGGCGGGCGTACGGTGCTCTTCGCGACGCCGTGCGCCCGCCCTGTTGTGTTCGAGCCCGCTCCGTGAGCCTTCTCTCGCTTGGTGCAAATGGCCGCAAGAGCAGAGATAAGTAATATTCAGCGTGCGGCTGTCACCCGGTTGGCGTGTATGTTCCGGGGCCGAGAGAGCCATGGAAGGGACCAAACCGGTGAACAAGAAGCTCGCGGCCGCACTGTCCGGCGGTGCGGTACTGGTACTGGCGCTGTCGGGATGCACCAGCGGCAGCGGTGCAGTCGACGACAAGCTGGGCTCCTGGGCCAAGCAGGTGTGCGAGTCGGTGCAGCCGCAGGCCAAGAAGATCGCGGCCGCCAGCTCCGCGATCCAGAAGGAGACCTCGGACAACAGCGCGCCGGAGCAGGTCCGGAAGACCGACTCCCAGGCCTTCCGGGACATGGCCGACGCCTACAAGGCGATCGGGGCGGCCGTCCAGAGGGCGGGCGCGCCGGACGTCGACAACGGCGCGACGAAACAGAAGAACGCGGTCAAGGAGCTCAACGACATCTCCACCGCCTACGGCGATCTGCAGAAGCAGGTGGACGGCCTCGACACCAAGGACCAGGCGAAGTTCGCCGACGGCCTCAAGGGGATCGCGACCAAGCTCGACACGCTGAGCCAGAGCGGGAACGACGCGCTGAAGGAGCTGGAGGCGGGTGACGTCGGGAAGGCGATGTCGCAGCAGGCGAGCTGCAAGTCCGCGTCCGCCTCGGCCTCGCCGACGGCCGCCTGAGCGGCGCGTCGAACGCCTGCCCGCGCCACAATGGGGGCGTGAGTAACTCCAGTCCGGCCACACTGCCGTCCACCGCCCGCGTCGATGTCACCCTGCGGCTGCGGGACGCCCTCCTCGCGGCCTCCTTCACCGCCGACGGGCTGCTCGATCTGCTCGGGGCGCCCGCGTACGCGGCGCTCGCGCGGAGCGAGACAGTGCCCGCGCTCCGGGCCACACGCGGGGACACGGCGCTGGAGTCGCTCGTACGGCTGTTCCTGCTTCAACAGCCCGTGCCGCACGCCCGCGTGACGGGTGTGCTGCCCGTCGACGTGTGCGTGGAGGGCGGCTGGCTCGTCCGCACCGGTGGGGACGAGGTCGCCGCAACCGTGGACATCCGGCCGTACGGCGGACCCGGCGGCGAGGACTGGTTCATCGTCTCCGACCTCGGGTGCGCGGTCGGCGGTGCGGGCGGCATCGGCAGCCGGGACGAAGGAGTCGTCCTGGGGGTCGGCGGCGCCTCCACCACGCTGGCGGGCATCACCGTCCGCGCCCCCGTCGGCGCCGCCCTCGACCTCGGCACCGGCTCGGGGATCCAGGCGCTGCACGCCGCCCGGCACGCCACGCGGGTGACGGCGACCGACGTCAACCCGCGAGCCCTGGACATCGCCGCGCTCACACTGGCGCTGTCCGGCGCGCCGGCCGCGGACCTGCGCCAGGGTTCGCTGTTCGAGCCGATCGAGGACGACGAGACGTTCGACCTGATCGTCTCCAACCCGCCCTTCGTGATCTCCCCCGGCGCCCGTCTCACCTATCGCGACGGTGGCATGGGCGGGGACGATCTGTGCCGCACGCTCGTCCAGCAGTCGGGGCAGCGGCTGAACGGGGGCGGGTTCGCGCAGTTCCTCGCCAACTGGCAGCACGTCGAGGGGGAGGACTGGCAGGACCGGCTGCGCTCGTGGGTACCGCGCGGCTGCGACGCCTGGATCGTGCAGCGCGAGGTCCAGGACATCACCCAGTACGCGGAGTTGTGGCTGCGGGACGCCGGTGACCACCGCGGCGACACCGCGGAGTACCAGGCGCGGTACGACGCATGGCTGGACGAGTTCGAGGCACGCAAGGTGCGGGCGGTCGGTTTCGGCTGGATCGCGCTGCACCGGACCGAGGCCGTCGAGCCCAGCATCACGGTCGAGGAGTGGCCGCATCCGGTCGAACAGCCGCTCGGTGACACGGTCCGGGCGCACTTCGACCGCATCGACTACCTGCGGGCGCACGACGACGCGGCGCTGCTCGCGGGGCACTTCAGGCTCGCCGCCGAGGTCGTCCAGGAACAGGTGGGGCTGCCGGGCGCCGAGGACCCGGAGCACGTCGTACTGCGCCAGAACCGTGGGATGCGCCGTGCCACCAGGGTGGACACGGTCGGCGCGGGCTTCGCCGGTGTGTGCGACGGCACGCTGAGCGCGGGACGGATCCTCGACGCCATCGCACAACTGGTCGGCGAGGACCCGGTGTTGCTGCGTGACCGGACGCCTGCTCAGATCCGGTTGCTGGTCGAGCAGGGTTTTCTCGAGCCCGCGCGGTAGGCGTGGCGCCGGCCCCGGGCCGAGGCGCCCGCTCCGGCCCGGGGCCTCTTCGGACGTCGCGGACGTCCACGCGCCGCGCCAACCAGGGAAGGGACGCCGTGACGAGTGGCGGTACGTCATGTCCCGTAGTTGATCCGCCTGCCGTGATCGGCGGGGGAGGAAGCGGCGCGACGGCGAGTTCCGGCCGCGTCGGACCCCGGGCGCGTGACCGCGGGCCGCAGGCGTCGTCCGCGAGGCGGTGCGCGGCCGGCACGGACGGGGCCGTGCGCCGCACGTTCACCCGGGGGTCGTCCGTCGGCCGCCCGGACATGTCAGCCTCCCGTCTTCGGGTGGCCCGGGATGGGAGAGGAACGGGACATGGAGAGCGGACCGGCGATCTTCGCGGGGACGGTGTTCGCCCTGTTCGGCGGTGGGCTGATGATCTGGACGGCGACCCGGGTGCGCCGGCGCGAATCCGTCGCCGAGGGTGTGAGTCCCGTCGCGTCCGCCGCCCTCGCGGTCCTCGCCGCGGTGGCCGCGCTCGCTGCCGGCGCCTGGTGCTTCCTGCGCCTGTGACGTGAGGTTCCGGGCCGCGGGGCGCCCGCGGCCCCGGTAACCGGGGGATCACCCTCCGGACACGGACGAAAGACCTGCTCGCCGGTCCGGGCGGCAGGAATGCCGGTAGTCGGGTTACCGTTCGAGTGGCCGTTGCGGGCTTTTCCCGTTTGACACGGGGGCGGGATGTACCGTCACACTCCGCAGCGTCACCAGCGAGTGAGCCGAAGGGACGCGCCGGTGTCGAGAGGGCGAAGGCGCTTCAGCCCCGATGGGCTGGGCGCGGTCGCCCTGTCGACACCGGCCGCAGCCCCCCGGAGGCGAGCGAGCCGGACAAGAACGACCCCACCCCGGGAAGAAGGCCTGGGGAGGCCACAGCCGACCGGAGAGAAGAGCGAAGTTGTCCCCGACCAGCGAGACCGCACAGGGCGGCCGCCGACTCGTCATCGTCGAGTCGCCTGCCAAGGCGAAGACGATCAAGGGCTATCTCGGCCCCGGATACATCGTCGAGGCGAGCGTCGGGCACATCCGCGACCTTCCGAACGGCGCCGCGGAGGTGCCCGAGAAGTACACCGGTGAGGTGCGCCGCCTCGGTGTGGACGTCGAACACGACTTCCAGCCGATCTATGTCGTCAACGCCGACAAGAAGGCGCAGGTCAAGAAGCTCAAGGATCTGCTGCGAGACTCCGACGAGCTCTTCCTCGCCACCGATGAGGACCGCGAGGGCGAGGCCATCGCATGGCACCTCCAGGAGGTGCTGAAGCCCAAGGTCCCGGTCAAGCGGATGGTCTTCCACGAGATCACCAAGGACGCGATCCAGCAGGCCGTGCGCAATCCGCGCGAGCTGAACCAACTGCTCGTCGACGCCCAGGAGACCCGTCGCATCCTCGACCGCCTCTATGGCTACGAGGTCTCGCCGGTCCTGTGGAAGAAGGTCATGCCGCGCCTGTCGGCCGGTCGCGTCCAGTCCGTCGCGACCCGGCTCGTCGTGGAGCGGGAACGGGAGCGCATGGCGTTCCGCTCCGCCGAGTACTGGGATCTGACCGGCACCTTCGGCACCGGCCGCGCCGGCGACCCCTCCGACCCGTCGTCCCTGGTGGCACGGCTCGCGGCGGTCGACGGCAAACGGGTCGCCCAGGGCCGTGACTTCGACTCGGTCGGCCGGCTGAAGAGCGCGAACACCCTCCACCTCGACGAGCAGAACGCCCGCGCCCTGGCCGCCGCCCTGGAGAACACGCGGTTCTCGGTCCGGTCGGTCGAGTCCAAGCCGTACCGTCGCTCGCCGTACGCGCCGTTCCGTACGACGACGCTGCAGCAGGAGGCCAGCCGCAAACTCGGCTTCGGCGCGAAGGCCACCATGCAGATCGCGCAGAAGCTGTACGAGAACGGCTTCATCACCTACATGCGTACGGACTCCACGACCCTGTCGGACACGGCGATCACCGCCGCCCGTGCCCAGGTCACACAGCTGTACGGCGCCGACTACCTGCCCGCGCAGCCGCGTACCTACGCGGCCAAGGTCAAGAACGCGCAGGAGGCGCACGAGGCGATCCGGCCCTCGGGTGATCGTTTCCGCACCCCGGCGGAGACCGGCCTGACCGGTGACCAGTTCAGGCTCTACGAGCTGATCTGGAAGCGGACCGTCGCCTCCCAGATGAAGGACGCGACCGGTAACTCGGTCACGGTGAGGATCGGCGGCACCGCGGCCGACGGCCGGGACGCCGAGTTCAGCGCGTCCGGCAAGACCATCACCTTCCACGGCTTCCTGAAGGCGTACGTCGAGGGCGCCGACGACCCGAACGCCGAGCTGGACGACCGCGAGCGCCGGCTGCCGCAGGTCGCCGAGGGCGACGCGCTGAGCGCCGAGGCGATCACCGCCGACGGCCACTCGACCAAGCCCCCGGCCCGTTACACCGAGGCCTCGCTGGTCAAGGAGCTGGAAGAGCGCGAGATCGGCCGCCCGTCGACGTACGCGTCGATCATCGGCACGATCCTCGACCGCGGTTACGTGTTCAAGAAGGGCACGGCCCTGGTGCCGTCCTTCCTGTCCTTCGCCGTGGTCAACCTCCTGGAGAAGCACTTCGGACGGCTCGTCGACTACGACTTCACCGCCCGGATGGAGGACGACCTCGACCGCATCGCCCGCGGCGAGGCGCAGTCCGTGCCGTGGCTGAAGCGGTTCTACTTCGGTGAGGGCACCGGCGCGGGCGGTGCCGCCGACGCCGGCAACGGCGACGGGGACCACCTCGGCGGCCTCAAGGAACTGGTGACCGACCTGGGCGCGATCGACGCGCGCGAGGTGTCCTCGTTCCCCGTCGGACACGAGATCGTGCTGCGGGTCGGCCGCTACGGCCCGTACATCGAGCGCGGCGAGAAGGACACCGAGCAGCACCAGCGCGCCGACATCCCGGACGATCTGGCGCCGGACGAGCTGACCGTCGAACTGGCCGAGGAACTGCTCGCCAAGCCGAGCGGGGAGCGTCCGCTGGGCACCGACCCGGAGACGGACCGGCCGATCGTGGCCAAGGCCGGCCGCTACGGCCCGTACGTCACGGAGATCCTGCCCGAGGGCACGCCCAAGACGGGCAAGAACGCGATCAAGCCGCGCACGGCCTCGCTGTTCAAGTCCATGTCCCTGGACACGGTGACCCTGCAGGAGGCGCTCCAGCTGATGTCCCTGCCGCGCGTCGTCGGCGCGGACGCGGAGGGCGTGGAGATCACCGCGCAGAACGGGCGCTACGGGCCGTACCTGAGGAAGGGCACGGACTCGCGGTCCCTGCAGTCCGAGGACCAGCTCTTCACGATCACGCTGGAGGAGGCGCTGGCGATCTACGCCCAGCCCAAGCAGCGTGGCCGTGCAGCCGCGAAGCCGCCGCTGAAGGAGCTGGGTGAGGACCCGGTCAGCGGCAAGCCCGTCGTCGTCAAGGACGGTCGCTTCGGGCCGTACGTCACCGACGGCGAGACCAACGCGACCCTGCGCTCCGGCGACAGCGTCGAGGCGATCACCCCGGAGCGCGGCTTCGAGCTGCTCGCGGAGAAGCGTGCCAAGGCGCCCGCCAAGAAGACGGCGAAGAAGGCCGCAGCCAAGAAGGCACCGGCCAAGAAGACCGCGGCGAAGAAGACGGCGGCCAAGAAGACCACCGCGAAGAAGACGACGGCGAAGACGGCGGCCGCGAAGGCGACGTCGAAGAAGACCGCCGTCGCGAGGGCTGCGGCACCGGAGGACCCGGGCCAGGAGTGAGTGCGCCGTCCGGTCCGGATCTGCGGACCCGGCACCTGGTCCGCAGCCGGCGGCCGAGGCCGTCGCGCGGGCTTCGCACGACGCCCGCCCAGGCATCAGTTTGGTGTCGGGGCGGGCGTACGTTCGGGCGGCTGCCCCGGGTCGTCCGCCGCTGCCGATAGGCTGAAAGCATGACGCGAGCCGAGCAGCCAACGGCCCACCACCCGGCCCCCGACGACGCCCTCGTCGCCGACTCCCGTGAGCGCGCCGTCCGTGCTCTGCTGCGCCGGCCGCAGCTGAAGCGGTTGTGGAGTGCCCAGCTCGTCGGGGGTGTCGGCGACTTCCTCGCCCTGCTCGTCCTGGTCACGCTCGTTCTTCAGGCGGCCATCGCCGCCGGCTCCTTCGGCGGCGGCTACCGGGGTGTGGCGTTCGCGATCGCGACCGTCTTCGGCGCGCGACTCCTCGCCACCCTGCTCTTCGGAGCCGTCCTGCTCGGTCCGCTGAGCGCGCTGACGTCCCAGGAGGGTCCCCTCGACCGCCGCTGGACCATGGTCGGAGCGGACGGACTGCGGGCGGCCCTGCTGATCGTCGCCCCGCTGTGGATCGACTGGACCCCGGACAACGCGCTTCCGGTTCTGCTGGTCACGGCCTTCCTGACGGGTGTCGCCGAGCGGTTCTGGGCCGTGTGCCGCGAGAGCGCGGCGCCCGCCCTGCTGCCCGCGCCGCCCCTGGAGGGCGCGACCGTGCGCCCGCTGCCGGACCACATGGACGCTCTGCGGCGCCTGTCGCTGCGCACGGGATTCATGGCGGTCCCGCTGGCCGCCGCCGGACTCGTCGTCGTGTCGCTGGTGAACAACCTGCTGGGGACCGGCCTCGCCTGGTTCGACCAGCACCAGGTGGCCCTCGCCTCGTACGTGGCGGCCGGTCTGTTCGCCGCTTCGCTCTCGGTGGTCACCTCCCTCGAACTGCCCGACACCCGCACTCCGCGCCCGCGGTCTCCGCTGGAGGGACTGCGCCTTCCCCGGACGGGCACGGGCGCCGACAAGGGCCGCACGGGCGCCATACCGCTACTGGTGCTCGCCTGCGCCGCCGTCGCCGGGGCGGTCGCGGCGGTCGTCGCCGTCTGCGTCCTGCAGGCCAAGGACCTGGGCGGCGGCCCGGTGCTGTACGGCCTGCTGGTTCTCGCGCTGACCGGCGGCGCCGCGGTCGGCATCCGTACGGCGCCCCGCATGCTGCCGTCGCTGTCGCGGCGCCGGCTGCTCGCGCTGGCGACCGCCTTCACCGGCGTCGCGCTGCTCGCCGCGGGGCTGGTCCCGGACGTCTCCACCGTGCTGTTCATCGTGGCGCTCGCGGGCGTCGGCGCCGGTGTCGCCGCCAACACCGGGCACACGCTGCTCGACCAGGAGGCGGAGGACCACCGGCGGACGCGGACGACCGAGCATCTGCACGCCGTCGTCCGCGTCGTCGTGGCCCTGGGCGCGCTGGTGGCCCCGGTCGTGGCGGGCGCGATCGGACCGCACCGGCTGGAGAACGGCAGGTTCGTCTTCGCGCACGGCGGTGCCTCGTTCACGCTGATGCTGGTCGGCGCGCTGCTGCTGCCCGTGGCCGCGTTCGTCCTCGCCAAGGCGGACGACCGCTCCGGAGTGCCGCTTCGGCACGACCTGCGTGATGCGCTGCGCGGGGGGGACGACCCGGTGGAGGCGCCGGGCACGAACGGATTCTTCATCGCCCTGGAGGGCGGCGACGGCGCCGGCAAGTCCACCCAGGCCGAGGCGCTCGCCGAATGGATCCGCGGCAAGGGACACGAGGTGGTGCTGACCCGGGAGCCCGGCGCGACACCGGTCGGGAAGCGGCTGCGGTCGATCCTGCTGGACGTCTCCAGCGCCGGTCTGTCGCATCGCGCGGAGGCGCTGTTGTACGCGGCGGACCGTGCTGAGCACGTGGACACGGTCGTCCGGCCGGCCCTGGAACGGGGCGCGGTCGTGGTCTCGGACCGGTACATCGACTCGTCCGTGGCCTACCAAGGGGCGGGTCGCGATCTGTCCCCGACGGAGATCGCCCGCATCAACCGGTGGGCGACCAACGGTCTCGTGCCCCATCTGACCGTCCTGCTGGACGTGGCGCCCGAGACGGCGCGCGAGCGGTTCACGGAGGCTCCCGACCGGCTGGAGTCGGAGCCGGCCGAGTTCCACGCGCGTGTGCGCTCCGGATTCCTCACGCTGGCCGCGGCGGACCCCGGCCGCTATCTGGTCGTCGACGCCGGGCAGGAGCCCGAGGCGGTCACCACCGTGATCCGGCACCGGCTCGACCAGATGCTTCCGCTGTCCGAGGCCGAAGTGGCGGCCCAGGAGGAGGCGCGCAGGAAGGCCGAGGAGGAGGCTCTGCGCAGGGCCGAGGAGGAGGCCGAGCGCAAGGCCGAGGAAGAGCGGCTGGAGCGCGAGCGCAAGGAGCAGCTCGCCAGGCTGCGCGCCGAGGAGGAGGAGCGCAAGCGGCACGAGCTGGAGGAGGCGCAGCGCCGCGAGGCCGAGCGGCAGGCCGAGGAGGCCCGGCTGCGGGCCGAGGAAGCCCGTCGGCGTGCCGAGGAGGAGCAGGCGCGGCTGCTCGCGGAGGAACAGGCGCGGGCGGCCGAGGAGGCGCGTCGGCGCGCCGAGGAGGAGCGGCGGCGCAAGCAGGCCGAGGACGAGGCGCGGCTTCGGGCCGAGGCCGACGCGCGCCGGCTGGAGAAGCAGCGGAGGGCCGAGGAGGCGCTGCTGCGGGCCGAGGAGGCACGCCGGGCCGCTTCGGAGGCGGCGGCTTCGGCCGCCACGGCGGTGTCGGGTCCGGTCGGCTCCGGCGCAACGGGGGGTGCCTCGTCCGCTCCCACCGAGGCCGGCGCGGCTTCCCCCACCGAGGCCTCGCCGGACAGCGAGATCACGGTTCCGACGCCGATCGTGACGCCGGACGACGCTCCGGGCCGGCCGGCGGACGAGAACGCCGTCCTGCCGCCGGTGCGCCCGCGGGAGACCGAAGCGGAGACCACGGCGAAACTGCCGAAGCCGCCTGTGGTGCCGGGTGCGGCGGACGAGACGGCGGTGCTGCCGCCCGTGGTGCCTGGCGCGGCGGACGAGACGGCGGTGCTGCCGCCCGTACGGGACGCCGATGCCGCCGATCCTTCGGACCGGGTGCCGCCGGGCTTCTTCCGCGACGAGCGTCCGGCGCCGCGACCGGACGGGGCCGAGGACCGCACGCGCGAGCTGCCGCAGATGGACGCGGGCGGCCGTCCCCAGCGCCGTTCCCGTCCGGACTGGGCGGAGGAGACGCCGCTGGACGACCTTCCGACCCTGGCGGACGAGCTGCTCGGCCCGCAGGAGGACGAGGACTGGAACGACGGCCCGGGGCGCGGACGGCGCCGCTGAGACGGAGACGCCGGCGGCGTGTGCCACGGCACGGCGCCGCCGTTCGTCCCGGCGATGTCGCCGGCCTGCTCCCTGCCGGTGCGTCCGCGTGATGTCAGTGGCGGGCCGCACAATGGACGCCGGAAGGGCGAAGTGCGAGGGAAGGGCGGTGTCCCGTGACGGTGTGGGACGACCTGGTGGGCCAGGAGAAGGTGAGCGAGCAGCTCGACGCGGCTGCGCGTGACGCCGACGCCCTGGTCACCGCGGCCGCCGCCGACGGGCCGCTGCCCGAGGCCTCGAGGATGACGCACGCCTGGCTGTTCACGGGGCCGCCAGGCGCGGGGCGCTCGCAGACGGCGCGGGCGTTCGCCGCGGCGCTCCAGTGCGTGAGCCCGGACCGTGCGCTCGGAGGCGCTCCGGGCTGCGGCTTCTGCGACGGCTGCCACACCGCCCTGATCGGCACCCATGCGGACGTGACGACCGTCGCCGCCGTGGGCGCCCAGATCCTCGCCGCCGACATGCGTGACACGGTACGCAAGTCGTTCACATCGCCGGCGAACGGCCGCTGGCAGGTCATTCTGGTCGAGGACGCCGAGCGTCTGAACGAGAAATCGGCCAACGCGGTCCTGAAGGCCGTCGAGGAACCCGCTCCGCGGACGGTGTGGCTGCTGTGCGCCCCGTCCCTGGAGGATGTGCTGCCGACGATCCGCTCCCGCTGCCGCCACCTGAATCTGCGCACTCCCTCCGTGGAGGCGGTCGCGGACACGCTGGTGCGGCGCGACGGCATCGAGCCGGGGATCGCGTCGGCCGCCTCCCGCGCCACCCAGGGCCATGTCGACCGCGCCCGCCGGCTGGCCACGGACGAGCGGGCCCGCGCACGGCGCGCCGAGGTACTGCGACTCCCGCTGCGGGTCGATGACGTCGGAGCCTGCCTCAGAGCCGCTCAGGAGCTGGTCGACGCGGCCACGGAGGACTCCAAGGAGCTGGCGGAGGAGATCGACGTCAAGGAGACCGAGGAGCTGAAGGCGGCACTCGGCGCGGTTCAGGGCGGCCGGATGCCACGCGGCACCGCGGGTGTGATGAAGGAGCTGGAGGAGAAGCAGAAACGCCGCAGGACCCGCACCCAGCGCGACAGCCTGGACCAGGCACTCAGCGATCTCACGGGCTTCTACCGCGACGTCCTCGCCCTCCAGTTCGGCTCCCGCGTGGCCCTGGCGAACACGGACACCGAGGACGCCCTGGACCGACTGGCCCGTGGCAGCACCCCGGAGTCGACACTGCGCCGTATCGAGGCGATCGCCGCATGCCGGGACGCCCTGGACCGCAATGTGGCGCCCCTGCTGGCGGTGGAGGCGATGACGATGGCGCTGCGGGCGGGGTGAGGCGCCGAGGGCGGAGAGGTACGCCGGGGAGCGCGTTCCCGGTCGTGGCGGTGAGAGCCGACCGGGCAGCGGAGGCGGCAGGACGGCGGCGAGCCCGGGACAGGCGGAAACGGCTCGCCGCAGACCGACGCGATCACTCGTACGAAGTGGCTATTCCACCTAACGTGACCAATTGATCGCTCAGGGTTACGCTCACCAGATGCACATCAGGCGCATTCCCGGACCGTCCCGCCGTCCCCACCCCTCCCGCCTCCTGTCGCTCCTGCGCCCGTTCCGCCCGACACGGACGCGCGGTACCCTGCTGGCCGCCACCGCGCTGCTCATCTCGGCCTGTTCGTCGGGGAGTTCGACGACCACCACGGCGGAGGTGGCGCTGGCCGCGCTGCCACGGTCGACGCCGTCGGTGCTCGCCCCGTACTACGCGCAGAAGCTGATCTGGCACAGCTGCGGAGCGGCCGGTTTCGAGTGCTCCACGATGAAGGCCCCCCGCGACTACGGCAAACCCGCCTCCGGGGACGTGAAGTTGGCCGTCACCCGCAAGAAGGCCGCGGGTCAGGGCAAGCCGCTCGGCTCCCTGCTGGTGAACCCGGGCGGGCCGGGCGGGTCGGCGGTCGGCTATCTGCAGCAGTACGCCGGGATCGGCTATCCCGCGGAGATCCGGGCCCGCTACGACATGGTCGCCTTCGACCCGCGCGGTGTGGCCCGCAGCGAGCCGATCGAGTGCCTCGACGGGCCCCGCATGGACGCCTATGCGCAGACAGACATGACCCCCGACGACCAGAAGGAGAAGAACCTGCTGGTCGATGCGTACCAGCGGTTCGCGGAGGGCTGCGGCCGGCAGTCGGCGGACCTGCTGCGCCATGTGTCCACGGTCGAGGTGGCCCGCGACATGGACATCCTGCGGGCGGTGCTCGGTGACCAGAAGCTGAACTACGTCGGAGCCTCGTACGGGACGTTCCTCGGGGCGACGTACGCGGGGCTGTTCCCGGAGCGGGTCGGCCGCCTGGTGCTCGACGGCGCGATGGACCCGTCCATCTCGGCGCTCCGGCTCAACGAGGACCAGACGGCGGGCTTCGAGACGGCGTTCCAGTCCTTCGCCAAGGACTGCGTACGGCAGGCGAACTGCCCGCTGGGCGGACCGGGCACCCCGCCCGCGCGGGTGGGCGACAACCTCAAGGCGTTCTTCAAGAAGCTCGACGCGTCCCCCATCCCCACCGGCGACACGAGCGGCCGCAAGCTCAGCGAGGCCATCGCCACCACCGGAGTGATCGCCGCGATGTACGACCAGGCGGCCTGGCCCCAACTGCGGGTGGCGCTGACCTCGGCGATGAAGAAGAACGACGGCGCCGGACTGCTCCTGCTGTCGGACAGCTACTACGAGCGGGGCGCGGACGGCAAGTACGCGAACCTCATGTTCGCGAACGCGGCCGTGAACTGTCTGGACCTGCCACCGGCGTTCTCGAGCCCGCAGGACGTGGAACGGGCGCTCCCGTCGTTCGAGAAGGCGTCACCGGTGTTCGGGGAAGGGCTGGCCTGGGCGTCACTGAGCTGCGCGTACTGGCCGGTCAAGGCGACCGGACAGGCACACCGCATCGAGGCCAAGGGGGCCGCGCCGATCCTGGTGGTGGGTACGACTCGCGACCCGGCGACTCCGTACCCCTGGGCGCAGTCCCTGGCCGCCCAACTCTCCTCCGGCAGGCTGCTCACCTATGAGGGCGACGGCCATACGGCCTACGGCCGCGGCAGCAAGTGCATCGAGGCGGCGGTCGACACCTATCTCCTGCGGGGCACGCCACCGGAGGACGGAAAGCGCTGCTCATAGGTGCTGTGGCACACTGCTGTGCGGCGCCCGGGAGGCATGGTCGGAGCACCCTGGGAAACTGTGTAGACTTACCGACGTTGCTGATCGCACCATAGTGCGGACAGCGCGCCGCTTTAGCTCAGATGGCCAGAGCAACGCACTCGTAATGCGTAGGTCTCGGGTTCGAATCCCGAAAGCGGCTCCACCCAAACCCCAGCCCAGAGTGACTCTGAGCTGGGGTTTTTGCGTTCAGCGGATGCGGCGACGCCGCCGCGCACGGGCGGTGCCGATGTGTATGAACGTAGGCATGTCCACGCCCAGCTAGTTCAGGTCGGGTGACATGCTCTTGTCGCAGCTCTCCGGTGGCGCCTCACGTCGCTGTGGATCGCCGCGAGTCTGTCGTGGCGGACGAGCGTTTCTGCCCTGTTCCCCGAAGGCTCCGGCCGAGTCGGCTGCGGATGCCGTTGGCCACGGGGATCCGGTCAGTCGCTCTGCCGGTAGTTCATGAACCAGTGGGTGTCGAAATAGCGGGCCATCGTGAAGCGGTGATGCGGGTCGACGAGAATGCGGCAGACGAACTCCGCGGCCCGGCAGTCGAAGGGGACGTCCTTGCCGTCGAAGGACCGGACCACGACGGGCCAACGATCGGGGTCGTCGCCGTCGGCCCGCCAGCAGTACAGGTCCTCGTGCTCAGTGCCGGCCCAGATGAGCAGGCCGTCCTCCCTGAGACCCGGCCACGGCTCCTGGTTCAGGTCCAGATATCCGTCGAAGGCGCCCTCGCCGAACGTTTCGACCATGCGCTTGTAGTCGCTCGGCAGCGCAGTGCCCAGGCGTGACTCCACCTCCGTCCAGTCCATGTCCGGCCGCCGGGCGGGCTGTGTCCAGCCGGTGATCCCTTTGAGCCGCTCCATCCAGTCGACGTCCTCGTCCGGAGCGACCGCCAGGGGTTCCGGCACCTCCCGGTGAGCGACCACCAGCACCGGGCGCTCGACTCCCCCGGTGTCCCGCGCCGTACCCGTGCCGACCCACTGGTCCCCGTACGCCCACGCCCGGATCTTGACGGCCCGGCCCTCGAAGGGGGCGAGGAGAGCCGCGCCCTTGGACTCGTCGACCGTCGGGTCGGTGAAACCGTCGAGGACGAGGGTGCGCGGGGCGCCGTACCTGCCGTCGAGCAGGTCGGTCAGAGCCTGCGGGTCCAGGTCGTCCGGCAGGTACATATGGCCGTCGCCCGGGCCGAGCCGGGCCAGCAGGTCGTTGACGGTCGTTTGGGTGAGCTCCACAGCGAACAGTGAAGCGCACCGCACTGACAACCCCCGCGCAGGCCTACGCGCCTGATGCGCTGCGGCAGCGAGTACGCGCATACGCCGAGGACTTCGGGAGGACCCCGATGGGAGGGCCGAGCCCGCGGGTGGATCGTGCCGGGGCCACTGGTTGTTGCGTTCGTGGACCATCCAAATCCACGGCTCCGTCGCCCGGTCGGATCACTCTGTGCCCCGTCAATGAACCTGTTCGATCGGGGACATCTTGTTCAGCCTTCATGATGAGTGCCGTCACGCCCATGTGGGGCGTCGTGACTTTCTCGGACTCGCGGCGGGTGCCACGCTGACTGCGGCCGGGATCGGCTCCCTCTTGGGTGCCGCACCGGCGGCGGCCGCACCGGCACATGCCTCTCCTGCGAACGATCCGGACTCGCCCCTGCGTTTCGCGCTGGTGACGGACACACACGTGAATGTGGGTTCGCCCCAGACCACGCAGTGGCTGACCCAGGTATGGGCCTCGATCGCCGCCCGTACCCCGGATCTCGTGCTGCACTGCGGGGACATCACCGACACCGGGCGGCCCGACGAGTTCGACCGCTACGCCGAGATCCTCCCGCCCGAGCTGCACGGCAAGATGCACTACTCACCCGGGAACCACGACGTGCGCTGGGATCCGTCCGCCAAGGAGGAGTACCACTCGCACTTCGGCCCGGCCCCGTACTCCTTCGACGCGGGCGGGGTCCACTTCATCGGCTTCGACCCCACCCAGGTCCTCCAGGAACCCGGGCACTACGGTCCGGGTGGGCTGAACTGGCTGGAGGACGATCTGCGGCGGATGCGGCCGGGTACGCCCGCGGTGCTCTTCCAGCACTTCCCGCTGGGCAACACCTTCTACTACGCCGACGACCAGACCGCCGTGCTGGACGTGCTCGCCGACCACAACGTCCGTGGCATCTTCGCGGGCCATATCCACAGGGAAGTGGTCACCGGGTTCAACGGCCTCACCCAGGTCGGGCTCAACGCGGTGAAGAACGGCGCTCTGTACTACTGGGTCGAGCGGCAGCGGTCCGCCGACGGTACGCCGGTGCTCCGGGTGAGCCGGATCAACGTCGCCGCCGACGGGACGGAGACCGAAGTACCCGTGACGGCCTTGCCGCTCGCCGGTGAAGGTCCCGGCCGCGCGCAGCGCCCGCAGCAGGTCGCCCTCGGCAAGGTCGCCGCCGGGCGTCTGCCGGTCACGGTCAAGGTTCAGTCGGCGGCCCGGCCCGCCCGAGTGGCGGTCGACCTCTATCCGCAGAGTGTCTTCGGCGGGACGTCCACGCCGGTGTGGCAGAACCTCTCTGCCGGGGAGGGACACGAGTGGAACGGCTCGATCGACGTCTCTTCGCTCGCACCGGGCAGCCAGCGCCTGCGCCTCCAGGTCACCGGCGCGGACGGAACCTGGTGGGAGGACACCGCGCGGTTCGAGATGGACCGCACCGCCGCCGACCCCCGAGCACGGTGGCGGTACCGGCTGCCCGGCGCGGTTCAGGGTGGCATCGCCGTGATCGGTTCCGGCTCCCGGCGTGCGGTGGTGGCCGGGTCCTCCGGCGGCACGGTGGTCGCACTGCGCCCCGACGGGCACGGGTCTCCCTCCCGTCTGTGGTCCGCGCAGGTGGGCCCGGTGTACCGGAGGCCCGCGGTCGACGCCGCGGCCCGCACCCTCTTCGTTCCGTCGTCGGACCACCGGCTCTATGCGCTGCGGGCGGCCGACGGCCACGAGAAGTGGCGCTTCGAGGCGGGAGCACCGGTGCTCAGTGCGCCTCTGGTCGCTGAAGTCGACGGCGAGGAAAGGGTGTTTTTCTCCGCGGGGCGGTCACTGTTCGCGGTGGACGCGCGGAGCGGACATCGCCTCTGGTCGGTGCCGGACCGAGGATTCTCGTCGGGCCGGGCCGCCTCCGACGGCCTGCGGGTCTACACGGCCGCGGACGACGGCTACGCGCGTGCCCACGACGCCACGACGGGAGAGGAACTGTGGGCCTTCGCCATGGCGACGGGCACCGAGAACCACGTGGCTCTCTACAGCGGTTGGGACAACGTTGTTGCGGTCGACGGCGGTGTTGTGGTCGTCGGGTCGGTCGCCGGTTCCTGGGGGCTGAGTGCGGCCACGGGCGCGGTGCTCTGGAAGCTTGCCGGTAGCGCGATGTACGCGCCGGCCGTGCTCCTCGGCGACGGATCGGCGCTGCTGACCACGGAGTGGGGCGTGATGTCCCGGATCGACCTGGCGACGGGTGCCGAGCGCTGGCGGACCGACCTGGCCGTACGCGTCTTCAACGCCGGCGTGGTGGTCAACGGTGCCACGGCGTGGGCCCAGTCGGTCGACGGTCGGCTGCTCGGAGTCGACCTGACCGACGGGACACCGCGGGGACGCCTCCAGCACAGCCTGGCGTACTCCTTCAGCACACCGGCGATCGTCGGCGAGATCCTGGTCGTCGGCGACCAGAACGGCATCGTGGCAGGCATCGACCTGCCGTAGTGCTCCGCGGACGCCGGGCGAGCCGGTCTCGCCCGACCGGGGACGAGGCCGGGCCACGGTGAAGACGCACATCAACCGGATCTCCGCGCGGAACGCAGGGACCGACCGACCGGGCCCGGGGGCGTGGGCCCGGCCCGCCGGAGCAAGCCGACCGTCGGCCGACCACCGGCCGGCGGTCGGGTGCGCCGAGCGTCAGCCGCCGGCCGGACAGTCCGAGCGCGGCTGCGCCAGATGGGCGAGCAGTCGGTCGAGCAGGTGCCGGTCTCCCGGTAGCGAGAAGTGGTCAACGCCCGGGTTGTCGGTGAGGCCGAAGCGATGGCAGGCCATGGCCCGCCAGGCCAGGACCGCTTCGTTGGTGATGTCCTCCTGGTTGCCGTCGCCGTCCCGGTACAGGAATCGGCCGGACTGCGCGATCTGCCCGGCGGACAGGTTCGGCAGGCGTGCGCCCACCACCGTGGGGAGCCCTGATCCCCGCTCCGCGTACACATCCACGTCGGGGAAGGACCGCGCGTCGGCGAAGTGGACAAAACCGATGTAGTGGTCGGTGATCTCCCTGGCCGTCGGCATCCCCGCGTCGGCGAACAGTTCCGGGTAGTCGCGCGGTGTGTAGCTGCGGCCGGTCGAGGTGTCCTGGACGACGACCTCACGGTTCTTGAAGATCCTGGGGTCGGACGCACTCATGTAGCTCGACGGCGCGCTCCGGTACAGACGCGCGCTGCTCTCGGCGTTCTCCTTGGTCGTCGGATAACCGAAGTCCTGGATGTCGAGGCCGGTGAACAGGACCGGGTACAGCAGGCCCTGTCCGGGGAAGTTGCCCGCGATCGGAGTGAACCCCTGGATGTACGTGTCCCGCCAGGCGCGCGGCATATGGGTGAGCAGGTACTGCGCGTAGAGCGGGCCGTTCGAGTGGCCGACCAGGTGGACCGGCCGGTTGCCGTTGTCCTGGTAGGTCTTCTCGATGAGTTCCCGGGTCCGCTCGAGGAAGCCGCCCATGTCCGGGGTGAGCCGGGAGTCGTAGCCGGCGACGCGGATGTCGGTGTTCCGGCGGTAGCCGTGGGCCTCCAGTGCCCGGTAGAGCGGCTCGTAGAAGGATGCGCTGTCCGTCCTGCCGTAGGCGAGGAGCCGTACGTCGACCCCGGGCGCGTTCGAGAAGCGTGAGGCCATCGGTTTCGAGGGGTTCGCGTCGCACCGCAGTGTCAGCAGCCTGTCCTGGCAGAGCTGGCTGAATGTCCGGCTCGGGTGATCGTTGCGGTACCAGTCCTCGAAGCTGCCGACCGCGGGCATCCCGGCGCCGCCGTCTGGTGATCGACGACGACCTGGAGCTTGGTCAGATGGAACGCGGGAAACAGCACGACAGGTGTCCTGCCCGGCGGGGACGCACCGGCCGTGCCGGGAAACAGGGTCAGTACGACCAGCGCGGCGAGCACGATGCGAAGCCAGGACGCCTCACGCATCCGACACCGTCCCATCGTGGTTGCGGTCGCCGCTCCTCGCGGAGGCACTGCGGCACACGCGGACAGGGATCCCCTCCGTGTGGCGACCGGTGGGAGAGCAGGCCCGACCCATCCGGACGTACGGGCGGTCACCCACCGTGGCCGGCCGTCACGCCAGTGTGACCTCCGCCCCGGCCGATCGCCATCCGGGCCCGTGGGCCCCGGGCGGTGACACCGGTGCTTGTCCGCACCTGCCCCGGCGCTACCGGGACGCCATGCGCTGGCGCACGGCCTCGTAGGTGAAGAGGGCGGCCGACACCGCCACGTTGAGCGAGTCCACCTGACCGAACATCGGGATCTTCGCCTTGGTGTGGCGGCCCGCCAGCCACTGGTCCGACAGGCCGTACTTCTCGCTGCCGACGAGGATCGCCGTGGGCCCGGTCATGTCGACGTCCGCCATCATGAGGTCCGTGTCGGGGGTCGTGGCGACGACGTTCACCGAGTGCTCTGCGAGCCAGCGCACGACGTCCACCGACTCGGCCGAGGCGATCGGGACGGCGAAGACGGTGCCCTTGCTGGCCCGGATCACGTTGGGATTGCCCCAGTCCGTCACGGGATTGGCCGAGATGACGGCGGTCACGCCCGCCGCGTCCGCGGTGCGCAGCATCGAGCCGAGATTGCCCGGCTTCTCGACGCTCTCGCAGATGAGGAAGAGGGCCCGGTCGTCGACCTCGATACGGGACAGATCGGTCTCGATGTCCGGTACGACGGCGAGCCAGCCGTCCGGACCCTCCCGGTAGGCGGCCTTGTCGAAGGCCTGCCGGCTGAGGCTGAACAGGGCTGATCCGCGCTCGGCGGCCCGGGCCACGACGTCGCGCGGGTCGGACCCGCCGGTCAGTGCGGGGCAGTAGTACAGCTCACGGGGACGGACGCCGGCCCGCAGGGCGAGATCCAGTTCCTCATAACCCTCCACGAGGGTCACTCCGGAATTCTGCCTGTTCCGCCGGCGGCGGAGGGCGGCGAGTTCCTTTACATGAGGGTTGCTCGGGCTGGAGATTTCCTTGGGCGAACCAACCCTCGGGATGGACGGCATCGGCGGTGGGAATCACGGCGCCTTTCCGGCCCCGATCCTCCGCCCCCTTTCTCGTGTTTCCTGTGTGCTGCGCGCGGTCGTGGCCAGGGTACCGGACCCGTCGGAGGCCTGCTCCGCGCCCGTCAACCGGCCTTCCGGCCCGGCCGCTTGCGCCGGGCGCGGCCGCAAGGCGGTCCGGCCCGGGGCGAATTCCGCGGGCCGGGCTCGCGTACCGGGGCGAGTTGCATTCGCCGGGGAATTCATCGATTCCCGTTCCGGACGGCGGACGGGAAGAGGGGTGGAATGCGGGGCCTGTGGAGACGGTGGCGGGACGGGAATGCGGACCGCTGCGGCCGCGCGCCGGCCCCCGTCTCGGACGCTTCGGACCGCCACCTGCCGGCACCCTGCACAGGCGCCTCGGTCCGCCCTCCGCACTGGAACCGCCGGTAGGCCGGGGTGGGCTGACGGGGGCGCAGCGGTGCGCGCGGCGAAAGACGGGCGTGTTCCGTGGTGACAGGGATGGCGCGAACCCGTACTCGTACCTGAAAATCATCCAGGGCGAGGAGAACCGGCGTCTTTGAGACGTCCTCTTGGTTAACGGTTAGCATCGCGCCACAGTCGTCGGCCGGGATGGGGAGGGTGTCGTGTCGCAGGCGGAGCGGGAGCCGGGACCTCGTGTCGCGGTCGCCGTCGTGACCATGGGCAACAGGCCCACCGAGGTCGACGCCCTCCTCACGTCCGTGGCCAAGCAGGACCTCGCCCCCTCCCGCATCGTTGTCGTCGGCAACGGCTGTCCTCTTCCCGAGTTCGCCGATCGCCTCGGCCTGCCCGGTGAGGTCACCTGTGTGGAGGTGGACGAGAATCTCGGCTGCCCGGGCGGCCGCAACGTGGCCCTCGCCCGGCTGCGGGAGTTCGGGGACGTCGACGTCGTGGTGGAACTCGACGACGACGGGCTGCTCGTCGACGCCGACGTGCTGCGCCGTGTACGGGATCTGTACGCCGCCGAGCCGAGGCTCGGCATCGTCGGGTTCCGCATCGCCGACGAGCACGGTGAGACCCAGCGACGGCACGTGCCGCGGGTGGGGGCCGCCGACCCGCTGCGCGGCGGCCCGGTGACCGGCTTCCTCGGCGGTGGCCACGCCCTGTCGATGGCGATGCTCGCGGAGACCGGCGACTGGCCCGCGGAGTTCTTCTTCGCACACGAGGAGACGGACCTCGCATGGCGGGCCGTCGACGGCGGCTGGACGGTGTTGTACGCGCCCGAACTGCTGCTCCAGCACCCGAAGACCTCGCCCGCGCGGCATGCCATCTACTACCGGGTGACGGCACGCAACCGAGTCTGGCTCGTGCGCCGGCGGTTGCCCCTCCCGCTCGTCCCCGTCCACCTCGGTGTGTGGATCGCGGTGACCCTGCTGAGGACGCGGTCCGTCGCCGGGCTGAAGGCGTGGTTCGGCGGATTCGTGGAGGGTGTGCGGGCTTCGGCGGGGGAGCGGCGCCCCATGCGGTGGCGCACGGTGTGGCGGCTCACCAGGCTCGGCCGGCCGCCGGTGATCTAGGGCCCGTCGTCGGGATCATGCCGGCGTCGACCGTAAGGCGCGGTCTCTCCCGGCCGATCTGATCCCCACGGCAGACCCTGGCCGGCGAGCGGGCGCGGGACGCCGAAGAGCCCGGTCGTCACCTCCGCCGACCGGGCCCCTGCGTGGTCCCGGATCCGGCCACGGCGGCGACACTCCCCCGAGCTACGCGTCAACGCGCGCACCGTCGGGCCAGATCCGTTGAAGGGATCACATCAGGCCACGCCAACGGATCGCTAACATGTGCCCAACGGCTGCTGAGGGGCCGTGAGCCGGACGGTTTCCGCAGGAGACGCGTGCCGGACGGCTGGAACCCGTCGTATGCGGATGTGAAGTCCGTGAAGTCGACGACGGGCCGCGGCCGTCTGGCCGCGTGAAGAGGCGGCACGCGGCGGTCGTGCCGCAAGGTGACGCAGGCGCGGCGCTCCGGCCGCGCGGAAGGGCAGCGGAGCGGCTATGCGGTACGAGCTCCGGTTCGGGCTGCTGGGTCCGCCTGTCGTGTACGAGGCCGACGGTGGGGTCCGGCCGATCGGCAGTGCCAAGGCCCGGGCTCTTCTGGTGGCGTTGCTGCTGGAACCGGGCCGGGTCGTCTCGGTCGACGCGCTCAAGGACGCGCTGTGGGGCGGGACGCCGCCGGCCTCGGCGCAGGCCTCCCTGCAGAACCACGTCACCCGGCTGCGCCGCCTCCTCGGCGACGACGGCACCGAGCGTCTGCGCGCCGTGGCCCCCGGTTACCGTCTGCGGGTCGAGGACGGAGAGTTGGACGTCCGCGTCTTCGAGGACCACATCGCCGCGGCGCGCACCGCACACGCCGAGGGCGACTGGGAACGCACCGTCCGTGAGGCGACGGCCGCGCTCGCGCTCTGGCGCGGGGCCCCGCTCTGCGGCCTGCCGCTGGAGGCCGGGGGGCGCGCTTTGGTGCGGCGCCTGACGGAGGCGCGGCTGCTCGCCCTGGAATGGCGCTGTGAGGCCGAGTTGCACGTCGGGGGCGCCCGACTCGGCGGTCTGGTACCGGTGTTGACCGCTCTGGTCGCCGAGCATCCGCTGCGGGAGGGTTTCCACCGCCTGCTGATGCTCGTCCTGCATCGCACGGGCCGCCCGGCCGAGGCGCTGGCCGTCCACCGGGACCTGCGCGGACGTCTCATCGAGGAGCTGGGTGTCGAGCCGGGCGCCGCGGTGCGCGAGGCCCATCTCGAGATACTCCGGGACGACGGTGGCGGAGCCCGAAGCCGAAGCGGGGCCGCCGAGGGTACGCGATCCGGCGGCGCACGGCGGGAGCACACGGAGGTGGGCGACGCGGGCCGCGCGGCGGAGGGCGCAACGACCGCGCTCGACGGGACCGGGGGCGCTGCGGACGCCGGAACCGGGGACGATGCGGACGGCGATCGCGGACCGGGTACCCGTCCCGCGAACGCCCGGCCCGTCCCGCCCGTGCCCCGCCCCGCCCAACTTCCGTGCCCGCCGGCCCATTTCATCGGGCGCGGCGCCCTGGCCGAGGAACTCCTGCGACTCCTCGGGTTGGAACGCGGCGCGCCCCGGGTCGCCGTGCTCAGCGGTATGGCCGGAGTCGGGAAGAGCGCACTCGCCCTGTATGTCGCGCATGGCCTGCGGGAACGTTTCATCGACGGTCAGCTCTACGTCAATCTGCATGGCGCGACGCCCGGCAGGGTTCCGCTCACCCCGGAGCAGGCACTCACGGCACTGCTGCGTGACCTCGGAGTCGAGCCCCGCCGTATCCCCGAACACCCCGACGCCGCAGCGGCGCTGCTCCGCTCGCTTCTCGCGCCCACCCGCACCCTGATGGTCCTGGACGACGCCGCGAACGCCGCCCAGGTGCGTCCGCTGCTGCCCGGCGGCCCGGGCTGCGCGGTGATCGTCACCGGCCGCTCCCCGCTCACCGCGCTCGACGGTGCCCACCGGTTTCCGCTCACGCCGCTGTCCGACGAGGAAAGCGCCGCCCTCCTCCGCGCGGTGTCGGGCCGGGACGGGCTGCACGCCGGGCATCCGCTCGTCGAACTCACGGGCCGGCTTCCGCTCGCCCTCCGTGTCGTCGCGGCACGCCTCGCCGCCCGTCGCGCGCTCACCCCGGACGTCCTGGCCGGTCAACTCGCCGCCACGGAAGGGCGGCTGCACCACCTGGAGTACGACGACCTGAGCGTCCGCAGGTCGCTCGCCGTCGCCCACGACGCACTGCGCGCCTCCGACCGGGAGGCCGACCGGGACGCGGCACGTGCCCTCGGCCGTATCGGCGTCCTCGACCTCCCCGGCTACGGGGCACCCCTGCTCGCGCACGTTCTCGGTACGGACGAACGCCGTGCCGAGGCCGCCCTCGACCGGCTCGTCGACGTCGCGCTGCTGGAGGAGACCGCGTACGGGCGGTACACGCCGCACGACCTCGTCCGGGACTTCGCCCGTGAGACCGCGAGGCGTGAGGGCGCAGCGGAGACCGACCGCGTCGCCGCCGATCTTGCCCTGCGCTGGTACAGCGCCGTGGCCGCACGGGCTTTCGAGGCCGTCGTCGCACCGGGCGCGGAGCGCGAGGACCGGCTCCGGGAGACACCGTCACAGCCCGGGACGCACCGCGCGGACGTGGCCGCCGTCGCGGCCTTCGGCTCCGCGCAGGCCGCCACCGACTGGCTCGGCCTGGAGCTGGAGAACATGGTGGCGCTCGTGGAGCGCCACGCCGACACCTCCGCGCACGTGCCCCTGCTCGTCCGCAGGCTTGCCTCGCACCTCCAACGCCGCGGACGGGTGACGGAGCTGGAGGTTCTGGTGCGTGCCGCGCTGCGCGGAGCGCGCCGGCTGGTGGACGCGCCCGCGGAGGCCTACGCGCTGGTGGACCTGGCGGGGCTGCACTTCCTGAAGGGCCACGGGAACGACGCACTGGCCCTGCTGGACGAGGCGCTCGAGATCTGGCGGCGGCTCGACCACCTGTCCTGCCTGTGCCGCGGCCTCAACAACCGGGCGCTGCTCCTGGAGAGCCTCGGCCGGTACGAGGAGACCGGCGAGGCACTGCGCCAGTGCCTGGAGTACACACGTGTGCTGAACGACCCGATGCAGGAGGCCATCACCTACAGCAATCTCGGCAACCTCTACGAACACACGGATCCGCGGGCCGCCATCGGCCATCACCGCCGGAGCCTGGAGATCGGTGAGCGGATCGGGCACGTCGTCGTCCGCCACTCCGCGCACTGCAACATCGGTTTCGCCCATCTCACCCTCGGTGAACCGGACGCCGCCCTGCCGCACTTCGAGGAGAGTCTGCGTGTGCTCGGCGGGCACGGGCACTGGCAGGGCGAGTCGCAGACGCGGCTCGGGCTGGTGCGGGCGCTGCGCGGGCGGGGGGAGGCGGACCGGGCCACGCACGAGTGCGAGGCGCTGCTGGCACTCGCCGCCCGTCATGGCGACTGCTACACCAAGGGGCTCGCGCTCCACCAGCGCGGCCTGCTCCTGCGGGCGGAGGGTGACGCCGAGGAGGCCCGCCGGCAGTGGGAGACCGCTCTCGCCGCGCTGGACGGGACGGACAGTCCGGTTGCCGGGGAGCTCAGGGAACTGCTGGCGGACGGGTGAGCCCGGCGGGTGAGCGACCCGTGGGGCATGCGCGGGCGGCGGGATCGCCCTCGGGCCGTGCGCACCACGTCATTTCGCGTCCGCGTAGCACTCGACGACGCCCGTCGTGAACGGAATCCGAACCGGCGTCTCGCCGAACGTCAGCCGCATCGCAAGGTCCGAGGCCTCCTGGATCGCCGCCACCACCGTGTCCGCCTCCTCGGCCGGGCAGTGCACGATGACCTCGTCGTGCTGGAAGAAGACCAGCTCGGCGGCGAGGCCCGCACAGGCGCGGCGCAGCGCGGCGAGCATCAGCAGAGCCCAGTCCGCCGCGCTGCCCTGGACCACGAAGTTGCGGGCGAAGCGGCCGCGGGCACGGGAGTTGGTGGAGGCGTATCCCGGCATCCACTGCTGGGTCTCCCCGGCCGCCGCCGAAGGGCCGTCCTCCTGCGGAATGCCCGCCTCCTCCGTCGCGTCGTCCGAGGCACCGGCGGCCGGCGGTGATGTGCGACCGAGCCAGGTGCGGACGAGCCGGCCCTCCTCGCCCTCGCGCGCCGCGTCGTCGACGTACGCAACGGCTTTCGGGAAACGGCGGCGCAGCAGGGCGAGGTTCTTCAGACCGTCCCCCGAGGTCTGGCCGTAGATCGCGCCCAGAACGGCGATCTTGGCGTGGCCGCGGTCACCGGAGAAGGCCCGGTCGGACACCGACTGGTACAGGTCGTCGTCGCGGCCCGCCACCTCCATGAACGCCGGGTCGCGCGAAATGGCGGCCAGGACGCGCGGCTCCATCTGGGCGGCGTCGGCCACGACCAGCCGCCAGCCCGGATCGGCGACCACGGCGCGTCGGATGATCTTGGGGATCTGCAGGGCGCCGCCGCCGTTGGTGACCCAGCGGCCGGTGACCGTGCCGCCAGGCAGGTACTCGGGCCGGAAGCGGCCGTCGCGCACCCAGTCCTGCAGCCACGACCAGCCGTGGGCGACCCAGATGCGGTACAGCTTCTTGTACTCGAGCAGGGGCTTCACGGCGGGATGGTCGACCGACTCGATCTCCCAGCGGCGGGTGGACCGCACCCGGATGCCGGCCTGGCCGAAGGCCTTGACCACGTCGTTGGGCAGGTCGGGCCGGACGCGGCGGCCGAAGGCGGCCGACACCTCGTCGGCCAGCTCGGCCAGGCGCCGGGGCTCGCCGCCGCCCGCGTACCGCTCGCCGAGCAGATCGTGCAGCAACCCGCGGTGGACGTCCGCGCTCCACGGCAGCCCGGACCGGTTCATCTCGCCGGCCACCAGCATGCCGGCCGACTCGGCGGCGGTGAGCAGACGCATCCGGTCGGGGTCGGCGGTGGACTCGTGCCGGCGCTGCTGGTCCGCGTACACCTCGACGAGGTCGCGGAGGGGGACGTGGACGGGGCTGGGCTCGAAGAGGGAGGACTGCGAGCCGGGCTCGGCGGACCGCGACGGCGGGTCCGGCGGTACGGGGCCGCCGCGCAGCCGGGCCAGCGCGGCGGCTGCCGACCGGGGCTCGCCGAGCCGCCCCTCGTGGCCCAGGAGGAGGGTCTCGGCGGCCTCGACGTCATAGCACCGGTCGACCCGCACCCCCGTGGCGAGCAGACGCGGCTGGACGTCGGCGGTGGACCGCCACACCCACCGGGTGACCTCCGGCCGCGCCCGGACGGCCTCGACGAGATCCCCCTCCCTGACCACCGGCCCGGCGAGCAGCCCGTCCGGGCCGAGTGCGGCGACCTCCGCGCCACCGTCCTCGGCCGGAGCGAGAGCCCAGCGCCCGGTCATGCTGCGAGTGTGGCAGGGGGGTCTGACAGTGGGGCCGGACGTGCCGGCCGGGTGGCTCAGTCCTCCTGCGAGAGCTGCTTGCGGATGTCGTCCAGCGCCTTGAGCACATGTGCCTCCGTCGCGTCCTTGCTGATGCCGAGGCCGGTCAGCGGGCCCTCGCCGTTCTCCTGCTCGAGGAGCGCGAGGAGGATGTGCTCGGTGCCGATGTAGTTGTGACCCAGGCGCAGCGCCTCCCTGAAGGTGAGTTCGAGGGACTTCTTCGCGGCGGGGGAGTAGGGAACGAGTTCGGGGGCGTCCTCGGCGCGGGGCGGCAGGGCGGCGGTCGCCGCCTCGAGCACCGCGTCCAGCGAGACCCCCTGGGCGACGATCGCCTTCGCGGCCAGCGCCTCCGGCTCGGCGAGGAGCCCGAGGACTAGGTGCTCGGGGACGGTCTCGGCGTTGCCGGCCGACTTCGCCCGGTTGTGCGCGGTGACGACCACGTTGCGGGCGCGGATGGTGTAGCGGCTGAATCCCTGGTTGGGGTCGAGGTCCGCGGACTCCTTGGGCACGAAGCGCTTCTGGGCCGCCTGCCGGGTGACGCCCATGCTCTTGCCGATGTCGGTCCAGGACGCGCCCGAACGCCGGGCCTGGTCCACGAAGTGGCCGATCAGATGGTCGGCCACGTCGCCGAGGTGCTCCGCGGCGATCACCGCGTCCTGAAGCTGGTCGAGTGCGTCCGTGTGGACCTTCTTGATGGCTTCGATGAGGTCGTCGAGACGCAGGTTCGCTGAGGTGTACGGCTTCTCCGTCATGCGTCAACCGTAAGTTGACACCCTGAGACTGTCAACCCGAAGTTGACACCCGGCCGCGAGGTGCGGGCCCGCGGAGGGGATGGCGGCGGGCTCCGGCGCGCCTCGTGTCACGATCGAACGCGTGAGTACGACGACCACCGTGGACCGCGCCTTCCGGGCCGCCCTCTACGACGACACCGACGCGGCCCTCGACACCGGTGCCTCGCTGCTCGCCGCCGATACCGGGGCCGACGCCGAACTCGTCCGGCGCGGCGAGCAGTTCGTGGCCGCAGCCTGGCGGCGCGGTTGGCAGCCCGCGGACGTCGTACGCATCGTGCGCCGCGAACTCGACGCCCTTCATGTGCGCCTCGTGTCGGCGCTGGTCCTCGGGGAGGCCGGCGGGCGCACGCCCCCCGGCCCGCGCTGGGCCGCACAGTTGCGCGACCTCGACGTGGAGCCCTCGGGGACTTTCGACCGCTTCTCGCACGCCACCGCCGTTCTGGAGCTGTACCGCCTGCTCCTGCGGCTGCCCGCCCTCGAACCGCTCGAGGCGCCCGGGCAGGACGCCGCCCCGCGGCAGCCGGAGTCACGCATGCTCACCCGCATCCGTGCCCTGCTCGCCAAGGCGGAGGCGACCGGCTACCCCGAGGAGGCCGAGGCGCTGAGCGCCAAGGCGCAGGAGCTGATGGCGCGGCACAGCATCGACGAGGCGCTGCTCGCGGCCCGTACGCACCCCGGGAACGCCCCCGGCGCCTGCCGCATCGGGGTCGAGCCGCCCTACGAGACGGCCAAGGCGGTGCTCCTCGACGCGGTGGCGACCGCGAACCGCTGCCGGGCCGTGTGGCACGGGGCCCTGGGCTTCTCCACCGTCATCGGCTTCGAACCGGACCTGGAGGCCGTCGAACTGCTCTACACCTCGCTGCTCGTACAGGCCACCGGTGCGATGACGAAGGCGGAGGCGGCTCAGCGCAAGGGCGGCCGGAAGCGCACGAAGACGTTCCGGCAGTCGTTCCTGGCGGCGTACGCGCATCGCATCGGCGACCGGCTCCGGACCGCGGCCGAGGGGCAGGTCGCACACAGCGAGGGCGATCTGCTGCCGATGCTCGTGGCCCGGGACGTGGCCGTCGCCGACCGGATGGAGCGGATGTTCCCGGAGACGGTCACCACCCGGCTGCGCGGCGTCGGTGATGCGGACGGATGGGAGCAGGGAGCCGCGGCCGCCGACCGGGCGCAGGTGGCGGGACGGCCCCGGCTCCCCTGAGACCGGGTCAGTCCCCGGCGACCTGCACGGCACTCACCGAGGCGTCCGGGGTCTTCGCGTCCTTCAGTGCCACGTCCCCGTACGACCACGGGTGGCTGCCCGTGTCACCGGCGCCCGGAACGTCGATCTTCACGGTCTTGACCGGGGCGCTGCGGGATCCGCCGTCGCCGCGGACGTACGTGATGGTGAAGGTCGCCGTCTCGTCCTTCTGCAGCGTCACCTCGGCCGGCTTCGCGCCCTCCTGGTCGGGCACGGTCCAGGCGGAGTCGCCGTCGCGCAGCTCGATGGCGGGGAAGCCCTTCAGGGTGCACTGCTTGCTGTCGCGGTTCGTGAGGGTGACCGGGACGTTGCCGGTGTCGCCGGGGCTGGTGGCGGCATTGCCGGGACCGACCTCGACGCCGATGCGGCGGGGGGGGGGGGCGGCTTCCTTGCCGCCGCCCCCGCCGCTGCCGCAGGCGGTCAGGGCCAGGGCCGTGGCGAAGGCGGCGGCGGAGAGGCGGACGTGGAGCGTGCGCATGAAGGTCCTCTGGGTCGTGACGATGTGCATGGATCATCACGCAGGCGGGCGGGGCGGGGTTGCGCGCCCCCGTCGCCGTGTGTGCACCCGGTCCCGGATCCCGCGGCCCGTCGCGCGCAGCCGGAGGTCAGGATCCCAGGCTCGCCGTCGGCAGTCCGCTCGGCAGCGTGCCGCCCTCGGCCTTCATGAAGGTCTCCGCGCCGATGCCGCCCTGCCAGGTCACCTTCATGTTCCGCGAGTTCAGCGAGTCGACCGTCCCGGTCCCGCGGTCGTTGCTGCCGTCCGTGCACTTGAGGTGGATCGTCTGCTTGCCCGACTCCTCGCCCGCCACACCGGTGCAGACGGTGCCGCCCGTCGCGAAGAGTCCCGCCTGCTTGCCGGTGATCACCAGGGCCACGGCCTTGCCGCCCGTCGTGGCCAGCCAGCTGCCCTCCATCGTCCCGGAAGCGGCGCCCGGTGTGCCGGAGTCCCCGCCGGCGTCCGCCGTGGCCCCGGACGCGCTGGGCGTGGACGCCCCACCGCTCGCGGAGTCGCTGCCCCCGGAGTCGCCGCTGCAGCCGGTCAGCACGAGCGCGGCCGCGAGACCGGCGGCGGCCGTCAGTCCGATGCGCGCCTGCCGGCGCGTGACATGCGTCGCTGTCACTGGAGTCTCCCAGGGTTGCCGGGTTGCCGATGAGGTCATGGGGACGATCGCAGCAAGCTACCAGGAGGGCTTGTGCGCGCCGGGGAGACGCCGGGCGTGCGGTTGCTCACGCGGGCCGACCCGGCACGGGCCGAAGGCGAGGTGCGCCGTCGTGCGGCCCGCTGCCCGGTTCAGCCCCGGGAGGCCCGCGTCCGGGCGGCTGCCTGCGCGGCTTCGGCCGGGCGATGAGCCGCTCCGGTCTTGCGGCGATCGACGGCCGACGATCCCCGCGCGGTCCGGCGCGGCGCGCGGACCGCCGCACGACGGGCGCGCCGATGCCTCTCGATCGTCGCGATCCACCCATTCTTCGCCGTACCGGCCCCTGGTCTCCTCGGATCTTCACGCCGGGGGCACGGGCTCCGGCCGCTGCGGTGCCCGTGCACGCCTTCCCAGGGCGCGCCTTGCCTGCACGGCCGTCCGAGCGTCATGCCCGTTGTCCGGGTGTCATCATAGGTAGGGAATTTCCTACGCTTGACGGGTAGGGAATCTCCTACCTATGGTGTGCCGCATGACCGTCACACACGCTTCTTTCGTCACTGTTCCCGTCACCGACCAGGACCGCGCCCTGCGCTTCTACACGGAGGTCCTGGGCTTCGAGGTCTCCGCCGACCTGGACATGCCGCAGGGGCGGTGGCTTCAGGTCGCCCCCCGGGGTGCGCAGACCGTCTTCACGCTCTCCGGTCCCGGGATGGGCGATTTCGAACCCGGCTCGACCCGGGGGATCATGTTGGTCACGACCGATGTCGACGCCGACTGCGCACGGCTGGCCGGGGCGGGCGTGTCCGTACAGGGCCCGGACGACCTCCCGTGGGGCCGGATGGTGTCCTTCCAGGACCCCGACGGCAACGGTCTGATGCTGCTGACGGAGGCACAGGGATAGGGAGTCCGGCATGACCACGACCGGGGCCGGGGCGGACACCGCCGCCGAGGACCGCGTCTTCGCCGCGCTCGCCAACGGCACCCGCCGCGAGGTGCTGCGGCTGTTGCGCGACGAGGGACCGCAGCCCGTCCAGGCCCTGGCCGACCGATTCGACATGCGACGTCCGAGCCTCTCGGAACACCTCAAGGTGCTCCGGGAGGCCGGCCTCGTCTCCGAGCAGCGCTCGGGCCGGCAGCGCATCTACCGTCTTGAGGCGGCCCCGCTCGCCGAGGTGCAGGACTGGCTCCATCCGTACGAGCGGTTCTGGCGGCAGCGGCTGCGCGGGCTCGGTGAGTTGCTCGACCGTATGCCGGACGATGACCGCCCATGAGCACCGCGCCCGGCGACGACCTCACCACGATCCGCGTCGACCAGTTCCTGCCGCATCCCCCGGCCAAGGTCTGGCGCGCCCTCACCGAGCCCGGACTGCTGGCCCAGTGGCAGATGCCGGGCTCCGAGAACTTCCGGCTCGAAGTGGGGCACCGCTACACGATGACCTCCGTGCCGCGGCCCAACACCCGGTTCTCCGGCACCGTCGACGTGCAGGTACTCGCCTATGAGCCCGGGCGGATGCTGCGTGTGGGGTGGGCCGACGCGGACCCCGCCAATCCCGCGGACTGGACCATCACGTGGACATTGGAACAGGAAGGCCGCGGGACGCGTCTCTTCCTAGTGCATGAAGGGTTCGACCCGGACGACCCGGCACAGATGACGGCGCGGACGATCATGGACGGGGGCTGGAGGTCGCATGTAATGCGAGCTCTGGGGCAGACGCTTGACCGACTGTAGTCAGGCCGCAGTCAGGCAGTAGTCAAGGGACTGTAAAAGCTGTAACCGCAGGAACACCCCCCGTGCACGTGCATTTGCGCATGCAGCTGCATGTGAACGGAGTTATGATCCGGGACAGTTGACCACTGCATCAATGGCCACACCAGCCAAATGCACCGTTCGGGGAGCGACCTGTGGACCACGACGTGTACGACGTGTACAACGGCATGGCTGCCGCGGAGCTGAGCGGAGTGGCCTGGCAGAAGAGCCGGCACAGCAATTCGCAGGGGTCGTGCGTGGAGTTCGCGCGGCTGCCAGGGGGAGACGTGGCGGTACGGAACTCGCGCTTCCCCGACGGGCCCGCCCTTGTCTACACCCGTGCGGAGATCGAGGCGATGCTGCTGGGCGTCAAGGACGGCGAGTTCGACCATCTGATCGCCTGATGCGCCCGGCGCGGGCCCGGGTGGAGGTCCCGCGGACGCCGGACACGCGTCCGCCCCGTGGTGCACCGATGTACCACGGCCGCAACACGCGTAGAACCGTGACCTCGGAAAAGGACCGCGGCTCTTACTCCGCGCACACCGGCCCGGCCGACAGCAGGAAGAGCGCCCAGACGACCTTGCCGCTCAGCGTGCCCGCCAGCGGGTGCCAGCCCCAGCTGTCGGCGAACGAGTCGACCAGGAACAGTCCGCGGCCGGACTCCGCCGAGAAGTCGTCCGAGTCGCCCGCGACCGGACCGTCGTGACTGGGATCGCGTACGGCGCACACCAGCCGCGAGGTCCAGCGCATCAGATGCAGCCGTACCGGCGCGTCCTGTTCGCCCGCATCCCGTGCCGCCGCGGGCAGCGCATGCCGCAGCGCATTGGTCACGAGCTCGGAGACCACGAGGCAGACGTCGTCGAACCGATCGCCCACATCCCACTGACCGAGGGTCTTGCGGGTGAACTGCCGTGCTTCGCGCACGGCTTCGAGCCGGGCGGCAAGGGCGCAGGAGGCGGAGTCGGACACGGCCGCGGGATCGAGCGGCGGAAGTCCCTGCCGTAAGGGCTCGAGCATGGTCGATCCATTCGTCCCCATGCGAGGCACTCCCGAGTGTTCGCGGTCGTGGCGATGCAGCGGTGGCGCGGGGACCATGGTTTCGGATGAGCCAGGCAGATGCAAGGGCAGATGCACGTGCACGCGCCGGAATTGGTGGTTCCCGTACCGCTTTCTGCTTGTTTCTTCTGACACTTTCTTGCCGCCTGCTTGCCACTTCCTGATGCCTGCCTGCGGATCCCCTTCGACTCCTTTCCGTTTCTGTAACCGTACGAGTACTGCTCGAAGTGTTTTAGTGGCAGACTGCGCGATCTGAAGGACGGTTGGGGAGGCTGACGAACGTGAGCGCTGGGGACTCGAGCGGGTCGGTGGTGCGGCGCATTCTGCTGGGATCCCATCTCCGGCGTCTGCGGGAGGCGCGCGGCATCACCAGAGAGCAGGCCGGCTACTCGATTCGGGCCTCGGAGTCGAAGATCAGCCGCATGGAGTTGGGACGGGTGAGCTTCAAGACACGCGATGTCGGGGATCTGCTGACGTTGTACGGGATCACCGACGAGGCCGAACGAACGTCCCTGCTGTCGCTGGCCAAGGAGGCCAACGTCGCCGGGTGGTGGCACAGTTACTCGGACGTTCTGCCGAACTGGTTCCCGACGTACGTGGGCCTCGAGGGGGCAGCCCATCTGATCCGGTCCTACGAGGTCCAGTTCGTGCACGGCCTGCTGCAGACCGAGGCGTACGCCCACGCGGTCGTCGCCCGTGGCATGAGGGGCGCGAGCGTCGCGGACATCGACCGGCGGGTGGCGCTGCGGCTGGAGCGCCAGAAGTACCTCGTCGCGGAGAGCGCCCCGGAGTTCCATGTGGTGCTCGACGAGGCCGCGCTGCGTCGGCCCTACGGCGACCGGCAGGTGATGCGGGGCCAGCTCCAGCATCTGATCGACATCTCGGAGCACCCCAACGTACGGCTTCAGGTCATGCCGTTCAGCTTCGGCGGGCACTCCGGCGAGAGCGGCTCCTTCACGATTCTGAGCTTCTCCGAGTCCGACCTGTCCGACGTGGTCTACCTGGAGCAGCTCACCAGTGCGCTGTATCTGGACAAGCGTGAGGACGTCGCTCAGTACGAGTCGGCCATGAAGCAACTGCAGCAGGACAGCCCCGGTCCGGACGAAAGCCGCGATCTGCTGCGGGGTCTGCTCCAGCTTTCCTGACTGTCCGCACAGAGTGCTTCGAGGCGTTCCCCCAACTCCTTTTGGACTTGCGTACGATGACGCGAGATCAAACCGTGTCGTGATCACGGGCAGGTGAACGGGTGTCTGCTTCGGCTGCGAGGGATTGAGGGGTCACATGTCGTCCTACTTCACCGATCTGGCTCGGCAGTTCATCGGCGGTGAGTGGCGCCAGGGCACCGGCTCCTGGGACATCATCGACTTCAACCCCTATGACGGCGAGAAGCTGGCGTCGATCACGATCGCCACGGTGGACGAGGTCGACGAGGCGTACCGGGCCGCCGCGGACGCCCAGCGGGAATGGGCGGCCATCAGCGCGTACGGCCGCCGTGCCGTGTTCGAGAAGGCCCTCGGGATCATCGAGGAGCGCGAGACCGAGATCGCCGACGCGATCATCGCGGAGCTCGGCGGGACCCGGGTGAAGGCCGCCTTCGAACTGCATCTCGCCAAGGAGTTCCTGCGCGAGTCGATCCGGCTGACGCTGCGCCCGGAGGGCAAGATCCTCCCGTCGCCGATCGACGGCAAGGAGAACCGCCTCTACCGCGTGCCCGTCGGTGTCGTCGGAGTGATCAGCCCCTTCAACTTCCCGTTCCTGCTGTCGATCAAGTCGGTCGCCCCGGCGCTCGCGCTCGGCAACGGCGTCGTCCTCAAGCCGCATCAGGAGACGCCCGTCGTCGGCGGTTCCCTGGTCGCCAGGATCTTCGAGGACGCCGGGCTCCCGGGCGGTCTGCTGAACGTCGTCATCACGGACATAGCGGAGATAGGCGACGCGTTCCTCGAGCACCCGATCCCGAAGGTCATCTCCTTCACGGGCTCCGACAAGGTCGGCCGCCACGTCGCCACCGTCTGCGGTTCGCTGTTCAAGCGGTCCGTCCTCGAGCTCGGCGGCAACAGCGCGCTCGTGGTGCTGGACGACGCGGACGTCGACTACGCCGTCGACGCCGCCGTCTTCAGCCGGTACGTGCACCAGGGCCAGGTCTGCATGGCCGCCAACCGCGTTCTGGTGGACCGCTCGCTGCAGGCGGAGTTCACCGAGAAGTTCGTCGCCAAGGTCAAGTCCCTCAAGGTCGGCGACCCGCGGGACCCGCAGACCGTCATCGGCCCGGTGATCAACTCCTCCCAGGCCGAGGCGGTCTCGGGCGTCGTCGAGCAGGCCATCGCCGAGGGCGCGATCGCGCTGGTGCACGGCAGGACCACCGACAACCTCGTCGAGCCCTCGGTGCTGACGGGCGTCCCGGCCGATTCCGACCTGCTGCGGCAGGAGATCTTCGGCCCGGTCGCCTTCCTCATCCCGTTCGACGGCGAGGAGGAGGCCGTGCGGATCGTCAACGACACCCCGTACGGACTGAGCGGTGCCGTCCACACCGGCGACATCGAGCGCGGCGTCGCCTTCGCCAAGCGGATCGACACGGGCATGTTCCATGTGAACGACGGCACCGTCCACGACGAGCCGCGTGTCCCCTTCGGCGGGGAGAAGCACTCGGGCGTCGGCCGGCTGAACGGCGAGACGACCGTGGAGGCCTTCACCACGCTGAAGTGGATCTCCGTGCAGCACGGGCGCAGCGGCTTCCCGTTCTGACGACACCGCCTGCCGGCGATTCCTCGTCCCCCTCGGGCCCTTGCGGACAGAAGTCGACCGCAAGGGCCCGTAGCTTCATCGGTGCAAGGCAAGGGCGAACCAGCCGGAACCGGTGAAAGGCGGACTGTCGTGGTCACTCATGTGCGTGCCGAGGCGCAGGGCGATGAACGCGGAGCACTGCTCTCCTTCCTGGAGGAGCAGCGCGGCGGTATTCGCCGGGCCCTGCTCGGCGTGACCGAGGAGCAGGCCGCGAGCCGGCCCAGTGCCAGCGAACTGACCCTGTCCGGTCTGCTCAAGCACGCCGCGGAGGTGGAGCAGGGCTGGATCGCCCGCGCCAAGGGCGAGCCCCCCGCGGTACCGCGGGACGAGTCGAACTGGCACGAGTGCTTCCGGCTCATGGGCGACGAGACGGTCGACTCGCAGCTTGCGTACTGGCGGAAGGTCGCCGACGAGACCGAGGCGTTCATCCGGTCGGTGCCGAGCCTGGACGACACGTTCGCGCTGCCGAACGACCCGTGGTTCCCGCCGGACGAGCGCGTCTCGATGCGCTGGCTGCTGCTCCATCTGATCCGCGAGACCGCACGGCACGCGGGTCACGCGGACATCGTCAGGGAGTCGCTGGACGGGAAGACGGCCTTCGAGCTGGTGGCCATGGAGCAGGGCACGTCCTGGGGCTGATCTCACGCGTCCTACGCTGGGGCGCATGTCAGCGATCCGCCTCCTCGTGCTGGGCGCCGTCCGTCAGCACGGGCGGGCCCACGGCTACCAGGTGCGCAACGACCTGGAGTACTGGGGCGCGCACGAGTGGTCCAACGCCAAGCCCGGCTCGATCTACCACGCCCTGAAGCAGATGGCGAAACAGGGACTGCTGCATGCGCACGAGGTCGCCCCGTCGACGGCCGGCGGCCCGCCCCGCACCGAGTACGAGATCACGGACAAGGGGACCGAGGAGTTCCTGCGGCTCCTTCGTGAGTCCCTGGTCGCATACGACCAGAAGATGGACATCCAGTCCGCGGCCATCGGTTTCGTCGTCGACCTGCCACGGGAGGAGGTGCTGGACCTGCTGAGGGAGCGGACCCGGCGGATCGAGGCGTGGCGGGCCGCGGTCACCGAGCACTACATCCCCGAGGACGGTCCCGGGCAGCTCGGCCACATCGGCGAGATCATGAATCTCTGGGTCCACACCGCGGACTCCGACGCGGCCTGGACCCGGGGGCTCGTCGAGCGGATCGAGGGCGGGGCGTACTCCTTCGCGGGGGAGGGGGAGCCGTTCGTGGGCGTTCTGACGGAGGGCCAGGAGAACCCGTACGCGACGGGGGAGCCGCATCCGGGGGATGCGAACTAATCAAGTTTGACCAATGCCTTCGGCCGCGTTACCTTCCCCCAGTAGTCAAGTTTGACTAGCGAAGGAGCGACGGGTGGCCGAGACGGCGATCACTGTCGAAGGGGTACGCAAGAAGTACGGTGGCGCACCGGCGCTGGACGGGCTCGACCTGGTGGTCCGGCGCGGCACGGTGCATGGGGTCCTCGGTCCGAACGGCGCGGGCAAGACGACCCTGGTCCGCATCCTGTCCACCCTGGTGCGGCCGGACGGCGGCCGGGCCGAGGTGGCCGGGCACGACGTGGTGAAGGGCGCCCGGCAGGTGCGGTTCCGCATCGGCCTGCTCGGACAGCACGCGGCCCTGGACGAGGAGCTCGGCGGCTTTCAGAACCTGGAGATGTTCGGTCGCCTGCACCGTATGGGCGCCCGTGGGGCGCGGCGGCGCGCCGCCGAACTCCTCGTGCGCTTCGGCCTCGAGGACACCGGCCGCAAGGCGGTCAGGCAGTACAGCGGAGGCATGCGGCGCCGCCTGGACCTCGCGGCGTCCCTCATCACCGAACCCGAGGTGCTGTTCCTGGACGAGCCGACGACCGGTCTCGACCCGCGCGGCCGCGCCGAGGTGTGGTCCGCGGTCCGCTCCCTGGTGGGCGGCGGCACCACGGTCCTGCTCACCACCCAGTACCTCGAGGAGGCCGACCAGCTCTCCGACCGCATCTCGGTCGTGGACCACGGCCGGGTGATCGCCGACGGCACGGCCGGCGAACTCAAGGCCCGCATCGGCGGCGACCGGATCGACGTCGTGCTGCGCGACGGCGGCCTGCTGGGCGCGGCCCGCTCCCTGTGGCCCCTGCCCGGGGACGAGGTCTCGGTCGACGTGGACCGGCGCCTGCTCAGCGCCCCGGTCACCGACCGCATGGCGGCGCTCTCCGGGGTCGTACGCGCCCTGGAGGCGGCCGGCATCGAGGCGGAGGACATCGCCCTGCGCCGCCCCACCCTCGATGAGGTCTTCCTGCATCTCACCGGCGCGGACCGGAACGTGAAGGAGGCCGCGTGAGCACCACCTTCGCCCACCGGGGCCCCGCCCGCCCCGCTCCCGTGCCGGGCGCGCACGTCCTCGCCGACTGCTGGACCATGACCCGCCGCGAACTCGCCCACTGGGCCAGGCAGCCGGTCCAGGTGCTGGTCGGCCTGGTCTTCCCCGTGATGCTGCTGCTGATGTTCGGCTACCTGGTCGGCGGCGGCCGCGGTGTCACCGGCGACTACCTCGACTACCTCGTCCCCGGGATGCTCGCGCTCACCATGGCCTTCGGCCTGGAGGGCACCATGCTCGCCGTCACCAGGGACCTCGACAAGGGCGTGATCGACCGCTTCCGGGCGATGCCCATGGCCGACGGCGCGGTGCTCGTGGGCCGTGCGACCGCGGACATGCTCCAGTCCGTACTCGGCCTGGCGGCCCTGACAGGCGTGGGGCTCGCGCTCGGCTGGCGTGTGCACAACGGGATCACCGCGTTCTTCGGTGCCGTCGGCCTGCTGCTGCTGTTCCGTTTCGCGATGCTGTGGATCGGGATCCATCTGGCGCTGGTCGCCGGGAAGCCGGAGCTGGTGCAGGCGGTACAGATCCTGGTCTGGCCGGTCGGCTTCCTCTCCAACGCCTTCGCCGCTCCGGACTCCATGCCCGGCTGGCTGGGCACGGCGGTCCAGTGGAACCCGATGTCCCGCACGGCGACGGCCGTACGCGACCTGCTCGGCGGGCCCGGCGGCGAGGCCGGGCACGTCTGGGCCGCCGTCGTCTGGCCGCTGGCGCTGCTGGCGGTCTTCTTCCCGCTGGCGGTGCGCAGGTTCGGACGGCTGAACGGGTAGCCGTACGGCGGTCCGACGGCCGCTCGCGCCGTGGGCGTGGGCGGCCGTGCGGGCCCTCAGTGATGGAAACTCGTGGCCTTCTGCTTGTCGCGGGTCCATGGGTGGGGCTGCCGCCGCAGTGCCGGAAGCACCCGGTCGAGGTCCTCGAGGAACAGGGCGGCGAGGTCCGTCGAGAAGCCGTTGCGGCACACGATCCGCAGCACGCACAGGTCCTCGCGATTGGCCGGGAACGTGTACGCGGGGACCAGCCAGCCGAACTCGCGCATGCGCCGGGACACGTCGAAGACGTCGTACGCCTGCACATCCGGTGCGGTGGTGAAGGCGAAGACCGGCAACTGGTCCCCGCGGGTGAGCAGTTCGAAGTCGCCCAGCGCCTCGATGCGGTGGGCGAGCCCCTGCGCCACGGTCCGCGCGGCCTGCTGGACCGCGCGGTAGCCGTCCTTGCCGAGCCGCAGGAACGTGTAGTACTGCGCCACGACCTGGGCGCCGGGCCGGGAGAAGTTGAGCGCGAAGGTCGGCATGTCGCCGCCCAGATAGTTGACCCGGAAGACCAGTTCCTCGGGGAGGGCCTCCTGGTCCCGCCACAGCGCCCAGCCCACACCCGGATAGACGAGGCCGTACTTGTGGCCGGAGGTGTTGATCGACGCGACCCGCGGCAGCCGGAAGTCCCACACCAGGTCCGGGTCGAGGAAGGGCGCGATCATGCCCCCGGACGCGCCGTCGACGTGCACGGGGATGTCCAGGCCCGTGCGCTCCTGAAGGTCGTCCAGGGCCGCGCACAGCTCGGCGATCGGCTCGTAGGATCCGTCGAAGGTGGATCCGAGGATGCCCACGACGCCGATCGTGTTCTCGTCGCACAGGTCGACGGCCGCCTGCGGGTCCAGATGGAACCGGTCGCCCTCCATGGGCACCTGGCGCGCCTCGACCTCCCAGAAGTTGCAGAACTTGTCCCAGCAGACCTGTACGTTCACGCCCATGACCAGGTTGGGGCGGGCGTCCGCGGACGGGTAGCGGTTCGCGTTGCGCCGGGCCCAGCGCCGCTTCAGCGCCATTCCGGCGAGCATGCAGGCCTCACTGGAGCCGGTCGTCGAACAGCCCACCGCGGACTCCGGGTCCGGTGCGTTCCACAGATGGGCGAGCATGGCCACACAGCGGCGCTCCAGCTCCGCCGTGCGCGGGTACTCGTCCTTGTCGATCATGTTCTTGTCGCGGCACTCCGACATCAGCCGGTCGGCCTGGTCCTCCATCCACGTGCTGACGAACGTGGCGAGATTGAGCCGGGAGTTTCCGTCCAGCATCAGTTCGTCGTGGACCAGTTGATACGCGACCGAGGGCGGCATCGGCCCGTCGGGCAGCCGGTGCTTGGGCGGCGCCTGGTTCATCTCGACGACCGGGTTGGCCTCCCCGAAGAAGGGGTTCATCGACATGGGGCGCTCTTCGGGCTTCCCCGGGCCGGTGTGGAGCGGCATCGTGTCTCGTCTCCCATCACGTCGGTGCAGTACACGTGCGATTCCTGCGGAATCCGGCCGTCCGGATCACCCGATCCGGACGTCCTGATGGTTCATCGGGCCTGCGGGGCCGCCGGTTCACCGGCCGCCGGCGTATCACCCGTTCGCCCGGCTCCGGCCCCTCGACTGCTCTGTGCCGGCCGCTCCGGGCCCCTCGCTCCCTGTGTCCTCCTCCCGCTGCTCCATGGGTTCCCCGCCGCCCGCCGACTCATGGATGCCCCGCCGCCCCGGGATGTGCTCCTTCCCGGTTCACCGGACGGCGGCTGCGTCCAGCCGAATCCGGGAGCGCCGGGCGTCCTGCTCGCGATCACCCGGCGGCGCCGGCCGAGCTCGCTGACTGCGGCGGGGTCGTCATGGTGAGCGGCGTCGCGGGGCCGGGGCACGCGTGCCTGACACGCGGCCGGTCCCACGAGCGCACCGGTAGCGGTGAGCACGACGAGCAGCCGGACCGCGCAATAGCGGCCGATCCCATCCAGCCCATCGGGCAGGGTCGGCCACAGGACGTGTCGGTCAGGGGGCGGCCAGGTACAGCAGACTGGCCCCCGGCGCCGACGACGAGCGCCAGGAGGGACCAGCGGCAGCAGCCGCCGCGCGGGGGTCGCCGGTCCGGCGGTCGCCCATTGCGCGGTGCCCTGAGCCACGGGCACACCCCAAGGGCGTGAATCGGGCAGAACGCCCCTGGTCCGCGGGCCGTCGCAGAGGGCGCCGCCACACCCGGGGGAACGGGCTTGCACCTCACGCGACGTGAGGACCCAGCCTGGAGCGCGTACCCAGAAGGGAGCGGAAGTGAGCTACTCGGTGGGCCAGGTCGCCGGATTCGCCGGCGTGACCGTGCGCACGCTTCACCACTACGACGAGATCGGCCTGCTCGTGCCCAGCGAGCGCACCCGCGCGGGCCATCGGCGTTACGGCGACGCGGACCTCGACCGGTTGCAGCAGATCCTGTTCTACCGGGAGCTCGGCTTCCCGCTCGAGGAGGTCGCCGCCCTGCTCGACGACCCGGACGCGGACCCGCGTGTGCATCTGCGCCGCCAGCACGAACTGCTGACCGCCCGGATCGAGAGACTGCAGAGGATGGCGGCGGCCGTGGAGCACGCCATGGAGGCACGCGCGATGGGCATCAACCTCACGCCCGAGGAGAAGTTCGAGGTCTTCGGGGACAAGGACCCCGAGGCACACGCCGAGGAGGCCGAGCGCCGCTGGGGCGGCACCGAGCAGTACGCGGAGTCGCAGCGACGCGTCGCCCGCTACACCAAGGACGACTGGAAGCGCATGCAGGCGGAAGTGGCCTCCTGGGGTGAGCGTTACGTCGCCCTGATGGCCGAAGGAGAGGATCCGTCCGGCGAGCGCGCCATGGACATGGCCGAGGAGCACCGGCAGCACATCAGCAAGTGGTTCTACGAGTGCTCCTACGACATCCACCGCGGGCTCGGCGAGATGTACGTCTCCGACGAGCGGTTCAAGGAGTTCTACGACTCCATGCGGCCGGGCCTCGCCGAGCATCTGAGGGACGCGATCACGGCCAACGCGGCCCGCCACGCCTGACGGGCACCCGGCCCGGGGCGGCCCGCCTCCGGCCGGGAGCGCCGCCGTCGCGGAACCGGCGCCGTGCCCCGGGTGCCCGTGGCCACCACCCGTGTGCCCCGGCCGCGCACCGTGCGCGTGCCGGGGCCACCGGTGGAACCTGGTGCGGAAACCGTGCGTTGATAGCTTTGTGCGGCCACCGTCGTGCAGGCCGCCCCCAGGACGCCGCACTTCCTCTCACATCAGGAGCCCGGAACCGTGACGACGCTTGCCCTCGGACCGAGCTGGCTGGATCCGAACACCCTGCTGGACAACTTCGGCATATGGGGACTGCTCCTCGTGGTCTTCGCCGAGTCGGGCCTGCTCATCGGGTTCTTCCTGCCGGGTGACTCGCTGCTGTTCACGTGCGGACTGCTGATCACCTCGAACCAGCTGGACTTCCCGCTGTGGGCGGCCATCGTCCTGATCTGCGTCGCCGCGATCCTGGGCGACCAGGCGGGCTACATGTTCGGCAAGAAGGTCGGACCCTCGCTCTTCAACCGGCCGGACTCCCGCCTCTTCAAGCAGGAGAACGTCACCAAGGCCAACGAGTTCTTCGAGAAGTACGGCCCCAAGTCCCTGGTCCTGGCGCGCTTCGTACCGGTCGTGCGCACGTTCACGCCGATCATCGCCGGCGTCAGCGGCATGAAGTACCGCTCGTTCCTGACCTTCAACGTCATCGGCGGCGTCCTGTGGGGTGCGGGCGTCACCCTGCTGGGCTCCTGGCTGGGCAAGATCGACTTCGTCAAGAACAACATCGAGGCGATCCTGATCCTGATCGTCCTCGTCTCGGTGGTCCCGATCGCCATCGAGTTCCTGCGCGCCCGCTCCAAGGCCAGGAAGAACCCGAACCCGGACCAGCCGGAGACGCCGGCCTGGCAGCAGCCGGTGCAGGGCGTGCAGCAGCAGCCGGTCATGGACGACGCGACCACCCGGCTGCGCCCCGTCGCTCCGGCCTACCAGGACCGCGGCCAGTACCCGCCCTACGCCGACCGGAGCCGGGCCCACCAGCGGAACCAGCAGCCGTACGACCAGAACCAGGGCCACGACCCGTATCAGGGCCACGACGCGTACCAGGGCCACGACGCGTACCAGGGCCACGACGCGTACCAGGGCCACCCGAACCATGGCCATGACGCGTATCAGGGCCACCCGGGCCAGGGTCACCCGGACCGCGGCTACGACGGACACCAGGGCTACGACCCGGCTCCGGGCCATGACGTGCACCAGGGTTACGACCAGAACCAGAACCAGAACCAGGGCCGTCCGTACGCCCAGCAGTCCCCGCACCAGGGCCGTGGGCCGCAGCAGCAGCCGTACGACACCGACCCGACGTACGGGCAGCAGCAGCCCCAGCAGTACCCCTACGGCCAGGGCTACCCGCAGAACTGACCCGCGCGTGTGCTCCCGGGGGACCGTCCGGCACGGCTCCCCCGGTTCAGAATCCGCGCGTCCGCTTGGCCGCCCGCCGTCCCCTGGCGGAGCCCACGCGCAGGAAGAGCCGTGAGATCTCCGACCCCAGGTTCACGCCGATCGCGATGGCCATGGCGAGCGAGGCGGCCTTGGCCAGCGAGACCAGCCCCTTGTCCAGGTTGTTCTGGGCGATCGACAGCAGCCCGAAGTACGTCGCGGAACCGGGCAGCAGCGGCCCGATCGCCGCGGTCGTGTACGGCAGCGCGGACGCGAACCGGTAGCGCGAGAGCAACTGCCCGAACAGGCCCACCAGACCCGCGGCCACGGCGGTGGAGGCGACCGGCGAGAGCCCGCCCGGATAGTGCATGGCCCCGTACACGGTCCAGGCCACACCCCCGTTGAGGGTCACCCAGAGCACGGTGGACCGCTCCTGCTGGAGCAGCACGGCGAAGGTCAGGGACAGCAGCATGGACGCGCCGATCTGGACGACCGGCCGCTGGGAGAGGTTGAGGGCCGCGTCCGGATTCAGCTGGGCGCCCAGCTTCACGCCGAAGTACAGGATCACCAGGACGCCGATGACGATGCCCACGAAGAAGTACATGACCTCCAGCAGGCGCGCCGCCGCGGTGATGTAGAAGCCGGTCAGTCCGTCCTGGACGCCCGCCACGAGCGCCCGCCCGGGCAGCAGCGCGAACAGACCACCGGTGATCACCGCGGAGGCCTTCACGTCCACCTGGGCGACCGTGAGCGCGACACCGATCGCGGCCGGGGGCATCGCGGCCACCGTGAACTGGTAGAACTCCGGCAGCCCGCGCCCCGCGCACAACCAGGCCAGCCGGTCGCCGAGCATCGCACCCAGCGCGGCCGCGATGAACACGATCGCATCACCGCCGACCAGCACGGAGGCCGCACCGGCGAGCAGCCCGCTCGCCCCGGTCAGCGCCCAGCCGGGGTAGGGGTGCCGATTGCGGCGGATCTCGGCGAGCCGCCGGTAGGCCTCCTCCAGGGAGACCGCCGTCTCGGGGTCGCTGAGGTCGTCCACGAGCCGGAACACGGCCGCGAGACGCGTGTAGTCGGTGCCGCGGCGGCGGACGGTCCGGGAAGCCGTCACGGGGTCGTCGACCAGGGACGGCTGATACGTGATCGACAGCAGTGTGAAGGTGGCGGTGGGCTCGCAGCGGTCCAGGCCGTAGGACCGGCAGACCGCGAACATGGCCGCCTCCACGTCCTCGGCGCCCTCGCCGCCCGCGAGCAGCAGTTCGCCGATACGGAGCGTCAGGTCGAGCACACGCGGCACGGCGGGCCCCGACTCGTCGTCCTTGTGCACCGGCTCCGGGGCGGGCCGCTCGGTCACCGGCATGCGCAGCATCGTGCGCATCCGGTCCTGCCAGGGCGCCTCCTTGGTCAGCCGGACCGCGGGGATCCCGGAGGGCGGTGTGAACGCGGGCGGGGCCTGCCCCGAGGTGTACGTGCTCGGCCGGCTGAAGGCCGACCCCTCCGGTTCGGCGAGCGGCTGCGGGGTCTCCATGCCCTTCGGCAGGGCGAACTCCGATGTCGTCTCCGGCTCCGCACCGGTCGCGTGCGGCACATCGAGGCCCACGGGGACGGCGAACTCGGAGGTCGTGGACGAGTCGGTGACGGTCGGGGGCGGCGTGCGCAGGCCCTCGGGAAGGGAGAATCCGGATGTCGAGGACGGGTCGTCCTCACCGCCGCGCCCGACGGGTGCGAACGTGCTCCTCGCCTGGTCCGACCGCGGTTTGCGGTCCTCCGCGTCCGGCTCCGCCACCAGTTTCCGTCCCGCCTTTCGTGGTCGTGCTTTCCCTGCTTACCGGCTTACGCCTCAGTATGCGCACGAACGCGAACGGGCCGCGCCACCCCCAACGGGGTCACGCGGCCCGCAGGACGGCAGCGGGGGTCAGTGACCGCCCTGCTCCTTCAAGCGCTTGTACGAGCGTTCGATCTCGGCCTCCGCGTCCGCGCGGCCCACCCAGTTGGCGCCCTCGACGGACTTGCCGGGCTCCAGGTCCTTGTAGACCTCGAAGAAGTGCTGGATCTCCAGGCGGTCGAACTCGGACACGTGGTGGATGTCCCTCAGGTGCTCCACGCGCGGGTCGGAAGCCGGCACGCACAGCAGCTTGTCGTCGCCGCCGGCCTCGTCCGTCATACGGAACATGCCGATGGCGCGGCACTTGATGAGACAGCCGGGGAAGGTCGGCTCCTCCAGGATGACCAGGGCGTCCAGCGGGTCCCCGTCCTCGCCGAGGGTGTTCTCGACGAAGCCGTAGTCGGCCGGGTAGCTGGTCGAGGTGAAGAGTCGACGGTCCAGGCGGATCCGACCGGTCTCGTGGTCCACCTCGTACTTGTTCCGCGAACCCTTCGGGATCTCGATCGTGACGTCGAACTCCACCGGTGGCTCCTCCATGATCAACACATAGTTCTGGTGGTTAAGTGTCCCTCACGCAGGTGTGTGATCGCGAAAGGGGCTGGTGGTCGTGCCGGAGCTGAGGGCCTGGCGGGCCGCGCGACCGCGTGTGGCGCGGGTAGCGCGTGCCGTGAAACCGCGTATCGCGCGCGTGGCCAGGACCGTGAGACCCCGTGCGCGGCGGATCACCGAGGCCGCGAGACCGCGCGTGACGCGGATCACCCGGGTGGTGACACCGCGTTCCGGAGGCCTCACCACCCCGCAGGTGACGGCGATCGCCGTCACCCTGGGCCTGGCGCTCGCGGTCTGGACCGCGACCGCTGCCGGTCCCTGGGACTCCTCGGGTCAGCGTACGGCCGAGCGCGACCGGGCCGCAGCGTGGGACCGCGAGGGTGGCACAGATCACGGGGGCCGTACCGGGCGGGCGGCCGACGCCCCTGTCGCCGCTCCCAGCGCCGCGCCCGTTCTGGCCGGAGTCGGCGCCGCCACCACCAAGTCCGCGCCGCTCGGACAGCCCCTGAACGTCGTCCTGGACAAACTGCTCGACGACGGTTCCCTCGGCCCGAGGCGCACCGCGGCCGTCGTCGACGTGGCCACCGGCAGACACCTGTACGACAAGGGTGCCGATCAGGCGCTTACCCCCGCCTCCACCACGAAGATCGCCACGGCCGTCGCCGTGCTCTCCGCGGCCGGCACCGACCACCGCCTCACCACACGCACCGTGCTCGAGCCCGGCACCGACAAGGTGGTGCTGGTGGGCGGCGGCGACCCGACCCTGACCGCCCGCAAGAAGACCGACGGCTGGGCCGGTCTGCGCACCCTCGCCGACCGGACCGCCGCGGCGCTCAAGAAGCGCCACCTGTCCTCGGTGACCCTCTCGTACGACACCTCGCTGTTCGCCGGTGAGGTGCTGCACCCGATCGGCGTCAACCCCAATCTCGCGCCCGTCACCGCCCTGATGGTCGACGAGGGCCGCACGGACGGCTCCACCAGCGGGCCGGCCCCGCGCAGCGGGGACCCGGCGGCCGACGCGGATCGGACGTTCGGGGACCTGCTGCACGAGCGCGGTATCCGCACCTCGGCCCCCGGCGCCTCCGGCGCGAAGGCCTCGGCCCGCGCGCAGACCCTCGCCTCGGTCCAGTCCCCTCCGCTGTCCGCCGTGGTCGAGCGGATGCTGACCAACAGCGACAACGACATCGCCGAGGCCCTCGCCCGGCAGACCGCCGTCGCCACCGGCGGGCAGCCGAGCTTCGCCGGGGGCGCGGCCGCCGTCGCCGACCGGCTCCGCAAGCTCGGACTCCCGCTCGGCGGCGCGCAGTTCCACGACGGCAGCGGTCTCGACCGCGAGGACAAGCTCACCGCCGGCCTGCTGACGTCCCTGCTGGCGAGCGCCGGCTCACCGGCGCACCCCGAACTCCGACCGGTTCTGACGGGGCTGCCGGTGGCCGGGTTCACGGGCACCCTCAGCGATCGCTACGAGGAGGCGGCCGAACGCTCCGGCATCGGCGTCGTACGAGCCAAGACGGGCACCCTGACCGGCGTCAACACGCTCGCCGGGACGGTGGTCGACGCCGACGGGCGCCTGCTGGCGTTCGCGTTCCTGACGGACGGCTCGATGGACCAGACCTCGGCCAGAGCGGCACTTGACCGTACGGCGGCGGCACTGGCGGGCTGCGGCTGCCGTTGACAGCCGCGGCAGCGGCCCCAGGGGCCCGGATTCCGGGCCCCGACGGTGTCGCACCCTCTCCGCGCTCGCGCACGAGCACGTACCGTTGACGCATGACGAGCATCGGTGGTGCCCAGATGGTCGACTGGAATCTCGCGGTGGCGACCGCGACGCGGCTCGTACGGCCGGGCCCCGAAGTGAGCCGCGACGAGGCCCGGGCCGTCGTCGCGGAGTTGCGCCGGCACGCGAAGTCCTCGGAGGAGCATGTCCGGGGCTTTACCCGGATGGGCGAGGAGGGCGTGCACGACACCCCCGTGCTCGTCGTCGACCGCCCCGGCTGGGTCCGGGCGAACGTCGCCGGGTTCCGGGAGATCCTCAGGCCCCTGTTGGACAAGATGCAGGAGCGGCGCGGCAGCACGCCCGGCGGAGCCGTGCTCGGTGCCGTCGGCGGCAAGGTCACCGGCGTGGAGCTGGGCATGCTCCTGTCGTTCCTGTCCTCCCGGGTCCTCGGGCAGTACGAGACCTTCGCGCCCGCCACCCGCGAACTGCCCGCGGGTGACAACGGCGGCGGCCGCCTCCTGCTGGTCGCGCCGAACATCGTGCACGTTGAGCGCGAGCTGGACGTGCGCCCGCATGACTTCCGGCTCTGGGTCTGCCTGCACGAGGAGACGCACCGCACGCAGTTCACCGCGGTGCCCTGGCTGCGCGACCACCTGGAGGGCGAGATCCAGTCCTTCCTGGCGGAGACCGAGATCGACCCCATGACGGTCCTGGAGCGCATCAGGGAGGCGGCACAGTCGCTCGCCGGCGGCCGCCCCGAGGGCGAGGAGGACGACGACGGGCGCTCTTTCGTGGAGCTCGTCCAGACGCCCGCCCAGCGGGAGATCCTCGGCCGGCTGACCGCGGTGATGTCCCTCCTGGAGGGCCACGCCGACTTCGTGATGGACGGCGTCGGCCCCGATGTGGTCCCGTCCGTCGCGGAGATCCGCGAGAAGTTCCAGCAGCGCCGTGCCAAGGGCGCCTCCCGGCTCGACCTCGCCCTGCGCAAACTGCTGGGCCTGGACGCCAAACTCAGGCAGTACCGCGACGGCGAGCGGTTCGTGCGGGCGGTCGTCGAGCAGGTCGGCATGGACGGTTTCAACCGGGTGTGGACTTCCCCGAACACCCTCCCGACCAAGGCGGAGATCGCCAAACCGGCGGACTGGGTCGCGCGGGTGCACCGCAAGGCGGACTCGTGAGCCTCGCGCGAGCGTAGGGAAATGAATCAGGCCTTCGGCAGGTGAACGCCTCGCCAATCACCCGTCCGAGGGACCGTGGGGCATGGGTAGGCGTGCGATGCTCGGGGAACGGCCCGTTTCTGTCACCATTTACACACTCTGAGTGACCGGCTTCGGGTACACCCCCCGAAAACTTCAGAAGGGAACCGGACATGGGTCCCCATCCTGCGGTCGCGGCGATACGCCTGGCGGTGCGCCGCGTCCTCCACGACATCCTCACCGAGGCGTCCACCGAGCACACCAGGGCTCGGGTCCACGAGCGTCCGTTCGCGCCGCTCGTGCTCGTGGCGTGCTCGGGTGGCGCCGATTCCATGGCGCTCGCCTCCGCCCTGGCCTTCGAGGCGCCCAAACTCGGCATCCGCGCCGGCGGCATCACGGTCGACCACGGTCTGCAGCCCGGCTCCGACCTGCGCGCGGAGGAAGTCGCCCTGCGCATGCGCGAGCTCGGACTGGCCCCGATCGAGTCCATCGCCGTGAGCGTGGGCCGCGACGGCGGCCCCGAAGCAGCCGCCCGGGACGCGCGCTACGCCGCCCTCGACGCCGCGGCCGAGCGCCACGGCGCCGCCGCGATCCTTCTCGGACACACCCGCGACGACCAAGCCGAAACCGTCCTGCTCGGTCTCGCCCGCGGTTCCGGGATCCGCTCCCTGTCGGGAATGGCCGCGGTCTCGGGGGCCGGCGGCCGTTACCGCCGCCCCTTCCTGCATCTCGACCGGCACACCGCCCGCAAGGCCTGCATGGAGCAGTCGCTGCCCGTCTGGGACGACCCGCACAACACCGATCCGGCCTACACGCGCTCGCGGCTGCGCCACGAGGGCCTGCCCGCCCTCGAGAAGGCGCTCGGCAAGGGTGTCGTCGAGGCCCTCGCGCGTACGGCGCAGCTCTCCCGCGACGACGCCGACGCCCTCGACGCCTGGGCCAGCCAGGTGGAGACCTCCGTGCGCGACGCCTCGGGCCTCCTGGAATGCGCCAAGCTCTATGCGCTGCCCCCGGCCGTGCGCCGCCGGGTGCTGCGCCGCGCCGCCATCGAGGCGGGCGCGCCGGCCGGCTCGCTCTTCGCCCGTCACATCGAGGAAGTCGACCGCCTGATCACCGGCTGGCGGGGCCAGGGAGCCATCAATCTCCCGGGCAAAGTGGTCGCCCAGCGCCAGGGTGGCAGACTGGTGATTCGGCAAGGCTGAAATGGCGCCGCCTGCGGGAGGCGCCGGGTCGCACCTCCGGGAGGGGCCGGTCAGCCGGGCGAGCGAGCCGAAGGGCGCTCGCTGCCGAAGGGAGAGCGCGCTCAGGCCGCGCGGGGCGCAGCGGACATGCTGCCGCCGCGGGCGGACGAGCGGGTACGGCCGACCGCCGAGGGCGGCGCCGGCATCCCGGAGGCGAGCGGGCGACAAGTGCGGGACGACCGAAAGTGATGCGGGTGGACGCGAACGACATGGGTGCCGACCTCGAGAAGGTGCTCATCACCAAGGAAGAGATCGACGCGAAGCTGGTCGAGCTGGCCGCGAAGATCGACGCGGAGTACGCGGGCAAGGACCTGCTGATCGTCGGCGTCCTCAAGGGCGCGGTGATGGTCATGGCCGATCTGGCCCGGGCGCTGTCCACCCCCCTCACCATGGACTGGATGGCCGTGTCCTCCTACGGCGCGGGCACCCAGTCCTCCGGCGTCGTCCGGATCCTGAAGGACCTCGACACCGACATCAAGGGCAGGCACGTCCTGATCGTCGAGGACATCATCGACTCCGGCCTGACGCTGTCCTGGCTGATCTCCAACCTCGGCTCGCGCGAGCCCGCCTCCCTCAAGGTGTGCACGCTGCTGCGCAAGCCCGAGGCCGCCAAGGTCGCCATCGACGTCCAGTGGGTCGGCTTCGACATCCCGAACGAATTCGTCGTGGGCTACGGCCTCGACTACGCCGAGAAGTACCGCAACCTCCCGTTCGTCGGTACGCTCGCCCCCCACGTGTACGGCGGCTGACCCCTCGGGTTCGGCCGTGCTCCACGACGGCGGAACCCCCAGGTCCCGGCACTTTCGAGAGGCTCGGGAACCCCAGGGGGTGCTGCGGCGTTGGAGCATGCGTGGACGGTATGCCCGCAGTCCCCTGCGGCTTCGGGTGACAATCCTGGGGTACCGTCAGAAGAACTGTCTTTATCAAACTCACTATGGCAGGAGGGACGGGGCGGCTCCGCTCCGTATGGATGGACGTGAAGCGATACTTCCGTGGGCCGGTCATGTGGATCGTGCTGGCCGTCCTTGCCGTGGTCGTGTTGATGCAGGTCGTCGGCTCTTCCGGCGGCTACAAGACGGTGGACACCGGCCAGGTCGTGGCGGCGATCAATGACAACAGGGTCCAGTCGGCCAAGCTGACCACAGGCGACGAGCAGACCATCAAGGTCTCGCTCAAGGACGGCGTGAAGGTCGATGGCAGCTCGAAGATCCAGGCGAGCTACATCGGCGACCAGGGCGTGACCCTGGCCAACACCCTGCAGGACAAGTTCCAGAACAAGCAGATCCCGGACGGCTACACGGTCGCGCCGTCCAAGCAGAACCCGTTCGTCGGGATCCTGCTCTCCCTGCTGCCCTTCGTCCTCATCGTGGTCGTCTTCCTGTTCCTGATGAACCAGATGCAGGGCGGCGGCTCCCGGGTCATGAACTTCGGGAAGTCCAAGGCGAAACTCATCACCAAGGACACCCCGAAGACGACCTTCTCGGACGTCGCGGGTGCGGACGAGGCCGTCGAGGAACTCCAGGAGATCAAGGAGTTCCTGCAGGAGCCGGCCAAGTTCCAGGCCGTCGGCGCCAAGATCCCCAAGGGTGTGCTGCTCTACGGTCCTCCCGGTACGGGCAAGACGCTGCTCGCGCGTGCCGTGGCCGGCGAGGCGGGCGTCCCCTTCTACTCGATCTCGGGTTCCGACTTCGTCGAGATGTTCGTCGGTGTCGGTGCCTCCCGAGTCCGTGACCTGTTCGAGCAGGCCAAGGCGAACGCCCCGGCGATCGTCTTCGTCGACGAGATCGACGCGGTCGGCCGTCATCGCGGCGCCGGCCTCGGCGGCGGTCACGACGAGCGCGAGCAGACCCTGAACCAGCTGCTCGTCGAGATGGACGGCTTCGACGTGAAGGGCGGCGTGATCCTCATCGCCGCCACGAACCGCCCCGACATCCTCGACCCGGCCCTTCTGCGGCCCGGCCGCTTCGACCGCCAGATCGCGGTCGACCGCCCGGACATGCAGGGCCGTCTGGAGATCCTCAAGGTCCACCAGAAGGGCAAGCCGGTCGCTCCGGACGTCGACCTGTCGGCCGTCGCCCGCCGCACGCCGGGCTTCACCGGTGCGGACCTGTCGAACGTGCTGAACGAGGCGGCGCTGCTCACGGCCCGCAGCGACCGCAAGCTCATCGACAACCAGATGCTGGACGAGGCGATCGACCGTGTGGTCGCGGGCCCGCAGAAGCGGACCCGGATCATGTCGGACAAGGAGAAGAAGATCACGGCGTACCACGAGGGCGGTCATGCCCTGGTCGCCGCGGCCTCGCCGAACTCCGACCCGGTCCACAAGATCACGATCTTGTCGCGCGGCCGTGCCCTCGGCTACACGATGGTGCTCCCGGACGAGGACAAGTACTCCACGACCCGCAACGAGATGCTGGACCAGCTGGCCTACATGCTGGGCGGCCGCGCGGCCGAGGAGCTCGTCTTCCACGACCCGACGACGGGTGCCGCGAACGACATCGAGAAGGCCACGACGACGGCCCGGGCGATGGTCACGCAGTACGGCATGACCGAGCGCCTCGGCGCGATCAAGTTCGGCGGGGACAACACCGAGCCGTTCCTCGGACGTGAGATGGCTCACCAGCGCGACTACTCGGAAGAGGTCGCCGCGCTGGTGGACGAGGAAGTCAAGAAGCTCATCGAGAACGCGCACAACGAGGCCTGGGAGATCCTGGTCGAGAACCGCGACGTGCTCGACAACCTTGTTCTGGCCCTTCTGGAGAAGGAGACGCTGGGCAAGGAGGAGATCGCCGAGATCTTCGCCCCCATCGTCAAGCGCCCGCCGCGGCCCGCGTGGACCGGTTCCTCGCGTCGCACTCCGTCCACCCGCCCGCCGGTGCTCTCCCCCAAGGAGCTCGCACTGACGAACGGGGCGAACGGCGCGACCCCGGCGATCGCCAACGTGACGGAGTCCGTCTCCACGGAGAAGGCTCCGGAGGACCGCCGGGAGAGCTGAGGCACCGCCTTCCCGAGGGCCTCACCGAGGCCCGGAATTTCGACCGCGCCCCCCAGGGTTCTAGCCTGGGGGGCGCGGCATTTCCATGGAGCCGCACATGAGACGCGTGATCCGTGCGCGTCACAGGCGCAGGAACGAGGCACCAGATGACCGACCCGGTGACGCTGGACGGCGAAGGCACGATCGGCGAGTTCGACGAGAAGCGTGCGGAGAACGCCGTACGGGAACTGCTCATCGCCGTCGGGGAGGACCCGGACCGGGAAGGGCTCCGCGAGACCCCGGGGCGGGTGGCGCGGGCGTACCGGGAGATATTCGGGGGGCTGTGGCAGAAGCCCGAGGACGTCCTGACGACGACGTTCGACCTCGGTCACGACGAGATGGTGCTCGTGAAGGACATCGAGGTGTTCTCGACCTGTGAGCACCACCTGGTGCCGTTCAGGGGCGTCGCCCACGTCGGCTACATCCCCGCCACGAGCGGCAAGATCACGGGGCTTTCGAAGCTCGCCCGGCTCGTGGACGTCTTCGCGCGCCGGCCCCAGGTGCAGGAGCGGCTCACGACGCAGATCGCCGACTCGCTGATGGAGATACTCGAGCCGCGCGGTGTGATCGTCGTGGTCGAGTGCGAGCACATGTGCATGTCGATGCGGGGCATCCGCAAGCCCGGCGCGAAGACGCTGACCTCCGCCGTGCGCGGTCAGTTGCGGGACGCCGCCACGCGCAACGAGGCGATGAGCCTCATCATGGCGCGCTGAGTCCCCTGCCCGGCACCGCCTAGGAGACCGGCGCCGTACCGTCGTTGTGCTCGTCGTCTTCCGGGAGCTTGCAGACGCGCTCCAGGAAGAAGGCCGCCGCTATGACGGCGACACCGGCCAGTACCGAGAACCCGGCGTAGATGGCCTGGTCCCGGCGGGTGGGGATGTCCAGGGATTCCAGGAGGAAGACGCCCGTGCCGCCGTACATGCCGGCGACCAGAGCGGCGACCAGGGCGCTGGCCTGTCCGAAGACGACGGCCCGGGCCGCCATCAGCGGATCGACGCCCTTGGCGCCGGGGCGACGCTCCCGCTGGGCCTTGAGGCGGGCGCGGAGCGAGAGCGCCGTGGCCATCAGGACCACGGCGATCAGGGCGAGGACGATGGGCGCGGCCAAGGGGACCTTGGGCAGCGTGCCCACCGAACTCCACAGGCGGGCACCCGCCCAGGAGAGCACTCCGGCCACCACGAACACCGCTGCCAGCGTCCTGATGCGCAGCTCTTTCACGATGCCCCTTCGTCGGCCCGAACGCCCGCCCCTCGGGACGGTGGTGGCGCGGGGAGGGATCCCCGGCCCGGTAGACCTTAACGACTACTCGGGCAGCCTGAGTTCCAGGTCGGCGCGGGCGGTGACACCTTCTCGGGTGACGGCCGTGAGCAGCTCCGCCACCGGGCCACGGCCGGGAAGCAGGGCCGCGGGGTCCAGGTCGTGCCACGGGGCGAGCACGAACGCACGCTCGTGGGCGCGCGGGTGCGGCAGCGTCAGCACCGGGTCCCCGGAGACGACCTCCGCGTAGGAGACGATGTCGACGTCGAGGGTGCGCGCACCCCAGCGCTCCTCCCGCACCCGGTGGAAGGCCTCCTCCACGGCGTGGGCACGCTCGAGGAGCGAGGACGGCGGCAGCGTGGTCTTCACGACGACCACCGCGTTGAAGTACGTCGGCTGGCTGCCCGGGTCCACGCCCCAGGGCTCCGTCTCGTACACGGGCGAGACCCCCTTGACGCGGACGCCCGGGGTGTCCTCGAGGGCGTCGATCGCGCCCTGGAGCGTCTCCAGGCGGTTGCCCAGGTTCGACCCCAGGGCGATCACCGCCCGCTTGGGGTTCTGCAGGGTGGTGTCGGCGGCGTCCACGCGCTCCACCACGGAGGCGGGCACCGGCTGGACGGTCGGGTCGCTCTGACCCCCGGTGAAGAAGGCGCTCATACTCGGCTCCGCGTGATGGTGACGGTCACATCGTCGAAGGGGACCGTGATCGGTGCGTCCGGTTTGTGGACGCAGACCTCGACCTCCCGGACCGGTGCGTGCTTGAGACAGGAGAAGGCGATGCGCTCGGCGAGCGTCTCGATCAGGTCGACGGGCTCCCCCTCCACCAGGGCGACGACCTCCTCCGCCACGACGCCGTAGTGCACGGTCTTCGTCAGGTCGTCGTCGGCCGCGGCGGGCCGCGTGTCCAGGCCCAGGACGAGGTCCACGATGAAGGTCTGGCCCTCCTCGCGTTCCTTGGGGAACACGCCGTGGTGCCCACGGGCCCTCAGGCCGCGCAGCGCGACACGATCCACGCGAATCACTCCTGCAATCGTCGACAGCGGCAGGCATTCACCCAGTGCGGTCGGCACACCGGTCCCGAACGAATCTACCTGCGGACACTGACGTCCCACGGTCGCGAGGGCGTGCGCCCGCGCAATGGTCAGGAGGGTTCATCCGGTGTTTCCCCTGGGGAACAGGGTGGCTCACGAGTCGGTAGCCGCCCATACCTCGGAGGAGGTGATTCCAACCACTATCAGCCGCCTACCCAATCCGGCGGGCCCGCCCACCCCCCTGTTGCGGAGAGGGTCGTCCGCCTATGCGAAGAAGGCGCCTTATGCGGGGGAGTCGTCCTCCTCCTCGTCGTCGCTTTCGGTCAGTACGGGGGAGGCGTGGTGCGACCAGAGCTTCCAGCCGTCGGGAGTGCGGCGGAACAGGTTCGTGGCCACCACGAGCTGTCCGACGAGCGGGCCCAGCTCGTCGCTGTCCTCCGGGGCGGGGCCACCGCTGAGGATGTTCTCGGTACAGGTCACCAGCGCGGTGTCACCGGTCACGGAGACGTGGACGTCCGTGAGGAAGAACTGGATGTACTCGGTGTTCGCCATGATCAGCGCGTAGGACCTGAGGACCTCTCCGCGGCCGGTCAGGACGGGCCAGCCGGGGTGCACACAGGAGATGACACCGACGTCGGCGGGGTCGTGGTACTGCTCGTCGACACCGAGGTCGGAGGGCGCGAGCCAGAGCGACGACAACTCTTCGAAGTCCCCCCGCTCCATCGTCTCGTAGAAGGTGGTGTTGGCCTGTTCGACCTGTTCCACATCCGTGTGGGCAGTGCTCACCGGGCTCCTTCGATGGCGCGTGCGACGCGTACGGCGTCCGCCGTCGCGCGTACCTCATGGACGCGCACGGCCCATGCGCCGGCGTGCGCGGCGAGCGCGGAGACGGCGGCGGTGGCGGCGTCGCGTTCGCGCGCGGGCGGCGGCGCGCCCCCGGGGCCGGCCAGTACGCGGCCGAGGAAACGCTTGCGCGAGGCGGCCACGAGCAGCGGATGCCCGAGGCCGTGCAGTCGGTCCAGATGGGCGAGCAGGGCCAGATCGTGCTCGCCCTCCTTGGAGAAGCCGAGGCCGGGGTCGACCACGATCCGGTCGGGGGCGACGCCGCCTTCCAGGACGGCCTCCACACGCGCACGCAGTTCGTCGACGACCTCGCCGACCACGTCCTCGTAGACGCCCGTGACGTTGCCGCCCTCCAGGAAGCCGCGCCAGTGCATGACGACGAAGGGGGCGCCCGCCGCCGCGACGACCGGGATCATGGCCGGGTCCGCGAGGCCGCCGCTGACGTCGTTGACGAGGGCCGCCCCGGCGGCGAGGGCCTTTTCGGCGACGGAGGCGCGCACGGTGTCGACGGAGATCGTGACGCCTTCGGAGGCGAGGCCGCGCACGACGGGGATGACGCGCCTGAGCTCCTCGGCCTCGTCCACGCGGGTGGCGCCGGGGCGGGTGGACTCGCCGCCGACGTCGACGAGATCGGCGCCCTCGGTGACCAGGTCGAGGCCGTGCTTGACGGCGGCGGTGGTGTCGAACCATCGACCGCCGTCGGAGAAGGAGTCGGGGGTGACGTTCACGACCCCCATGACCGCGCAGCGGTCCCATGTCGGAAGGCCTGCCACCTGGCCCCGCCCGGTCTTCGTGCTCATACGTTCAGCGTAGGCCCCCGGCGCTGCCGCGTTCGGTTCACGGGGCGGTCGAGGGGTGAGCGGTCCGGCCGAGGGCCGCGCGGGCGGGGCGGGAACGGCGGGGCGTCCGGAAGCGGGGCGGGTCCACCGGTACGAGCCGCCGGGCACCCCCGGCGCGGTGCGGGGCCCTCGGCGGCATGGATGCATACGGCCCTGCCGGCACCGGTCGCGCAGTCACGCCCGTCCGCGGGGCGCACGTCCCGAGACGGTGCGCGCCGGTGCGAGGTGCGGTGCGGTCAGGCGCCGCTCGCCGCGCCCATGCCGCGGTCCGCGAGCCCGTGGGCACACGGGCGGGGGGACCGAGCCGTACGGCGCAGGAAGCGGGGGAGGGCGAAATTCACGAAGCCCTCCGCCTGCATCGCCGCGAGGCCGATGCGCGGCAGGTCGCGGGAGGACGCGTACACCACGAAGCGCGGCTCCCAGCGGGGCTGGAACTTCGCGTTGAACTTGTACAGGGACTCGATCTGGAACCACCGGGAGAGGAAGACCAGCAGTCCCCGCCATGCCCGCAGCACCGGGCCCGCACCGATCTTCTCGCCGCGGGCCAGCGCCGAGCGGAACATCGCGAAGTTCAGGGAGACATGCCTGATGCCGAGCTTCGGGGCGGCCTGGAGCGCGGCCACGATCAGCAGTTCGTTCATGCCCGGGTCGGCTGAGCGGTCGCGGCGCATCAGGTCCAGGGAGATCCCGTCCGTGCCCCACGGGACGAAGTGGAGGACCGCCTTGAGATCGCCGTACGGTCCGGTCTCGTCGTCCGCCCGTCCGTCCGCGGCGCGGCCCGAGGCACTTCGCGACGCCCCGTCGATCCGGTGCGCCGTGGCGATCAGGCAGTCGCCGTCGGCGGGATCGCCGATGCGGCCGAGGGCCATGGAGAAGCCGCGTTCGGTGTCCGTGCCGCGCCAGTTCTCGGCGGCCCGCCGTATGCGCTCCAGTTCGCCCTCGCCGAGATCACGGATGCGCCGGACCCGGGTCTCGTATCCCGCGCGCTCGATGCGCTTCACCATCTGGCGCACGTTGCGCATCGCGCGCCCGGAGAGGGAGAAATCCACGACGTCCACCACCGCCTCGTCACCCAGTTCGAGGGCGTCCAGGCCGGTCTCCCGGGTCCACACCTCGCCGCCCGTCTCCGAACAGCCCATGACGGCCGGGGTCCAGGAGTGTGCCCTGGCCTCGTCCATGAACCGCTCGATGGCGCCCGGCCAGGCCTCGACATCGCCGATCGGGTCGCCGCTGGCCAACATCACGCCCGACACGACGCGGTAGGTCACCGCCGCCTTGCCGCTCGGCGAGAAGACGACGGCCTTGTCGCGGCGGAGCGCGAAGTGGCCGAGCGAGTCGCGGTCGCCGTGCTTGTCCAGCAGGACGCGCAGCCGTGCCTCGTCGGCGTCGGTCAGCCGGGCGGCCGGATGTTCGGGCCGAAGGGCCAGATAGATCGTCGTGACCGCGGTCAGCAGGCCGAGGGCACCGAGCGAGAAGCCCACCGTCCAGGAGGTGTTGCCGGTGTAGTCGACCGGCCCCTCGAAGCCGACCATGCCGTACAGGACGTGTTCGATGCGGTCGGACACGCTCGGATCGCCCACCAGGCGGTGCGGGTGGACGCTGACGATGATCAGGCCGAGGGACAGCGAACCGGCGCCCATGAGCACGAAGTTGGCGAGCGCGCGCCAGCGGCTGCGGGGGTCGGGCAGGGCGGCGAACTCGCTGCGGTGACGCAGCAGCGGCAGCAGCAGCGCCACCGAGATGACGACGCCGATGACCGAATGGCGGTAGACGTACTCCGCCATGGCGCCCGCTGGAAGCAGCATCACGGCGGCGCGCCAGGCCCGGCGCTTGCGCCGGCGCAGCCCGTGCGCGAGGAGCAGCAGCAGGACGCCGGCGCTCAGCGAAAGGGCCGCCGCGAACGGGCCGAGCGAGCCGGGCAGCACCTCGGCCATGCGGTGCATACGGCTGTGCCGGAAACGCGGGAACACACCCGCGGCGATGTCCAGGAACCCCACGAGCATGCAGGCCCGGGCGATCAGCGCGGGGACGGCCTCCGGGCGAGGGCCACGGAGTATGCGCCGCGCTCCGCGCGATCGCTCCGGAACCTCGCCCGACTTTTCCCCATCTATCCTGACAGACATCGCATCCCGTATGTGTGCGAGAGAACTGGAGTCCGGTGCCGATTCGGGCATCCGGCGACATTGCGCCCTCTAGGACGGTGTCTCGGGGAGAGAGGTTCACTCCCCATCACAAAGCCGGTTCAAAGCCGAAGGAAAGTCCCGGGCAAGCCCTCACCAATCACGGGGGGCGGCCAAGGGGCCACAAGGCGCAGGCGGGAAAGGGCTCATGGGTCTCACGAGCAACAAAATGCTGGTAGTGGTCGTCGTGCTCGCACTGGCGCTGTTCGTCGGCACGGTCTGGCACTGGCCCCGGCTGTCGCGGCGCAGCTGGCGTGCCGTCGGGGGACGGGTCGGTCTGCTGTTCGCCACCCAGCTCATGGTCTTCGCCTCGATCGGCCTGGCCGCCAACCAGGCCTTCGGGTTCTACGCCACCTGGACCGATCTGTTCGGCCGGGAGAGCGGGCAGGGTGTGGTCGTCGACCACGGGGCGGCGGGAGCGGGCGGCGGTCCGCTCCAGGTGGTCGGCACCCAGCAGGTGACCGTTCCCGGCGGCTCCCGTCCGGAGATCGGCGGCCAGATCCAGAAGGTGGAGATCGTCGGCCGGACGACCCGGATCGCCTCTCCCGCGTTCGTGTATCTGCCGCCGGAGTACTTCCAGGCGCGGTACCGCACACGGACGTTCCCCGCGTCCGTCGTGCTCACCGGCTACCCCGGCACGGCCGAGGCGCTCATCAAGGGGCTGCAGTACCCGCAGACGGCGCACGAACTGGCCGGGGACGGCAGGATGCAGCCGATGATCCTGGTGATGCTGCGACCGACCGTGGCGCCGCCGCGCGACACGGAGTGCGTGGACGTCCCGGGCGGCCCGCAGACCGAGTCGTTCTTCGCGAAGGACCTCCCCGACGCGGTGACGGCCCACTACCGGATAGGTGGGAGGCCGCGCAGTTGGGGCGTCATCGGCGATTCCACGGGCGGCTACTGCGCGCTGAAGCTGGCGATGCACCATCCGGACGTCTACGCCGCCGGCGCGGGCCTGTCGCCGTACTACAGGGCGCCGATCGACCCGACCACGGGCGACCTCTTCCGCGGGAACAAGGACCTGCGCAACCGCGCCGACCTGGGTTGGTGCCTCAAACGTCTGGCCGCGCCCGACACTTCGCTGCTCGTCACCAGCAGCAGGGCCGGCGAGAAGGGCTACCGGTCCACGCTCGCGTTCATACGGCAGGTGCAGACCAGGAAGCCGACCCGGATCTCGTCGATCCTGCTCGACAGCGGTGGCCACAACTTCAATACCTGGCGGCGGGAGATCCCGCCTGCGTTGCAGTGGCTGAGCGGACGGCTGGGCGATCGCTGAGCGGGTGAATGCGCGGGGGCGCCGACCGGAATTCGGGGCCATGCGAAGGAGTCCGGCTCCGCCGTGCGAGCTCGGCCTTGTGCGTTGTCGCCGGGCGGCCGCGGAATTCGCCGGGGGCGAGCCGTCAAGTCCCTTTCCGGGGACGGGATCCGGGCTCGAAGATCGGGAAAGCGGTGCGCCGATGAATGATCTTGTACAGCCGTGGCGGCGGATTGGGCGGGAGGCCCCGGCACACCGGACGGGAGCGGGGGGAGGGCGCTGCGGTCCTCGGTCGATCCGGGGTATCGGGGCACGAAGCGGGTGCCGGATTCGGGGCGCCCGGACGGGGGAGGGCGGCCCATCCCTTTTTCCGGGGCCGGCGGGCGGGGTGAAGGTATCGGTGTGGCTGTGTTTTTACCGGGCGGGGCACCATCATTCGCCTACGCGCGGTAAGTTTCTGGCCATGCCACGTGGACGTCACCGCCATTCCCCGCCCTTGCACAGGCTGCTGCCCCCCTCGGTGATCGCCGGCGTCGCGGTCGTGTGCGCCGCGGGCCCCTGGTTGTTCACGGAGCCGTTGGTGCTCCGTGGGCTGGCCGCGGGCGCTGCGGCGACGATGGTCGTGGGCGCCGTCGTCATGCGCCGCTGGGATGTGGCCGCGGGTAAACACGTCGCCGACCTCACGCGCGCGCGGGCGAGCGACGAGTGGCACCACGAGGAGCGGGTCGCCGAACTGGAGACCGACCTGGAGGAGTCGCGCGAACTGCGCACCAAACTGGAGCAGCGCCTCCGGGCAAAGCGCACGGAACTGGCCAATCTGCGCAACGAGCACGCCGCCCTGCTGCGCCGGTACGCCACGGCGGAGACGGAGCGTGCGACCGCCCTGGAAGGACGCCGCCTGCTGGCGATCGAGTCGACGGCGCCCGCACCGGAGCTGCCGGCGGGCGACTCGGAGACGTCCGGTGCGCAGGAGGCGTCCGACGACGCCGACCGGAGCGAGCCCGCCGGTGCGGAGGCCAGGGACCACGAGGACGTCGCCGCCCCGGTCGAGGACGGCGCGGTGGAGGACCCCGATGCGGAGCCGTCGGCCGCGGGGGTGTTCTCGCCCGACGGGTCCTCGCTCTTCATGCGGGCCGGCTCGGCGCTGGAGCGGCTGACGAAGGACGACGACGTGGCGCAGGACGACGAGGCCGCGTCCTCGTCGCCTGAGCCCGCCGTGGAGGCGCACGAGGACGCCGTGGAGGCGACTGCCGCCGAGGACGGTGAGGCGGTCTCCACCGAGGGCGGTGAGGCGGCCGGGACGAGCACCGCCGCGGACGAGGGCGACGCCGGCAGCGCGCCCGGGACCGCCCGGAAGACGTCGGCCACCACGGAGGCCTCCCCCAGGAAGGGCGGCCCCGGCAACGGCGGCGGCCGGAAGCGCAACCCCGTCGGACCCGCGGCGCCCAAGGTCGCGGCCAAGGAGGGCGGCTCCGTCGTACAGGGCGGGACCGAGAGGACGTCCTCGGCGGGCGCGGGGCCCGAGCAGGCCGCCGCCCCGACCGCACAGCAGCCCCAGCCGTCCGCCAAGAAGCCCGCGCACAGCACCGGGCACTTCACGGTGCCCACCGCCGTGGCCGTGGTGCCGCCGACTCCGCGGCGCCGCGCGACCGTCGAGGGCGGTTTCGACTTCTTCGGTACGCAGAAGTCGCGGGCGACCCTGGACGCGGTGCAGAACGAGGACCTCGCGGACGTCGTCGGCCAGGAGGCGCTCGCGATGCACAAGGCGGAGTCGGAGTCCGGCTTCAAGCCCGCGGACCCGCAGGCGCGCGCCGTCGGCCAGGTCATCGACCTGACCGCCCATGACGAGACGGAGCAGATCGACGTCCAGGGGCTGCGCACCGCGGCGTCCTGAGGCAGATCGTCCCGTGCGAAGGGCGGCGGCACACGATGTGCCGCCGCCCTTCGCCGTCCGCGTCTTCGTCTAGGAGGCCATCCACCGGTCCGGCCGGGCGTCGCGGCGCCCGGTGCGCGACCGGTCCGCCTGGGCGTACAACAGTGCCTGCGCCTCCTCGGCGTCCCGAAGGCGCGCCGTCACCGTCTTGTTGGCACCGGTGTCGACATGGATGTCGGCGACCCTCAGAAGCCGCTCCCAGGGCCCCCGCGTGAGCCGTACGCTCTGCACCTTCGCATGGGGGACCAGGGAAAGACTGCGGCGCAGCAGGCCGCGCCGGGCGGCGAAGACCGTGTCCGTGACGGCCAGTCCGTGGCCGCGCCACCAGAACGGGACGCACCAGCCCGCGCGGCGCGGCGGCCGGGACAGCGACGACGGCACGGTCACCCCGGGCAGCACCCGGGCGATCACCGCCTCGGCGGCCTCGCGCGGGGCGACGGGCACGAGCACGGAGTTGGAGGAGCCGGCCACGTCCAGCCTGACGTGCACCCAGCCGCGCCGCCGCCACAGCAGAGGTTCCACGATGCGCACGGCCTGCACCCGGCCCGGCGGCACGGTCTCGTGGGCGCGGTCGAGCAGGCCGTGGTCGATGCGGAGCCCGTCCGGCGACTCGCCCACCGTCCAGTCGTAGGAGGTGGCGAAGCGACCCGCGCTTCGCGTGGCGGCGCCGGCGAGCGGCACCCCGACGGCGAAGACCGTCCACAGGCTGTGGGTGACGAACCACAGCACCGTCGGCACGACGAGCGCGGCCGCCAGCGGGCCCCATGTCGCACCGGTGAGCAGCAGGGAGACCGCCAGCATGCGCGGCGGCACGTGCAGCAGTGTGCGGGCCGGCGCCTCGCCCACCTCGTGCGCCGTCGCAGGGGCGAAACCGGCCGCGCGGGCGAGGAGTTCGGCCCGCAGCCGCCGCGCCTCGGCCTCGCCGAGATAGGCGAGTTCGTCCTTCTTGGCGGTGCCTATGACGTCCAGTTTCAGCTTGGCGACGCCGGCGATACGGGCCAGCAGCGGCCGGGTGACGTCGACGGCCTGCAGCCGGTCCAGACGTATGTGTGCCGTGCGGCGGAACAACAGGCCCGTGCGGATGCGCAGTTCGGTCTCGGTCACCGCGAAGTGTGTGAACCACCAGGTCAGAAAGCCGTACAGGGCGGCGGCCAGGACGAGTGCCGCGAGACCTGCGAGGAGTGTGGTCGCGGTCAGTTTCGTCAGCTGCTTCTGTGCCTGTCCCGGATCGTGCACGGCCCAGCCGACGACCACGGTGACCGGTGCCCAGGCGCGCCGCAGCGGCGTCACGGGGTGCAGCCGTCGCTCGGCCGCCTCGTGCGGTCGGGATATGGCGGGCTCTGCCGCGGGCGTGCTCACAGCCCCGCCGACCGGGCCTCGCCGAGCGCGGTCAGCCGGTCCCGCAGCCGTTCCGCCTCGGCCGGTTCCAGGCCCGGAATGGTGGCGTCGGTCGCCGCCGCGGCCGTGTGCAGCTGCACGCTCGCCAGCCCGAAGTGCCGCTCCACGGGCCCGGAGGTGACCTCGACGAGCTGCATGCGCCCGTACGGCACCACCGTCTCCTCCCGCCACAGCACGCCCCGGCTGATCAGCAGGTCGTCGGCCCGCTCGGCGTAGCGCCAGGACCGCCAGTTGCGGCCCAGCATGACCCAGCCCCACAGCAGCAGAGCCAGCGGCGGCAGCGCCAGCAGCGCCCAGACCGGCCCGGCGAACAACCCCGGGAGCAGTCCCACGGCCGCGGTCAGCAGTCCCAGCCACACCACCAGCAGCAGCCGCCGCATCCGCAGCAGTCCCGGCGGCAGCCCGGTCCAGGCGGGCTCGGCGGCCGTCCCCACACTCCCCATCTCCATGCCGCAAGCGTACGTACGAGAGACTGTGTCCATGACTCCTACGACGGAGACCATGGTCGGGATCGGCGGCGCCGCGGAGAGCACCGACATGGTGCTCAACATCGGGCCCCAGCATCCCTCCACGCACGGTGTGCTGCGGTTGCGGCTCGTGCTGGACGGAGAGCGGATCACGCATGCGGAGCCGGTCATCGGCTATATGCACCGCGGTGCGGAGAAGCTGTTCGAAGCGCGCGACTACCGCCAGATCGTCATGCTCGCCAACCGCCACGACTGGCTGTCCGCCTTCTCGAACGAGCTGGGCGTGGTGCTCGCCGTGGAACGGATGCTCGGCATGGAGGTCCCCGAGCGCGCGGTGTGGATGCGCACACTCCTCGCGGAGCTCAACCGGGTCCTGAACCATCTGATGTTTCTCGGCTCGTACCCGCTGGAACTGGGCGGGATCACCCCGATCTTCTACGCCTTCTCCGAGCGCGAGGAACTCCAGCACGTCATGGAGGAGATCTCCGGCGGGCGTATGCACTACATGTTCAACCGGGTGGGCGGCCTGAAGGAGGATCTGCCCGCGGGCTGGACGGAACGCGCCCGTACCGTCGTCGCCGATGTGCGCTCGCGCATGGACCGGTTCGACGACCTCGTGCTCGGCAACGAGATCTTCCGTGGCCGTACGCGCGGTGTGGGCGTCCTCGCACCGCGGGCCGTGCACGCGTACGGGGTGAGCGGGCCGATCGCGCGCGCCTCCGGCGTGGACTTCGACCTGCGCCGCGACGAGCCGTACCTGGCCTATCCGGAGCTCCAGGGCACGCTGAAGGTGGTCACCCGCCAGGAGGGCGACTGCCTGGCCCGCTTCGAGTGCCTTCTGGAGCAGACGCACAACGCGCTCGACCTGGCCGACGCCTGTCTGGACCGGCTGGCCGAGCTGCCGCCGGGGCCGATCAACCAGCGGCTGCCCAAGGTGCTCAAGGCTCCCGAGGGCCACACCTACGCCTGGACCGAGAACCCGCTCGGCATCAACGGTTACTACCTGGTCAGCAAGGGCGACAAGACGCCGTACCGGCTCAAGCTGCGCTCCGCCTCGTACAACAACATCCAGGTGCTCACCGAGCTGCTGCCGGGGACGCTGGTCGCCGACATGGTGGCCATCCTGGGGTCAATGTTCTTCGTGGTCGGGGACATCGACAAGTAGCCCCCCGAGAGAGGTCTCCGGGAGCCCGACGGGCTGGAGCAGCCAGCCGAAGTCGCCGAGGCCGCCGGAGGCGGTGAGTTCGGCGGCCGCCCCGGCCTGCGCGAGGGCGTGCACATAGGCCGTCGGATGCGTCGAGGCGAGCGTCAGCGGGGGGCGTTCGCCGGAGATCCCGAGGGCGTGCAGGGCCGCACGCTGGGTCAGCAGCCGAGCCCCGGGCAGGGCGCACGCGTCCAGTGCCACATGTGCGGTGATGTCGCAGGACCCGTCCGGCACGGGGGTGGTCTCCCGGCCTTCGCGGAATCCGGTGAGCGTTCCGAAGGGCGGCCGGGCGCCCGCGCGGTGCGCATAGTCGACGGCGACGGCGAGCCCACGGCCGACGGTGGCGACCGCGGCGGACCAGGCGGTGTCCCTGGGGAGGCCGATCTCGGCGCGGCACCCCTCGGCGGACAGCGGCCACCAGCGCTCCAGCCAGTCTGCCTGCGCGCCCTGCACCGGCTCCCCGAGGAGCTCGGTGCCGTCCTCGCGTACGAGGACCAGCCGGGCCACCCCGTCGGGTCCCGCCTCCACGACCTCGAGCGGCACATTGTCGAGCCACTCGTTGGCGAACAGCAGTCCGGTGATCTGCGTCGGGGGCTCGTCGAGCCACTCGATCGCGGGGTCGAGGCCGTCGGGGCGGCCGCTGACGTCCACGGCGCACGCACGCGTGCGGGCGGCCACGTCCGGGGGCAGCGCGGCCAGGACGCCGGTGACCAGCTCGCCCCGGCCGGCCGCCATGTCCACGAACGTCAGTACGGCGGGATGCCCCAGGGCCTCGTCGACCCGGCACAGCAGCCGGGCCACGGCGCCGGCGAAGAGCGGTGAGGCGTGCACGGAGGTACGGAAGTGCCCCGCAGGTCCCTCGGGCCGCCGGTAGAACCCGTTCGCCCCGTACAGCGCCTGCTCGGCAGCCGCCCGCCATCCACGCCACTCGCCGTCGCCCTCGTGTGCCACCGGGCCAGGCTAGGCGGGGCGCGGGCGGGTGCGGACACCGGCGCGGCCGTACGCGCTCGGCGCGCGCGACCCGCGCCCCGGGCGTGCGCACCTCCGGCCGTCCGGTATCCGCGCATCTCCAGCCGTCCGGGATCACGGAGCATCCACCTTGCGGAGTACACGTGTCCGCCCGGGATCGGCCCTCCGGTTGACCCATGCACGCAGTGCGCTTCCCTACGCTGGGTTACGTGCAGCGCCTCTATGACTTCCTCCGCAGGCACCCGACGTGGGTCGACGGCTTCTGGGCCGTCGTCCTGTTCGGGCTCTCCTGCGTGAGCGTGACGAACCTCGACGGGGCGCCCAACTACCACGGATCGCTCCCCGTCGCGCTCACGGTCACCGCCGTGCTCTGCACGGTCGTCGCGCTGCGCCGCCGTATGCCCGAGAAGATGCTTCTGGTGGCCGCGGCGATGGGGCTGGCGCAGCTGGTGCTCGACCAGCAGGCGATCATCGCCGACTTCGCCATGCTGGTGATCATCTACACGGTCGCCGCGGACGGCGCCGCCTGGGCCTCACGCGTCGGCCTGGTCGCCGGCCTGGTGGCCGGGACCCTCGCCCAGATGCGCTGGCCGGAGGAGCGCACGAGCGTCCTGGGCAACATCGCCATAGCGGTCTTCAAGACCGTGCCCTTCGCCCTCGCGTGGGTCCTCGGGGACTCGCTGCGCACGCGCCGCGCGTACCTCGCCCAGCTGGAGGAACGTGCCGCCCGGCTGGAGAAGGAGCGCGAGGCGCAGTCCAAGGTCGCGGTCGCCGCGGAGCGCGCCCGTATCGCCCGCGAGCTGCACGACGTGGTCGCCCACAACGTCTCGGTGATGGTGGTGCAGGCGGACGGCGCGGCGTACGTCCTCGACACCGCCCCCGACCAGGCGAAGAAGGCCCTGGAGACGATCTCGGGGACGGGCCGGCAGGCCCTCGCCGAGATGCGCCGCCTGCTCGGCGTGCTGCGCACCGGCGAGCACAAGGAGGCCGGGGAGTACGTTCCGCAGCCCGACGTCGAGCAGATCGACGAGCTCGTCGAGCAGTGCCGCAACTCGGGCCTGCCCGTGGACTTCAAGGTGGAGGGCACCCCGCGTCAGCTGCCCAGCGGCGTGGAGCTCACGGCGTACCGCATCGTCCAGGAGGCGCTCACCAACACGCGCAAGCACGGCGGGCCCAACGCGGGCGCCAGCGTGCGCCTGGTCTATTTCGACGACGGCCTCGGGCTGCTCGTCGAGGACGACGGCAAGGGCGCCCCGCACGAACTGTACGAGGAGGGCGGCGCCGACGGGCAGGGCCACGGCCTGATCGGCATGCGCGAGCGGGTGGGCATGGTCGGCGGGACCCTGGACGCGGGCCCCCGGCCCGGGGGAGGCTTCCGCATCAGCGTCCTGCTGCCGCTCAAACCGGCCCATTGACACGTGCACCCTCGACCGCCCGCCCACGACCCGCTGAAGTTCGACCGGAGGACCCCCATGCCGATCCGCGTGATGCTCGTCGACGACCAGGTGCTGCTGCGCACCGGGTTCCGGATGGTGCTGGCCGCCCAGCCGGACATGGAGGTCGTCGCGGAGGCGGGCGACGGCGTCGAGGCCCTCCAGGTGCTGCGCGCCACCGAGGTGGACGTGGTCCTGATGGATGTGCGCATGCCGAAGCTGGACGGTGTGGAGACCACCCGCCGCATCTGCTCGGAGCCCAACCCGCCGAAGGTGCTGATCCTGACCACCTTCGACCTCGACGAGTACGCGTTCTCCGGGCTGAAGGCGGGCGCCTCCGGGTTCATGCTCAAGGACGTGCCGCCGGGCGAACTGCTCGCCGCCATCCGCGCGGTGCACAGCGGGGACGCCGTGGTCGCGCCGTCCACCACCCGCCGGCTTCTCGACCGGTTCGCGCCGATGCTGCCGGGCGGCACCACCGAGCCCCGGCACAAGGAGCTGGAACGGCTCACCGACCGCGAACGCGAGGTCATGGTGCTGGTCGCGCAGGGCCTGTCGAACGGGGAGATCGCGGCCCGGCTCGTGCTGTCGGAGGCGACCGTGAAGACCCATGTCGGGCGCATCCTGACGAAACTGGGGCTCAGGGACCGGGTGCAGGTGGTCGTCCTCGCCTACGAGACCGGTCTCGTACGAGCGGGCGGACACGGTTGAGCCACCGTGTGGTCGCCAAGACACCGGCGACCACTAGGGTCGGCGCATGCTCCTGTGGATCAACGGCCCCTTCGGGGGCGGCAAGACACAGACCGCACACGAGATACGCAGGCGTCTGCCCGGCAGCGTCATCTGCGATCCGGAGGATGCCGGATTCGGACTGCGCCGCATGCTGCCGCCCGAACTGCGCGGGGACTTCCAGGACCTGGCGTCCTGGCGGCAGGGCGTGGTCGAGGTGCTCGATCTGACGCTGACCGAGCACGACGGTGTGGTCATCGTCCCCATGACGGTCACGGACCCGGACTACTTCGCGGAGACGATCGGGCGGCTGCGCGAACTGGGCCACGACGTTCGGCACTTCGCACTGCTCGCACAGCGCGAGACCGTGCTGGAGCGGCTGCGGGAGCGCGGCTTCGGGCACGTCCTGCAGTACGTCGCAGGCAAGGGATCCACGTTGCGCAGGGAGAGCTGGGCCGTCCAGCAGCTGGACCACTGCCTCGAGCGGCTGCGCGAACCCGAGTTCGCCGAGCACCTGTGGACGGACCACTCCACGGTGCCGAAGACGGCGGACCGGATCGCCGTGCTGGCGGGGCTCACGCTCGGACCCAACAACGACGGGCCCCTGCGCACCCGGCTGCGGCAGGCGAAGGTCGGGCTCCGGCACATCCGCTTCGACTGAGCGCCCCGTCGCGCGGCGGCTACCGCAGGAGTCCCTCCAGGAAGTCGCTGCCCAGCCGGGCCACCGCGGCCACGTCCAGCTGGTGCAGGACGTACCGGCCGCGGCGGCGGGTGGTGAGCAGGCCCGCCTTCTTCAGGGCGCTGAGGTGCCGGGATATCTCGGGTGCCGTCATGCCGTGGATCTGGGCCAGCTCGCCCGTGGTGAAGGCGCTGCGGGCCAGACTGCGGCACATGCGCATCCGCGTCGGGTGGGACAGGGCCGCCAGCCGCAGGGTCAGCTGCTCCACCGACGGCGGGGCGGCCGGCTCCGGGTGGCTGACCGGGTAGTGCAGCACGGGCTGCCAGCCGTAACGGTGCAGCACCATCAGGTGCGGCCGGCCGAGACTGGTCGGGACGAGCAGCAGGCCGCCGTCCATCGTGGCGCTGCGGCCGCTGCCGAGTTTGTCGACGACGATCCGGGCCCCACCCTCGTCGAGGGTCACCGCGGAGGACACCGACGCCAGTGCCTCCGCCAGGCCCTTGCGGCGCAGCAGGTCCGTCTTGTGGCGGGCGTCCGCCGCGAGCTGGTGCCGCAGCCGGGACCAGGTGTCCGCGAAGAAGGCAGCGTCGCAGTCCTCCAGGAACTGCCGCAGCCAGGCCCGGGTCCGCGGCGGGTCGGCCAGCAGACGCTCGGTGAAGCGCAGCTGCTGCGGTCCGCGGGCGGCGGCCAGCTCCAGGGCCCGCCGGCGGGCTTCCGCGTCGGCGAGCGCGGCCGGGCCGGGCACGCTGTACGGCAGCGCGCACGTGAACTCGAGCGCCGCGTCCACGAACTGCTCGTCGCTGAGCTTGTCCAGCAGGTCCAGGTCCTCGGCGAGGCCGGCACCGGGGAGCGTGCACCGGCCGGGTATGCCCGCGTACGGAAGGAAGAGGTCCGAGTACGTCGTGCGCCACAGGAAGTCGGCTTCGGACATGCGGTCGGCGAGATGCGAGTCGAGTCCGGCGGTCACCGTGGTCGCCCAGCCCTGGAGCCCCGGATGGTGACCGGGCTCGGACAGCGCGTGGAGGGCCATCCCGAGCTCGGCCAGGGGTGAGGCCACCACGGCGATCTGCTCCGGCCGCAGCCCGGTGATGTCGATGTCCACGCTCATGACCTCATGGTGCACCGTGTCACCGACATCGCGGCCTTCGCTTGACGGTGCTCGTCAATCGGTGCGACGCCGGGCCCCGACGACCGCCGACCCGGTGCCACCGGGGCAACCGCGCAGCCTACGGATTCCTGTCCGCCCCGCCACGCCGGCCCGATCCGAACGGCAGACCCTAGCTCCCGGCCGCCGGCAACCGCTCCACGAAGTCGCTCACCGCCGCCCTCACGTCGTCCGCCGTCCAGGCCAGACCCTCGGCCCGTACGGAGACCTCCGTCAGGGCGAGGCCCGGACCGCCGCGGCGCCAGGCGCCGGCGAACAGGAGCCTGCCGGTCTCCTCGCCCTGCCGTACGGCGGCCTCCGCGAGGGTGTCCGGGTCGTGGGGCAGCCAGACCTGGAACTCATGGGTGTGCGGCTCCTCGGGGAACACCCGGGCCCACGGCACCCCGGCCGCGGCGAACCCCTCGCGCAGCGCCGCGGCGACCACGCGCGCGTGCCGCACGTACTCCGGCAGGCGGGGCAGCTGCCGCTCCAGGCCGGCGAGGGCCGACAGCACCGTGGGGAACTGCTGGAAGACGAGACCTCCGTAGCGGTGCCGCCAGGTCTTCGCCTCCTCCACGAACGTCCTGGGACCCGCCACCGCCGCGCCGCCGAACCCGTCGAGGGACTTGTAGAACGACACATAGACGCTGTCCGCGAGCTCCGCGATCTCGTCCAGCGGGCGGCCGAAGTGGACCTCGGTCTCCCACAGGCGCGCGCCGTCGAAGTGCACCACCGCGTCCCGCTCGCGCGCGGCCCGGACGACCTCCGTCAGCTCCTCGAAGGTCGGGAGCAAAAATCCCGCGTCCCTGAGGGGGAGCTCCAGCATCAGAGCGCCGAAGGGCTCCTCGAAGTCGCGGACCTCGTCGGCGGTCGGCAGCCGCGGCTCGCTCGTCACCTGTACCGGGCGCAGGGCGCTGACCTCGCTGAACGCCTTTCGCTCGTGCACTTCGGGGTGGGCGAGCGCGTGCAGGGCCACGGTGGGGTTGCCGGTGCGTCCCGCCCAGCAGCGCAGGGCCACCTGCTGGGCCATCGTGCCTGTCGGGAAGAAGGCGGCGGCCTCCTTGCCGAGTAGCCGGGCGACCTTCGCCTCCAGCGCCTCGACGACCCCGGAGCCGTAGATGTCGGCGCTCTCGTCCAGGTCGTAGAGGTCCTGCACGCCGTCCAGCAGCGCCAGCCGCTCGCGGAGCGTCCCGAGCATGCCCGGACGTGCCAGGACGTGGTCCGCGCTCCTGAGGGCGGCGGCCCGGCGCTCGCGCCGCAGGCGGCCCGGCTCGTCGGCGGCCGGGGTCGGCCGCTCCTCCGGTTCGTCGGGAGCGGGGGCCGGCCCCGGTCCCCTCTGCCCTGCCGCCGGAACCCGGCTCCCGTCCGTCGTCTGCGTCATGTTCCCGTCCGCCCTCGTCACCTCGTCCTCACGCCCGGATCATGCCGTGCGCAGGCGTCGCCGGTCACCCCCGATTTCCTCGCCCCGCGCGACCTGCGAAAACCCACAGCCTGTGGACGGCCCGAACGGCCCGGGACCCAATCGCGTTAACATGACGAGAAATCGTCCGGTACCCGGAGCGGACTGGAACGGGAAGGCCACCGTCGAGTGAGTACATTCCAACAACCGGACCCGAAGGACCGCCCCGCGCGGCTCACCGTGGGCGTGGTCGGCGCCGGCCGTGTCGGGCCCGCGCTCGCCGCCTCGCTGCAGCTCGCCGGGCACCGCCCGGTCGCCGTCTCCGGTGTCTCCGACACCTCCCGCCGCCGGGCCGCGGTGATGCTTCCGGACGTGCCGGTCGTCCCACCCGCCGACGTCCTGGAGCGCGCCGACCTGGTCCTGCTGACCGTGCCGGACGACGCGCTGCCCCGGCTCGTGGAGGGACTGGTCGAGACCGGAGCCGTACGGCCCGGCCATCTGCTCGTGCACACCTCCGGACGGTACGGCGCCAAGGTGCTCGACCCCGCCCTGCGGGCCGGAGCACTGCCGCTCGCGCTCCATCCCGCGATGACCTTCACCGGCACCCCGGTGGACGTGCAGCGCCTGGCCGGGTGCTCCTTCGGGGTCACGGCGCCCGAGGAGCTGCGGCTGGCCGCCGAGGCGCTCGTGATCGAGATGGGCGGCGAGCCGGAGTGGATCGCCGAGGACATGCGGCCGCTCTATCACGCGGCCCTGGCCCTCGGCGCCAACCACCTGGTCACGCTGGTCGCCCAGTCCATGGAGCTGCTGCGCTCGGCGGGCGTCGAGGCCCCCGACCGCATGCTCGGCCCGCTGCTCGGCGCCGCCCTCGACAACGCCCTGCGCTCCGGCGACGCGGCCCTGACCGGTCCGGTCGCGCGCGGCGACGCGGGCACGGTCGCCGCGCACGTCGCCGAGTTGCGCAAGCACTCCCCGGGCGCCGTCGCCGGCTATCTGGCGATGGCCCGCGCGACCGCCGACCGGGCCCTGGCCCACGGTCTGCTGAAGCCCGAGCTGGCGGAGGACCTTCTCGGGGTACTCGCCAACGGGACCGAGGGGAGCGCCCGATGACCACCCTGCTGCACACCGCCGACGAACTGCACGCGCGCGTGCGGCACGGCCGCCGTACCGTCGTGATGACCATGGGCGCGCTGCACGAGGGCCATGCCACCCTGATCCGCGACGCCCGTTCGATCGCCGGGGACGAGGGCGAGGTCGTCGTCACCGTCTTCGTCAATCCGCTGCAGTTCGGCGAGGGGGAGGACCTCGACCGCTACCCCCGGACCCTGGACGCCGATCTGAAGATCGCCGAGCAGTCCGGCGCGGACGTGGTGTTCGCCCCTTCCGTGGACGAGGTCTATCCCGGTGGCGAGCCCCGGATACGGATCTCGGCGGGGCCCATGGGGGAGCGGCTCGAAGGCGCCTCCCGCCCCGGCCACTTCGACGGCATGCTCACCGTCGTCGCCAAGCTTCTGCATCTCACCCGTCCCGATGTGGCCCTGTACGGGCAGAAGGACGCCCAGCAGCTCGCCCTGATCCGCCGGATGGTGCGCGACCTGAACTTTCGCGTGGAGATCGTCGGGGTGCCCACCGTGCGCGAGGACGACGGCCTGGCCCTGTCCAGCCGCAACCGCTATCTGGCGCCCGACGAGCGGTACACCGCCCTCACCCTCTCCCGCGCCCTGTTCGCGGGCCGGGACCGGCACGCCGCGCAGGAGGCGCTGCGCGCGCGTGCCCGCGAGGTGCCCTCCACGCACGCACGCGCCGAGGCCCTGAGCGCACTGGGCGAGTCGCGTGCCGCCGCCGACGCGCACGCGGTCGCGAAGGCCGTGCCCGGTGGTCCCTCCGCGGTGCGTGCCGCCGCCAGGCTCGTCCTCGACGAGGCGGCACGTCTGGACCCGCCGCTCGTCCTGGACTACCTGGCCCTGGTCGATCCCTCGGACTTCACCGAGATCTCCGACGACTTCACCGGCGAAGCGGTCCTCGCCGTCGCCGCCCGGGTCGGGACGACCCGGCTGATCGACAACCTCCCTCTCTCCTTCGGAGCACCCGAGCCCGTCGACCCCTACGGAGCCGCCTCGTGACGAGCACAGGCATACGACTGCACGCACCCGAACCGGGCTGGTCCATCCCCGCGGACGTCGTGGTCGTCGGGTCCGGCGTCGCGGGCCTCACCGCGGCGCTGCGCTGCGAGGCGGCGGGACTGAGGACGGTCGTGGTCACCAAGGCACGCCTGGACGACGGCTCCACCCGCTGGGCGCAGGGAGGCATCGCGGCGGCCCTGGGCGAGGGCGACACCCCCGAACAGCACCTCGAGGACACCCTGGTGGCGGGAGCGGGCCTGTGCGACGAGGAGGCGGTGCGCATCCTGGTCACCGAGGGCCCGGACGCGGTGCGCCGGCTCATCTCCACCGGCGCCCACTTCGACACCGACGGCGCGGGCGGTATCGAGCTCACCCGCGAGGGCGGCCACCACCGCCGCCGTATCGCGCACGCGGGCGGTGACGCGACCGGCGCCGAGATCTCCCGGGCCCTGGTCGAGGCCGTACGCGCGCGTGGGCTGCGCACGATCGAGAACGCGCTGGTGCTCGATCTGCTGACCGACGTCGAGGGCCGCACCGCGGGCGTGACCCTGCACGTCATGGGCGAGGGCCAGCACGACGGCGTCGGCGCCGTCCTCGCCCCCGCCGTGGTCCTCGCGACCGGCGGGATGGGCCAGGTCTTCTCCGCGACCACCAACCCCTCGGTGTCGACGGGCGACGGTGTGGCGCTCGCACTGCGGGCCGGGGCGGAGGTCAGCGACCTGGAGTTCGTGCAGTTCCACCCCACGGTGCTCTTCCTCGGCCCGGACGCGGAGGGCCAGCAGCCGCTGGTCTCCGAGGCGGTGCGCGGGGAGGGCGCCCACCTCGTGGACGCGGACGGTGTGCGCTTCATGGTCGGGCAGCACGAGCTGGCCGAACTGGCGCCCAGGGACATCGTCGCCAAGGGCATCATGCGCCGTATGCAGGAGCAGGGCGCGGAGCACATGTTCCTCGACGCCCGGCACTTCGGCGCCGAGATGTGGGAGCACCGCTTCCCGACGATCCTCGCCGCCTGCCGCACCCACGGCATCGACCCCGTCACCGAGCCCGTCCCGGTCGCCCCGGCCGCCCACTACGCCTCCGGCGGCGTACGCACCGACTCCCGGGGCAGGACGACCGTGCCGGGCCTGTACGCGTGCGGCGAGGTCGCCTGCACGGGCGTCCACGGCGCGAACCGGCTGGCCTCCAACTCCCTTCTGGAGGGCCTCGTCTACGCCGAGCGCATCGCGGCGGACATCGCGCGCGGCCGGACGGAGGGCGGGCTGCACGCGCGCGTGCCCGAACCGGTCCCGCACCCGGAGAAGCCCGCGCAGCCCCTGCTCGCCCCGGAGGACCGCTTCGCCATTCAGCGGATCATGACGGACGGAGCCGGAGTGCTCAGGTCCGCGCGCTCGCTCCAGGGGGCGAGCGACCGCCTCCACCGGCTGCACAGCGACGCGCGCGACGCCCTCGAGGAGAACGGCAAGACCTCCGAGCCCGGCGTCGACACCTGGGAGGCCACCAACCTCCTGTGCGTCGCCCGGGTCCTGGTCGCCGGGGCCCTGCTGCGTGCGGAGACCCGTGGCTGCCACTGGCGCGAGGACCACGCCGACCGTGACGACACCGACTGGCGCCGCCACATCGTCGTGACACTGAACCCGGACCGGACGCTGGCCGTACGCACCACCGACACCGCAGACTTCCCCCCGACCCTCCCCCAAGCCCTCGGCCCGGTCCGGGCAGCGGGCACCGCCATGCATTCCCAGGAGCAGTGACAGAAGTGAGCACCCCCGACCTTCCCCTCGTCCCGAGCGGCGGCTGCGGCGACGGCTGTGCCTGCGGCGCGGACGGCGACGAGGAGTACCTGGAGTGCGGGCTCGACCCCGCGCTCGCCCAGATCCTGGCCGACGCCGGGCTCGACCCACTGGAGGTCGAGGACATCGCCAACGTCGCCATCCAGGAGGACCTGGCGCACGGCGTGGACGTGACCACGGTCGCGACGATCCCCGAGGACGCGGTCGCCACGGGCGACTTCACCGCGCGCGAGGCCGGCGTCGCGGCAGGCCTGAGAGTGGCCGAGGCGGTCATCTCGGTGGTCTGCTCGGAGGAGTTCGAGGTCGAGCGCCATGTGGACGACGGGGAGCGGGTGGAGGCCGGTCAGAAGCTGCTGACGGTCACCGCACTCACCCGTGATCTGCTCACCGCCGAGCGCAGCGCGCTGAACCTCCTGTGCCGGCTGTCCGGCATCGCGACGGCGACGCGCGCGTGGGCGGACGCCCTGGAGGGCACCGGGACGCGCGTGCGGGACACCCGCAAGACGACGCCGGGTCTGCGGTCCCTGGAGAAGTTCGCGGTCCGCTGCGGCGGCGGAGTCAACCACCGCATGTCCCTGTCGGACGCGGCGCTGGTCAAGGACAACCACGTCGTGGCGGCCGGCGGGGTGGCGCAGGCCTTCCAGGCGGTCCGCAAGATGTTCCCGGACGTGGCCATCGAGGTCGAGGTCGACACCCTGCACCAGCTGCGCGAGGTCGTCGACGCGGGCGCCGACCTGATCCTGCTGGACAACTTCACACCGGGGGAGTGCGAGGAGGCGGTGGCCATCGTCGACGGCCGGGCCCTCCTCGAGGCCTCGGGCCGGCTCACCCTGGAGAACGCCAGGGCGTACGCGGACACGGGCGTCGACTTCCTGGCGGTCGGAGCGCTGACCCACTCGTCCCCGATCCTGGACATCGGCCTGGACCTGAGAGCGGCGGAGTAGGTACCCATGCTGCTGACCATCGACGTAGGCAACACGCACACGGTTCTGGGTCTGTTCGACGGCGAGGACATCGTCGAGCACTGGCGCATCTCCACGGACGCGCGCCGCACGGCGGACGAGCTTGCGGTGCTCCTCCAGGGGCTCATGGGCATGCACCCCCTCCTCGGTGAGGAACTGGGCGACGGCATCGACGGCATCGCGATCTGCTCCACGGTCCCGTCCGTGCTGCACGAGCTGCGCGAGGTCACCCGCCGCTACTACGGCGACGTGCCCGCGGTCCTGGTGGAACCCGGCATCAAGACGGGCGTCCCGATCCTGATGGACAACCCGAAGGAGGTCGGGGCCGACCGCATCATCAACGCGGTGGCGGCGGTCGAGCTCTACGGCGGTCCGGCGATCGTCGTCGACTTCGGCACGGCGACGACCTTCGACGCGGTCTCCGCGCGCGGCGAGTACACCGGTGGCGTGATCGCCCCCGGTATCGAGATCTCCGTGGAGGCACTGGGCGTCCGGGGCGCCCAGCTCCGCAAGATCGAACTGGCCCGGCCGCGCGCGGTGATCGGCAAGAACACGGTCGAGGCCATGCAGGCGGGCATCGTGTACGGCTTCGCGGGTCAGGTCGACGGCGTGGTGAGCCGGATGGCCCGTGAACTGGCGGACGATCCGGACGACGTCACGGTCATCGCGACGGGCGGCCTGGCCCCGATGGTCCTGGGCGAGGCCGCGGCGATCGACGAGCACGAGCCCTGGCTGACGCTGATCGGTCTGCGGCTGGTGTACGAACGCAACGTGTCACGCATGTAGGGCGCGTCACGGGGGCACCACTCGCCGCTTCGGGGGCGCGGAGCGGTGCGTGCGCGGTCCGCCGCGTGGCCGCGACGCGTCCGCCGGCGACCGTGCGCGCTCCTGACGGCGGTGATGGGCCCTACCCGCCCCCACCTGAGGGAACGGGAGAGCGACACGGCACCCCTTTAGGTCGATTTTGTCCGATTAGCGGTAGCGTCGCCGCATGCCCACGCCATACGGATCCCGTGGCGGCCTGGCGTTCGGCGCGGAGGAGCTGCGTGTGCTCCGCCGTGCCCTCGCCCTCGCCCTCCACCCCTGCACCGCTTCCGCCGAGGACGTCCAGGACTGCCTCCGCCTCGCCGATTCAGTCGACGAGGCGGTGCGGGAGGGTGCCCGACTGAGGGCCTTCCTGCTGGCGGATCTCGTGCGCTACCGGGCCGCCCTTCCCGGTGCCTCCACCGGCTATCTGGCCCTGCTGGAGGATGCCCTGCGTGCGGGCTACCGCCCGGTTCCGGACGATCTCGCCGCCCTGCGCGCACTGCGTGGCACCCCCGTCGCGGCGGCCCTCCTCGACCGCTGCCGGGCCCTTGCCGACCGTGACGTGCGTGTGCACCTCATCCCGCCCCGGGCGGCCATTCCCGCCTCGCGTGCCCGCCTCACTGCCCTCCCGGGCGGCCGTGCGAGCGCGGACGAGCCGGTCGAGAAGCCGACCCGCAAGCCCGGGGAGAAGCCCGCCGAACGCCCGGAGAAGCCGGCCCCGCGCCCCGATCCGCAGTCGCCGCGCCCCTCGCGCCCCATTCCGACCCCGGGCGAGGTCTTCCCGCCCAAGCGCAAGCCGGGGCCTCCGCACGCGGAGCGGGAGCTCGCCGTCGGCTAGCCCGCGCCGAGGGCGCCGTACCTGCCCCGATCCGTGCGACACCGACCCGACCGGGATGCATGGGACGGGCCCTGGCTACCCTGGACGCATGGACTACGTCTCCGCGCTCGTGCCCCCGGTCGTCATGGCCGTCTTCTTCATCGGGCTCATCAGGGTGATCGTGAAGACCCAGGGCGGCGCCAACAAGGCCAAGGAGGACGCGGCCGTCGACGCGGCGCTCGCACGCGCGGACAGCGTCCGCAAGACCACCCGCGACGCCGAGGTCTGACCCGCCCCGGGGCCCGCCCGAGCGGCACCCGCACACCGGGGTCCTCTTCCGTCGTCCGGCGTACGACTCGCTGACTTTTCGAGTCGTACGCCCTTTTTGTAGCTCTTCGTGGGTCAAGGGCTCGTTCGACGGGCCGTGGGGGACATCTCCCACTATTGTGCTGAACGTGCCTCGCCCATTGGGAGAACTCGAAGACGCGGTCATGACGCGGGTGTGGAAGTGGAACCGCCCGGTGACCGTTCGAGAAGTCCTGGAAGACCTTCAGCAGGAGCGCTCCATCGCGTACACGACGGTCATGACCGTTTTGGACAATCTCCATCAGAAGGGCTGGGTGCGCCGGGAGGCCGAAGGCCGCGCCTATCGATATGAGGCCGTCTCCACCCGTGCCGCCTACGCGGCCGCACTGATGAACGACGCCTGGTCGCAGAGCGACAACCCCGCCGCCGCGCTCGTCGCCTTCTTCGGCATGATGAGCGACGAACAGCGGCAGGCGCTGAGGGATGCGGTACGGATCGTGCAGGGCCCGGAGACCAGTTGGGAGCCCCCGGGTACCGAAACGGCCCCCGCGGAGGCGGAATCCGCCGAATCCCCCGTGCCCCCGGGTGCTCCCGCGGGGAGCGAGGGCGAGAAGCCCGGGGGGAACCCCGGCAAGAACCCCGCCGAGATGCGGGACGAGAAGAGCCCCGACGCCAGCGAGGACCCCACCGGGCGATAGCGTCCGGTCATGGCAGCAGAGCGCCCCGAAGTCACCGCAAAAGCCATCACCGTTCGACGGGCCAGGACGAGCGATGTCCCGGCCGTCCGGCTCCTCCTCGACGCCTACGTCCGGCGCGGCATCCTGCTCGACAAAGCGACGGTGACCCTTTACGAGGACATCCAGGAGTTCTGGGTGGCGGAACGGGACGACAACGGCGAGGTCGTGGGATGCGGCGCCCTGCACGTGATGTGGGAAGACCTTGCGGAAGTCCGCACTCTCGCGGTGAACCCTGTGGCCAGAGGGCTGGGTGCCGGGCATCAGTTGCTGGAGAAGTTGCTGCAAACCGCCCGCTGGCTCGGCGTTCGCCGCGTTTTCTGTCTCACCTTCGAAGTGGACTTCTTCGGGAAGCACGGCTTCGTGGAGATCGGTGAGACGCCCGTGGACACCGATGTGTACGCGGAGCTGATGCGTTCCTATGACGAGGGTGTGGCGGAGTTCCTCGGTCTCGAACGAGTGAAACCGAACACCTTGGGCAACAGCC
>NZ_LMWH01000303.1 GCF_001507435.1 Streptomyces sp. NRRL F-5122
GGTCAACGACCGCGGCCGCGTCCCCGCGAGCATCCGCGAGGCCTACGAGAAGGCGAACGGCTGAGCGCACGAGCGCAGCAGCCGGACCCGGTGGCACTGCGTCGCCATCGTGTCGACGAGCCGCACCAGATACGGGGCGCCCCCACCGCCCCGTACGGCCGACAGCGTCGGCAGCAGAAAACTCCTCAACAGACTCGATGCCTTTGCGGGCGATGCGCACGCCGATGCGCTTCCATCGCAGCCGTCTACGCAAGTCGGGTCGGTCGTAGGCTTTGGGGCTTGAAGTACCGGCCTTTATGAGGGTCGTGTCTCGTTTCGTGACCCCCGGCCATGGGCTTCAGTCCTTCACTGTCGTGGGTGCTGGCGGCAGAGACGTCGACGAGGAGGGGCAGTCCGTTCGCGTCCGACAGGACGTCCATCTTGGAACCCGGCTTGCCCCGGTCTACGGGGCTCGGGCCTGTGAGTTCGCCCCCGTTTAAGCCCTGACATGGGCGGTGTCGAGAACGACACGGGTGACATCGATCGGGTCGGCGTCAGCGAGTTGGTGCAGCACCTCCTCATGGAGGCGGCCCCATACGCCGGCTCTCGATCAGATCAGGAACCGACGAGGGGCGGTCGACTTCGATATGCCGAAGCAAGGCGGCAACGCGCGCCAGACCCAGCCGCTGAGCAGCACGTAGACGATGGCCACAAACATCGTCTCATCAGGGGTGTCCTGCGTTCCACCGCCCTGTGGCCGCACCTTCGACGGCGGGATCAACGGCTTCTAGATCTCCCACAGCCTCAGAGATCACCACGCCCGCTGCGCCGGCCGGCTCCGAACACGGAGATCAGTGATAGACCCCTACTCTCTCGTGTCCGACCCCGACCGGTAGATGCTGAAACTCAATGGCCCACCATCACCGTGGGGTCGGCGGCTTTGGCCTTCTTGCGAGGCAGCAGGGCGGCGGGAATGAGGCAGACGGCGATAAGGATGGCTGCCACCAGGAACACCGAGGCGAAGGCGTCCCCCATCTGGTCGCGCACCTCGGCGGGAGAGGTCGCGGTGATGTCCTTGAGGCCGTTGGTGAGCAGCACCGAGAACAGAGCGGTGCCGATCGAGGCCGCCACCTGCTGGACGATGTTCATCAGCGTCGAGCCCCGGGCTACGGTGTGTTCCCTCAGGGTCGCCAGCGCCGATGCCATGATCGGCATCATCGACGCGCCCATCCCGAGGCCCATCACGAAGAGCGCAACGATGATGTAGGTGTATGAGGTGTCGGCGGTCAGTTGTGTGAACATGCCCATGCCGACAGTGATCACTGCTATGCCCGTCAGCACGATCTTGCCGGGGCCGATCTTGTCGGCGAGCATCCCGGCGATCGGCATCGTAATCATCGCGCCGATGCCCTGCGGGGCGAGCAGGAGCCCGGAATCGAGCGCGGACTCGCCGCGCACCTGCTGGAAGTAGAGCGGGAACAGCAGACTGGCGCCGAAGAACGCGACGGCGAACAGCGACATCGCGATCACCGCGATGCTCATGTCTCGGTTGAGGAACAGGCGCAGGTCCACCAGCGGGTGGAGGTTGCGCCGGTGCAATGCCCACGGCACGAACGCGACGATGAGCACCAGTCCGATGACGGCCGGTACGAGCACCTTGACATCCCAGATCGTGCCGGTCTCAGGGATGGACGAGACGCCGTACAGGAAGGTCGCCAGTCCCGGCGAGAGCATCACCATGCCCAGCCAGTCGAAGGTCTCCGACGGCTCTACGTGGTCCTTGGGCAGGACCTTCGCCGCGTAGACCAGCGCGATCACGCCGATCGGCACGTTGATCAGGAAGATCCAGTGCCACGAGGCGGCATCAATCAGCCAGCCGCCGAGGATGGGGCCGAAGATCGGTCCGAGCAGCATGGGGATACCCAGCACTGCCATGACCCGCCCGACCCGCTCCGGGCCGGCAGCACGCGTCAGGATCGTCATGCCCAGCGGCATCAGCATGCCGCCGCCAAGTCCCTGGACGACCCGGAACGCGACCAGCATCTCCAAAGAAGTGGCTGCCGCGCACAGCGCGGAGCCGGCGGCGAACAGGGTGACCGCAAGGAGATAAAGGCGTTTGGTGCCGAACCTGTCTGCGGCCCAGCCGGTGAGCGGGATGACACTCGCCAGAGCCAGCGTGTAGCCCGTCATCGTCCAGGCCACCTGGGCCGAGGTCGCGTCGAACTCCTTCTGGAACGTCCGCAGCCCGACCGACACCACCGTGATGTCGAGGATCGACATGATCCCGCCCAGCACGATCACGCCGGCTACGAGGAGAACCCCCTTGTCCAGCCGGTCGCCGGACTTGTCGAGAGGAGCGCTGCTGTCCCTCTGTTGCGATGTGGTCAATTCTCAGCCTTTCCTGGGAAAAGAACCACCCGCGTTCGGTGGCCCGCCCACTTCCTGGGGCTGCCGGATGGCCGGGGCCGCCTCGCTTAAGCGGGTGACTTCCGCCTCGTGCAGGCCGACCTGAATTCGACCGACGAGCCCCACCCTCACACCAAACGACATGATGGTTCGGAATACTGGTGAACCGTTACAGAACAGGACCGGACCGTACCACCTGCTGGTGGACAGTGGGGGCTGGGTGGTGGCAAGAAATGTGACCCTGCGCGATCAGGTCACAGCCGCCATCCTCGATGCCGCCGCCGTAGTTCTCGCCCAGCGGGGAGAGTGTCAGCATGTCAGAGTTCGCGGCTGCAGCAGGCGTCGGCCGCACCACGCTGTGCTGCTACGTCGCATCCTTCTTGTCGCTAGAGCGGACACTGCGCTGGAAGCACCGCCCCTGTTCGGCAGCCGAACCGACTCGGGGTCTGTTCAGGCGGGTCCGGTGAGCGGGAGGACCAAGCCGTCTCCGGGCCACAGTTCCTGTTCGACCACGAGGCCGGCGAGGAATGTGTTGAGCTCGGCCAGCACCGCGGTGCGCTCGGTGGGCCCGTATGCGATGAAGTCGTCGGTAGCAGCGTTGTACGCACGGACGTGGCTGTGCGGGCCGGTGCACACGAGGGCGCGCGCGATCTCGGGCAGGTCGACGCTGAGAGCATCGCAGTCTCCGGAGCGGACGAGCTGCAGCAGAGCGACGGCGCCTGCTTCACGCACGCCCCGAACCTCACCGATCGCGCACGCCACCACCGCATGCTGCTGCTCAACGCCATGGAGAACGCCGGTTTTACCAACTACGGAACCGAGTTCTGGCACTTCTCAGCCGAGCCGGAAACACAGGAGCGCGACCACCGCCCCTGACCCGGTTGCGCTCCCACAACCGCAACTGACAGAACGCATCGAACGGAGGCACGTATGCCTGACGACACCCAGCAGGCGGACCCAGCCGTCCCGAGCCCGGCGGCCGGAGATGCACCACACGAGCACCACATGCACCTGCTCGGGCGGTACTACCGCCAAGTGGAAGCCGGCCGGAAGACGCTCGAAGTGCGGGTGGCCACCCCGAACAAGCGCGGCATCGGCGTCGGCGACACGGTCGTCTTCCACGATCGGGACACCGGCCGGGAGCTCGACGTCATCGTGCAGCGGATCACCCCGTACCCCTCCTTCGAGCACCTGCTCAGCTCGGAGGACACCGCGCGCATCGACCCAGACTGGCCTCCCGGCGAGCTGCTCGCCAACCTCCGCAGCATCTACCCGCCGGCAAAGGAAGCCCTCGGCGTTCTCGCCCTCGCGTTCGACCACCGCCCTGCCCGGCCCGGCCGGCCCATGCCGATGACGCCCACGCAGTACGCGCAGACCGTCCCCCACCACACGGTGTACGGCTGCCTCTACATCCGCGACGAGCACGACCGGCCGATCCAGCTCCGCTCCGTCTACGGCTCGAGACTCTGGCAATTCCCGGGAGGCAACCTCGACGCCCCAGGCGAGGACCCGCTGCAGACCGCACGGCGCGAAGCCGTCGAGGAGATGGGCCTCGAACTCGGTCTGCACACGCCGAAGCTGCTCCTGACGCACTTCCTGCACGCCGGGCCCCGGCTGCCACTGAACAAGGTGGGGCTCATCTTCGACGGAGGGCGGCTGACCGCCGACCAGCTCGGCCGGATCGGGCTCGATCCCGCCGAGCACGACATGTGGGCCGTCCACGACCTCGCGACCTGGCAGGAGCTGATGGCGCCGCGCTCCTTCGCCCGCCTCGATGCCATCGAACGAGCTCGGCGCGGCAAGGGCCCCGCCTACCTGATCACGCACACTTGATCCCCAGCACCCCACCCAGGAGGCAGCCGTGACCGTCGAGGACACCAACACCCGAGCCTGGCAGATCTACGGCCAGTGCCAACTGGCCCGCACCTACACCCCGCCCATCCCCGCCCATCCCCGACTGGCTCGGCTGGACACCGTGGGAAGGGATCGGATCGGGAGCAGAAGTCCTCGGTGACATCACCGGCCGCCGCGTCCTGGATATCGGATCCGGGACCGGCCGCCACGCCGTCTACCTCGCTCGGGCTTACGGTGCCCGCGTCACCGGCATCGACCTGGCCGCGACCCAGCACGAACGCGCCGTCTGCGCCCACTCGGACGTGGACGGCGTGAAGTTCGTCCAAGCAGACGTGACCGAGTACCTGGCCGGAGCCGAGCCGTTCGACGCCGCGTACGCGATCGGAACGCCGGCCTTCATCGACCAGCACCGCTCGCGTTCGGCGGCGGCCTTGAGTGGCAGGCACCGGCCGCACGTCCGCCGGCCACACACCTCCAAGCGTCCACCTCCCCACCGGCCAAGACCGCCGGCAATGCTCCAGGACAGCTGGTCCCGTCCGGACTGGGGGAACAGGCCGAGAGCGTGACGCAGGGCCGAACGGAGCGCGGTGACATTTCCCGGTGTCTCCGGGCTCGCGGCCAGGCGGAGTGCCTTGTTCAGCTCGGCGCAGCCCTGGCGATACCCGGAGAGTTCACGGACGGGGACTCCCGGCTCGCGCAGAAGACCCTTTGCGTCCTCGGTTTGCCGCCACTGCTTGGCGCCGGGCTCGTCCTGCCGCGTTGGCACAGGAAGCTCCTCTCCGTGTACCTGCCCGTGCCAACGCGTGGCAGGTGTCCCAAGTGGTGTTTCCGGGCCGGTCTTCATCTGATTACAGGTCCTGGGGTTCACGGCGCCGGTGGCGTCGGTGCCGTGGCCATCCTGCTCGGCGGGTCGCCGTGCGATCCCGCCCATCGCCCGCTCCCCGAGCCCATGCGGCTCCATGTGGTCCAGGAACGTGACGCGTCGCTGCTCGGCAGGACCTCCCCGGACCGTGTGAGTCCGGAATTCCTGATCAAGACGTGCCACGACGCAGAGTGGATCGGCGCCGACGTTGAGCGCTTCTGCCACGAACTGCGCAGGTATCGCAACTTCGTCCATCCACGCGCCGAAATCCGCGAAGCCCACGCTCCAGACCGTGACACATTGAACATGTGCTGGCCCGTGGTGAACGCGGTCCTGAACGACCTGGCCGACTCACAGCCAGACACGGCTCGACCGAGGCGGGCTACGCCGCCCCGCGCTCGACTCGTCGAACGAACTTCGGCACGGGGCGGCAGGCCATTGCACGGCCATCTCGGTAACGGACTGTGAAGGGGGCTCCCCGCGCCGCACAGGAACAATCCCATCCCGTGCCCCTACAATGAACCGCCATCTGGGGAGAGTCTGGGGGGAATAAGCGGCCCTGGGGAGCGCGTGGGGAGAATCGACTGCGTAACCGGGCAGGTTCAGATCGAGAAGCGTTCCTTCTCCAGCAGCGGGCGGACCTTGCTCTGGAAGCCACCGGTGCGGAACGGGCCCTGGAGCAGACCGGGGTGCAGATGCTGGGCGAGGGCTGCCGCGATCATGCCCTGGTCCAGTGCGAGCACGAAGTCGCTGACGCGGCCGGTCCCCACGTTCACCGAGTCGCGGAAGCCGTAGCGGTCGTCGTAGGCGCCGAAGTCCCGGTCGAGGGCACGGAGGTTGGCGAGTGCCTCGACCGGAGCCTGCGGCAGGGCGAGGAAGGAGGCGTGCGGGGTGACGACGGCATGTGGGAAGTAGCCGTCCTCCTGCATGCCGATCTCGTCGACTCCGTATACGTCGTACCCGCCCTCGGGGACGCTGGCCGGGGAGAAGCCCCAGTAGCCGTACTTCTCCTGGACGAGGCCGTCCTCGATCTGGCTGCGGACGTAACGCCGGTGGTTCAGGCCCCAGGAGTGCGGGGACCATTCGGGCTCCGGAACGAACAGCGGCACCATCAGCGCCTCGAACATCGAACCGCCCCAGGTGGGCACGAGTTTGCGGCCGCGGTAGGTGTAGTGGCCCTCCCAGACGTTCACCCCGTCGATCGTCCGGTACGCGCCCTCGGGTGCCTGCTCCTGACCCATGCCGGGCAGCAACGTGCGGAAGAGGTGCCAATAGTGGTCGCCCGGCAGCGAGCCGTCGGCGATGCCGAGGTAACTGGCCATGCGCGGTTCGGTGTTGAGGGCGCCGTAGTGGTGGCCGGTGGGCTCGCCCTTGCCCGGCTTGTCCGGCCAAAAACCGCCGCGCAGCTGTCCCGGCCCGGCGACCGGGTCGTTCGGGTCGTAGGGGGTGTAGTAGTACGACCAGTCGGCGGCGGCGAGCAGGGCCGCGACACGGGGACGCAGTTCCGGTGAGGCGTGGGCGGCGATCCTGAGGCCCGTGACGAGCCAGGCGTTATCGACTGTGGAGAGGAACGGGCGCACCGGGTCGCCGGATTCCGGCCAGGTGGTGAGCACCGAACCGTCGTGCGCGTCGTACCAGTTGAACCACCAGCCGTGTGCGCGCTCCAGGCGCTCGACGGCGGAGACGGTGCGGGCGAGGCGCTCGCGCATGGTGGCGGCCGGGATGAAGCCGAGGCCGCCGGCGGCGGCTGTCGACCACAGGCCGCAGCCGATGTTGGTGGGTGAGGTCTGCACGGAGGGCGTGGGCGTGCCGGTTCCGCTGACGTCGATCTTGTCGGAGGCCAGGCCGAAGTCGCTGGTCATAGCCACGACAGACCGATAGGTGGCGGCGAACCACTCCCGCAGCTCGGCGGCCGACCGCTCGCCCGGCACGGGCGGGGCGGGGCGGGGGGCCGCGTGGGCCGCGGTGCCGGTGAGGGACGTGGCGGCGAGCGTGGTGCCCGCGGCGGCGAGGAAACGACGACGGTTCATACGGTCCGACTCCTGTGACGAGGTAGGACGGGAACAAGGCATCTGTCGTGGTGCTGGTGGAACGTGGTCGTACGGGCAGTACGGGTCGTACGGGCATGGTCGGCCGGGAGCCGGCGGGGGTCAGGCCGCCGCCGGCTCCCGGGCCGGGGGCCGGCGCGTCAGATGGACGTGCGCGGCAGTTCGCGGGTGCGGCCGAGGCCGCCGAGCCAGACGGCGGACGGCTTCGCGGTGCGCTCGAACGTCTCCGGGTCGACCGCGATCAGGCCGAAGGTCGGTTTGAAGGAGCCCCACTCGTAGTTGTCGAGGGCGCTCCAGGCGAGGTAGCCCTGGATGTTCAGGCCGTCCTCGATGCCGGCCGCGACCTCGTCGAGGGCGCCGGCGTAGTAGTCGGCGCGGCGGTTGTCGTCGGCGGTGGCGATGCCGTTCTCGGTGACGATCAGCGGCATGTCGCGGCCGATGATCTCGGCGGTGTGGCGGAGGGCGTGGCCGACCGCCCGGGGATAGTACTCCCACCGTGTCAGGGTGCGCTCGGCGTTCTCGGGGGCCGGGACGGGACCGTCGGCGCCGATCTTGGTGCGGGTGTACGACTGGACGCCGATCCAGTCGTCGCCGCGGGCGGCCTCGATGAAGGCGTCCTCGCGGGGGTGGCGGTAGGCGGCGGTGGTGTCTTCGGCGCCGGGCAGCGCCTGGTAGACCTGGTTGGCGATGGTCCAGCCGGCCTTGATGTCCGGGTTGATCGCGCGGACGGCCTTCATGGCTGCGTGGTGGGCGGCGATGATCGCGTGGGTGGTCTCTTCGTCGGGCGTGGGCAGGCCCGCGGGTGGGAAGCCCTTGTCGCCGGACTTGGCGAGGCCGGCCATCACGGCGATCATGTTCGGCTCGTTGATGGTGCAGACGTGGGCGACGCCCTCGCCGATGATCGGCGCGCACTGCTCGACGTAGCGGGCGAACAGGTCCGTGGCGCCGTCGGCGGTCCAGCCGCCGAGGTCCTCGAACCACTGGGGCACGGTGAAGTGGTGCAGGGTGACCATCGGGCGCAGGCCGCGGGCGAGGGCGCCCTCGACCATGCGGCGGTAGTGGGCGATCTCGGCGCGGGAGAAGGTGCCGCGCACCGGCTCGATGCGGGCCCACTCGACGCTGAAGCGGTAGTCGGTGAAGCCGAGCGAGGCGAGCAGGTCCATGTCCTGCTCCCAGCGGTGGTAGCTGTCGCAGGCGTCCAGGCTCGGCTCGGCGATGCCGGCGGCCGGGTCGTGCTCCTTGCGCCACCAGTCGCTGTTGACGTTGTTCCCCTCGATCTGGTGGGCCGCGGTGGAGGCGCCCCACAGGAAGCCGTCGGGGAAGCTGGTCGAGGTGTGCGTCATCGTCCGTTCTGTCTTTCTGGTGCGTGTGGGGGCCATCGGGCGCGCACGCCGCGGGGGGGGATCCCTCGCGGGGCTCCGCCCGGCCGCGGGCGTGCCGGGGTCACTTGAGCCCGGCGGTCGCGATGCCCTGGGTGAAGTGCCGCTGCAGTACGGCGAAGACGAGCAGCACGGGGACGACGACCAGCAGGGAGCCGGCCATCAGCATGCCGTTGCCGCCCGCGACGGTGCGGTTGGGGTCGTTGGCGAAGGTCGCGAGGGCCACCGGCAGCGTGTACTTGCCGGGGTCGTTGGTCGCGATCAGCGGCCAGATGAAGTTGTTCCAGGAGCCGAGGAACGTGAAGATCGTCAGAGTGGCGAGGGCGGGCTTCACCAGCGGGAGCACGATGCGGAAGAAGATGTACCACTCCCCCGCACCGTCCATCCGCGCCGCCTCCAGCAGCTCGTCCGGGACGCCCTGCATGAACTGCCGCATCAGGAAGACCCCGAAGGCGCTCGCCGCGAACGGCAGGACCAGACCGGCGTAGGTGTCGATGAGACCCATCTGGTTCATCAGCACGTACAGCGGGAGGACCATGAGGTTGCCCGGGACCATCAGCGCGGCCAGGACGACACCGAAGATCTTGGAGCGTCCGGAGAAGCGCAGCTTGGCGAGGGCGTAGCCGAGCATCGAGCAGAACAGCAGGTTGCAGACCGTCACGAGCACGGCGACGATCAGCGAGTTCAGGAAGAACCGCGGCATGTCGAGCTGGTCGAGCAGCTCGGTGAAGTTGCCGAGCGTCCAGTGGCTCGGGATCCACACCGGCGGGCTGGCGGTGAGGTCCTTCTTCGTCTTGAAGGCGGACAGCGCCATCCACAAAAACGGCGTGGCCATCACGAGCAGACCCGCGCAGGCGATCAGGTAGAGCAGCGGCTTGCGCAGGGCCGCTTCCCGCGGGCGGTGGTTCGGCGCGGGTGCCGTCGGCGCGCTCATCGGGTGTTGTCCTTCATGAGTCGGAGCTGGAGCACCGTGATGCCCATGATCACGACGAACAGGACGTACGCCATGGCGCTCGCGTAGCCCATGTGGAAGAAGTTGAAGCCCTGCTGGTACATGTTCAGCGACACGGTGAGAGTCGCGTTGGTGGGACCGCCCTGGGTCATGACGAACGGCTCCTCGAACACATTGAGATAGCCGATGGTGGTGATCACGGTGGCGTAGAGCAGGGTGGGCCGCAGCAACGGCACGGTGATGCGGCGCAGTTCCTGGAAGGCGCCCGCCCCGTCGAGTCGGGCCGCTTCGCGTACCTCGGTGGGGATGGCCTGGAGACCGGCGATGAACAGCACCATCACGGTTCCCATGTTGCGCCACACGGCCATCGCGATCAGGGCCGGCATCGCCCAGGTCCGCGAGCCGAGCAGGTCCGGGGTGTGCACGCCGAGCGCCGAGCACAGGCCGGCGATCAGTCCGTCCGAGGGGTCGAGCACGAACCTCCAGACGACGGCCACGGCGACGATGGTGGTGACCACCGGGGCGTAGAAGCCGATGCGGAAGAAGGTGCGGGCTCGGTCGATGCCGTTGTTCAGCAGGAGCGCGACCAGCAGGCCGAGCACGATGGTCAGCGGCACGCCGGCGACCACGAAGTAGGCGGTGTTGAACAACGCCGTGAGGAACGTGTCGTCCTGGAACAGTTGCGTGTAGTTGTCGACGCCGATGAAGTTCGCGTCACCGGGGTGTGTGACGTTGCGCGCGCCGAAGTCGGTGAAGCTCATCAGGAGCGTCGCGACGATCGGGAAGAGCATGAAGACGCCGAACAGCACCAGGAACGGGGCGGAGAACAGCCAGCCGTGCAGGTTGTGCCGGCCGAGCGAGCGCCGGGCCGGCCGGGAGGCGGGAGTTCTCGCGGACTGCCGCTTCTTCGTCACGGCCGCATCCGACGCGGCCTGTCCTGTCGTGGCAGACATGACGGTTACTTGACGAGCCCTTCGATCTGGGACTGGGCCTGGTCCAGCGCGGACTTGGCGGATGAGCTGCCCTGGGTGACGGCGCCGATGGCGGTGTCGACCTTGGAGGTGATCTCGGTCAGCTTCGGCTCGGACGGGATGGTCTTCGACGTCTCGACCTGCTGCTTCCAGATCTTCAGGTCGGGGTCGGTGGAGAGCTTGCCGGTGTTCCAGGCAGCGCGGGCGGCCGGCAGGTCGTTGGTGCGTGTGAACCAGTCGGCCTGCCCCGCCGGGTCGGTCAGGTACTTGATGAAGTCCTTCGCGGCGGCCTTGTGCTGGCTGTCCGCGGAGATCGCGAGGCTGGAGCCGCCGGCCATCGACACCGAGCCCTTGGTGTCGGCCGGGAGCGGGGCGATGGCCCATTTTCCCTTGAGGTCGGGGTAGTTTTCGGCGATCAGACCGGACATCCAGGGGCCGCCGATGAACATCGGCGCTGCGCCGGTGTTGAAGTCCTTGGTGACGTCGTAGCCCGGCGGGACGGACTTCTGGGTCAGGCCCTTCTTGATGTAACTGCTGTAGTAGTCGAGGGCCTTGACCGCCTCGGGTGAGTTGACGACGGGCTTGCCCTTGTCGTCGAGGATCGCGCCGCCCGCCGAGTAGAGGAACGGGTAGAAGCTCTGCACTGTGTCGAGGCCGGCCGACTGGATGTACAGGCCGTACTTGGTGTGCGCCTTGGACTGGTAAGCCGCGGCGTCCTTCTGCAGGTCGGCCATGGTGGCGGGGGCCTGGGCGATGCCGGCCGTCTTCGCGAGGTCGGTGCGGTAGTACAGAACGCGGGTGTCCACGTACCACGGGACGCCGTACGTCTTGCCGTCGTATTGACCCTGCTGCCAGGCGGCGGGGAAGTAGTCGCCCTGCTTGAAGGTTGTGGTGTCGACCGGCTCCAGTGCGCCCATGTCGGCGAACTCACCGAGGTAGCTCCCGCCCATCTGCACCACGTCGGGGAGCTTGCCGGCGGCGGCCGCGGCGACCAGCTTCTGGTGCGCGACGTCCCAGCCCACGGGCGTGACCTTGATGGTGACGTTCGGGTGGGCCTTCTCGTACACCTTGGCGACGTCCCCAAGCTTCTCACCCTCGGTGCCCATGGCCCAGACCGTGAGCGTCTGCTTGGCGCCGGCGGCGACACCAGCGCCACCCGAGCCACCGCAAGCGGTCAGGGCGAGCACGGATGCCAGCGTGAGGGTGATCGAACCGATTGCGGCGGCGCGGTTCATTGGACGGCTCCTCCTCGAGCTTGATGCATGTATGCGCTGCCTGTAAGCGCATACATCACTCTGTTCCAGCCAGTCCCGAACTGACAAGAGGGGCCTTGGTCACACTCCCGTAACGGCCCAGACATCGGCGGGTGTTTCCCATGAGGGCGCGAGACAGGGCAAGGCCCGCACGCATCGGACCCTTTCGAATCGGAGCATTGCCAGGTCAGAAATTTGCAAGAATAAAGCAGAGGTGTGGGAGATTTCACCTCACGTCCCGAAGAGCCTGCCATACGGTGTTCCCAGGGCACGACACCCCAATGCACCCGGCTGAGCTGGCCCAAACAGACTGCTGCAAGGCCCGCAACCCAGGCGCGGCCAGGGTACCCCGCCGGCTCCCGCCCACTTTCGGTTGCTTCGCATGCGCAATCACCCTCCGGCATCTCCCGAAGCTTGTCCGGGGGCAGCCGCATAACGTTCCGTTCGCCGGTACCCCGAAGCGGGCGGTGAACCTACGGCATGCTTGGGGGTAGCGGATGGAGGGATACCTGGGCGTGGCCTACTGGCAGCGCGACTGGCGATGCTTGAGTTCGGGGCCATATGGCAGAGCGACCGCCCCGACTGGATGCCCGCATGCGCCGTTTCCATGGCACCGCGGGCACCGCCTCTGCGCCGCCTCTGCAGGAGAACCGCATACAGGACCATTCAGCGACCGTTGTGCCGCGCTGTGAACTCAGCCCCGCCCACCCGCGCCTGCCTTACCTCTGCGCCGGGCGCTTTCAGAGTGTTGGAGTCGTCTCCGTGCAGCCGCAGCTGGCGCGTCGGGCCACGCTGACCGGGAGCACGCGGGAGACGGGTTCGCCCTCGCCCTTGCTATTCAGGCGGCGCACCAGGAGTTCGGTCGCCTCCTCACCCATGCGCACCATGGGCTGGCGCACTGTGGTGAGGGCGGGCCGTACCAAGCGGCTCAGCGGGATGCCGTCGAAGCCCGTGACGATCACGTCGTCGGGGACCGACAGGCCACGGCGTTCCAGTTCACGCAGGGCGCCCACGGCCGTCTGGTCGTTGGCGAAGACGAAGGCGTCCGGCAGCTCTCCGGGACTCTCGCACAACCGCGCGGCCGCACGGGCGCCCTCCTCCTGCGTCAATCGGTCGAGGCGGAGCGCTGGTTCGTCGCCCGTCTCGACGCCCGCGTCCCGGCAGGCGAGCCGGAAGCCGTCGAAGCGGGCCTGAACGTCCGGCGACTCCTCGACGGTGCCGATGTAGGCGGGGCGCCGGACGCCGTGGTCGACCAGGAGGTGACGAGTCAGCTCGTGCTGACCGTCCTCGTTGGCCACCTCGATGTGGTCGAGATGGTCCAGGAATGCAGTGCCTTCACGAGGGCCCGCAAGCATCACGACCGGCATGCGCCGGGAGATCACTTCGAGTTCCTCGGTGGGCACCGTGCGGGCCATCACCGCGAAGCCGTCGACGCGTCCAGCGACCTTGGCGACCAGCCCTGCGGCGCCACCCTTCAGCGAGGCGGCGATGAGCAGGGCGTAGCCGTGACGGCGGGCGGCGCGTTCCATGCCCCGGATGATCTGATCCGAGTAGAGCATGGCTGTGTCGTCGTCCTCAGTATCGGCCGCGGGGTCGCCGTAGTCGGGGAAGCACAGGCCGATCACGCCGGTGGAGCGGCTCGCCAGACCGCGGGCGTTGCCGCTGGGGACATAGCCGAGTTCGCGGGCTGCGGCGAGCACCCGTTCGCGGGTGGAGGCGCGGACCGAATCGGGAGTGCGGTAGACACGGGAGACAGTGGCGATGGAGACGCCCGCGCGCTCCGCCACGTCGTACACGGTAGGCGCGGCTGTCACGATGCGGTTCCGTTCACCGGTCGGGGCCGCCCGTGCCGACAACACCATCGTCGCGGAGGCCCGAAAGAAAATGAAAGCGCATTCACTGTAGGTCTCGGGGGCCTGATCAGGCAAGCCATGATCATGGGGAAATGGGATGGTCGACGGTTTGAGCCTTGCGATGGTCTGCTCGACTTCGTTGCGGCGTCGGTAAACGTCATGTCGAACCCTGTGGGCAAGCCGCCTTGACTGCCGCGGCGCAGGCGGTTGGCTCGCTGGCCTCGCGGCCAGGGTGATCGTGTACTTGATCTGGCGTCTCCGTAGGCGACCCTCGTTGCGACGGGAGGATGTCTTGTCGCCCCAACGCACTCCGGCCGAATTCGCGGACACCGCTAGCTAGAGGCTGATCAAAATAGGCTTTCAATGCCCGGCCGCCGTCTCCTGCGACTTCACAAACGTTCAGCTCACGTACCCGGCCGACGCCGCGGAGATGGCGCCTAGGCCCCCCGCGACCGCCCTCGTGGCGGCGGAACAGGCCGGCGAAACTTCCTCGTCGAGCGAGGCCACGACCGGCCGGCCCGCCCGGCTGATAGTGGGATGTGACGGTTGTCGTCGCCGAACCTGGCCGTCGGTGCCCTGATGATTCACCGGGCAGTCCGTCGTGGGCCGGGTCAGTCGTGGCCACTTGCCGCGGCCGCCATGAGCGGTTCCGCAGCGTCTTCGGTCGTATCCGGAGGCAAGACCAGCAGATCCCAGCGCCCCCAGCCCGGGGCGAGTAGGACGATGGTGTGCGGGGCTGATGCCGCCACGGTCCTGTGCAGTCGTACGACCTGGTTGAGGACGAAGATCCGGCCGGGCACCGCGGACCACGTCGCCCCGTTGACGGTGACGCTGGTGATGTGGCGCCACGCGCGCGGCAATCCAGCGAGCAGCTGAGGGAGTTCGGCAAGCAGGTCGTACGAACGGGGCCACCACGCTCCGTCGATGGGCCGGGGCATGCCACTGCCGGATGCGAGACGCAGCCGGAGGACGGGGTGGGAGGGAGGCGGGGACTGGAGTGCGGTGGCCATGAAGACTCCTGCCAACTGTCTTAAGGGTTGAGTGGTTGGCATCGGGCACGACGGGCCGCGACCCGCTCCGCCGTCGGCCAGCGCACGTCGTGCACCCAGCCGAGGCGTTCGAGGAGGCGGATGACGGCGGCGGAGGGATCGAGCTGGCCGCGGTCGACGCCGTGGCGGGCGCTGGTGGGGTCAGCGTGGTGAAGGTTGTGCCAGCTCTCGCCGAACGAGAGCAGGGCGAGGGTCCACAGATTGGTGGCCCGGTCGTGGCGGCGGGTGCGGAACGGGCGCTCACCGATCATGTGGCAGAGGGAGTTCACGCTCCAGGTGACGTGATGGAGCAGCGCGATGCGGACAAGTCCCGCCCACAGCAGGGCGGTCACGCCGTGCCGCCATGTACCGCCGATGAGCCAGCCCACCGCGAACGGCAGCGCGAGCGTGAGGACACATAATGCCGGGAAGGCGCGGGCGACGGCGCGGATGTCGCGGTCGGCCAGCAGGTCGGGGGCATAGCGCTCCGGCGGCGTACGGTCGTTGCGGAACAGCCAGCCGACGTGCGCGTGCAGCAGCCCGCGCAACTGGCCTCGCAGATGCGTGCCGTAACGGTACGGGGAGTGCGGGTCCCCCGGCCGGTCGGTGAAGGCGTGATGGCGGCGGTGGGTGGCGACCCAGCCGATGACGTCGCCCTGGAAACTCATCGAGCCGGCCACCGCGAGCGCGATCCGCACGGGACGGACGGCCCGGTAGCCGCCGTGGGTGAGGCCGCGGTGGAAGCCGACGGTGACGCCGAGACCTGTGATCGTGTATAGGACGAAAGCGAGCACGATGTCGGCGGGATGGATGAGACTCCCCCACAGCAGCCAGCCGGCGAGACTGATCGCCACGAACGGCAGGACGACGATCACCGCGGTCACTGTGACATACAGCCGGTCACTGCCGCTACGCGCGGGCGCCGGGCCGTCGGGCGGGAACGGGGACGTCCCGTCGTAGGCCTGGGGCGGCGGGGCGGGGTCCGACGGTGTGACCGTCGGGGACGTGGTGGGACTGAGTGGCATACGTGGCTCCTCGGCCTAGATGCAGATGGCGCGGCCGGGGTCACGGGCTGCCCCTGTGAGGGGATTCGCGAGGGTGAAGCCAGTTCGGACACTGGCATACGAAGAGTCCTCGCTCGCTTCACCATACTCCTGCTCGCTCCTAGATGAGGCGGCCCGGATCGCGTGGCCACCGCGTTGACACGGACCGTGGCCGGACGTTGCGTGGCAGCACGGTGCAGGACCATGCCCCCTCCGGACCACGCGGCGAAGCATTCCGCCCTCCCGCCTCGCCCAGCCCCCGCGGGAACCCACCTACCGGACAACAGAGAGGCCCGCCATGACCGTTTCACGGGCCATCAGGAACCAGGCGCAGACGATGAAGGGCGGTCACGGAAGAGCTCGGCCGGGTCACGCGCAACAGGCGACCGCAGCGCCGAGGCAGGGCCGGCCGGTTTTCGGAAGCGTGAAGCAGGCCGCGGAGAAGGCCGAGGGCGCCTTCAGGCGGAACGAAAGCGGCCCCCGATGATGTACGACCAAAAACACGCGCCCAGCAGCCCGCGGGCCAGGCCCGGGGCACCGCCGAGCGCCGCCGCTCCCGTCGGACGAACAGGACAAGATCGTCCAACGCCTCCGGCACGCCCTCAACACCTTTGCCGACACCCCGCGCGAGGCGCTGGAAGAGGCCGAGAGCGCCTATGACGAAGCCACGGCCCAGCTCGTGGACGCCCTCGCGGAACGACGGCGTCTCCTTCGCCGGCTGGCAGGACCAGACCAGGCCCGGAGGCATAGTCCGACGGACTCCAGCTCGCGCTGAGGCAGTACCCGGAGATCACCCAGCGATTGCTCGACATCTAGGCATCATCTAGGCAGCCACTACTCCGCGCCGCGGCGGAGCGCAGAGTAGTGTGGGCAGCACCGAGGGCATTTCGCACACCGGCTGCCATGCCGGGTCGTTCTTGGCGAAAGACGAAACCCGGGCCGCCGCAGAGGCGGCCCGGAGACGGGTCCGCATCATGTCGGCGACCTTGCTTTCAACCCTGCCGCAGCCCGAGCCCGTCGCAGCCCCGGCCGCGCGTCTCGCTCTGAAGATCGACGGCACCTCCCGGGGGCTCCTGGACGGGGCCTGGTGGCCCCGCTCCCGGGATCTGCTGCGCGAACTGCCCGCACTCACCGACGTGTTGGACCCCTTGTGGGGCCGCATCACCCGTATCGCCGTCAACCCGGAGCACTGGCCGGTCATCCCCCGCAAGGTTCCCGTCGACGGCCACATCGTCAAGGTCGGCTGGTTCACCCCGGAGATCGACCCGCACAAGCTGCTGCTGCTCTCCTACGGCACCGGGCGCTGGGACCTGCTGGTCATCCCGCCCGAGACCGCGGCGGCGTCCGCGGCCCGTCTGATGGCTGCCGCGTCCGACTACGACGGCCCGCCGCTGACCGCGAGCGCTCTCATCGCCGCGGACGAGGCCCGGCAGGGCGTCTCCGCGACCGACGGGCCAACGGACCCGGACGAGGCATGGGAGTACGAGGGCGGCGCCCCCGCAGTGCCCGCGGCGGTTCCGGAACCCGGTCCGCCCGGGGCCAGCGGCCTGATCATCGGTATGTGAGGTGGCCGCAATGAACGCCTTCCTGACGGCCGCCGCCTTCGTGGTTCTCATCGCAGGGGCGGCATACGTGATCCACCGGCTCAACATCCAGCACGCCGAGAGGACCGCCGTACACCGGTACAGCGCCCCCCTGCCCGGCCGCCGCGACCGCGGCACCCCGCAGCCCCCGTTGGGACCGGACCGGTCCGAGTCGCCGACCATCGTCGAACGGCGGGACCACCGCGACGAGAACCGCCATTTCCCACCGCGCCGCCGCAGCCGTACCACTCACCACAGGTAACCAGCCGGTTGCCGTCGCCGGGCCATCGACTGTGCGAGGAGCGGCCGCGTCCCCCATGAACCGAGGCGTCATGACTCTTCCGCAGGTCAACTACTCAGCCGTGAAACGTGCCGTGAACGACCGAGCTTGTTGACTCGGTTCGATACGGCTTTGTTTATGCTCCCGACTGCCCCCTACGACAGGGCGGTCACGGGTCACATCTGCCGGTCCCCGCTCAGACGGGGGCCGGGTCGGGCATGTTGACGAATACCCACGCCGTGGCCCCTCGCGTAGCGATGTTGACCCCGGCGACGTGGTCGGCCGGCCCAGCGAGGCCGCACGGACGACAGTGGAAGTGGTCCCGGGTGCGCCGGTTGGCGCGCCCGGTGTGGCCGCAGCGCGGGCAGAACTGCGAAGTGTAGGCCGGGTCCACGGCCGTCGACACCGAAGTCACCGAGACCGTCCATCAGGGCCTGGCCGCACGGGAGTTACTGCCTGCCGAGCACGACGTCGACGCTGGCTATGTCACCGCCGCGCACATCGTCACCGCCCGGAACGAGTACGGGATCGAGTTGATGGGGCCGGTCGGACTGGACACCTGCCACGAAACCCACGAAGGCGAGCACCTCACGCAGAGCGCCTTCACCATCGACTGGCAGACCCGCAAGGTCACCTGCCCCGAGGGCAAGATCAGCGCCAGCTGGTCCGACCAGCGAAAGAGCAGCGGAACTCCCATCGCGCGGGTGCACTTCACCGCCCAGGACTGCGGCAGTTGCCCCGTGCGCGAAAAGTGCACCAAGGCGGCGAACGGCAAATGGGGCCGCAGCCTGACCCTGCTTCCCCAAGACCAGCACGAGGCGCTGGAAGCGCAGCGCCGCGAGCAGCTGACCGACAAGTGGCAGCAGCGTTACAACATCCGCGCTGGCGTTGAGGGCACGATCTCCCAGGCGGTCCGGCGCACCCGCATCCGCCGAACCCGCTTCACCGGCCTGCCCAAGACCCACCTCGGCCACGTCTTCGCCGCCACCGCCATCAACATCATCCGACTCGACGCCTGGCTCACCCAAACCCCACCCGGCCAGACCAGGACCTCGCATCTAGCCCGACTTGACCTAGTGCCGCATCAGGCAACGTTTGCCCTGTTGTGATGTGACGCGCCGTCCGGATGCTGTGTTGGACGGCGCGTGGGCGTCATTCTGTCCGGGTGG
>NZ_LMWH01000304.1 GCF_001507435.1 Streptomyces sp. NRRL F-5122
CGCCACCCGGACAGAATGACGCCCACGCGCCGTCCAACACAGCATCCGGACGGCGCGTCACATCACAACAGGGCAAACGTTGCCTGATGCGGCACTAGCCGCGGCCGCCCCCGCCACCAGGACCCCGCGCCGTATCGGGATGACCGACGTCGAGCGCCTACAGCAGCGCTTCGCCGAAGTCATTGCCAGCGACCACCGCCACGGCGGACAGCTCAACATCGAAAACCACGCCGTCGCTCTCGCAGACACCGCGCTGAAACTGCAGGAGTCCTGCAGCGCCACCGAACGCGTACGCAGCCACCTCTACGGCTGCGCAGCCGCCTTCCGGTCTTCCGCCATGTGGGCCGCCATCGACGGCCGGCGTTTCGACATCGCGATCAGCCACATGCGGGAAGCACAGGCCTTAGCGGAGATGGCAGGCGACCAGGCGATCAAGTTCCGCATCTGGAGCCACGCCAGCACCATGTACCGGCACATCGGCCGGCCCACGCAGGCCATGGCCGCGAACAACGTCGCCCGCAGCCTCCACCTCAACCGCCGAGACCCCATGTTCGCCTCCCTCGGCCTGGCCCGGCAGATGGCCATCCACGGAGCATCCGGAGACCCGATCGGCACCCGCCGCGCCTACGATGAAGCTCAGAGCGCCATGGACCGCGCCGACCCGGGTGCGGACCGCCCCGTCTGGCTGAACGCCTTCTACGACCAAGCGGAGCTCGACTCGCTCGCCCTGTCCTCCTACCTGGCACTGCGAGACTGGGAAAAGGCCGAGTACCACGCCTATCGCTGCCTGGCCGCACTGCGCCCCCACATGCGACGCTCCAAGGCCATCACCATCGCGCGCCTGGCCCGCGCCCAGCTCGAGCAGGGCGCCATCGACGCGGCAACGGACGCCGCACTCTCCGTAGAGACGGAGGCCGCTACACAACACCCTCGCGTCGCCTTGATGCTGAACGAGTTCGGCGGCCGGCTCAACGTCATCGCACCCACCAGCACGGCCGCAACCACCTGGTACGAGCACGCCCGAACCACCTGGGGGACTGCAGCGTGACGACAGCACAGAGAACCACCCTGATGACCTATACCGACCTCGCCCCGGCCCGAGCAGACCTCATCGCCGCGTACACCGATGTACGGGGGGAGCTACTGCACCTGCCGAACTACACGGTGAGCGCGTTCACCGAGCGCCTGGACCGGCACGGCAGCGAACCAGGGTGGGCCGCCGTCCTGGCCTACACCGACGGTGGGAAGCCGGTGGGCTACGCGTACGGAAACGTCATCGAGGGGGAAAACCGCTGGTGGAAACGAATCTCACCAACCCCGGCCCTCGAGTACACCGCTCAGCCCGTCGTTGCATTGAAGGAACTGGGCGTAACCGTCCCATGGCGGAAGACTGGCACCTCACGGCGACTCCATGACGCGCTACTCGCCGCATACTCCGCCAAGCCCTACGTGTCGCTGATGGTGAACCCCGCCGCCGGCGAGGGAAAGGTCCAGCAGCTCTACGAGTCGTGGGGGTACTGGGGCATCGGCGTCAGTCATCCGGCTCCGCACTCGCCGATCCTGACGGCGATGATCCGTCCGACATCGGGGCATGCAGTGGCACCTTACTGAACGGATCACGCTGGGCGTCCCTGGCCGGCCGCACGTAGACCTCGCGAGGAATGGGAGAAACCTTCGATAAGCGGCCGGCCTCCTCCAGCTCTATACCTAGGCGCGGCCGGGCGCCCAAAGCTGTTTGTCGCACGTGCGGACTAGGGCCCGTATCGAGTCGTGATCAGACTGCCTGCATAAGCCGGTGGCGGGGGGCGGTCAGTGCGGGCATCTCTCGCGGCCGTCTCGGTGCGCACGTACTCGACATCGAGGTGTTCGCCTGCCCGCCGTGCGCAGGTGGATCCTCCCTCAATTCCCGCCCTGGACCGAGGCGTACCTGACCGCCCAGGGGTTCACCTGGAACCCCGAGATCGAGGCATACACCCGCCGGGGCGACTACAGTCTGTCGTCAAAACGTCACGCCCACATCAGCAGTGACGCGAGTGTGACGGCGGCCTGGAAGGAACGGGGCAGTCTTCTCGTAGCGAGTAGCGGTGCGACGCCACGCCCGCATCTCGACCTGTTCTACCGCGCAGGCGCAGCAGCCATGGGCTATCACCCGGCCGACTTCAACCTCGGCCGAACTCTTCAACCGGGTGACGCTCTCAACGCCATGCTCCTGACCGGCAAGCGCCACCCGCACAGCCTGGCCATCCAGGTGCTCCGCAGCAGCCTCACGGCGATAGAGACCGGACGCACTGCCGTGGACGAGGATGCCCTCGTCGTGGCCGAGGGCTGTCCGCGCAGGCCAGCCACGTCGAGGAAGTCGTCCCGGGCGAGCCGGCGGGTGGTGAGTCGGGGCCGCAGGTTGCGCACCGCAGCCAGCCCGGGCCGCTGGCGGGGAGCACCAGGGAGGCATGTTCGCGTTCCTCTACCATCAGTAGAGGAACGCGATAGAGTCGGGATATGACAGCAGATGAGACGAGCATCAAGGTGAGCGCGGCCGCGCGGGACCGGCTGGCCCAGCTAGCGGCTGAGCACGGCACCACCATTCGCAGCATGGTCGAGGACCTGGCGCAGAGCACGCCGACGCAGGCCGAATACGTCGAGCGTGCCGAGCTGGCCCGCGCCGAGCTCGTCTCCGCCCTCGGCAGCGCGCCGAGTCCGGAGGCAGAGGCGAAGGCCCGAGCTCTGCTGGAGCGCCTGGGCGCCGCCTCGCAGGGTCCGCGGGCGGCCGCGTAGTGGCGGCGATCGCGGTCGTCCTGGACCACACAACCGCCGCGGCGCTGTACGACCCGAAGGATCCGTTCAACGAGGCAGTCGCCGCGTTCTACGTCCAAGCCTCCGGCGGACTCGGTGATCTGTATGCGCCGGTACTGTCGCTCACGGCCGGCGACGCCGAGCGGCCCGGCTTGCTCGGCTACATCAAGGGGCTACGGTTCATCCGCATCGAGGCGTTCGACACCGACGCCGCGGTCACCGCCACCGAGCTGCTGCGCTTCGGGCATTCCTGGGCTGCCGTCCACGCCATCCACGCAGCCCGTCCCTCCGCCGCCCACCCCACCGGCCGGTTCCTGCTCACTGTGACGCCGAAGGCATACGCCGGCACCGGCGTCCAGGCTGTCCACCCGGGCCAGTAGCCGTAAGCCGCCCGGCGGCAGTAGACGGTCGCACGAGCCCGCCTGTACCGCCGACACCATCGTCGCTTCGCTCCGAGCCCGGTCCATCACAACCCGACACCACAAAAGCCCACGACTGCTACCCCGGGAGCAGCACCGACGGGCTGGGGCGGGGGTCTCCCAGGCGCACGTCTCAAGTCCGCTCCGGGACGCGCGAGTACAGGCTGCAGTGCTGGCCGATCCGGGCACCGGGCCGGCGACCCAGCACGGCATCGACTGCTGCTGCATCTGCTCGATCTCCGGTCTCCGTGCCGCCGCACCGTTCACGCGGCCCTTCCTGCTCACCGGCGCTCCAGCAGCAGCACGGCCAGCGTCATTGCCGCGATCGCGACTCCGGCCGCCTCCAGCCGAACACCAGGCCGCCGCACAACGCCAACACCATTACCCACAAGGGCATTTCGACCATCTCTCGCGAGCGGAACCCCTCCGCCCTCACCTCTCTGGGCCGAGAACCACCCCCACCGACAAAAAATCTTGAACCGGATTTCGAGCACCGGGCATCGGTCCGCAACCGCCGAAGCACCCGTGCCCGCGGGCCATCTGGCACGTCCTGATGGACGGGCAGCGCGAGCGCCTGGAGCAACTCGGCGTCACACCATTGCCGACGCCGGAAGAACGCTTGTGGCGACCCGCAAAAGCGGTTGTGGCGCCTTCGAGCGGGGCGTTGGGGCCCCTGGCGCAGTATGAGGCGCGAACAGGCTCTGTGACGGGTCCCACGGGGACACGTAGAGACCGTTGTCACCAACGGCGAAGAGCACGCCGTGAAACTGGGAGTCTTCCTGTCCAACACCAAAACCCGCCGCGTCGGCGTCGGCGTCGGCGACGTGAACAGCGCCGTGCGCAGCCGGGATGCGTCCGCGAGCCGCTCGAGGTACTTCAGGCGCTCCGGCGACAGGTACGGCGGGATCGGGGCAACCATCGGGTCCTCCGCGCTCAAAGGGGAACGGTCCCCGCACCTTCCCCGCTCCCGGGTGGCGCCGGGGCCGGGCGGCCAGTCGTCTCCCGGCGCCTGGCACGGTGACTTCCTCGTCCGTCCCGTCGGCCGGTCCCCGGCCGTCACGGCTGGATGCCCTGGCCGGGACCGGGCTGCGGGTGCTGCTGCTCGTGCTCCTGGCGGCGCGGGTCGACCGGGTCGGCGGCCGGGGCCGGGAGCTCCCGGTCCTCGAGGGCGCGGCGGCGGGCGTCGGCAGCGCGGGTGATGGCGGCGAGCCGCTCCAGGTTGGCCGGTGTGCGCATCCACGTCTCCGGGTCGGTCGTGCGGCCCTCCAACTGCTCCGGCATCGCGGCCTGATGGTGGGCCTGTACGGCGGCGGCCCGCTGCGCCGGGGTGAGCGCGGCGTCCCGCCCGGGATGGTCGACGCCGTGCGGCGCCTCAGTGTGGTGGTCGGTGGGTGTGGCGGCCGGCGTGGTGCGGGTGGCGCGGATCGTGTTCCGCACGGCGAGGCTGGCAACCCTGGCCCGCTCGTAGCGGGTGGCGGCCCGCAGCGGCTTGCCGTCGGCGCCGGCGATCCACCAGCGGCCGGGCCAGGCGAAGTCGGCGGTGTAGCTCAGCTGGTCGGAGGCCGAGGTCCGGCGGCCGGGCTGGGGAACGGTGAGCTGGCGGGAGTGGTGGGACAAGGCGCGGTTGGCGATGTAGTCGTCCAGGCCGCGCGTGAACTCCTGGCCGCGCAGGGTCTCCAGCAAGTGCCGACGGGCTTCGGCCAGGACGTGACGGCGGGCGAAGGTGCCGCGCACGGTGAAGACGACCGCGGCGACGTCGACGGCGGCGAGCGCGGTGTCCACCACCGGGTCCACCAGGGCCCGGATCGCCGCACCCGCTGCGCGGCAGCGCTGAAGGAGCCCGTCGACCATCTGCTTGCCGAACTTCAGGAGCGCGGAGGCCCGCCACCATGCGAGCAGCTGCTTCAAGGGGCGTGGGGTCTTCTTCTCGGGGCGGGTGTCCTGCGCCGCCCACCAGGCCAGGCCATGGCGGGCGCGCTCGCCGGGCAGCCGCCCGTGCTTCTCCGCGTACGTGTAGGTGAGGCCCTCCAGAACGTCCTCGATCCGCTGACGGCGGGTCGACGACCAGGCGATCAGCTCGGAGTCGACACCGGCTGTCTCCATCACCGGGCGCAGGCCCGGCGTCACCTCCCGGGGCACCGTCGCCACCCCCAGCTCCTCACACACCTCGGTCGTCATCGCGAGGGTGTAGAGCGTCCCGGCGGCCACCACATACTTGTAGAGGCGGACCGTGTCCAGGGCCCCCCACACCGGCTCGCCGTCGTCGTCCAGGCGCTGCACGCGGTTGAGGACCAGGCAGTGGTCATGCAGGAGCGGGAAGCCGTCCCGGTTGTCGAAGTGCCGGAACGCCGCGACCACGAAGGCCGGGGTCTTCGCGCGGTCGCGGCCGGAGGACCACCGGGTCTCCGCGACCTCATCCTCCAGCCAGCGCAGCGCCTTGGCGATGGCCCGCTCGTGGGCCCGCTCGTGGGCCCGCTCGTGGGCCCGCTCGATGATCCGGCGCGTCCTGGCGTCTCCCAGCGCCCACAGCACGATCAGGGACGCCGGCGGCCGGAAGGTGAAGTCGAGGGCGAGCAACGGAGTCTGCTTGCGGGCCTCGATCTCTTCGATCGGCTGCCCGAGCACGGTGGCCAGCCGTGCCGTGGCCGGGTCGGCACCGTCGTCCAGGAGGTCACGCTCGATGCGGTCGGCGTCCGGGTGCCGGAGCATCCCGAACAGCAGCTCCATCTGCCGCTCGGACACCTCCGCGCCCCCAGTCAGCCCGAGCGCAGCCAGGCCGCGCCCCAACCACCTCCTGGGCGGGAGGCCGGCCATCTCCTGGGCGTCCTTCAATGACTGGCCGACCGGACGGCTGCCGTCTCCGAACGCGACTCCGCGCACGTAGTACCGCCACGCGTTACGCCTCTGAACCTTTGCGACACTGAGCATCCCCACAGAGGACACCCACTCTGACCTGTGGAAAAGCGCGATCCCGTGAGGCGGGACAGTTCACCGGAACTCCACTGCCGATCCTGTACGGCGGGCGCCGACGGCGACACCGAGCCCGTCAGGCGGGCACCCTCGCCGCCCGATCGAGGCCATGTAAATGCTGCGCAACGGCCGAGCTCATTCGATGACCGGGCGTCTATGGCGGGGGCAAACACGGGCTGGTGGCGAAACGCGACCGCCAGGGGTGGGTCCGAGGGGTAGCGACCATGCCTTGCGGACGGTGTCGATCAGAGGTCGGGCGCTGTAGGGCGATATGCCGAGTTCCTGACGTGCGTCGGCCAGTCGTTCAGGGTCGCCGTCCGGGCCGTGCTCAGCTGCCAGTTGCGTGCGGCGCTCAAGTCCTTCAGTGCTGAAGATCTCGAGCAGGGTGAGCGAGAAGTAGGCGTATGTGGAGGCCTCGTCGATGAGCTGGCGTGCGTCGCTGCTGAGGTCCGGATCGGCTGGCACATGCGGTGGGTCGCCGGCGTCCACGGGGCGTGGTCGGGGACCCTCGGTGTAGAAAGCGAACTGATCCAGAGTTCGCAGCATGTCGGCTTCTACGCACGGGCAGGGGTCGCGCAGATAGCCGCAGAGGGTGCGGAAGGAAGCGAGGACGCTGCTGGTGTCGTGGGTCCACAGCTGTTTGCTCAGCAAGGTCCTGAAGCCAGCGAATGTTTCAGCGAGTTCTTCCAGGATGAGGTGGCGGGAGATGTGAGTGAGCTCGTACGACTGCGTCTTGTCCTGTATCTCGCGGAGCTGCAGCCCGTAGCGGAGCAGGTCGCGCAGGATGCCGCCCGACAGGGCATGGGCGAGCATGACGTGCGGGTCTTTCAGCCTTTGGGAGCGCTTGGCGAGGATGGCGCGTGATTCTTTGAGGGTGCTGGGCTGAACGTGGACGATGTCGTCCAGGGAGCTGTCGGTGACGTCTCGGTGTGGCAGGCCCCGGCGGACAAAGGCGGCCCCGACGTCTTCGGCGACCGAGATCAGGTAGTGGACCAAGGGAACGCCAAGGATCGCCTTGATCTCTCGGAGGAACGCCAGGGCTTCGGTATCCGCACCAAGGCGGTCCACTTCGTCGATGGCGATCAAGACGGTCTTGCCCTCTCCGACTTTCTCAGCAGCGATGCACTTGAGCAGTTCGCGGAACTCTTCCACCAGTTCTGGGTAGTTCGGGGGGACTGTGGAGACGGACGTGGTGTGGTTGGTGCCCAGGCTCAGGATCTGGGCAGCGCCGCCGGTCGTCAGGCCGTGGGTGGCCTGCTGGATCGTCTGGAGGCGGAAAAGGTGGTTGCGGCACCGTGTGACCAGTTCGGGTTCTTCCGGCTGCGGGTGCCAGTCTCCCGCCTTCGACACCAGGACTCCGGCGATGATGCCCGCGAGCCGCAGCGGGTTCTCGGGGTCCGCCAGGAGGGTGTGCGTCTGCGGGTTGTCGATGAGATACAGCAGCAGGTACGTCCCCGCAGCGGCGGCCAAGGGGCGGAAGATCTTCTCCAGGGAGACGGGCCACCTCCCGAGGGGGAACTCGACCCCGGAATCGCGAGCCAGGCGCAAGAGCCACCACACGACCATCAACACCCCGGTGTAACCGACGGCCTGGTATAGAGCCTCGGGCTGGGTTCGGTGGAGGTGTCGGACCTGCTGGCGGATCTGTTCGTCCAGCAGCACTGTGGCAGCGGATGCCCAGGCTAGAAGCAGCCCGATGCGCCTGATGCCACGCATCCACAGCCGTCCCAGCATGCGCGGCAGCCAGGCAGCATGCCGCGCCTGCCACCAGGCGATCCCTCCGAAGGTGATGGTCACGCTCGCGACGACTGCGTGGCCGTGCCAGATGGCCATCACGTCGTCGCGGATCGCATCGGTGTGCGTGCGCACGAAGGCAGAGACGGACGTGGCGTACTGCTCATACAGGGAGCGCACCGAGGCAGACAGGCCCAGCACCAGCAGGGCGGCGGCGGGCACCGCGAAGGAACTCCACCGTCCCAGCCGCTTGGCCTGAAACCTCACACGCCGCAACAGCCTGCGCACAGGCGACAACTGCGCGAACTCGGGCGGGTCATAACCCTGGTCGCGCATGTACTGCTCGCACAGTTGCACCGACAGCGACAGCAGGAAATCGTGCGGGGTATAGGTGGCCGGCGCCTGGACGATCACACCGAAGCCGGCCTTCTTGACGCACTGCTCCAGCAGCGTCGTCTTCCCCGCACCCCGCGGACCGCAGACCGCGATGGTTCCGTCCTCGAGATGCGTGAGCTTGCGCTCCAGTTGCCGCCGGGCCCCGTTCTCAACGACGTAGCCCGGTGCTCGAGGCGCGCGCAGGCCCCACTCGTAGTCATCCGGGATGAAGAGGGAGTCGGGGTCGTCACCCAGCATGTGCCGGACCAGATCGGCAACCACCGGGCCGGTGCCTCGCTCCTGCAGGTCTTCACCCCAGCGGGCGGCGCACACCCCCACCTCGAAGCGCTGCACCAGCCAGGCGACGCCCAGCCCTGCAGCGACCAGGCACTGTCTCAGGTTGAACCACGCCCTCGAGCCGCGCCAGAACAGCGTGAACATCACGGCTGCAGCTGCCAGAACCGCTACAAGCAGGGCGAACATTCCGCCGAAGATCAGCACTGCCAGCGCCCCGACCGCGATCAGAAAACAGACCACCCGCCAGTTCCACTGCGTCTCGCGCGCTGCCCTCTCGTGCTTGTTCCGGGCCTCGTCCAGTTTCTCGACCGCTTCGTCAAAGGGGAGAGACGGGCAGCGGATGGTGGCGTAGTGGTGGGATGTGACCGTCCTCATCCGCTCCAGAACCGCGTCCCGGGTCACGCCTTCCCGTTTATCGAGCAGCCGCGCCGTCTCGGGATCGTCAAGCGCGGCCAGCACACACCGGTGGTAGATGTCGTCCTTGTCGCCCCCGCTCAGGAAGTCGAGGACCCTCGCCCCCCATAACTCCACCCAGGCCTGTAACCGCAGCATCCGCCCACCCTTCCCCCGAGTGCAGAACCTGCGGATGCTAACCCCCGAGGCCAGCACGGCGGAGAGCGTTCTCCCGAAGGTGGCGCAGTTTGTGCACACTGAGCGAAGCGCGGGGTGCTTACGTCGTAAGCACCCCGCGCTTCGGTTCTGGGTGACAGGCCTCAGGCCCATAGGGCGGGTGCTTTACGGCGTAAGCACCCGCGATGGATCACCCTTTGAGCAGCTCGATCAGTTTCTCCACCTGCTCTGGCGTCAGGCGGCTGCGGAGGTCTTGCGCCAGGGCCTGCAGTTCGCTGTCTGAATAGACCGTGGCATGTGCGGGCTGCTCCTGTGCCGTTTCAGCGGTCTGCCGAGCAGGGCCGTTCGCGGCGCCAGGCCAGAGCGGTCTGCGCCGCCAGATCCAGCGTCGGCACCACGAACAGCACCAGCCGCGTGGGATTCCTGCTGGACGAGGAGTCCACCCGCGTGCTGCGCAACGCGCGCTACCGCGTCCCCGACAACGCCCGGCGCTACCGCATCCCCGGCAACGGCATCCCGGTCTCCTGCCTGGACCTGATCGAGGACTGACCCACACCTGCGTTCGTGCCGCCCCGCTCGATGAGGCGGCACGAACGCAGGCAGGAATCCGCCCAGCCCATCGGCCGGGCGACCCCACCGCCCGGCCAGCTCTCGAAAGGCCACCATGACCGACCAACAACAGGCACCGCCCTCCGCCGACGACGACCGCCGCGACCGCCCTCTAACCCTTGCCGTGCTGCGCCAGCTGGTCCGCAACGACTGGAGCAAGCTGCCCGGCGACACGCTCGTCGTGCTCTCAGCCGACACGGAAGGCACCGCTACTCGCCCTTCTCCACCTACGAAAACTCGCGATACGCGCCGCTCTCCCCCGCTGACCAGGTCGGCGAGACCTACCCGCTACCCGAGGAACTGAAGCAGGACAAGGAGCTGCGGGAGCTGTACCCGCAGATCCCGGACACCGCCGTTCCGGCCCTGGTGCTGTACCCCCTCGGCTGAGCCGACCCGTGCGGGGCGGGACAAGCGGAAGCGTCCCGCCCCGCGGCCACCAACTCCCGAGCCGGTTTCTGGCTCGGCCTGACGAAAGCGAACCGTCGCCATGTCCGACTCAGCTCACGCACCACAGGAGAGATCCCCGGCGCCCGTGCTGGTCATCAGCGACAGCGCCCACGACGACCCCATCGGCCTGGAGCCCTGCCCGGTCCCCCTACGGCACTTGCCGTCGCCGCTGTTCAACGCCGAGGAGTACCAGCGGGCTCCGCTCGTCCTCCTGGACGACCGCAGCTACACCGGCTTCACGCTGCGCCACATGCCCCACCGCCTGGGCCTAATCATCGTGGGCGCCGATCCCGACGACAACACGGTGTACCACCGGGCCGTGAACCTCGGCGCTGAAGGAATCCTTCGGGCCGAACAGGACCTGAGCTGGCTGCACCTTCGACTGCACTCCGCGACCGACTGCCGCTACGCCCACTGGGATGCGCTCCTGACCGGCGGCCCCGCGGACCCTCCCCCGCCCGCGACCAGTTGACGCGCCACGGCACCGACCGCATGGCCGGACCCCCGTCACCAGAAGGAGTCACCAATGCACCCGATACCTCACCGCTGTGCCCGCCGGCCTTTGGCGGGCGGGCTCGTCGTGCCCTGGGTGTCCCTGATCCACGACGGCCACGCCGCCTTCGGCAGCCTCGACGCCGACCGGGCCCGCACCGCCTTCCTACACCGCCTGTGCCAGATACGCGGCCAGCCGCTCAACGAGCGGTGCTTCCTGATCGTCCGCCCGGCCGACGTAGCCCAGGGCTGCTCCCCGGAACCGGCCTTGCACCCCGAGTGCCTGCCGTATGCCGCCGCGCACTGCCCGATGCTCAACGGCACGGCCACGCACTACCGGCACCGCCCCGTCCTGGCCACCCACCCCGCCGGGCGACCCTGCACCGATCCGTCCTGCCCCTGCCCGGCCCGCACACCCGACGACGGCCACACCGCGCGCAGCGGAAGCCCGGCCGACCGATACGAGGCCTGGATGATCCACACCCGCAGCTACCGCCTGACCGGTGCGTCCGGCCAGGCCGACGTTCCCGCAGGCATCAGCCTCGACGTACCGATCCTGCGCAGACGCGTCCTGCGTACCGCCCACCTCTCGGCCGACCAGGAGCGCCTGATGGGCCTGGTGCGCAGCCTCCTGGACGGACACCTGTGACCTCCACCCGCAACGTCGTCCCTTGGTTGAAGGAGCCTTCTGTGATCACGCCCGATCCCACGACGCCCGAGGGCGAAGCCATCATCAAGCTCCACGAGCAGATGGCCGAGCTCCGCGAACGCACTGACGAGTGGCCCGGCGCCGACACCGTCGACATCCTCGACAAGTGGCTCGCCCTCTTCGACTTCACCAGCCCGGTGAAGCGGACGCGGCTTGTCGCCGGCAGCGTCTGGGTGCTGCGTCGCGAGGACCGCCACGAGGACGACGTGACGATCTGGAGCGACGAGGACTCCGCGCTGGCGGCACTGGCCGAGCACGTCCGCAGCAGCTGGGACAACGTGCAAGGAAACGACGGCATCCCGGACCTCCCTCCCCTGGAGGACCGCTTGGCCGTCGACCTCTACTACGGGCCGCGGTCCGAACGGTCCGACGAGGACTACTGGCTGTACGGCACCGACGTCGGCCGGTGCGTGCGCACGGCGCCCGCGTCGCACGACTTCCGTTTCCCGGACGAGAAGGTCAGCGCCCAGATCAACAGCGCGGCCCTCTTCCACGCGCCAGCCGGCCCCGACGGTGAGGGGCTGCCGTGCATCGAGATCGCGGGGGTCCTCGTCTTCGCCTACCTGGACGCCGGCATGCAGGCGGTGCGGGTCTCGGTTCACCTCGACACCGCCGATGAGCTGGTCATCCAGCCGGGTCAGACGGTGCCGCTGCACGTGCAGGTCGAGGACTCCACGGTATTCAGTGCAGGCGCCGTCCTGACCCGGCCGACGGGTGGCGGGAGGCGTCAGTGGCTGCGGGGGCTGAGCCACCGAATGCCGTGGCGCAGGGGGGATTGACCCACCACTGAAATACACTAGTATTTGAGCTAGAAGGTGTTCGCATGGCCCCGCTCATCCCGCACGTGTTGTCCGGCACCGTCAGCAGCGACGTCGAATGCCGCTTCACCGAAACCGGTCTCGCCGTCTGCCGGTTCCGCGTCACCGCGACGCCGAGCCAATGGGACGCCGCCGCACAGACATGGCGGGACGGAACCCCGGTCCCCTATGTCTGCACGGCCTGGCGGGACCTCGCCCGCAACGCCACCGAGTCCCTCACCCCCGGGGTCACCGTCCTGATCACGGGACGCATCACCGAGATCAGGGACAACTCCATCTACCTCAGCGTCGACGACCTCGGCGTCAGCCTGCGCCAGCGCATCGCCTACACCGAAACCAGCCTGCCCAGCCCAGCCGCCGCCGCTCCCGTCGCCCCACCCCCGACCCCTCAGCCCGCAGCACCGAGCGCACCCCGGGCCGCCACCAGGCAGCCGGGCAACCCGCCCGCCTGGTGGGACAAGCAACGGTCCTCCGGCTGGTCCGAGACCGACACCTCCGCCGCCGACGGCACTCCCCTTCACGTCGTCCGCTGAGACTCTCCCCCTTCTTCCCCTTCACCGCCCACCTGGCGCGGCACCGGTTCGCCTGCCGGTGCCGCGCCCTGCCCGAAAGGCCGCCATGCCCACAAGCACGCTGTCCGAGCGGGCCGCCCGCGCCGCGCTGGCCGCCCACTTCACGCCGGATCAGGTCGCCGCCGACCTCGCCCGCTACTCCCCCGCCGACGTCTGGCAGCTGCGCGAGCGCCTCGACGGCAGCGGGCGACTGGCCCAGTACAGGCCGCGCGCCGAGCTCGACACCGCACAGCTGACCTGCCGGTTCATCATCCCGTCGGACGAGGTCTGGCCCACAGCCCTGGCCGACCTCGGACCGGACTGCCCACTGGGGCTCTGGGTCCGCGGAAGCGACCAACTGCCCCAGCTGACCGGCCGCGCCGTGGCCGTGACCGGCAACCGCAACCCCACCAAGGGGGCCGGGCCGTTGGCGCCGAGGAACAGCCGGCGGCGGGCCCGGCACGGCCGGTGCCGCGCAGCCGTCGGGGTGCCGGGCCGCGCTCGCTCCCGCCAAGCTGAGGGGCCGGCCTGTGACGGTGGGGCGCGGGAAGGGGCTGGCACGGAGCTGCCCGGTGTGCCTGGGATGGCTGGTGGTGCACTGGTACAGGGTGTGCGACGGGTGCCGGCCCTGGGCGAGGAAGTACCCCGAGCGCGGGGTGTGCCCGCGGTGCCGACACGAGGCACACCTCAACACGGACGGGCTGTGCAAGCCGTGCCTCATGGCGATCCGAGTTGAGGAAGACGCCGAGTGGGCTTTGGGCCTGGAGGAGGCGCGGCCTCGGCCTGTCCAGCTCACCGTCGGCGGCATGTATGGCGACCGGTCGGCGTCGGCCCGGCCGCTGCGCCGCCCCACCAAGAACGGACTGAGTATCGGGGTCGAGTGGTGGACCAAGCTCCGGCGGCAGCGCGCCGCTCCCGCCGGGCCGCCGGTGCTGGAGCCGCAGGTACGCGGTCAGGTCCCTCTCTTCACCGTGCCCCGGGCACTGAGCGACGCTACGGTCAGCGCGATCGTCGGTCGGCCGGTCGCCGGGTGGGAGGAGGCCCGGCAGGTGATCGAGGCGATGGCGGCCGAGCACGGATTGACCGCGGGCTGGCGCAGCAAGGTCGCCGAGATGGTCCGCCTCGCCCTGGCCGTGCGTGAGGCCGAAGGCGCCGAGCGGCTGCCCGAGGCCATGCTGCGGGACCTGCCGACCAACGGGGACGCGGTCCGCCTGATCTTGCTGCGGGTCGGGCTATTGGACGAGGCTCCCGAGCCCATGCGGTTCTCCATCTCGGACCAGCCCGCCCGTACTCCGTACATCACCGCTCCGGCTCCGCTGCCGCCCCGGGCGCCCCGCCAGTGCGCCGACTGCTACGCCTGGATCCCCGCCGGTCGACGGGCAGGTTTCGTCTGCGATCCGTGTCGGCACTGGCGGGAGCGGACGGGGCGAGGCCGGTGCTGCCGCTGCGGCCGTGACGGACTGGCCCTGCGCAACGACCGTTGCCGCAGCTGCCACCCCTACCGCCTCATCGACCAAGCCCGCCCGGCCTCCCGGCGGTTCACGCAGCTGGTGATCTCACTGCCGACCGGCAAGGGCGGACCGTTCGAGGCGTTCCCGGTCGGCGACGGCCAGGCGCCCGACTACGACGAACGACGGCCAGCTCTGCACACGAGCCGCGGACAGGAAGCGCTGTTCACCAGCCGCCGCGACTGGGCCCCGGTGCTGGCCCGGCTGCGGAGTATGCCTTCGGGCGATCCGCCGCTGACCGAGACCGCCCAGTGCCTTCTTGAGGAGTTCACCCGCCATCGACCGGGGCAGCGGACGGACTACCGGAAGAACACCCGCACGCTCACGATCCTCCTGTACTGGCTCGGCACCGAAACGGCCGTCTTCGAACGCGACGTGCACGACCTAGCCAGGATCGACGTGAACCTCGCGGCCAAGCCCGTCTGCCAGTTCCTGCGCACCCGAGGCCTGTTGGTGGAGGACCCGAACCTGCATCGGGACGCGTACCTGGCGTGGATCGAGTTGACCCTCACCGCCCTGCCGGAGCCGGTCGCGAGCGAGGTGGGCACCTGGGTCAAGGTCATGCGCGAGCAGGGCCGCCACGAAGGCGAGCCCCGCGGCTACGACGGCATCCGCCGCTACCTCACCACGCTTCAGCCCACCCTCACAGCCTGGACCACGACGGCTGGCGTGAACTCACTGAGGGAGATCACGAAGGACCACGTCGAGAACGCCGTGGATGGCCTGTCCGGCTACGCCCGTCGAGGACTGGCCACAGCCCTGCGCAGCCTGTTCCGCGCGCTGAAGCGCGAGCGAGTGGTCTTCCGCAACCCCGCCCGCACCTGCCGGTCGGCGACCTCAACGGCATCCCGAGGTCCATCCCTTCCGACCTCCTGATGGGGCTGCTCGACCAGGCGGCGACGCCGCTCGGTCGCCTCGTCGTCGCCTTCGCTGCCATCCACGCACTGCCCGGAATCGAGATCCGAAAGCTGCACACCACGGGCCTCGATCTCTCCCGCGGCACCCTCGAAGTACGGCGCGGCCTGCTGCGGCACACCCTCTACCTCGAGGAGCTCACCCACCAACTCGCCGCCGACTGGACTACCTACCGCCACCAGCGATGGCCCGCCTCGGCCAACCCCCACCTGCTGGTCAGCCAGAAGACCGCGGTCGACCCCGACCACCCGGCCGTCAGCATCGGCCTTCTAAGCGGAGCCCTTCCCCGCGGGCTGACGCTGAGCGGTCTGCGACAAGACCGCATCCTGAACGAGGCGTCCGAAAGCGCCGACCGCTCAAACTGATGCGCCTGTTCGGCATCACCGAGCAGACCGCCATGCGCTATGTCACCGCGGCGCACCCCGAACGCACCACCAAGATGCCTCGGTAAGCCGCGCTAGGGTCTTTCGTTTGGATCATCGTGTGACGCTGCGATATGGAGTCCGGCCAGGTAGATCGCGCCAGGCCATTTTCCCGTGTTCACGGCTGCTCCCTCGTGTCAGGGGAAGCTTGGCGGTGGGTCTTTGCGGAGAAGCGCGTTGATCTGATTGCCGACGTCGACAGTCAAGGGCCCTGGGCAGTGCAGGCGTAGTTGTTCGGCGAGGGTGTGGCCGTGGAGGTCCGCAGCGGTCTCGATGAGCTGGCAAAGGGCGGCAGTGGCCGTGCGGGCTCGGATCGTGCCGGTGGTGACCACGGCGATGCTGATGAGCAGAGCGGGCCACCAGCAGATGCCGAGTAAGCCGTAGAGGGTGGCCCATCCCATGAGGCTGCCGGCGGCTGTGTAGGCGGTTTGGGCAGTGGTGAGGTCGGCGCGCAGGGATTCGGGGAGCACGGTCCATAAGCGGGGCCACGCAAGGGCGATGTCCAGTCCGTAGGCACGGCGGATGCGGATCGCGTTGTCCCGCCATCGGTCGCCAATCCACGTAGGGAGCTCGGGGAATTCAAGGCTGATGGCGTCTCGGCGAGCCAGCGCTTCGGCGATGCCAGGCCCCGCGACCACTATGGGCAATGCGGTGGTGACGCCGGTGGCTGGGGGGAATGAAGAGTGTGCGCTGCTGCGGAGGGCCTCGCCTATCAGCGTGTTGACCTGGTTGTCGGCGGAGCGCCATCGGTTTTGCCGCCAGATGGTGAGCCGGCGGGCGGGTGGCCACCGGCCGCGGGTGGTCCAGAGGCGGCGTACCAGCATGCCCAGCGCGGTCGCTACCAATCCGGCGGCGGCACTGGCTAGCAGGAGGCCCGCGAGGAGGACCACGATCACCACCGCGGGGTGACTGTCGTCTGCCCACGGGGTGATCCTGTCGGCCAGGACGTGCGGGCTCAAGGCGTGACTCCACCCGAGTTGGGTGGCGAGGAGAGCGGTGGACACCCACAGCAGGCCGGGGAGGACCAGGACGGTGACCCAGCGTTCGGCTATCTTCTTGCCGAGTTCGCCAAGAAACGTGTTCATCCGCTGATCACCGTGACGGGTGTCAGCGGGTCCTGCGTCAGTGGACACACCGGGGTTGCGGTGCTGCCCGGTTCGAAGCGGCCACACGGGCGCGGGTGAGGGCATCGCCACACATGGGCGGTGCGCACGCCTGCGGTCACGTCCGGCAGCGGCTGAAATTGGCGGTCCGTGCTGGTGATCCCGTCCACTCCGACGGCGGCGGCGGCCTCCTCCACCGCGTCGAGCAGTTCTGTCAGCAGGGCAGGATCGCCGCCGTCGCGGACCGCGCCGACAAGCGACTCCCACTGCGTGCGGGTGAAGCCGGCGCCGTGCAGCACCGCCTGCAAGCCCGGGTCGCCGGCCATGCTCAGACATAGTTGTTCAACGCGTTCTGACACCATGATTCCTCCCCTGCCGCGCGGACGGCTGTCTATCATGCCCGTGGGCGTGGATGCCTCGCCACGAGACGCTGCCGCAGGCGCCGCGGGGTTGGAAGGCGGGCGCTGAGTCACCGTCATTTCTTCCTGCGGCCAGCGTGAGTCTCGGGTGAAATCTCGCTACAGAGACACCGGCGCTGGCGACTGTATGGGAGGGGCTCATGGCCAGGGACAACGACCAAAGAACCCCATGGTTGGCGGCATTGGTCAGGAAGTATGACAGGGCGGATGCCATGGGCTCGGTGAGTCGCTGCGAGAGCACCGGGGACGTCGTCGGTCTCCAGCATGCCGCTGCGCGCTTACGCCACATAGCTGCCAGTACCCCCTCATCAGATGCCGCTGACAGAGCCGCAGCGCTCAATGACTTGGGTATCGCTCTGCAGGTCCTTTTCGAGCAGTGCGGGGACCAGGCGGCACTGGTAGAGGCGGTGCAGGCTGGCCGGGACGCGGTCGGCGCCACCCCACCTGACCACCCGAACTGGACCCTCTACATGAACAACTTGGGTGCTGCACTGGGGTACTTGTACCAATGGGGCGGTGACCCGGTCGTGCTCGAAGAACAAGTGCAGGTCCTCCGGGAGGCCGTCGGCATCACCCAGGTGAGCCACCCCCACCGCGTCATGGTCTTGAATAACCTCACCATCGCGCTACGGAGGGTGTTCGAGCGGGAGGACGATCAGGCTGCGTTGGAGGAGGCGGTGCAGGCCAGCCGGGAGGCTGTTGGAGGCGCATCGGCCGACGACCCCAATCGAGCAGCGTGCCTGAACTCTCTTGGCACCACTCTGCTGAAACTATTCGAGCGGGGCGGCGACCAGTCCGTGTTGGAGGAGGCCGTCCAGGCCGGTCGCGATGCGGTGCGTATCCCGTCCAACCAGGCCAGCCGTGCCATCTTCCTGAACAACCTCGGTTACGCCCTACGAACCCTCTTCGAGTGCGCTGGGGACCAGGCCGCGCTGGTAGAGGCGGTGCAGGCCGGCCGGGAGGCCGTCGACGGCACCGCGCCCGATCACCCCAATCGAGCTATGTACCTGCACAATCTCGGCGTCGCCCTGCTGAGATCTTTCGAGCGAGGCGGTGATCAGGCGGTGCTGGAGGAGGCCATCCAAGCCAGCCGTGACGCGGTGCGCGCCACGCCGGAGCGAGGCGGTGATCAGGCGGTGCTGGAGGAGGCCATCCAAGCCAGCCGTGACGCGGTGCGCGCCACGCCGCCCGACCACCCCGACTTCGCCATGTACCTGAACGCCCTTGGCATCTGCCTGCAGACTCTGTTCGAGTGGGACGGTGATCAGGCCGTGCTGGCAGAATCAGTGCAAGTGGGCCGTGACGCGGTACGCGCCACCCCGCCCGACCACCCCCGCCGAGCCATGCATCTCAACACCCTCGCCATCAGTCTGCAGAGCCTGTACGCGCGGGGTGGCGATCTGGCACTGGGAGAAGAGGCCGTGCAGGTCGCCCGCGATGCGGTGCGCGCTGTCCCGTCCGACCGTCCTGACCGGGCCATGTTCCTGAACAATCTCAGCATCGCTCTGCAGAGCCTTTTCTGGCGGGCCGGCGATCCAGCAGTGGGCAAGGAGGCCGTGCAGGTCGCCCGGGAAGCAGTCAAAGCCACCTCATCCGATCACCCCGACCTGGCCTCTCGCCTGAGCAGCCTCGGCAACGCGCTGCGAAAGCTCGGTGATTGGGACGGCAATCAGGCCGTGCTGAAGGAGGCGGTACAGGTCGGCCGTGACGCGCTCCACGCCACCCCGCCCTACGCCCCCTACCGAGCCCTATACCTGAACAACCTCGGCATCAGCCTGCAGTGCCTGTACGAGCGGGGTGGGGACCCAGCAGCGTTAGAAGAGGGACGAAGCTGTTGCGCCAGTGCTGCCAGCATCGTGTCGGCACCGGTGGCTACGCGGGTATCCGCATCACGGCTCGCCGCTCGCTTGGACCTCCTCGCGGGCGAGCACGACCACGCCCTGGAAATGGCAGAGTTGGCCGTGGAGCTACTGCCTCAGCTGGCTCCTCACGCTCTCGCCCGAGCTGACCGAGAAAACCGGATCGTCAACATGTCCGGATTGGCCTCGGCAGCGGCGACAGCGGCCATCGCCGCAGGCCGTCCGGAACAAGCCGTGGAACTGCTCGAGCAGACGCGGGGCGTATTGCTCGCTGACACGCTCGACGCCCGCAGTGACCTGACCGACCTATGGGACCGAGAACCCCGCCTCGCCGCCGCGTTCGAGGACATCCGAAAGGCGATCGAGGCCGCCGACCATGCCCCCGACAGCGTCGGCGTCTCCAACGCCCAGGCTCTGGGCCGCCCTGGTGGGGCAGGCGGAGTGGACCACCGAGATCTGGCCGCCCGGCGGGCCGATCTGCAGCGACGTTGGACCGATCTGCTGGGGCGCATCCGCGAACGGCCCGGATTCGACGGGTTTCTGCGGCCGCCCCCGATCGACCAACTCCGCCAGCAGGCCGCTGACAATCCCATTGTGTATGTCACCGTCCACGATGAGCGCGGCGCAGCGTTGATCGTCGTCGACGACCCCAGCCGGCCGGTACGCGTCATCGACCTGCCTAACCTGACCGAGTCCGCCGCAGCTGCGCACATCGACCTCCTCAGTACCGCCCAACACACCGCCTTGGACGGGACACGTCCCGCACGCGAACGGAGCGCTGCCCAGCGGCAGATCCTCGGCGTTCTGGCCTGGCTGTGGGACACTGTCACCGAACCTGTTCTGCAGCATCTCGGCCACACCACCACCCCGCCCGACGACGGCCCGTGGCCCCGATTGTGGTGGTGCCCCGTGGGAATGTGCACCTTCCTGCCCCTGCACGCCGCCGGACACCACATGCCCGCCAGTCGCGCCGACACCGTGATGGACCGGGTGATCTCCTCCTACACCCCCACCATCCGCGCCCTCGCTCACGCCCGCGCCTCTCGCCTTCGGGAACGACTCGCCGGCGCCTCCGCATCGACCATGCTGATCGTGGCTGTGCCTGACGCCCCCCAAAGCAGACCACTGCACAGTGTGCCCGAGGAAGTCGAACTCCTCCGCAGGATGGTCCCCGGAGCGACCATGCTGCCGCCCCAGGGAACGCAGGCCACCCGTGACAACGTCGTATCAGCCCTACCGAGCCACCAGATCGCACACTTCGCCTGCCACGGCGTCGCCGACTGGGCCGCTCCCGCCAATAGCCGACTCCTCCTGCACGACCACCTCGACAACCCTCTCACCCTCGCCAGGATCGCCCGGCTTCGCCTCACCCACGTGGACCTGGCTTATCTGTCCGCGTGCAGCACGACCGACACCGATCCCGACCATGTCGATGAGGCCACCCATATCACCGCCGCATTCCTCCTTGCTGGATACCCCAGCGTCATTGGAACCCTCTGGCCCATCAACGACCGCGCAGCGACCGCCATCACGCACGACATGTACGCCTACCTCACACGCTGCGGCGCCACGCCACCGGACCCCGCCCTCGCCGCCCAGGCTCTCCACCACAGCACACGAAAACACCGAGACCGCTACCCCGCAGTCCCCACGCGCTGGGCCGCCCATATCCACACGGGCACCTGACAGTCGAGCCGTCCCGTTTCCAGGGGCGGTTTGGTGACGCCGACCTACTCGCAACCGCCGGGGACAGACCGCCGGTGCCGGGATGGCTGGGGGCAGTGGCGGCTGGCTGAGCGCACGGCCGTCAGCCGGCCGTGGCAACGTCCACCGAGGGGCGTTGTAGGCGGCGCGGGCGGCCTACCTCAGCCATGTGGTCGACGGCCCACTGCCGCAGCGCCCTGACGGGCTCGCGCAGAATCTGACCGAGGGCAGTTCTGGTGGCCGACGGCCGCTACCAGCCCTTGGCGTTCGTCCTGACCGTCGGACAGGCCGGTGATGCACCCGCCTTCGGGTAGACCCACTGGAGCCACATGACGAGCAATACCGAAACGGACGAGCACACCGACCGCGGGATCTTCAGCGATGAAGATGCCGGGTCGACGGACCCCTTCTACGGATCCGACAGTGAGCCTTTCCCGGTAATGGATCATGACGTTGTGTGATCGTTCAGATGGTTCGGTCGTATTCGAGCTGGAGCAGGACGAGGGCTGCGGCGGCGATCTGGGTGATGCGGCTGGGGTCGAGACTGACACGCCGCAGGGCCTTGAAGGTGGTCTTGAGCAGGGAGTTGGCCCGTTCGCACACGCCGTGGACACCTCGGATGACCTTGTTGTAGGTGTGCTGGGCCTCGGTCAGCTCGCCGCTCGCGGGCTTCTTGACCGGGTGCCGGAGGCCGTCTCCGGCGTTCTCGTACCCGAGGTCGACCAGGGTCGGCACGCCCGGTTCGGCGGCGAGGTTGTTCAGGGCGTCGAGCCGGCCGTGGTGGCGGGCGCAGGTGGTGTCGTGCTCGCGGCCCGGGCGTACCGGGGAGACCCAGATCGGCCAGCCGTCCGGGGTGGAGATGACCTGTACGTTCCCGCCGTGATGGCGGTGTTTCCCGGACCACCACAGGTCCGCGCCGTTGGGGCCGGGGGCGGCGACGCGGTCGGTGCGGACCACGGTGCCGTCCAGGTTCAGGTGGGTCAGCCCGGCTGCTTTCGCCCGCTCCAGCGCGGTGTTCAGATCCGGTGCCCCGGCCGCCAGGACGGTCAGTCCTTCGTGCAGGTAGCGATAGGCGGTGGAGGAGGACAGGCCGTTGTCACGGGCGAGTTGGGCCAGGCGGGTGCCGTCGAGGAACCAGCGCAGAATGAGCACGGCCTGCCGGAAGCAGCCCAGCGCGCGCCGGCCCCCGCGGGTGCCGACCGCCGCACGGTGGTCGCGCAGCAGCCGGGATAGGTGCTCGGCGGTGGACCGGCGGACATCGAGCACGGCGGTGTATGTGACACTGGTCGGCACGTGAGGCCCCTCGGTCGGATCTTTCTGTCGCAAGATCGTTCCTACCAGGGGCCTTACGGTTGCCCGGACTTGGAGACAGCAGGGGCACGGAGACAGCGGCGATCACAGCGAGCGACGACCGGTTACCGGGAAAGGCTCAGTGCGTGGGTGGCCGGGCAACGGGCGCGGCTGTACGAGGAGGACTGCGGGAATCCCGTTTTCTCCTCACGGTGCTGAAGATTTGCCCCGACCACCACCTGCAGCCCAAAAAGATTGTCTGGAGTCTGGCAGGGCGTAGGCCTGAGAACCTGCATCCGTAGAGTGGGAAAACCAAGAGCCGCGTGCAGGTTCGGCCCCATGCATGGCCAGGATTCTTGACACCCGCGCGCTTCCGACCGGACGGCTCAGAAGATCCGTCGCCGCGAGCAGGGCCACGAGTACGCCACTACACAGCTGGTAGCGCTCGGAGCTCCGCGGCCGCGGCCCGGCTGCGACCCCGCCGTGTGGTTGCGCGACGCCCTGGTCGCGGTCGGAGCCCGCAACATCCGGCACCGCGGCGCGCACCGCTTCGTGTTCCGGCTCGGTCGAACCCGCAAGGAGCGGGAGGAGATCAAACTCGGACTCACCGCCCTGCGGCCCTACCCCAAGCAGCCCGACCCCGAACCGGCGCCGGCGTGACCGGCGCTCCGCGCAGAGAAGCCGTGCAAGGAGCCCGACCTGGCGCGCCGCGACCGGCGCGTGCTGTGCCAGGGCTGCGCCTGGCTTTGTAGGCGAGTTTCGAGAACGTCCGTTGCTCAGCGGTGCGAACGCCTGGTGCCACGGGAGATTGATGTCGCTGAGTTTCGAGAACGCCCAGGTGCTTGCCTCGGAACCATGGTTGTGCTCTGCACGACGAGGGGGCCCGGGTGCTGCCGAACTCCAAGGTCGATCTGTACGCGGCGATCCGCCGTGATGCCAGGGCTGGCATGTCGACCGAAGAGGCGCGAAAGTTCAGGACTGCGCGGTCCGGAACGCGAGATACCGGCTGAAGGCTTCGTGGCTGTCGGGAGTGAAACGCCACTTCAACAGGGCCGAGTGAAGCTCCGACTCGGTCAGCCAGCCATGCCAGGCGACCTCATCGGGATCTGGGGTCACAGCGTCCGGAACCACGGCTTCATGCACGCCGAGCCAGTGAGGGCTCAGGCCGCTGCGGTTGATGAACGTGAACAGCAGGCGCGGCAGGCCACGGATGCCCAGCTCTTCGGCCAGCTCCCGCGCGGCAGCCTGTTCATAGGACTCGCCGACATCCACGGCGCCACCGACCATGACCTCATAGAGCCCGGAGAAGCGCGACAACTGCTCCGACCGCCGATGGACGAGAATCCGACCACGCTCATCACGACACACCGTCGAGGCGATTCGATGCAGCCAGCCCTCCCGGATGGCCTGCCGACGGGTGACCACCCCCAGAGCCCGATCTTGACAGTCGACACGCTCCACGAGTTCATCCACGAAGCACACCCTGGCAGAACCCACTGACAACGCCGTTTCTCGGCGAGGCGTTCTCGGAACTCGGCAACAATCTGGACCCGCTTGATCAACATCTGTTGCCTGAACTCGGCATCAACCGTTCCCGCGTTACACCGACGAAGCCACTGCGCCGCTCCGCACTGATCCCGCCATCCCTGATCTTTCCTGAAAGGCATACTTCTGATGATGACGACGAACACCCAGAGGATTCTCGACCTCGCCGCGGCCGCACCGGCCAGCGACGGCGCGGACTTGTTGCTGCTCCTTCGCGAAGCGAACGAGTTGTATCAGGAGGGCTTCGAGGGGCTGCGTGACATGGTGGCGGCCCGCTTCTCGGGGCTGTCCATCGGGGAGCTCGTGGCGGCCGTGAACGCGGCCGGCATGCCCTGCGACGCGTCGCAGGACCGTGATGAGTTGCTCCTGCTGCTCGCTCTGACCGAGTGGGAGATGACCCCGGCGGCGATGGCCTATTCAGAGATGGCAGTGGACGCCGCCCGTCGAGGGGTCAGCCTCCTCCCGGAGGAGTAACGCCGGAATCGGGCCGGGATGGCTCGGAGGCTGGACAGCCCTCCAAAACATACGCCATTATATGTGTTGTGAGCCGGGCAGGCCGGCTCCGCGACGATGGGACGGTTCCGGTCATGGCTGCCCGATCCACGCCTCACCTCGTCGAGGCTGCAGAGATCGCCGCGGAACGCGGGCTGACGCCGGCGCGCATCAGCGCGCTGTACCTCGAGCGGGAGACCAGCGGTTTCCCCGAGGTCGTCGGCCACCGCGGCCGCGCCCGTCAATGGGACAAGAGCGACGTCGACGCGTGGTTCGACCAGCGCAAGCCGCCCCGTCTGCACGAGCACAAGCCGCCGAAACTCGATCCCGACGAGCTGCTCACCGGGGCCCAGGCCTCGCGGTTCCTCGGCTACAAGAACCCTCAGCAGGTCAACACGTATGTGCGGGACCACCCCGGCTACTTTCCGGATCCCGACGTCGTCGAGGAACTGGGCACCCCGGAGCGGCCCTACCGCCGGCCGAAGTGGTACGTGCGGACGCTCCTGGAGTGGAAAGACTCCCGCCCGGGCAGCGGGAAGCGCAGCATCGAACGCGCAGCGCCCGCCCTGCCGGACGTGCCCGTCGACGGTGACCCGGATGAGCTGCTGGGTGCATCGCAGGCGGCGGCTCTGCTGGGATTCAAGAGCGTGAACTCCTTCAGCAGCAGTCTGGGTCAGGGCAACCTGCCCCTGCTGAAGACCGTCGACGCCACGTCCGAGAAGGGCGGCCGCCGCCGGTGGACCCGCCGGCGCATCCTCGAGCAAGCCGCACAGCGCACAGCCAGGTAGCACAACCGGCGGGTGGCCCTCGGCTCACCGCCCCTATAGACGCGGCATCCGGTTATGGGTAGTTGGTCCCTTGCGGACCGGATGTCGCACGATGGCCGGCATGGCGTGGCTCGCCACCACGCCCCGCAGCAGCTTCGGCTGCTGCGGACCGGCCATCGCCGAACTTCCGCTGCTGCTACCGCCCTCCCCCTGCGCCGGCCGCTACCCTGCCGAGTCTGGTCGGCAGGCCCGCAACGCCTCAGTCCTGCGCGTGGTCGGGGTCATGGTCGGGGGTCGTGAAGTCCGACCACGAGAGCGTTTCGCGTTCGTGACCATGGTCGGGGGTAGATGGTCGGAGGTTGGGTCGGGGGTCACAGGTTTCCTCAAAGAATGACCAAGACCAGCCCCACGCCAAGAGTCCTGCCCAGCAGTGTGAGCCCCGTGCCGGCCGAATCGCTGCGTCACCAGGTCCTGGCCGCGCTCGCCCAGCACCGCATCGTCACCACCAACCAGTTGCGCCGCATGCTGCGACCGGACGGCACACGGCAGCTGCTGTCCAGAGTTCTGCAGAAGCTGCGCTCCACCGGCTTGGTCGACTTCACGGTCCTACCGGATGATGGCCGGTCACGTACCTACGCCTGGTACCTCACACCCGAAGGCGCGCGTCTGACCGGAGACCTGCCCGTTCTGCGCGGCCGGCCGCCCTACCCCATCACGTCGACCACAGCAGCGTCGCTGAAGACCCCGCACACGCTCGCCGCCGTCCGCGCCCACCTCGCCTTCGCCGAAGACGCCCGACGGCTCGGACACGAGCACGGCCCCTGGGACTGGACCCCCGAGGTATCCCACTCGATCGGCGAGGGCGAGCGGGTCGTCGCCGATGCCCTCATGTACTACACGGTCGCCGAGCACCAACAGCGGCGAAAATTGCGTGCGTTCGTAGAAATCGATCGCAGCACCATGAGCGCGGAGCGGCTGGCCGTGAAGCTGATCGAGTACGCGCGCCTGTTCCAGTACGAGGCCCAGCCCGTCGGCCGCCGCAAGCCGACCGCCACCGGTCCTGCCTGGCTGCGCTGGTACCCGGTCTTTCCGCGCGTGCTCTTCGTGCTGACCGGCGCCTCCCGCACCAGGCTGGAGAACCGCATGAGCGACCTGCAGGCCATGGTGGCCCACCACCCGCTCGTAGCGGCCTTCGCCGGCGAAGTGCGCCTCGGAGCCGCCGTACTCGAAGACCTCGAGCAACACGGACCCGCCCACCCCGTGTGGGTTCCCCTGACCGGCGGGAACCCACGCCCTTGGACGGAATTGTGAGTCTTCTGTACAGGCGGTAGCTGAGGAACCGGCCTGCCTGCGAGCGTCCGCTCAAGCGCATCCGGGACGATGCGCTCGAGCGCCTTCCCCTCGGGGGTACACAGCGAGGCCCTGACGGATCCGACTCCCGTCCGGGCCTCGCTGTGTACGGCATCAGGCAGTGTGTCTTGCACCCAAACGGATCCGGAGTCCGTTCAGGCGGGTCGGGTGAGCGGGGCGACCAGGCCGCCGCCGGGCCACAGATCCCGCTCTGCCACGAGGTTGGTGAGACAGGTATTGATCTCGTCCAGCACCGCGGTGCGCTCGGTAGGCCCGTAGGAGGTGAAGCCGCCGTTGGCGGCGCCGTAGGCGCGGACGTGGCTGTTCGGGCCGGCGCAGACGAGAGCGCGCGCAATCTCGGGCAGGCCGAGGCTGAGCGCATCGCAGTCTCCGGAGCGGACGACCTGCAGCAGGTCAGCGGTGACGGCCTCCCAGTCGCCGACGGCCGGCCAGTCGGCGCCCCCGTTCAGCTCGTGCGTGAGGGTGGCCAGCGGGACGATCTCGCCCTGCTTGCGCCCCTGGGTGAGGCGGTCGTGGATGCGGGCGCCGTCGGGTTGGTACACCTGCGGGTGGAGCAGGGAGTTGGCGGCGACGACCGTGGTGTTGATCTCCCGGGCTCCAGGGCGGGGGTAGTACGGCTCGTGCGCGAAGAGCAGGTAGACGTTCGCGGTACGGACGGCCGGGCTGAGCTCGATCTCGGGCATAGAAGGGTTCCCTTCAGGCGTGGTGCGTTGAGGGTGAGGTCGGACGCCGGACACGGGCCTGGCCCGCCTCGGTTGCGCCGTCCTCGCAGGCTGTGCAGCCGATGGTCTGAGTGACCTGGTTGACGAGGTGGAGCATCAGCCGTTCGCGGGCGATGAGCGCGTCCGAAGCCGCGAGGGTGTCCTGTGTCTGGAGCAGGCCGGCGGCGTCCCACAGCAGGTGCTGGCCGATCTCGGCCGGGCGGCGCAGTTCGTAGCGGTCGCTGCTGGCGGCGGCCGCGACGAGGTCAGAGTGCAGGGCTGCGAGGCGCTGCACGTAGCGGCAGGGGGCGTCGCCTTCGACGGTGCGGACATGTTCGAAGGCGCGTGCGTCCAGCCGTTCAAGCAGGTGCTCGGCGAGCAGCGGGGCAAGGAGTATCGCCGGCAGTACGACGTCGACGGGGATCCGTTGGGCGGCGGCGTACAGTCCGGTGAGCAGGCTGGCGACGGCGAGGGTTGCGACGGAGAGCCGTACGGATGCGGGGATGCCGCCCAGGCCGATGCGCTGTGCGGGGCGCCGGGTCAGCCAGCGCAGGGCCAGGCGCTGCAGGCAGGTCGCGGCCGGGGTGAGCACCCCGATCTGGTGGGGGATCTCAGGCAGGCTCCCGTCTCCGGGAACGGTCCAGGCCAGCCATCCCCACCTGGTGCGCTCGCAGACGAGCACAGGCTCGCAGTCGTGCGAGCAGGAGTCGTTGCGGACGTGGCCGGTTCGCTCGGCGCGGGCGCGTTCCTTCTCCCACCGGCCCGGGTGGCCGGTGAAGGGGCGCTCGTGGTGCGTGGTCGTTGGCGGTGTGTGGGGTGGCGTGTCCGTCACGAGGTGCTTCCTTCCTGGTGATCGGTGGGGGCGGAGGCGCAGGTGGTGCAGCGGCCGTCACCGTGGGGGTGGGCGCGGCGGGGGGTGGGGCCGGTGCAGGTGCGGCAGAGTGGCCAGCCGAGGCAGGCCGGGCAGAGGTCCTCGCCGGGGGCGGTTCCGGGTAGGCCGCAGCCGGCGCATTCGACGAGGGCCCGGTAGGTCAGCGCCTCGCTCACCGGTCGAGTGGCGGCAGAGCCGGTCATCGGCTGCGGCCGCGTGTCGTCCCGTACGTGCGGGCCGTGGTGGTCGGCCGCGAGGGCGGGTGGCGGGTAGGCCTGGGCGGCGCGCAGGCGGGCGGCGATGATCGCGCCGACCGTGGTCCGCACCGGATGCGGCAGGGGCCGGGTCGCGATGACGTGCCGCAGTTGCTCCTGGGTCCAGCCGGCCTCGAGCATCACGGTCACGACGCGGCCCTGGTCGGTCAGCGCCTGGCCAGTCAGGAGCAGCTCGGGGCGGGCCGTCCCGAGGTCGAGCAGCAGCCGGATGCCCGGGTGCATCTCGTCTGCTGCGTGCACGGCTGGCGGGGGTGTTGGCGTGTCCGGCCGGTCCGTCCGTCCGTGCTCTCGTGACGCGTCGCTGCGGCATGGACGGAGGGGTCTGGTGTTCTGCTTGTTGGTCTTCTTTCTGTTGGTGTTCTTAGTGCCGGGATCAGCCAACGTAGGCTCAGCCAATCTTGGAAAACCCGACTTTGGTTGCGACCTGGGGTTTTGCAGGGCCGGTAGGTCGGTGATGAAGTACAGCGCCTGGCCGAGGGTGCCGTCGGGATTGCGCTCGCGGGTGCGGTAGAGGAATCCGTGCCCCTCCAGTTGCTTGAGGCCCGTCGTGACGGCGTCGACGCCTTCCGTGCCGCGGCGCACGAGTTCGGCAACGGTGACCTGCCAGCCGTCCCGGTGCGTGCTGACGTACCCGAAGATCCCCTTCGCCTTGAAAGACAACCGACTGTCCCGGAACAGGCCGTTGGCGATCTG
>NZ_LMWH01000305.1 GCF_001507435.1 Streptomyces sp. NRRL F-5122
GCCGATCTGATGGCGCGTATCGAGGAGATCCTCGAGCCGGTCGCGGTCACCGACCCCAAGCGCGTGCACGACAACGTACCGGAGCGCCGTCCCTGAGACAGCGACCCACGTCCTGTTCGCAGACATGAGCGACCGAGGCGGCCGGGACCCGGCGAAGGCCGGGTCCCGGCCGCCTCGCGGCTCGGCGGCGGGTCCCGCGGCCTAGGACGCCTGCCGACTTCCCGGTGGCCGTCACCGGCCGGAGTCTTCCGGACCGGGAGCCGACCGGTCCGTGACAGAGTGCGGCGGCACGGGTCACCTGCTGGTGACCCGTGCCGCTCCGTGCATCAGGGGAATTGGGTGATCTTGGAGGGGACGGTGTCCGTTCCCGAGGTGGGGGCGCCGGTGTCGTTCACGACATGGGCGTACTGCCCCTTGCCACCCAGGGAGATGACCAGGAGGTCGTGCATCTTGATGCCTGTCTTGACGGGCACCTGGAAGCCGTGCGCCTGGACGATGCTGGGGTCGGCCGTGTAGTTGCAGTAGCTGCCCAGGCCCCAGGCCTCGTGGACGTTCACCGTGTCGGCGACCTTGTAGGCCGCGTAACCGACGATGCCGTCATGGGTGATGGCAGCGGCGTTGGGCGCGTCGTAGGCCTTCTCGTTCTGGAAGAAGATCGTACGGCCGCGTTCGCCGCTCCACAGCACGTCGTACTTGTTGAAGTGCTCCACGAACAGACCGGTGGCCAGGACGTCGTCGCCGTTGACACGCAGACCGTAGTCGGCGCGGTTGGTGTTCCAGCCGACACCGTCACCGTGGTCCGCGCGCCAGATCCAGGTGTGGTCGATGACGACGTCGTCGCTGTTGACGACGACCGAATTGGTGGCCAGGCCCGGGCCCGCACCGCCGATGCGGATGAACACGTCCTGCATGGTGGTGGGGTTGGCGGAGTGATCGGCGGCAGCGCCTGCCGGGCCGATCTGCAGGAGCGTGTCGGAGTTGGTGGCTCCGGCGTCGATCAGGAAGCCCGCGAGCTTGACGCCGTCGACGTCCGCCACATGCATCGCGTCCACGCCGTTGTCCGGGACGAGGGTGGCCAGGCCGAGGCCGAGTACGACCGTGTCGGCGCGCGTCACCTCGAGCGTCCGATCCAGGTGGTAGACACCCGGAGTGAACAGCAGGTTGAGCCCCTGGGCCAGGGCCGCGTTGATCGTCGGCGCGGTCGCGCCCGGCTTGACCACGTAGAACTGGTCCAGCGGGATCGAGGTGCCGGCGTTGGCGGGCCAGGACACCCCGCGGGCGTTGGTGCGCTTGGCGGGTACGAAGACCTTGTAGTTGCTGCCGTCGAGGTAGAGGAACGGCTTCTCGCGGGAGACGGGCGTGGTGTCCAGCGTGGTGTACGGGCCCGTGTCGAAGTTGCTCGCCGGCGCGCCCTGGACCCCGGTGAACGTCATGTTCCACACACCGTTGGTCCAGCCGCCGACCGAGCTGTCCCGGGTGTACCACTGCTGCTGCGAGTAGGGCCCGACCGTGCCGTCGATCTTCGAGTCGGCGATGTAGCCGCCGGAGGCCCAGCCGTAGCCGTTCGGGGCGAGGTTGAGCCCGCCCTGGACGTGGATCCGTCGGAAGGGAGCGGCCTGCGCCACGGCCCAGCGGTCCGTGCCGTTGGAGGGCCTGATAGCGAGGTTCTCCGCCGAACGCCAGAAGTTCTGGGTGGCGTTGCCGTTGAACCAGCCCGCGTCGACGGTGATGTCACCGTTGATCTGGGTGTCGTCCGGGTTGAGGCCCAGTCCGGAGATCGAGGTGTAGAAGCCGAGTTGGGCGTTGATGCCGTTGTAGGTGCCCGGTTTCAGGAGGAACTGGTAGCGGCCGCTGCCGAACTGGCTGGACTCCTGCTGGGCGAAGACCTGGTCGAACTTCTGCTGGAGGTTGGGCGTCGAGGGGTCCACCACGATGACGTTGGGACCGAGGTCGCCACCGCCCTGCACGGGGGGAGTGGTGGAGGAACCGGTGTGGACGGCGACCTCCCACAGCGAGTACCCGTAGCCCGTGCCGCGGACCGTGCCGTTGATGCGGACGTAGCGGCCCGAGCCGCTGACGTCGTAGGAGACGGTACCTCCGGTCGCTCCGGTGACGCTCTTGAGCGTGGTCCAGTTCTGGCCGTCAGTGGAGGCCTGGATCTGGAACTCCTGGGCGTAGGCGGCCTCCCAGGTCAGATCGACCTTGCACAGGTCCTGGACCGATCCGAGGTCGGCCTGCACCCACTGGGGGTCGGACGCCTGGCTGGACCAGCGGGTGCCGGCGTCGCCGTCGAACGCGGCCGACGCGGGGGTGCCCGCGTTCTCCGTGGAGGACGCCGAGGCGGGCCTGCCCTTCGCGGCGTTCGCCGTGCCGCAGGTGGGTGCGGTGCCGCCACCGGTGGTGCCGAACACCTGGAACTCCCAGAGCGAGTAGCCCCATTGGGTGGCTCGATGGATGCCGTACATGCGCACATAGCGGCCCTGGCCCGAGACATCGAGCGTGTCGACGCCGCCGTCGCCGGCGGTGACGGACTTCATGTCGTTCCAGGTGCTGCCGTCCTGGGAGACCTGGATCTTGTAGTCCGTGCCGTAGGCGGCCTCCCAGTTGAGGACGACCTTCGAGATCGAGGACGTGGTGCCGAGGTCGACCTGGAGCCACTGGGTGTCGGTGGCGGCCGACGACCAGCGGGTGCCGGCGTCGCCGTCCACGGCGTTGCGGGCCGGTGTCCCGGCGTTCTCGTCGGACGACGAGGTCGCCGACCTGCCCTGGGACAGCGGGGTCTCGGCCGCGGCGGCCGGGACATGGGTGGTCGGCAGGGTGATCAGCGCTGCCGTGGCGGCCAGCGCGACACCCAAGGATCTGAGTCTCATGTGAGGTCCCCTGCGGGTGCGAAGGGTCGGTGGACACGACGAGCGATGGCATTGAGGTGCGGCCCTGCAGGTGTGCGACCGGGCCCGAGGAACGCCCACCTGCGGTTGCCCCGATCGACGTGGGAGCTGAACAGGCCCGTGCATTCGCTTAGTTCACGACTTGATTTAACTGATGAGTCCTCACGGCAGGCAAGCCCCCGGACACGGGAATCTTTCAACTCATGGCCACACGGGTCGGCGTCGTCGGCGTCATTGTGTTCAAGAAGTGGCGTGACATGGACGCCTCGATCCCATCGGCGGACCCGACCACGTCGCGTGCCGCCGGCTCTCGTGCCGCACCGGACGAGCCGTCGGGAGAGGGGCACGCCGAAACGGTGGCACGGCCGGTGTTGTCACCGCGGTCCGGATGCCGAGGTCCGGCATCGGGCCGAGCGGTCAGCGTGGGAGTGGTCATGTGCACGCGCGGTCGGTCACCGCGGTCTCGGCCGGGAACGACATCCCCGCCGAGCAGCCCCCGGGGGCGTCGGCCCCGGGGGGCATGCCGACTCGAGCTCTGCCATGAGCGAACCGGCGGCCCGGCCCTGCCGAGCCGCCGGTCTGCCTGAGTGTCAGAGTCTGAGCGGCGTCATGGCCCGCTGTGCGTCAGTCGAAGTAGTCCGGCTGGGTCTGCACATTGAGCTCGGACAGACGCACCCGCTTGGCCGGGTCCGTACGCCGGTCGCTGATCTTCAGTACGTCGAAGCCCTTGGCGATGTCGTTCGAGTAGACGTAACCGTTGTAGTAGTACGCCGACCAGGAGCCACCGGTCGTGAGGGTGTCGGTGGTGAGAGGACCGCGCTCGAAGTAGCCGATCTCCTTCGGGTGGCGGGAGTCGGTGAAGTCCCAGACGGACACACCGCCCTGGTACCAGGCCTGCACCATGATGTCCTTGCCCTTGACCGGGATCAGTGACCCGTTGTGGGCCACGCAGTTCTCGGTGTCCGCCTGGTGGCGGGGGATCTTGAAGTAGCTGCGGAAGACGAGCTTGCGCTTGTCGCCCTTGCCGACGACGTCGTAGATGCCGTCGGCTCCGCGGTTCGGGCCCGTCGCCTCGTTGCAGGTGGCCCCGACACCGCCGCCCAGCTCGTCGGTGAAGACGACCTTGTTCGCCTTCTGGTTGAAGGTCGCGGAGTGCCAGAACGCGAAGTTGACGTTGTCCTGCACCCGGTCGATGACCTTCGGGTGCTCCGGGTCCTTGATGGACATCAGGATGCCGTCACCCATGCAGGCGCCCGCGGCCAGGTCCTGCGACTGCAGGACCGTGATGTCGTGGCAGCCGGTGGTCTTGGAGACGCCCGGGTTCGTGGGAGCGCCGGGGTTGCCGCCTCCGTCCGGGCCCTCACCCGGGAACAGCACCGGGAAGTCGACGACAGCCGCCTTCTCGGGCGCGTTGCGCGGCACCTTGATGACGGAGATGCCGTCGTGCGGAGGCTGGCAGTCGGGGAACGCGGCGTTCGGCGAGTACGAGGAGACGTAGATGTAGACGTTCTTGCGCTCGGGCACCAGCGAGTGGGTGTGCGAGCCGCAGGCGGTCTCGACGGCGGCCACGTACTTCGGGTTGGTCTTGTCGCTGATGTCGAAGACCTTCATGCCCTCCCACGAGGACTTCTCGGTCGTCGGCTGCGTGGTGCTGTTGCAGCTGCTGTCGCTGCGCGAGGAGTCGGTGGAAAGGAAGAGCAGGTCGCCGGAGACGGACACGTCGTTCTGCGATCCCGGACACAGGACCTGCGCGACCGTCTTCGGGGACCGCGGGTTGCTGATGTCGAAGACGCGGAAGCCGTCGTAGTTGCCCGCGAAGGCGTACTTGCCCTGGAAAGCCAGGTCCGAATTGGTCCCGGGGAGTACGTCCTTGGGGATGTTGGCGAGGTGCTCGATATTGCGGGAGTGGACGATCTCGTCCTGGCCGGGTATCTCGCCGTTCGTTATGGCCTGCCGTGCCTCGGCCTGTGTGCTGTTGGAGACCTCCTTGCGTGCGGTCGGGGCGTCCCCGGGGTCGGGTGTCGCCGTGGCCGGTGCGGCCGTGAGAAGAGCTGCCAGCAGCCCGGCGGCGGCTGCGGCAACTCCCAGGCGTCTGCGCCGTGGTCGAGGGTCGTTCAACAGGATCACTGCTTCCTCCCTAGTTCCGTTCGCCTCGGAACGGTTCACACAACCCGCAGTATCGTCTTCATCATGCTCAGACCAACAGAGGGCAATGTACTTGTAATGAAGGTTTCTGATCAGTAACGCGCGGAAGCCTGCTAGGACTGTGACCGAGTACCACGCGTTGTCCTTCAACCCGCCTGCCACAGGAGGCTGTTGTGCTGTTCCGCCGTGCGTCACGGGCGACACGCGTCGCGATCACGCTGTCCGCTCTGGCCGTGCTCGGGGTCGGGGGGTGTGACTCCGGTTCGGAGGCCAAGTCGACCGCGGGGTCCGGTCCTTCGGTGATCGCGCCCGGTGAGCCCGGAGAGGCGAACCGCACTCTGTCCGCCGAGGACGCAGTCCAGCAGCGCGCGGAGGACGACTCTCCCAACTCGGCCGACGTCTCCTACGCGCGGATGATGATCGAGCATCACTCGCAGGCTCTGGAAATGACCGAACTCGCCCCGCAGCGCGCCGATTCCACTCAGGTCCGGCGACTGGCCGAGCGGATCGCCGCCGCACAGGAGCCGGAGATCAAGGCCATGAAGGGCTGGCTGACGACATACGGCGAAACGGAGAAGAGCGGTGGTCACGAGCACGAGCACGCCGCGATGCCCGGTATGGCGACCGAGGAGCAGTTGAAGAATCTGCGTGCCGCCGACGGCAAGGCCTTCGACCAGCTCTTCCTCACATTGATGATCACCCATCACGAAGGGGCGATCACCATGGCCACCGATGTGAAGGCGGAGGGCAACAACATCCGGATCGAGGAGATGGCCGACGACGTGATCGCCCAGCAGTCGAGCGAGATCATGCGAATGCGCGCCATGCGGTGACCAGATGCCGCGCCGTAGGACGGCGGTGACCGCGGCCGTTGCGGCAGGCGGTCCACCGAGCCCCGAGGGGCTCGGTGGACGTCAGGATTCCCGGGACACCGCAGCCGCCCGCCCTGCCCCGGTGCTCATGGTGCTTGCGCCGTCCTGCCGGGTCAGAGGGCCGACAGGTCGATCGCGCGGTCGACGTCGCCCGGCCGGAGCACGCGCAGGATTCCCTCGAGCAGGTAGTAGTCGGCATACGGAAGCGAGATCTCGATGCCGTCCTCGGCCGGCCGGTTCCGGGTGCAGCGGGCCACCACGGCCTCGGCGCGGGAGGAATTGCGGGTCAGACAGGTCTCGGACAGAGCGGTCAGCAGCCGCAGCGCCGCATCACGGTACTTCTGACTGTCCGTCACAGCGGACAGGTCCAGCAGTCCGCATGCCATGATCGCACCGGCCGAGGCGTCCTTGATGTCGTACGGCTGCTGCGGCGCACGGTAGTCCCAGACGGGGACGTGATCCGAGCCGAGCGCGTCGATCGCGAAGTCGGCCAGCTTCCGCGCAGTGGCCAGGAACTGCTGGTTCCCGGTGCGACGGTGGATCGTGGTGAATCCGTACACTCCCCATGCCTGTCCGCGCGACCAGCACGAGGTGGGGCTGTATCCCTGCACGGTGGCCTGGCCGATCGGAGCACCGCTGTCCGGGTCGATGTCGAATGCGTGCGGGGTCGACCCGTCCGGACGGAGGAAGACCCGTTGGGCGGTCTTCGCGTGCTCCACGGCGATGTTCAGATATGTGTCGTCGCCGGTCTGCTTGCTCGCGAACGCCAGCAGGTCGAGGTTCATCATGGTGTCGATGATGATCCGGCCCGCGTTGTTGGGGTCGTTGAGCGCGCCCCAGGCCCGGATGAAGCGCCCACGGGGGTTGTACCGCTGGATCAGCGAGTCGGCCGCGCGAACCGCGCCCGCTCGCCAGGTGTCCTCGCCCGTCAGGCGCCAGGCCGTGACCCAGGACGGATAGAACAGGAAGCCGAGGTCGTGCGTGCTGGTGTCGTTCTGGCGGGGCGCGAGCTTCTGCGCCGATTCCAGCGCCCATGTGCGGAACGCACCGTCGCCGGTGTGGAGCCACGCCATCCACAGCGTTCCGGGCCAGAACCCTCCGACCCAGTCGCCGTTCTGCGAGTACACCCACTTCTCGAACTTCGTCCCGACGGGAAATCCGTTCACGCCCGGTGCGACGGAGCGGACCTTGTCCACCGCGTAGTCGGCCGCCGCGCGAAGGGTGCGCACGGTCGAGGCGGGCGCCGGGCCGGCAGCCGCCTGTGCCTGCTGCCCTGAAGAAGCGTATGCGGCAGCAGTTCCGGCCGCCGTCGCCAGCACGGTACGTCGTGACACACTCACGGGCGCCTACCTCTCGAACTAGCCGACGTCACAAGGGAGTTGGGGGAGTCTTGCACAGCAGTCACAGGGGCGTACACCCATCTGAGCCAAGTTCATCCACGTGAACACTCTGGCGCTGTCGGTCATCCCCGTGCTCCGGGCCGGAATGTGAGACTCCATCCCCGGCAAAGGGCAAGATGACAGCGCGAGCGGATGCACGGTCGATGTGGAGGAGTGAGTGCGATGCAGCACGAACGAGCGGGCAGGCCGGCCGGCCCCGAGGACCTGATCGACGTCCCGCGGCTGGTGACGGCGTACTACGCGCTGCACCCCGACCCGGCCGAGCCGGGACAGCGGGTGGCCTTCGGCACGTCAGGGCACCGCGGATCCTCGCTCGCGACGGCGTTCAACGAGGACCACATCGCCGCGACCAGCCAGGCCATCTGCGAATACCGGGCGAGGCAGGGCACCGACGGTCCGCTCTTCCTCGGCGCGGACACCCATGCGCTGTCGGAGCCCGCGAGGATCACCGCTCTCGAGGTGTTCGCGGCCAACGACGTCACGGTGCTCCTCGACACGGAGGACGGCTACACCCCCACTCCGGCGGTCTCCCACGCGATCCTGACCCACAACCGGGCGCGCACCTCGGGCCCGGCCGACGGTGTGGTCGTGACGCCCTCGCACAACCCGCCCGGGGACGGCGGGTTCAAGTACAACCCGCCGAGCGGCGGCCCGGCCGGCTCGGACGCGACCTCCTGGATCCAGGACCGGGCGAACGAGATCATCGCGGGCGGGATGAAGGACGTACGCCGCGTCACCTACAGCCGCGCGCTCGCGGCGCCCGGCACCGGCCGCTACGACTTCCTCGGCGCGTACGTCTCCGATCTGCCTAGCGTGCTGGACCTCGATGCGATCCGCGGCGCAGGCGTACGCATCGGCGCCGATCCGCTGGGCGGGGCGTCGGTCGACTACTGGGGGCGCATCGCGGAGCAGCATCGCCTGGACCTGACGGTGGTCAATCCGCTGACCGACCCCACCTGGCGATTCATGACGCTGGACTGGGACGGCAAGATCCGTATGGACTGCTCGTCGCCGTACGCGATGGCGTCGCTCATCGAGCAGCGCGACCGGTTCCGGATCGCGACGGGCAACGACGCCGACGCCGACCGGCACGGCATCGTCACCCCCGACGCCGGGCTGATGAACCCCAACCACTACCTGGCCACCGCCATCTCCTACCTGTACTCCCATCGCACGCAGTGGCCCGCCGAGGCAGGTGTGGGCAAGACGCTGGTCTCGTCCGGCATGATCGACAGGGTCGCCGCCGACCTGGGCCGGCCGCTGGTGGAAGTGCCCGTGGGGTTCAAGTGGTTCGTGGACGGCCTGGTCGACGGTTCGCTCGGCTTCGGCGGCGAGGAGTCCGCCGGGGCGTCGTTCCTGCGCCGGGACGGTTCGGTCTGGACCACCGACAAGGACGGCATCATTCTGGCCCTGCTCGCCTCCGAGATCACGGCCGTCACCGACAGGACGCCGTCCGAGCACTACGCCGCTCTCACGGCGCGCTTCGGTGAGCCCGCGTACGCGCGCATCGACGCGCCGGCGTCTCGCGAGGACAAGGCCCGCCTGGCGAAGTTGTCCCCGGCCCAGGTCAGCGCCGACACCCTTGCGGGTGAGCCGGTGACCGCCGTCCTCACCGAGGCGCCGGGCAACGGCGCGCCCATCGGTGGTATCAAGGTCGCCACCGCCAACGCCTGGTTCGCGGCGCGTCCGTCGGGCACCGAGGACGTGTACAAGATCTACGCGGAGTCGTTCCTCGGATCCGATCACCTTCGCCAGGTGCAGGACGAGGCGAAGGTCGTGGTTCTGCGGGCGCTCGGCGGCTGACGCGAAGTGTTCCGGTGGCGCGAGGCCACCGGAACCGACGCCCGGCGTGCACTCGTGCACCCCTGAGGGACGTGTCAGCCGGTGGCCTCGCGGATGCGGGCGAGCAGGGCCCGTAGCCGGGCGCGGTCGTCCGCGTCCAGGCCGGCCGTCGCCTCGGCGAGGGCGAGGCGGTCCACTTCCTCCGCCTCGTGATGGCGTCGCAGCCCCTTGTCGGTGACGCGCAGCAGAAACGCGCGGCGATCGTGGGGGTGGCGGACACGCTCCACCAGACCGTCGCGCTCCAGGCCGTCGACGATGCTGGTCGTGGTGCGCGCCGCGACTCCCGTCATCTCGCTCAGATCCCGCATCCGCAGGGGCTGCTCGGAGCGTGCGAGCATCCGCAGGGCACGCAGCCGGGCCACCGAGGCCCCATGGGTTCGCAGCCGGGACTCCACAAAGCGGCGCAGCCCGTGCGTCGTCTCGTAGAGCTCGTCGACCAGGATGTCGCTGCTGCCGTGCACTGCCATGTCACTTCCCTGCCACGCCGTTCATCCGATTCTATGACCATGCACATAGTGAGTATGCTCAGCATGTGCTGTCCTTCCGACGTCGTCCCCTCCTGTCCGTCCCCCCGGTGCAGCTCAGCCAGCGTTTTGTGGTCCCCGCCATGTGTGTCTGCGTGACGTTCATCGCGATCGTCGACGGGGCGATCACCACCGTGGCGCTTCCCTCGATCGCTCGCCAGTTCCAGCTCACCACGGCCGCCCTGGACGGGGTGGTGGTGGTCTATCCGGTCTGCCTGGCGATGGCCATCCCCGCCTCCGCCTGGCTGGTCGAACGGTTCGGCGGCAAACGGGTCCTGCTCACCGCCCTCGTCGGCTTCCTCGGCTCCTCGCTGCTGTGCGGCGCGGCTGCCGACCTCGGTCAGCTCGTGGTCTTCCGTGCACTCCAGGGGCTGTCCGCGGGCGTGCTCTTCCCCGCCTCGGCCTCCTTGCTGTTCCGCACCTTCAACGCCTTCGAGCAGGTGCGGATCGCCCGGTACACGATCATTCCGCAGCAGATCGCCCCGGCCGCCGCCCCCATCCTCGGTGGGCTGCTCGTGGACCACCTGTCCTGGCGATGGGTCTTCTACGTCAACCTGCCGGTGGGTCTGCCGGCCGTGCTGTTCGGGCTGCTGTTCCTGGCCGAACAACGCGGCCGGCGGCCCGGCCGGTTCGATCTCACGGGGCTTGTGCTGAGCGCGGCGGCCCTCGGTTCCCTGATGTTCGGCATCTGCGAAGGGCCCAACAGAGGCTGGTCCTCCGTCGCCGTGGTGACCTCCACGTCCCTCGGCGCGGTCCTGCTCGCCGCGGCCGTCGTGTTCGAACTGCGCATCGCCGAGCCGCTGCTGAAGTTGCGACTTTTCGCGGATCGCCTCTTCCGGGACACCAACCTGATCAACCTGGTGGGCCTGGTGCCGATCCTCGGTGCCATGTACCTCGGCCCCCTCTTCCTGCAGCAGGGACAGGGCCGCAGCGCCGTGGAGTCCGGCACCAGCACCTTCCCCGAAGCCTTCGGCGTCCTGCTGACCGTCCAGATAGCAGGGGCCCTCTACGCCAGGGTCGGCCCGCGGGTCATCATCGGTTGCGGTATGGCCGGTGTCAGCGCGGTCCTTCTGCTGTTCGCCGCCTGCGACGGGCACACCGGACTGTGGACGTTCCGCGGCCTCATGTTCCTGCTGGGCGTCACCATGGGCGGGGTCTTCATGCCGACGACGGTGGCATCATTGGCCACCCTCGCCCGGACGGACCTGGCGCAGGCCTCCACCCTGAACACCGTCGTCCGTCAGACCGGCGGAGCCCTCGCCCCCGCCGTGGTGACCACGGCCCTGGTGCTGAGCACCCCGGCGGGTGCCGCGGTGGACCCGCCCGTCTCCGCCTACCAGCACGCCTATCTCGCCCTGGCCGCGATCGCCGCGCTGACGGCGGTCTTCTCCTTCACTCTTCCCGACGGTCCGGCCCGCGCCGCGGCACGGGGTACCGCCGCCTCGAGCCGTGCCAATCCGTTTCGGCGCAAGCGGGTCGACGCCCAATGAGCCGGCCGTCGAACGCCCTCGGTCCGGGTGGAGCCGTTCGGCATCCCGGGCATGGTGCGGCGTGGCTCGGTGCTGCCAGGTGGCTTGCTGGTTAGCTGAGAACCGAGTGGATCATCGTGTGGAGTGAGGCGGGTATGGCCGATGTGCAGGGCGTGAACGAGCGGGTCATCGACGAGTTCCGGTGCGGGAACGGGGCGGTGGGGGGCCGCTTCGAGGGCGCCCAGCTCCTGCTCCTGCACACGGTCGGCCGCCGTACGGGCCGGGAACGGGTGAACCCCCTCGTGTACGCCGCCGACGGCGACGGCTATCTCGTCTGCGGCTCGGCGCGTGGCGCGGAGAACGATCCGGCGTGGGTGGCCAACGTCGCCGCCATGTCCGAGGTGACCATCGAGGTGGGGGAGCGCGTCATGAAGGCGACGCCCACCGTCGTGTTGCATCCGTCGCCCGAGTGGGAGCGTCTGTACGGGATCTGGTCCGCCTACTGGACCGACAGCGCGCACTACGAGGCCAAGACGTCCCGCAAGTTTCCCATCGTGAGGCTGCAGCCCGTCGCGTCGGCCGGTTGAGTCCCGGTGGAAAGCCCGGGTCCGACGGCGCCTGATCGACCGCGAGGGCAACGCCTCGGCGGGTGACCGGCGTTGGGGGCGAGGAGGGAGCCGCATACCGAACGGCGGGTGTGTCCGGACCGGTGGCAGGATTCCTGTCATGACCGATGTCCCGGAAGTGACCTGTCGCTCGCCCCGGAGAGGCACTCTCCGGTTGTTCGTCGGACTCGGTGCGCTCGGTGTGTGCCTGACCGCCGGGAGCATCGCTCTCGGGGGCGCGCTCCTTGTCGTGGGAGCGACCATCGGTCTGGCACTGATCGTGGTGGGCACGGTGTCGCTCCACTATGTCTTTGCCCAGGTGAGTGCCGATGTGCACGGCGTTCACGTCCGCACCCTGCTGCGTCGGTCGAGTGTGCCTTGGGGCGATATCGTCGACCTGTACATCTTCGAGAAGCCCGCACGCAACGCCCACATCCAGCGTCGCGTCGGCCTCTCGCGGCGTAGCGGACACAAGCGGCTTCTGCCGCTTCCGGTGGCCTGGTCGTACAACGATCCGGACTTCGACACGACGGTGGATTCGCTGCGCGAACTGCACCGCCGTCACTCGGGCGCGGAGCCGGGCCGCCTTCCCGTCGTCACGCCCCGCACCGCCGGGCGCGGCTGGATCGGGTCACTGGTTTTGGGCGCGGCGCTCCTGGCGGGTGCCGGCGTGGCCGCGTACTTCGTGCCGATCGCAGCCGCCGACGAACAGGCGTGGAAGGCGGCCGCCCCCTGCACCGTGCAGACGTCCGTCCAGAAGAACGGCGACTGCCTGTCCACCGTGCCGGCCGTCATCGCTCGGACCGAGCCGCGCCAGCCCAAACAGAGCAGCTGGCTGTACTTCACCGAAAGCCGGCCGTTGCACAGGCTGGAGGTCTCGGAGGAGGCCGCCGAGGAGTTCGAGGCCGGGGACCGCGTGGAACTGACCGTCTGGCATCACCAGGTGATGGAGGTGGCGGGAGCGGGGCACATCTGGCGCGAGCACGTCACCGGGGGAGGGGAGGTCGCCGTCGTCGCGGCCGTGCTCGCCCTGGCCGCGGGCTACCCGGGTGCCCAGGTCCTGCTGCGTCTGCGCGGGCGCCGGTTGCCCGACGACGAAGTCCTCCCGTCCGCGCTGCCGTTCGCGGGCGCGCTGCTGGGAACCGCGCTGTGGCTGCTGCCGCTCTGCTACCTGCACCCCACGACCCTGCTCGAACCCCCGGTGGCGCTCACCTGGTCGGCGGCGGGATCGCTGCTTTCACTGGGCCTGTTCGCTCTGGCCTGGCGCGCCACCCGGGTTCGCACACCAGGCGTGACCGAAGCAACCGATGGGGTCGTTCACCCGGACGGGGAGGTGTTCCTGGCCGCCCGCTTCCTGGAGCACACCGACTACAACCCGCACGGCTTCGGCACCCATGTCCTCCTCGGCGACGGGCCGCCCGCGGTGACACCCCACGCCGGCCCGGGCCGGTTCGCGGCGAAACGGATACCGGCGCAGCGGATCACCGTGAAGAACGTACGCCGCGCCCGGGGCGCCGACGGCGACACCGTCCCGAGCAACTGGCACATCGCCGAACTCGAGGACGAGGGCCGATCGGTACGCCTTGCCGCAGCCCCGGACGACCTCACGCGCATCCTCCGCGAGCTGGACGCTGCGAAGACCCCGGTGGACACCGCGAACCCCGAAGGATGAGAGCCGGCCGCCGGACGACGGCCACGTCGGATCAGCCGGCTGTACGGGCATGCGCCGCCCCGGCGCGCCGGCCCGTACAGGCACGAACGGGCATCAAGGCATTGCGTGATGACTCCTAGTCGTTGAAGTAGTGGCCCTCTTCGAGGTCCGGGATGAGTGCGGGCTGCACGGGATCCCATCCCAGTCGCTTCCGGGTCAGGGCGCTCGAGGTGGGGTTGTCGAGCGGTACCGCCGCGGAAAGGAAGCCGAAGTGCTCGCCCGCGTCCTCGGCGGCAATGCCGGCGACCGGTACGTCCAACCGGCGGCCGATGACCTCGGCGATGTCACGGAAGGGCACCCCCTCCTCGCCGGCTCCGTGCAGGATCGAGCCGGCCGGCCCGGCCTCTGCCGCCAGCCGGAACAGACGCGCCGCGTCGAGGCGGTGGACGGCGGGCCAGCGGTTCGATCCGTCGCCGACGTAGGCCGACACGCCCTTCTGGCGGGCGATGTCGATCAGGCGCGGTACGAATCCCTTGTCGCCCTTGCCGTGCACGGACGGTGAAAGCCGCACGACCGACGTCCGCACCCCACGCGCGGCCAGCGAGATGGCCGCGCTCTCCGAGGCCACCCGGGGTCCCGTCGCCCCGGCGTCGGGCACGAGCTCCTCGGTCCCGAGGCGACCCGGCGCGATCATCGTGAGCATCAATGTTCCCGAGGTGACCACGAGCGGCTTGCCGCTGCCTTCGAGCGCCGCCCCGAGGGTCTCGACGGCACGCAGGTCCTGCTTGCCGGCGGCGACGTAGTCCGAGAAGTCATGGCTGAAGGCGAGATGGATGACACCGTCCGCCGCGGCGGCACCGTCGTGCAGGCTGTCGAGGTCGTCGAGCGAGCCGCGTTGCACCTCGGCGCCGGAGTCCGCCAAAGCCGCGGCGGCCGCGTCCGAGCGGGCAAGTCCCACGACCTCATGCCCCGCATCGAGGAGTTCGCGCACAACCGCAGATCCGATGAATCCGGTTGCGCCGGTGACGAATACGCGCATAGTGAAGATCCCTTGGTGATTCGAGTCGACCCGGCGCCAGAGGGCGACGGGCTCGTGCCTCCACGCTGGAACAGCCGGCTGCGCGTGTCCAAGACCTGTTTCGCAACGAGCCATACGAAACAAGCATCACCCCAGGTCACAGCCGACTCCGGGCCTCAGCGGGCGGGCCGGTCGGCATACGATGCGGGTATGCCCGACTTGCCGTCGCCTCCCGCAGACCTCGATCTGCGGTTGGTGCGCTATTTCACCGTCGTCGCCGAGCACCTGCATTTCGGCCGCGCGGCCGCCGCCCTGCATCTCGCGCAGCCGTCCCTGAGCCGGCAGATCCGCCGTCTGGAGGAGCAGCTGGGCGCCCGCCTGCTGGATCGGACCCCGCAGGGCACCCGGCTCACCGAGGCCGGGGAGGTGTTCCTGCCCCGGGCCAGGGCGCTGCTGCGGTCGGCCGCCCATGCGGCGGCCGACACCCGGGCCGCCGCCGAGCCCAGCCGGATCACCATCGGGTACACCGGGGGTATCATCGTCACCCCGGCGGTGCGCGAGCTGCGTCATCGGCACCCCGACGCCGACGTGCACACTCTGCATCTGGCATGGAACGAGGCGCGTGCGGCACTGCTCGATCACCGGGTGGACGCCGCGGTGACCCGGCTGCCGCTCCCCACCGACCAGCTGCACGTGACCGTCCTCTACGACGAGCCCCGGGTGCTGGTGATCCCGCACGACCACCGGCTGGCCGGCAAGGAGTCCGTCACCCTCGACGACATCTCGGACGAACCCCTCCCACGGGTGCGGCAGTCCGACCCGGCCTGGAGCGCCTTCTGGCGCATCGACCCCCGTCCCGACGGCAGGCCCGCGCCCGACGGCCCCTTCATCGAGGCCGTCGAGGACAAGTTCGAACTCATCGCCGCCGGGGAGGCCGTGGCCATCGCGGCCGCCACCCACATCAACAGCCTTCGCCCCGACCTCACCACGGTCCCCCTGGAGGGCGTCGAGCCGAGCCACGTCGTGCTGGCGACGCGCGCCGGTGACCGCAACCGTCTGCTGGCGGCGTTCCGCAAATACGCCCAGGCCCACATCGCCGGTCCAGACCCGGCCGGACCGGTAAGCCCCCCGTCACGCTGACGTACGGGCAGGGCCTCCCTCGACAACCTCGCCGCACTCGGGGGAGCGGGAATTGAATTCGGCCGTGATTCGTTCCCGGCGCCTCTTGTGGGTGGCGGCGGCCGGCGTTGTGGCGGGGGCGATGCGAAAGAGCATACTGGAGGAATCGAAGCGGCCTCGTGGGCGGTGCATGGACATGATGCTTGCCGTGGCGGAGGTAGTCATGTTTCACACTCCGTTGTGCGAACTCCTCGGAATCGAGGCACCCGTGATCGGTGCTCCGTTCGGACCCTGGGACGAAGTCGCACTTGCGGCCTCCATCTGCAGGGCGGGAGGACTCGGCAGCCTGGGCACAGCCGCGCGCACCGTCGATGAGCTGAGGCATCAGTGGTCGCGCCTGCGTGAACTGACGGATCGCCCCTTCGCGATCAACCACACGATGCGGCCGTTCAGCGAGGAAGCCTTCGAGGCCACGATCGAAGAATGCCCCGCTGCCATCTCCTTCCATCTGGCGGTTCCGGGGGATCTGATCGATCGGGCGCACGCGGCGGGGATCAGATGGATCCAGCAGGTGACCGATGCCCGCCAGGCGGCTCAGGCGCTCGATGCGGGAGCCGACGTCATCATTGCCCAAGGGGGCGAAGCCGGAGGTCACGGGGGTGACGTGAGCACCCTGGTACTGGTGCCGCAGGTCGTCGACATGGCAGGTGACACACCGGTCGTCGCTGCCGGTGGGATAGCCGACGGGCGCGGGGTCGCCGCCGCGTTCGTATTGGGTGCCCAGGGTGTGGCGATGGGCACCCGTTTTCTCGCTTCAACCGAGATGAACATTTCCGACGACTGGAAGCAACGCATTGTCGGTGCGGACGCGGTGGACGCCGTAAAGGTGCTCAACAGCGAACGGATTCTCCCGCCGTACTCGCGCCCCGAAAGTTACGGCGTTCCCCGCGCGCTGCGCACGGAACTGGTGGACACACTCCGTCATCGTCCCGAGCAGGTGAAAGAGGATGTCGTTCCTCGGCTGATGGAGTCCATCAGCCGAGGCCGCGGAGATGAATTCCTGCCGTTCACCGGCCAGTCCGCCGCGCTCGTCCGTGACGTTCTCCCCGCGGGTGAACTGCTGCGTGGGATCCTGCGGGAGGCGGAACACATCCTCACTGCGAGAGCCGCGGAAGTTGCGGACGACCGCCATTCGAGTTGACGACATCGACGGCGGGAGAGGCCCGAGCGAAAGCGAAGGCCCACCGAGCCAATTCGGCGAGCCTTCGCCGGTGCTGTTGTCGGCTCACCGAGCCGCAGCGAACTTCGGGTTGGGGCCGTACTCGTTGTCCTCCGGCTTGCCCGCGGTGGCGTAGAAGACGATCAGGGCGATCACACCGAACGGGACGAAGGTGAGCAGGAACCACCAACCGGATCGGTCGGTGTCGTGCAGGCGGCGCACGGCCAGACCGAGGAGCGGCAGCGCGATGACGAGCGTATAGACGATGAGCGGGATGTTCGAATCGATGGCGCGGCCCACGAACGTCACCACGTTGGTCGCGATCAGGTTGAACAGGAAGAACACCCAGAATTCCTGCCTGCGCGCGCGACCGCTGAACACGGCGTATTTCTTGAAGGCGTCGATGATCCAGTGCATGAGTGTCCCCCCAGGGATGACGGTGGTGGTGCGCGCTCATCGAACCCGATCAAGGTTGCCGGAAACCGGCTCGTTGACGCGTGCAAGTCAATCGTTACGATGCTGTGGTCGTCCGGTGATCATTGTCGTTGACCTGTGGGTTCCGGGCCTGTTTGCCGACCACTCGGGCCCGTCTCCACTCTGTTGACCGGCCATCTGCGGTCGGCCCGGCCGACCGAAGCGCCGGCGGCCGTCTCCATGTGCGGCCTGTTGTCCGGATGCCTGTCGGCTGCCCGACCTTCTACCCTGTGGCGGGCGGCTGAGCGGGGGGGGTGCCTCTATGTCTTTCGTCAAGCGTGGCGTGGGGTTCTGGGTTCGTAGAAGGTGCCGTCGCGGAGCATGGCGAACAGCACGTTGATGCGTTG
>NZ_LMWH01000306.1 GCF_001507435.1 Streptomyces sp. NRRL F-5122
AGAACCGCACACTGCCTCGGCTGCCCCGCCACCTCCTCCACCCCCTGCCTCAGCAGTCGAACCGGGCCGAGGACCGAGAACTGGATGCCTGCGCGCATGACTTCTACCGCCCTGAGCGCTCTTCGAGGAAACGGTCGAGGTCCAGTAGGGCAGTCTCGCTGCCGGTAGGGACGGCCTCGTGGGTCTTGGCGATCCACGCTCGGATCGGAGCGACGGGGCCTTCGAGGCGGGCGAAGCCGTCAGGAGATTTTAGTTCGATGCTGAAGTGTCGGCCCAGTGACGGCTGAATGGGAGCGATCCTCACGTCGCCGATTCCGGTCGCGGCCGTCATGCCCTGGTCGAGTAGTTCTCGAGCAAACGTCCACTGGACCACCCGGTCGGATGTGATGTGAAAGGAGACCTGGACGGCGTACGGGTCGGCACACACATAGGAGAATCTCGCGGGTACGCGAACCTGTAGGTCGGAGGTGACTGCGAGCGTCAAGCAAACGTTTAGTTCCAGGTCGGGATAGCCCATGATGATTCCTCTCCTGTGGTCGACATGCAGGTGGGAGCTGGTCGGTGGCCGACGGCACGCAACAGTGTTGATCTTGGACGCGTATACCTGGGTGACCGCACGCGCGTTCTGGCGGACTGCGGTCAGGGACGCCAGGCAGTCCCCCACGCTTAGATCTGGGCTGATCTCCTTTGACATCGTGTGGCACTCCGTCCACCGCGGTGTGGATGCCGTGTCGGCCTTCCCCGAGGGCACGACGGTCACAGCCTCAGTCGCGTGTCGCCCGTACTGACACGTCGGGCACAGCTCGGCCCGGCCGTCCTCGACCAGCGAGCCCATCCGTTGCACTCACGGCACTCTCGGGCCTTGGACACATCCACCCGCATCCGGCGCGCGGTCCCAGCCTCAACCGAGGTGACGCGTTGCTTCGCCGGCGTTCCGGCAGCCGGTCGCGTCACTGTGCCGTCCCACCGGACGTGACGGCCGGCCGATTCACCAGAGGCGGGCACGGCGGCCGGCCGCCAACGTTGCGCCGACCTGCGGCGCGACGGCTCTTCGTCCCGCAGGTGCTCGGTTCGGCCCGGCAAAAAGCCGTGGTCCAGCACCACAGCCTCCTCTCATGTCTCTGCCCAGTGCTCGATCGCAACTTCGGCATCCAACAAAGAGACTGCAGGCCCTGCCGGTTCTCCGGCATCGGCAACCTGCCGGAACTTCATCTGCCCCAGGCCCTTAGGACCCGGGGCAGACAGCCTTAGTAGTTGCCTTGTCACCGAACTCGATCGCTGCGTCCTTGCTGGTCAGACATGGTGTGGGCGTGCCTGGTCAATGGATCTGGCTCATTTTCACTGGAATCTGGTGAGGTCTTCTCGGTAACTCGACGGTTGCGGTGCGTAACGCCGGCTCCGAAGACGTCGTGGTGCCCTGGCCTCAGGCACGGGGTGAAGTCCCTGGTCGGAAGGGGTCTGCGCAGATCAGGTTTCGGCCGAGAGGCTTCACGTGCCGTCCAGAATCGTGGCGTCGAGCCTATGCAGCCAGCGGTCCGGACATATGGTCCACTTGAAGAGTGACTGGCTGGGCCAATCCTGGGATAGATCTGCACCTGGACCTTGGGGCGGGTCGGGGTGTACGGGCCCGTCTTGAACAAGCGCTGCGACAGGCCGTACGGGACGGTCGGCTGGCACCGGGCACCCAGTTGCCGTCGTCACGAGTACTCGCGCAGGATCTAGGGGTCGCGCGGAACACGGTCAAGGATGTATACGATCAGCTGGTCGCCGAAGGATGGTTGACAGCTCGTCAGGGTTCGGGGACCCGGGTGGCGCGGGAGACATTCGCCGAGCCTTCGCACAGCAAGACCGCTCCCATGGTCAGCACGCCAGAGGAGCTCGCAGAGTCATGCCACGGCCAGGACTACCCCTACGACCTGCGGTCCGGCTCACCAGATCTCTCGTCATTCCCGCGTGAGGTCTGGCTTGCTGCGAGCCGTCGGGCGCTGGCAGCCGCCCCCTATGAGGCTTTTGGCTACACCGATCCTCGCGGGCGACTGGAGCTGCGTGAGTCGCTGGCCGAGTACCTGGCGAGGGTACGCGGAGTACGCACCACACCAGAACTCATCGTGGTGTGCTCCGGGTTCGTCCAAGCTATCGGGCTGCTGGGGCGAGCGCTGTACAAAGTCGGCGGGCGGCAGATCGCGGTGGAAGCTCTCGGGTTGCCCGATCCGCCGACAATCCTGCGCGACGCCGGGCTGGAAACCGTGCAATTGTCACTCGACGCGGACGGCGCTCGCGTCGACCAGCTGACCGGCGAGGATGCGGCGTTGCTCACGCCGTCGCATCAATTCCCGACGGGCGCGGCAATGCCACCGGCGCGACGGACAGCCGCCGTGGCCTGGGCCTGCGAGCATGGCGCGTTGATCGTGGAGGACGACTACGACGGTGAGTTCCGCTACGACAGACAACCAGTGGGCGCGATACAAGGCCTCGCCCCGCATCACGTCGCCTACGCGGGCACGACAAGCAAAAGCCTGGCACCAGGGCTGCGACTAGGCTGGCTCGTGCTCCCGCCCCATCTGCTAGAGCAGATTATACGCGAGAAGCACCTCGCTGATCGCCACTCTTCTGTCTTCGACCAGTTGACCCTCGCCGAGCTGATCGCCTCGGGCGGGTACGACCGACATGTGCGGCACATGCGCGCACGTTACCGGCGACGTCGGGACCAACTCGTCACAGCGCTAGGTCAGCATGCCCCACACGTGCGCGTGTCCGGAATAGCCGCCGGACTGCATGCCGTGCTCAAACTCCCTGCAGACGGTCCGACCGAGGCCGAGCTGGTCGCCTGCGCGCAACAGCAGGGGCTTGCGTTGGAAGGGATGGCGTCGTTCGGCAATGACACCGGTCCAGCACTGGTCGTCGGCTACGGCACACCACCGGAGCACGCCTTCGCCGGCGCGCTCGAGCGGTTGTGCGCTGTGCTCGAAACTACAGGGGCTCGCAGTCACCGAGGATGGTCACCTCAACGGCCTTGACCACGACCACGAAGCGGTGCGTGGCTGGACTTGCCCTTCCGTGCGGCAACCGCCCAACGAAAGACCTGAATGCCAAAGGAAGCTGATCGCAAGGCGGATGTATCTCAGCGGGCGCGGCGGAGAGCAGGCAAGCAAACTGAGTCCGGGTCATACATAGGTGCAGGGCGGTGCCTGTGGCACCGACCGAGTGGAGCTGAGGATCAGGGTTTCCAGGTCCGCAGCATGGAAGCGATGCCGGCAGCCGTGCAGCGCGGGCTGTACAGCTCCTGGGCGAGCGCAGTGAGTTGCTCTCGGGTAGGGCTGACGGGAATATTGCTGGCCTCGAGATACATGACGGCGACCGCGCAGGCCACCGTCAGGTTGGAGCGCTCCAGCCAGCGGCACCGGCCCAGGGTGTGCACGAGGGCAGCGGCCCGCGCGTAGGGGCCGTCGTAGATAGAGCGGTCAAGGAGCTCGCCGCGATGACGGGCCACTGCGGAGACGGGTACTCCGTAATCGTCGACAGCGGGGTCACGCTGGCCGGCACGCTCAGCAACTTCGAAGATCCAGGACTCGTCGACGTAAAGGATCACGCGGCCGCGCCCGGCTGCCGAGTGTAGGGGGCGTCGAGCTGCTGCTCCAGGTCGTCAAGGAAGGATCCGTGCTCGTCGATGAGTCGCTGCGCTGCTGACATGCCAGCGGCCCTGGCCCCGGTCGTGTCCTCGACGATGAGGCGTTCGACATAGCGATTGAAGTCCAACCCGCGGGCTGCCGCAGCGTCCTTTCCAGCAGCGAGCACAGCGGGTTCCAGCCGGAGCTGAGTCTGCTTCTTCGTGGAAGACATACTTCAGGGTAGCACGGTGGTAGCAGGCGTTACCACTCGCCCGTCGGCGCATCTTCGGCCCATGCGGTTGCGAATAGGGGCGGTGAGGCGGGCCGGCTGCGAGCGAGGGCCCAAGCCGGTTCTCGTATGCAGCGGGGCGATCAAAGCGGTGGCGGCTGCCGCGACCCTGTCGCACAAGCTCAACAACAGCAAGGCCACTCTCGACACCATGCTGGCGAGCTCCGAGGTGCTCGGCATAAATCCGACACCGATCTTCACTCGAAGCAGCTCACAATCTTGACATCACGCGCCGAGCAGTCGCGGGTTCGAAGATTCCTTGGCTGGCTCGATTCCGAGTGGGTCGGCCTTAGCGGGAAAGCAGGCGACAAGAGCACGGTACCGACATCATGGTGAAAGGCTCCCCTGCATTACTGAAAGGCCGCTCATGATCAGCCGTCCCGTCTACGCCATCGAGCCATGGTGTCTGCGTGACCGCGCGCTCGACCCGGATGTCGTGGTGCAGAGCGAATGAGTCTTCACGTTGTCCAACGGCCGCATTTGTTGGCACGGCAATCTCGACGAGGGCCAGCCGCAAGCCCTGCCAGGCACCCACCTCGACGGTGTACACGAACTCCATTCGCTCCCCTACGCGGAAGCGGGTTACGGATACCTCGACTCCGGGCAGACGGCCATCAACGTTACCGACGGTAAGATTATTCGCCTGCTCGTGGACGACGAACCATTCGATCTACGCTACGGACAGTTGCGTTCACATGAGCGTATGCTCGATCAGCGCAGCGGAATGCTCCACCGTGTCTGCGAGTGGATCTCGCCAGTCGGCAAGACCATTCGCGTGCGTTCCACTCGCCTGGTCTCCTTCACCCAGCGAGCCATCGCTGCGATCACCTACGAAGTAGAGGCGCTGGATGCGGAGACCACCTTCGTTGTCCAGTCGGACCTCGTCACGAATGAGCCACTGCCTGCGCGTACCCGTGATCCGCGTGTAGCGGCCGCCATCGAGTCTCGCCTTCAACCTGAGGAACACATGGCCATCGGCACGCACATACGCTTGGTGCACCGAACAGCCCGCACCAACCTGCGTGTCGCAGCTGCAGCCGATCATGTAGTGCGTGGCCCCAGCTCGATCTCGAGCGAAAGCAGCGACGGCGTGGGACGCCTCACCATCACCACACTCCTCAAACCAGGACAGAACTTTCACCTCGAGAAGTACGTCGCCTATGGATGGTCTGGATCCCGCTCATTGCCAGCCGTCCGAGATCAGGTAGAGGCCGCGCTTGCCTACGCTCGCAGTATCGGTTGGCAGGGACTGGCCGACCAGCAGCGAGACTTCCTCGAAGACTTCTGGAGGCATACTGACATCGAGGTCGAGAGTGACGCCGAAATGCAGCAGGCGGTACGTTTTATGCTCTTCCGCGTACTACAGTCCGCCTGCCGGACCGAGTAATGGGGCGATCCCCGGCTAAAGGCTTCACCGCCCCAGGATATGAAGGGCGGCCCTTCCGGGGCACGGCGACCTTCGTCCTCTGAGTGCTGACCTCTACCTCGCCAAATTGCGTCGACGAGGCCCTGAATTGGTCACAACACACTCCGCCCACAGGGCGCGCCCACGCTCGCCGGTTCGGGCTGCGTGGGGCAGCCGTCCGCTGGCGGACGATCGACGGTACAGGATTTCCCGATACTGGCCGGCCGGCACCGCCGCTTTCCATATCAATGCCGATATCGCCGCTGCCGTCGTGCGGTACGTCTAGGCCACAGGCGATGCGAACGATCTCCCTTGGACTGTCCGTGCCGGATGGGGTGTTGCTCCGCGATGGTCGGCATCGTGGTTCGTTCCCGATGACCTGTAGACGCGGATCGGCCCCTCGCTGCGATGACCCCTTTGCAGGCATTGGTGCCGCACGCCATCCACGACGAAGTGGTCGGATCGATTAGGACCTTGATCCCGATGAAGCAAGGTTAGCGGCAGGGGCCGTTGGAAAATGGCGGAGCCGAAGTGAGAGGCGGAGTGCGGCTCTCCAACACGAGGAGCCGGCGCACGAAGCTCACGAAGGACGAACGACAGCACCTTGCCGACGTCGCAGTGCAGTCGGCTGCTGAACCAGCCCGACCGCCCGGCCGGTCATGCAGCCCGGCCTGATGTGCACGCTCTATGCGGCCGAGTTCGTCGGTGCAGAGGAGGTCGACGCGGTCCTAGCGGGCCATCGTCTTGATCGGTTGCTTCTCGTCTGCAGCTTCGATCAGCTGACCAACTTCACTGCCAGGGCGTACACGACCACAGGCTGCCCGGTCCTGATTGCCCGGCAAGCCGGTCTCCGCGTGTCCGGAAGTCGACCGCGCTGATCTGCCGCATCACGTGACGCAAAGAAGCCATCAGTGGACCATCTTGTCCTTTCAGTTATCACTATGTCTGGCCCTCTCAGGTTAGATGAAAGTAACCATCGGACCATTTAGTCCATCATGTATGCAGCGATGCTGCGCCGACCGTCCACAGGGAAGCCTGCACGCCAGGTAAGACGGCCGCGCACCGGACACAGACAGGGAGCTCCCTATGGCAAGCAGTCAGCCCATGGCCTCGATCGACCTGGGCCAGGTCGAGGAACTCGCCGCGCAACTGCGCGTCGACTCCGTTCGATCCAGCACCAGTGCCGGCTCCGGGCACCCCACCTCCAGCATGTCAGCCGCGGACCTGCTCGCCGTGCTGGTCGGAAGGCATCTCCGCTACGACTGGGACCACCCGGAGGCGGACGGCAACGACCACCTGATTTTCTCGAAGGGCCATGCCTCACCGCTGCTCTACTCCGTCTTCAAGGCCGTTGGCGTCATCACTGACGAGGAGCTCATGACCGGTTACCGGCGCTTTGGCAGCCGGCTCGAGGGCCACCCCACGCCGGTCCTGCCTTGGGTCGACGTCGCCACCGGCTCGCTCGGGCAAGGACTGCCTGATGGCGTCGGCGTCGCCCTGGCCGGCAAATATCTCGACAGGTTGCCTTACCGGGCGTGGGTTCTGTGCGGGGACAGCGAGATGGCCGAGGGCTCTATGTGGGAGGCACTGGACAAGGCCTCTTACTATGAACTCTCCAACTTGGTCGCCCTGGTCGACGTCAACCGGCTCGGCCAACGTGGGCCGACGGAACTCGGATGGAACCTCGAGGCGTACGCCCGGCGGGCTGAGGCCTTCGGAGCCCGGGTGCTCACTATCGATGGCCATGATTTGGCCCAGATCGACCAGGCGCTGGCCACCGCCGCCGACGAGAGCGCCGGTCGGCCGACGGTGATCCTCGCCCGCACCGTTAAGGGTCGAGGTTATAGCGAGGTCGCGGACCGCGAGGGCTGGCACGGCAAACCGCTCCCCGAGGACATGGCCGCCCGCGCAGTCGCCGAACTCGGCGGCGAACGCCACCTGCTGGTTCGCGGGCCCCTGCCACAGGGCAGCATCGTGTCGCCGGTCGCGGCTGCCGAGCCCGTCCCCTCCCTTCCCGGCTACACCTGCGGGGAGCGGATTCCCACCCGTAAGGCTTACGGCGATGCTCTACTCACTCTTGGACGGATCAATCCACGGGTGGTGGCCCTGGACGGCGAAGTCAGCAACTCCACTCACGCCGACGAGTTCGCCAATGCCTATCCTGGCCGATACTTCGAGATGTTCATCGCTGAGCAGCAGATGGTCGCCGCTGCCGTCGGGCTCAGCGTGCGCCACTACATCCCCTTCGCCTCGACCTTCGCCGCCTTCCTCACCCGAGCCCACGACTTCATCCGCATGGCCGCGATCTCCCAGGCCAACCTGCGGTTGGTCGGCTCCCACGCCGGCGTGGAAATCGGCGCCGACGGCCCGTCCCAGATGGCGCTGGAGGACCTCGCCATGATGCGAGCCGTACACGGATCCACGGTCCTCTATCCCAGCGACGCCACCAGCACCGTCGCCCTCACCCTTGCCATGGCCGACACCCGCGGTATCAGCTACCTGCGCACCACCCGCGGCGGCTACCCCGTGCTCTACGGGCCCGGTGAGAGCTTTCCGGTGGGCGGCTCCAAGGTGCTGCGCTCCTCCGACGCCGACCGAGTGACGCTGATCGGAGCCGGCGTCACCGTGCACCAGTGCCTGGCCGCCGCCGACCAGTTGGCCGCAGACGGCATCAAGACTCGAGTGATCGACCTGTATTCGGTCAAACCGGTGGACGCTGCCACACTGGCCGCCGCGGCCCGCGCTACTCAAGGGCGCCTCGTTGTAGCCGAGGACCACCATCCCGAGGGAGGGCTGGGCTCGGCGGTCGCCGACGCCCTACTGGCCGCCCGGGTGCCGCGACTGCGCCTCAGCCACCTGGCCCTTACGAAGATGCCCGGCTCCGGCACGACGGCCGAACTACTGGACGCGGCCGGCATCAGCGCCCGCCACATAGAAGCAGCCGCCAAGGAACTGCTCGCCGAGCAGTGAGCCGACCCTGTCGTAAGGGCGAGCCACCATGATTGCCGCGGCAACGGAAGCGTGCCTGTGGAGGGCCTGACCCGCCTGAGCACGGTCCAGCCGCGGCGCAGAGGACGCTCGAGCCACCCGCGGACGGTACGCCGTAACTGGCTGATCGCCTGCTGCCGAGACAGCCGAAGCCGTTACACACGGCCACTCTTGAGCCGACCGCGCAATCGCAGCACGGGATCACGGTCCCGGCACGCTGGAAGCGGTTCCCGTCCTGGACGGCGGTGCAACGGTGCCATGACTTCGGCCCGTCGGTTGCATGCCCCGGCCGCCGCGCCGTCTCGTTGACGGCGGCGCGGCGGCCGAGCGTGTCCTGCGCTGGCGACCGCGCTGCGGTCAGTGCCAGGCCCGGACGGCTGGCGCGCCGCCAGGGGCAGACGGCAGAGCCCTCGGGGGAGCCGTTCGCAAGGGGGTGACCTGTCGCGGACTATCACGACGTCGCGCGACGCCAAGCTGCTGTCCTTTCGTCCCCGTACGACCAGCCGTCCACACACTCCTTCAGCGAATCCGGCCGCAGGTTCCGCAGTCGCACAAGCAGCACCGGAAGCCACCGACTGCTGTCCGTCATGCCCCTATAGAGCCCACAGAGCCAGCTCACATGACATGGGACATCAGCCGCTGCTGTGGGGTGGTTGTGCCGGCAATGTCAGAACCGTCGTCGTACCAGCATTTACGGGTGCACATGCAATTGTGGACAACGCGAGCACGCGTGCTCATGCGGACAGTCAGTCCCAAATGGGTGGCCGCAGAGGAGGAGTTCGACCTTCCTCTTGTCGAAGTGCTCCTCCACACTGACTCCCGGGCGCGTCAGCAGTGCGTCTAGGCGCGTCGTTGAGGCCCCTCCGGACCAGGCTTCCGGAGACCGGAGTGGTGCCGAGGTCGCTGTCGCCGTCCTCGTGGCGCAGGACCCAGTCGTCGAGATCCAGGGCCACTTCCAACGGTTCCCTGGCCATGTAGGCGCGCAACCGACCGGCCTCATCGGCGGCCGGCACCCTTTCGGGGGAGAGCAGTTCCCGAAAGGCGGCCTCGGCCATCGCGAAGCGTATCCGTGCGGTACATGGAGACACCTCCAGGGCATCGCCGACGACTTGCCAGTCGGCACCGCTCATCCGTTCGAACACGGCCGCTGCGTCGAAGAACCGCTGCGCGGCTGTGATCACTCGGACGGCGTCGGCCAGCACGGTGCCCGGTGAACGGTTGGTGCGGTCGGGGTTCAGCTCGTGTTCACCGATGGGGACAAATGCACGGGCAAGGTCGGCCAGTTCGCATGCTACGTAGGCCATCACCAGCCTCGCCCGCGCCGCATCCGTGTATGCGGCAGTGGCTCCCGTGCCGTCTTCGATCATGTCAGTCAGCCTTTAGCCCTCGACGATGGGGATGATCAAGCGTGTGTGCCCTGCATGGTCAGCCGCGAAGGAAGTACAGGACGGTCGTCACCGTGGCCGTCGCCAGGAGGACGCCCCGCAGCAGCCGGGCGGGAAGACGGCGAGCCAGGTGGGCGCCGGCGAAGCCCCCAGCGGTCGCGCCGACCAGCAGGGCGGCCAGGAGCAGGGGAGCTCGCAGCGCGTCGGAGGTGAACAGGAACAGCACGCCCGAGGTGAGGAAGACGGCCGCGAGTTGGGTGATCCGCATCGGGTTGCCGGCCGCGGCATCGAGGCCGAGGCCGATGCTCCACAGGGCCACCATCAAAATGCCTACGGCTCCGCCGAAGTATCCGCCGTACACGGCGATGAGGAACTGACCGATCAGTACGGCCCGTGTACTCATGCCGGCGGAGCGGTCCAGCACCCGGGCCAGCACGCGGGACAGGTGGCGGCCGAGGGCGAGGACCACGGTGGCGAAGGCGAGCAGCCACGGCGACGCGGACTCGAACGACGAGGCGGGCAGGACGAGCAGCAGACAGGCGCCGACCCCACTGCCGGCCACACTGGTCGCGGTCAGCTCTGTGGTGGACGTGGCGCCCACCGGGGCGAGTTCACGCCGGTACACCCAGGCGCCAGCCACAGCGCCGGGTACGAGGGCGATCCGGGCGGCTGCGTTCGCCGTCACCGGCGGCAGGCCGACGGCGACGAGCGCGGGCAGAGCCACGAAGGTTCCTCCGCCTCCGACGGAGTTCAGGACTCCGGCGGCGACGCCGGTCAGCAGGACAAGAGCCAGCTCGGTCATCTGCCGAGCGTCACCCGCGGGAACCTGCTTTCACAATGCGGAATAACCGCACCCTGCCTCAGGCTGGGCCTTAGTCTGATCCGATGCGTTACGACCTGGACGACCTGCGGCTGTTCCTCCACATCGTCACGGAGGGGTCGATCACCGCGGGCGCCCATCGCATGCACCTGAGCCTGCCCTCGGCCAGCGCCCGAGTACGCTCGCTGGAACACCACGCCGGAGTGGCCCTGCTGATCCGCGGACGCCGGGGCGTACGGCCCACCCCGGCGGGCACGGCCTTGGCCCGCCACGCGCGCGACGTTCTCGACCGAACCGCCCGGCTCGAAAGCGCCGTCGCGAGCTACACTCGGCCCCCGGCCGCGCCGCTGATTCTTCTCGCCGGTGGCTCCGCGATGCACCGGCTCGTACCGCAGGCTCTGATCTCATTCCTCCGTGCCCACCCGGACACCGACGTCACTGCGTCCGAGAGCCGCACTCCTCAGACCGAGCGGAAACTCGCCGATGGCGAGGCGGATCTGGGCGTCGTCCTAGACGACGAGGCCGGCAGCTGCGGACTGCGAATGGAGCCCTCGGCGACGACTCCCTCGTCGTCATTGGGCAGGCCGGAGGAATCCTCGCCGGGCGGACCGCGCTCACCTACCGCGAGGCCGCCGAACACCCGCTCGTCGGCCTCGACGCCGACTCCTCGCTGCGCGGCTGGATCGAAAAGCACCTGGGACCCCACGCCCCCGCGGTGCGCCACCGCACCACCGTCACCGACCTCGGCGTCCTCATCTCCCTGGCCGCCGCCGGCGCCGGACTCGCCATCGTCCCGCGCCGGGCCATCGACCCTCGCCAGAGCCTGGAGGTATGCGAGCTCCAGGAGCGCTGGGCCCGCCGCCACCACCTGCTGGCCTGGGGCGTCACGGACCGCAGCACCTCGACAGCAACCGCGACACTCGCCGAACACCTCCGCAAGGCGGCCCAGTCCGAACCTTCCGACCGCAGCGCACACGGGAACAACCTCGGTCGATTGCCCTTCCACGACTGCTGACCGACCGCCTTGGGCTGCCCCGCGGACATGCCGATCGAACGGCCATGGCCCCGCCGACCGAGCATCCTGCGCTGACCGACCCCGCCGTGCTCACCCCTCGCCACGGAGCGCCGTATTCACCGTGCTGGCAGCGATGTCCAGTACGGTGCGCGAGTACCGCTGAACCCGCACACCGCTGCCTCCATCGGGCGAAAACCCGTGGCCGAATGCAGTGCCTTCAGGGTGGGCGGGGTGAGCGGGCCGCTGACATCGACGTCCTGCGGATGCTACGCAGCGTGCTCGCGCCGGGCGCTGACGTCGTCGACCTGCCCGACCGGTCACCGCCGCGGAGCCGACGTCGACGTACCGGCTCTTGAACCGCTGCTGGCCGTAAGTTGCACAGGCGCCACTGCGCGGTGCTCTGCGGGAACGGACGCTGTTGACCATCACAGGTCGGCTGTCGCCGGACGTCCAGACCCTGGTCGACGCGATCTTGCCCCTACACTCACCCGGACCGCGCCCACCTCGTGCGGCCCCGCGCTTTGGGACACTGCACGTGACCGTGGCGCGGGCACCTCGAGGGTTTCCGAAGCCGGTGGCCGACGACGGGATGACCTGTGGCCGGAGGCTGGCTAGGGCAGGGCGTGCAGGGGAGCGTGGTTGGCCTTGAAGAGACGTTCCCCGGCACGGCGGAGTGTGAAGTTTCGCAGCAGCGTCGGCAGGTTTCGGGCTTTGTCGCGGCGGTGGTTCTGGGCCACCACCCAAGCGACCCGCTCGGCACGCCGGGCCTGAAAGGCAGCCAGGGCCGTGGTGACATCAGGTTCGGCTGTGAGTGTGTCGGCGAGTACCAGACCATCTTCGAGTGCCATCGCGCCGCCCTGGGCCATGCTCGGCGAAAAAGCGTGGGCCGCATCGCCGATGAGGACAGCGCCGGGACGCGTCCAGACTGTGTTCTCACTCTCGTACAGAGCAGCGAAGTAAGCGTCCGCGCCCTGCTCCAGCAGACGTGGTACCGGCCCGTCGAAGTCGGCGAAGAGTGTGCGCCAGTCGTCCACCGGAGCGGTGATGACGGGGCTGTTGATATCGGCGTAGCAGTAGACGCGGCCTGCACCGAGTTGCACGGTCAGAAAGGTCCGTCCCTTGCTGCCCAGGCGCGCAGTCCAGTCGGTGAGGCCCGGTATCTCGGTGTCGTCAGCGATGAACCGCCAGCACACCTGGCCCAGGAAACGCGGTTCCGGGCCGCCGAAGAGCGAGCGCCGCACGGTCGAGTTGATGCCGTCTGCACCCACCACTAGGTCGTACGTACAGGTGTCGCCATCCGCGAAGGTCACGTTTCCGTCGTCAGTGACTGAACTCACCTCGGTATCGTGACGGACGGCGGTGCTGTCGACCGCCGTCCTCAGCACCTCGTGCAGATCGCCTCGGGTGATCGCCAAGGAGCGGCCGACCCCGCCCCAGATCCGGCTGACCTCGAACTCCGCAAGCGGGTGCCCGTGCTGATCGTGGAGTCGCTGCCACAGCACAGGCTCCGCGCGCTTGTCTATCTCATCCCCCACTCCGAGACTCTGGAGCGTGCGAACGGCGTTCGCCGGAAGGTAGAGGCCGGTGCCGGCCTGTCCGGTGTCCGCACGGCGCTCGACGACGTCCACCGGAAAACCACGGTCCAGTAGAGCTTTGGCTAGCGTCAGGCCAGAGATTCCGGCTCCGACGATCAAAGTACGAGGCTTATTCACCAAGGTTTCCTTACCAACATCGGACGACGCAACGACGCCGTCGGACTAGCCTGAACTGCACGGGTGCATACCGCAGGACAACGAGTCCCACGCGACCTCCTATTTTGCGTCATGCTCCGGGTGGCTCGATCGGGCCGCCGACAGGCAGTGCCTCCGTTACCGGCTTCGTGGCACGGCTGGATCAGGCGGTTGAGATCGGAGACCGTGACGAGGGCGCCGGTTCTCGCGTGGCATCTGGTGAACGGATTATTTGCGGGGTATACCGGTCACTGGCGGCCACAGCACATTGTTTGTGACGGAGAAGTCGCTCAGGCAGGTGTGATGTTGTGGTTATGACGGAAGACGTTGTTCGGGTCGTGGTGACGCTTCACGGCGACGAGCCGGTCGTAGCGTTCCTTGCCGTAAACGGCGCGGACCCCGTCCGTGTCGGTTGCTTCATTCGGCGAAAGGAAGTTCACCATGTTGCGTTCTGCCACCCAGGGGGCCAGTCCGTCCACAACGCGTCCGAGATCGGTCTCGAGTTCTTCGGCACGATCGAGCGTGCCCACGGCGAAAGCGAAGACGACATACGGCAGTCCCTTACTAGGTACTGAGTTAGGGAACTGCGGCTCGCGGTCGAAGGCGCCGCCAAGAGCGCGGATCTCCACGGTCGTCAATGTGCAGTTCGACTTGGCGCCTGTCAGCTCCACGAGTGCCTGTGCGGTCTCTTCGGAGAAGTCCGTCAGGCAAACACAGCGGTCGAAGTACGGCATCGGGTCCACTGGGTCCAGGTGGATGTCTCCGATCGATGTGACGGGCTTCTCCCCAACGAGGTCGAGCAGGGCCGGAGCAGCTTGCCTCAGAGGTGCGAGAAGTTGCTCGCCTGCGGTCGCAGTGCCGAGATAGCCGATCCGAAGATGGACGACGAACTCACCCCGCAGCGGCTCGGGAAGTGCCGGCAGGTCGGGGAGGCGCTGCACCGCGATGGACGACGTCATGTCGTCGCCGACGGTGGGCAGCCACATGCGCCATGCCGTCAGGACACGGTCCAGGTCGTTTCCGCGGAAGTAGATGCCTCCGCCGTAGAAACGGGTGACGGGGAACACCTCGAACTCGATCGCGGTCACGACTCCGAAGTTGCCCTTGCCGCCCAGTAGAGCCCAATAGAGGTCGGGGTCGCCCTCGGGTGTGATCCTGCGCAACTCTCCGTCCGCGGTCACCACTTCCAGCCACGTGACGTGGTCCGCAGCATAGCCGTAGGTGCGGCCCAACAGCGGGCTCTGCCCTCCCCCCAGCGTGTAACCGATAACTCCGACCTCCGGCGCCGAACCGGAGACCGGGGCAAGCCCGTGCTCGCCCGCACGGGGCAATACTTCACTCCAGCGCACACCAGCTTCGGCGCGTACGGTGCGCTCCTCAGCGTTGACGGAAATCCCCTTCATCCGCTGAGTGGTGATGAGCAGCCAGCCTTCAGCCGACGAAACCATCTGGTGGGCACTGGACTTCACGGCGACTGGCAGTTCGAACCTGCGGGCGAACCGCACCGCCGCGACGACATCTTCAGCATTGGCTGCGCCCACCACGACTGCTGGCTTGAGAACGCAGTTCAGGTTGTATGTGGCGCACTCAGCTGCGTAGCCTTCCGCGCCCGGCTCCAGAACGGGTCCAGTAACGTTCTGCCGCAGCTCTGCTACGTCCTCGGGTTTCACTCTTGCACCTATCAGCTCGGCCATGCTCTCGCTCATTTCCCCGTCCATGTTCACTCCGCTGCGCCTTTCACTGTCCGTTTGAAATGCGACCCGATGCGCCTAACGCGCGTTAAAACCGCTCCACCGTTCAACTGATAGAGCAGGGGCAGAAGCTGCTGTCGCTGCTGATCACCGCTGGACACTGGCATGACAGCCCGCAGTTCCAGCCCGTCCTTGAAGGCAAGCGAGTTGCGCGGACCGGATTATCAGCCGTTTTAGCGTCCACACCGACCGGCCTCTTACCTGTGATGCCGTGTTCTTTATCTGTGAGTGGGGTGGGGTGGCAGCGGGTGGGCGTCAGCCAGTTCGGGGGATGGACTTCCTGGTAGTGGGTGTAGGGCGGGGCTGTAGTCGCTGTCACGGGATGACCAAGCGGCTCTTGTGGTGCGGCTAGGGGTCTGTTGCGAAAGCGCTGATCACAGCCGTTCGTTGATGGCTGTGACCAGCACTGTCGCGTCGTAGCGCACGGCCAACTTGTCGTATCGCGTGGCCGCCGCGCGGTGCCGCTTCAGCCGGTTGATCCCGCACTCCACCGCATGACGCTCCTTGTACCTCGTCGCCGGCAGTGGTTCGGTCGGCGCCTGCAAGTCGTCCACGGTCAAGCCCTCAAGGGACGGACAACGCTCGTCCTAGCAACTTGGGGCCGCGACAGGGGCAGACACGGCTCGTCGTGTCGACCGCTCTACGCGGCGCGCTCGCGATCCTTGGATCCCGACGCCGTGAGGACGACGTTGTGCAAGTCTTGGCCCCGCGCGTATCGGTGCAATTGTCGTCGCAGGAAGTCCTTGCTCATTTCGGGGAAGGCGTCGGTGAACGCAGCTACATGTGGTGTGATCAACACGCCGGGCAGATTCCAGAGAGGATGACCGCCAGGCAGGGGTTCAGGGTCCGTCACGTCTAGGGCAGCACGAAGCCGGCCCTTGTCTATTTCGTGGACGACGGCGGCGGTGTCCACGAGTTCCCCACGGGCTACGTTCACCAGCAGGGCTCCATTCTTTAGAAGCGCCAGAGCGTCTGCGTCGAACATGCCGCGTGTCTGCTCGGTCAGCGGAGCGCAAAGCACCACGGCATCTACTGTGGGCAGCAGTCGCCGGAGGTCCTCCGTCCCGTGTACACGGCCGGCCGCCGCCATGCGTCCTGTCTGTGCTACGAGCACCAACTCGCATCGGAATGCGCTCAATCTGGCCGCGACAGCCGCGCCTACTGCGCCGTATCCGACGACCATGACCCGCTTGCTGACAAGCGTGGATTGGTACTCGGGTCGCCACTGCTGTTTTCCTTGCCGGTGCACGAACCGGTCGATCCCGCGTGAGAGAGCCAGCAGAAGCGTGACGGCCAACTCTGCGGTGGCATCGCCATGTACTCCGCGCGCTGTCGCCAGCGTTGCACCGGCTGGCACCTCGTCGAGTAGCGGCTTCATATAGTCGTAGCCCGAGCTGAGCAGTTGGACGACTTCCAGATGCCGCATCCGCGGCAGCACACGGCTGAGGGCACCCTCTGCACCTGGCACTGGAGGCCCCACCAGGAAGCGCACCTCCGCTGGGTCACCGGGCAGCACGGCCGAACCGTCCCAGTAGCCGTAGGAAAGGGTCTCCGGCAATCCGGGAATCTCTTCCTTGGGGTACGGGAGCCACACAGTTATGCCGTCCTGCATCGTGCCTCAGTTTCTCCGTTTTTGAGCATCGCGGACTAACGACCTATGAGTCGTTTCCTGCCGCGGAGAGGATTCCTCACACGCTACCCCTGCCCACCTGTCGGACCACACGCAGGCTATCTACTCCGCACACACGGGCCATCTACACTGATGCCCAGCCGTCTTCACTGCTTTCATGCATGCGTCATGGCTTCGAGTTCGAGTGAGGATCATCACAGAGAATCCAGGACTTTCATGCTGCACCGAAATCAGAAGTCCTGGATTCAGTCAAGGAGCGTATTGAGGTGTGATCACGTTGCGGGATTCACCTTCACTGTGGGGCCCGGTTCCGTATCGGTTCTTGCGTGATGGCCCCGGACTCCCGTCTCTGACCCACGGTTTGAGGTAGTCACCGCTCGCCTCCGCTCTCCAGTTGCTCGTGTCCGGCCGGTTCGTTAGGCCGAACGAGTAGTCGGTGGAGGGCACTTCATCGGACGGCACCCCTTCGGCGGCCCGGCCAGTGCGAGCCCGGGCCCGTCGCGCCCCTCGACGCTCACAGACCACCGTGGTCTGCCGGCCGGCGGTCGCAGGTGCTCGGCATCATCAGTTCAAACTCAGTAGATCGGTCACGTGGAGGACACTTGGATGACGCTCTCGGACTCACCGGCGGTGTCAAAGATTCGGAGAGCGAGGCGGAGTTGGATGCTGAAGAGAGAGTCGTTTCCGGCCGCGTTGATGTCAGTGACCCCTTGGGATGAACCCAAAGGGTCACTGAGTTGTGCACATTCGGCAGGATTCGAACCTGCAAGCTTCTGACTGGTAGACACAGGTGCCATACGTGTAGGCCGTACGCCGTACCGTGGTGCCCATGCAGATCTTCGGCGTGGACATCGGTGGATCCGGAATCAAGGGCGCTCCCGTGGACCTGGAGCGGGGCGTCCTGGTGGAGGAGCGCTT
>NZ_LMWH01000307.1 GCF_001507435.1 Streptomyces sp. NRRL F-5122
CAGTCCAGCCAAAGCCCTGCGCAGCCGCGCCACATCCAGCCGCCCGCAATTCAACCCGCCATACAGAGCACCATGACCACGCCGGTGCTCAGGAGCCAGTGACAACTCGACCAGCGTCTTCACCGGCCCGTCCGTGCACAGCAGAGCGTCGACAAGCTCGAACAACTCGTCGCCCCGCGCTTCCAAACAGTCATAGAGGTCCCGGCGAAACCCGGACAACACAGCAAGAGGGTCGACGCGGGCGACCTCGTCCAGCACACTCATTCACACGGCCGTTCTGTGACACTTCGAAGCTCGACACTCCGAAGAATCATGAGCGGCCGTGCCTCTTGTCAGGCGAACGGCGAACCTCAACAAGAAACGATCTTGTCGCGCTTAAACGCCAAGCTTAGAGGTGCCGAACTGGACGCTGTACCGATCGTGGTGGCAGACGGCCTGCAAGACCCGCAAGTGCGCCGACCGACGAAACAGCACGTCCGGGACCGGCCACTCAGCAATAGCGTTATGCCCAGAGCGAAGGAGCCGCCCCCACAGGAAACGTCTTACGGATTAGAACGCAAAATCTTGTGAGAGTTTGATCACTGCTAGCGATCACTGTTGCAGGAACGCTGGTTGTTGTAGCCTCAGAAAATTGAAGTTTGCTGAATCGTCAGAGGGTCGCCTCCGAGACCGGGAGTGTTGTTGTCGTGCCGGGCATTTGAAGGTGGGGCAGATACGCGTTGATGGTCAGAGCTGGGGGTGTGTGGTCTCGGCCAGCTACGGTCCCGAGGGCGGGAGCGGGACCATCTCCTACTCCGATGGAACCAGCCAGCAGTTCACGCTGACCGGCACTAACTGGTTCGGTGGCAGCGGCGATACGGCCACCAGTTCCGCATACCAGAACATGCTGAACAATCAGAAGTACGAACACGCCGACAACGTTTATCAGGTTGTTATCGCCCTTCAAACAGGCAAGACCTCGGTTAAGGCCGACCTGCCGAACGTGGCCACCGCCTGAGCACGCGGTGCCCTGGCGTCTCCTGACCTGCGGTGAGTACTTCCGGCGGCGGGTGGAAGGTGCTCTTGGTCTGGCTGGTCCAGCCGGCGATCACCGCCACGGTCGTCTCGCGCCACCTTTGTTCGGAGAACGCCTGAAGCGCAGCCACGACGAGTCGCTTGGGTTCCCCGTGTGCCACGTATGCACTGATAAAGTGGCAGTTGGGGCTGAGAAGATGTGCTCGCCTCATCGGGGATGTTCCAGTGGCGGCGCGTGTTACTCGAGCGGCCCGGACCGTCGTCAATTCTTATTCTGCGACGTAGTGTCGCAGGAATCATTTGGAGCCTTCCATGCGCGTGTTCGTCACTGGAGCCAGCGGCAGCATTGGCTCGGTTGTAGTTCCTGAACTCATTGCCGCTGGTCACGAGGTCCTCGGTCTCGTGCGTTCCGACGCGTCGGCTGAGGCCGTCGCTGCCGCTGGCGGGACACCGCTCCGCGGCGACCTCACCGACCTGGACAGCCTCCGCTCCGGCGCCACGCAGGCTGATGGTGTCATCAACCTGGCCTTCAGCAACGACTGGAGCAACCTGGAGCAGGGCATTGACGAGGAGGGGCGCGCCGTGCAGACCCTCGCGGCCACACTCGCAGGCAGTGGCAAGCCGTTCGTACATGCCGGCCTCACGCCGATGATGCCAGGCCACACCTCAACCGAGGAGGACGCCAACACCACCGACGGTCTGGTCGGTGGCCGCGGCCGCACCTCCGATGTGGTGCTGACCCTGGCCGCCCAAGGCATCCGGTCGTCCGTCGTGCGGCTTCCACGGTCCGTGCACCAGCGCGGGTCGCAATACGGCTTCTGCTCGGTACTCATTGCCGCTGCGCAGAAGACGGGCGTGTCCGCGTACATCGGCGACGGCACACAGCGATGGCCGGCGGTCAACCGGCTTGACGCCGCTCGTTTGTTCCGCATCGCACTCGAGGACGCCGCGCCGGGAACAGTCCTCCACGCGGTAGCCGACGAAGGCGACACCATGAGGTCGCTGGCTGAGGCTATCGGCGGTGTTCTCGCGGTGCCGGTCGAGTCGGTGGGGCCTGAGCGCTTCGGCGTAGTCGGTCAGGTGTTCGCCCTTGACATGCCGTCGTCGAGTGCACTGACCCGGGAACGGTTCGGCTGGCAACCCACCCACCCGAACCTGATCGACGACCTCGCTGCCGGCGGCTATCCCGCCCTGGGCTGAAATCCACGGGATCTGGCAACTCAGATCGGTGCCGCAAGCGGTTGGCAGTTGGCGACTGCGGTTTGTAGAGCACCGAATCGCACGGCTGAGCTTACCCTCCAGGACTGACTCCAGCGCCCTCTTGGTCAGCAAGTGCAACAGTCCGTCGGTAGCGGGAGGCTGCAGCCCTCCGCTCGAGCCCGCTCAACAGCATGCCCACCAGCTCGTCATCGACGGATCGTAGCCCCGAGGGCAGCTTCCGGCTCGGGTGAAGGCGCTGCTCAAGGCCCTCATCGACGGTCCGTCGATGCCACTGGACCAGGCGACACCTCCTCGTGCCGATGGCGATCCAGGGCGATGAGGACTGGGGAATTGCAGGCTGGCGGCTTCTCCAGGGGTCCTTGCTGCTGTAGCCGGTGACGCGGGAGCGTATCTTGCGGGAGCAGTCACAGGGTCGGCAGCCAGTAACAGGCTGTGCCCGATCTCGGCGAGTCCGAGATGCCGGCCCCGTCTGCGGGCGGCGGGCGGAAAACCGCTCGGTGAGATCTCCGCGGGGCGGACGAACTGCAGGTCCCAGCCGCTCTGCCATAGGGGCGAATTCGTGAAACAGGTCGCGGGCGGTGTGCTACACGATCACGTACGCGTAGATTTTCGGCCGCACGTCCGGGGTCTGCGATCTGAGGACCGGAGGGCCACCCTGGCGCCCCTTGGAACCGTGCTGATAGCAGCCGTCGGCGCTCCTATGAGCGGCCGGTCTCATCGACCACTCGTTCCACCAGCTCTGGCGGGACCGACTGATCAGGACCTCGAGCCCCAGCCCGTCCAGATGGGTTAGCAGCACATCGTCTCAACCGGCAGACAGCCCGAAAACAAGGGCATTGCCATGAGCAACAAGGGAGTGCAGTCCGACCTAAGGCCGGAGGCCTCATTGCTGGGTGAAGACGGTAACGGCGGCACTTCCCGTCGGCGGCCCGATCGAGCCACCCCGAGCATGACGCAAAATAGGAAGGTGGCGTGGAAGCCGTTGTCCTGCGATATACGACCGTCATCTCAGCCGCCGCTCAGTCCGGCCAGGTGTGCTTACGATGGATCGTATGAATGGCGAACCCTTTCAGTTCGCACCCGAGCGACCCGGGTCACCTGAAGCGCGCTGCGATGCCGAGATGGCAGAGGCTCTGCGCCAGCTTTGCATGCGCCTGTGCCCGGCGACAGCAGCGGTGTATTTCCTAACCGCCGACGGTCGTGCCCTCAAAGTCTCGATGGTGATCGACACACCTCTGAGCTTCACCGTGATTCCAAGCGTCCCCTTGGACGACCCCAACCGTGTTGGTGCCGCAGCTTACCAAAGTGGGAAGATCGTCATTCGCGACCAAGTAGCCATGCAGAAGGCCGTGGAGGGCGACCCAGCGCTGGTCCAATACATTCCTTTCTCCTGCCTAATAGTGGCTGCACCGCTACAGACAGTACATAGAAGATTCGGTGTCCTGATTCTGGACTGGGTTCCACCTAGATATCCAGATGCTAAACAATTGGAATTCATTCAAAGCGTAGCAAACGCCCTGGCTGTGAAGCTGGAGAGGGAGGTGGAGCTGGGCGTTTCTGTCAATGCGCCTATTACACCATGGTTTGTCCCTCTGTGTAGTGAAAGCCAAGAGGAATCAGAATCTGCACTCACGTCTCTGGCTCGTCCCATTGGGCTCCGCGGGCGCACTGCCTTCCTTTATCAATTTCAGCGACTGGCCGCCGAATTGAGCGCGGCAGTGCAGTCCCACGACATCGTCGCGACTATGCAGTCTCAGGTGGTGCAACCATTCGGAGGTACAGGAGTGGCCCTATGCTTGACGGAGAACGGTCGGTTGCAGGTAGCAGGCTCCGCTGGGTTTGCGAAGGCTGACCTGCGAGCACTGGATGGCATACTGCTTACGCCAGGCGCCCCCGAGGCAGACGCGATGAGCCAGATTCGTCCGACGATCTTCACGACACCTGAGCTTCATTTGGCCTATCCAAAGCTAGACCGCTATCACGAGGGCCACGCGTGGATGTTTCTGCCGTTGATCGCAGACCGGCGTGTGGTGGGATGCTCTGTCATCGTCTGCGATCGCCATCGGCCATTCGAGCGGGAGGAACTTGCAGTTCTCATCACGATGCTCGGGCAGGTCGGTCAATCACTGCAGCGGGTTCTGGGCCATGAATGGGAGCAGTCCCTGGCCCAGACTATGCAGAAAAGTCTGTTGCCCCGCAGACTTCCACATCTCAAAGAGATCGTCACCACTAGTCGCTATGTCCCGGCAATGCAAGGCGCCGGGGTGGGTGGCGATTGGTACGACATGATCAGGCTGTCGGGTAATCGGATTGGACTGATCATCGGAGACGTCGAAGGGCACAACATCGACGCTGCAGGAGTCATGGCGCAACTGCGCAGCGGTGTCCGAGCATATGCTGCCGAAGGACACGAGCCCGCATGTGTGCTGGAACGCAGCAACCGACTGCTCGTCGGCTTGGACACCGGTCTCTTCGCCACCTGTTGCTGCATGTGGCTCGATCTGGACACCGGGATGGTCGGCATCGCGAGTGCTGGACATCCTTTCCCGGTCATCAACGATCAAGATGGGCGGCTCACCACGCCGACGCTGTCCACAGGTCCGCCGCTGGGAGTCGATCCAGACGCCACCTTCGAACAGGCTGACACTTTGTTGGAACCTGGATCTTTGGTTGCGCTCTACACCGACGGCTTGCTGGATCTGCGGCATCACCCCGTTGAACGGGCGCTCAGTAAGCTCTGTGAACAGTTGACTGACCGGCGGACACTGGATCTTGAGGCATTGGCCGATGAGCTGATCAAGGGTGCCTCTGCGTCGTCCTTGCGTGATGACGACCTGGTGCTGCTCCTGATGCGCTACGAAGGAGCCCAACCGGACGCTTCCAGACGAGTCGCCCGGTACTCCATCGAGCGGAACGACCTGCAGCAGGTGCGGCGACTGCGTCATGCCTTGGAGAGCTTGGCATGCACTTGGCAACTCCAGATCGATGTTGACGACCTGCAACTCCTGGTTTCAGAGGTGGTGACCAACTCTTTGATCCACGCCCAGACTGAAGTTGACGTGCTATTGCGCAGCTATCCGGGACGCCTTCGGGTAGAAGTTCGCGACAGCAACCCGCGGCCGCCAATTTTGGCCGCCATAGTGGGCGGGGAGGAAGCGGTCAATGACGAAGCTGAATCGGGACGTGGCATGCTGATCGTCGATGCAGTGGCCTGGGCTTGGGGCACCTCTCCTGCTGGCCGTGGTAAGACCACTTGGTTTGAGTTGAAGGCGAAGAGCTAAAAGATGTCCGTTAAGTCCCGTTCGTAGCAAGCTTCGCGATGTGGCAGCTCGGCTCTGTAGTCGGGATCTCCGCGTGGGCTGCGGACCGGGCGATCCACCACATCGCTCCGCTCCTGGCGCAGCCCCTACCGCTCCGCTTTCACCGAAGGATCTCCAGGTCCTTCTACGTCCTGTCTGGCATGATCCTGCTTTACGATCGCGAACATCGGGTCACGGGAGGTCGGGGGATTTCCTCTGCGTACCGGCCGGTGGGCTCCACACCTTCCGGAACGATAGCGACGAGCCGGTGTCGTTGCTGCTGCTCTTCACGCCGGGAGCTCCCAGGGAGGAGTACTTTGAGAAGGCAGTGGAGTACGCACGGCGCAGCCGCGATGAGTTGAAAACCTCCCGGGTCAGGCACGATCGGCACAACACCGACGTACTCGATGACTAGGCCACGCGCTGCATGCGGCAGTGCAGCGATCTATGACTCGATGAGAGCCGATGGCGCGAGATCAAGGCTCAACCATCTCGACGAAACACCCCCACATGGCGTGGCGGGCAGATTCCAGCGGTCGTTGCAACGCAGGTTGAGTGCCGCGGCGGTGTCGGTTGCGGCGGTGGTCAGTGTTGCCAGTCGGTTTCGCCGCCTGGGCCTACCAGGACGGGATCGATTCCTGAGCCGGTGAGGCTCCACGACTCGTAGTCGGAGTCTGGCTCGACGCCGAGCCGAGTACCGTCATCGAAGCCGAGGGACAGGGTGCCTAGCCTGGTGATCTCGGTTTCGGTGACGGCCTTGGTGAACAGTCTGAGTAGCGGTGCCAAGGACGGTCCGGTGGTTGGCGCCAGAAGGGCCTGGTGGCCCGAGGCGTCTGTGAGGGTGAATGGTGTCTCGATGGCGAGCTCGCCATCGACGCGGATGCGGACGTCTGGGGCGTGATCGGTGAAGCTGATCCGGACCTGATGGTGGAAGGCCGTGCGCGTGACACGGGTGCCGACCAGCTCTGTGGGTACTTTCACCGCTCCCCCTGCCGCGCTTCTGCCGTGTGCCGGCGGAAAGCCGAAGACCGGCTCTATGAGGCCTTGAGCAGTGTAGACAGGCGCTCGGCCGGCGCTTCCCAGTCGAGCGTCTTGCAGGGCCTGCCGTTCAGTTCAGCGGCGACGGCGTGCAGGTGTTCGCGGCTGTGGACGGACAGGTCGGTGCCCTTCGGGAAGTACTGCCGCAGCAGACCGTTCGTGTTCTCGTTTGAGCCGCGCTGCCAGGGGCTGGCGGGGTCGCAGAAGTAGACCGGAACATCGGTGGCGACGGTGAACTCGTGGTGGCGTCCCATCTCGGTGCCCTGGTCCCAGGTCAGGGACCGCTTCAAGTGGGCCGGCAGCGTCGTGACGGCCTCCGTCAAGGCGTCGCGGACCAACTCGGTTCCACGCCCGTTCGGCAGGTACGGGAGCATCACGTGGCGGGTGCGGTGCTCCGCTCGACGAGCGTGCCGATCGCGGAGGCGCCGTCCTTGCCGATGATGAGGTCGCCCTCCCAGTGGCCGGGGACCGCGGGGACGCTCACTGATCATCACCATGGGGTCGCGGAAGCGGGGCTGGCGCTGTTGGGCCTGCCGTCGGGGCTTGCGCCGCACACGCCCGCTGCGAAGCGCTTTGGCCGGGTCCCGACGCAGTTCACCGCAGCCCTGGACGTAAAGCGCCTGGTAGATCGTCTCGTGCACCACGTGCAGCTCCGGCCGGTCGGGAAAGTGCCTGCGCAGAGCCTGGCAGATCTGCTCCGGACTCCACCTCTTGTCCAGGTGGCCTTGGGTGAACTCCCGTAGCTCTGAGTTGTGAGTGATCTTGCTGGGCTTGGGCCGGGGAAGCCGGGACTCGGCGCGGGCCTGAGCGGCATAGGGCCGGTACTGGCCGTTGCCGGGATGCCCGGTTGCGACGGATCTCCCGGCTGATGGTCGACGGACTCCGCCCCAGCTCAGCTGCAACCCTCCGCACCGATACCTTCTCCCGCACCCGGTCGGCGATGTAGAGCCGTTCCTCCTGCGTCAGGTGCCGAGACGACGAAACGACCCGCTCAGCCCGCATTCTTTGTGCGGGCTGAGCGGGTCTGTTTTTCGTTGGATTGGTGCCGTTGCGCCACCGCTTGCCGGTACGCCGATTGATGCCGACGATCCGGCACGCCTCCCGGCTGCTCACTCCCTGCTCCATGAGCCGGAAGTATTCCTCCCGCTCACGGGCCAGCTTCTTCTTCCCCTGCGGTGTTCGGATCTTTCGGATCTCGAAGCCCATCGCGTCCCCGAAGGTCGGGTGTTGCGATGATCGCTAGAACCCAAGGCGCGTGGGGGAGGCGCGATGTTGCTGCGCGGACATCGAGAGCGTAGCTGGCCGGTGTTGCCCTGGCCCAGACTGCTACTGAAGGGGTTCACGCTCTTGAATCCGAGCAGGGCCGTCGCCAGGGCCGCAGCTCTAGCTCGACGGCACGGACCCGGCTGTCGATATCCAATGGCGCCTGCACACTCATTAACCCTGCAACAATGTCGTCTTATGAACTCCTGGCCTTGTCATCGCCCGCGTCGGGCACTAGCCCCCGCTTGGAGGTGACCGTGCGGTCCAAGGAGCAGGCAGCCTTGCGTCGCGTGGCGACAGTTGTGGCGCAAGGCGCTTCGCTGGCCGAGATCTTCGAGACAACGGCTAAGGAAGTAGCACAGCTGTTCGTGGTTACCTTTGCCGGACTGCTTCGGTTTGAGCCTGATGAGACCGTCACCCTCGTCGGAGGCTGGGGCCGGTTCAGCGAGGTGGTCCGGGTCGGTACACGGCTTCCCTTGGGTGGGGTGAACGTCGCCTCTGAGATCGCACAGACTGCGCAATTCGCACGTTATGGCCGGAAGGTACGCGCGACTGGCCCTCTTGGCGAGCGCGCGCGACGCCTCAACGTCCGAGAGGTGGTTGGCAGCCCGATCGTGGTCGCCGGACAACTCTGGGGCGCGATAACCGTTGGGACAGGTGATATCAGCCTGTTCCCGCTGGATGTCGAACAACGACTCGCACAGTTCACCGAGCTGGTAGCGACCGCAATCGCTACTGCCCAAGCACGAGCCGACCTCGCCCGCCTCGCAGACGAGCAGGCCGCGCTACGGCGTGTGGCGACACTGGTGGCAGAGAATGGGCCGCCCGCGGAATTGTTCGCCAAGGTCGCCGAAGAGGTGGCGAGCTTGCTCGGACGTCACGTCGACTCCGCAATCCTCCGCTACGAGCCAGACGATACAGCGACTGTTCTGGCGACGTGGGGTGATACGCCCCCGGACGGGATCCGAGTAAACGCAAGGCTGCCGGTCGATGGTAACGGCGTGACGGCAAGGGTGTTTCGCGAGCGATGCCCGGTTCGCATTGATGACTACTCCACCGCGAGCGGTGTTCTCGCCGAGTATGCCAAACGGCACGGATTCCGTTCCGCGATCGGCTGTCCGGTCCTTGTTCAGGGCCGCTTGTGGGGGACGATGTTCCTCGCCCACCACGAGTGCGAACCATTCCCCGCCGACACTGAGCAACGCGTCACACAGTTCACAGAGCTCGTGGCTACGGCGATCGCCAACACACAGACGCAAACCGAGCTGCAGCGGCTGCTCGACGAGCAGGCTAGCCTGCGCAGGCTAGCCACGTTGGTTGCGCAGGGAGCCGGTCCGACCGAAGTGTTCGACGCCGTTGTCGTGGAGCTTCGCGACCTTTTCAAGCCGGCTGAGGTCGGTCTGATCCGCGCCGATGGCGAAAACGAGGTCACGATCCTGGCACACCGAGGACAGCCCGCAGGGCTCATCCGACCGGGAATGCGTGTGACTCTGGATGGCGATAGCGCCACCGCCCGGGTGCTGCGGACCAGACGCTCGGCACGGGTCGACCTCCGCACGACAGGCGAGGGTACGATTGCCGACCTTGCACGCCGCTCGAACCACGGGATAGCGGTCGCCGCACCGGTTGTGGTCGACGGTCGGCTCTGGGGTGCACTGACGGGTAGTTGGCGGATGGACGTCGAACCACCGCATGCCTATGTGGAGCAGCGTCTCGCCGAGTTCGCCGAGCTCGTCGTGACGACGATCGCGAACGCCGAGAATCACAATGAACTCATGGCGTCGCGTGCCCGGGTGCTCTCAGCGGGGGATGACGCGCGTCGACGGGTCGTGCGCGACTTGCATGACGGTGCCCAGCAGCGTCTGGTCCACACGATCATCACGCTGAAGCTCGCACAGCGGGCACTTGGCAAGGACACAGCGCGTGCCAGGTCGCTGCTCGCCGAGGCACTCGATCACGCAGAGCAGGGCAACGCCGATCTTCGGGAACTCGCCCATGGCATCCTCCCATCGATCCTTGCGCGCGGAGGTCTGCGGGCCGGCGTCGACAGCATAGTTTCGCGACTCGACTTTCCCGTCGATGTGGACGTCACCAGCACACGGTTGCCCCCGGAGATCGAGGCGAGCGGCTACTTCATTGTGGCGGAGGCATTGACCAACGTGGTCAAGCATGCTCGGGCGACGAGAGCCACAGTGCGCGCCGGGGTCAACGATGCCGTGCTGCGCATCGAGATACACGACGACGGCATCGGCGGGGCCGATCCCGAGGGTCACGGGCTGACGGGCATTAGTGACCGTGTGGCCGCACTGGGCGGTTCGCTGCGCATTGACAGCCCGGGCGGCGCAGGCACCGTCCTGCTTGCGAAGCTGCCTCTGTCGGTCTAGCGCCGCGACTCGCGCAGGTAGGCAAGCGCGGCAAGCACCCGGCGGTGACCGGTCGGACTAGTGTCGAGGCCGAGTTTGGAAAAGATATTCGTCACGTGTTTCTCTACAGCCGCCGTCGTAACCACGAGCGTCTCCGCGATTCCTTGGTTGGACTTACCCTCCGCGAGCTGCGCCAAGACGTCACGCTCGCGCGGGCTCATGCTGTCCAGTGGTCCGCCACGCCGACGTCTCCCCAGCATCCTGCCGACAACCTCAGGGTCGAGCGCACTCCCTCCAGCGGCCACTCGCGCAACGGCGTCCGTGAAGGCCTCGACATCACCCACCCGTTCCTTGAGTAGGTAGCCCACCCCCTCTGCGCTCTCGCCGATCAGATCGACCGCATACTGGTCCTCGTAGTACTGCGAGAGCACGAGTACCCCTGTCTCCGGTCGGCGTTCACGCAGCTCGAGGGCCGCACGTAGGCCGTCGTCTCCATGCCCAGGTGGCATCTGTATATCCACCACCGCTACATCAGGCTGGTACACGACGGCCTTTCGCAAGAAGTCGTCGGCGTCGCCTGCCTGTGCCACCACCTCGAAGCCCGCCTCGGCCAGCAGACGGACGATTCCCGCGCGTAGCAGCACGTCGTCCTCGCCGACAAGCACTCGTACAGGATGCGCCGCCGAGGCCCCCATCAAGAGACTATGAAGCGCACCGTTAGCCAGCTCTTCCTTCGGTACGAACGGCAGAGCCCTCTCGTCCTCCGGATAGAGAGCTGCGCTCACCGCATCTTTGTCTGCTGAGGTCAGTACTACGCGCGGAGACCACGGAAGTGCGGCGAGCTCCTCGGCGAGATCGACGCCGTCCCGGTCTGGCAGTCCGACATCGACCAGCACCGCCTGGGGGCGCTTTGCCTGTGCTTCCACCGTTGCGGACGCCGCGCTCGTCGTCGTCATGATCTCCGCAACACCCATCTCTTCGAGGATCCTCGTGGCGAGTGTGAGGAAGGCGGGATCGTCATCGACTATGAGCACGGTCAGAAGCACGGGGACCATGATGCCATCGGTATCGCCGCGGGACAGTAGGGCAAACCCGAGGTCACAGCGCGGCTATCCCCACTCTTACATCCGATTCTCGGATCGAGGTCTCCGGTGCGGGCGATTCCCGAGAAGTGAGCGGTACCGCACAGTTTGACCTGACCACATTGCAAGGCGGGACCCTCACGTCATGGACACAACACTAAGACAGCGGCGATGCCTGGGCATTCCAGTCCATCGGGGCCTGTTCCCGGCGTTCCGGTGCTGAGCGGCCGTGCCGTTGAGTGCGGCCGGTTCGACTAGCCAGTCAAGCCGGCTGCAACGGCAAGACCTGGGCACTGGGAACCGGAAGCGAGGCTAGAGCCGGCAAGTCGACACTGCTGGACTAGCTTTTCGGGCTCGCAGCCCGGTGCACGGTGATCGGGGCTGCAGACATTCAAGCCGAGGCCGAACTCGCCGTCGTCGGGATACACCAACTCAGTACATCGCTGCTGGACCGCTTCGACCGCATACCTGTGCCTCAGCACGCTGCGCTTCGGTGAGATGCGCACTTCCGCAGGAAGGAATAACCGTGCAAACAGACGTTCAGTTCTCAGTACTCGGACCGGTGCGGTTGCACAGGCAAGACGCGGACACTGGCCCTGGTCAGCCACGACAGTGCGCGGTCCTTGCGTCCCTTCTGCTACGTGCGGGCGGCCCAGTGAGTCTCGGCACCCTGGTGGAGGACGTATGGGGCGAGGATGCACCGCCCTCGGCCATAGGTTCGATACGCACTTACATCTACAGGCTGAGGCAGGCGCTGGGCGAGGACAGCAACAGCACCTTGAAGCTCATCGATGGTGGTTACTCTCTACGCATTAAGCCAGAAGCTCTTGACCTCAACAGGTTCAAGCAAGCGGCGGCAAAGGCAAGGGAGGCGCGACTGAACGGCGATCTACCCTCGGCGACAACTCAGCTGTCCAAAGCACTGGAAATGTGGAGAGGGATAGCCCTGGCAGGTGTCCCGGGGCCATTCGCCGAAACTCAGCGACGCGTCCTCGACCAGCTGCGCTTGGCATGCATGGAAGATCATCTGGCTTGCCAGGTAGAACAGGGACACTATGCCGAGGCAGCCGCCGAACTCGCCCCGCTCCTAGTCGAACACCCTCTTCGCGAACGCCTTTGTGAACTGTTGATGATCGCCTTGTACGGCGCAGGACGGCAGTCGGAAGCGTTGACTCTCTACCACACGACCACTCACCGGCTTCGCCAACGTCTCGGGATCAACCCCTCACCACCCCTCCAGCAGATTCACGAACGCATCCTGTCCGGACAGCTCGTGCTCCCGCACATCGCCGGCCACGACAACAAAAAGCAACAGCCCTACCGGCAACCATCCGCCACTCCGGCACAGCTCCCACCAGCTCTGCCTCGGCTAATAGGGCGTGAGAAGGAGCACGAGCAGGTCGAGCACCTGGTCTGTAATGCTGCAGCCTCACATAATGTCGCCATCTGTGTAGTCGGCGGGATGGCGGGCGTTGGAAAGACAGCCTTCGCCACGACCACCGCCCATCGTCTGATCCACCACTTCCCAGACGGCCAGCTTTTCGCAGATCTCCAAGGCGCAGGTCCGGAAGGCACGCCCAGAGATCCTACAGACGTGCTTAACGGCTTCCTGCAGTCCCTCGGCGTCCGGGCGAATGACATTCCTACCACTCGGCAGGACCGAGGTCTCATGTTCCGCGGTCTGCTGGCCAATCGGCGGATACTGGTCGTGCTTGACAACGCTCACGACACCGAACAACTCAGAGAGCTGGTCCCCGGCACCGCCGGGTGCATGGCACTCGTCACGAGTCGGGTACAACTACACAGCTTCGTTGCCACCTACCAGGCCACACCGCTGACACTATTGCCCCTAAGCCACGAAGACTCCCGCAGCTTCCTGGCATATCGCCTTGGCACATCCAGGACCGCTGCCGAACCCGCAGCCGTCGACCGCATTATCCAACTGGCAGGGCATCTGCCGCTAGCTCTCTCCAACCTAGCAGCCCGTGCGGCATTTCGACCACAACTGCGCTTGGAAAACCTGGCCAACGAGTACGCACTGGCCGGACAGAGCGTGCTCGATGCCTTCACGAGCGACGAAGACTCAGCCCTCGACGTGCGCGCCTCGATTATGCAGTCCTACCGTACCCTGGACACGGAGGCAGCTCGGCTCTTTCGTGGCTTGAGTGCGAATCGGACACTCACCTTTTCCGCTCCACAAGTAGCAAACTTGACCAAGCAGACCGAACAGCAGGTCCGCCAGAACCTTTCGCATTTGATCCGCGTACACCTTGTCTCCGAGGTCGGCCCCGGTAGGTACAATTGGAACAGCCTTGTGGCGGCATTCGCATCGGAGCAGGCAAACATCACTCCTTAATGTAGACAGTTCCTGTCCAAGAAGTCTCCGTATTGTGCCGTATATCCAATCAACAGGCTGACGAACTCGTGCACTCCAGGCATGAGGCGCACAACTCACGATTATCGATCATGGTTGTGTGGTGGGGAATGCGTCTCGTGCAGCGGTCACCAACGAGCAGAGGATTACGGGTCTGTCGGCCAACGTGATTGCTGAACTCGTATCCGACGTCGGGCCCGCTGTCGCATGACTGCACCAGGTCAGGCTCGCCTCACGGTCACCGAGGCAGGCCGCCGGCACAGTGCTCCGTGCCCGCGCCGGTGTTCGGGTGCCAGCGACAGCTCGACCAGCGTCTTGACCGGCCCGTCCGTGCACAGCAGCGCGTCGGTCAGCTCGAATAGCGCATCGGCGCGGGCGGGCAGACAGGCATAGAAGTCGGTCCGGAACCGGGACAACACGGTCAGGGACTCGACGTGGGCGGCATCGTCCAGCAGACTCACCCTCACGGCCTTTGTTGTGATCAACGTCGACTTCAGCGAGAAGACATGATCACGCAAAGGCCGTCCTGCTGTCTGCGGAACGACGAAGCCCGCGGTCAGCTCAACGAGCCGCCCACGGGCGGACCTTAAACGCCAAGCTAAGCGCGTGACAACGCCGATGAACAGCGGCGAGCAATCGCGGACGCCTGCGGACCGCCTCAGCAGGTGAGAGACATACCGGCGCGAGGTCAAGCGCCCAGCGAAGTTTGTTCGGGACGAAGAGGTCCCGACCGCATATCCTGAGTGATCACTCGGATGTTTCAACAGGAAGTCGGAGTATGGCGATCATGAGGCGCTCACTCGCGGACACAAAGTCCTCGGCGGCCGAAGGCGCCGGTCGCGACCTTTGACTGTTCAGTACATTGATCTGAGATTGAAGGACTGCCAAATTCACCCCAACTCGAAAGAATTCAGGGGAAAGTCCACGCTCCGTCAGTTGGCCAAGTAGAGCAACAAAATCTGATGGGTCGGAGGCTTGCGTATAGTGGTTCAATCCTAGCGAGTTTGCGGCCCGTAAGACAACATCCTCAAGCTTGCCCCAGGATTCCGATATCATCGCTTGAGGTCTGACTCGAGCCATGCTTCTAGCGATGCTAGCCCAGGTCAAAACGTCTTCGCAGGTCAGCCCTATTCGAGAGGCTAGGAGGTTCTCCGATGTGTCGCCAATCGGCGATTCATTACCTGCCCTTGATTGGCCTTGCTCGACACTGGCAGCCAAATCCGCTTGAGCGGCTGTCCTGTTTATGTCGCGTTCGAACCTTGCAGTGATCCCTGCCGGTCCGCTTAATTCGCTCAGGTTTTCAAGGACTTGGCGAAGGGTGGGCGAAAAGCGAACAATGAAGACAAGTAAAACAATAGGCCAGATAAGGGTCTTCAAATAGTCCAACACCACGGTGGCGACGCTCATTCGACCTATGGTGACGCATGTGGCCCCAGGCTGTCCGCCTGATACGGACAGCACGGACACGGGCAGTTCCGAACTGCCACGGTCGACCGCCCCTCACGGCCGGACGCTACGTCTAGCGTCGTCCTCGATCGAACTGCTAGGCAGTGATCGGCGTGAGTGGACCATCTGTGGACACGGCAGGCCGAACTGAGAACCCATGAAGCCCTGACCGGCTACTTCCCCTGAGACCGCAAAGCCTCCGGAGCTGTCTGCTCGCTAGATTCCTCCGGTGATGGCGCCGAGTACCTCGATGCTGCGCTGGATCTTGCGGCCAAATGCGATGGTTAGAGCAAGAAATGCAACGATGGTGTAGACGATCCCTTCGGCGGACTCAGGCAGCACTCCGCTGAGGCCGAGACCAGTCACGGATCCGCCGGCGACGAGGAGGGCGAGCAGCCACCGCAGCAATTCCCGGTTTGGCGGCGGATCGATACCGTGCAGGTACTCCTCATCGAGCAGAGTGCCCAGTCGGGCGTGGCAGTAGCGGTCCGACAGCAACACGAGGGCCTTGGAGATGTCTTGCAGTGCGTCGTCGGGCCTGCTGTCGGTCTTCATATCGATCGTCTGTAGTGCTGCCCAACATGGCGGGCGTGCTTCTTGAGAACCCTGGCACGTGCGGAGAAACGTGGACGGAGCGACGGGATAGGGGCGCGTCAGGCAGGTTGCGTAGGACTACCCGCAGGCGTCTGGACACTTTCTTGAGCATCACAGCCTGCTTCTCTCCTCCGGCGCGTCGGGCTTCTGCGCAGGCGTGCACCGCATCTGCGCACTGCATCCCCGGGGCATAGCGGCGCGCTACGAAGAACCACGAGAATCATGAGACCTCACGAAGCATGTCTCTTTCGTGCAGGTACACCACAGCGCTCGCCAAGCCGCCGCAGGCCAAAAATCGGGGCACGGCGATGACGACGGATGCAAACGCTGTCCGAGATATCCCCCACACCTCGTGCGACGCTTAAAAGAACATTTCCGGGTGGAGTAAGGGATTGACCCGATCACTCTTCCCCAGCAGCGCAGTGACGAGCCAGAGAGCCGCCTAGATCGCGGTGGCGACCGGCACAGTCGCCAGCGGTTCAATGGCCAGCGGCGCCAGGTGGACAAGTGCACGCGGCGACGGAGCGCCACGCAGACGCGCAGGGGAATGGGCTCGCGGATCTGCAGCGTGATCAGGTCGTCGGCGAGACGCTCCTGCCACATCGCATTGCGCGAGAGGTCGACGATTCCGGCTCGGCGGTGTTCATTCGTGCGTGGCACCGCGATGGGCGCCATGCCAACTTCCGGATCGCGCTGCCCGGTTGTCATGGTGCGATGATTCCAGGCAGTCCAGTGCGCTGGCCACTGCAACGAAAAGTGCGGTTACGTATTCCTCGCTACAGGCCGGGCACCCGACACCGTCGAGGTGGAACCCCAAGTCCTGGAAGAGCGCATCACCTACGGCCATTCATGATCGCGGTTGTGGTGACTCTCCGTGGCTGCGGCACTAAGAGCTTGTCTCACGTGGTGTCAGGTTGATGCGGCATGATGCTTTGCCATGGGTGTTGGGCTGTCACAGCGGTTGGTTCCTGACGAACTCTGGTCTCTGGTTGATCCGTTGCTGCCTTCGTTCTCCGCGCGTCCGCAGGGAGGAGGGACGGCTCCGGTCGACGACCGGGCCGTGTTCACGGCCGTGGTCTACGTGCTGACCAGCGGTTGTGCATGGCGGCATCTACCGGAGAGTTTCGGCGTCTCGCCGGCCACCGCACATCGTCGAGGCGGGACTGTGGCGGCGACTGCACTTGGCCGTGCTGGACGAGCTCGGTACCCGAGGTGAGTTGGACTGGACCTCCGCCATCGTGGACGCGGCCTCTGTCCGTGCAAAAAGGGGGGATCGCTGACCGGGCGCAATCCGGTCGACCGAGGCAAGAAGGGCAGCAAACTGCACGTGCTGTCCGATGCCCAGGGCTTACCCCTCGCGCTCGGCGTCTCCGGCGCCAACGTCCACGACAGCCAGGCGCTACTGCCGCTGGTCCTGGGCATCCCCGCCATCCGTTCGCAACGCGGCCCACGAAGGCGCCGCCCTAGCAGGATCCGCGCAGACAAGGCCTACCACTCCGCCGATCGACTGGCGTGGCTGCGCAGCCGCGGCATCGTCCCGCGTATCGCCAGGCCCGGCATCGAATCCAGCGAGCACCTCGGCCGGCATCGCTGGAAGATCGAACGATCGATCTCCTGGCTCTTCGGCTACCGCAGACTCACCGTCCGGTACGAGCGAAAGGGCAGCCACTTCCTGGCCTTTCTCGGACTCGCAGCAGCCCTGACCTGCCTCGCGAAACTCACCACGTGAGACAAGCTCTAAAAGTGATCCAGAACCACAATTCAGCCGTCGCCGACAACCGCGTGGGTCGGTTGGCCATCCGGGACGCACTCTGACCTCCCGCCTGCCACGTGCGGCTGCGGACCTGGCCCCCGCTGCCCTGCCTGCCGGCCGTCAAGAATTTCGAAGACCCCGCGTACGGCCGCGCGGCGAACCCTCACACCCGCCAGCGGATACCCGCGCCGGAAGAACCGGAAACACTCGCCAGAATCCGCTCGGAGGTGCCAGGCCTGAACCTGCCCCGCTCGTGCTAGTGCGGGCGTCAGGGGTGCCCAGGCACACGGCAGTGACCACGTCTCGCAGCGCGATCGCACCGTCAGATCACGCCGCTAGCGTGACTGTCGGATGCTGTTAAGCGATTCTGCAGCGGTGACCAAGGACGCTCCCAGTAGCACTACGTCCTTGATGAGGAATTGCCCCGCGAGTGACAGCTTGGGCTCTCGGCCCCGCTCTCGCACCTGCCACGCTTCTGGGGTAGTGACTAGGAAACTGAGTGTGACGGCGAACACGCCAGCGGCGAGCAGACTACCAGTTGCCGACACCCTTGGCGCCCATCGCCCGGCCGACACCATCCCTCCGATTGCGATCTCGGTAAGCCCTATGGCCCTGGCGAGCTTCTTCTCGCCAAGCCTTTTCAGCGGTTCCCTCATCAGCGGACTTGAGACAACCAAGGGACGGATGTTTTCGACCTCGTACGACTCGAATTTCAGCCGTCCGATGCTGAGGAGGTTGAGCGCGAGTCCGTATCGGGTCGCGAGGATCCCTCCGGAGTGCAGTCGGCCGACCGTGAGGAGCCTGGCCATAGGATTCTCCTCTCGTTTCTCAAAGTGCCCCGTAAATCCGGCACCAGGTGCCAACGCACTTCACTCGTTCCAGTGCTGTACTGGCCCAGGGCGGTCCATGAAGGGGAGCCCGCGCGCACAACACGTCCTGCGTCCTCTATTTTGTCAACGACTTGTCCACCTGGCATCAAGTGGATTCCTACTGGCCGGGAAAGCAGTCCACGCTCAGCTCATCGTTACGGACAGCTCACTGCAGCTGCACCATGAGTGTGTGAGCCCTGCGATCGGGCGCCTGCGCGGGCACGGTTTCTGCGTGCACCTCGTTCGGCCGGAAGTGATCTCATCGGTCCCGGGCCGACTCAGGTTCGGCGGGCGATCTGCCGCCGGGGCAGGGGGTGCGCCTTCGGGTCACGTCCTTGGGATGCGGCGAAACCGCGTCGGCCTGGGGTCGCGTCAGAGGTTGAAGAGGTCCAGCTGGTCCTGGTGCCAGCGTTCGGCGGTGACACCGTGCGACGAGGACACCGCGACCCACCGGTGGTCGTCGCCGCCATGGGCGTGGTGGACGTTTCCGCGTCCGTGCCGCACGGAGTGGTGGCTGTGACGGAGGTCCTTGTGGTCGTCCGTGTACCCGCTGCGGTTCCGGCCCTCGTGGCGCTCCGTGTGGTAGCCGTCACGTGCGTGACCGGCGTCGACTGCGGTGACCGGGGACTGGGCCTGCTCGACGGGTGCGGCAGTCGCCGCCGAGGCTGCGCTGCCGGCGCCGAGGGCGGCTCCGGCGACCATCGTGGTGGAAGCGAGGGCGATCGATGCGCGCCTGATCATCTTGTTCATGGTCTTTCCTTGTCTTTGCGAACGTCCGGCGGCCGGGTGACCGCCGTGGTGCCGTGATCCGGGGTTCCCGGACCAGTCGGGTTCCTGTTTGAGGGGCGTCGTCAGCCCGGGTTTTCTGTGCTGGGAGTTTTTTGGGCTTGTTGGCCCAGTCCTGAGTGAACACGGTTCGTGATTGGGCTGTCAAGCCCAATCGCGGTATTCTCGGAAGCATGAAACCCACCACAGGGGTCCGGGACCCCCACAAGCTCACCGGCAAGGGGCAGGCGACGCGGGCCCGCATCCTGGAGCACGCCGCCGAGCTCATCTACGCCAAAGGCGTCCACGGCACGAACAACGAGCAGCTGCGCCGTGCCGCCGGCGTCAGCGGATCCCAGCTCAACCACTACTTCCCGACCAAGGAGAGCCTCGTCCTGGCCGTGATCGCCTGGCAGGCCGAGAGCGTCCTCACGTTCCACCGCAGCGAGCAATTCGCCTGCTTCGACAGCCTCGACGCGTTTCGGGCGTGGGCGGACTTCTACATCGGCTACGAGCACGTCTACCAGGAAGGCTGCAGCCTCGGCTCCCTGGCGAGCGAGATCGTCAAGACGGACCTCGACGTCCACGACGAGCTCGCAAATGCGTTCGACCAGTGGAGGGACATCTTCCGCGAGGGAATCGAGCGCATGCAGCAACACGGCCGCATCAGCGCCGAGGCAGATCCCGCACGGCTGGCCACTCTGCTCCTTGCCGCCTTCCAGGGCGGCACACTCCTCGCCCAGGTCGCACGGAACATCGCTCCACTGAAAGACGCGCTGCAGACCGCCATCGACTACCTGCAGACCTTCGCAACGTCCCCCGACGCCGACGTCATGGCACCGCAGGCCAGCAGCGTCATGCGCAAGGCCGGAGACCGTCTCGACCGTGAGGACGCCAACGGTGAGCATGGACGGCTCCTCGCACGGTAGGACAGACGGCAGTGGCGCGAGGGCGCGGTGCCAGCCAGAACTGGGCCTGCCCCGGTGGGGCGGATGGCGTTGCGCGGTCACTCCTGCCGCTGCTCGGGCGGCGACGGCTCCCACGGCCCGCGCGTTTTCGATTGGGCCCGCGTTGAGGTTTGTCCCTGGCACCGGGAGGATCGCCGACACTGGGTCATCGCCCGACGCAGCGTGAGCCGGCCGCAGGAGATCTCCTACTACACCGCCTACTGCCCCGGCCGGCACGATGCTGGATGACTTGACCCGCGTCACCGGGGCGCGCTAGGCCGTTGAGGAGTGCTTCCAGACTGCGAAGGGCGAGTGCGGCCTGGACGACTATCAAGTCCGCCGCTACGACGGGTGGCACCGGCACATGACCTTGGCCATGGCTGCCCACGCCTGCCTGACGGTGCTGCGGGCCCGAGAATTGGATGCCGGGAAAGCAGAAACGGATCCTCCAGCCTCGTCCCGCTCAGCCTCCCCGAGCTCAGATACCTGATCGCCCGCCTCACCCACCGCCGTCCGGCCCCCATCGATCACGTCCTGCACTGGTCACACTGGCGACGCCGACGACAACACCAAGCCCGCACCAGTCACTACAAACGACGCGGCCACACACCGCCCGAAACTGCCCACCCGTCACCACAAAGACCGTTGCAGTATTAGGGAGCAGCGGAACCCTGCGCCGGGCGGGGACGTGGCGTACGCGCGCCGTCTGGCCCGTGCCCTGAACGCCCTGTGCGACCACTACGAGGCTTTGCAGCCGCCCGTCTGACCCGACCATCACTCGTCCGGCCGCGCTATCGGCGTGGTGCTGCGCTGCCTGATGAAAGAAGCCCGGCGATGAAGATCTGCGCACACTGATGCCGGGCCATCAAAGACCTTCGCTTCCACGTAAGACGCTCCAACCGACCGACGCTATCCAAATGTCCCTGTGAATCGGCGCGCAGGTACATCGGGTGGCAGGGCGGCTGTGACGGCGCAGGAGCAGCCGCCCTGCACAACATCGGCGTGGCACGGCGACACGCGATGCGCGTGACGCGACGATGACGTGAGACGCGGGCTCTTCCTAATGGCGCGCGTCGACGGCGATCCGGTACGACTACGGCAGATCGTCACCAGCCAGTTCGTCAACGCCCTGAAGTTCGTACTGACGGGCGGTACGGGCACCCTCACCCTGCGCCAGGACAAGGGCTGAGCCGTGCTCCGTGTGTCCGACACCGGCCCCGACATCCCCGCCGACGCACTGCGGATGGCGAGCATTGCGACGACGTCCACCGGTTTTCCCCACTTGGTCTTGTCGGTGGGGTTCCGGGGCCGCTTGTTCGGGCGGTAGCTGGGCCCGTTCATGATCACCCGGTGGCTGGTGTTGATGAGCTTGTCCAGGAGGGACTCGGCGACGACGGGGTTGGGGAAGAGGGGATACCAGTCGCTGGGCGCCCGGTTGCTGGTGATGATCAGCGAGCGTCCCTGCCTCTCGGAGACGAGTTCGTAGAGGTCGTCGGCCTGGGCCGCAGACAGTTAACGCATAGCGAAGTCGTCGAGGATGAGGACGTCGGGGCGGACGAGTTCGCAGATCCGTTTCTCCCAGGTGCGGTCCGCGTGGCCGCCTGCCAGGTCGGCGAGGATGCGGCTGGTCTTGGCGAAGCGGACGTGGGCGCCCTGGCGGACGGCCAGGTGGCCGAGGGCTTGGGCGATGTGGGTCTTGCCGACGCCGACCGGGCCGAAGAGGATGACCGACTCGCCAGCATGGAGCCAGCGCAGGGCGCCGAGGTCGCGGATCTGGGTGGCGGGCAGTTTCGAGGAGGCGGTGAAGTCGAACTCCTCCAGGGTGACCTGCTGCTCGAACTTCGCCCGTTGCAGGCGGCGTTGGAATGCGACGGTCTCGCGGCGAGTGATCTCGTCCTGGCAGAGGACCTGGAGGAAGTCGAGGTGGCCGAGCTCGCCGCCGTGGGCCTGGGCGAGGCGGGCGTCGAGGGTTTCCAGCATGCCCGACAGTCGCAGGGCCTTGAGCGACTCCCGCAGGGCGGCGTCCATCACGGTCATCGTGCTTCCACCTCGGCTTCGTCGTGGACCTGGTCGTCGTGGTCGTCGTCCGTCGCGTCGGGGATCGCGACGGTGGCGAAGAGCCGTGCGGGGCCGTGGAGAAAGGCCGCGGCCCAGCATCGCCGCTGGTCTTGGGCTCGGGATCGGTCTCGGTGCCGGCGATGAGGATGCCCTTGATGGTGCGGTAGGACGGGTCGCCGACCGCGATGGCCCTCGCAGGCGGCTTCCAGACGTGTCTCGGCGTCCCGAGCAGGCTCTTGATGTAGTCGCGGTGCTGGTCGATGTCCGGCCAGGTCACCTGCCTCAGTCGCCGGTCCACAAGCCCCGGAGACCACTCCTTGATCAGCTTGGACCAGTCGGCCTCGCTCATCGGCGGACCGCCCGGACTGATCCCGGCCGCTTCCGCCGGGGCCAGGTACTTCCTGGCCGTCTTGCGGTCCACCCCCAGCGACGCGGCCGACTCGCTCTTCGAGCGGCCCGCATACCAGTGGACGTAGATCTCGGTGATGTCGACCACGACGAACGTTCTCCTCGCCATCCGGGCTGCCCATCGGCCATCCGAACCACGGAACGAGGAACATGAGCAGCTCCGCGACGACCAGGCCCCTCGATCCCGACCTCCGCGCTACCCATAGCCAAGTACGAGAATTCGGCATGGGAAATTACATGACGCTCAAACCGCCCAAGCTGGGAAAGAAAAACTTGATCGTCGATACGATTCGACTTCCCTGGTGCTCCACGCTCGTGCCTGCACGACCGGACATGCCGCGCGCACGTGTGGCCTCAGGACCCTGGGCTGTCGGTGCCCCGTTGCGGATCATAGACGGCAATACGTTTTGCCCCGGACCATGGTCGGTCCGGGGCCGCTGCGCTGGTACCGCCGGCAGGACTCTAACCTGTGACACCCGTTTTTAGGAGAGGCACTATGACCGCCCCTGTCTGTGATGATCTTCCCTCGGGTTCATCGTTCCTGCTGGTTAGCGAGGTTCGGCCTTCCGTCTCTGCCTGATCGTTCCCCGCCTTTACACGGCCTTCCGTTCCCATGAGGGCCCTCACGAGCCGGTGGGAACGAGGGTGGGGAGTCGGCTGAGTGTCGGTGGCGGCCGTCGCAGCGGCGAGCACCGCAGACCCCTTGGGGGTGACAAAGGCTCCGCCCCCATCAGGGGGTCGGAGCCCTCAGCCGTCTACGCGGGCCTGTACAGGCCGCTGGGCACAGGCTGGCGGCTCGGGCTCAGCTGCGGGACCAGTCCGTACGGGGTGCTCGCGCACCTGCCCTGAGCGTGGTGGGGCTTCACTGTCCTTCCGGCCCCATCCTGGCTCCAGGAAGGCCCCGCCAGTGGGCTGGCCGCGCCCCAGCCGGGCGGCCCCCAGTTCAGCGCCTGGCGGTGAAAGCGCCTCACACACCGGCCTTACGATGCCGAGTTGTATTAGCGATAGGGCGAGGGCGTTGGCCACCGCTGTACTGACGTGGTCGTCTCCAGCCGTCGGAGAACCCGTGTCGCGGTTGATGACGCCCCACCCGGAGACAGGCAGCGCCACCAGCGCGCGGGCATGCGGTCGGCGGCCGATCCCGAGCATGGAAAGTACTGGGACCTCGTGCCAGGGCCTGGCCACCGCAGAGCACGTTGAGATCCGGTAACGGAATGCGGAAGAGGCTCGGCCACCCGACAGAATGTGACCAGCCTTGTCCGCGCACCCCGGCGCGGGTGCCGGTCCCAGCGGCAGCACCACCAGGACCGGAGCCGTGGACCCCGGCGCCCACCCGGCACCACAGCCAGGCCATCGGCCTTGCACTGACGTTCCCGCCCCGTCACCGGTGCCCCGCACGAGCCGTCACGCTTGTGCGGGGCACCGGTGTTCTGTCTGCCAGGACCGTCTTCCCGGACCGGGTTCGTGTCACCGGTACCGGCGCGCTGAGACCGGTCCTCGAAGGGCTCGTCGTGTGCGACAGCGGCTCAGCGCGTGGTGAGCTGGCTCGGCGCCGGGCCGGGGTCAGCGGTCACGGCGGTGCGCCGGCCGCAGCGCTCCAGGGCGGTAGACCACAAGGCGAGCCCGAGGGCGGCGGCGGCCATGAGTGCGCCGACCCAGTTGGGGGCGGTGTAACCGAAGCCGGCGGAGATAACGAGGCCGCCGAGCCACGCGGACAGAGCGTTGCCGAGGTTGAAAGCACCGACGTTGAGGGCGGAGGCCAGGGTCGGGGCACCGTGGGCCTGGTCGAGAACACGCTTGTTCAGTGGCGGCACGGTGGCGAACCCGAACGCGCCGACGAGCATGATGGTGATCGCCGCGAGGATCTTGTTGTGTGCGGTGAAGGTGAACAAGGCCAGCACCACGGCCAGTCCGCCGAGCGCGACGTAGAGCATCGGCATCAGCGCACGGTCGGCGAGTCTGCCGCCGGCGAGGTTGCCGATGACCATGCCGATGCCGAGCAGGATCAGCAGCCAGGTCAGTGAGCCCTCGGAGAAGCCCGCGACCTGAGTCATCATCGGGGCGATGTACGTGATCGCGGCGAAGACGCCGCCGAAGCCGAGCACGGTTATCGCCATCGCGAGGGGAACCTGCGGGTTGCGCAGGGCGGCGATCTCGTGCCGCAGGTGGACGCCTTCGGGGCGGGGCATGGCGGGGACGAACTTGGCCAGCGCGAGCAGTGCGATCACGCCGAGGGCGGCGACAAGGGTGAAGGTGACGCGCCAGCCGGCGGCCTGGCCGATGTAGGTACCGAGCGGGACGCCCACGACGTTGGCGACGGTCAGGCCGGTGAGCGTGATGGCGATAGCGCTGGCCTTCTTCTCCGGGGCGACCAGTTCGGTGGCGAGGACCACGCCGATGCCAAAGTACGCGCCGTGCGCGAGCGAGGTGACGACGCGCCCGGCGAGCATCAGCCCGAAGTTGGGGGCGAGCGCGGACAGCAGGTTACCCAGGACGAACAGGGCCATCAGCAGCAGCAGTATCCGCTTGCGGGACATCTTCGTGCCGAGTGCGGTCATCAGCGGGGAGCCGAACACGACGCCGAGGGCGTAGACGGTGACCAGCAGTCCGGCGGTGGGAATGCTGATGTGGAAGTCGGTGGCGATCTGGGGCAGCAATCCCGTGGGGATGAACTCCGTGGTTCCGAGGCCGAAGGCACCGATGGCGAGAGCAAGAAGCGCCAGGGGCATGGGTTCAACCCTTCCGTGTTGTTTGAGTGAGTACTTGATGTCCAGGCCGCTTCCGGACTGCCGGGCAATAGTGCGCTGGAGATTGTGTGGGGTAGAGGGGAAGCTGAAGCCGGTCAGGCCCGGTCGGCCGCGACCGCGGCCTCGGGCCTGACCGGGCGGTGAACCACGTCCTGTTCATCCGGTCCCTCGACCGTTGCAGCACGGGATCGCGCCGGTGGAGATCCTCGTGACCACCGGCGCGATCCTGCCTACGGAGCTGTTCCTTGCCGTCCGCGGGGATGGCCGTTGCTCATCCCTGGATGGTGAGAGTTACTTCTGCAGGAAGGACTGCAGTGCGGCGGTCACTTCCTTCGGCCTCTCCTCGTTCACGAAGTGGCCGGTCTTGGCCAGGACTCGTCCCTGGACGTCCTCGGCGTACTCGTGCCACTGGTTGGGGACTCCGGAACCGAAGGAATACTGACCACCGATCGCGAGGATGGGCATCTTCAGCTTGCCCTGGGCCAGGAACTCCTTGTTCTGCTGAACATCCGTGCGGAGCCCGCGGTAGACGTTCATCCAGGCCGTCGCGCGGCCGGGCTCCTTCAGGAAGTGGGAGTAGTAGTCGAAGTCCGACGCCGTGAACGGCGACTTGTCGCGGTTCACGTACTCAAGCATCATGTCGTGGACGATGACGCGCTCGTGACCGGCGATGAGCTTTTCAGCGAGAGGCATCTGGAACAGGCCGAAGTGCCACGGCGAGGGCCTGTTCGGGTCGGCGTTGAGCGCGGCGTAGGTGTAGATGCTCTTGTCCGGGACGGGAGCTTCCATCACAGCCATGCTCCGCACCTGCGAGCGGTACTGCGCCGCGTAGCCGTAGGCGACCCACATACCGATGTCGTGGGCGACCACCTGGACGCCGTTGTTGAGCTTCAGCTGTGTCAGCAGCTGATGTACGTCCTTCGACAACTGCACTGCGTCGTAGCCACTCTTGGTGACCTGGGACTGGCCGGCACCACGCAGGTCGACGGCGATCACGGTGTGGTTCTTGGAGAGCGGAACCATCTCCTTGCGCCACTCGGACCAGTCCTCGGGGAACCCGTGGATCATCACCACAGGTGACCCCTTGCCACCCCGCACGTAGTGCATACGGAAGCCATTCACTTCCGCGAACTTGGACCGAAAACCAGCGGGTGGCTGAGACTGCGGGTAAGACGACGTCGGGCGGAGTGCCGAGGAGTCATGCGCGCGACTCTCACCCCATGCTCCGGAGCTCAAAGTCACGGAACCCACCAGGAGAGCCACCATAGCCGTGATGAGCGCGATGAGCTTGTTGGTCTTCCCTGCTCCGGTACGTGGATCTTCGCTGGACACCTTGCTGTCGCTCATCTTCTTGCTCTCTCTGTGTGTCGGGGTTCAGTGCAGGCGCCGTGTGCGCGGTGCCCGGGCTCCCGTACGGGTTGGTGCCGACGGTCGCTTTGGGCTTGTCGGCCCACTCCTGGAGTTAACGCTGTCAGGGATTGGGCTGTCAAGCCCAATCCAGGTATCGTTCGAAGCATGAACCCACCGCAGAAGCTCGGGAGCCTCAGCGCGGTGGCGCTCTTGAGCACTCCGAGGCCATCCAGGTGGCCTGCTGAGCGAAGGCGTAGGTGTGTCCGGTGCCGTGACGGGCCCAGGGCGCCGCCGTCACCGTCACCCGTGTCGGTGGCAGTCCACCCGTGGCGCGTCGGCTGACCGGAAGACCCGCATCACCGGCTGATGGCCAGGCCTGCCGGGCCACCCGCGCATTCCTCGCGTGCCGTGGCCGCCAGCGTGAGATGGCTGATACCGAGCGGCACGTTTGGCGAGATGGTGACCGAGCCCAACAGCAAGGGATGCTCCCGCTTCTCTGCATCGATGAAGCCCGACTCGAAAGATCGCTGGAGTCCGTCCCGGCTGACGGCTGAGGAACTCCCTAGGCGCATCCTTGCCAGGCTGGTCGAGTTGGAGAAGGCGGGGGTTGAGTAGGTAAGGGGCTCAGCGGTCCAGCCCCTGGCGCTTCCAGCCTGTCAGCGAGATGGGCGCCGTGGTCGGAGGATCGCCGACCAAGCGCTGGCACCTCAACGTGCGGCCTTCTCCACGGGGGTTCGGCAACGACCAGCATGCATTCCACCATTCGGTCTCGAATTCGGCCTGCAACTTCGACCGCGATACGCGGACCTGCTGCAAGTGGTTGGTGTTCGTCACCGGCTCCGCGGCCGCCCGCAGCCCCTACAAGACCGAACGCATGGTGTTTCACACTTGCCCGCGCTGCTCCAGATGCATGCCGTCGACCGTGGCTCGGGTCTCCTCGTCGTCGGGGCCGTAGACCACGCACATGTCATCGTGGAGCGGCTCGAGCGTCCGCCGGCCTCGACGAGGCGCCCCTCGGACAGCTCCAGGAAGCCGATGGCGCGGCGCAGTTCACACGACGGCGTCTGACGTTGTGTACGCGCGAAGATGCTCGACTGCGGCATACAGCGCGTCACGCAATGGCGCTAGGTCGCGGGTGATCTGCCGAGCAGGCTGCCTCTCTGGTAGGCGGCGAGCAGCATGTGTGCGAGTCGCGCCGGATCCGCCGACGCGTCGAGTCATCCGTCATATTGCATCCGCTCGAGTCCCGCTCGGAAGATGTCCCGCCATTCGGCGAAGACCCGGGTTAGGTCAGGGTTAGGTCGTCGCGGACATCCAGACCGGTCTTGACGATCTCGCTCGCGAGGGATCCGAGGCTGCAGCCGTTCTCGAACGGGCGGCCGGAGACGACGAAGAAGGCCGCCCACTCCTGGTACGCCTCGATCGTGTCGAAGCCGGCGAACCGTTCGCTTCGGTGAAAGCCGAGCACGCTCTCGGCCTGCCAGTCGATGACGGCGCGTACCAGGCTCTCCTTGTTCGCGAAGTAGTGGCTCAGCTGCGAGCCGCTGACCCCCGCTGCTCTTCGCACCAGCTCGTTGTTCGTCGCGTGGACCCCGCGCGTGTAGATCAGGTCGGCGGCGTGCTCGAGGATGCGACCTCGCGTCGCCAGGCCCTTGTCCGTGCGCTCGCGAAGATCACGCGATCCATCGTTCATCTGCATGTCACCAGCCTATCTCGCAGATTGGGCTCGGCGGCCCAACGTGGCACCGATTGGGCTTGACAGCCCACTACGCGTCGTGTTTACTGCGAGTGGGCTGAATAGCCCAGTCCCATACCGTCCGGAGGACCACCACCATGTCCCGTCTCAGCACGCCCGAGCTCACCGACGCCAAGGCGCAGGGCACGCTCGACGCCATCTCCAAGCAGTTCGGCTTCGCTCCGGGCATGTTCACAGCGCTCGCCGCCAACCCGACCGTCCTTGAGATCGTGATGGGCCTGCAGGGCAGCATCGCGAAGCTCCTCGACGCGAAGACCCGCCACACGATCGCGCTGGCCACGTCCCACTCCAACAACTGTGACTACTGCTCGGCGCTGCACGGATACATCTCCGCGAACCTCGGAGGCATGTCCACCGAGGAGATCGAGCTGGCCCGCACCGGCGGCTCCACCGATCCCAAGCGTGCCGCCGTCGCTCGCTTCTCCCAGCAGGTGATCGAGACCCGCGGTCAGGTGGGCGACGAGGACATCGCCGCGGTCCGCGAGGCCGGGTACACGGACCCCGAGATCCAGGCGATCGTCACCGTCGTGGTCGTCACGCTGCTCACGAACTACCTCAACAACGTCAACGACACCGTCGTCGACATCCCCGGTGCGGGCGCGTAACCAGCGACGTCGCGACCGCGTGGACTGGCACGGAGGTCGCCCCGATGAAAGCGATGTTCAGCACGTACTGACGTGACTCCAACGCCCAGAAACCGCCTCCTGACCCGATCTCTGCGACAACGAAACGAAAGCCAATCATGGATCTCAACAATCTGATCACCAAGCACCTCACCCGCTACTTCGACCCAAACAAGAAGATCCCGGAGGAGACCTTCCAGCTCCTGCTGCGCTACCTGCGCACCTCGCCGACGACGATCAACATCCAGCCGATCCACTTCTTTGTGCTGGAGTCGCAGGCCGGCAAGGACAAGCTTGCGGACGCTCTCGTCGGCCGCTTCGAGGACAACCAGGAGAAGGTGCGGAACGCGTCGCACGCGATCGTGTTCACGACCCGCAAAACGATTCCCGACGAGCACTTGCAGGAGATCTTCGCGAAGGAGCGCGCAGACGGTCGCTTCGCGGACCCGGAGATCCAGAAGGGATGGGAGGCTGGAGCGTCCCACTTCGTGGAGATCCAGTCGGAGAACTATGGCGGCGACGTGCTCCACTGGCTGGAGAAGAACACCTACCTCGTGGTCGGCGCGACCATGATGGCCGCCGCTTCTCTCGGAGTCGATGCCACCCCGTTTGAAGGGTTCGACCGCGCGGCGATCGACAAAGCGTTCGGCCTCACCGACACCGACTTCACCACAACGCTGATCATGGCGCTCGGGTACCCGGACGAGACGCGCGTCTCTCGCCAGCCGGTCTCGCGCTTCGACGCCGAGAAGATCTTCACCCACATGTGACGAACTGAGCGGGTGCGCGATCGGCGCGCCTGCTCGGTTCTGGGGGACTCGACTGTCCGGCGCCCGCACCTCTCCTCGACGGACGCCGGGCAGTCGCCGGTCGGCTCGGCCCGTGCCGTCCGAGACAGCCCGCAGCCGCGGGTCGACCAGCCCCAGAACCCCCTCATCCTCGAAACGGCGCCGCATCCTCTGGATCAGCGCCAGCCCTCCGTCGCCTGCCAGTCGATCGACAGCCAGTCGGTGAGGTCGTCCTCCGGTCCGTTCACCGCAGCCCGGTGAACCACGGCGGAGTCCGCCGTGGCTGTCGGTGTCGCCATGGTGTCCAACTTGTCCTTCGGTTCGAGCGTTGATGGTCATCGGGTCCTCACAGGCCCACCTGATCCACGTCAGCACCCTTTCGGGTCCGGGCAGGGCCCGTATCCGGCCAGTTGTGCGGGACGACCGGCAAAGGCGCTGGCCATCAGTCCCGGTTTCCTGCTGCCTTTCGGCTGCCGGCCTTGGCTTTTTGGATCATCCTGTGCCCGCTGGGGAGTTGGGCCTTCCTTGCGGTCGGCTTACCGGAGAAGCTGTCTCCGGACCCCGTCGGGGTTGCCACGTTCCACGCGAGCGAGATACGACCGGGGTGGGTGCCCCCTATACTCCGGGACGGCGATGCTCTCCCGGCTGACAAAGAATCCCCAACCGGCGCCTACCGCTTTCCAGCGGCCAGTCCTGCACCCCGCTGGAACATCCCATCTGCGGAGCCAAAGATCACGAAGCATCATCAGGGGTTCAGTCGCCTTCACCCGTCCGGTCTTCCCCTTGCCTGTGGTCTGCGGATGGAACGCAGACCCTTGGGCTTTTCCCCCGAGCTCCGCACCGAGCCGTTACCGGCACCGCACGTCGGGGTGGGGACTGGCCCTGAGCACTGGCCAGGAACTACGCTGCCGACGTCAGCCGTCGGGCCTCTGACCAGCGCATTCACTCATCTCGTGCAGCATCGTGTCGCACCTCCTTCTTCTTCGTGTCCACGCTGATCACCGGCTGGCCGGCGTCCCGGTGATCGCGGGCCTGTTCGTTGATGTAGCGGAACTGCGCGTCGCGGTCGGGGTGCTGGCTGCCCTCGATCGTCTTGGCGTTGGCCTGCAGGCTGAAGCCCTCCTCGCGCAGCAGGTCGCCCACGGTGTCCGCCGAGATACGGTGGCCCTGCCGGGTGAGTTCCGGCGAGCTTGCACGTCGACTTCGTCGTCCAGCGCAGCGGCGACATCGGGTCCCCACGCATATCCCGCTCGACCAGCCAACAGTGCAAGGCGCAACCCCTCGTCCACCTCGGCCGCCCTCTTGCGCCCGCCGCCGGGGCGGCGGACCCGCCCCGAAGGCCCCGCGCCCGCCTCCAGCTCGTCGACGCCCTTGCGGACGGTGGTCTCGCTGACCCCGGCCGCCTGTGCGACCGCCCGGATCCCGCCATGCCCCATGATCCGGGCCTCAGTTCCCATCAGCAGACGGCGCTGACGCTCACCCAGATGCGGAACCAACACCGCTAATCTCACGACGAGTTGCTCACGACTCTCCTGCGATATGGCCATATCACGTCAACGAGCCAGATCCACGGAAGCAACACCTTGATTCTCTGCGCGCCCTAAAAGAGTCCACGTGCACCACTGAATGCCCGTTGAAGATGAATGAGACAGGTTCGGTGACGCTCGTCGACACGGTGGTCGTGCGAGGACATACAGGAGCCCGAACAGTAGTCGTTGGGCACATACCCAGTGCCCGACTGCCGTTTTCTTGGATCGTTTGTTTGGCCGACGACCGGTCGTATCCGCAAATCCGGCCGGTGGGAAGAGCTGTGGAGCGGTGGCAGTTGGTCTTGATCCTTCCCCTATGAGGGCTCAACCCTGGTATGACCATCCCTGGCCGTGAGCAACGTCACGCACGGTCGACGTTTGGGCACCAGGACGAGTCGGTACCGGGATTATTTTTGATCAGCCCACGATAGGCGGCGCCCGGTCGACCAATGGCCGATCTCATGTCGTTCCACCGACAAGCAGGTTGCCCGTCCGAGAGAGACGAGTAAGAAGTCGCGCCACCCTGACGCTGATCGTCAAACAGTCTCACAGCGACTCGGCCCGAGTGGAGTGGGTATCCGGCTGCTGGCGGCTCTCGCCCTCATAAATGAGGAGTTGATCACGTCACCGCACCGGCGCTTCCCGTGACGTGCAACCAAGATACCGGCTCTCAGCCCCTAGGAGAATCATGGGCATCAGAATAGGAAAGACCAAGAAACTGTACGCCTTCGTCGCAGCTCTGGCCGCACTCGTGGCCGTCTCGGTGACCCTGAGCTCCGGGGCATGGGGGGCGAGCCGGCAGCATGGCTCAGCGGGTTCGAAGTCGGCTCCTGTGTTCCCGCAGGACAAGCCACCGGCCGGCTTTCAGTCCAAGTATGCGGAGGTGAACGGCTTCCGCATGCATTACGTGATCGGTGGTAAAGGATCAC
>NZ_LMWH01000308.1 GCF_001507435.1 Streptomyces sp. NRRL F-5122
GGAGAACGTCGAGGACGTCCTCGGCGTGGGCCACAAGGTCCAGGTCGAGATCGCCGAGATCGACTCCCGCGGCAAGCTCTCCCTCATCCCGGTGATCGAAGGCGAGGCCGACGAGGCGAGGGACGACACCAACAAGTGACATCCATAAGTTGTCCCGTAGGCGGGTGTTGGGAAGCGCTGACCTGGACCCTGTAACAGCTGGTGCTCGGCTATTGGCGAAGAACTGCTTCGATCATCTGGCCGGCGCCGGCACTGCGGATGTGCCTTGCCGATGCCGGGGTCGCAGCTTCCCGGCTGACCACCCTGCGGCTGCTGGCCACTGCCGACGCGGGTGTCGAGGGGCTACGCACCCGGCGCGCGAGCGTCAGGACTGGGGCTCCACACGTCCCGGCTGCCGGAACGGGGGCTGGCTCGTCCTGCTGCGCACAATGCTCTTGGTGGTAGCGGCTCTCAACGAAAATGCGGTGAACCCGTCCGGCTCTCCATGGACTTGAACCAGGCCACAGGTCCGACGGTACCGTCCAGCACACTCACGTCTTCGGAACCCGCCACCGCAGCCTACGAAGCCGGTGTCGAGTGAATCGACCGTTATGACCACGGCGACCAGGCGCCTGAGAACGGTGGCCGATGTGCAGCAGGTCGTAACCCAGGAGCCGCTCACTGGCGGTCTGGCCCGGGACGCTGCTGCACAACACTCTCCATCCATGGCCGGCGCTTGACCTGGGGTCTACGGGACCGTCAGCGTCTCCGGCTCCGACTTGGTCATCGCCGGCTCCTGGTTGCGGCGCACGGAGGACCAGAAGGACCAGGCGATCAGGACGACGCCAACGAGACCGGTGATGACCTCGTTGATCTCGTACTGGATGGTAACCATGAGGATCACCGCCAGGGCGCCGATCGCGTAGTGTGCGCCGTGCTCAAGGTAGACATACTCGTCCAGGGTGCCCTGGCGTACCAGGTACACGGTCAGCGACCGGACGTACATCGCGCCCATACCGAGACCGAGCGCCATCAGCACGATGTCGTTGGTGATGGCGAACGCGCCGATCACGCCATCGAAGGAGAAGGACGCGTCCAGCACTTCCAGGTATAGGAACATGAAGAACGCAGCCCGGCCGGCCAGGAGCACCGCCGACTTGGCGTCGCTTTCGGTTTCGTCTTCCTCCTCCAGCCGGTTCTCGAAGTAGCCGGAGAGACCTCCCACCACCAGGTATGTGATCAGACCGGCGACGCCGGAGACGAGAACCGTCTGGGCTTTGTCGACGTGCGTGCCGCCATGCTGGTGGGCTTGGGTGGCGAAGGTGGAGGACGTGATCAGCAGCACGGCCAACGCGATGCAGACCGACAGCATGTCCACCTTGCTGAGTTTGGAGAGCGGGCGTTCCAGCCAGGCGAGCCACTGGATGTCTCGCTCCTCGAAGATGAAGTCGAGGAAGATCATCAGTAGGAACATGCCGCCGAAGGCGGCGATCGCCGGGTGGGCATCGGTGACAAGTTGCTGGTAGCGATCTTTGTCAGTCAAAGCGAGGTTGACCGCTTCGTACGGGGTCTTCTTCGCGGTGACAGCAACGACCACGACCGGGAACAGCAGCCGCATGCCGAACACCGCGATCAGCACGCCCACCGTGAGGAAGATCTTCTGCCAGAAGGCATTCATCTTCTTCAGGACCCCGGCGTTGACCACAGCGTTGTCGAACGACAACGAGATCTCCAGCACGGCCAGGATCGCCACGAAACCGAGAGCGGTCCAGCCCTCGTAGAGCACTCCCAGCACAAGGCCGAGTACGGTGACCGCGAAGGCCCAGCGGAAGGTCTTCGGAAGCATGGCTCACCAATTCTGTCGTCGTGCAATCGTCCACGCCTGTCGCTGCCCTCGGCGGTGCATACCACACTCTGCAACGTCACTCCCAGGAACCTGTTGTCTCCGGTCCCACACACCGCGGCAAGTTCCGGGAACTTGCGCCGTAACAGCCAGCAGGGCGACGTCCTGAAGGTCCTGGGCGCTCAGTCGTACAGGACTCGTTTAATCCTGACGCCCATCGGTATGGTTGCTCCCTTGAGCGAAGCCCCGTGATGCTGTCACTGCTCAGGCGAAAGCCAACCTCGCGTTACCGCCTTGAAACCCGCCTCGAAGCGACTGCGTGCGCCAAGCTTCTGCATCAGGCGTGTGGCGCAACGTTGAGCAGTGCGATGTGAGACGCAGAGCCTTACTGCGATCGCTTGATCAGTAAGCCCCTGCCCGAGCAGGCGCAGGAACTCGGCCTCTTGGGGGGTGAGGCCTCGTGCGTCCTGGGGCTGGGACTTACCCAGCGGTGTCCCGGTCTCCCAGATGGTGTCGAACAAGGCACACAAGGCTGCGACGATGCCCTGTCCATGCAGAACTACTGCGCCGGCTGTGGCATCAGCGGTGTTTACCGGCAGGAGGGCGTACTTACGATCCATGATGATCATTCGCACCGGAAGAGTGGGTACGGTGCGAGCTTGTCCCCCGAGCGACTGCAGCCAGGTGGCGTACTCGAGAGTGGGCTCGTCGTTCCGGATGCTGTCCAACCAGATCGTGCGCATGCGGATCCCACGTTCGAGCATGGGCTCGTCAACGGTCTTAGCCGCCGCCAGGTCGCTGGTGCGGTGAGCACCTCCTGGAGCGAAAGTCATGATCTCGCTTGCCAGTCCCCTGGTCAGTTCCCCGATGCGTCTCCGGATGGCCTCGATGCCCACCAGACGCTCGGCTCCGGGATCATCGCGGCCTCGTGCCAGGTCAGCAGATCCAGTGATCAGTTCAGTGGCAGCCGGCTGGGAGACCTCAATCTGCTCCTGCTCTGCTGCCAGTTCCGGCTGATGAGGAGCAAGCAAGTGTTCCATCCCGATCTCAGGTCTGGCAGCTCGTACGGTGCCAACCTCGTCGACACTGATGAGTGCCAGGGCACTCAGTCGGTGAAGTGCGGCGCTGATGGCCTCCTCAGGTTCCCCCAGTCGAGCAGCAAGCTCGTCAGGACGAATCGTCGGGTTCAACAAAATGAGTCGATAGACGTTCTGGGACTGCTTATCCAACCCTCTTACTTCGAGCAAGGAATCCCCCTTGACCGTGCACCCTGATGACTGACCACGGCATCCACTGTGCGATAGCATTTGATCATCCTTGCTTTAACAGCACTGTGACAATTATCGTAGTCAAGGCATCACCAGCTGTTCAGACGGGCTCAAAAAACGGCCCAAACGCGGACCGCGCCACGGAGTGGGGCCGGAATGTGCGATCGGTGAGAATCCGGTGCAGGAACTCCGTGGCCGTCATCTCGTAACGGCTCCACTCCTGGACGTCCACCTGCATAGCGAGGACGGGCCATTCGTCCACCGTGCCGTCCGTAACCTGCCAGAAGAACCAGTCGTCCGAACGTGCCCCGCCCCATGGGATCAGGCCTCCCGTCGTCCCGGGCAGATGGATCCGGTAGGGCGCGAACGAACCGTCCGAACTGTCACTCTTCAGCAGAACTCGCCACCACCTCGGCAGATCCAATACACGCGTCTCATCGGCACACAGCACCGACACCTCTCGCGAGAACTCGCCGACGCCGAACGCCTGACACAATTGCTTATAGTCACCAGGGAGTTCTGTGCCCAATTCGGCTTCGATCTCCGACCAGGGCTGCACAGCACCCTGACCGTCCCAACCTGTAACGCGGAGAAGAGAATCCACCCACACGAAAAGACCCTGCCTCCATATCCTCGAATATGCGGGCCAGTTGAAATCCGGCCCCGAATCCAGGTGTGTAACTTATCAGGCCACGCCTTCATAGAGGCAGTCGGGGACGATCACCGCTCCTCGACCGTTTCAGCTGCCGGGTCGCGCTGGTGGGCAACTGAGTTGCCCACCAGCGCGACCCTATCAACGAAGATGTTTTCCCGCTGTTTGCAGAGAAGGCTACTTCTGCAGGAAGGACTGCAGCATGGCCGTCACTTCCCGCGGCTTCTCCTCTGTCACGAAGTGGCCCGAATTCTTCAGGACTCGACCCTGAACGTTCACGGCGTAGTTACGCCACTGGTCGGGGACCATTCGGCCGAAGGAATCCTCGCCGCCGACCGCGAGGATGGGCATCTTCAGTTTGCCCTGAGCCAGGAACTCCTTGTTCTGCTGAACGTCCGTGCGGATCTGACGGTACACGCTCATCCAGGCCGTCGTGCGGCCGGGCTCCTTCAGGTAGTGGGCGTAGAAGTCGTAATCCGACGCTGTGAACGGCGACTTGTTGCCCGCCAGGTACTCAGTGATCATGTCCTCGACCAAGACGCGCTCGTGACCGGCGATGAGGTGTTCGGCGAGCGGCAGCTGGAACAGGCCGAAGTGCCACGCTGCGGGCTTGTTCGGGTCGGCGTTGAGCACAGGGAAGCTGAAAACGCTGTCATCAGGGATGGGAGCCTCCATCACGGCCATGCTGCGTACCTCCGACGGCCACTGCGCCGCGTAGCCGTAGGCGACAAACACACCGAGGTCGTGGGCGACTACCTGGACACCCTTGTTGAGCCCCAACTGCTTCAGCAGCTGATGCACGTCCCTGGCCAGCTGTGCGGCGTCGTAACCGCTCTTAGTGACCTGGGAGTTGCCGGTGCCGCGCAGGTCGACGGCGATCACAGTGTGAGTCTTGGAGAGCGGGACCATCTGCTGCCGCCACTCGGTCCACGACTGAGGGAACCCGTGGATCATTACCACAGGCGGACCTTTGCCGCCCCGCACGTAGTGCATGCGAAAGCCATTCACTTCCGCGTACTTGGACCGGAAACCAGCGGGTGGTTGAGCCTGCGGGTAAGGCGACGGCGACTGAGCCGCCGTGGACCTATGCTCGCGACTCTCGCCCCATGCTCCTGAGCTCAAGGTCGCGGAGACCAGCAGGAGTGCCGCCAAAGCCGCAATGAATGCGATGAGCCTGTTGGTCTTTCCTATTCCGGTTCCCATGATTCTCCTGTGGTGTCGGTATCTCGTTATGCGTCACCAGACGTGCGCGCACGACGAAGCGACCCATTCGATTACTTCGCTTTCCATGCTTGGGTTGGGCCGGATGGAAAAGTGCCTTAGGGCCATGGTTCGACCCCTGTCCATTCGTCTGACGACCGGAGTCGACCGCCGGCCGGCACCCCACTTCACCCAGATCGTGTTACGAACGCTGTGCATCTCTCGGTGAGTGTGCGCCGGAGAAGAGCAACTTCTTACCTACACCCTTCGGGAAATGAGCTCATAGCCGTCTCGACCGGGAGGGGTCGCTGCAGGGGCCGGTGATGCGGCGCCAGTGTGAGCCGCAGTGGCTGGCGCTGCCTGGGCCGACGTAGTCGCCAGCCGCCTACCCGCGATGCCGAGAGGCTCACCGGCTATCCGCTGAGCCCGAAGTGCCCTACGGGCGGGTGGCGTCATCTTGTAGAGCGCGTAGCGGGCCGTCTCCAGCGCGCTGACCAGTGTTTCCGAGGAGACCCTGTTGACGACGGCGGTGAAGACCTTCCGCTTGCGGGCGCTCAGTGCTGTGTCGTGAACGGCTTCGCGCAGTTCTCGGGCTTGGCAGTGACCCACGGGGCCGATATCGGATCAGTCGAGTTGGTGCGGGTGGGGTGGCATGATCGGCGCGTGGCGATCATGGTAAATCCGGCGGCCCTGCGCATCGGCTGTTCGCTTTGATTGCGCGACCCCCTTGCATCCTGGGCGAACTTTTGTCCGCGCCCCCGGTCTCCTGGGCGGCCATGGGTTGCAGAAGCGCGCCGCCGCAATCATCGGAAACTCAGACAGGCTTACAGCCCCGCCCTGCGCCGCCCGAGATCGACAGTGGTGCATAGCGGTAGGTGAGTCCTGGTTGCCTTCGTCGCTCTCGGGTGTGGCCGTGGCGAGGACGCACGCACTCACAACGGCAGTCCGGATCGTGGCCTCATCGGTACCGGCGGCTCCCTCACCAGTCCTGGAGCAGTGCCCTGCGAGTGGAGTGTGCGATCCATGTCTGGGCGCGGTCGAAGGGCCAGCCGCGTTCACCGACGAGGGTGATCCAGGCGTGGGGGCCCAGGTGGAACCAGAGCAGGTCGACGGATTCGGCATGGCTTACGTCGGCGGCGAGCGATTCGAGTGTCACGAGGCGGTCGGCAACTCGGGTCAGCGCGTGGACGTAGTCGTCGGCTCCCTTGTCCAGGACGGCCTTGACAGCTGGCTCTCCGGGAGGGTTGCGGTACAAGAGCCCGTATACGAGATCCCAATGGCGTTCGTGGGTGACCCGGGTACCCTCAGCGGTCAACTCGATCACGGTGCGTGGGTCGTCGCTCGCCTCGACTGCGGCAAGGCAGTCGGCGATGGCGGGGTCGGTGAGAGCCGGCTCCAGCAAAGCCGTCAGGATCTTCGGCTTGTTCCCCACGCTGCTGTACACCGTGGGCACTGCGACGTTCGCCGTCTCCGCGATCTGACCGATCGTCACGCCCGGATACCCCTGAGTCAGGAACAGTGCGTGGGCGCTGTCCAGGATCGCTTCTCGGGTGGCGGTCGCCGACTGGGCGCGCAGGGGTGAGTGGTACTTCCGGATCGTCACAGGCGCAGTATACGCGCCGCACTATAAGTGACTATATTGACAATAGATACTCATAATGAATACGTTCCCCTACATGATCCATTCTTCCGACGACCCCATGGCCGTCACCGAGACCCGTCTCGCCCATGAGGTCCACCGCGCGGCCACCACCCTCCTGGCAGAAGCCGCCGCCCGCCCCTCCGCTCCCCTGGACACGCTGGCGCAGCTGCGCGACTTCCTCGTGGCGAACCTGCGCCACCATCACCACACCGAGGACGAGGACCTCTGGCCACAGATCGTCGCGACGGCACCTGCCACGGCGGACACGCTCAAGGAGCTGAGCGAGGAACACCAGCACCTGGAGGACGCCCTCGACCAGCTCGCCGCCGTCACGCTGAATGACGCCGACACCGAGGCCAGGGCCGCGCTCCACCAAGCGGCCGTCGCGGTGCGCGACACGGTGCACAGCCACCTGGCCCATGAAGAGCCCGTCCTCTTCCCCGCGCTTCGCGAGCACATCACTCCCGAGTACTGGGCGCAGTTCTCCCAGCAGGTGATCGCCACCACACCGCCCGTCGCCGGCCACCTCATGATCGGCTTCCTCGACGAGGTGGGCACGCCCGACGAGGTCAGTGCCATGCTGGCGGCCCTGCCAGAGCCGGTACAGCCGCTCCTGCCTGCAATGCGCCAGCAGGCAGCAGCCGACCTCGCAAGTCTGCGCGCCATCGGTTCGTGACATCGCTCTGAGAACGTAGCCACTCACAGACGATCCGGCGGAGCAGGAGGACGGCCTGCTCCACCGGTGCAGGCCGTCGACCAGCAACTCACGACGTCACTACCGTCCGAGCAACACCGCCGCAGTCACCCCAACCGTAGAGGCGCGATGGCACCGCACAACGGACGCCGGTCAGAGACTCTCCCTCCGCAGACGGACCGAGTGCGTGTTCAACTGCGCGATGAGTAGAGAAGTGCCCGAGAAGCCATCCCCGGTCCACTGCCGCATCCTTGCCCGCACACAACGTCATTGACGTGGGCGGACGCCATTGAACTTGAACTCGGGATGTCGGGTTCCTCGCGGGGTGACCTGCGTCAGATGCGGGCCCTGACTTGCCGCACGGGATGCCCGAGTGCGGTCCCGATCGTGATCAGTTCCTCGTCGCTGAACCATTCACGCTCTGGGTTCCATATGGAGATCTCGAATCGGGCAAAGCCACAGGGCCAGTCGTACTCCAGCGCGTCGAGCGAGGTCGCGGCGCCGCAGCAGGGGACCACCACGTCGAGGGTTGGGAAACCGTCCTCCCAGTGAGCTTCGAGTAGGCCGGCCCACCACTCGGTGTCGATCGACGCACCGCAGTGGGGACAACCGATCTTCTGCAGATTCCGACCACAGCCGACAACGGTGAGTGTGCCGAGCCAGGTGGTGTCGATCTCGACATCGACACCACCGGGGCGCCCGGGTGCCAGGTCCTCCACGATCGACGCAGCGCGCTCAGCCGCGGCCTGCTCAGGCTGCCAACGCGGGTCGGTCGGGATGACGGAGAGGACATCGTCACTCACGGGCTCACTCGATTCGTCAGGCGGAACCTCATCCAGGCGACGCGATGCTGCTCGACCGGCTTGTCTGTCAGCCGGTACACCAATCATCGTCCGCCGCGAGTGCGGTGTTGGACCGGCCTGCAGGTATGCGGTGCGGACGGTGTCGGTTTTCCCGGCCCCTGTTGGTCTTGCCATTGGCGTGGACTGCGGACCGTCGTAGGTCAGTTCGCGCTGGAATTCGCCGGCTCAAGCACGAACACCGGTATCTGCCGGTCGGTCTTGCGCTGGTACTCCGCGTACGGAGGGTACGCAGCGATCGCCCGCTCCCACCACTGGGCCTTCTCCGCCCCAGTGACCTCACGCGCCCGCATGTCCTGCCTGACTGGGCCGTCCTGCAGCTCGACGTGAGGATCGGCCTTGACATTGAAATACCACACGGGATGCTTCGGTGCGCCGCCCTGCGAGGCGACCACCGCGTACGTGCCCTCGTGTGCAACCCGCATCAGCGGCGTCTTGCGGATCTTCCCGCTCTTCGCGCCTAGGGTCGTCAGGATGACGACCGGCAACCCGATGTCGGGCGAGGTGTGCCCCTTCGTCCCACCGGAACTCTCGTACAACTCCACCTGATCACGCACCCACTGCTCCGGGCTCGGTTCGTACTCACCCTCGAGAGGCATGGATCCGTCTCCTTCATCGTTGCCATGCACGCTTGGGCACTGGCCCTGGCACCGGCGGCGACATGCTTCATCTCTGCCGCTGGTTCTGTGGATCTCTTCGGAAGTGAGCGCCCGGGAGGAGCAACTTCTTACTGAACTCGTTCCGCTTTCACGGGCATCGTTGGTGCAGCGGTCAGGCTGCGTGTGGGGGCTCGCAGTCGGCGGGGCTGAGGCAGTCGAGGGTGCCGTGCAGTCGGTGCACGCTGTACCGGCCCTCGATGAACTCGAGGATCGCGGTGCGGCCGACAGCGACCCGGATGGTCCGCACCGGATACAACCGGTCGTCGCAACACCCCCGACTGCGGCGCTGTGATGCGCGGGGCGACACTGCCAGCAGTCGGTTGTCAGCGTGTCAGCCGCCGGCCCAGTCCACTGGTGATCGGTGGTTGCCCAGCCGACTGCACGCCGGGAGGCGATGTCGACCGTTGCCAGATAGCGCCCGCGTTCCTGCGTCGGAACGTACGTGATGTCGCCACACGAGCGGCATCGCGCCATGAAGGCCGCGGGAGGAAGTCGGGTGGGATGAGGCAGCCCGGAAGGGCCCATGCTCGCGTTCGTGCTGATCATGCCAGCTTGCGTGAGCTGACTCGGAAGACCGGGCAGAGGCGCAAACCAAGGTGGGAGCGGATCGGCATTGCCCGCTGAACATACGTCCGGGCATCCGCCACACGACGACCACCAGCCTATCCTGCAAGGGAGAACACCATGCAGCACCATTTCAGGCATGCTCTCGGCACGCACGGGGCGAGTACGATCCTCGGCTTCCACACGGATGGCCGTCCGATCTACGCCGTCGCGGGTGGCAACGGCGAGGGCGAAGACGGCTGGACCACCGGAACCCCGCCCACGGCCAACATTGAAGGCACGCCGCCTGCGAGACGCCCATCAGCACCTCCGGCAGAGTTTGCTCCTGGCGGTGACAGCGCAGAGCGGCAGGCGGAGTCCCGCAAGTGGGAGAGGCACGATATGGAATACAAGGGCGCGGCAGACGAACTGGCAGCGCGCAAGGCATCGCAGAGAAGCGAACAAGAGAAGGTCGCAGCCGCAGCCGAGACCCGGGACCGTAAGGCCGCTGCCCTCAAGCACGGCCGGGACCTGGCCGCAACCCGCTTCGAGACCGCAGCCATACGAGCCAGCATCGACCTCAGTGAGGCAGCCGAACTTATCGACACCGCACGGTTCGTGGACCAACAAGGCAACGTCGACATGGATGGCATCGCAGCCGCCGTGAAGATGCTTGCCAAGATCGCTCCCAAGAGTTCTGGCCGGTCGGACGGCGACCTCAGAGATGAAGACTCCGCGGGCCAGCACGAATCTCTGACGTAGCAGCTTGCGCAGGCCAAGGCGGACGACAGCAGGCATCCAGAGGATGCGCTTGGAGAACAGCAAGCTGAGCAACCTCACGGATCAGCAGTACTTCAGGGCCCGGCTTATCATCATCGAGGTCCTTTCCACACACCACCTTGACCGCCTGTTCCCCGACGGCCCCGCAACCAGGGTGGCTATGGCCAATACTGGGATGCCTTCGGCGCACTGCAGCGGGACGTCGCCGAAACCCAACGGCAGCCCGTCGGCTGCACCACCGCCTGCTCCGCACGTACCCCGCAACGCGCCTACTTCATGCTCGGGACCGGACGGACGGGCACCTCTGCCCTACCCCTCGGTGGGGACACCGTTCGCCCCGGGCGCCTACCTGCGGCGCCTTGCTGACATCCGGCAGAACGGAAACGACGATATGAACCCGGAGTTCAGTTGACCGACACGCTGAATGCAGTCGTAAACGAGCTGACGTCCGACCCGTCCAACGCATGGGCACGTGACCTCGGCTACCGTCCCGTGTGGGCCGGGTCTCCGTCCGCGCGGATCGTGATCATCGGCCAGGCACCAGGGCGACGTGCCCAGGAAAGCGGCATCCCATGGGACGACGCCAGCGGTGTGCGTTTGCGCTCGTGGCTCGGTGTCCGCGACGAAGAATTCTACAACCCCGCACTTTTCGCCATCGTACCGATGGATTTCTACTTCCCAGGCAAGGGCAAGACGGGTGACCTGCCCCCGCGCAGGGACTTCGCTCCGCGGTGGCATCCCCGGATCTTGGCCGGGATGCCGGACATCACTCTACGAGTGCTCATTGGCACCCACGCGCAGCGGTTCTACCTCGCGGGCCGGGCTAAGACGAACCTGACCGAGACCGTACAGTCCTATGGCGAATACCTCCCGACTGAGTTTCCGCTGGTGCACCCGTCACCGCTGAACTACCGCTGGCACGCGAAAAACCCCTGGTTCACGGCCGAGGTCGTACCTGAACTGGCCCGCCAGGTGTCGACCGTGTTGGGACGCGGATGAGGTGAGGTTGATTCCCGGGAGCGGACACCGAGACTCTGGAAACGGAAGGCTGGATTGCCCTGGGTACCTTGCTTGTAGACTGCCGTGTCCGTGGGCGTCCGGGTTTGCCGTAGGCGACCGGGTCGCATGAGGCCCCGCTGGCTGGGGGCAGCGGCCTTGGGTCCGAACTTGTTCTAATCGCTGCGGATCATGTGGCAGTCGGCCCACCCGGGCCGGTCAATGGGTTCAGTGCGTTACAGGCTCTGGAAAACCGCAGCGGGAGACATCAGCTGTCATAACAAGCGCCCGCACTCAACCCGGAGCCGTGGAACCCGGCGCATGCCCAACGCGACGATCAGGCAGCCGGCCTGTCCCCCTGAGCAACATGCCGAAACGGCCCACCGAGAGAACCGGACGGGCCGTCACGCAAGGCCGAGGCGAGTCGAGATGCGTGCCTTGCCAGACCAGCGAGCAGGAGAACCCGCACGCCTGCCGACGTCACCGCATTCCTCACAAACAACAACCTCAACAAGATCGAATCAGCATCTCGCTTCTCCTGCGAGCCCTTGGATGGCTATACATGCTGGAGCGCGTCCAACTCATCGTGTGCAGGGGACCGACCACGTTCGCTGTACCGTTCGGCGAAATGGGCCAAGGCTTGGCGCAGCACCACTGGCACGCCAGGGTCAGCCAGGGCGTTGTCCGCTGCGGCGAAGCAGGCGCGGGCAGCTTTGGCGAGTTCTGGGTCAGCCAGGCCAATCCGAGCGGCTCGCTCCCAGACGTCGTCGGACGGGAAGGGGTGCACGTCTCGGCACAAGGGGTCAGTCGCCGCCCATGCGGCGTCGGCTGCGTGCGGGTTGTTGAGGAGTGTCGCGGCCAGCACTACTGGCACGATCCAGTTGTCCCCGTCCTGGGCATCCGTCATCCGCAGTTCCAGCCACCCGCGCGGCCTTACAGGAGGGAACAACGTGCTGAGGTGGTAGTCAAGGTCGGAAACAGTAGGCGGGCGCAGTCCCGATACACCGCGCAGCCAATCCCGGAAGGATAGATCCGGTGGTGCCAGCCAGCTCTCGTGATCGTCACCGGGGATACACATCACGTCGGCTTCAAGTGCATAACGCATCCAGGCGGTGCCCGGATCGGTGTGGTAACGGGGCTGGCGGGTGCGTTTAGGGTCCATATGGGCCCACACAGCTTGCCGCGTGGATAGCCATCCCGTGGGTCGGCCGTTCCGTAGCGGGGAGTTGGCGAACGCGGCCACCAGTACGGGGCCTATCCGATGGGCGAGTTCCCAGCGGTGGCGGTAGCCCGAGACCTCCCCCGTGTCTTCTCCGCAGTCTAGATTGATTTGTACCGAAGCGGTGCACCGCATCATGATGCGGCCCCATGGACCTTCGCGGTCGAAGAAGCTCTCCATGGCTTGGTAGCGGGGGTGCTGTAGGACACGGGCGGGTTCGCGAATTGGGTCGAGTCCTCGGCCGGTCAGAACCAGGCCAGCTGATTCGGCCGCCTGTCGCAGCGTAGCGAGGTCGGCCGCCATTGCCTCAATGCAGCGTGCGAGTGAGGGCGCGGGGAGGGAACTCAACTCGACCTGCCCGCCAGGTTCACGGGTAAACTTGCTGCCCTGCGGCAATGCGCCAGGTATTTCGACTGCGCTGACGGCCGCGTTCAAGCGATGTGGTGATATCGGTGCCCCGGCGTCGCGGTGATCCTGGACCAACCATTCGGATTCCACACCGACCAGCCGCGGCGGGCCTTTCTTGAAGCAGGCATTCTGGACATGCTGTTCCGCCCTCTCTTCATCCAGTTCAGACATCGTTTCTCGAACTCATTTCGTCTTCGTCGGCCGTTTACTTTTGAGTAGAAACCGAGTGACAGCATCATGGCGCGGCCGGTCGAAACGGGGTTGGGAGGTGAGCGAGTTGCCCCTTTCGCACCACCACACCCGACTGGTCAGGCCGGCTACTACATGCCATGTCATGATTGTTTGATCGTGTCAGCCTGGCCTCTTCGTACGCGCACCACGAGTTAGGTGGTATATCACCTGCAACCCAAGCGCGTGCCGAACACCTCGGCCGGAATTGACGCTTGGTGTATGAGGTTGATGCAAGGACTCCCCCGCTTACGGCGGCTTCGTCTTCCCCTCGGCCGCTCTAGAACGGGGAAGGACGCCACTACGCTCAGCCTGGTGCTGTCCCCCGCCTGCGAGAGCGGCTGCCGCGGTGCGATGTGATGTAGACGGGTAGTAGATCTGTAGCCGGTTCCGCGTTGTCCAGGTTTCTCTGGTAGTGCAGGCAAAGGTGTGTCAGGGTGTCACGGCTCGTCTACCGCACTTCCCAATACTGTTGCGAAGCAGGCGCCACCAGTGGGGAGGCTTGTCATCATCGACGCGCGTATCCCCAGGCGGGCGCTCGGAGTTGTCAGTGGCTCACAGCTTGTCTGGAACGATTCTGGCGAAGTTCCGATCGATCAGGTCAGCGGTTGTGTCAGTGTCGTACGGCGGCCTTCGGCGCTGGTTGCCGATCAGACCCTTGAGTCTTGCCCTCTACGTGATGAGCATGACGCTGCCATGGTTGATGGAAATGCCACGCCTGAGTCTGAGTTTGAACTGGACACGACGGTTGCTGCAAAAGCCGTGTGAAGTGGTGTAAATCGTGGTGATGGCGTCCGTCAGCCACGAGGGTCGCAGCGACCGCGAAGAGGATGGGCGGGGGCGTCGGGCGTGTTGCCGGGCTCGGAGACGGGCACAGCAGGCAGCGCGCCCGGGTACCGCAAGAGCCCTCGGGACCGCAGGTCCTGGAACGACGAGCACGAGGCATGCCTGGCCTCTTTCGCTGGCCAGGGTCTTCGATCCCGGTGAGCACGCCAAGAGCTCAATTGAGGCGGGCCCTGCTGGTAAGAAGTTTCCGGCAGCCGCCGCTTACCGCGTAGCCAGACCGTTCTCATGTCCTGCGTGCGGAATCGATCGGGCCAGGGCGGGCTGCGGTCGCTCCACCTGCGTAGGGATGCGATGAGCCGCGTCTCAACTACTACAGGGTGTTGACGTAGCTGCCGCTCAGCAGGTACGGCGCACGATCCGGACGGGTTGCCGCCAGCGAGCACTAGGAGACACAAGACTTGTGAGCATCCTCAACAACCCTCAGAGTCAGGCAGCAGCGGATGGCTCGCATGAGAGCGAGCTGCTGGTCAGGCACAGGCGGCCTGGCAGCGTCGTGGTCAAGTGGCTGACGACAACGGACCACAAGACAATCGGCACGCTGTATCTGGTGACCGCATTCGTGTTCTTCCTCATCGGCGGCGTCATAGCCCTGCTCATGCGTGCCGAGCTGGCACGCCCGGGCCTGCAGATCATGTCGAACGAGCAGTTCAACCAGGCCTTCACGATGCACGGCACGATCATGCTGCTGATGTTCGCGACGCCGCTGTTCGCCGGCTTCACGAACTGGATCATGCCGCTGCAGATCGGCGCGCCCGACGTGGCGTTCCCCCGGCTGAACATGCTCGCCTACTGGTTCTACCTGCTCGGCTCGACCATCGCGGCTGGTGCCATCGTCACCCCGCAAGGGACGGCCAGTTTCGGCTGGTTCGCCTACAGCCCACTGTCTGACGCTGTCCACTCTCCCAGCATCGGCACCGACATGTGGATCATGGGTCTGGGCCTCTCTGGCCTCGGCACGATCCTCGGCTCGGTCAACTTCATAACCACGATCATCTGCATGCGCGCCCCGGGCATGACCATGTTCCGCATGCCGATCTTCGTGTGGACCGTGCTGCTCACCTCCGTGTTGGCCATCTTCGCTTTCCCGATCCTTGCGGCCGCGCTACTCACCTTGGAGGCTGACCGAAAACTTGGCGCCCACGTCTTTGACCCGGCCAACGGTGGTGCCTTGCTGTGGCAACACCTCTTCTGGCTCTTCGGCCATCCAGAGGTGTACATCATCGCGATCCCGTTCTTCGGCATCATCTCCGAAGTCATCCCGGTCTTCAGTCGCAAGCCGATGTTCGGTTACATGGGCCTGGTCGGCGCCACCATCGCCATCGCCGGCCTCTCCTTGACCGTGTGGGCGCACCACATGTACGTCACCGGTGGCGTGCTGCTGCCGTTCTTCTCCTTCATGACGTTCCTCATCGCCGTACCGACAGGCGTGAAGTTCTTCAACTGGATCGGAACAATGTGGACGGGATCGTTGTCCTTCGAGACACCGATGCTCTGGGCGACCGGCTTCCTGGTCACCTTCCTGTTCGGTGGTCTGACCGGTGTCATCCTGGCCTCGCCGCCGATGAACTTCCACGTCTCCGACTCGTACTTCGTCGTCGCCCACTTCCACTACGTGGTGTTCGGCACCGTCGTCTTCGCGATGTTCGCCGGCTTCCACTTCTGGTGGCCGAAGATGACGGGCAAAATGCTCGATGAACGCCTCGGCAAGATCACCTTCTGGACGCTGTTCATCGGCTTCCACGGCACCTTCCTGGTCCAGCACTGGCTGGGCGCCGAGGGCATGCCGCGCCGTTACGCCGACTACCTCGCGGCCGACGGCTTCACCGCCCTCAACACGGTGTCGACGATCTCCTCG
>NZ_LMWH01000309.1 GCF_001507435.1 Streptomyces sp. NRRL F-5122
GGACCCGAGGAACACCTCCCGCCAGTGCTCCGAGTGCTGGCACACCCACCGGTCCAACCGGATCGACCAAGCCAGGTTCGTCTGCCGCTCCTGCGGAGTGGTACTGCACGCGGACCACAACGGCTCCCGCAACATCGCCCACCGGGCCGATGCTGTGTGGCAGCGGGGCGCAGTCAACCGCCCCAGTACGGCCTAGCGCCATACCGGACGCAGGGGACCACAGAACGGCTTGGCCGTGCTCTGCCTGCAAACCCGGTCCTTCAAGACCGAGTAGTTGACCCTGCCATCGAGATCACTGCTTCAGGTAAGCGTGATCCGAGCAGTGACCGGCAGATGATCGCTGCCGGTGGACGACAGAGTGCGGATCTGGCGGACGGTCGCTGAGCGGGTCATGACCTGGTCGATGCGGGCCATGGGGAAGTCCGCGGGGAAGCTGAAGGCGAAGCCCCGTTCCGCTGTGTTCATCCGTGACGTCAACGGGGCCAGCCCGCGGTCGTCGACGGTGCCGTTGAGGTCGCCGAGCAGGAGAACCGTTTTGAGCTGCTCGGCGGCGACGGCCTTGCCGAGCAGACCGGCGCTCTCGTCTCGCCAGGAGGACGCGAGGCCGCTTGCCCGGACGCGGACCGAAGGCAGATGTGCCACGTACACCGCGATTTCGCCGCGCTGGGTGTGGACCGTGGCGCGCAGCCCGCGACTCCACGGCTCCGTTATCCCGCGGGGTTTGATGTCCACCGGTCGGGCGCCGGTCAGCGGATGTTTCGACCACAGTCCGACGGTGCCCCGGACGAAGTGGTGCGGGTAGTTCGGGGCCAGGACCCTCGCGTACTCCGCCATTGCCGGGGGCACCAGCTCCTCCAGAGCGATGAGATCGGGCTCGGCCGCAGCCAGAGTGCGGGCTGTGCCGACCGGGTCGGTGTTCTCGTCGCTGACGTTGTGCTGCACTACGACCAGGTCGTGCGGGCCGGCATCCGGGCCGGGCAGGAGAAGCCTGCCGAACAGGTGCGCCCAGACGGTTATCGGCAGGAGCAGTGCCACCAGTGCCGATACCGAACGCCGTAGCAGGGCCAGGGCGAGCAGGACCACGATCACCAGGCCGCACCAGGGAAGGAAGGCTTCCAGCAGACTCCCCACGTGCCCCACGGAGTTGGGTACAGCCGCATGGAAGGCCATGAGTGCCGCCGTCAGCACCGCAAAGCCGGCAGATACCCGTCCCCGTGTCCAGGTCCAACGACACCGCGGGGCCCGTTCCGGAGGCCCGCTCGTGGCCGATGGTCCAGTTCGGCGTCGCGTCCACCGGGCCACTGCAGACTTCCCCTCCGCTTGGTTTCCGACCTGCTTGATCTTGCTGCCTAGGACGACTCCGTGGCCGTTTCGGTTTCGATTTTTTTTGGGGCGGCAGCAATGAGGAAACGTTCCGCCACAGGACATAACGGGACGAGATCCGAAAGATACACAACCTGCCTGCCCAGGGACGCGGCGAGATAGGGTTGCGTGCATGGAAATCGCACGTTCGACAGGGGTGACGGGCTTCAGGTAGCCCGCCAGGAGATACCTGGCGGTCGCTGCGAACGGAGTTCCGTGACACGCACCGCCCACCACCTTCCCCCTTCGTACGGCCAGAGTGCGGACGGCCGCTCGTCAGGGAGCCCTTGGCGTTCCGTGGTTCTCTACGACCTCAGGTACAGCGCACGCACCTGCACCGACGCGACACGAGAGTCCAGAAGGCCCCAACCGCGCACGGTCCGCCGCACGGTGAATGCGTACTCGTTCCCTCGACACCAGGGGGACCGCTCCGTCGCCCGGTGGTCCGCGGCGGAAGAACGCCGGTCGCGACAGCGGCTGCGAGCCCAAGTAGGCACTCTTCTGAGGCTGGTACATTCCACCGCCGGCGAACTCGCCCTCGATGCAGCCGGCATGGTGGACATCCCGCCGGCGCGACATCGGCGGAGCTCGCTCTGGCTCGCGTAGCCGCCGCTGGAGAACCGCCCCAGCCGGATCTCGTGCCGATGCTTCCCGACTTGGAAGCAGCCGACGCCACCAGCCGAGCCCGCCAGGGCATCGGGCACATCACATGTGCAACGGTTCAGTGGGTTGTCACTGGTTCAAGCCGCAGCCGCCGCGTCGGGAAGGGCGGTGGCTGCGCAGGGCCGAACCAGACCCTGACGTCCTCTCCGGTACGGACCGGCAGGAGGGGGTAGTTGTTCTCGGCGTGCTCGGTGCGGTGCAGTGCATGGCCTGGGCCGAGGTGCCGGGCGGCGTACGCGTCGAAGGCGGCAGCGTCGGACGGATGGCAGACGGTCGCCACCACCTCACGGGTGCCCCGCTCCGCTGTGAAGCCCGGGCCGCGCAGCAGCAGGACGTCATCGCTGTCGATCATGGTCGCGTTGGCCGCCTCGCGGTGCTCCCGCCAGACCGGGCCGGTGTAGAAGGCCTCCAGCGAGCGACGGCGGCGCGTCATGTCGGGGAACGCGCGCAGCCAGACGAAGCGGTTCGGGTCGTCCAGATCGCGGAATCGGCCGCCGACGGTGATGCCGACCGACTGCTGGCCGGTCACGAAGTCTCGCTCGAACAGCTCGATCAGCGTCTCCCGGGCCCCGGGGTGCAGGGTGTACTGCCGGAGTTCGACGATGCTCATGCGCCGGCAACCCCGGTACGGGTCAGGTTCATGGTCCAGTTGAGCTCCCAGGTGCCGCCGTCGTCGGCGGAGAACTCCTGCTCCCAGCGGGCGGTGTCGGCGCCGAGACGATACCAGGTGAAATGGACCCGGATCGGGCGTCCGTCGTAGATGTCCTCGCCGTGGAAGTCACCGCGGTCGTCGGCGAAGCCGCCGACCAGCGGCGGATCCAGTCGGCCTGTTCTGCTGTCGGTCCAGTGGATCGTCCAGCGTTCCGTCTTCCTGTCGAACAGACGCAGAGTGACTCCTTGGCGGCCAAGTGTGGGGAAGGTGATCTCGTCGATGTTGCCGGCACCTCCGAAGAGCGGCCGGACTACCGCGTGTCCGGGGAACTCCGTCCAGGTGGCGGAGCCTGTGCCGAGCGGTGAGGTGAGACGGCGGTTGGCCACGTCCCAGGAGCCGTGCAGGAAGTCGAAGTCGTCCATGCGCGACAAGCTATAGACAGTCCACTGCCATCCAGTGTCAGGAGATACTGAACGGCATGCGTGCGAGCCGGCTGGTCACCCTGCTTCTGCTGCTCCAGAACCGGGGCCGGATGACGGCCCAGCAGCTGGCCGAGGAACTGGAGGTCTCCGTCCGTACGGTCTACCGGGACGTCGAGGCGCTCGGTGCCGCCGGTATCCCGCTGTACGGAGCTGCGGGACACGCGGGTGGCTACCGGCTGGTGGACGGGTACCGGACCCGGCTGACCGGACTGACCGCGGACGAGGCGCAGGCGGCGTTCCTTGCCGCGCTCCCCGGTGCCGCCGCCGAACTCGGCCTCGGCGAGGCGCTCGCCACCGCACAGCTGAAGCTGCGCGCCGCCCTTCCGACCGAACTGCGCGAGCATGCCGGGCGGATCCAGGAGCGTTTCCTGCTCGACGCTCCCGGCTGGTACGACGACGCAGACCATGCGCCTCATCTGGCCTCGGTCGCCGCGGCGGTGTGGGCGCGGCGAGCGGCGGTACTGAGGTACCGGCGCTGGCGGGCGCCGGAGGAGATCGACCGGAGGGTGGAGCCGTACGGGCTGGTACTCAAGGCGGGACGTTGGTACTTGGTCGCGGGTGGATCGTCCGGGATCCGCACCTACCGGGTCGACCAGATCCTCGACATCGGGCCGCTGCAAGAGCGGTTCGCTGTTCCTGACGGGTTCGACCTGGTCGCGTACTGGAACAGCTATCTGGCCGACTTCCGGGCCCGCCTGCACACAGGGAAGGCCCTGGTACGCCTTTCCCCGGAGGGCGCTCGCCGTCTCGGTGTGACACCCACGAGTGATGGATGGACGGACGCCCGGGTGCCCATCGAGTCGATCGACCACGCCCATGGAGAGTTCCTGCGACTGGGCACCGACGTCGAGGTCATGGCACCGGCCGAGCTCCGTGACCGGATCGCCGCGACTGTGCGGACCTTGGCCGCCCGTTACGAGGGTTGACTCAGGCGGGTTGTGCGACCGACCTCCTCCTGGCGCCGCGTCGGCGGGTGCCGTAACGGCCCGTCAGCCGGCAGACGACGTAGATGCTGAACGAGATCGTGGTGACATAAGGGCTGATGGGGATACTGCTGCCGAGGGCGAGCAGGATGCCGCCCTCGATCGAGGCGATCGCGAAGAGCACGCTGAGCACGGGCAGCAGGACCGGTGACGCGGTGACGCGGGCGGCGGCCGCTGCGGGCGTGGTGACGAGTGACAGGACCAGCAGCGCGCCGACGATCTGCACGGACAGGGCGACCGCCAGTCCGAGTACGAGCATGAAGGCGATCGACAGGGCGCGTACCGGCACTCCGCGTGCCTCGGCGACGTCGGGATCGGCGCTGGCGAAGGCGAGAGGCCGCCATATGACCGCGAGTGCGATGACCACGACGACGGAGGTGCTGAGCAACCAGGCCATCTGCGGTGTGTCCACCGCGACGATCTGGCCGGTGAGCAGTCCGAACTTGTTGGCCGCCCGGCCCTTGTAGAGGGCGAGGAAGAGCACACCCAGGCCCAGGCCGAACGGCATGATGATGCCGATGACCGAGTTGCGGTCCCGCGCCCGCGTGCCCAGGATGCCGATCACTCCGGCCGCGAGGAGTGATCCGATGATCGAGCCGGCCACGATGTTCGTCCCCAGCAGGAGGGCTGCCGAGGCACCCGCGAAGGAGAGTTCGCTGATGCCGTGCACCGCGAAGGGCAGGTCGCGCATGATGACGAACACCCCGGCCAGGCCGCCCACCAGGCCGAGGGCGGCGCCGGCGACGAGGGAGTTGCGGACCAGCGTCAGCAGCTCGCCGTAGTGGTCGAAGCTGAAGATCTGGTGCCAGATCCCGTCGGCGATCGTCATGGGCAAACTCCGTCGGTGGCGCGTGTCGCGTGGGTGTGATGGGCAGGGGTGGCAGGCCCGTCGGGTGCTCCGACGACCAGGATCCGGCCGGGGGTGCGGACGACATCGATCTGCGTTCCGTACAGCGTGGAGAGCGACTCCGAGGTCAGGACCTGCTCGGGGGCGCCGACCCGGTGGCCGCCGTCGGCCAGGTACAGCAGCCGGTCCACCAGACCGAGCACCGGATTGATCTCGTGGGTCACGAAGACCACCGCCGTGCCGTGGGACCGCCGCCGGGCGTCGACGAGTTGGGTGACGGCCCGCTGGTGGTGCAGGTCGAGGGAGAGCAGTGGTTCGTCGCAGATCAGGATCTGTGGGTCGCCGGCCAGGGCCTGGGCGATGCGCACGCGTTGTCTTTCGCCGCCGGACAGCAGGCCGAGGGGGACATCGGCGTACGGAGACGCTCCCACCGACTCGAGGATCTCGTTCACTTGGCGGCGGGCGGCGGCTGTGCGCAGACGCGGACCGAAACGGTGACCGTCGATGCCGAAGCGGACGAGGTCACGGGCTCGTAGCATCGCGTGCGCGGACACAGTGGCCTGCTGGGGGATGTAGCCGATGTCGCGGCCGGTCCCGCGGGGGGAGCGGCCGAGGACGGTCAGGGTCCCGGCGGACAGTGGCTGCCGGCCCAGCAGGGCCCGGACGAGGCTGGTCTTACCCGCCCCGTTCGGGCCCAGCACGGCCACGAAGTCGCCTGGGTGCACGTCGAGTTCGAGACCGCTCCACACGGTGCGGTCGCCGTAGGACAGTGCCGCGCCGCGCAGACTGATCACCGCGGCGTCGTCCGCACCTTCGCCCTGCCGGGCCTGGGGCACGGAGACCATGCCCGGTGTGCTCACTTGTCCAGCGCGCTCGCGAGCGCGTCGACGTTGGCGGTCATCCAGCCGAGGTAGTCCTTGCCCTGGGGCAGCGTTTCGGTGACGGGCACCACAGGGACACCGGCGGACTTGGCCGCCGACTCGGTCCTCTCCGTCTGGGGACCGGAGGTCTGATCGTTGTAGACCAGCGCCTGGACCTCCTTGCCGGAGAACAGCCCCAGTGTCTCCTGCAGGACCTTGGGGGAGACGTCGTCGCCCTCCTCGATGGCCTCGCTGAACTCCTCGGGCGTCTTGTTGACCAGTCCGCTCGCCTCGATCACATAGAGCGGTACCGGCTCGGTGATCGCCACCGACTCACCACTGTGCTCCTTCTTGATCTGGGCTTCTTTCGCCTCCAGGGACTGGAGCCCGGTCTTGAAGGTCTCGGCGTTCTGTGTGAAGGAGGCGGCGTCGGTGGGGTCGGCCTTGCTCAGGGCGGCGGCGATGCTGTCGGCGATCCTGGCGACGGTGGGGAAGTCGTACCAGACGTGTTCGTTGAGCTCGCCGCCCTTGGGAGCGGTCTTTCCGGAGACCTCGACGGCGTTGATCACCTCGGCACTGGTGTTGCCGCCGCTCTTGAGCATCTTGTCGACGAAGTCGTCGTAGCCACCGCCGTTCTCGATGACGACCTTGGCCTTGGAGAGGGTCAACTGGTTCTGGGTGTTGGCCTCGTAGGAATGCGGGTCCTGGCTGGGATCGCTGATGATCGAAGTGACCTCGACGTGATCGCCGCCGATCCGCTTGACGATGTCGCCGTACACGTTCGTCGAGGCGACCACGGGGACGGCGGACGAGGACGCGGGGGTCTGGCCGTTACCGTCGCCTCCGGAGTCCGATGAGCTGCCGCAACCCGCCAGAAGGGCCAGACAGGCACCACCGGATATCAGGGCCGGCATGCGACGGGACAGGGACGCGGACATGGTTCCTCCAGGGCAGATTGCTCACGGTGACTTCACTCAGGCGGGACCGCCCGCTGCGGGCGGCCACAACGCTCACGCTAGATGAAAATGAATGTCAACACCATGCCCGTGAGGGTGCTAATGGAAATCGTTGCCATTTGTTGATCTGTCCGCAGGTGGCGAGGTGCTGTCCGGCTTCGGCCGACACTGATCGCAGACGCCTGTGAGCTCCACGATGTGCTCGACGTCGGCGAACCCGGTCGCGGCGGCAACGCCGTCGGCCCACCGCTCGACGGTTTCGGCCGCGACGGGGAGGCTGCGGCCGCAGAGCCGGCACACGAGGTAGTGCCGGTGGCCGTCGACCGGCACTACGGGGACGGTAGAGCCGCTCGCCGGTCCTGTCGCGTACGACGTCCACGTGTCCGGCCTGCTCCAGCGCCTGCAGGGTGCGGTACACAGTGGACAGGCCCACGGCGGTGCCCTCCGATGCGAGTGCCGCGTGCAACTCCCTGGCGGAGGCGAAGCCGGGGCGGTCGCGCAGGGTTCGGAGGACGGCTGTCCGTTGCCATGTCGACCGCCGGCCCGGAGGGTGCTCGCTCATCGACGAAAGGTGCACGACGCCTGCCTCCCGCGTCACTGGGAAATGGTCCGGCGCAAGAGTAAGTGGAAATGAATACCATTACTATCTGTCCTGGCATCCCGCGCGTCCTCCGGGCCCCCGGCACCTCGCTCCCGCCCAGGAGGGGGGGCTTTCTGGTGCCCCGGCGGTCTACGAGGACCCGGAGCGGGCCGCCCTGCTCACCGAACGCCACATCAACCCACTGAGATCGGGCCGATACGTTCCTGTCCGGCCGCGGGGCGAGCCCGCCCCCTCCGGGAAAATCGCGGCGCGACAGCCACCGCCGTGCTCGCCGCGATCTGCCGACTCCTCCCGGGAGGTCAGCAGTCGCGCAACTCCGGTGACTGGTTCAGGATCTGGGCGCGCAACGACGTGAAGCGCGTGTGAGTGTCGCCGCCGCGTGCCTCGGGGTGGAAGGCGGCGACGCGGTGGCAGTTCTGGAAGGCGAGGGCGATGCCGAAGTGGCGCTCCAGACTGCCGCGGATCGCGTCGCTGGACAGCGCACGCAACAGCTGACCGCGCTCCCGCTCGGAGGGCGGCGGGGTCTGGTTGTCGGCGAACTCCGCGGCTCCGGAACGCAGTTCCGCGGTGAGGCGGGCGATGAGGTCGTAGGCGTAGGGCAGGGATGAACGGACCGATTCCATGAAGTCCTGCTCCTGCACTTCGCCCTTCTCGGCTTTGGTGAGCAACTGCTGGGAGACCTCGAGCGACATGAAGAATTCTCCTGTTCTGCTGGGATGGTTCTGTGCTGGAGGCGGGGTCAGGCTCGGGTGGCCAGTGCTGCCGGGCCGTGCTCGAAGCCGGGGTCGATCTGCGCGGCAAGGTCCTGACCCGTGGCCTCGTTCGCCCAGGCGGCCGCGTTGCGCAGATGGAAGTCCACAGCGTGCTGTTGGAAGGCCGCCCAGTCCTTGGGGCGGGCATCCACGGCCTCGCGCAGCAGGTCGAGTGCGTGGCGGTTGTGCAGTTCCAGCTCGCCCTGGTGACGGCCCTGTTCCTGGCCGCGAACGTAGGTGGACTGCTCGAAGTGGACGAGCAGATCGTCGCCGACGCGTTCCTTGAGGAAGAGCAGGTCGTCCTCTCCCGTCACCTTGTTGCCGACGACGGCCACCTGGATGCCGAACTCGGCGGCGTGGTCGCGGTACTGGCGGTACACGGAGACGCTCTTGCGGGTCGGTTCGACGACCAGGTACGTCATGTCGAAGCGAGTGAACAGGCCGGAGGCGAAAGCGTCGGCGCCGGCGGTCATATCCACGACGACGTACTCGCCCGGGCCGTCGACGAGGTGGTTGAGGTACATCTCCACCGCACCAAGCTTGGAGTGGTAGCAAGCCACGCCCAGGTCGCTCCCGCCGAAGGCCCCGGTGACCATCAGCGGCACGCCGCCCACGTCCTGGATGTGCGTGGCGTGGACCTCGTCGGCGCCGAGCAGGCGCAGTAACCGGGACCCGCGCCCGGGAGGGGTCGTCTTGACCATTGCATCGCGTGACACGATCCGTGCATTGGTGCCCCGCAGATAGTCCTTGATCTCGCCGGTGCGCGCGCTGAGCGGCGGTGCGGAGAAGGACTCGTTCTCGCCGAGACCCAAGGTGTGCGCCAGATGCTGGTTGATGTCGCCGTCGATCGCGACGACCGGCGCGCCCGAGCGCGCCAGATGGAGGGAGAAGAGGGCCGACAGGGTCGTCTTGCCGCTGCCGCCCTTGCCCACGAAGGCAACGCGCATCGTCAACACCCCCTATTGGAAATGAATGTCATGATTGAAGACTGGAGCTTGCGGCGCGGCAGTGTCAAATCCCCGCGCCCCAACTCACCCGTCTGCGATGGGGTCGGGTCACCTGTGGGGCACACGGGTACCCTTTTGGCTCACCTATGGCGGAGTGATGCCCATGCTGACGTCATGGGGCAGGGTGGCGCGGATACGGGAATGGCCTACCCGATCCCGCGGCCTTGACTGTGGCCTGATCGACTGTTCGTGAAGGGACCGCGCTTGACTGCGAACGGCCTCAGGTCGGCGCGCCAACGACGAAGAGGGCCTGCGGCAGCGCCGTCTCGGGCGGGTCGATCCAGGTGAAGCCCGGTGGCTCGGACCGCCTTATGAGGTCGTGTCCGGCTTGAGTACTTCCTGGGCGAGTTCCGGGCTGAGGAAGTACTCGGCGTAGGGCGTGTTCGCGAAGTGATCGGCCATCAGCCGGGACCAAAGAAGGACCGACCGAAGCGGCCGATGGTTGATGATCACGTGTTGAGCCTGGCCGGTATCGTTATAGCGCACTATCACGACGCTGCCGATCGGCTCGCCGTGCACCTGCGAGGTGTAGTCCTCGACAAAACCGTGCTCGCCATATGTGCCCACGTAGTTGAACTCTTGGTAGTCGTAAAGGGTGCGGGCGTAGGCGAGTATCTCGCGCACGGCGTGGGCTCCCTCGACGATTCCGTTCAGGACCGAGGCTTCCATGGTGGCGTCTTCCGCCAGATTGTCCAACCAGGCGGGGCGGTAGTCCCGTCGGTGCATATCTGTGTTGCCGCTGCCGAGGTATGTGCTCATGGTCGGTCCCTGACGGTTCGATCCAGAATTCTGACAGAGGTGTAATCCGTTTGGCTATGTTAGTCGACTCGGCTGCGGGACGCTGGGGAGCCGTGGTCGGCCGGTCTTGTCATGCTGTGTTCCACACTGCATATGAGTACACAGCTGCCCGGCGATTGACTGGTGTGCAGGGGCCGAAGGCACGTATCTGAGCGAGGTCGAGGCCCAGGTGATCTCGGCAGTCCGGGTGCGGCGGCCGAGTTGAGTCGGCTGCACGTGATGCCCTCGATGTCCGCTCAGTTCACAGGGTTCCGCTGTGCTTCGGCTTCACCGCCGCAGGCGCTCGCCGCCATGACCCGCAGCTGCCAGGCCCGGGATACACTGCTCAGCCCCACCCAGACCGGAGGTCGTCTGAGTGTTTCCTGCACGGGCACTTGCCGGTGCCCCGTTGGCTCTGGTGATTCTCGCCCTGTCCGGCTGCTCTTCCCTCTGGGGCTGCACCGACACGACGGCGAAGCGCGGTGAGGCCGCTGTGAGAGTGCAGGTCGAGGACACGTATGGGCAGCGTCGCGGGGGCACCGCCGAGGTTGTTGACTGGCGCCTTGAGCCCCACCCGCAGGAGCCCTCCGAGGGTGACCAGGTCCACTTCGACTACCGCTTCGACGGCGCCGACGAATATTCCGGCCCTGCAGTGGACGCCTGCGCGGTTGACAAGAAGCGCGTGGCACTGGGGTGTCAGACGATCTATTCGTCCGGGGCGTGGCACCAGCCGGACGGTGCCCTCACGGGCGACGACTGGCTCGCCGTCGAGCGCCCTGAGCAGGTCGCCGGAGTGCTTTTGATCCCCAATGACCAGTCCTACGATCCACGAACCTGCGATCAGGACATCAAGGACGGTGGCGGGACGCATCCTCCGAAACCAGCCAGCAAGGGGGATCAACTGTAGGAGGTCAAGGCGGTTGAGCTCGCGGCACAGGTCTGCCGGCACCCCGGTGTTCTCGCTGTTTGGCGGTCTGGTTGTGCGCCCATCGCCTCGGCTCGACCTTGCTGCGGCCGCTCCGAGTTCTCAGGAACGGCCACCGCATCGGCTGCTTGAGGGCTCGGGGCCAGTCCCGGCCGGACCGGAGCGGCAGCAGACGGGACCGCGCTTCCTGGATGGCCTCCTTCCAGGCGTTGGTCAGCGGGGTCGGAAGCAGTGGGCGCCGCAGTTCACCCCCTCCGCGCTTGACAATGGCCGCGTCCGCGAGTTCCGGTGTGAACACCTTGGTCAAGATCCCTATGCGCGACCGACACCCCGGCCCCCGCCCCTCCACGGGCAGGTCAACGGACCAGCCAGTTCAAAAGCAAATGTATTGGCCTTAAGGTGTGGCGTTTGCGGTGCGGTAGAAATCGTCGGCGGTGACGGCGGCAGGGACGCCGAGTTCGGCGGCGACTGCGGTAATCGCGGCGGCGCCGACCGCAAGGTCGGCTTGGCCGTCGGTGGTGAAGTACGGCGCGATGAAGGTCTCGTAGTGGGCTCGGGCTTCGTCTTCGGTATGTCCGCCGAGGAATGTCCGCATGTGCCGCACAGTGGTGTCGGGGTCGTCGCAGATCACCTGCAGGGCGCGCCGGTGTGCTCGGAGCACGGCTTGGACCGCGGGGTCGTCTGGGTGGATGTAAGTGGGGTCGACGGCCAAGCCCACGGTGGGGATCTGGAAATGGTCGCCGACCCAGGCCAGCACCTGCCAGCCGTTCTCGGCGGCTACTGCCTCCGGCGCCATGGTGCTGCCGACCAGGGCCGCGTCGATCTCGCCGTTGAGCAGCCGCCGCAGATCCATGCCGTAATCGCCGGGGGTGCGGACCATAGTGTGGATGTCGCGGTCCGGGTCAAGGCCTGCCTTGCGCAGCACGATGCGGGTGAAGCACCCGGGCGCGGTGTGGGGAGCGTGTACAGCAAGCCGTCGTCCGGCCAAGTCGGCCAGGGAGGTCAGGCCGGGGCGGGCGATGAACCAGAACAGCGGGCGGTGCGTGTTGACGTTGAGTGCGACCCAGGGGGTGTCATCGGTCAGTCGGGACAACAGTGCCCGGCCGAGCCCGATGGTGGCGCCGCGGCGCAGCCGCTCCTCGTCCCAGGTGCAGCCGTCGCGCAGGGCGACGTGGACGCCCTCGTCGGCGTAGTAGTCCTCCTGGTCGGCTATGTAGGCGGCCAGTTCTTCGTGCAGGCCTCGTCCGACGTAGGCGAGATCGATGGTGAGCATGTGATTGGCTTCCTTGGTCGTGCCACTGCCGTGCGTCCGTGGTCGGTGCGGATGCCGCGGTCCATGGTGCTGAGGAGGGTGTGCCGGTGTGTGCCGGATCGGAATGCCGTGGTCCCGGGCGTGGTGGTCAGCGACACATCAGTACATGGACATTCCACCGTTGACCGCGGCGGTGGTGCCGGTCATGAAGGTGTTGTCCTCGCCGGCGTAGAAGGCGACCGCCTGGGCGACATCGTCCGGGTGCGCGAGGCGGCCGAGGGGGGTGGCGGCCACCTGCCGTTGCTTCTGCGCATCATCGAACACGTCGTTCGCGATGCGGGACTCCACCGGGCCGGGCGCGACGATGTTGACGGTGATGCCCTGGGGGCCGAGTTCCTGTGCGAGGTAGCGGGCGAACTGCTCCAGCGCGGCCTTGGCGGTGCCCAGTGCGATCATGCCCTCCCGGGGCCGGCGGCTGAGGCCGGTACCGAGATAGATGATGCGGCCCCAGCCTTGTGCCGTCATTGCCGGCAGGACCGCTTTTGTGACCGCGAACGCAGAATGCATTTCGGCATCGAGCTTGCCGCCCAACTCCTCCCACGTCATGTCTTGAAACGACTTGACCGCATACGGGATGAGCGCATTGTGCACGAGCACGTCGATGTCGCTCCATGCTGCCCGGACCTGCTCGACCATGTTCGTGATCGCCGCCACCTCGCGCACATCGGCCTGTACGGCCATGGCCTGGCCGCCTGCGGCCTCGATATCGGCCACTACCTCCTCTGCCGACTTGCTGCTGCGGAGGTAGTTGACCACCACGCGCATCCCTCGCGCGGCCAGAAGGCGCGCGGTGGCCGCGCCGATTCCGCTGCTGGCCCCTGTCACCAGTGCCACCCTGCCGGTCGACCCGGTCATGAGCGCTCCCTTTCCTCGTTGCGGGCCGTAGGAATGACCGCCCCGCGTTGGTCGTCGTCGGTGCCGGGACGAGCTGTACGGATCGCCCCGTGGAGCACGGTGTCGACGGTCGCCCGGAGAAGATCCGCGGCGGTCCAGTCCAGCTCGTGGGGCAACTGCGAGGTGAGCAGCCGTTCCAAGGCGCCGCGGGTGATTTCACTGAGCAGTTCGGGCGGCGTCGACAGCAGTCCTTGCCGGTGTCCGTCCCTGAACAGTTCGTCGAGGCGTTGATAGACCACGGTGTCCGTGCGCTGTTCCACGTACCGGCGCAGCATCGCGTCTCCGCCCCGCCCGGCCGCGAGCTGAGCCGCGCCGATCCGCCCGAGCTCTGTGCCGGCCGCGATCAGGAGACGCTGGACCCGCACATGGAACGGCTGACCTTCTGCGCTGTCGGCCGCCTCCACGAGTGTCCGCTCCACTGCCGCGAACTGCCGATCCAGCACCGCGGTCAGCAGGCTGCGCTTGTCGGGGAAGTGACGGTAGATCGTCTTCTTGCTCATACCGAGTTCACGGGCGAGTTCATCCATGCTCACTCGCGCGAGACCGGGTGCGAGGAACAGCCGACCGGCCGCCTCCACGATCACATCGGCTCGCCGCCCGTCACGCTCGGAAACTGAAGCCACTGAACGAGTTTCCATAGTCTCCATCGTGTGTTGCTGCCCCCGTGCTGTCAAGGCACCTTGCAGGCACGGGGCCGTGTTGCTGAGTGGCTGGGGTGAGTCGACAGGAGATCGGAGGTTCACGGAGGCGTGTTTTCGCCCTGTGCAGACGAGAGTTGAGGGCACACGCGGGCCGGCGACGGTGAGGCCGCTCGTGGAACAGCGCATGCCTCGACGATCACTCGTGTCGGCTGCGATCAGACGCCCTGCCCAGGGCCCCGGCCCGATGAGCAGCATCGCAATGTCGTCGGTCCCGCGAACGGTGTCAGCGTTCGAGGACCAGGGCGAGGCCTTGGCCCACTCCGATGCAAAGGGTCGCGACACCGGTACCGGAGCCTTTGCGGGCCAACTGGTGGGCGACGGCGCCGGCGAGGCGCGCTCCGGAGGCGCCGAGGGGGTGCCCGAGTGCGATGGCGCCGCCTCGTGGATTGAGGATCGCCGGGTCGAACTCGGGCCATTCGGCCACACACCCGAGGACCTGCGCGGCGAAGGCCTCGTTCAACTCGAGCACGTCGAGATCGGCGAAGGTCCGGCCGGCCTTGGCAAGGGCCCGGTTGACGGCTTCGACCGGGGCGAGACCGAAGTAGTGCGGGTCGATCGCGGACACTCCGGTGGCGGAGACGCGGGCCAGCGGCTCGCGGCCTATGGCCTTGAGACCCCTCTCGTCGGCCAGGAGCAGGGCGGCGGCACCGTCGTTGAGCGGAGAGGCGTTGCCCGCGGTCACGGTGCCGTTCTCGGCGCGGAAAGCGGGCTTGAGCCTCGCCATCGCCTCCAGCGACGCATCCGGTCGTACACACTCGTCGGCGGCGAACAGAATTGGGTCGCCCTTGCGTTGTGGGACCGGTACGGGTGCGAGTTCAGGATCGAACAGGCCTTCCGACTGCGCCTGCGCGGCCTTCCGGTGGGAGCCGAGGGCGAACTCGTCCTGCCGCTCCCGGCGGATCCTGTGCTTGTCAGCGATGAGTTCTGCGGACTCGCCCAAGGGGATCGTCCACTGCGGCTCCATTTTCGGGTTGACCATGCGCCAGCCCAGCGTGGTGGAGTACAGCTCGGCGTGCGTGGCCGGGAAGGGCCGGTCGTTCTTGGGTAGCACGTACGGAGCACGGGTCATCGATTCCACACCACCGGCGATGGCGAAGGAGGTGTCACCGACGGTGATGGCGCGGGCGGCCTGGATGACAGCCTCCAGACCGGAGGCGCACAACCGATTGACCGTCACGCCCGGCACGGAGGTGGGCAGACCCGCCAGCAGCGCCGCCATGCGGCCGACGTTGCGATTCTCCTCACCAGCGCCGTTGGCGTTTCCGAAGTAGACGTCCCCGAGGCGCGTGGGGTCCAATCCGGGGCTTCGGGCTATCAGTTCGCGGATGGTGTGTGCGGCCAGGTCGTCGGGCCGTACGGACGCCAGAGCGCCGTTATGACGGCCGATCGGTGTGCGTACGGCGTCGACGATGTACACGTGCTTCATTTCAGGCCCTCCGTGACAGCCAGCTCGGCGTCGGTCTTGGCGTTGATCTCGTCGATGCCGACGCCGGGTGCGGTTTGGGTGAGGAGGAGTCCGTCGTGGGTGATGTCGAGGACGGCGAGGTCGGTGATGA
>NZ_LMWH01000310.1 GCF_001507435.1 Streptomyces sp. NRRL F-5122
TGTGGCCCCTGTCATCTTTCTGACCGCTCGCCACCAGATCACCGACCGTCTGTCCGGGTTCGCCGCCGGAGGCGACGACTACCTGCTCAAGCCGTTCCACCTGGCCGAACTCGGCGCCCGGCTGAAAGCCCTGCTGAAGCGGGCAGCCCCGGCGACCGCACTATCGGCCGGCGACCTTGTCCTCGACGCGGCGGACCACAGCGTGTCCACGCCCGGAGCCCGGATCGCCCTGTCTCCGACGGAATTCCGGCTACTGGCCACACTCAGTGCTGCCGACGGCACCATCGTGCGCCGCCGGGATCTGGTCCGGGCCGCCTGGCCCGAAGGAGCGCAGGTGAGTGACAACACCCTGGACCAGTACCTGAGCCGGCTACGACGAAAGCTGCGCCAGGCGGGCAGCGACCTGACGATCGGCACGGCCCGCGGAATCGGACACCGCCTGTCATGAAGCGTCACTGGCCTCGCTTGGTCCCGCGCACTCTGCGCGGGCGACTTTCTCTCGCGGCGCTGACCACAGCAACGCTGCTGATGACCATCCTGACCGTGGTTTTCAACGTAGTAATGGATCGACACCTGCAGCATCAGGCCGACGACGAACTGCGCAACCGGGCAGCCGCCGTCACCACGACTATCGACACGAGCGGCTCCCACGTACGTGTCCTGGAAACCGTCAACGACCGTCTCCTCGATGCAAACGTGTGGATCTTTGACAACGGGCGGCTGCTCGAGAAGCCGCCGTCCGCGGCGGCCGCCGGACCACTGCCCCGAGCAGTCAATCAGCTAGCCGTGCAGTCACAGCATGCCTGCGCAACCTTCGATGCCCGTGGCGACCGGCCCTTGCGCCTGTGTTCCCAACCGTTGGCTGGTCGGTACGCCACCGCCGCTGTCGTGACCGCCCTGGACCTCAGTCCCTACCGCAGTTCGGCCGACACCCTACTCCTGGGCTCGTTGATGCTGGACGCCGTGATGCTCCTGAGTACCTATGTACTCACCCGTCTCTCCGTCGCCCGGGCGCTACGTCCGGTACACACAATGACGGATCAGGCCACCCAGTGGAGTGCCGTGCACTCCACTGAACGCTTGGGCGCCAAGAACCACCCAGCCGAGCTGGCCCGCCTGGGCGCCTCATTGGACGCGCTCCTGGATCGCATACGGACTGCGCTGCGATACGAACAGCAGCTGACCGCTGAGCTGTCTCACGAACTGCGCACCCCGCTCACCCGTATCATCACCGAACTCGACTGGTGGAGGCGCCGTGCGCGCTCCGCCGAGGAGACACACGCCACAGTGGAGGTGATCGCAGAAGCTGCCCAGGCCATGTGCACAATCTGTGACACTCTCCTGAACGACGCCCGAGAGAACGCACTCAACCCGGCAACCGCGCCGGGAACATCGGACGTAGTACCTGTCCTGGACCGCATGATCCAGCACCTCGGTGCATCAGCTCACCTGACAAAACTCGTAGAGTCCGAAGGCCCGACGCTCGAGGCCGGAGTCTCGCCCGCCCTCCTTGAACGCATCCTGAGCCCACTGCTCACCAATGCCATCCGCTACGCAGAATCGAGCGTGAAGGTTTCCGCGCGAAGCGTCCTCGGCGCAGTGCGGATCGATGTGGTCGACGACGGCCCCGGCGTGCCGCAAGCGTTCATCGCCGAACTGTTCCAGCCCGGTCGGCGAGCCGACGAAGCCGACGGGCACGACGGCGCCGGCCTGGGGTTGCCGCTCGCCCGACGTCTCGCCCGGGCAGTGGGCGGTGAAGTGTCCTACGACTCCGCCCATGCACCTGGGGCCAAGTTCACCGTCAGCCTGCCAGCGGGCTGACCACTTTCTGCGCCGCCACCTGAAGAGACGGATCATCGTTGACAGCGTCCGGCCAGGGAAGCATCTGCTCTGCTTTGGTCCATCAAGATGACGTGGTTCCCGCCCGCAGGGATGACGAGCGCCACGGAGAAGAGCCGACCGGAGCCGCGAATAGGCCCGAACGCGACGAGGTCGTCTACTGATCTGCAGGCTGAGCTGCGTGCCCGTTGGGTGCCTTGCGTTCGATGACATCCTTACGGGTAACAGCGAGATACACCACGAGGCCGAGGATGACCGCCAGGAACAGCACGCTGGTCACCACGGTGCCGAACCCCAGCCCGCCCTCGCCGGTCGGCTGGGACAAGTAGTCGCCAATGGAGGCGCCGAGCGGACGAGTCAGGATGTACACGAACCAAAAGCCCCAGACCGCATTCAGGTCCAGCGCGAAGTACGCGATGGCGATGGCGGCGATGGCCATGGCGAACAACGTGGCAGACAGCCAGTAGCCGAGGGACATACGCTCGGAGACGAGGTCGCCAGCCGCAGTTCCCAGGGCGAAGGTGAACAGAACAGCCAGCCAGTAGAAGGACTCGCGGCCGGTGGAGTCGATGTGGTGAATCGACAGCGTCCGCACACGCCGATACCAGACCAGGAACACGGTCGCGAGTATCAGCGCGAACACAGCAGTGCTGGCCTCCAGCGGGACACCTATATTGTCGGTGAGGTTGTCACTGATCAGTGTGCCGACGACGCTGATCAGAGCCACAGCCAGCCAATAGATTCCCGGCCTGTAAGCACGCATGCGGAACTGCACCAGCAGCACCACAGCCAGGAGCGCGCTCATCACCACCGACACACCGGTCAGGCCAAGCCCGGCCTTGGAATTCAGCAGGTCCGCCGCGGTCTCACCGACCGTCGTGCAAAGAACCTTGATGATCCAGAAATAGACGGTGACTTCGGGCACCTTGTTGTAGCGCGACAGCGCGCGCTGTGAAGGAGGCGTTTCGCCGGCTGTAGGCAGCGCAGAGCTTCCAGGGGTTTCGTAGGTCATGGCTCCTGACCGTGCCATCCGATACCTGAAAGCATCCTGACCGCCGCGTGCCCATCCCCGCCCCACCCGGCCCGCTGAAGCAGCATGGTCAGCATGCACTCCTGCAGACCTCTACACATAGCGGCCGTCTTCCCTGCTCCTGCCTCCACAGTGGAAGAAGGCCGTTGAATACACCAATCGCCGCTTGCCCGACCCTTAATGGGCTGACCAACCGGCTGCGACGTCGGCTGGGCTTCGCAATGCTACTGGCCTACATCGCCGCCCTGTTCCTGCCGAAACCAGGGCTGTGGCTGCGCCGCGCGCACTCCGTTCCGCTCGGTGCGGTGGCCGATCTGACCGTCTCTCTCACGCCGCTGCTCCTAGGCCTGGTGCTCTTCGCAGCGGGGCTCCAGGTACCCGTTCGCGCCTTAGGAAGCTTGCTGCGGCGCCCCAAGGTCCTGCTGGTCGGACTCACCCTGCACCTGCTGATCCCGTTGCTGGCCATCCCGGCCGCTGCGCTTCTGCTGCGGCAGACCTCCGACACGGATGGTGGGAGCGGTCTGATCACCTCGATGATTCTGATCGTGGCGATGCCCGTTGCTGCCGGGGCCACTGTTTGGACCGGGAAAGGCCAGGGCGACCAGCCGACCATGGTGGGACTCGTGCTTGCCTCCACGTTCCTCAGTCCCTTGACCATTCCGTTGGTCATCAGTGCCCTGGTGCCGCTCCTGAGTGACGCCTACGCGCACACCCTTACGGCCGGGTACATCGGGCACGACGGATTCGCCTTGAGGGGCGTGGTCCTGCCCTGTGCGGCTGGCGTCCTGTGCCGACTCGTACTTCCCATGTCACGGCTGAGCCGAGCACTTGGGTTTGCGACGTTCACGAGCCTGATCAGCTCACTGGTTCTGACCTATGCCAACGCCTGCGGGGCTCTGGGCTCCTTTCTGGCCAGCCCACGACTGCTTCTGCTTGCCGCCGCGTTGACGGTCGCCGCTCTGGTCTGCACGCTGTCATTCGTGGTCGGCCACTTTGCCGCTCGCCTTCTGCGGCTGGACAGCCCCGTCGCCTCGTCGCTCACCCTTGCCTGTGGCATGAACAACAGCAGTGCAAGTGCGGTGCTGATCACCACAGCCCTCCCTGACAAACCGCACCTGCTCCTGCCAGTCCTTGTCTACGGACTGCTTCAGAAGACAGCCGCCAGCCGTGTTGTACGCGGACGTTCTGAGCGCTCGGCTTGGCCCGCCAAGCTGCGAAGCGCGTCCTGATGGCCGTGGGAGAAAAAACGGAAGGCATGCGACGCGACACCGTGCGGGCAACGGCCCCACCCTGCCAAGGAAACTCAGTCGGCCTGCGAATCGGGTGATGTGCCCCGGCTTGCGTGGAGGCGAGTTGCTGGACTCTAGGCGATGGCGGGGGTCGACTTCAGTTCGAACTCGATGGGTGTGAGCATGCCGAGCGCGGAGTGGCGCCGCTGCCGGTTGTGGAAGATCTCGAGGTATTCGAAGATGGCGTTGGCGAGTTCGAGGCGGGTGCGCCATCTTCGGCGGTTGAGGAGTTCGGTCTGCATCCGGCCCCAGAACGATGCGAAAAGACTGACAGTCGTATCAGTCGCCGATCGTGCCCATCGAGGGGATCATGCCCGAGGCCCTGGTTCGCTCGGTGAACACCCAGGACGTGAACTGGACGCCATGGTCGCTGTGGATCACGGTCCCAGCGGCTGGTCGGCGGTTGCTGATCGCCATGTTGAGAGCGTTGGTGACCAATGCGGCTGTCTGGGAGGAATCGATGGACCAGCCGACCACCCGGCGTGAGCGGCTGCTATGGCGGTAGCGGCGCAGGGCAGCAAGTAGCGCGAACTCGCGGACATGGCGGATGCCTCGTTTCACACAGGAGGAAGGCGCGGGTGGAGGCCCGACTGTCCGCGGAGTCTACGCAGAAGTAGACGCTAAGGATAGGCTGCCCTTACCGCTACGTAAGGGCTGAGAAAGTCAGTCAGAGGCATGCTCGCCCTGGGCGACCTCGACGCCCTGGTGCAGGAGCGTGGCTCCGGCAAGGGAGGACGCAGCAGCCGCGGCGCACAGCAAATGCATGGCCAGTAGAGCTGGAGCGATACGCCGGGTCGGCGCATTGAAGAGGAGGGCTCTGACACGGGCGGGCACCGGGCCAGTCACAGCTCCAGGAATCACGGCTGGCCGTGCGGGGGTTACCCGTTTACGGGCGGCGGCTAGAGCAGCGCGCCCCACGGCGTGCGCGGCCAGCGTCCGGTTCCCGGCTGTGCGCGCGGCGACCTCATCGGCGGCGCGCTCAGCCGCGAAGGAGACCGGGTGGACGACCGCAGCCAGTGCAGGATGACACTGACCGGCGAGGAGCGCGGTGGCAAGGAAAAGGTGATGCCGACCTGCGAGATGGGCGCGTTCATGGGCGAGGAGCACCTCGCGCTCGGCACCGTCCAGTGCACGAAGCATGCCCGTGGTCACCACGATCCGCCCGCGCCCACGTAGCCCGCCGGGCAGTGCATAGGCGTCCGGGCACGGGTCGTCCACCACACACAGCCCTCCGGCGTCCGGGAGGGCGGCGAGGCTCCCATGAATGGCACGTAGACGTCGCATCTCTGTCACCATGCGCCGCGTTGCAGCGACGGCGGTGACAGCCACAAGTCCGGCAGCCAGTGCGGAAATCCCGAGGACTAGCGATTCGGGGCCGGCCTGGAGCGGCTGGATCAGGTCCACCAAGGCGGCAAGTGGAGGAATCTCCAAGGCAAGGGGCAAAACCAGGACACCCAAGGACGCCACCACCCCGAAAGCAAGTGCGGCGGAGGCCGCGGTGACCGCCCATAGAGCTATGTCCGGGCGCACCCGCTCCGCGGTGTGCCGAGCCAGAGGCGGCAGGGCCCAGGGCAGAATGAGCGGGACGAGCAGCAGTGCGATCACTGGCCGCCTCCTTCCAGAAGTCGCCTCAGCTCCGTCTCGTCGGCGGGGCTCAGGCCCTTGACGAACCGGGCGAGCACCCTGCTGTGGTCACTGTCCTGATCGAGTTCGCGATGCATCCGGCGAGCTGTGAGCCCGTGGGCGTCATCCATCGGAAAGTAGACGAAGCCACGCTCGCCGGGACGTCGGCCGATGACGCCCTTCTGGTGCAGACGGGCGAGCAGCGTTGCCACGGTGGTCCGAGCGAGTGGTTGCGGCATCGCTTCCCTAATCTGTGCCGCCGACTGCGGCCGGGCCGCCGCCCACAGTGCAGCGAGCACGCTGGTCTCCAGCTCACCCGCGGACCGGCGCTCACCGTCGATCTCGGCCATCGGACTGTCCCCTCTCCCAGATCATCCAAAGCACGCCGACCGGTTACGCCACTGTAGGCGCAACGGCACTCACTTCTTGGCTTCCGCGGGCGCAGTGCGCCTTGAGACCGGCCGCAACAGCGTGGAGCCAGGGTTGGCTGCGCGGGGTTCGCCCTCTGCACGGCTGGTGGCGAGGACTCCGCTGACCAGGGCGTTCCCTGGTTATGCCGGATGCCGCCCCACCCTCTTGATCTAGAAGCCGGATGCCGCGAATGTGACACTTTGCGCATTGCTTTACAAGGTGGCGGTGAATATGCGAATCGGAAGCGCCTGAGGCGCTTTGGGTATACCCCTAGAATGCTTGAGCGCGGCCGCTGTGTGTACGCTCGTTCACTGATCCGACGAGTGCGCAAAGGGAGCTCGCCAGCCTCATCGATGGCGAGTTCCTAAGCACCGATGTGCAGCGGGTGGTAACGGCAGGTAGCCCTGTGTCTCTTACCCCTCGCGCCACAGGAGCCACATCAAGTAGAGCTCGCCGAGCGCTCCGGTCACGAGCCCCACGGGGATCTGGAAGGGCGCCGGCACGCGCTGGGCCGCATAGTCGGCGATGCCGAGCAAGAAATCCCCCATCAGGGCCGCAGTAGCGACCGGGGTTCCCGGCGCCCGAACGGCACGCCGGGCGAGCTGCGGGGCGGCCAGCGCCAGAAAGCCAATCCGTCCGGTGACAGCGATGGCCGTGCCCGTCAGGGCGGGGTATGCAAGGACGATGGTGCTGGACTTGTCCGAGGACAGTAGCGTGGTGCTGCTGGTCGCCGCGTAGGACACGGTTCGTATCAGGGGAGCGGCCTTGTGTACATTCGCGTCGACCCTGGAGAGCTCAGCCTGCAGTGGAGGAGTGACGATGCTCTGCCCTGCCGGTGCCTTGAGTACCAACACCCCGGGATTGGACGAGGCACCTCCGAAGCGCTCGTCGATCGCCGCGTTGGCAGCGGCGCCAGGTCCGCTCACATGGTTGCCTGACTGTAGGCGCCCCGACAGCGACGACGCCCACGCCTGTGACGAGCAGCCACAACGCTCCCACCAGCAATCGGTGCTGGGTGACCCACCCGCCGAGTCTGTCCATCAGATCCTCCTCCAGCCGGGCTACCGGCCTTACTCAGTGATCTCCTACATCCGGACCTTAAGGAGGAGGACCTTGCTGAGCCCTTACACGCCTGCAGACGGCTGTTACGTCTACGTCACCCAGGGGGCTCGAGTCGGCGCGAAGGCGAATCGAGGGCGCAGCTGGGGGTGGCGAGTGTGAGGCTGGACGCCGCCAGTACGACGACGGTCCACAACCGGATCTGACCCAGCACCGCGGGACTGGTCAACAGCCGGGGAGCGAGATAGAGGGTGACAAAGGAGCCCAACGTCCACCAAGGCCGGGGACGCTGGAGGCCAAGCAGCTCCCAGGACAGGGTGCCGAGCAGCAGCCCAGCCGTGTAGTAGTCGTAGACCTCGGGATCCAGGAGCAGCCGGGCGCTGACGCCCAGCAGCAGGACGGCCTGCCAGTGACGCCGCCGAATCGCCAGCGCTCCCAAGGCGCTTCCCAGGAGCAGTTGCCCAGCTCGGTCCCACGGGGGCGTCTGCGGGTCGCTTACGCCCAGAGCGCGCAGCGCCGAGGAGGACACGTTGACGATGGTGTAGCTGGCCGCCTGGAGCGTTCCGAAGTCAGCGATGATGAAGGGAAGCCACGCTGCGGTCACCACGGCGACAGCAGAGGTGGCCGCATACCGGCGCTGGCCCCGCGCTGCTGTCCACAGCAAGGGTGCGAACACCAGGGCCCAGGGCTTGGCGTCGCAGGCCAGACCTAGGCAGATCCCGGCCAGCGCCGGCGCCCCCTCGGCCAGTGCCCGAAGGGCCAGGACGGTGAGGAACAGGGCCAGTGCATCGTCCAGGTGGGCGTAGTAGACCGCCACAGACGCCCACACCATCGAAAAGGCGCAGCCGGCCACCAGCGCGGTCACCCGCATTGCGCGGGTCTCTGCTGCGGAAGGGCGCAGGATGCGGGTGGCAGAACGCAACTGTACAAGGATGAACGGGCCCAGGGCCATCATCACCGTCTGCGCCGCCAACTGTGCTGCGGTAGGCGGAAGAACGCGAAGCACCTCGGCCACGACGAAGGTCACCGGGCCGATTTGGAGGCCGGGATAATGCGCGTACAGGTGCAGGCCGCCGGACGGAGCTCCGGCGGCGCCGCCGTCGAACAAGAGGGCGGCGCCGGTTGCGAAATAGTGCCACGAGTAGCCGCCAGGCAGGTTGACCAGGAAGCAGACCACGGACCAAACCGTCCACACCACCGTGACGTGGCACCAGTCCAGCACCGGCCGTCGATTTCTCAGGCCAGGGGCGTTGCAGGTCCATGGGGGGACCCTGCCCGCCATAGCCGCGTTGTTCGGCTGCTTCGGGTCCGGACGCTGGCCGCTCCTCACCCTTTCGGGGTTCACGCGTCTGCTCCCAGGTCCACACGGGCTCCCGAGAAGCAGTGGTGGCCGATCCATGACGTCAGCAGATGGCAGAGAAAACGGCCAGCCGCGACGTCGATGGCCGCCGGTGCTGCTCCCACCAGCATGTGTTCGTGGATACTGGGGTGCCACGCCTTCCAGGTAGTGATGCCGATCGAACCCCTGAACGCAGCCCGCCCCGCGTCGGTTCGGCATGCGACTGGCCCGTTGAGCCATCTCAACTCGCGGGTGAACTCAGCAACCCTCGTGAGCAACGATCCATTCGTGCCGAGGCCGTCCACGGCAAGAACAGCAGAAGACGGAGACATGAAGCATCCTTTGCACAGTGCACGAACCGTCCGGGCGGACAGGGCAGTCCCACTAGCGACTACAAGTTTGTAGACGTCTGAGGTGAGGGGGAGGTTCCCCAGCCGGTCCAGACTTCACGCGCTGCGCTGGCGCCTGGTGTCGCCTTCTACTGTGTGGATGATCTGGGACTCTGTGAGCACGGATTGTGCATCGCTGGGGTGCGTAGATGGCGCAATGTGTCGTCGGACCTGGCGAAGCTCTCTGCTGGAGTGGGTAGCTGCGTTGGAGGGTGCGGTCATTCGACGCGGTAGGGCGGGGAGGGTATCTGCCCGGCCTTGGTCGAGGGCATGGAGATTCCATACGGGGGTGACTGTCGATGGCATGCCGATACAACTCGGCGACGACCACGGCCCGGATGCTGGGGGAACTTCCAGGCGGCGGCGGTCACGCAGTCCATGTTCAGAGCGGCGTGCAGGTCAGGCTGGCGTCGACGTTCCGCTGATGGTGACGGCGACGCGTTGCACCCGTGCGGGCAGATGGATTGCGGCGCGATCGAGGATGCGTGGGCCCTCCTGCTGCTTGCATCAAAGGTGCGTGGCGCCGCTGTTGCAGACCCGGAGCGAAGAACCGGCATCATAGTAGCGCTGCCCGGCCCGCCCCCACGCTCAACAACTGCCTCGCGGAGCAACCCTCGTGTCCACATCAGTCGTGCAGCCTCGCCAGGCAGCTGAACAGCCTCATCGTCTCTGATCAGGCATCCTTGGATCTGCGACGCTACTTCGGCATCGATCTGCAACCAGGGGCCGTGCCTTTCACAGGAAGCAGATTCGAGCACCTGGCTGGCGGGGGAGACCGACTCGAAGCGGCCAATGTATTGACCGCCGACGACCTGATCGCGGTGCAGACCTTGTCGGTCACAATTCCCACGCAGACGGCGCTGGACCTCCTTGGAGGCGACCTGGGGCCACAACTGTCCGAGTTGCTTAGCAGCATCCCCTCCGACGTTGACATGGCCGAGGCCGACACTACCGATCTGGCCCCTGGATCAGCGGCAGACAGGGCCTGGCACTTTCTCAACGACCAGACAGGGATCGGCTGGGTCACGGCCGGCAAACTCCTGGCTCGCAATCGTCCGCGCCTTCTGCCCGTTCATGACCAGGTTATTCGTTGCATTCTGGGCCGACCTCGGTCCTTCTGGCTACTCCTGCACGCCGTGCCGCACATCGTCGACTACGCCCTCCACCGTAAGTTGCTAGCGCTGCGCCAATCCGCCGGCGTGCCCGAGAGTGTCAGCGCTCTACGGGTCTGCGATGTCGTGCTCTGGATGTGCCATCACGTGGGGCATCGAGGGACGAGCTGCGTCTGGGAGTGACGTCTCCGTCGGCGCCTTCAGGATAAGCTTGGGGCCAGGCCGTGGTCGTAGGCGAAGATCACGGCCTGGATACGGTCGCGGGCTCCGATCTTGGCCAGCAGCGGATCGGAGTACGCATCGCTCGCAAAGGCGTCGAGTCCAGCGAACGATTGGGGCGCCGCCGTTGGGTCATCGAGCGAATCATGTCCTGGCTGTCAGGCTACGGCCGGCAGCCCTAGCTACGAACGCAAACCGTGCAACGACCTGGCCTTTCTTGGTCTCGCCGCCGCCCTTTGCTGCTACAAGCGCCTCGTCCACCTCACCACATAGGACACGGTCTTAGCCGAGGGCGCGGAGCTTCCATATAGGGTGCAGCGGCAGTCTGCCGGTACAAGCGACGACCATGCCTTGGATGTCGGGAGCGGCCGGAGAACGTCCAGGCGATGCCTCTTCGACCAGTCGGAGGGCCAGCCGACGTGGGCGGAGCGCCCCGCGAGCCGCGTGAAGTTCGGGATGTTGATTGCCCCGACGCATGGGATGTGCCGGGGCAGTCCGTCATCATGGTTCGCTAACCGAGCGAGGTGAGGAGGGTGTTGAGTGCCTTGACCTCCGTGGTCTTGTCCGGGTTCGGAGCGCGTAGCGCGGTCAGGACCTGGTCGATTTCGCTGTCGAGGAAGTGCCAGGCCTGCTCGTTCTTGGGCTCGAGGGTGGGCTGGCCGTCGTCCCATGCAGTCTCGAGGTCGGTCACCCGGGTGGTCGCGGCCGCCTGATCACCCGAGTTGAGCTTCACCAGGGTGTCGGCCGCGATCGAGCGATATTTTGCGATCTCGGGGGGAGGAAACGACGCCGTTGCCTGCTTCGGGGTGAGGTGGGCGGTCGAAGGTGCGGGGGCCTCATTTTCACTGGCCGCCGCCGCGTGGGGTTGTTGGTGCGCCCAAACGAGAAGCGCCGCAGTCGCGACCGCTACGACGGCGTAGTAGCCGAGCATGATCCGCTCGCGCCTCAGGTTCACCGCCCGTGGGGCCGGGTCGGAAGTCTCAATGACATCGCTCCGGCTACGTGTGAGATAGAGGACCGTGGCAAGGATCGCGACGAGGAAGATTACGCTGGTCACTGCAGTGCCGAGGCCCAGGCCGCCGTCGCTGCTGGGTGAGCCGAGCCAGTCACCGAGGTTGGCACCGAGCGGGCGGGTGAGGATGTAGGCCAGCCAGAAGGAGAGCACCGCGTTGGCGCCCAGGCGCCATGCGAGGACGATCGTGACGATCAACCCGAGCGGAAGCAGCACGGAGACGCCCGGGGTCCAGCCGGTTAGTTCCAGGGTCCAGTCGCCGGTCGCGGTGCCGAGGGCAAAAGTGACCAGGACCGCGAGCCAGTAGAACAGCTCACGAGGACGGGTGATGATGCTGTGGACCGACAGGGTTCGCTCGCGGGCGTACCAGATCCCGAAGACAACGGCGAGAACGCCGGCGAACACACTACTGCTCAGTGCGAGGGGAACGCCCTGGCTGTCGGTGAGGATGTCGGTGTAAAGGGTGCCGGTGACGCTCACCACCACCACAGTGAGCCAGTACACGAACGGGATGTAGCGTTTGGTGCTGAGCTGCCAGCCCAAGACGCCGGCCAGAACGACGGTGAAGATCAGTGAGGTGTTGATCAGGCCGACACCGAGGTTCATGTTGATCCAGTCAGCGAAGCTTTCGCCAACCGTGGTGCACAAGATCTTAATGATCCAAAACCAGATCGTGACCTCGGGAACCTTGTTCAGGATCTGTCCAGCGGGCGTTCGAAGACTCTCGGAGGAGCGGCGGTGAGAGGCCGCCCCAGCCGACTGCCCGCCAGCTCGCTGCTGGTCTGCTTGCTGCGCGCCTGCCCCTGGAATCACTGGACTCTCAGACGTTTCATAGGTCATGCTGCTCGACTGTGCCATCGGGTACCTGAACGCATCCTGACTGCCACCCCTGCTCGCCCCGTGCTTGCAGCGTGGTGCTCTGCACGCGCACACACATCGTTTCCGTTCGGCGACGATCCGTTCCGCCCCTGCCCAATCGGCGGAAGTACGTTCCGTCCACGGACGTGGTGTATGGGTTCGACCTGATCCGGGGCACCGGCGGCAGCGTGCACGTCCTCGACAGCAGCCCGGCCAAAATCCGCACCGCCGTCGAAGGCTCGCTCAAGCGGCTCGGCACCGACCACATCGACCTGTACTACCAGCACCGCATCGACCCGGACACGCCGATCGAGGACGTCGCGGGCACGGCCGCAGAGCTGGTGCAGGAGGGCAAGGTCCGATATCTCGGACTGTCCGAGGCCGGCCCCGACACGATCCGCCGGGCGCACGCCGTCCACACGGCGACGGCTGTCCAGTCGTCCTACTCGCTGTGGAACCGTGAGGTGGAGGAGCGGGTGCTGCCCGCGCTGCGCGAGCTCGGCATCGGCTTCGTGCCGTACTCTCCGCTCGGCCACGGCTTCCTCACCGGCGCACTCCGCTTTCGCGAGCAGTTCGACGAGGGCGACTGGCGCCGGACCAGCCCGCGTTTCCAGGGCGAGAACTTCCAGCGCGACCTGGCCCTCGCAGACGAGGTACGTGCCACCGCCGACGAGGCCAGCGCCACAGCGGCCCAGGTCGCTCTGGCCTGGCTGCTGGCCAAGGACGAACACATCGCCCCGATCCCCGGCACCAAGCGGGTCGCCCGCGTGGAGGAGAACACCGCCGCCGACGCGGTTGAACTGACCGCCGAGCAGCTGGACAAGCTCGACAACCTGGCCCCGGCCGTCGGCAGTGACGAAAGCGAGAAGGCGAGGCGGCTGATCGAGCGCTGACACCTTCCGCGGCGGCTGGACCCTGTCCGACAGCTTTGACCTACGCCTCTGGTCCCTTCTTGGGGGAGGGGCGGCCTACCGGCGCAACGAACCCTGCACCCCGATCTACGTCTAGCCGTACCCGGCCGAGCGGCCCGATGCGCTGGGCCACGAGGAGGCGGGACGCTGGTTTCTTTCGGACGTCGCGTGCGCCCCTACTCGCCGACCAGGTCAAGAGGCTGCTCGTCCAGGCCGGACGGCGTCGTGCGGGCGAAGCCGATGCAGCCCCTTCCCGCACAGACCACAGTCCCGAGGACAGTCCCTGAGCAGTGCCACAAGGGCTCGCCCGTCGGCGTCCCCACCCCCGACGGAATCGCTGCTGCCTACCTGACCACCCAGCCGCGGGCGGCCCGTACCCCGCGGTCCTGCTCTACATGGACGCTTTCGGGCTGCGCGCGGGCGGCGAGCCGGGGCTGGAGTGCTTCCTGGTGGGCGAGATCTCTCCCGAGATGCTTCCGTCCTGGTCCGGTCGAACGTCTCCGCGCGGCGCAGGCAGCGGCGCGGGTAGAAGACTAACGCTGTATCGCGACATGGATCCCGGCTGGGCTCCATCACGGAGAGGTGATGGGTGAGTGTCGGTTCACGGCGTGCGGCATCCCTCATGCCGAGGCCCGGTCGGGACAAGAACCGCATCTTTGGGGCCGGTTCACACGGATCCCGGGGCCGTTGGCAGCGTGTCTGGAGCGTGCAGAACTTTCATGAAACGCAGCCGCCGCGGACCAGAAGGCTGGGGCGCTGAACAAGGTCAGGGCCGGTGACGGCGGGCATCGGCGTCTGGCTTGCCGCGCACCGGTCGGGGTCTGGCCCCGGGACGTCGCGTGGGGCGCGCAGGCTGTGTGGTCGCGTGCCGCGATGCGGGTGACCGTGGCGGTGACCGCTACCGGGGCGCCGTGGGCGGCGAGGTAGGGCAGGACCGTGGCCGTACCTGGTTGTGGGGCGTTCCGGGCTGTGTCTACCGCTCTGTGGCCTTCGATCAGGACGCAGCGCACCTCGATGTGCCATCCCGAGCCGTCGGGGAGCGGGTCGGTGCGCACGCCTGCTTCCGGCGGGATGCGCCCCGAGCTGTCGTCTTCGGCCGGGTGGGTGAGGCGGCTGCTGCCCGGTGGCGGGCCGGCGGAGTTGCTGGCCGGCCATGCCGGGAACCGCGAGGGCTGCCTCGGCTGCGACGGGGGGAGGGGACGTTGCGGTGGCGGTCATCACGCTTCACCTTCTGAGGCTTTTGCGGAGCCTGTTGCCGGGGGAGGGGAGGGCTCGAGTGTGTCGACCACGATGATGTCGACGGTGGTCACGGCCAGTCCCAGGGCTTGTTCGGGGGCGTGGATGACCGATCGACGGACCTGATTGACCGTGTCGGGCAGTGGACGGTCGAGGACGGCGGCCAGGGCCATGGCCACCTGCACGCCGGTTTTCTCCCCTTCGGGGGCGAGCCGGCAGGTTGCGGTCCTCGCGCCGGGGCGCCGTCGGCGGCGGCGCTGCGCGCACCATAGCACCGGGGACGGTGACGTCTGAACGAGACGGCGGTGAACTCCCTTGAGTCGGCTCGCCTCTGGTCGCTCATGGTCTGAGCCGCCTATCGGTCCCGATGGGACAACTACCCGATCCGAGGGGCCGCTTCAAGCCCTCCAGCGTGGGCTGTCAGGCCTTCGGCGTGCGCCCGGCGCACAACATGGGAGTATCACCGCTCACCCTGGAGAGGGTTATCCCCAAGTACCGTTCCGCGCCGCAGGCTGCTCTGCCAGACTCACAGGCATGCCGAAGAGCTGTGGTCGCCGCACGTCAGGCGGCGGCAATAGACGAGTCCGCCGTTCG
>NZ_LMWH01000311.1 GCF_001507435.1 Streptomyces sp. NRRL F-5122
GGCCGCGCGCTCCTGCGCGGTGAGGCTGTTGAGCAGCTTCTGCGCGTCGGCGAGCTTGCCCTGGACTTCCTTCTTCTTCTTGCCGAGTTCGGTGCGGGTGGAGGCCAGGTCCTTGAGCTTGTCGGTGGCTTCCTGCCGCTCCTGGGCCAGTTCGCGCTGCTTCTCCTGGATCTTCTTCAGCGCCTCGACCTGCTGGCCGCTCAGCTGGTCCAGCGTCGACGCCTTGTCCAGGTAGTCGTCCGGGTCCGCCGACAGGAAGAGCTGGATGGACGGGTCGATGCTGCCGCTGCGGTACTGGGCGCTGGCCATCGTGCCGATGCCGTCGCGCAGCTGGTTGAGCTCGTCCTGCCCCCGGGCGACCTTGTCCTGCAGGGTGGAGATGTCCTTCTCCAGCTTGTCCTGCTTCTCCTTGGCCCCGTCGTAGGCCTCGGTGGCCTTCTCCGCCTCTTCGTAGAGCTTGTCGACCTTGGACTTGACCTCGTCCTTGCTCGGCTTGGCGCTGGGGGCGGCGTTGGCGGCCTGGGCGCTGAGGACAACGGCTGCGGCCGCTGCGGTGGTGAGCACGGTCACACGTGCGCGGCTCGGCTGCTTGGGTCGACGGTGGGACGCCACGGAGGCGAGCTCCTTCTTCCTTCAGCCGCCTACCGACACGCCGGTGGGCGGGCCCCTCCGCCGCCAACCACCCCTTGTGAGTGATCGCCCGTGCGGAGGTTCGAAGCCCGACCCTAGTGACCTCTCTGTGATCAGTTCAAATCCCGAGCCGGAAAATCTCGGTCACGCAATGCATTCTTTGCACAGAACTCACGTGCAGTGATACCGCCTTGACACTACGTTGCGTGGTGATCCGCTCAATTCGGGCAAGCCGCACGGATGTTGCGCTTGGTGCGTTGGTTACCCATGGGATGTTCGGCGCAAGCGGCCAGGCTGCGACCAATTGCCCGTTACGCCCTGGAAAGTCGCTTGAGCAACATGATCGACGCGACCGGGCGCGCACCCGCCCTCGCGACCCCGTCGGCCACCTCGCGGTCGGTCGAGGCGACGATGACCGGTCGGCCCGGGGGTTCCGCGCGCACCAGTTGGCGGATCAACTCGTCGGCGGTCACGTCGGGTTTGGAGAACAGCACCCGCACCCCGCGCGGCGGCGCGAGCAGCACGGGGGCGGCCAGTTCCGCTCCGTCGAAGACGCACGTCACCTCGGCGCCGGTCTGCGCGGCCAGCTGGGAGAGCTGCCCGAGGAGCCTGAGCCGCTGCTTCTCCAGCGGCATCTGCGGATAGCCGGTCTTGGTGACGTTGTAGCCGTCGACGACCAGATGCGCCTGAGGCAGCGCGAGCAACTGGTCGAGGATCGCGGGATCGTTCTCGGACAGCGCGCGGGCGGCGATGTCCTTCGGGGTCATTCGTCCCGGTTCGACCGCGTCCACCGTCTCGGCGGGCCGTACGGACAGCGGCGGCAGCGCCAGTTCCCGCCGCAGCCCTTGGGCGGCGTCCAGCACCGTGTCGAGCAGCAGCCGGACCCGCATGTCCGCGACGCTGCGGCCCTCGCGCGCCGCTCTACGGGCCGCCTCCAGGGCGGCCTCCGCCTCGCCGAGCCGCGCCCTGAGCCGCCGGGCCTCGCTCTCGGCGGCGGACAACTGCGCCTGCCCCTCGGCCCGTACGGAGTCCATCTCGACCCGGACCTTGCGCAGGGCCGCCTCGCCGCGCTTGACGTCACTGAGGGCCGAGCGCAACTTGCGGTGAAGCGATTCGGCTTCCTTGCGCGAGGAGTCGACCTCCGCGCGCAGCCGCTCCGTCTCGGTGCGGGTCTGTGCCCGGGCGGCCGTCAACTCCGCCCGCAGCCGCTCCAGCTCGGCCCGGCTCTCCTCGTCCGCGCGCTCGGCGTCCGCCCGCTGGGCCTCCTCGCCGGCGGCGGTGACCAGCTTCACCCAGCCTGCCGGGCGCAGTACATAGGCCGCGGCCGCCACGTCGAGCGGGTCCGCGGCGGGCGGCGGCGAACCGGCGTCGAGTGCGCCGGCGAGTTCCGGTTGCGTCTCCCTGAGCTTCTCCCCGATGCGCTGGCGGAACACCGCATCGGTCTCCAGGGCCGACGCCATGGCATTGCCGGCGAACTTCGCCCGGCGGTTCGGGGTGAACCGGGCATACTGTCGCAGCTGCACGGGCAGTTCGCCGAGGGTCAGACCGCCGAAGCTCTCCGACACGATCTGCACAACGCGGCGGCGCACGCCGTCGGGCAGCGGCCGGTCGAGCACCTCAGCGGCGCCGTCGGCCGGCTCCCCGCCTATGGTCTCCACCATCCGTCACCCCACTGTCCGTGCGGGACCGCCTCCCTCAGGAGCCGGCGCCCGGCCTGTCCACGAGCTCCACCTGATCCAGGGCGTTGCACCAGCGGCAACGCACCGATTCGATGGTCTCACTGACCACCTCGCGCTCCTCGACCTTCGGCTCCCCGGCGAGATCGAGGTGCACATACTCGACGACCTTCGACGAGCGGGTGACGTCGAACCGCGTGAGGTTTCCGCACAGGGTGCAGCGCCAGCGGGTCGTCTCGTTCGGGAGGGGAACCGTCATCGTGGCCGCTCTTCCTTCTTCCAGTCTCCGTGATGCGCCAGTTTCCCTGGAGCGTGTGGCTCGTAACCCTACGGCCTGGCGGGTACTCGCCGCCCGTCCGTCTGTGCGGCGAGGCACTCTGCATGGATCGGTCCGGTTGCGCCATGCTCTGTCCCATGATCAGCACCTGGAGGAGGGTGGCCGCCGGAGCGCTGCGGGCGCAGTCGGCGCCGGTGACGTACGGGCTGATCGTCCTGTGCTGTCTGATCTTCTTGATCGGGCCGGCCGCGGGACTGAATCCGGCCTACGGCACCGGGGACGAACTGCTGGCCGCCCAGCGGTCCTATTTCGCCCGTTGGGGAGTGGTGCCCGTGGAACTGTTCAGCGGGGCACCACGCGCGGCGCTCACCCCCGCGACGGCGCTGTTCGTACACGGCAGCTGGGTGCATCTGCTGGGCAACATGCTGTTCCTCTACGTCTTCGGGGCGATGGCCGAGGAGCGGATGGGCCACCTGGAGTTCGCCCTGTTCTACCTGGGCTGCGGCTACCTGGCGCTGCTCGGGTACGCGGCGGCCAACGCCGAGTCGGCTCAGACGCTGGTCGGGGCCTCCGGAGCCATCTCCGCGGTCCTCGGCGCCTTTCTGTTCCTGTTCCCCAAGGCCAGGGTGACCAGTCTCTTCCCGTTCCTTCTCTTCCTGCCGCTGCGCTTTCCGGCCTGGGTCGTGCTGCCCTTCTGGGCGAGCCTTCAGTGGATGGCGGCGGGCCGTGCCGAGCAGGGGCCGGGGGTCGCCTATCTGGCCCACCTGGTCGGCTTCACGCTGGGCTTCGGCTACGCATGGGTGCGCTACGGCCGTACGAGTAGGGTGAAACCCCCAGCCCAGGCCCCCGAGGGAGAACACCAGCCGTGATCACCGCGATCGTCCTCATCAAGACCAGCGTGGACCGGATCCCCGAGATCGCCGAGTCGATCGCCGCGCTGGACTGTGTCAGCGAGGTCTTCTCCGTCACCGGCACCTACGACCTGATCGCCATGGTCCGGGTGAAGGCCCATGACGACCTGGCGGACGTCATCCCCGGCCGGATCAGCAAGATCCAGGGCGTACTGGCCACCGACACGCATGTCGCCTTCCGCACGTACTCCCAGCACGACCTGGAGGCCGCGTTCGCGATCGGGCTCGACAACTAGACCGGTACCTCCGAAGCGGTGACACCCTTGACGGCGGCCATGTGGACACGGCCCCCGCCGACCCGCCCGTGGTCCCCGCCGGCGGAACCGGATGCGAGGCGCCCGCCCCGCTCCCGCAAGGCCGGGGACATCGCCCGCAGGGGTCTTCCGCGAGGCCGCGACACACCTCCGCGGCGTCCATCGGGCCTCCCCCCGTACTGCCGGACGACGTCCGAAGCCCGCCCGGTCACGGCCGGGGAGGGCCCCTCTCCGGCCGGTGGCGACTCCGCGCACGGCGAGCAGCACCCACGGCGGTCACCGCGCGCCACGGCCGACGCCGGCGGGAGGCGCCGGTACCGGTGCCCGTCGACGGAGACGGGGTCCGCCGGGTCCCGGCCGCACCACCGCGTCGCGCGGGGCGGGACCCTTCACGAACTCCTCGGCCGCTCACCGCCGTTCACCCTCGGTGTGTGCGCCGCCCCGGCGCCGCCCACGGCCTGCGGGGCTCGTCCCTCCCCTGAGCGGACGGGGCTCGGTGGATCACACCGTCGGCACGCAACGACCGCCCTCGGTACGGTAGTTCCACTTCGCACCCTCGCTGACGAGCTCCTTGACCGCGCGGACGAACCGCTCGACGTGCTCGTCGGGCGTGCCCGCGCCGAAGCTGACGCGGATCGCGTTGAGGGACTTCTCGCCGGGCGCGGCCTCGGGAGCGCCGCACTCGCCCTGGGTCTGCGGGTCGCTGCCCAGCAGGGTGCGCACCAGCGGGTGGGCGCAGAACAGGCCGTCGCGGACGCCGATGCCGTACTCCGCGGAGAGCGCGGCGGCGAAGTGGGAGCTGTTCCAGCCCTCGACGACGAAGGAGATGACACCGACGCGAGGCGAGTCGTCACCGAAGAGGGACAGCACCTTCACCTCGGGTACCTCGGCGAGCCCTTCCCCGACGGTGCGGATCAGGTGCCGCTCGCGGGCCACCAGCGTGTCGAAGCCGGCCTCGGTGAGGGCCTTGCAGGCGGAGGCGATGGCGTAGGCGCCGATGACGTTGGGCGAGCCCGCCTCGTGCCGCGCGGCGCTCTCGTGCCACTCGACGTCCACTCCCCCGTCGGTGCGCCGGGTGACCTTGCGGCTGGCACCGCCGCCCGCGAGATACGGCTCGGCATCGCGCAGCCAGTCGGCGCGGCCGGCCAGGACTCCCGCCCCGAAGGGCGCGTACAGCTTGTGCCCGGAGAAGGCGACCCAGTCGACGTCGAGGTCGCGGACCGACACCGGGTGGTGCGGGGCCAGCTGGGCGGCGTCCAGCACGATACGGGCGCCGTGAGCATGGGCGGTCGCCGCGAGCTCGCGCACCGGCCACAGCTCACCGGTGACGTTGGACGCGCCGGTGACGCAGACCAGCGCCGGGCCCGAGGCGCGGGAAGGGTCGCGGTGCGCCAGTGCGCGCTCCAGGGTCTCGACGGCCTGTCGCGGAGTGCTCGGGGCGTCGAGGTAGGTCACCTGCGCGTCCCGCCACGGCAGCAGCGAGGCGTGGTGCTCGGTCTCGAAGACGAAGACCTCGCAGCCGGCCGGGACCACGGCGGCCAGGAGGTTCAGCGAATCGGTGGTGGACCGGGTGAAGACGACCTGGTCGTCCTCCCGGCAGTCGAGGAACTCCGCGACCGTCACGCGAGCGTTCTCGAACAGGTCGGTGGAGAGCTGCGAGAGGTAACCGGCACCGCGGTGGACACTGCCGTAGTACGGGGCGTAGGCCGCCACGTCGTCCCAGACCCGCTGGAGCGCCGGGGCGCTGGCCGCGTAGTCGAGCGCGGCGTAGGTGACCTCGCCGCCGGTGACGAGCGGGACGGTCACATCCCGTCCGAGAACGGGCAGCGGGGAACAAACGGACCGGTCGGATGCAACGGTGGAGACGGACATGGGTGCACTCCCGTGAGGACAGGTGGATTCGCCGTGCCGGACGGTGCGCATGACGGCGCGTGGAGGTGTCGACGGCACACGAAGGGGTGAAAGGGGATGCGGAGGCGGGGCTCTGCGGCCCTAGCGCATTCGCTTGCTCACGGAAGGCTCCCTCGAACGACCAGGACCCCTGGTGACGCGAGGGGTCCGCGCTTGCCGCAGACCTCGCTGCCTGCGGCCTGGTCCTCACCCGGGGCACCCCGCCACGGACGGAGGGTTGCCGGACAGCCGGCCGGGGCCGAATGGCTGTCGCTCATGACCTGCGCAGGACATTAGAGGGGTGATCGATCGGCTGCAACTTCTGTCCGGATACCGGGACGCACCGGGGGTCACGGGAGGCGCTCAGGAGGGGACGGTCCCCCCTACGGCGACGGGCGTGCACCACGGCATGGGCCCGGAGACAGCTCGGGCAGACCACGGCGGAAGAGACCGCGGCCCGCCCGGAGCGGTGGTGCTAGGCGTGGCTCGCGGCCACCCAGCGGTCGAGGACGCTCTTGGCCGCTCCCGAGTCGATCGACTCCGCCGCCCTGTCCATGCCCGCCCGGATCCGGTCCACCAGGGGGCCCTCGGCCCGCTCCAGCGCCACGAGGGCCGCGGCGGAGTTCAGCAGCACGGCGTCACGCACCGGGCCCGTCTCACCGTCGAGCAGCCGCCGTGCGACCTCGGCGTTGTAGGAGGCGTCGGCGCCCCGCAGCGCCTCCACCGGCACCAGCTCGATACCGACGTCCCGCGGGTCGAAGGCCTCCTCGGTGACCTTGCCGTCGCGGACCACCCACACCCGGGACGTCGACGTCGTCGTCAGCTCGTCCAGCCCGTCGTCGCCCCGGAACACCAGGGAGGAGTTCCCGCGCTCCGCGAGGACCCCGGCGACGATGGGCGCCATCCGCGGGTCCGCGACCCCGACCGCCTGCGCCTTCACCTTCGCCGGGTTCGTCAGCGGGCCCAGGACGTTGAACGTCGTACGGATGCCCAGCTGTCCGCGTGCCGCGGCCACGTGCCGCAGCGCCGGGTGGAACTTGACCGCGAAGCAGAAGGTGATCCCGGCCCGCTCGGCCACCTCGGCCACCCGGTGCACCGGCAGCTCCAGATTGACGCCGAGCTTCTCCAGCACGTCCGAGGCACCGGACGCGGAGGACGCGGCCCGGTTGCCGTGCTTGACGACCTTGGCGCCGGCGCCGGCCACCACGATCGACGACATCGTGGAGATGTTCACGGTCTTCGCGCCGTCACCGCCCGTACCGACGATGTCGACCGTCGGCCCCGGCACCTCGATGACGTTCGCGTGCTCGTACATCGCCCGGACGAGCCCGGTGATCTCCGCGACCGTCTCGCCCTTGGCCCGCAGCGCCACGGCGAAGCCGGCGATCTGGGCGTCGGTCGCCTCGCCCCGCATGATGCGGTCCATCGCCCAGGCCGTGTCGTCGGCGCTCTGGTCACGGCCCTCGAGCAGCCCGTTCAGTACCTGGGGCCAGGAACGGACCGCCGCGGTGTCGCCTCCGGCGGGGTTCACAGCGCTCATAAGCCGCTCCTGGGTGGTGGCCCCGACATGGGGCTCGGGTGTCGAACAGCTCCACCCTATCCAGCCCGGGACACGGCGAAGGGCCCCGTCCATGACTGGACGGGGCCCTTCGATCGTGGCGTGGCGCGCCGCAGCGATCAGTGGTGGCCGTGGCCGCTCGTGAGCTCCTTGTACTCGTCGACCGTCGGCTTGGGAATCTGGTTGGCGTCCCCGTAGTAGGCGCCGCTCAGCTTGGAGCGCAGCTTCTCCGAGCCCTTGATCTTCCGCTCGACACCGTTCTCGTCGACCGTCGGGCCGATCTCGACCGGCTGGTACTGCTCGTGCGAGGTGAGCGTGTGCAGCTGCTCCTGGCTGAGCGGCTCGTGCACCTCGATGAACTCACCGTGCGGCAGCCGCTTGATGATGCCCGACTCGCGGCCGTGCAGCACCTTGTCGCGGTCGCGGCGCTGGAGACCCAGGCAGATCCGCTTGGCCGCGATGAACACGAGCACCGGCACCACGAAGAAGGCGATGCGGACGAACCAGGTGATCGCGTTGATCGACAGGTGGAAGTGCGTCGCCCAGAGGTCGTTTCCACCACCGACGAGCAGCACGAAGTACCAGGAGATCCACGCGGCGCCGAAGGCGGTACGCGTCGGGGCGTTGCGCGGGCGGTCCAGGATGTGGTGCTCGCGCCTGTCGCCGGTGACCCAGGCCTCGATGAACGGGTACACCGCGATCGCGACGAGGACCAGCGGGAAGATCACCAGCGGGATGAACACGCCCAGGACGAGCGTGTGACCCCAGAAGTTGACCTCCCAGCCCGGCATCACACGGATCAGGCCCTCGGAGAAGCCCATGTACCAGTCGGGCTGGGCGCCGGTGGACACCTGGTCCGGACGGTAGGGGCCGATGGCCCAGATCGGGTTGATCTGTGCGATCGCCGCGACGGCCGCGATGACACCGAAGACCAGGAAGAAGAAGCCTCCGGCCTTGGCCATGTAGACCGGCATCAGCGGCATGCCGACGACGTTGTTGTTCGTCTTTCCGGGGCCCGCGAACTGCGTGTGCTTGTGGTAGACGACCAGGATCAGGTGGCCGACCACCAGACCGAGCATGATGCCCGGCAGCAGCAGGATGTGGATCGAGTAGAACCGGGCCACGAAGTCGCCGCCCGGGAACTGACCGCCGAAGAGGAAGAACGACAGGTACGTGCCGACGATCGGCACGGACAGGATCGCGCCCTCCATGAAGCGGACACCGGTGCCGGAGAGCAGGTCGTCCGGGAGCGAGTAGCCGGTGAAGCCGGTGAACATGCCGAGGACGAACAGCAGGAAGCCGAAGACCCAGTTGATCTCACGCGGCTTGCGGAACGCGCCCGTGAAGAACACGCGCATCATGTGCACGAACATGCCGGCGAGGAAGACCAGCGCCGCCCAGTGGTGGATCTGCCGGATCAGCAGACCGCCGCGGACGTCGAAGCTGATGTGCAGCGTCGAGTTGAACGCCTCGCTCATCATCTGGCCCTGGAGCGGCACGTAACTGCCGTGGTACACCACCTCGTTCATCGACGGGTGGAAGAACAGCGTCAGATACACACCCGTGAGGATGATGATCAGGAAGCTGTAGAGGCAGACCTCGCCCAACATGAACGACCAGTGGTCGGGGAAGATCTTGCGCATGTTGGACTTGGCCAGGGTGTAGACACCCAGGCGGCCGTCCGCCCAGTCCGCGAGGCGCTCGCCGGCCGGTGCCCGTCCGCGCGAGCCGCCCGCCGCGTCCCCGGCGGGGTTCGGGTTGGTCGATGCAGTACTCATCCGCGCTCCCAGAAAGCAGGACCGACGGGCTCTTCGAAGTCGCCGAGCGCCTCGAGGTAGCCGTCCGCGTTCACGCCGATGCGCAGCTGCGGCAGGGCGTGACCGGCCGGGCCGAAGATGACCCGGGCACCGTCGGAGAGGTCGAAGGTGGACTGGTGGCACGGGCAGAGGACGTGGTGTGTCTGCTGCTCGTACAGGGAGATCGGGCAACCGACGTGGGTGCAGATCTTGGAGAACGCCACGATGCCCTGGTGGGACCACTCGAGTTCCCGCTTGTCCTTGATGTTGTCCGGCTGCAGCCGGACGATCATCAGGGCGGCCTTGGCGATCTCGGTCTGGAAGTCCTCGTTGTTCTCCTCCAGGCCCTCGGGCTTGGCGAAGGTGAGCGAACCCACCGCGACGTCCGAGGGACGCAGCGGCTCGTTCGTGTTCATGTTGACGAGGAGCTTGCCCTTGGACCAGAGCGTGTGCCGCAGCTTGGTGCCGGGCAGCGGGCCCAGGTCGCGCAGCAGCATGACACCGGAGAGCGGGAACAGGGCCAGCGCGCCGAACATCGTGTTGCGGATCAGCTTGCGGCGACCCAGCTGGGACTCCTTGGCGCCCTGCTTGAAGTCGGCGAGGACCTTCGTCTTCACCTCCGGCGACGCCTCGACCGGGTGACGCTCGTCGGCGATCTCCATGTCGGACATCAGGGTGCGGGCCCAGTGGACCGCACCCGCGCCGATCGCGAACAGCGCCACACCGAGCGTCAGCCCCAGCGCGAAGTTCATCGCGCTGAGGTGCCCGATCGGGAAGACGAAGATCGACTTGTCCGTCGGGATCGTGACGTAGGAGGCGATGAACCCGAGGGTCGCCAGCATCGACACGGTGAACAGCATGGCGACCGTGCGCTCGGAGCGCCTGGCGGCCTGTTCGTCGATGTCCTGGACGCGGTGCTCGTGGGGCGGCAGCCCCGGGTCGGCGAACGGGTTCTCCTCGTCCGCGACCGTCACGGCACCGTGTGCGGTGTCCTGCTCAGCGGGCAGGTTCTCTTCTGGAATGTCGTGGCTACTCATGACTTCTTGGCCTTTGCGGTCCGAGCGGCGACCCAGACGGCGAGCACGATCAGTGCGCCCAGGCCGAAGATCCAGGCGAACAGGCCCTCGGAGACCGGTCCGAGACCGCCGAGCTCGAGGCCGCCGGGGTTGTCGGTCTGGTCACCGTTGACCGCGTTGAGGTACGCGATGATGTCCTTCTTGTTCTGCTGCGACAGCGTGGTGTCGGGGAACGACGGCATGTTCTGCGGGCCGGTCTGCATGGCCTCGTAGATGTGCTTCGGGGCGACGCCCTCGAGGCTCGGCGCGAACTTGCCGTGCGTCAGCGCACCACCCTTACCCGTGAAGTTGTGGCACTGCGCGCAGTTGGTGCGGAACAGCTCGCCGCCCTTGGCGATGTCGGCGCCCTCGGGGCTGTAGTCGTTCGTCGTCGGGACGGCCGGGCCGGCACCGAGAGAAGAGATGTACGCCGCGAGCTGGTCGATCTGGGCCTGCGAGTAGATGTTCTTCTTCTTCGTCACCTGGGGGCCCTGCGAGGTGGCGGCGGGCATGCGACCGGTACCGACCTGGAAGTCGACCGCCGCCGCACCCACACCCACCAGGCTGGGTCCGTCGGACGAGCCCTGACCGCCGGTGCCGTGGCAGCTGGCACAGCCCACCTGGTAGAGCTTCTTGCCCTCCTCGATGGCGAGGGACTGGGCGGTGTCATCGGCCTGCGCCTTGTCGGCGGGCGCGAACGCGGCGTACAGCCCCCCGGAGAGCGTCAGCGCGATGAGTAGGACGACGAGCGCCGCCATCGGATGGCGTCGTCGTGCGGAGAGCTTTTTCACGGATTACCCCGGTGTCAGGATCTTCTGCGTCGATGCTTCTGGAAATGGATCGGATCGTCGCGGGCGATCGGTTCTCCCCGATCGGGGAGACGTCCGCCGCGGCCGACGGCCGACTACTTGATCATGTAGATCGTGGCGAAGAGGCCGATCCAGACGACATCGACGAAGTGCCAGTAGTAGGACACGACGATGGCGGCGGTCGCCTGCTCATGGGTGAACCTCCGCGCCGCGTAGGTGCGGCCGAGGACCAGCAGGAAGGCGATGAGACCACCCGTCACATGCAGGCCGTGGAACCCGGTGGTCAGGTAGAACACCGAGCCGTACGGGTCCGAGGAGAGCGAGAGGCCGTCCTTCTTGACCAGCTCGGTGTACTCGAAGATCTGCCCGCCGACGAAGATCGCACCCATGATGAAGGTGACGATGAACCAGCCCCGGAGCTTCTTCACGTCACCGCGCTCGGCAGCGAACACGCCGAGCTGGCAGGTGAGGGAGGAGAGCACCAGGATCGTGGTGTTGGTCGCCGAGAACGGGAAGTTGAGATGGCTCGCCATCTCCTTCCAGTGGGTCGGCCCGGTCACCGATCGCAGGGTGAAGTACATCGCGAAGAGGGCCGCGAAGAACATCAGCTCGGAACTCAGCCAAATGATGGTTCCGACGCTGGTGAGGTTCGGCCGGTTGACCGACGGGTGCGCGTGCCCGGTTTCTACTGTCGTTGCTGTCGCCACGACCGACATTATGTCGGTCCCTTATCCCGCCCTCACTCCGGGGGGTGCCGTTCGGAGTGTCCGCACCGTGTGTACTGCCCGGATGGCCCATCGAAGGCCTGTCCGAACCGGTGTTGACCACGAGTCCGAGGGAGTAGCATCCGCCCCAACGGTCCGTCCCGAGGGCGGCGGACACCAGTGCGTACCGGAGGAAGCATGCAGCCGACCGCCACGGTCCTGGTCTACAGCGACGACTCCACCACCCGCGAACAGGTGCGGCTCGCGGCCGGGCGCAGGCCCGCCCCGGACGTCCCCGCGGTCGAGTTCGTGGAGTGCGCGACACCGGGCGCCGTCCTCAAGGAGCTGGACCGGGGCGGTATCGACGTGTGCGTCCTGGACGGCGAGGCCGTGCCGATGGGCGGGATGGGCGTCTGCCGGCAGATCAAGGACGAGATCTTCAACTGCCCGCCGGTGCTGGTGCTGATCGCGCGGCCGCAGGACGCCTGGCTGGCGACGTGGAGCCGTGCGGATGCGGCGGTGGCGCTCCCGGTCGAGCCGGTGGAGTTCGCGTCGGCCCTGGCCGATCTGCTGCGTCGTAAGGCCCTTCTGAGCGCCTGAGAGCCGGGTCGCCCGGTGCGAGGGCGACAGCCGTTCCCTCCTGGTCCGTCGTACCCGCACGGCGGAGCCGCACGATGTTCCGGTCCCGCGCCCCTGACGGGGCGCGGAGGGCCCGTCTCAGATCGATTCAGGGCGCAGTCGTGCCCGGTCCTGGGCGTTCGTGCCGCTGTCGGCGGCCAGGGCGCTGCCCTTGCGCCACTTCGCCCAGTCGACGTTCCAGTCGCCGAACCCGTTGCCGAACGGCTCCATCTCCTTGCCGTAGGAGTTGACGACCTTGACGATGTCACCCTGCTGCACGGTGTCGTAGAACCACTGGGCCTGCCCGTTGCTCATGCCGGTGCAGCCGTGGCTCACGTTGGCGTATCCCTGTGAGCCCACGGACCAGGGCGCCGCGTGCACATACTCGCCGCTGAAGGTGACCTGGGCCGCCCAGTAGACCATCAGGTCGTACGAATCGCTCGAGTTCTGCGAGATGCCGATCGAGGTACCGCGCATGCGTACGACGTACTGCTTGCCCAGTACGACCTTGACACCGTTGCGTGTCTCGTAGCCGGGCTTGCCCGTGGTGATGGGTATCCGCCGCAGGACCTGGTCGTTCTTGTAGACCGTCATCTGGTGCGCGGCGGCGTCCGTGACCGCGATGACGCGGTCGCCCGTGGTCATCTTCACGGACTTCGCCTCGCCGCCCCACAGGCGGTCGCCGATCTTCATGCCCGCGAGGTTGCTGTGGGCCGTGACGGTGGCGTGGGCGGGCCAGTAGTCCTGAGGGCGGAAGTGCAGCTTCTTGTCGTCCACCCAGTACCAGGAGCCCTGGACCGCGGGCACGGAGTCCACCTTCAGGGCTCTCTCGACGACGGCCCTGGACACCTTGTCCTTGACGGGCTCGCTGAGTTCGGCGGTGACGGGTTCACCGACGCCGTAGGTACCGGTCTTGGGCCCGAAGGTGACGTTGAGCGTCTTGCTCTTGGGAGTACCGGTGTCGAACTCGATGACCTTGCGGCCCTGTGCACCGTCGTCGTCCTCGGTGCTCACCCGGACCGTGTAGTGGGTGCCTGCGGCCAGGGGGGAGGTGCTGTGCCAGCGGCTGCCGTCGGCGGCGAGTTCACCGGCGACCTGGCGCCCTTGGGAGTCGGTGGCCGTCACGTCCGTGATGCGTCCGTCATCACCCGAGGCGGTGATCTCCAGGGGCTTGTCGGGGTCGACCTTCTTGTCGGAGTCGGCGGGGGCGTTGTAGGAGACCTCGTCCGCCGCGTCGTACGGGCCGGCGGAGAGCGGGTTGCCGTCGTACCCGCAGCCGGCGAGCCCCGCGCCGAGGGCTATCGCGAGCAGCGAGCAACTGACGGCGGTGCGGTGTCGCGGGCGTGCCGGTAGGCGCCTGTCGGGTCCGGCGTCGCCCCGGAAGAACACTGTGTGGCTCATGACCTCACGCTAGGGACGTCTGTCGGCCGCGGCGCGCGGAGAGAGCCGTGCGGGGGACGCAACTCACGGCAAAAGAGGGAGCCCGGCACTCCTGACGGAGTGTCGGGCTCCCGTGCACTGGGTGCGTGTTACTGGGTGCGGTTCTCGCCGCGGTAGTACTCGAAGACCCAGCCCCACAGGCCCACCAGGATCAGCGGGGCCGAGAAGTACAGCAGCCACCAGCCGATCGCGATGCCCAGGAAGGCGAGCGCGCCACCGACACCGAGGGCGAGCGGCTGCCAGCTGTGCGGGCTGAAGAAGCCGACCTCGCCGGCGTCGTCCGCGACGTCGGCCTCCTTGTTGTCCTGGGCACCCGTGTCGACCCGCCGGGCCGTGAAGGCCAGGTAGTAGCCGATCATGATGCTCAGGCCGAAGGCCAGGAAGAGCGCGGTGGTACCGGCCGGCTCCTTGGACCACAGGCCGTAGATGACGGCCATGGCCAGGATGAAGACGGCCAGCCAGATGAACATCTTGCCCTGGATCTTCACTTGCCGGCCTCCTTGCCACCGGAGACGGCCTTGCTACCGGCACCCGCGTGCTCGAGCTGTTCGAGCGCGGTGATCTCCGGGTGGTGCAGGTCGAAGGCGGGGGATTCGGAACGGATGCGCGGCAGGGTGAGGAAGTTGTGCCGCGGGGGCGGGCAGGAGGTCGCCCACTCGAGGGAA
>NZ_LMWH01000312.1 GCF_001507435.1 Streptomyces sp. NRRL F-5122
CTCTTCAACGACCTGTCCCGCATCTGTCCTCGGAATTCCAGGTGGCTCCACACGTGGTCCGGACCCGCCACCGGAGGCGCGGCAAGCGTGGCGGCTTCGATTCCGGACGATGGCGAAGAAATCGGGTGCAGTTCCTCTGAAAGGAGGGGCCGAGCTGGGGATCTCTGCGCGGGTGTCTCTGACGCTGAAGATTGAACGCGCTGGTCAAAGGGCTCTCGTTAGCATTGGCGGATGGCTCGCAGCGATAAGAGGGCACGACGTCTCGTGGTCGATGGGGAGAACTTCCTCTGGACCTTGAGCCACACACACCGTGCCCTGGGCAACGGCCGATACGAGGACTGCTGCGAAACCCTCGTCATCCGTCAGTTCAAAGCGAGGGGGCACCTCTGCATCGTCTTCCAGGCAGGCTCCGACAGGCTTGTCGCTGACGGGTACAGGTACCTCATGCCATCCAGAGCCGTCGGCACGGAGCTCGGCAGAACCTTGAACCTGCACGAGCCGGGCACTGTCAGGGCCCTGCTCGACGTAGCCCTGAAACGCGGTTGGCGTACCGACGACCCCGTGACTGAAGAGATCGATGGCTGGAGCATCTTCGATGAGGTGGTCCAGTACCACGGCGCAACTTCGCCCGACTGAGCTGTCCGCACGGTCGGCTGGTTCTGATCGTCCGCGCTTCCGGTCAACCCTCAGCGGCAAACGGTTGAGCTTTTGAGTCGTCGGGCAGCGGGGCTGTGTTCGGAGTTTCTCGTCTCTACCGTGGTGGTAGCGGATGGCCTCGCTGTTCGAGGAGTTGGAAGCGCGCGAGGCAGCCGCCCGGCTCCGGGGGAGGAGCTGGAAGCCGAGGTCGCCGAGCTGTCGGGAAGCTGGAGTTGGCCAGGGCGGGGCTAGAGCGTCTCCGGATCACGCGGCAGACAGTCGCTGAAGTGCTGCTGGAGATGACGCCGGAGAAGCAGGCTGTCGCGATCGATGCCGGCCAGTCGATCGAGGGTGGACCGGTGGTGTCGGCGTATGCGGGGGCCGAGAGGCAAATCATCGGGGTGCTGACGGTGCCGAACTGGCAGCCGGGGATGGGGGCGCGACCTGTACCGTCCGGCGCCGCTGCCTGTCCCCCTGGCCGTCACATCCGGCCCCCTGCCCGGACAAACCGGCACGGTCACAACATGTGCTGAACTCCTGGGCGCGTCGCCGGGCGAACGCCTAGTGGTCACCGGCCCGAGAGGGTCCGGCAAGACCACCTGCGCCATGCTGCTCGTCGAAGCACTTCTGAAGGAGCCGCGCCCAGGCACACCCGTCCCGATCCTGCTCTCCTTGTCATCCTGGGACCCGGAAGCGGAGGAGTCGCGCAGTTGGGTCGCCCGCCGGATCACCGAGGACTACCCCGGGGCCCTGCATTCCACACGTGGGCAAGGCAACGCGCGATCATTGTCGGAGCTCCCGTGTCTGACGCGTGCCTCCACACCGACAGTGCACCCGGACAGGCACGGAGAAGCCCCAGTCGGGACTGCGCGTCTCCGCTGGGGCTTCTCCTGCAGGGGGCGACTCCAGAGCACCGGTAGCCGCCCTGCCGCCCTGGCTCGACACGGCGAGGAGGTCACCAGGACTGTTCAATAGCGCCGGTCTGATGGGGAGTCTTACGCCAGGTCGAAGATATTCGATGACCTGGCAACGCTGTGTCCAAATCTTCATCGGGTGGTCTTGCGGGCACGGAACCCGGTATGACGCAGCCTGTCGTCCGGTCCACCAGGCGTGACCGACGTAGACACCGGGCCTGGGCCACCTGGTCACACCGGCCGGACCGAGCGTCAACTGGTTCACGACCAGGTCGTCAGTTTCGGACTCCAGAGAGATGCCGGTGTGGCCCTCAGCTCCTGGAGGAGGATCCTGAGGGCCGTCCCATACTCGGATGGCGACCTCCACGCCCAGGTCGGGCTGCAGGGTGTGGAGGTACACGTGGTAGCCGTTGCCGGCGACCACCTCAGCGCGAGCCCTGACAGCCGCCTCGCGGTCAGCTTCGTAGTCGTCGGCATCATAGATCTCCACAATGCCGCGGTCCGGCAGCGCTGTGGTGCGGTACTCCGCGATGAGCGACATGGTTGTGTCTGCCTCCCGTGCTACGGAACGACTTTGACGGAGAAGGCGTCACCATCAAGCATGCGAGTTTGCGTGTACGTGCTATTCAGGCCGGTCGCCCGCCCCCCGACCCGGCCCAGCGGGCGCCCTCTCCCCGCCTCCGTCGCGGACGCTTCAACTGGCAGTTGCTCCTGCTCCGCCACTGGAGCCGCTGAACAATTCTCGCTTCGCCCGCCACTGTCATGCCGGCTGAAGCGAGAACGTATCGCCGGATGAGTCTTCGCTCTTCTCGGGCAGGGCCTCGGGGACGTCCCATGGAAGGGAGGGCTGCCTTGGGGCAGTTCAGGCGCGGACAGCGTGAGTTGCGGACCTCGTTGGCTCCGTGACGGGCGTGGCTCGCAGCTCCTCGATGACGCTGTCGAGGTGGGCGCGGGCTGCGGCCTCCGCGGCGTGTCCGTCGCCGGTGACGATCGCCTCGATGATGGCGAGGTGCTGCGGCAGCGACTTGGCGGGGCGGCCCGGGCGCAGGGCGAGGCGGAACTGGTAGCGGACCATCTGGCCCTTGAGTCGGTCGAGCAGCCCGCCCGCGACCTTCTGGCCGCTCATCTCTGCGATGAGGGCGTGGAGTTCGCGGTTGAGGGCGGAGTAGGTGTTAAGGTCGCCGTCCGCGACCGCCTCCCGCATGCGGGCGCCGATCTCGCGGAGACCCTCGCGCTGCTCCGCCGAGGCGTGCTGGGCGGCGCGGCGGGCGCACAAGCCCTCAAGGGCGGCACGGCACTCGGTGATCTGGATGGCTTCTTCGACGGAGACCACGCGGACGCGGGCGCCGCGGCGCGGCACCAGCTCGACTAGGCCCTCGGCCGCGAGGTCCTGGAGCGCCTCGCGGACGCAGTTGCGGGTCGCGTGGAGGCTCTCAGACAGCTCCTGCTCGACGAGGCGCTGGCCCGGCACGAGGTCGCCTGCGGAGAGCGCCCGGCGGATCGCCGTACTCACGAGGCGGCGCCCCTCCTGACCGGTCACCCGGTTGTCCGCCACGCGTCGTCCTCCCGGCTCCGGGGCCCGTCCTCCGGGCCGCATGTCATCGCAGTCTATCCACACTTCGACACGACGACTATTTCGTCGGAACTATTGTCAACAATTTCGTCGATGGTTATGTTGACGGCCAGCACCAGCGAAGGGGAGAGCAAATGACGCAACCCACGACGGTCCAACACGTGGACGTGTCCCGGCCACCGCCACCGGGCGGGCAGACGGCGATCCCCTGCTGGTTCCTACGCGGCGGCACCTCGCGCGGCCCCTTCTTCCGCGCGGCCGACCTGCCCACCGACACCACGGGCCGTGACGCGGTCCTGCTGGGCGTGATGGGCTCGCCCGACCCTCGCCAGATCGACGGGCTCGGCGGGGCACACCCGCTCACCAGCAAGGCCGGGATCGTGGACCGCAGTGCGCGAGCCGGCATCGACCTGGAGTTCCTGTTCTGCCAGCTGCAGCCCGACAGCGACCTCGTGGACACCACGCCCAACTGCGGCAACATGCTCGCCGCCGTCGTCCCGTTCGCCGTCGAATCCGGGCTGCTCACGCCCTCCGGCGACGAGACCACGGCCCGCGTGCTCACACTGAACACCGGGCTGACCGCCGAGATCACCATCAGGACCCCGCTCGGCCCTGACGGCCGCCGCTTCGTCGCGTACGGGGGCGACGCCAGGATCGACGGCGTCCCCGGCACCGCGGCGCCCGTCACCATCAACTTCCTCGACACCGCGGGCTCGGTCTGCGCGTCTCTGCTGCCCACCGGGCAGGTGCGGGACCGCGTCGAGGTCGCGGACGTGGGCCCCGTCGACGTGACCTGCATCGACAACGGCCAGCCCCTGGTGATCGTGGCCGCCGCCGACCTGGGCCGCACCGGCTACGAGACCGCGGCGGAGCTCAACACCGACGACGAACTCAAGGCCCGCGTCGAGGACCTTCGGCTGACCTGCGGGAAGCTGATGGGCCTCGGGGACGTGACCGCGAAGAACTACCCCAAGATGACGCTCGTCGCGCCGCCCGCGCACGGCGGCACCCTGAGCACCCGCAGCTTCATCCCGCGCGTGTGCCACGAGTCGATCGGCGTGCTCGCGGCCGTCACGGCGGCCACCGCCTGCGTGCTCGAAGGGAGCGTCGCCCACGCGATCGCCGGTGTTCAGGCGGCGCCGGACGCCGACGTCACGGTCTCCGTCGAGCACCCGTCCGGCGAGTTCAGCGTGGCGCTGGGCCTCGACCCCGATGACCCGCAGCGGGTCACCAAGTCCGCGCTGCTGCGCACTGCCCGTCTGATCATGGCGGGTGGCGCCATGGTCCCCAACAAGGAACAGCGATGATCCTCGACTGCCACGGCCACTACACCACAGCACCGCCCGCGCTCGGCGCCTGGCGGGAGCGGCAGATCGCCGGGCTCACCGACCCCTCGGCCGTACCGGACGCCGCAGACCTGCGCATCAGCGACGACGACATCCGCGAGAGCATCGAGCGGAACCAGCTGCGGATGATGGATGAGCGCGGCATCGACGTCACGCTGTTCTCGCCCCGCGCCTCCTTTATGGCCCACCATATCGGTGACTTCACCACCTCCTCCCGTTGGGCCGCTATCTGCAACGAGCTGTGCGCCCGCGTCGCCACCCTCTACCCGGAGCGCTTCGTGCCCGCCGCGATGCTCCCCCAGTCACCCGGCGTCGACCCGGTCACCTCGGTGCCCGAGCTCGAACGGTGCGTCAAGGAGTACGGTGCGGTCGCCGTCAACCTCAACCCGGACCCGTCGGGGGGGCACTGGACGACGCCGCCGCTGACCGACCGGTCCTGGTACCCGCTGTACGAGAAGCTCGTGGAGTACGACCTCCCGGCGATGGTGCACGTCAGCACCAGCATCAACCCGGCCTTCCACACCACGGGCGCGCACTACCTCAACGCCGACACGACCGTCTTCATGCAGCTCATCCAGGGCGACCTGTTCAAGGACTTCCCCACGCTGCGCCTGGTGATCCCGCACGGCGGCGGAGCCGTCCCTTACCACTGGGGCCGCTTCCGCGGCCTCGCGATGGCGCTCAAGAAGCCAGAGCTGGAGGAGCACGTGCTCGGCAACGTCTTCTTCGACACCTGCGTGTACCACCAGCCCGGCATCAACCTGCTGCTCGAGGTCGTGCCCCGCCGCAACGTTCTCTTCGCCTCCGAGATGATCGGCGCCGTCCGGGACATCGACCCCTGCTCGGGCCACCACTTCGACGACACCCGCCGCTACATCGAGTCCGCGGGACTGAGCGCCACGGCCCTGGCCGAGATCCAGGAACACAACGTCCGCGCCGTCTACCCGCATCTCGACACCCTGCTCAGGCAGCAGGGCCGTTGACGCAGAGGGAGCACAGAACCATGTACGAACTGGGAGTCGTCCACCAGGACATCAGCCGCGCCTCCCGCACTGACGTCGAGACGCTCACGCCGCTCGGCGTCAGCACCATCCACGAGGCGATGGGCCGCACCGGCCTGATGCGCCCCTACATCCGGCCCGTCTACCACGGCGCCGCCTTCTGCGGGACCGCCGTGACCGTGCTGCTCCAGCCCGGGGACAACTGGATGCTGCACGTCGCCGTCGAGCAGATCGGACCGGGCGACGTGCTCGTGGCCGCCTGCACCACGGAGAACGAGGACGGCTTCTTCGGCGAGCTGCTCGCCACCTCGGCCCGCGCCAAGGGCGCGGTCGGCCTGGTCATCGACGGCGGCTGCCGGGACGTGGCCGCGCTGGAGAAGATGGACTTCCCCGTCTTCAGCCGCGCGGTCAACGCGAAGGGCACCGTCAAGGCAACCCTCGGCTCCGTCAACATCCCCGTCGTCTGTGCGGGCGCGTTGGTGCGCCCAGGGGACGTCGTCGCTGCCGACGCTGACGGCGTCGTTGTCGTGCCGGCCGAACAGGCCGCCGAGGTCGCGGCCGCCGGCCGCAAGCGGGAGGAGAACGAGGACGGCAAGCGGGAGCGGTTCGCTGCAGGCGAGCTCGGCCTCGACATGTACGGTATGCGCGAGCCCCTGCGGGCCGCAGGACTGCGCTACGTCGGCGGCAAGCAGGGAGAACAGGCATGAGCGGACCGTTCATCAAGACGCCCGGGTGGCTCGACTGGTACCGGAATCCGTCCGCCCCGGCCTTCACCCTGCCCGAGGGCACCGTCGACGCGCACTGTCACGTATTCGGGCCGGGCGCGGAGTTCCCCTATGCACCGGAGCGCAAGTACACGCCCTGCGACGCGGGCAAGGACGAGCTGTTCACGCTCCGCGACCACCTCGGCGTCAGCCGCAACGTCATCGTGCAGGCCACCTGCCACGGCGCCGACAACAGCGCCATGGTCGACGCCGTACGGGCGTCCGGCGGCCGGGCGCGCGGCATCGCGACCGTACGGCCCGACATCACCGACGCCGAGCTGGCGGAGCTGAACGCGGCCGGTGTGCGCGGAGTGCGGTTCAACTTCCTGAAACGCCTGGTCAACGCCGCGCCCAAGGAGGATCTCGCGGCGATCGCCGAGCGCATCGCGCCGCTCGGCTGGCATGTGGTCATCTACTTCGAGGGCGAGGACCTCGCCGACCTCGAAGGCTTCTTCACCGCGCTGCCCACCCCGCTTGTCGTGGACCACATGGGTCGCCCCGACGTGACGAAGCCTGTGGACGGGCCCGACTTCACGCGGTTCCTGCGGTTCGTGGAGCGCAGCGGCGTATGGGTCAAGGTGACCTGCCCCGAGCGGCTCACCGTCACGGGCCGCCCCGCCCTCGACGAGGAGCGCGAGCCGTACTCCGACGTGGTGCCCTTCGGCAGGAAGGTCGTCGAGGAATTCCCGGATTCCGTCCTGTGGGGCACCGACTGGCCGCACCCGAACCTCACGGACCACATGCCGGACGACGGACTGCTGGTCGACTACGTGCCCCGGGTGGCCGTAACCGCCGCGATGCGGCAGAAGCTGCTGGTTGACAATCCGATGCGGCTCTACTGGCCCGGCGAAAACGCCTGAGCCCCTTCCGCACCCACAACGACGAAAAAGGGGCTCCCCATGCTGCACTCCAACGCGAAGAACCGGCTCGACCGGCTACCGATCTCCAGATTCCACAAGATAACCCTGATGGCGGTGGCCTTCGCCTACTTCTTCGAATTCGCGGACATCAACAGTTTCGCGGTGACGGCACCCCGGCTGATCAAGCTCTGGGGCGTCACCGTGAACCAGGTGGCGTACGTCACCTCGCTGTCGTTCGTCTGTATGTTCCTCGGGTCCGTCGTCGCGAGCTGGATGGCCGACAGGTGGGGCCGCAGGACGGCGCTCAACCTCACCACCGTGTTCTTCAGCGTCTTCTCGCTAGCCTCGGCATTCTCCTGGGACATCGTCTCCCTCGGCGTCTTCCGGGCGCTGACCTCCACGGGCCTCTCCGCGATGACCGTCGTCGCCGTGATCTACGTCAGCGAACTCTTCCCCTCCGCGCTGCGCGGAAAATTCCAGGCGTACGCGATCGTCATCGGCATCTGCGGCACACCTGTCACCAATTTCGTCGCGAGCGCCCTCGTCCCGATCAACGACTGGTCATGGCGGTTTGTGTACCTGTGGGGCGCACTCGGCATCGTCTACCTCTTCTTCGCGCGACACCTCAAAGAATCTCCCCGCTGGTACGAAAGCAGGGGCGAGCACGCCAAGGCCGACGCAATCCTGACGGAACTCGAAACGCAGATCACCGCGGAGAAGGGCCCGCTCCCGTTGCCAGCGCCTCCCTTGGACCCGCCAGTCCTGAAGAAGGCGCCGCTGCGCATCCTATTCCAGAAGAAATACCTCCTGCCTACCCTGCTGCTCACCGTGGTCTGGGTCACCCAGACCATCGGATTCTTCGGCTATTCCAGCTGGGCTCCGACACTGCTCGCGAAAGAGGGCTTCAGCGTCGAGAAGTCCGTCTTCTACGTGGCACTCAGCACAGCGGGCGCGCCGCTCGGCTCGTACATCGCTGCCCTCGTCACCGACCGGTTCGAGCGCAAGTGGTGCCTGGTGGCCTTCGGCGCGATCATCGCCGTGTGCGGCCTGCTGTACGGGCTGACGTTCAACCCGGCCCTGATCATCGTCTTTGGGTTCCTGGTGAACCTGTTCGAGCGCGGCTATACGGCGCTCGGGTACGCGTACTCACCCGAGCTGTTCGACACCCACGGCAGGTCACTCGGTACTGGCGTCTCGTACGGCCTTGGCCGACTCTCCAACGCCGTGGGACCACTGGTCATCGCTGGCTTGTACAACGGCTCGGGCTACAAGAGCGTCTTTTTCTTCATCGCTGGCACCTGGCTGTTCGGCGCCGTCATCTTGGCTGTCTTCGGCCCCAGAACGAAGCAGACCGTGTTGACGCTGGCCCGGCCGAAGGATCCGGTCAGCGCCTGAGTGCCGGTGTACGGCCAATACGCAAGTGAGCCTTTTCCAACCTGATCGCTGAACCCGCCTCGCACTGCTCGCATCGAGTAGCCGGTCACCTTCAACTGCCACAGCGGGCCTGGACGGGGGCCACCACTCGCCCACTCAGCGTCTGGCATCAACATCGTGAAGTCGCCGCGGGCTCAGCTCGTTGGCTGCGTCTACCCCTTGAACCAGGTCATGAAGCGCGTGCGGTCTTCACCGCACCGGCCGTTGCCGGAGACTTTCACGCTGCTTGAGCTGAAGGTGGAGCCATACGGTCCGGAGGTAAGCGTGCAAGTTTCCCGTACGGGCTGCAGAGCGTAGTAGCCGAAGGCAACCAGTGCCACGACCAGCAGTGTCGTCAGCACGTAGTGGCGGGCTCTCGGGGAGGACATGCTGTGATCCTATCGGCGCTTCACCCGCACTGGCGCTCTGCCAACTTACCGCTGAAGGTCATTGGTTGGTTCGACACAAGGGTGAAGCCCCTGGTAGGCGGGTTCACGACCAAGATCACCCGGTATCCCTCAGAGGCTTCGCGTGCTTGTCTACCCGTGCGGACTAGACGTGTCCAGTCGGTCCATGTCCTTCCTCGCTGCTCGTCTGCGTGAACACCGTCGTCGGATCGGGAGCCGTTGGCGCCGGCTCTCGACCGGACGTCAAGCCTTGCTGGTGCTGGCTCATCTGCGTAACGGGACCACGTACGCCCAGCTCGCAGCAGGTTTCGAGGTCGGGACGAGTACGGTCTACCGCTACATCAGCGAGGCCGTCGACCTGCTGGCCGCACTCGCCCCGACCCTCAACGAGGCTGTCCGGGCTGCCTCGGCGAAAGCGTACGTCTTGCTCGACGGGACACTTCTGCCGATCGATCGGATCGCGGCCGACCGGCCCTACTACTCAGGAAAGCACAAGAAGCACGGCGTGAACGTGCAGGTCATCGCCGATCCGTTCGGTCGGCTCCTATGGGCCTCGCCCGCACTGCCAGGGGCCGTCCACGACATCCGCGCAGCCCGCGAACACGGCATCATCGATGCCCTCGAACAGGCCCACATCCCCTGCTGGGCAGACAAGGGCTACCAGGGCGCCCGCGGCACAGTCCGGGTGCCGATCCGTGGCCGATGGGAGGCGCTATCCACCGGTCAGCAGGCCGTGAACCGATCTCAGGCCAAGCTCCGTGCTCTGGTCGAACCAGCCATCGCCGCCCTCAAGACCTGGCGGCTCCTCCGCAAACTTCGCTGCTCGACCACCCGCATCACAGGCATCGTCCAAGCAATACTCACCCTCCATCACGCCAGCTCAACCGGAGGTTGAAAACGCCTCAGTGACGTGCAAAGCATCGAGCGTTCACGCACTCGCCATTCGACACTGCTCGGCAAATCAAGCTGCTCAACGAACCTCCCTGATTTAGCAGCAATTGTGACGGGAACCACCCATGAGCTGCCTGCTTTGGGCCAGCGTCTGCGATCAGCCCATCGGTGGCATACCAGCGCCATCCAGGCGCTGGCCACCTGCTGCCAGCGAAGGAAATCGCATCAAACCGCAGTTTGAGCTCGATAGCGGCTTCGTCGCCGGGGCGGCTGGGCCGCAGGTCGCGACACATCCTGGCCTGGTCGGCGATGACGTAGGGGTCTCGGGCGTCGGTCTTGCCCTGGTCTTGCCCTCGCCGCGGTAGCCGTCGGAGGCCCGGTTCACCAGGCGGCCGGGCATGTAGAGGACCTCCCGCTGTGGGTTGACCAGCAGGGCCAGCAGCAGCGCGGGCTCGCCGCCGGTCATGTCAACCCAGCTGACCTGACGGCCGTCGGCCAGGTCCAGGACGTCGCCGATCAGCTTCAGCAGCTCGGGCTCGTCATTGGTGGCCCTCCGCGACAACAGTGTCGTGCCGTCGGCGGCCACCGCGAGGCCGTGGTGGTCGCCCTGTAGGGGCGGCCTCGGCCGCCACGAACGGTGGCAGGAGTGGCGAGGCGACGCCGGCCGCCCCGCCGGGGCGGCCGGTCCTGGCGGCACCGATGCCTCGCGCCGCTGCGGTCTGCCCCTTATCGTGCGAGGAGTCGCCCCTGCCCACCGCCGTCACCCTCACCGGCGCTCTCACGATCGAGATGCTCTCCGGCCTCGTGCCCGCCTGCGCTAGCCAGCGGTGCGAAGACGCCGGCGTCGGGAGACGTCGCGAAGGTCTGCGCGTAGTTGATGGCGGTCTGCAGCGCATCCTTCAGCGTGGCGATGTCCCGTGCGACCTGGGCGACGAGGGTGCCGCCCTGGAGGGCCGCAAGGAGCAGCGTGGCCAGTTGTGTGGGATCCCCCTCGGCGCTGATGCGACCGACGACGGGGGCGCGTCGCACCTGCGAGGAGTGCGGCAGGGGCCGTAAGGGCTCCTGTGCGGGCCGTGTTCCGTGTACTGGGAGCGGGCGGAGAGAGCGCGGCAGCGACTACTGGCGCGTACGTTCGTGGGCCGCGGTGCAGTGAAGGTTGGTCGCGTCAGTGTGTGTCGTGTCAGACGGCGTTCGACGCGAAGTAGAAGCGGTGCTGGGCGGTGAGTCAGCCCGGTTCGAGTGGCCGTGCTCGTCGCCGCATGGGGAGGTTCTCTTCGACACGCTTCTGAATCTGGGTGTCCCCGGGCCACATGCCTTGAACGTAGCCAAGGCTGGCGACACTGGTACCAAGTAGGTACCATTGAGGGATGCCATCACTGAACGTGTCCTTCTCCGATGACGAAATGGAAGGCGTGCGTGCCGCCGCTGCTGCTGAGGGCAAGAGTCTGAAGCAGTACCTGCATGATCTCGGCGTGCGCGAGATGCATCGCAAGCGGTTCGTCGCCGGCGCCGCTGTCTGGGCCGACAGGCTTCGCGGCGAGTTCGACGAGGCGTTCCCTGAGGAGATTCCTCCCTCTCAGCGTGGCGACGGGGCTGCGGCTGCCTGATGGCTCTGTATATCGATGTCGCCTGGCTGCTCGATGTCCAGGAGGCGGCCCTCGGGCGCGAGGACATGACAGTGGCTGACTACTCGGCACTGGTGGCGGCCACCGCGCGCCACAAGACCAAGATGCCGACGCTTGAAGCGTCCGATCCGGATGCTGCATGGCGGGCCGCTGCTCTTTTGCATACGATCGTGAATCTTGAGCCGCTTCCATATCGAAATAGTCTTTTTGCTGCTTTTGTGACTGCTCAGTACATGGACCAGTCAGGCGAGGGGATCGATCCGCCTTACGGTGCTGTGTCCGATCTCGTGCGGAAGGTTCGGGATAGTCGCTTGCGTATCTATGCCGTCGCTGAGGTGTTGCGTTCCTGGCGGATCTGACGCCGCTTCGTGGCGAGCAGCGTCGCGGTCATCGCCAGCAAGGTCCCGCACACGCCCACCGCGGCGACACCGACCTGCGGCGCGACACACGACATGCAGCTTCGCACGTGGTGACGGGGCTGCGCGACCGACGGCCGACACTAGCGCGGCACGGCTGACGAACGGCGCATCTTCCCTTCGGAAGCCGGGCGACGCGGGGTTACATCTCGTCGATGGGGTGCAGGACAACGGTGCGGCGTACGCGCCCCCCGTGTTGAACAGGGTGGCCAGCGCCTCGGTCTGCCACCGGGTGGCACCCGCCGCGGCCTCGTGGGCGGTGGCGAACTCCTCCATCGCCGATATTCGGCGGGCCATTGGCCCCTCTCCCCCGCCTGTTGGGCATCGGACACAGAGGCGGGAGCCTTGGGACCAGCGAAACGCGCGACAGACAAGCGTGGCGGGTCAAGAGACCTGTGTTGCAGACCGGAAAGCGACAAAGCCACGCTGCGGCGACAGTCCTCGCTCTCACTCCTGACGTCCCTGTTCACCGTGTCGGACTCGCCCGTGCGGAGGGATACCAGCGCCGCTGGCCTACCTCCGCACGATCAACGGCTGATCAGGGGTTGACGACGGACAGTCATGATACGCGACGGAATGCGGCAGCCGGGCCCCACGTCGCGCCGTAATCCGTTCCGCGAACCGGGTTGAACGCGATGGCGTTGCAGGCCGCCCATGTCTGAGCAGCAGGCCGCCCGGACCATCGGCGACGTCGTCACGGCATCGGCCGTGGGCCGTGCTCGCCGCCCTGTTGCTGGCCTTGGGCGAGGGCAGCCACCGGCTCAGCATCGTTGTCGAGCACGCGAACGGCAGGACCGTCACGGCCGGCCTGTCTGTCGGAGTTGCACTGGGTGTGTGGCCGACCACACCCAAGGAGTACCTGCGGTTCCTTGGGTTGCTGACGTGCGTCCGGAGTACGGCACGGTGGGTCACACCGTTGTGGTTGCTATCGCCGACGAGCCCTTTGCCCGTGCACGCAACTGGGCCGTGTGGATGCATCCACTGGAGCGCGCTTGGCGCCATCAATGCCCGTGCGACAAGTCCACGAGGTCTCCCACCTGCACAGCTGCCGCATGGCGAAGTGCCCATTCGGCAGAAAGACGTCCCTCACCGGCCGTGGTGACCTCCGCCGCCACGAGCAGCCGCAGGAGTAGCGAGGCAATGCCGTTCGTCCCACCGGGGCCGATGGCTGGTCCTGGTCAGCCGGCGACCCTGCGTCGCCCTCGCCCGCCCTATCGCGCGAGGAGCCGTCCATGCTCACGGCGGACGCTCTCACGGTCGGGATGCCCTCGGTCTCGTGCACGCCACTGCCAGCGTGCGGGGCTATGACGCTTGGGACGTTGCGAAGGTCTGCAGGTAGTCGATGGCTGTCTGCAGCGCATCTTTCAGCGGAGTGACGTTCCGTGCAACCTGGGCAAGGAGTGTGCCGCCCTGGAAGGCGGCAAGGAGCAGGTTGGCCAGCCGTGCGGGGTCTGCCTCGGCGCTGATGCGGCCGAGTTGCTGCATGCGCTCGATTCCCTCGCGGAAGGTGTCCCTCCACTGGTCGAACGCATTTGCGAGCTGGTCGTGGACGTCGAGGTCCGTCTTGACGATCTCGCTCGCCAGGGAGCCGAGGCTGCAGCCTTCCTGGTAGACGTGCTCGTAGCCGATGTAG